>NZ_JAIEZV010000009.1:0-3030 GCF_019599545.1 Halobacillus sp. Nhm2S1 | reverse complement strand
GTGAACCTTGAAAACTGGATAAGGAATCATTGTTTCATCTAACGATGAGACATTTGATGACAAGACATCTAATTGAAATTGTAAACGTCTTTTCACGAAGATAGTTAAGTGAATAAGGGCGCACGGTGGATGCCTTGGTACTAGGAGCCGATGAAGGACGGGACTAACACCGATATGCTCCGGCGAGCCGTAAGTAGGCTTTGACCCGGAGATTTCCGAATGGGGAAACCCACTGTTCGTAATGGAACAGTATCCTATACTGAATACATAGGTATAGGCAGGCACACCCGGGGAACTGAAACATCTAAGTACCCGGAGGAAGAGAAAGCAAACGCGATTTCCCAAGTAGCGGCGAGCGAAACGGAATCAGCCCAAACCAGAAAGCTTGCTTTCTGGGGTTGTAGGACACTCCATTGGAGTTACCAAAGAGGAAGATAGGCGAATCGATCTGGAAAGGTCAGCCAGAGCAGGTAACAGCCCTGTAGTCGAAATCTTTCTCTCTCCGGAGTGGATCCTGAGTACGGCGGAACACGAGGAATTCCGTCGGAATCCGGGAGGACCATCTCCCAAGGCTAAATACTCCCTAGTGACCGATAGTGAACCAGTACCGTGAGGGAAAGGTGAAAAGCACCCCGGAAGGGGAGTGAAAGAGAACCTGAAACCGTGTGCCTACAAGTAGTCGGAGCCCGTTAATGGGTGACGGCGTGCCTTTTGTAGAATGAACCGGCGAGTTACGACCGTATGCGAGGTTAAGCAGCAGAAGCGGAGCCGCAGCGAAAGCGAGTCTGAATAGGGCGAGTGAGTATGCGGTCGTAGACCCGAAACCGTGTGATCTACCCATGTCCAGGGTGAAGGTCAGGTAACACTGACTGGAGGCCCGAACCCACGCAAGTTGAAAATTGCGGGGATGAGGTGTGGGTAGGGGTGAAATGCCAATCGAACACGGAGATAGCTGGTTCTCTCCGAAATAGCTTTAGGGCTAGCCTCAGAATAGAAAGTCATGGAGGTAGAGCACTGATTGGACGAGGGGCCCCTATCGGGTTACCGAATTCAGTCAAACTCCGAATGCCATAGACTTTGTTCTGGGAGTCAGACCGTGGGTGATAAGGTTCATGGTCGAGAGGGAAACAGCCCAGACCGCCAGCTAAGGTCCCAAAGTGTGTGTTAAGTGGAAAAGGATGTGGAGTTGCTTAGACAACCAGGATGTTGGCTTAGAAGCAGCCATCATTCAAAGAGTGCGTAATAGCTCACTGGTCGAGTGACTCTGCGCCGAAAATGTACCGGGGCTAAACACACCACCGAAGCTGCGGATTGATCTTATGATCAGTGGTAGGAGAGCGTTCTAAGGGCCGTGAAGTCAGACCGTAAGGACTGGTGGAGCGCTTAGAAGTGAGAATGCCGGTATGAGTAGCGAAAAAAGAGTGAGAATCTCTTTCACCGAATGCCTAAGGTTTCCTGAGGAAGGCTCGTCCTCTCAGGGTTAGTCGGGACCTAAGCCGAGGCCGAAAGGCGTAGGCGATGGACAACAGGTTGATATTCCTGTACCACCTCCTTTCCGTTTGAACGACGGGGGGACGCAGGAGGATAAGGAGAGCGCGCCACTGGATGTGCGCGTCCAAGCAGTGAGACGGTCGGATAGGCAAATCCGTCCGGCAACGTCAAGCTGTGATGGGGAGGGAAATAAAGTACCGAAGCTCCTGAGTTCACACTGCCAAGAAAATCCTCTAGTGAGGAAAGAGGTGCCCGTACCGCAAACCGACACAGGTAGGCGAGGAGAGGATCCTAAGGTGAGCGGGAGAACTCTCGTTAAGGAACTCGGCAAAATGACCCCGTAACTTCGGGAGAAGGGGTGCTCCTCTGCCGAGGAGCCGCAGTGAAAAGGCCCAAGCGACTGTTTACCAAAAACACAGGTCTCTGCGAAGCCGTAAGGCGAAGTATAGGGGCTGACACCTGCCCGGTGCTGGAAGGTTAAGGGGATGCGTTAGCTTATGCGAAGCGTTGAACCGAAGCCCCAGTAAACGGCGGCCGTAACTATAACGGTCCTAAGGTAGCGAAATTCCTTGTCGGGTAAGTTCCGACCCGCACGAAAGGTGCAACGACTTGGGCACTGTCTCAACGAGAGACCCGGTGAAATTATACTATGTGTGAAGATGCACATTACCCGCGACAGGACGGAAAGACCCCGTGGAGCTTTACTGTAGCCTGATATTGAATGTTGGTACAGCTTGTACAGGATAGGTAGGAGCCTTGGAAGCCGGAGCGCTAGCTTCGGTGGAGGCGCTGGTGGGATACTACCCTGGCTGTACGGACATTCTAACCCAGGACCGTGATCCGGTCCGGAGACAGTGTCAGGTGGGCAGTTTGACTGGGGCGGTCGCCTCCCAAAAGGTAACGGAGGCGCCCAAAGGTTCCCTCAGAATGGTTGGAAATCATTCGCAGAGTGTAAAGGCACAAGGGAGCTTGACTGCGAGACCTACAAGTCGAGCAGGGACGAAAGTCGGGCTTAGTGATCCGGCGGTTCCGCATGGAAGGGCCGTCGCTCAACGGATAAAAGCTACCCCGGGGATAACAGGCTTATCTCCCCCAAGAGTCCACATCGACGGGGAGGTTTGGCACCTCGATGTCGGCTCATCGCATCCTGGGGCTGTAGTCGGTCCCAAGGGTTGGGCTGTTCGCCCATTAAAGCGGTACGCGAGCTGGGTTCAGAACGTCGTGAGACAGTTCGGTCCCTATCCGTCGTGGGCGTTGGAAATTTGAAAGGAGCTGTCCTTAGTACGAGAGGACCGGGATGGACACACCGCTGGTGTACCAGTTGTTCCGCCAGGAGCATCGCTGGGTAGCTACGTGTGGTCGGGATAAGTGCTGAAAGCATCTAAGCATGAAGCCCCCCTTGAGATGAGATTTCCCTTACCTATAAGGTAATAAGATCCCTCAGAGACGATGAGGTTGATAGGTCCGAGGTGGAAGCGTGGTGACACGTGGAGCTGACGGATACTAATGGATCGATGACTTATCTATCTGATTATAATC
>NZ_JAIEZV010000008.1 GCF_019599545.1 Halobacillus sp. Nhm2S1 | reverse complement strand
TCCCGCGCTCGACTTGCATGTATTAGGCACGCCGCCAGCGTTCGTCCTGAGCCAGGATCAAACTCTCCATAAAAGTTAAGTTTGACTTGCTCATTTGCACACCGAATGTGCTTTGTTTCAAATTTCTTCTATAAAGAAGAAATGTTTTGACGTACTGGTTGGTTCGTTCAGTTTTCAAAGATCAAATGTTTTGTTCGCCGCTTCAAAACAGCGACTTAATCAATATATCATGTGTAGTTGTTTTCGTCAACAACTTTTTATGATTTATTTTGTTAAGCCGTTTGCGGCTTGCCGCTCTCTTAACGCGACAAGTAATAATATATCATGGGATCCAAAACCACGCAATAGGTTTTTCGTAAAAAGATAATTCAGATTATTACTCTTCATATAATAAGTGATCCAACGGGTAAAAAACAACCCCACCAGATGCATCTGGTGGGATTGGAAAGCTTATGATTCACGATTTCTCATTTGCGGGAACAGCAGAACGTCACGAATGGAAGGAGAGTCTGTCAGCAGCATAACTAGACGATCGATTCCAATTCCTAAACCACCCGTTGGAGGCATGCCATATTCAAGGGCTTCCAGGAAGTCTTCATCCATCATATGTGCTTCATCATTTCCTTCTTCTCTTTCTTTCAGCTGAGCTTCAAAACGTTCTCTTTGATCGATCGGATCATTTAACTCAGAGAATGCATTGGCATGCTCACGGCCAACGATGAACAATTCAAATCGATCCGTAAATCTTCCATCCTCAGGATTCTTCTTCGCAAGAGGAGAGATTTCGGTCGGGTGCCCATATATAAATGTAGGCTGAATTAACTTTTCTTCTACGCGCTGTTCAAAGAATTCATTTACAATATGACCAAATGTCATCGTATCTTTAATATCTATACCATGTTCTTTAGCAAGATCTTTCGCTTGATCATCAGACATTTGCTCCCAGAAGTCTACACCGGTGTGTTCTTTGATCGCATCTACCATATGAAGTCGAGCCCACTCCGGCTCTAGATCTATTTCTTGTTCATTGTAAGTGACTTTTGTTGTACCAAGAACCTCTTTAGCGATATGAGCAACCATGTTTTCCGTCAGGTTCATGATGTCGTGGTAATCAGCATAGGCTTCATACAGCTCAATCATCGTAAACTCAGGGTTATGGCGAGTGGAGATTCCTTCATTACGGAATACACGTCCGATTTCATATACTTTTTCCAACCCACCGACAATCAAACGCTTCAAGTGCAGTTCGATAGCGATACGCATATACAACTGCATGTCCAACGCATTGTGGTGTGTAATGAAAGGACGGGCGGAAGCTCCACCTGCGATTCCGTGCATCAATGGTGTTTCTACCTCTAAGAAACCTAAACCATCTAGATAGCGGCGCATAGACTGAATGATCTTACTGCGCAGAACAAATGTGTCTCTACTATCAGGGTTTGTAATGAGGTCTAAGTAACGCTGTCGATATCGTTGTTCAACATCCTGCAAACCATGGAATTTCTCAGGAAGTGGACGTAGAGACTTCGTAAGCAATTGGTAGTCTGCTGCTTTCACGGAAAGTTCCCCTACGTTTGTCTTAAACATCACACCGGAAACTCCTACGATATCTCCTAAATCAGCAGATTTAAAAAGGTTGTCGTATGCTTCTTCACCAATTTCATCTTTACGAACATATAGTTGAATTTGTCCAGTCAGGTCCTGAATATGTGCAAAACCTGCTTTTCCTTTTCCACGCTTCGTCATGATTCGTCCAGCGATGGTTGTTGGGAACTGCTTTTCCTCCAGTTCCTCTTTCGTATATTGATCGTACTTCTCTATTAAGTCTTGGGCGTAATCCGTGCGGTCGAATTTGTCACCGAATGGGTCGATGCCCTGCTCGCGGTGAGTATTCATCTTATCGCGACGCACCCGCATATGTTCATTGAGTTCTTCTGTCATTGCTATCACTCCATTCCCTGATCTTTTTTGGGTACTTACCGTTACAATAACAAAAACTGCCAGCATGGGACTGGCAGCATCTAACTATCGTTTAGTATAAAAAAGTACTATGGGCGTGTCAATGTTGAAAGGGTATGGATTCTTGCATTTACACCTCTAGTTCAACTTCCATTGAATACAAATCCGGTGTGCATCGTATCCTTGGGCTTACACTCTATTACTGAATTCTCCCCCACTTGCTCATGCTTCTCACTTCTTCTGAAGGAAGCAACCCAAGAACTTCTCCCGCTGTTTGTTGTAAATGAGGGAGATAAGCTTGAGCATCCACATCTGCTAAAGGAACCATTACAAATGCCCGTTCGTGCATATGGGGATGAGGAATGGTTAATTGTTCTGTTTCCATAAGTTCCTGATTATAAAGCAAGATGTCGAGGTCGATCGTACGCGGTCCCCATTTTATCACGCGCTTTCTCCCTAACTCCTCTTCAATGCCCTGGCAGTACTCCAACAACAAGGAAGGGGATAACTCCGTGTCCACCTGAATGGCCATATTTAAAAAGTCGTTTTGTTCTGTGTAACCAACAGGGGCCGTTTCATAAACCGCCGATTTTTTTAGGACGGTTATATCTTCATGCTCCTCAAGCAGAGAAATAGCGTCTTTGAGAAATGATTCCCGCGGTGAAATATTCGAACCTAAAGCAATATAAGCGATATTCATTTTTCTGGTCTCCGATAGATTTCAATAGCCACGGATTTATAATGCCCCGGAATCGGAGGATCGGGCTTATATACTTTTACGAGGCACCCTTCCAATAGCGGAAATTCCGTGAATAGTTCACTTGCTACCTTTTCCGCTACCGTCTCGACGAGTTTGTGGTGTTTCCCTTCCACTGTCTTCTTCGTCACCTCGTAAATCGCACCGTAATCAATTGATTTGGTCATATCATCAGATTCAGCTGCCGGCTTCAAGTCCAGCTCAAGCTCAAGATCTACATAGAACCGTTGCCCAAGTTTATTCTCTTCCGGAAAAAGACCGTGGTAACCCCAGAACTCCATTTGATTTACATAAATTTTATCCAATTCCTTCACCCTTCCCGAGCATAGCATCCATCATTTTTGTCATTCGCACAATAGGCTTCACATCATGTACCCTCACAATATCCACGCCTTGGGCCACTCCATAACAGACGGTTGCACCTGTCCCTTCCATCCGTTCATCTTTCGGAAGATCCAGGGCTGTACCAATAAATGATTTCCTGGAGGTTCCTAACAAAACCGGGTAGCCGAGTTCCTTTAATGCTGTTAAGTTTCGCATAACCTCCAAGTTTTGGGCTTGGGTTTTTGCAAAACCAATCCCTGGGTCGAGGATGATATTTTCATCTTTGACACCCGCATCTCTGGCTATCTTAATGCTTTTTCGAAGGTCTCTTTTCATGTCCTCCAATAAAGACTCGTAATTTCTGTCTGACCGGTTATGAGTAAGGATAATCGGTACATCATAACGAGCAGCCACTTCAGCAATGGCAGGTTCTTTAATCGCCCCCCAGACATCATTGATGATTGAAGCGCCTGCCACTATAGCCTCTTCCGCAACATCTGCTTTATAAGTATCAATGGAAACAGGAAGGTGAATCGCCTTTTTGACGGCCTGGATGGCAGGGATAACTCGTGCCAGTTCCTCCTCAGCCGTGACAGGTTGATGACCGGGCCGAGTGGATTCACCACCGATATCTATGATATGCGCGCCTTCTTGCTCCATCATCTTTGCTTGTTTTACAGCGTGATCGAGATTGTAATAAAGCCCTCCATCAGAAAAAGAATCCGGCGTAATATTAAGAATCCCCATCACGAGAGTTTCATTTGTTAGATCGAACGTTTTTTTGAAGTTCTTAATTTGATGTTCATTTGTTTCCCTCGTTTCCATCATTCTCTTCCCCTATCTTACATCATTTCAAAATTTCTATCACACGTGCACGGTTGGAAACATAAATAAAAAAACTGCACCCCCTTGGGGTGCAGTTGTCTAACCTTATTCTTCATCAAACTGATAAAGCGGAGTAGATAGATAACGCTCACCATTACTAGGAATGATCGCTACAACCTTCTTCCCTTTACCAAGTTTTTTAGCGACCTGCTTCGCCACATGGATAGCGGATCCGGAAGAGATTCCTCCAAGGATTCCATCTTTTCTAGCAGCTTCCCTTGCCGCTTCGAATGAATCTTCTTTCGTCACTTTAATGACTTCATCATAGATTTCCGTATTCAGGATGCCGGGTACAAAGCCTGCTCCAATTCCTTGGATTTTATGTGGACCAGGATCACCACCGGACAAAACTGGAGATTCTTCTGGTTCAATCGCATAAATCTTGATATCGGGATATTTTTCCTTCAATACTTTACCCGCACCAGTAATAGTTCCACCTGTTCCGATACCAGCAACGAATGCGTCTAATTGATCACCCATCTGCTCAACAATTTCCGGTCCTGTTGTTTTTTCGTGAATGAGTGGGTTTGCTTCATTGTTGAACTGTTGAGGCATAAAGTAACCCTTCTGGTCTTGGAGTTCAGCTGCCTTTTTAATGGCGCCTTTCATCCCTTCACTTCCTGGGGTGAGCACAAGTTCTGCTCCGTAGGCACGAAGAAGGTTACGGCGTTCTTGACTCATCGTATCCGGCATTACAAGTATGGCTTTGTAACCTTTGGCTGCTGCGATCATAGCCAAACCAATCCCTGTATTCCCGCTTGTCGGTTCTACAATGGTATCTCCTTCTTTTAGGCTGCCATCTTTTTCAGCTTCTTCAATCATGGAAAGAGCAATACGGTCTTTAACGGAACTGCCCGGATTCATGTATTCCAGTTTAAGATAGATATCTGCACTGTCTTCTTCCGCGCTTCCATTCAGCTTGACCAATGGAGTTTGCCCGACTAATTCGCTTACGTTATTTACGATTCTCAATAAACTCACTCCCAAAACCAAGTATTTTAATAGGATTTAAACCTAATGTACTGAATAAGAACGAAATTGTCAAACATTTCAATCATCCTGACATTAAAGGAAAAGGCGAAACCACAGTTTCGCCTTTTATTATATCATGAACGGTTTTAGATTATGATGTGGAATCCGTGTCTTGAGATTGCAGTTCCTTTAGGTCTTCTACGTCGAACTGATAATCTTCGTTACAGAAGTGGCACTTCGCTTCTGCTCCCTGATCCTCGTTAATCATTCGCTCAATTTCTTCATTTCCAAGACTGGCAATGGCCATTTCCACACGTTCTCGTGAGCAGTGGCACTGGAACTTCACGGGCATCGTGTCCAGTACGCGTACATTTTCTTCCCCTAGAACCGTGTGCAGTATTTCTTCTGGGGTTTTTCCTTCACGAACAAGAGAAGAGATCGCAGGCATTTCTGAGAGTCTCTTTTCAATTTGACTTGTCGTCTCTTCATCAGCCCCCGGCATCATTTGAACAATGAAACCGCCAGCAGCAAGAATCGAGTAGTCCGTATCGACAAGCACGCCAGCTCCCACAGCTGAAGGCACTTGCTCAGAATTTGCAAAGTAATAGGTGAAATCTTCACTGATCTCACCAGAAACGAGAGGAACTTGACCTGTAAAGTGATCTTTCATACCCAAGTCCTTCACGATACTCAATGTCCCTGACGTTCCAACCGCCCGGGCTACATCCAATTTCCCTTGGGCATTCGATTCGAAATCAACATGAGGGTGTTTGATATATCCACGAACTTCCCCTTTAGAGTTTGCATCTGCAATAATAGCTCCGGCAGGTCCGTCTCCTTCGACCTTCACTGTGAGCTTATCATTGCCTTTAAGCATTGCTCCCATCATGCCGCTGATGGTTAACGTACGTCCCAGTGCTGCTGATGTGGTTGCCCACGTATCTTGCCTGCGTCTTGCCTCTTCGACTGTTTCTGTTGACTGGATGGCATAAGCTCTGACCTGGCCGTCGAAACCTATGGCACGCACTAAATAATCTGACATGCTATTCATTCTCCTTTAAACGCTTTTTTCTCTTTGTTCCTTTGGTATATCTTATGAAGACCTTTTAACGTCAAGTAAGGATCGACATGATCGATGGTCCTTGATTGACCGGCGATTAAATTAGCAAGACCGCCTGTCGCTATGACCGTCGGTGTCTGATCGGATGTTTCCTTCATACGACGAACGACTTCATCGACCTGACCTACATATCCATAGTAGACGCCGGACTGCATGGCTTCGACTGTGCTCTGACCAATCACATGTTCCGGACTCTTAATTTCGATTTTTGGAAGCTTGGCTGCTTTTGCGTAAAGAGCTTCCATCGATATATTGACCCCTGGGGCAATAGCGCCTCCGAGATATTCTCCTTCAGCATTAATATAACAATAAGTCGTAGCTGTTCCAAAATCTATGATGACTAAAGGAAGAGGGTACTTATCAATAGCACCTACCGCATTAACCACTCGGTCGGCTCCGATCTCATTCGGATTTGGGTATTTCATTGGCAATCCGTGATCCACCATCCCCTCTCCTATGATCATCGGTTGCTTTTTAAAATAATATCGGGACATACGATCAAGTGCAAACATAATCGGTGGAACAACGGACGAAATAATGACGCCGTCCATATCTTCAAAACGCAATCCTTCATGATCGAAGAGTGATTTAATCAACATCCCAAACTCATCTTCTGTTTTATGACGATCGGTTTTAATCCTCCACTGATACTTCAAAGAGTTATTTTCAAATACGCCTAACACAGTATTGGTATTTCCCACATCAAGGACAAAATTCATACATGAAGCCTCCCGTGTCATTTCCTTCGGCTACCATCATATCACAAGAACCTGCCGTTTCGCTCTTTTTAGGACACAGAAAAAGCCACACCTCCCGTTTCAGGGCTGATGTGGCTTTACTCATGAACCTTTAAGAACGACGATCCTCTGAATCAGATGGACCTTCCTCTTTCTTTTCTTCTTTCGTTTCTTCATGAGTCTCTGTTTCTTCCGTCTGTTCATCTTCTTTGGATTGAATAGTCACACGGACATCCTCATTGTTGGAAGACGTGTTGTTCTTGATTTTCGCATTGTGTTCACGTGCGATTGCCTCAAGCTCTTCATCCGTCGGAAGACGACCTTTATCAAATAGAGAACGGATTTGAGTTGCATCCAGTGTTTCGACATCTAATAGTGTCTTCGCGATCAACTCAAGCTTATCTTTATTTTCAGTAAGGATCGTTTTCGCACGGTCGTAACAGTACTGAATGAAGTTCTTCACTTCCTGGTCAATTTCATAAGCGATCTGGTCACTGTAGTTCTGTTCGTTCTGGATGTCACGTCCAAGGAAGACCTGACCACCGGAATTAGAACCAAATTGAAGCGGACCAAGTTTTTCACTCATGCCATATTCTGTGACCATTTTACGTGCGATGTTGGTTGCACGTTGGAAGTCGTTGTGAGCTCCCGTACTTACTTCACCAAAGATGATTTCTTCGGCTACACGACCACCGAGTAATCCAGTGATCTTATCGAACAGTTCTGGTTTCGTCATAAAGTAACGATCTTCCTTAGGAAGCATAACGGCATATCCACCCGCCTGCCCACGTGGAACAATTGTAACTTTATGGACCATGTCCGCATCATCAAGCACCATACCAATGACGGTGTGTCCACTTTCATGGTGGGCAACAATATCGCGTTCTTTCTTAGAAATGACACGACTCTTCTTGGCAGGCCCTGCGATCACACGGTCAATCGCTTCATCTACGTCATCCATATCGACTTTCTTCTTATCTCCACGCGCAGCTACTAGAGCGGCTTCGTTCAATAAGTTCTCCAAGTCGGCACCAGAGAAGCCAGGTGTACGGAGCGCAATCGTCTTCAAGTCAACGTTCTCAGACAGCGGCTTGTTCTTCGCGTGTACCGCAAGTACCGCTTCACGACCTTTGACATCTGGACGATCGACTGTAATTTGACGGTCAAAACGACCTGGACGTAGAAGTGCGGGGTCCAGGATGTCCGGACGGTTGGTCGCAGCGATGATGATAATTCCTTCATTGACACCGAAACCGTCCATTTCAACGAGCAATTGGTTCAACGTTTGTTCACGCTCATCATGGCCTCCGCCAAGACCAGCTCCACGTTGACGACCTACAGCATCAATTTCATCAATGAAGATGATGCCTGGTGCGTTCTTTTTCGCATTTTCAAACAAATCACGGACACGGGATGCACCGACACCGACGAACATTTCAACAAAGTCCGAACCACTGATGGAGAAGAACGGTACTCCCGCTTCACCAGCCACGGCACGTGCAAGCAATGTTTTACCTGTACCTGGAGGTCCTACTAATAAGACACCCTTAGGAATACGGGCACCGACAGCAGAGAATTTACGGGGGTCTTTAAGGAAGTCAACGACCTCTACAAGCTCCTGCTTTTCTTCATCTGCGCCAGCAACATCCTTGAAACGCACTTTCTTCTTCTCTTCTGAATACATCTTCGCCTTACTCTTACCAAAGTTCATGACACGGCTTCCGCCGCCTTGCGCCTGGTTAAGCAAGAAGAAGAACAAAATAAAGATAATGACGAACGGGATGATGGACGTTAGAAAAGTCACCCATGCGCTAGGCTGCTCTTCTTGTTCGACAGTCAGATTACTTTGTTCTTGAGCTGTCTGTGTGATTTGAGCAATCACTTCATCATTAGCCGGAAGCTGCGCGACGAAAGTTTCGCCCTCTTCCGCTCCCTGTTCTTGACCAGTAACACGAATCACCCCATTGACAGGCTGAATCGTCATTTCCTGGATTTCACCATTATTCAATTTATTGTAGAATTCATTGACATTATATTCTGTTTGCGGATCACCTTGACCTCGGAATAGACCGACCACGCCGATAACCACGAGGAAGATAAGTAAGTAAAATATGGTATTACGAAAGATCCGGTTCATTGCCTACCTCCTCCCAAACGAGAAAAACTATAGTAAATACTACCATACCAAAAACAGCCGACACAACTAATTACCCCTGACATGGACACTTTCAAACTTGCCATCGCAGGTTGATCTTCAGCCTCCATAAACCTCAGGCTTCAAGACTCCAACGTACGGAAGGTTACGATACTTTTCTTCATAGTCCAAGCCGTACCCGACAACAAATTCATCAGGCACTTCAAACCCGACTGTATCTGCTTTGATATCCGCACTTCTTCCCGTCGGTTTATCAAGCAGTGTAACGATTTTAATTGACTTGGCCTTACGGTACTTGAACAAGTCGACAAGATAAGCTAGTGTCCGACCACTATCAATAATATCTTCAATAATCAAAATGTCCCGACCTTCCACCTTCGTATCAAGGTCTTTAACAATTTTGACTTCACCTGAAGATTCCATACCTCCGTGATAGCTGGAAACATCCATGAAATCCATTTCCAAATGGGTTTCCATGCGTTTCAGCAAATCAGTCATGAACGGAAGGGCGCCTTTCAGTACCCCGATCGCCAAAGGAAAACGATCTTCATATTCTTTCGAAAGTTCCGCTCCCAACTCTTTACACTTCGCCTGAATTTCCTCTTCGGAAATTAAGACCTTTTCAATTTCGTTATGCATGATTGCTCCTCCTACGTGTCTGCTTTGTTTTTATAATGTAACCGAAGCCATGGACCTGATGAAAGGCTGGTACGTTCCCCGCCTTTTTTCAAACCGACGACCCAAAGAATCTTTCCTGTTTGATCTGTTACGATCGGCCAGGTAGGGCGCAGACGGGCCGGGATTTTTTGGTCGATAAAAATATCTTTTACTTTTTTCGAGCCGTTCATCCCTCTCAATCGAATCCTGTCCCCCTCCTGTCTCGTGCGAACGGAAAGAGGAAGTTTTACGTGATGCGAATCACATAGATACGTAAAAGGATCTTCAGTGCCGTCCCCGCTGAACCAATCCGCCCTAAGTTCCGAACCATCAGGAAGTTGGACTTCCTCCCCCATTTCGAGAATGTAGGAGTACCCATTACCATCGTGTTCTTTCGGAAATGAAAAGGTGATGTCATCGTAGGCACGGATGATTTTTAACCCTTCCGGAAAGTCCAGGGAAGCATTCGGTTTCGCATCATTCATTAGGTTCATGAACATTTCTTCATGCAAGTAAGAAATGTCTTCGTTTTGCTTCACATACAGATAGTTCAATATTAGATGAAAGGCTGTCCTTTGTAAAGCAAGCGGGAATGTTTTGAAAGTTTGTTTTGATAATTGTACGAATTTCTCAACATTTGAAGAAAAATGGACAGTTTCCAATACTTTTTGGGCCTGCTCATTTATGTATGACCTTTCTTCTCTCGCTCTCTCGCTCCACACCTGCATATGCTTATGAAACTGAGGGTTGTTTTCTTTCATAAAAGGCAAGAGGTGCTGCCTGATCGCATTCCGAGTGTACTCGGTCTCCTCATTGGACGGATCCATCCTTACTTCTATCGCTTGATCTTCCAGATAAGAAGCGATTTGATCTTTAGAAGCCGTAAGGAAGGGACGAATGATCTTTCCACAAGCGAAACGCCTTGTGGCAGGCATGCCCTGAACCGCTTCCGGTCGTGCACTACGCATAAGCTGCATCAGAATCGTTTCTGCCTGATCGTCACCGTGATGCCCCATAGCAATTGCATCCGCTTTATAGGCATACATCATCTTTTCAAAGAATGCATACCTTAATTCCCTGGCTGCTTCCTGTGTGCCTTTCCCCGTATCTTTCTTATACGCATGGACATCGACGGAGGTTCCGACAAATTCAACCCCCATAGATTCACACATGTCCTCAACAAAGCGAAGATCTGCTTGAGATTCTTCTCCTCTTAATTGATGATCGACAGAAAGGGCAATTAAACGCAGGGAAAGCTTGTGTTTCATAGCACACAAAAAATGCAAAAGAGCAACTGAATCCGGGCCTCCGGACACAGCCACCAATAGGGTCTGATGCGGCTGGATCATTTGATGTTTGGATATGAAGGTGTGGACAGCATGATCCATCAGGTGTTTTCCCCCTGTCTCTGTCTGTATATCTCTTCCTATCGTATCACTATTCGTAAGCACTTCAAAAGATAAGCATCCATTTCCCCGTTATTTTTGCTTGGGAGAAGTCTTCTCCGCTCCGATCCAGCCAGTCTCCACATCCAAAGGTATCTACTTAAAGAAAGAAGCTTGCAATCGACACCGCAAAAAACAAACCAGATGCCACCGTTAAAGCAGCAAGTTCGACATTCTCAGTTTTTTTATTCTGCACGCGCCTCTGACGGGACGAAGCGGGAGTTTTTTTGCGTTTCATGAGTACACCAGAAAGGGAATCTTTCATTTGTGCCGCGCTTTGTATATCCCCTTTCCAACATTGCTGAATCACCCGTTTATAGGGCTTCAGGATGGGCGACGAAACAAGTCTATGTTCCAGCGTCTTTTGAGGGTGAGTCCCTTTATCGAACCTTTTCGGGTGGCCCATTTCCATCATGATCATTGTGACAGCAAATAAATCATACGTCGGCTCTGCTTTTCGGGAGCCCATGTTCCAATAACCACGATCGTAAAATTCGGTGTATTCTTTAATGGCACGACCTATAGCCGTAACTCCACCCACATCAATCCAGCGGACTTTTGATCCGGATACTAATAAGTTATCCGTCTTTAAATCGCCAAATACATACCCTGCATTATGAAGGTTCTCAAGATCCGAAAGTAATTGGACAGCCAGAATCCCGATCCAGTCCTTCGTCTTTGCCTTCAAAAAATCGGCCACGGAAGCTCCTTCCACGTATTCCATTACATAAAAAGGGTGCGTCCGTCCTGACCGGTCCACCCAATCATCCACATCAACAAAAGAAGGCCCAAGTTTCACCCCTTGGACCTTACTGAATTTTTTGAGCATATTCACTTCCAACATCATTCGTGAACTGTCTTCCCCAAGCTTAAGGGCACACGTCTCCCCTTGATGGGAACGGCATAAAAAAACAGTTCCGCAGGCTCCAGCACCCACTTTTTTGATGATGGTATAAACACGACCGCTCCATTTACCGGTTACTCGACTTCCAGGGGATAAGTCAAAAACCTGTTTCTTCATATGGATCTTCCTCATTTCTCAACCGCTCATCGAGAGGTTTCCCTGCAAACGCATAAAGCGCTTCTTTCAATGCAGGCCCTGTCGGTGTGTATCCTCCACTATTCAACTTAGAGAAGATCCCATGTATTTCACCTAATTCCGGTGTCCATCCTACCATTTTCGTAATGGTTTTTTTCGGATCCGGAAATGCATACACGCTGAATTGGTTTGATCCCGATCTCGCATTCAAGCTGAGGGACAAATCGAAAAGAGCATCCTTCACGGTAGGCAGCTTATGGTGCATACTTGCACTTGTATCCACGAGCACAAGCACCTCCAGATCACAGCTCTCTCCGAGTTCATCCACCACTTCCACCACTTCTCCCCGCTGCTCCGGGGGAAGTTCTTCAATGGTCTGTTTTTTACCGAGGATCTCTTGTAATTCTTTATTAACAACCCCTTGAATCGTTTGGGTCATGGCTTGTCTCGTCACCATTTGCACGGTTTGGGACAAACTTTTCTGATATACAATTTGACTGACGCCTCCACCTGCCTCGGCAATCGATTCTACTTCTTCAAGCCCTTGTGGCCTGCCACTTTGCCGATCGTCAAGAACGCCAATCACATTGACCGTTATTCCCTGATTCCTCGCAAGCGCTGCGACGACGACAGGGTCTTCTCCATGGTTCGAGCATCCATCCGTCAATAAAAGAATCTGCTTTAATCGGCCTGGTTTCATTGTGCATATCCCTCCTGATTCGTTGCTTCCATCATCGCCGAAAAGGAGGAATTCTATACTTTAATCAAGCCTCTTTTTTCACCGAAGGAATCGACTTCCACTCCGGCATATAACGATCAATCCGCGCTACGATGATCGTCATATCATCCACGATCGTCCCAGATTGTGTACGGATCACCTCTTCCAATAAAAGATCAGCCATCGCCTGCGGATCTTCATCTGATATTTCCCTGATCTTCCGCTTGAGCCACATATCCACATTCCCGATTTGCTTGGGACCTTCCAAGATTCCGTCACTCATCATGATCAGGAAATCTCCTGCCTTTAATTGTTCACTCCTCATATCCACATCGACATCCGGAATGATTCCCATTGGCAGGTTCCCGGCCTCGACGGTGAAAATTTTATCTCCTCGTTTTATATAGCTCGGCGTGCTGCCGACCTTAATGAACTTGGACGTCGCCTGGTGCAGGTCAATCACCGCTAAGTCCAACGTTGAAAAAATTTCATCATTTGTCCGTAAAGACAATATGGAGTTGATCGACTGAATGGCTACGGACTCCTGGATGCCCGATTGTAAAATTTGCTTCAATAGCCTCAGCGTTTCCATACTTTCCTCATGGGCACGTTCCCCGTTACCCATTCCATCACTGATCGCTAATGCATATTTCCCCCTTCCAAGCTCCATCATTGTAAAGCTGTCCCCTGATACGAATCCCCCTCCCTTAGCGGCGTGCGCCACTCCTGACTCAATGGAATAATGTTTCGCTGATCCAAATGATAAATAACACCTTCCGTTTGGATATGGAGAAATTTCTTCCATTGTAACGACAATGGTTTCTCCCAGAATATCCGAAAGGACAGGTGCAATGATTTTCGCTCCTTCCCCTCTATAATTATCAATCTCTACAATTAACTCGAGATCCATGTTCCCCGTATCCAAGGAATAGATTTCTAATTTTTGAATGACCATCCCCATTCGTTCAAGTGCATGATAGATCACCTGTTCTTTATGTTCATGGTGCTCTCGCTCTTTCACAATTTCTTTTGCAAAGTTGTTCATGACATCAGAGACGCCCTGGAGCTGCTCAGCTACAAACCTCCGACTTTCATGTACCTGACGCTTCAATTCTTTATTCGCATGGTAAAAAGATAGTTCATGATTCATCGTATCGATCAACTTTTGTGGTTTGACGCAGTGCTGATCGACATTCTTTCGCATGACACGGCTGGGCTCCCCTCGTTCATCCAACTCATGCATAAGGTCCGTCATTAAGTTATGGGTGTCGTCGAATTGATTGACCCAACATTTTTCTTTCTTAAAACATGATTGGCAGGTTTTTTCCGTGACATGACTTAAGAAGTAATCCACTTCCTCTGCTTCCCCGCTATCCTCCTTTGGAGATTCTAAATGAGTGAAACTTTTCGATAAAGCCTGAAAAACGTCCGAAAACTTCCCGACCCTGACAGCCGTGACGTCTCGCACTTTTTGTAAGTATTTTTGTTGTTCCGAATGATGTTCATCCGTTCCCGGTACGTACCTGGACAACTGCTTGACCCATGAATTTGGAGTCAGCATAAATAAAGCCACCGCCCAGGCCGAAGCCCATAATGAAGATGGAAGATCAGCTCCACTACTGACATAGAAACCGATCAGTAAAGTACCAACGATGAGTCCAGCGCTCACCCCGGCTTTTTTTCCTTCTTTTAATAACCCCCCTAATAAGCCTGAAAAAGCGAGCAGGCTCATCTGATAAATGTGATCCATATTGGATAAGCTTAAGACCAGTCCGGTCACTACACCGACCGTTGATCCAATTGCGGCCCCGGCAATATAGGCCATCAATATAACTAAGTAGCGAGCAAAAATATCGACGACGGCAACGCCCTGTACCTGCCAGCCGATCATCCCTGTTAACACAGAGGCCAATAATATAATTAAACAGACAATCTCTTCATTTGTTAACGACGGTTGATATCTTTGTGGTGTTAAAAGCGGAATGCTTTGCATAAAGATGAGTACAAGGATAAAAGCTAGTACTCCTTCTGCCACCATCAAAGTAAGTTCGTAGAGCTGCCAACGATCCAGTAAAGCGAGACTCACTGTTCTCGGAATCAAGCTTGCCATCAACGCGATCATCGGCAGCCATTTCTGGGGGTGACTTGTTTTGCGCAATGCCAGACTTAAGAGCAAAAAAGTCGTCGACGCCCCTACAATAAAACCCGCGTGACCGTAGCTGTATGTAGAAGCCCCTGCGGCCATCATTATTGTGACGGGTATGACAAGCGGACGCTTTAGCCACCAGATCACCGCTAAAAAAGCTACGCCAAAAGGGGCCATGGAAGATAATATGATGGCTCGTCCTAATAATAATGCCAGCACCATGTGGAAGACCCCTTTGTTTGCCATAAAGGAAAACGTACCGAATGAAGCTTTTTGTAACCCTCTCACGATCCCGGACCCTCGAACGGCTGATTGACGACTTTCTCGTTTTGATACAGTTCCTAACATTTTCATCACTCCTTCTTTGTGAAACCTATTAAACCACACCCAGAACAAGCATTTTGTCAAAACAACAGGAGAGCAGAAACAAAAACTTCGATGGTTTTCACAAGAAGAAAGGTCCATTCTACAAAATCTCCCCACCCGCACCCCTCTACTTTCCAAAAATCTTCCTCATTCCCTAGCGAAATAGACAGAGTTATCTGATATTTTTATTTCTTGTTGACAGTTTATTTATCATGGTGTAATATATTTTTTGTGCTTCCGAGAGAGCATTCAACAAAATGGCGGTGTAGCTCAGCTGGCTAGAGCGTACGGTTCATACCCGTGAGGTCGGGGGTTCGATCCCCTCCGCCGCTACCATTATTTTTTGCCATACATATTGGCCCGTTGGTCAAGTGGTTAAGACACCGCCCTTTCACGGCGGTAACACGGGTTCGAATCCCGTACGGGTCATCAGAAACATTCTTGTCCTAAAAAAGTCGCGTCTCTAATACAGAGACGCGACTTTTTTCTTTATTTATACTTATTAAGAATATGGCAGGATGGCGGAAAAGCGGTTTTGAGATGTTTGTTTGCGTTTAGTGGCTCCGGGAAACAGTTCGCTTTCCATGGGGCGGGCGGTGAGCCTCCTCAGGCTATGCCTTCCGGGGTCTCACCTGTCCCACACGTCCCATAGGAGTCTCACCCTTTCCCTCCGCCACTTGGCCGTATAAGCGTCTCAAAACCACTTCTAGAATATGCAGTTATTCAGCTTAATAGGAATCTAAGGTTAAATCTCCCCCGCCCAGTTTCATGAATCTTGAAAGTTTGATACCGAGCATTCTATGCTTCTAGCTTCTAACAGTCAGGTAGTGGAAGACATTCAAGCTTGGTAAAGGGGTTCGTTTCTCACATTCAACTAATGGGGCGGTTGGGAAGCTGAGAGACTCCCGCGGGAATGGATTGGCTGGAGAGGCCCCACAGAGCGGAGCACGAGGAGGCTCTCCGTCATCCCCGCAGGAAAGCGAGCGGCTTCCCAACCACCCCTGACTGCCAACAAGGCAAACGAACCCTGATTATCTCAAAACGGAGTCTTCCACAATCGGGAGCTTTAGCGGAAGAAATGAGTGCATACAAAAAAGCAGATCCGTAATGGATCTGCTTTTTATTTATGAAGACGTGCACCTTTTACTCATTGTCCTAGACAGCAAGCTATCCTCTTTTAGCACCTCGACCTCCACGTTTGGATTCCGTGTGCTTCTTCAGTGATGCTAGACGCTCGTCACTATCCTTCATAAAACGGTTCATTTTCTGTTCGAATGATTCAGCCGGCTTACGAGGTTTCTGTGGGCGACGACCGTAATTCTCTTTTGCTTTCTTAATGGAAAGACCAATCTTCCCATCATCTCCGACATTAATGACCTTCACGTCCACCTGGTCTCCCTGGCTTAAGTGTTCATTAATATCCTTTACGTAGTTATCGGCAACTTCACTAATGTGAACTAGACCCGTCTTACCATCTGGAAGCTCGACGAACGCTCCGAAATTAGTGATTCCCGTTACCTTACCCTGCAGCTTGCTGCCTACTTCAATTGACATAAAAAAAATGCTCCTCCTTAAGTTTTCGATAAAAAAATTATCCTTCTTATATATTATATATAAGCTTTGAAAAGAGTGTCAATATGACGGGTCCTCATTCGGCATTTTAAATATAATTTCTCCTTCTTTTGAAAAGAAATAGTTTGTCCGTGCAATCTGCAGCACATACTCTTCATCCTTAAGAAGTTCAATTTCCTGCTCTAAACCTTTTTCCTCTTTTTTCAAAGCGGTCATCTCTTGCTGCAACTGTTCGTATTTCTCCTGCTTATCTGCATACAAGGACTGTTGTTTCATAGAATAAAACACCATGGAGCCAGCAACGATCGACACTAACAGGGCAAACATAACGAGACGGCGGACTAATCGCTTTTTCTTGCGTTGGTGTCTGTCCATATAGGCATCGTAGTGCTTCATGTATGTAGAATCCAGACGTGCCACAGACTCCGTTTGTCTCTTTGCCATGAAAGTAGGCCTCCTTTACTTCTTGATTCGTTTCACCCAATTGTTCATTGTATTCTTCATTTTATCCAGAAACCCTGCTAAATCCCTTAAGTATTTTTTCATGTTTTTCGGCAAGAGTCGCCAAATGATTCGAAAAATTAGCCGGATCGGATAAAATACGACAAGAAACAATATAATGATACCCTTTAAAAGTATCTTATAAACGCCAAGAAGTAAAGAAATTATAAGGAAAATGATGGATTTCGAGGGGATAAAAATTAAATAATACACGGTCTTCTTCAAGAAGCGGAAAACAGCCATACTGATTCGGATCCACATTTCAAGTGTTTTTAAGTAAAGTTTCTGAAACAATGCACGATATGCGGCAAATCCACAAACAATCGCCACAAAGACATAAACCCGCAATTCTCCATAATTGGCGAGATACAATAAATAAAAGAGAATAGAGGCTTGAATGAGCCAAAAGCTCAGTTGATAAATGATTTCAAGCCATCCCCTCTTCCTTTTTCCGAAAAAGCGCTCAAACGTATCTAATGAAGCACCGACAAACATTCCTCCCCCCATCATGGCAACGATTGTTATGAATTGAGTGGTGAGGGTCATTTGAACAGCTTGCTAAAAAGGCCTTTAGCTTTTTCCCCTTGATGCTCGTCCAAATAGGTCATTTCATACATTTTCCCTTTGATGGCAACGACTCCAGAGTCCAGGTCGAGGTTTTTCATTTGAAGGTTTTGTCCACGTACAACAAGATACCCCATTGATGTCTGGAGGAGGAATTCTTCACTATCAAAACTATCCACCTCTTTAACACCTGAAATTTCTATATTTCTTCTATTCCATACCTTCACATTATGCTCTACCGGTTGCTGACTGCGTATCCCTTGATTCTTTTCATAACCTTCCATCTCATCACAGCCCCCTTCTCTAGTACAAGCTATGAGAAAAAAGAGGAGATTAGAACACGGAATGTGGAGGCGACTTGGGAGACACGACAAGCATAAGACAAGCCGCGGAGTGGAGAGATTTTCCTCCACGTAGTGGCTTGTCTTATGACCTCGAGTGTCTGGGAGCCGGAACTGGACCCTAGAATACGGAAGCGCCTCGGACACCCCGACTAAAAGCTTTCCAGTGCCTGGCACCCTTTTACACACGGGCGGTACCTGGCACCAATGAGAGCTATGCCGGGGTCAGGCATATAAAAAATATATAAAAGCCAGATAAAAACCACTGCCGTGTCTGGCAGTGGTTTTTGTTAGGATTGATTGACGGGCTCTTCTTTTTTAATTTCATAAAGAGTCGTAGCTTCATTTTTCGTAACATTCTCTTTTAATGATTTCACTTCAATGGTTAGTACTTTCTGTCCGAACTGAATGGTCAATTCATCTCCGACCGCTACGTTACTAGCTGCTTTACTTTGGGCACCATTGATGCTGATACGCCCTTGATCGGCTACCTCTTTCGCAAGCGTACGCCTTTTGATTAAACGGGAGATTTTCAAAAATTTATCCAAACGCATATGTCATTCCGCTCCTTTATGTTTTGCTTTCGCTTTTATCCATAATTCCTCTAGTGAATCTAAATCATAATCTGTTAATTTCCGGCCTTCTGTGCGTGCATCCTTTTCCATAGATGAAAGGCGGGTTCTGAATTTGCGGTTCGTCCGCTGCAGCGCATTTTCACTACTAATCTTGTAATGTCTGGCAAGATTAGCGATGGCAAACAGCCAGTCTCCGTATTCTTTTTCCATCTCTTCACGGTCTCCGGAATCGCGGGCTTCCTTGAATTCCCGCCACTCTTCTTCCACCTTTTCAATGACAGGAGCAACGTTATCCCAATCAAATCCTACTTTAGCTGCTTTCTTCTGCAACTCTTCCGCTTGAAGGAGGGCGGGAAAACTCCCGGGGACAGAATCTAGAATGGAATCAGGCTGTTCCCCTTTTTCCTCTGCTTTAATGGCCTCCCAGTTGGTGACCACTTCATCTGAGGAGTCCACTGTCATTTCACCAAACACATGAGGATGCCTGCGGATCATTTTTTCCGTTATGGATACTATTACGTCGTCGATTGTAAAAAATCCTTCATCTTCGCCAATTTGGCTGTGCAGCATGACTTGAAGCAGCACATCACCAAGCTCCTCCACCATATGATCGTCGTCCGTGCGATTAACGGCATCAATGAACTCATAGGCTTCTTCAATCATATATTTCCTTAGTGATTCGTGCGTCTGTTTGCGATCCCAAGGGCACCCTTCCGGACTTCTCAGAATCTTAATGACTTCTCTCAGGCGGAAGAACCGGTGATTGAGCACTTCTTTTTTGACAGGGGGGATATAAACACTGGTTAGATTATTCACTTCCACGCGCCGGTCCAGTTCTTCCAGAGGGATCGTCACAATCTTTTCGTGTTCACTCCCTGCAGCTGTGACTATGGTTACCGGATGATCTGCCGGTAAATCTTCAAGCAAAGTCAATTTAACATCCGATGCGATTAATGAATCGTACACCTGACAGAGGATCAGGTGATTCAAAAATTGGAGCTCTTCCCGTTTCAAATCTGTAGCGTCCGCAAACTGAAATCCCTCAATAGGGTCGATTTCAAGCGCGGTGAAAGTGGCATCAAGGAAACTTTGTCCACCTTTAATGTCGAGGGCTACTTCCCCGTTGTCCCTTGCTTGAATCAGTAATTGCACTGTTCGTTCAGCAAGCATAGGGTGTCCAGGGACAACATAGGTTATATTCTGTCCTTGAGAAAGGGTAAGGAGACGGGAGACGATTTCTGTGTACACATCTCCAAAATGATCATGGGATTCATATACGGAATCAAAACTTTCAAATGTGACGCCTTCTTTTTGCAGTGCCTGGATGACGGGGTGGTCGAGAGTGCGCGCATAGAAGTGGGAGTGATTTTGTGTCAAATCACGGTAGACCCCGAGCGGAAGCTGTTCCAAATCCGCAGCCCCAAGTCCGATAATTGTTATGGTATTCATTGGTCCAATCCTTTCGGCGAAAGTTTCCATACGACCTTACGAAAAGGTATGACATGTAATTCTTCATTCGTGAAGCTGCCTGTTCGCAGAAGAAGTACGGCATAGATCAATGCACCAAATCCTGAAACAGACAACGTGTATAGCAGTAAAGGTAACCGTTCATTTAAATCAAAAAACAGAAAAGCAAGCATTTTAGCCAGCCATAGTCCGAATATCATTCCTACAAGAGAAATTAGAATCCCTTTCCAGGGAAGGCTGGTCCATTTTTCCCAAGGAACTTCATGTCTTAAGGTTACGATATTTCCGATTAAAACAAAAGCGACAGCCATCACTGAGGAGATTGCTGCTCCGTGTAAACTCAAAAAAGGAATGAAGAGCATATTTCCAGCCCACTTGATGATCAGCCCCCCCGCAATCATCATGGCCGTTTGTTTCATATAATCAAGTCCCTGTAATATCGAAGAGAGCGTAATAGAAAGGGAACTGCCAAGGATGACGATCATCAGGATTCTTAATGCACTTGTTCCCTGAGCGTCCTGAAAAAATGACTGATTGATGGCAGGAAATAAGAAAATCAGCCCTGCCGTCGCTCCAACACAAAGAAAGACAGTCATTTTCACGGCACTCACGACGGACTTTTTCACTTGATCAGGATTCTGGGTCATCCTCGATCTGGTGACAGAAGGAATGAGAGCAAGAGCAAGTGAAGAAGCAAGAACCGTCCCTAATTGAATAAGAGGCTGGCCCCTGTCGAATATCCCTTTCCACATACGCGCATCCTCAAGCGATACACCCGCTTTTTGGAGATTCGGAACCATTGTCAATGCATCGACGAGCTGCAAAGACAAAAGCAGCATATAGTTTAGACAAATAAGAATGCCGTGCAGAAAAATTGTTCGTTTATACGATACGTGTTTGTCCCACCTTCGCCATGTCCACATCTCTCTCTTTTTCATCAACCAATAAAAAAGAACGGAAAACGCAGCAGCTGCACCTGCCATTGACCCAAGGGATGCTCCTATCCCTATTGTATAAACGTCCGTCCCCCGCATGACTAAAATAGCGGAACCAATGATGATTCCCACTCTGAAAACTTGTTCGATAATTTGTGAAACAGCTGTCGGCCCCATATCATTATGTCCTTGAAATGCGCCTCGAGCGACTGAAACAAAAGGAACAAGCAGGAAGACAGAAAATGCCGTCTGCAGGGATTTTGTTAATTTTTCATCTCCCATAACAGAAGCAATCCAAGGGGATGATAAAAAACCAGTTACAAAAATGAATCCAGAAGCCATCATCACCCACCAGAAAACAGGTAAATAAAACGATGGAATAGATAGAGGCGAGGAGTCATCGCCGATGTCTGAGACGATTTTTGAAATGGCTGCAGGAAACCCATACAAGGCAAGAATCAGGGCAATGCCGAGAATGGGATACACTTGTTGGTAGACGTAAAAGCCGAGATCTCCAGTTAAATTCTGAAGCGGGACGCGATAGCCCGCACTGATGACCTTACTGATTAATCCGGCTAGTGTTAGTATGAATGCTCCTTGTAAAACAGAGCGTGAACGTAATTTGGTCATATTGGACCCTTTCTCATTTATATGTATTCAGAACATTCATTATATCATAGGAAAAGGTCAGACCCCGTACCCGCTCGGATCTGACCTTACTTGCTACTCCATTTGTTTCGCTAAAAAGCTAGCGGCTGTCTGAACAGCTTTACTGGCCCCGTCTTCTAATGGAGAACCTTCTTTATTGAAGGCAACGACGCAGCCGATGGGGTCCCCTTGTGCAATGATAGGATAAATAAGATATGAGATCACATCTTCTTCCTGACCCCGAGTCAATTCAACCGGCTCCGGATGTTTCTCAGTAGACATGGTTCTAGAATCCATGACTTCTTCGACCTTAGATCCGATCGATCGGTTCATATAATCCTTTTTCGCACTTCCCGCCACCGCTATATACTCATCACGATCGCATATCAACACAGGAGCTTCTAAAGACTCACTGAGCGCTTCTGCGTACTCTTTTGCAAAATCACCCAACTCGCTAATAGGTGAATATTTTTTTAGTATGACTTCACCTTCACGGTCTACAAAAATCTCTAAAGGATCACCTTCACGAATCCTCAGCGTACGGCGGATTTCTTTCGGGATAACAACACGTCCTAAATCATCAATACGGCGTACAATACCAGTTGCTTTCATTCTTTATGCTGCCTCCTTTTCTGTGATGACTGCCTATCTATACCTGTTGAAGCGCAAGCAGAACAAGCGGGTGATTAAGGATAGTATGATTCAGCAATAAAAACCTATACACCCTTTGGATGGATTTTTTCATAAAAAATGTAAACTTAGAATGTGGAGGTGCCTTGGGCAGCTTCGACAAACATATGCGAAGCATCTTTTGTGAGGTGCTTTTTCCTCACAAAGGTGATTTGCATATGACCTCGAGGGTCTGATGGCCGGGACTGGAAGACTTGAAATGTGGAGTTGGCCTGGAAGATAAGAAAATCCTCATCCCTATCAGGGATGAGGTATGATCAAGCAGTCGATACTTCCCGCATCATCTCAGGAAGTTTGCTGATAAATTCTTCAACAAGCTCATATCGTTTAAACTCTGTCTTACGATCCCATGTGAAGGTTACCTTCAATTGGGAATCTTCCGTACCCAGTTGGACCATACGACCGTATTGATTGGCAAATTCGAACAGCTTGGTTCCATCGATCTGCTGACTTTGTTCGGCTTCCATCAGCATTTCGATTTTCTTTTTCTTCTCTGTCACGCTTTCAATCCGTGAACGTTTTGCTTGAAGTCGAATAGAAGAAACACGGAACAAGTTATCCACCTCCTGCGGATAATCCCCGAATCGATCGATCAATTCATCTCGCAAGTCATGGATATCTTCAACCGTTTCAATCGCCTGGAACAATTTGTACATGTCAATTTTTTGCTTTTCATCAGCGATGTATTCATCTGGGATATAAGCATCCAGCATCATATCAAGTTCCGGTTGGAATGGCTGTACACTTTCCGGTTCTTTCCCCTGCCTTTTCGCTTCTATAGCGTCTTTCAGCATCTGGGAATACATATCGAATCCGACAGAATCAATATATCCATGCTGCTGTGCTCCTAAAAGGTTCCCTGCTCCACGAATGGACAAATCGCGCATGGCGATTTTAAACCCGGACCCGAGCTCCGTGAATTCCTTAATCGCCTGCAGTCGTTTCTCGGCTACTTCTGTCAGCACTTTATCCTTTTGATAGGTAAAGTACGCGTAGGCGACCCGGTTCGATCTTCCGACACGACCACGCAGTTGATACAGCTGACTCAAGCCCATACGATCGGCATCATAGACGATGAGTGTGTTCACATTTGGAATGTCGACACCTGTCTCGATGATTGTCGTACTGACAAGCACATCAAATTCACCTTCTAGGAAGGAGAACATGACATTCTCAAGCTCTGTCTCATTCATCTGTCCATGAGCAAAAGTGACTCTCGCCTCAGGGACAAGTTCGGCAATTTGCTGCGCCATCCGTTCGATGTTTTCTACGCGGTTGAAAAGGAAAAATACCTGTCCACCCCGGGCCATCTCCCGTTCCACCGCTTCCCTGAGGAAAATCGGATTGTATTCAAGCACGTACGTCTGGATAGGGAAACGGTTGGCAGGCGGTGTTTCAATGACGGACAAGTCCCTGACACCAAGCATGGACATGTGCAGGGTTCTCGGGATTGGAGTCGCCGTTAACGTCAGCACATCCACATTGTTTTTCAACTGCTTGATTTTCTCTTTGTGTTTAACTCCGAACCGTTGTTCTTCATCGACGATCAACAATCCTAAGTCTTTGAACTGCATATCTTTCGATAAGATTCGGTGTGTCCCCACCACCACATCGACGAGACCCTTCCTCAGCCGATCTGTGGTTTCCTTCTGCTGCTTTTTTGTACGGAAGCGGCTCATAAGGCCGATGTTAATCCCAAAACCTTGGAATCGTTCTTGAAGAGTCTCATAATGCTGCTGCGCCAGAATCGTTGTAGGTACAAGCAGAGCCACCTGTTTTCCATCGACGATCGCTTTGAAAGCGGCACGAATCGCGACTTCTGTCTTTCCATACCCCACATCTCCACAAAGCAGACGATCCATCGGGCGCACACGTTCCATATCGGATTTGATTTCTTCGATACAACGAATTTGATCTTCCGTTTCTTCGTAAGGGAAAGCCGCTTCAAAGTCTTTTTGCATTTCTCCATCTTCACTGAAAGCAAACCCTTTGGAAGCTTCGCGCTCAGCATAGAGTTGAATTAAATCGTCAGCAATATCTTCGACCGAGGATTGGACACGACTCTTCACTTTTTTCCACTCACTGCCGCCAAGCTTATAAACTTTCGGCTCTTTCCCTTCCGAGCCTACATATTTTTGAATCAGATCAATTTGGTCAATCGGTACATACAGCTTGTCATTTCCAGAGTAATTGACCATCAGAAAATCTTTATGGTTTCCAGCCATTTTCAGCGTTTCAATTCCTAGATACTTCCCGATTCCATGGCTTGCATGGACGACGTAATCGCCGACCTTCAATTCCTGATAGTTTTTAATCCGCTCGGCGTTCGACATTTTTTGCTTGCGCTTCGGTTTGGCGGTTCGCTTCTTGAACAGTTCATTTTCGGTCATAACTGCAAGCTTATGCATCGGCCATTCGAATCCATGGCTGATATTGCCTGTGATAATCGTCGGTTTCACCAAAGGAAGCTGGACGTCCCCTTCTGCAATAACCGCTTCCATATCATAATCACGAAGCACGCCTTCAATCTTGGACTTCCTATTTTCATCGGGAGCAAGGATGACGACAGAGAAATCCTGCTTTTCCCAGCGATCCATTTCATTTTTTAATAAATTCATCTGTCCATGGAATTGCTGCATCTGACGACTCGAGATGTTTACGATATTCTGTGGTTGCGTATTGGGGATGTGCCTCATAAAAACAGACAGGTAAAGACGAGGATGCTCAATCTTCATCCAAGCATCCTGCCAATCAAAAGAAAGATGCAGCTCTCGTACTGTCTGATTGGCTTCCAGCATACTGTTGTGCCATTCCGCTTCTTCCTGGTCAAGGCGATTGGCCGTTTCCTGGATTCGGCTCATTTCATCAAGAATGACGAGACCCGTTTCAGGCAGGTAGTCTAGTAGACTGACAGGTTCTTCATAGAAATACCCAATGTACTTATAAATTTCCTGGAAATGTTCTTTGGCTTTCAAAAGATCCAAATCATGCTCGATCACTTGAGCGAGTGTCTCTTTTGCATCCTGTTTGGTCAATTTCTTCAAGGAATGGCTCAGGGCATTCTCCAGACGATCATGGGCTCTGGCAAAATCTTCGTCCTTTAGTAACAGTTCTGTTGCCGGCCCAATTTGGACCGAATCCAGCTTGTCATGAGAGCGTTGCGTCTCAGAATCAAACGTCCGGATCGAATCCACCTCTGTATCGAACAACTCAATTCGATACGGAAACTCAGCGGTCAGTGGGTACACATCCATGATTCCGCCACGTAAAGAAAACTCTCCTGGTGTTGCAACCATCTCTGTTCGGTCATAACCCATATTCACTAAGCGTTCTAAGTATTGATCGAGGTTAATTTCTTCCCCAACACGAAAAGGGAGCTGACTCTGCTCCCAGTAAGATTTCGGTGGCATCATTCGTTTTAGTGCAGCCACAGGCGCAATCAGAATCCCTTTTTCCTGGGACAGCCACTGACTTAATGCGTCGATACGCTGACTTCTCAGTTCAGGGCTCGCAACCGCGATTTCCGATGCAATCAATTCATTGACCGGATACAGATGAACCTGTTCAGCATCGGTCAATTCTTGCATATCCTCATACAATTGTTGTGCTTGTATCAGTTGATGAGTCACGATGATGACAGGTCGCTCCAGGGACTCTTGAAGCATGGAGACCATCAAGCTTCTTGAAGCCCCGGATAAACCAGCGACCATTTGTTCCTTCATTCCTGTTTTAAAGCCTTCGACAACAGAATGAATATCATCCTGCGGAAATAAATAATCCTTAATACCTTGCATAACGAATTCCTCCACCACCATGATTTCCGATTGATTCAGAAATCAAGATTTACTGTATAAAAAAGTCAAGCTCATGGTAATGTGGATTGTCGTCTAATGATTCTTTGCACGAGTCACAAATGGTCCTGATGTCCATGTCGCCACTCGCAGTCATATGAACCATTTGCTCTTGGTCCTGATCATTTAGGATATCAAAGCCCAACTGGGACACATCCACATGTTTTGCATCTAATTCTCCGACCTGATTTTCACAATGGCGGCAAAAATAACGTATTTTCATTTCCATCCTCCTCGAGGGGTTGATGGTAGATAGTTTTACCGTCATTCGGGAGTGTTATACGAACACAGTAATCCCGTCACTTCACATTAAAATCATTCATTACTTCGTTAAACGGTTGCTCGATCCATGCTTCACATGCTTTTACCGCATAATCAATGCTTTCTTCTACTGGTCCTTGTTCTTCTTTAGAGAAGCCACCTAACACATGATCGATGACTGTTTTTGAACCTTCCGGGCGACCTACTCCGACACGCAGTCGTTTAAATTCTTTTGTTCCCAGCTGATCAATAATATTGCGAATGCCATTATGGCCGCCATGGCCGCCTTTTTTCCGCAAACGAATCTTCCCTGGGGGCAGATCCAAGTCATCATATACCACCAATACATCTTCGATATCGATATCATAAAAGTCCATCATAGGGCGGAGAGCTTCCCCGGATAAATTCATATACGTTTGAGGTTTCATGAGGATCACTTTCTCCCCGTTGAAACGCTCCATCGTGAATAAACCGTTAAATTTTTTCTGACTCAGGGACCATTGATTTCGTGAAGCCAATTCATCTATAATCATAAACCCGATATTATGACGGGTGTCTTCATACTTTTTCCCTGGATTCCCAAGTCCTACTATACACTTCATACATAACTTCCTTTTCTGTCTTTATACTATTGGTTCATTATATCAAAAGGAAACGCGGAAAGATGTCAAAATGCGTTTCCTCCATGCAAAAACTTGCTCCTAATCTGTCGTGTGTTTATACAATCCCCTTAACCCAGAATCTTAAACCGCAGGAAAAGGTGAATTTGGGTACACCAAAAGCATAAGCCCATCAACAGTAATAAAGCCCTTTAACACCATTGATTGACTTATGACCACAGGAATATAAAAGGTGAATGATTAAAAAGGGCGTGCCCTCTTGGCCACGCCCTTTGTGTGTATCCCATTACTCTTCTTTTTCTTCGGAATCTTCTTCTGCTTCCTCTGATTTCTCATTAATGACTTCAGGTTCAGCATCAGCATCTGTGTCCGGCTCGTCTTCCGGCATCTCTTCCGGAGGAGTTACAGATACGATCGTCGTATTTTCATCTTCGGTAATCTCATACTTGCGGGACTCTTTCAAGTCACCAACCATGATGCTGTCACCGATATTCAATTCTGAAATGTCAACAACGATTTCCTCAGGAATATCGCGTGGCTTCGCACGAACAGCCAAATCGTAAAGTGGCTGTTGGACGACGCCGCCTTCTTTACTTCCTGCCGCTTCACCTTCTAAGTGTACGGGAACTTCGACATCCATTTCCTCAGACATGTTTACAACATAGAAGTCTGCGTGGATTAATTCATCTTTCAATGGATCGACTTGATATTCATGGAGCATGACATCCACGGTGTCTTTTCCATCAATATCAAGGGAGATAATCGCGTTTTTACCTTCATCACGAACGGTTTTAAGTAACTCTATGCTGTTAACAGCAACCGTGATCGGTTCTTTATCCTTCCCGTATACGACACTAGGAACATTTCCTTCCAGGCGAAGTTCACGGGTTACAGATTGCTTGAGATTTTGTCTTTGATTTGCTTTTAATGTAATAGCCAAATTAATCAACCTCCAGTAATTTACCAATCATTAATTCAGTTTCCCGTTAAAAACAAGAGTTAAACCTAATTACTCAAAATTAATCAAATAAAATACTAATGGATTGACGTTCATGCACACGAACAATGGCTTCACTAATCAAGCCAGCTACAGAAAGCTCTGTAATTTTCTCGCTTGATTTCTCTTCACCAAGTGGAATCGTGTTTGTGACCACAAGCTCTTTAATTTTCGAGTTATCGATACGCTCGATGGCAGGTCCGGATAGAACAGGGTGCGTACAACAAGCAAACACTTCTTTGGCACCGTTCTCGACAAGAGCATTGGCCGCCAAAGTAATGGTACCCGCTGTGTCAATGATATCATCAATCAAAATTGCGGTCTTGCCTTCAATGTTACCGACGATGTTCATGACTTCTGCAACGTTTGGACGTGGACGGCGCTTATCAATGATTGCAATAGGGGCTTTTAGACGATCCGCCATTTTACGCGCACGTGTAACGCCTCCATGGTCAGGAGAAACGATGACAACATCCTCAAAATTCTTCTCCTCAAAATAATCGGATAGAATTGGAACACCAACAAGGTGATCAATAGGCAAGTTGAAGAATCCTTGAATTTGTGGTGCGTGCAGATCAAGCATCAATACGCGGGAAGCTCCTGCCGTTTCAAGCAGATCCGCAATTAATTTCGCTGTAATCGGTTCACGGGCACGCGCTTTTCTGTCTTGCCTTGCATAGCCGTAATAAGGCATGACAATATTGATTGATCTTGCTGAAGCACGTTTTAGAGCATCGATCATGATTAGGAGTTCCATGATGTGTTGGTTGACAGGTTCACATGTGGATTGGACAACATACACATCGCACCCACGGATACTTTCTTCAATGTTGATTTGAATCTCTCCGTCACTAAAGCTCGTGACTGTACATTTACCTAGCTCGACTCCGATGTTATCAGCAATCTCTTTCGCTAACTCAGGATTTGAGTTGAGTGAGAATACTTTCAGTTTTGAATCCTTATATCCAGTTGCCATGGATGGAACCCTCCGTTAATCTTTTTTGATCGATTTCATTTTACTTGCATAACCTTCTTTATTCGTCTGACGGGAACGGGCAATCGACAAAGCCTCGGACGGGACATCCTGGTTAATCGTGGAGCCCGCAGCCACATAAGCTCCTTTTCCTACGGTGACAGGAGCAATCAAGTTTGAATTGCATCCAATGAATGCATCGTCTTCAATCGTCGTCAAATGCTTGTTCTCTCCATCGTAGTTTACCGTTATGGTTCCACAGCCGATGTTGACACCACTTCCGACTTCCGCATCCCCGATATAACTTAGGTGAGAAGCTTTACTTCCATCGCCGAAGGAAGCTTTTTTCACTTCCACAAAATTTCCAACTTTCACATCGTCACCTAGAGACGATTGCGGACGGATGTGAGCAAATGGCCCAATCTGTACACGGGATCCGATTTTACTATCAGCAGCGACACTCTGCTTAATGGTCGTCCCACTGCCTACGTAACTGTTTGTAATCGTAGAGTGTGGACCAATAAGGGCATCATCTTCAATGGTCGTCTTCCCTTCCAAAACGCTTCCAGGATAGATGACAACATCTCTTCCTATGGTCACATCCGGACCAATATACGTTTGTTCAGGATCGACAAGCGTAACCCCGTTTCTCATATGTTGCTCGTTTATCCGTTGTTTCATCAGCTTTTCTGCTTTTGACAAAGCAACACGATCATTGACACCAAGAGATTCCGAAAACTCCGGCGTTTGATATGCGCTGATTGTTTCGCCCTGACCTTTTAAAATTTCAACGACATCAGGCAGGTAGTATTCACCCTGAACATTATCGTTGGAAACGTTTTTGAGTGCATCGAACAACATAGCATTATCAAAGCAATACGTACCTGTATTGATTTCTTGAATGGCCTGTTCTTCATCAGACGCATCTTTTTGCTCAACGATTCGTTCCACCTGGCCATTTCCGCCACGGATGACACGTCCGTAGCCATGTGGGTCTTCAGCATGTGCAGTCAGGACCGTCGCCTTTGCTCCTTGTGCATCATGATGATCAAGAAGTTTTTGCAGTGTTTCACCTGTCAACAATGGTGTATCACCACAAACGACTACAGTCGTACCTTCTTTATCAGCCAAAATATCATCCGCTTGCAAAACAGCATGGCCTGTTCCCAACTGTTCCTCCTGAATGACGTAATGACTGTCTTCACCAAGCTGTTCCTGGACTTTTTCAGCACCAAAACCTACAACGGTGATTAATTCTTGCAAATCTAATGTATTCAACTGGTCGACAACGTGCTGAACCATCGGCTTCCCACATACAGGATGCAAAACCTTATAGAGTTTTGACTTCATACGTGTACCTTGGCCAGCGGCTAGAACGACAGCATATCGATTAGTCATGAACGTACCTCCATCCTAAATATCCACTTTGAATCATATCTCAATACAACACGTATTTCAACATTTAGAGGAGGAACACGGCCGGAAATCCGACCAAGGTCTAAGAACAAAAAAAGAGTCTAACCTGGTTCGGTTAGACTCTTGTTGTGCGTAAGTATTAGGAAGCGCCGGCTTCTTCGAATTCCACCTCAGCTTCTTCCTCATCACCAGCACGGTGATAAGCTTCAAGTACAGCGTCCTGGATCTTTCCACGAGTACCTGAATTAATCGGGTGTGCAATGTCACGAAACTCCCCATCCGGAGTGCGTTTGCTCGGCATCGCCACGAACAGTCCATTGTTGCCATCAATCACCCGTATGTCATGGACAACAAACTCCTGGTCCAAGGTAATAGAAGCAATTGCTCGCATTCTTCCATCGGTATTCACGCGTCGCAGTCTTACGTCAGTTACTTCCATTAGATTCACCACCTTTTATACAAAAGAACTTATGTAAGACAAATTCCACAAAACGGGAAAAAATCCTGCTAATTTTTCTAAAAAATTTTTATGATTCTGTATATTTAGGTGCGAAACCATGAGAAAAGCCCTCATACAAAAGGATGAGGGCTCTTCTTACAACTGTATTTTTTATATATTCTCCAATAAATTTCCCGGTCGGACTTCGATGGAGGATCTGCGTTCATCTGCATTCATAATTTGTACAACAGACAAATAATCGTCCACGACACGATCTTCTTCATCATCTTCCGCTTCAGCAAGCACGCCGATTCCTGCTAATTCAGCGTCGAATTCTACCAACAAGTTCCGCATCCCATTGATGGTTCCACCAGCTTTCATAAAATCATCAATGATGCAGACCCTTGATCCTTGAGGCAGGGAACGCTTCGTTAAAACCATGGTCTGAATCTTTCTGGTTGAACCGGAAACATAATTGATGCTCACCGTTGAACCTTCAGAAATTTTAGGATCTCTTCTTGCAATCACGACAGGAACGTTCAAGTAGGAGGCCACGGCATAAGCGAGAGGAATTCCTTTTGTCGCAACCGTCATGACTACATCGATGTCTTTATCACGAAAAGCAGAAGCGAACAGTTTACCGATGTTACGTGTTGTTTCCGGATCACCGAGCAAGTCACTCATGAATAAATAACCACCTGGAAGGAGCCGCGCCGGGTCCTCCAACTTCTCACATAGCTCTTCGACGAAACGATGGCTTTCTTCTTTTGAGAAAGCAGGGATATATTTTACTCCACCCGCTGCTCCTGAAATCGTCTCTAAATAGCCGATTCCTTCATGTTGAAACATTTTGTTGATGATTCCTAAATCTTCACTGATGGATGATTTTGCAGCATCATACTTTTCCGAGAAAAAAGGAAGGGAAATAAGCTCTCGTGGTCGATCGAGAATATAGTGAGTCATGGCGACAAGTCTTTCGCTTCTTTTCATACAAAGACACCTCTAAATCCGAATGTTTTCATTAAATATAACAAATTCGTACGTTATTTATCAAGTGGTTCTCTGTATCCAAGCATTCGAACCATAAAAACTTCCGTACAAAAGCCCTTTAAGCTATTATAAATTCTCTGAGCTCGCGCATCGTGTTCAACGAGGGAAAATACAGTTGGACCGCTTCCGCTCATGAGAACCGCATCTGCGCCCGCCTGTTTCATCTGATCTTTAATTTGACCGACTTCCTCGTGCATCTGCAGCGTCACACCCTCCAGTGTATTGCCGACGTTCTTACAAATGCCGTAGTAATCTCCTTCTTTCAGTGCTTTCACCATGGCTTCCGTATTCGGGTGCTCAGCAGCACTCAAGTTAAGATTCTTATACACCGACTGAGTAGATACACCAAGCGTAGGTTTAGAAAGGACTACCCAACATGGCGGAGGGGCAGGAAGGTGTTCGATTTTTTCTCCTCGACCCGTCGCGAGTGCCGTTCCTCCGTACACACAGAAAGACACATCCGAACCAATTTCAGATCCTAGTTCGGCCAATTCATCCATGCTCAAACCTAACCCCCACATCCGGTTTACACCACGCAGGACAGCTGCGGCATCACTGCTCCCTCCAGCAAGGCCAGCAGCTACAGGGATGTTCTTTTCAATGAAAATTTTAACTCCCTGGGTTACACCGAAGCGGTCTTTCAATAATTGAGCCGCACGGTAGGCTAAATTACGCTCATCATTCGGGACGAAACGGCTTTCCGATTCCACTTTGATTTCATTCTCAGAGAGAAGAGTCAATTCAATGCGATCCGCAAGATCCACAGTCGTCATGACCATCTCTACTTCATGAAATCCGTCCGGACGTTTATGTAAAACATCGAGAGACAAATTAATTTTCGCAGGAGCTTTTTCAAGTATTTGCATGCAAGCACCTCATTTTCCATATGATTCTGAAAGCATTGTACCATATTTGATGGGGTGGTGAGAGGCACGAGAAAGGAAAAAGCCCCTGGAGCATCAAGCACCAGGGGGAAAAGCTTACTGTTGGCTGTTCACCATTTGTTCTTCTGCCATTTGAATTGCTCGTTTTACCATATTGCCGGCATCCCGCCCAGAAATGCCGCCCCATCCGTCTTTTTCTACCTTGTCGTAAAACCCAAGTTCTTTCGCGATCTCTTCTTTCAACGAATCGGACATCATGCTGCGCTTACGTCCCATCGTCTTCAGCTCCTTTCGCTTTCACTCAGCTACGACAATGGTAGTATGTGCGGAACACGGCACGGACAAGCAAGGGAGTTGTATGTAAGGATGGTAATGATTCCTTCTTGATCTTTATGAATGATATTCCTTTTTGCAGACAAAATAAAAAAGCAGCAAACGGTTGGTTCACTGCTCAAGTGCCATAGTCTGTAGGTCGTCGAAATTTAATTCGACTGTCTCTGTAAGTACATCTGCATAGCTGTAAGATACACGTTCAAAAGCATTTTCTTCTTGATCCAGCTCTACAATGAAAACAGCAGGATATGTTTCTGCCAATACACCGGATCGCTCAATTGTTTTACGGCGTCCGCCGTTTGCTTTCAAAGTTAGGCGTTTACCAATTTGCCCTTCAAGGGATTGCTTGATTTCTACTAACGTTTTAGCCACTGCACTCCACCTCACTGTAAATTATTTTACCACAGACCTGGGACAAAGTCAAATAAAATTATTAATTATACCAACTGAGCATTAACAATGCAACAGAATGATATAAATAATCGGTCCTGGTTAGCTTATCCATTTCAAGGAAAAGTATGTAAACTTTTTTTCATTTTCTCAAACACCCATACATAGGACTCTCCCCCCAAAGCCCCCATTGATGGAATTGAATATAAAAAAGCCGTCATGGTGAGATGACGGCTTGGCTTTATGTTTCTTCGGTTTCTTCTGTTTGGTTTTCGGTGTAAGGCATACCTATGCGGAGCAATCCTTTGGTTTCAATTCCCCCAAGGCCATCTTCTCCGCTTATGGTATTGCGAATGACTTCCCATATGTTGATATGGTCCATGAACGAAGTGTAAGCCACACGGGCAGCAACATAAACCGGGTCAATGGCATGGATGTTGACCCGGGCAGGGGAGCTCGCGAAGTTGGCTCCGGCCCTGATGATCGATTCAAAATGGGATTGGCAGGCTCCCGCAAAGACGACCATTTGATCGAAGTTCGGATATTTTCTCCTTATGTTCCTCACAGCTTCTACAAAATACTTGGAATGACGATAAGACTCCAACTCCCTGATGGTTCCTTTCGCTTTGGAGTAAGAGTCGTGTCCCGTCAAAACGACAATTTCCGGGTGTACTTTTTCAATTAGGGACAGGACTTGGTTTGGCATCTCCTTTTCATGAAGATATTGTCCATGGACTTGTAAACCAAGTTGTTCATATAAAGCGATGCATTTCTTTAAAAACAATGGATCTCCATCTATATGAAGAATACGGGGCGGAATTTGAAAATAGTTCGTTTCTTTATTGCTTGTGTAGCCGCTCCCCGCTTCTGCTTCCCTTTTTTCTTTCAGCAGCCTGTAATCCTGACGAAACAAACGGTAGGAATAGGCTTCTTTCTCATCCACTTCACTTTTTCTACGGTGATACTCAGCTCCGGTTACTTTTTCAAGATCATCGAGAGGGGCGTCGGCCTCGAGTCGTACATGTTCGCCCATCAATTTTAAGAGCGGTCCCTTCTCTGTCTTCACTCGAAAAATGATGTCGTGCTGATAGGATTTCCGTGTTACAAGGTCTCCACTTGATATCATCACTTCCCCACCTCACTCTATACACTACTGTAGTGTATGTGTGAGCATGGGCTTTGTGTCTATTTACAACTACTTATACAAAACGTTGGCTAGATCGGCAAATTCCTGCATCGACAAAGATTCCCCGCGTCGAGATGGTTCGATATTGACCTTCTCCAAGCGGCTTCTCAACTCATCCTTATCCATTTCCCCATTAAAATGACGGGCTAAGTTATTCATTAATGTCTTCCTGCGTTGACCGAATGTTGCTTTCACAACGTCGAAGAAGAATTCTTCATCCTCAACATCAACAGGCGGTTTTTCCCGCATTTCCAGATGCAAAACCGAAGAATCGACATTCGGCTGGGGCATAAAGACGGTCTTAGGTACATTTAAGACGACATTTGCTTCTGTATAATACTGAACGGCAATGGAAAGAGAACCGTAGCTTTTCGTATTCGGTTCAGCAGCCATACGATCCGCCACTTCTTTCTGGATCATGACAGTTATGCTGTCGATCGGCAATCGATCCATCAGAAGTTTCATCAGAATAGGCGTCGTAATATAATAAGGAAGGTTGGCTACGACACGGACCGGTTGACCCGGTTTGAATTGGTCAGCGATCACACGTGCAACATCTGCTTTCAGAATATCCTGATTGATGACTTCAACATTGTCATAGGAACCAAGAGTTTCTTTCAGAATGGGAAGGAGACGCTGGTCGATTTCAAAAGCAACGACACGATCGGCGTGCTGAGCCAGCTGTTCTGTTAAAGCCCCAATCCCTGGTCCAATCTCTATCGCATTTGCTGAACGGTCGATCCCCGCCTCTGCGATGATATTTTTTAAGATGTTGACATCAATTAAAAAGTTTTGTCCCAAGCTTTTCTTAAAGGAAAACCCGAAGGTCTGCAAAATTTCTTTCGTTCTTGTAGGTGTGGCTACTGCTTTACTGTTCATCTCTTTCCTCCTGTATGATCTTATCCATCGCTTCATTCAGCTGGTGGGATGTAATATGGAACATATTCAATCGTTTCAATAACTGTTTTCCGTTCGTCTTGCCAATTTTGAGGGCAATCCCCAATTTTTCACGCCGTTTACCTGCTTTTGGCCCTCCGATGAGCCCGTGGTTAACGAGATCAGTTTTTACAATTTCACCTTCTTGAATATCCATTAGTTCATAAACCGCAGACAAAGCCTCTTGGATATCAGCAATGGACGCATGTTCGATTCCAATTCCTTTGTCATGTTTGGCCCTTGCCCGATGTTTTGGTAAAAAGGCATGCTTGCACGCAGGAACATGCTGGCTTACGATATGTCTGATCCGCTCTCCCGGGTAATCAGGATCTGTAAAAATAATGACCCCTCTTTTCTCCTGGGCATGTTTGATTTGCTCAAGAACGTGCTCATCAATCGCAGATCCATTCGTTTCGATGGTATCGGCATCGACGGCTGATTTAATTCGGGCCGTATCATCTTTCCCTTCCACGACAATCACTTCTTTAATTTTCACGTACCTTCCTCCTGTTGCGTTCCCTTCATCATCTTCCCATAGCATACCATGAGTCTATACACGGAAAAAAGCAGAGGAACGATTCCTCTGCTATCTCCATTAGTCCAATATTTTCACTTTTACATTACGCGAACCGAATTTAAGAGCTTCGCTCCTGGAAGGAACGAATAGATCAATTCGGTTGCCGTTAATGGCTCCGCCTGTGTCTCCGGCAATGGCATACCCATATCCCTCTACCCAGACGCGACTTCCAAGTGGAATAACGTTCGGGTCAACCGCTATAACTTTTTGGTTAGGATTTGCTTTCAAATTAATGCCTGTAGCCGTAATACCAGAACAGCCCGAGCAATTTGCCGTGTAGGCTGTGGCATGCATATATAAGGTCTTCGCTCCACTTGTATCGTTTCGAGATACCGTTGTAGATGCTTTACTGGAGGACGAACTAGAAGAGCTGGACGAGCTTGAAGCAACTGTCGCTTTTTTCTCTACTTTCGTTCCAAGAGCAACGACTTCTGTCTTACTCTCCTGTTCCACTGTTTCTTTGACCAGTTCACGGCTTGCTTCCTCGCCGTTTTTCAAGATCACTTCGTATTCTTTCGTAATCAAACCTTTTTCACCACTGGAAACGACTTTCTTTTCCCCTTTTGGAAGAGATTTGTCTTTCTTCGTTTCTACTGTGAAGTCAACTTCTTCTTCAACAATATCCGTCACTTTTTCGACTCTAGTGATTGTGACATTTTCGTCAGAGGAAAGCTCTTCTTCTTGACTGAGATTCAACTCATCGAGTTCGTTCAGGGTAATTCCCTCTTCTTGAAGCAGTTCGTCAACCGTTGACGCCGTGGTCCAGACTTTTTCAGATTCCCCGCCATCATTGACGGTCACTTGGAAGGCCTGCTGGACTTCGATGTCCATGCCTTCTTCGATGAGAGCATCAGGATCATGGGAAACTTTATCCCGTTTATTGAACTCCAGACCCTCCTGCTCAAAGAACTCCTCCACCGTAGAGGCAGTTGTAAAGTATTCTTCTGTATGGTTACGATCGATGGCTAGATTGATAGACTTAGATGCTATGTAGGTGACATCCATTCCATATTCAACCGGATCGGATAAGTTATGTGATAATTCATCATGTTGTTGGACAGTGACATCGAGCTCTGATAATAAATCATCGATTGTATCAGCATGAGTGCGGATCAGTTCTTTCTGCCCATTTTGTGTCACTTGCACAGAAGCTTTAGTAGCTTCATACGAAACGGTTACTAAAAAGGCGATGCATAGGACGGCAATCACAGTTGCCCATACCATCATATGACTAATGGCTGATTTTAACAGGTTTCCTATTTTCATCCTTTGGCCTCCTTTCTAAAGCACGCGTTTTATTGTAGTCAAGTGACAAACTCATGTCAAATGGATCCTCTTTACACAAAAATAGAGGAGCCAGCATGACCATCACTGACTCCTCTATTATGCTATTTTACCTAGACGATTAACATAACAAACATGTTACATTTCCCATACAATTGGATGGCTTTTGTAATAAACCTTCCAAGATCTCCGTGATTACGACTGAATTCCAAAGAATTCGAGAGCATTCGAGGTTGTCGTTTTACTGACCTCTTCATAGGAAATACCCTTCAACTCGGCAATTTGTTCCGCCACCAGTTGCACATACGCAGGTTCATTTCGTTTCCCACGGTTTGGATGCGGAGCAAGGAACGGGCAGTCCGTTTCAACTAATAAATGCTTTAGGTCCACTGCTTTGGCCACTTCTTTCGGTAATTTTGCATTTTTAAAGGTGACAGGACCTCCCAAGGAAATCATAAAGTTCATATCGATACACTCAAACGCCGTTTCAACCGGCCCGCTATAACAGTGCATGATACCGCCAACCTCCGCAGCATTCTCTTCCTTGAGAATTTCAACGATATCATCGGTCGCCTCCCGATTGTGGATGACGATTGGCATCTTCACTTTCTTTGCCAGTCGGATCTGTTTACGGAACACTTCTTTTTGTACGTCTTTGGGTGACTTATCCCAATGATAATCAAGTCCCATTTCTCCGATCGCGACAACTTTTGGGTGCTGGGATAATTCTTCGATCCAGTGAAGGTCCTCTTCCGTCATATCAATGGCGTCAACGGGATGCCAGCCTACAGCGGCATAAATATCTTCATATCTCTCAGCAATGTCCATCGCTTTCGGGATCGTTTTCCTGTCGAAGCCTACAACGGTCATATACTGGACACCAGCTTCTTGAGCCCTTTCAATCGTTTCTTCCAAGTCCTCTTCGAACTGATCTGCATTCAAGTGGACGTGCGTATCAAACAACATTCTTATTCCCACCTTCATCAAATAATCATCATGTAAAAAAGGGAAAGCACTATGGAGAGCTTTCCCTTTTTGTTGGTGTGTTATTTCACTTTCGTACCATTCTTTAACGTCTGATCCACAGATGCCAAAGATAAACCATTGTCATCTTCTCCTGCAAGAATCATCCCTTCAGACAATTCCCCGCGGAGTTTGACCGGCTTCAAGTTGGCTACGCAAATGACTTTTCTACCAACAAGGTCTTCCGGAGTGTAGTGTTCGGCAATGCCTGAGACGACTTGGCGTTGCTCATATCCGAGATCCAGTTGGATTTTCAGCAGCTTATCTGCTTTTTTCACCTTGTCGACTTTCACGACTTCGGCGACACGGAAATCAAGCTTCATGAAGTCATCAATGGTTACTTCTTCTGCTTGATCTTTTTTCTCCTCTTTCTTTTCTTCTTTTTGAGGAGCAGATTTCTTCATCATGTCTTTAATGATTTGGGTTTCTTCTTCCGCATCAAGACGTGGGAAGATCGGCTGGTCTTTTTGTACCTTCGTCCCAGCTGGAAGAACTCCAAATTCACTTAAGCTTTCCCATGCTTTATGCTCATCTGCTGTTACTCCAAGCTGCTGGAAGATACGCTCGGGCGTCTGCGTCAAGAACGGCTGAAGCATAACGGCGATTTGACGCAGAGATTCAGCCAGGTGAGCCATCACATTACCAAGGCGTTCTTTTTGGTTTTCATCTTTAGCCAGAACCCAAGGCTGCGTCTCATCAATATATTTATTCGTACGGCTGACGAATTTCCAAAGATCTGCAAGAGCCACAGAAAACTCCATGTTCTCCAGGGAGTCTTCGACAGAAATTCTCGTCTCTTGGGCAAGTTTTTCAAGGCTTTGATCAAATTCATCTTCGCCTAGTTTCAGAGCTGGAATTTCACCATCGAAATATTTACTGATCATCGCCACTGTACGGTTCAACAGGTTTCCGAGGTCATTCGCAAGGTCATAGTTCGTACGTTCAACGAATGCTTCTGGTGTAAAGACCCCATCAGAGCCGAATGGTACTTCACGAAGCAAGTAGTAACGTAAAGCATCGAGACCATAACGATCGCTCAGCTGAACCGGGTCCACGACGTTCCCTTTTGATTTGGACATTTTTCCATCTTTCATTAAAATCCAGCCATGGGCAAATACCTGTTTCGGCAAAGGAAGATCAAGAGCCATCAGCATAATCGGCCAATAGATGGTATGGAAACGTACAATTTCCTTCCCTACAAGCTGAACATCTGCCGGCCAGTATTTTTGATATTTGGAATCATCATCACTTTCGTAGCCAAGCGCTGTAATATAGTTACTCAACGCATCAATCCATACGTAAATGACGTGTTTCTCATTTCCTGGTACTCCAATTCCCCAATCGAATGTCGTCCGGGAAACAGCCAAGTCTTCAAGGCCTGGTTTGATAAAGTTGTTGATCATTTCATTCTTACGGCTTTCCGGCTGAATGAATGTCGGGTTCTTTTCATAGAACTCAAGCAATTGATCCACATAGTTGCTCATCTTGAAGAAGTAGGACTCTTCTTTCACTTTTTCTACTTCCCCGCCGCAATCCGGGCAGCGGCCGTCTTCAAGCTGACGTTCTGTGAAAAAGGATTCACACGGAGTACAATACCAACCTTCGTACTCATCTAAATAAATGTCGCCTTTTTTCATTAAGTAATCGAAAATTTTCTCTACCACTACTTTGTGGCGATCCTGTGTTGTACGAATGAAATCGTCATAGGAAATATCAAGTTTATCCCATAATTGCTTAATTCCGCTCACAATATCATCAACGTAAGCTTGTGGGGAGACTCCTTTTTCCTCTGCCTTCCGCTGGATCTTCTGTCCATGCTCATCCGTTCCGGTCAAATACATGACATCGTATCCTCGCAAACGCTTGTAGCGGGCCATTGCATCACCAGCTACGGTTGTATAAGCATGTCCAATATGCAAATTACCACTAGGGTAATAAATAGGTGTCGTTATATAAAACGTCTTGTTTTCCTCAGGCATCCTATTCCCTCCTCAAAATCTTCATACCATAAGTCATAAAAGGTCATGGTATCATTCTATCGATTTATCTTCTTTATTTCCATTCCTAACATTAAAATATACCGAATTTTACGTAAAACTGTCAAAAGAACCAAACATTATAATTTCACATCTGTAAATACTCTGGTAAAATAAAATGTATATAGACAGGTTGGATAAACCAACCAGATATGGGATGAAAGGGATGGGTTGAGATGGAATGAGGCCTGGATGAAACGCTTCACTCACCCTTTTTCAATACCTGCACCAGTATGTGGAGTTGGAAATTCTTATCCCTTTTTAAGTAATTGACACGTCTGGGAATGGTTGGTACTATATTGTCGAGACATATGTCGAAACATGACAGCAAAACTTTTGATTGAGGGGAGACAGAAATATGAAATCTACAGGTATCGTACGTAAAGTCGACGAGCTCGGTCGCGTGGTTATTCCGATCGAACTACGACGCACATTAGGCATTAACGAAAAGGACGCGTTGGAGATTTATGTGGATGATGACCGCATCGTCCTTAAAAAATATAAGCCCAACATGACTTGCCATGTCACAGGGGAAGTTTCAGATGAAAATATGAAACTGGCAAACGGCAATCTAGTCCTAAGCAAGGAAGGCGCACAAATGCTCCTTTCAGAACTACAAGACAACCTTAAATAAATTAGATTTAGAGATAAATAGAAAAAAAGAGACGATTTACTGGTAACAGAGAGAAAAAAGACATATGTTAAAGCAACCCCTTACTGTTTACAGGCCTGACAGTAAGGGGTTTTTTGATGCCTTTTTTAATTTTCTTCTACATGATAAGCCTGATAGACCTCCCTTTTCGGGAGCTTCCGGTCTAAAGCTGTCTGCTTGATTGCTTCTTTATTCCTCAATCCATCATTTTCAATGTAGTGTTGGACGTGATCGATGACAGATAAGCTGGCCCACCACTGAGTTTCCGCAGGTTCTACATCATCGGCTCCTTCAATCACTATACAAAATTCTCCACGAACTTGTTCAGAATGAGCCCAATCGACTAAATCTCCCAAGTCCCCGCGCACATATTCTTCATACCGTTTCGTCAATTCCCTTACTAACGAGGCTTTTCTGTCTCCAAGCACTTCATGGACATGGCTCAACATCTCTTTCAATCGATGGGGAGATTCATAAAAAATCAGGGTAGCTTGAATGGATTGCAACTTCTGTAAGACACCCGTACGTTCTTTCTTTTTTCTAGGAAGAAACCCATGAAAGTAAAATTCTTCTGTAGAAAGCCCTGATCCGGCTAGGGCAGGTAAGGCAGCATTTGCGCCTGGCAGAACAACGACTGGTACATCTGCTTCTATCGCTCTTTGGACGAGATCTGTTCCAGGATCTGATATTCCGGGCATACCGGCATCGCTGACAATGGCAATATTCTGACCGTTATCGAGTCTGTCAATCAACTCGGGCCCTTTTGTATGTTTGTTATGTTCATGGTAACTGACCAGTGTTGTCGAAATTTCAAAATGATTGAGCAATTTTCTCGTATTTCTCGTATCCTCGGCGCCAATCATATCCACTTCTTTTAGAGTTCGGACGGCCCGGAAGGTCATATCTTCCAGGTTCCCGATTGGAGTGGGAACAATATAGAGCGTTCCTCGTTCACGATCCATGAAACTTTTTTGTACGTTCATCCACGCTCACCCCTTCCTTTCTTCGTTCAATCCAGCATTCTTTCTCTTTCCTTGTCATTCGTTTTAGCCGGTATTCTTGCTGTAAGGCTTCTGACTTCGTTTCATACACCTCATATGCCTCTAATACGAGTGGGCCTCTCCCTCTTGTATATTTGGCTCCTTTGCCGCTCTGATGCTTTGCTAGTCTAGCTTCCAGATTGTTCGTATATCCGGTGTAAAGGGTACCGTCGTTACATTTGAGCATATAAACAAAATGACTATTCTCCATAAAGAATTTCCCTTAACTCTTGTGTATATTCGTCCCCATTCGTAAGAGCGTACAACGGAGGTAAGAATTTCAGACCTGGCTTTCCGTCTCTGACACCTTCAATCAGTAGAATATTGGCTTCTTTTCCTTCTTTCGGATACACAAGACGCATACGCTTCGGTTCGAGCTTGTACTTCTTAAATAGTTGGATGATTTCCACCATGCGCTCAGGGCGATGAACCATAGATACTTTGCCCCCGGATTTGGCGAGTCTGCTGCAGGACTCTACCACGTCTTCTAAACTGCAGTGGATTTCGTGCCTTGCGATCGCCAAATGCTCGTTCAAGTTCTGTTCATCCGCTTTGGGAGTAGGAAAATAAGGAGGGTTACATGTGACAAGATCGAACTTGTCATTTCCGTAATGACCAGGCATGTCCTTCAAATCCCCATGAATCATATCCAGTTGATCTCCGAGGCCATTCAGCTCGATATTGCGGAGGGCCATGTCATAAAGACGCTCCTGAATTTCCACTCCAGTAATCGGAACATTGGAGCGCGTGGAAAGAAAAAGAGGGACAACCCCATTGCCTGTGCATAAATCCAGGATTTTTCCGCGCGTTTTTGGTACGTAAGTAAAGTCTGCGAGTAACACCGCATCCAACGAAAATGCGAATACGCTCGGGCTTTGTATAATCCGCATGTTTTCTTTCGCTAATAAAAAATCAATTCGTTCATCTCCATATAATTGAACCATTGCCGCTTTCCTTTCTTTTTTTCACTCTATTTTCTATGATATATAATTTTAATACTCAGTTTTGAGACAATGGGATTTGCAGGGCAGCTGTCCCCCGTAGAGCATAGCGTGAGGAAGCTCAGCGTCCCCCATGGAATGCGCACCTTTTCCCGCAGCTCCCTAACTCAGGCAAATATTTCGAAAGCCACTCTTAACCCACTCATGATATAAAGAGAGCCCTTCCTCGAACGAGCAAGGAAAGGCTTGGACCTGGAATTATTTCTTTTTGTTCAAAAAAGATAAGCAAAAGAGACAATCTTCATCTCTCGGGCTGCCAAAATGAAGATTACAAATGTGAAAGCCTTCTTCGTATAGTCTCGCGAGGTTATCATAGCCTTCCCCGACGACTGCCCCCTTGTCCTGCTTGGATCCTGAAGAAGATTGCTCTTTTTCATTTTCTTTCTCTAAACGTTGTCGCAAATGATGATTTTCAAGCGATAAGTGCTGGTTTTCTTCTAAGAGATAGGCCAGCTGTTTTTTTAAATCGCCGAGCTGCTCATAGAGCTCACCGATTTGACTTTCAAAATGGGATACTTGTTCAAATATGGCTTTCTTCTTCACGATCGACTCCACCCTTTATTCTGAGGCTTCGGTTTGAAGAACTCCTTCATCGATCAGCTCTTGCAGAGAGTATTCAAGGACGCGCTCTTTGTCTCGGAATTCAATCTGCACCATACGCTCCAGCATATTAAGCCCTACGACTTTTCCTTTACCGAAGGATGTCGCAATGCTTTCACCGAGGTCAGGAAGCTCTTTCTTCGCATTTTCGTAATCATCATTCTCATACTTGAGACAACACATCAAGCGGCCGCAAAGGCCGGAAATTTTCGCTGGGTTCAAGGATAAATTCTGATCCTTGGCCATTTTAATAGAAACAGGTTCGAAATCACCTAAAAACGTTGAGCAACAAAGCATCCGTCCACATGGACCGATCCCCCCGAGCATTTTCGCTTCATCCCTGACACCGATTTGGCGCAGTTCAATCCTCGTCTTAAAAACAGACGCAAGATCTTTGACTAATGTACGGAAGTCCACACGGCCATCAGCCGTAAAGTAGAAAATGACTTTATTACGATCAAACGTGTATTCGACATCCACAAGATTCATGTCCAATTTATGTTCACGGATTTTCTTTTCGCAAACCCGGTAAGCTTCTGCGGCGTTGTCTTTGTTTTCATCCACCGTCACTTTATCTTTATCATCTGCCATACGGATGACTTTTTTAAGAGGTAAAACAACGTCTTCTTCATCTATGGATTTATTAGCAATGACAACTTTTCCGAATTCGATCCCGCGTACGGTTTCGACGATGACATAATCATCCGTCGTCATCCGCAGTTCCCCCGGATCGAAATAGTATACCTTACCCGCCTGCTTAAATCGGACACCTACAACTTCGATCATTCGATCATCACCTCTGTAGTTGAAGGGTAAGTTGTTCCATCACTAAATTAGGATGGACATTTTGATTTATCTTTCGTTTCGCCTCAAGAATATCCGTTAAGCTCCGCGCTGCTGACTGACGTGACCAACGCATCGCTGCCTGGTTTAATTTTTCTCTCTCTGTCGTGAAAATAATCGATTCTTCCCGGTCCAAAAGTTGGTTAATTACATCTTGAAACCAGAGCATCAATACATCCAGACCACGCTGCAACTGCGTTCGCTCTTTGAAATGAGGCATCCACTGATGGTTGATAAACAAAAGTCCTTCATTTGGTTTATTTTGAAGCACTTCAATTAATTGTATCACTAGTTTTCGCACATTCGCAAACCACTCATCTTCATTCATCTCTAAGGCTTCTGTCAAATTATTTGTTAACGATGACAAAAGTTTCGCATTCGATTCAGAGACGCCTTCTTCGACCAATTTTTCCTGAATACGCAAGGGATTCAAAGGCTGAAAGGCGAGCAATTGACAGCGGGACCTGATGGTATCAAGAATGGTCGAACCGCTCTCTGTCAGCAGCATAGCTGTCGTCTGCTGGCTCGGTTCCTCTAGAAATTTCAATAACCGGTTTGAAGCGTTGACCGTCATTTTTTCTGCATCGACGATCACATAGACTTTTCGATTTGACTCAAGACCTGTATAAGTAAATTCTTTTTGCAAGTGAAGGATTTGTTCTTTTTTTATGGATTGCCCGTCAGGCTCAATCCAGTGCAAATCAGGGTGGTTCCCTGAATCGATTCGGTGGCAGTCCCGACAGCTCTGACAAGGTTCCGCCCCTTCTCTATTTTTGCAGAAAATGCTTTTGGCAAAAAGAATACTCATCTCCCGTTTACCGGTCCCGCGATTTCCCTGGAACAAATAGGCATGTGAGATCCGATCCTTTTTGAAACTGTTCATCAGCATTTGCGCAGCTAGAGGCTGGATGTCTTTCATTTGTGTCCAAGTCTGCATACTACTTCCGTCCTTACGTATATAAATTGATGAGCAAACCTTTGATTTCACCGATCAGTCCAAGCAGGTCAACCGTTCGCTTTTCTTGATCCATAACTGCCTCTGTCAGTTCAGATAACTTCTCATCGACAGATTCTACAATCGTTAACTTACGAGTCTGTCCATGTGCATTCCAACTGTGGGAATGCTTCAAATTCATCCCATATTGAACGGATTCTTTCATGAAATCTTTGATGAGACGCTTGTATTTAGCCAAATCACGGAAGGACCGAGCCCTTGCCACCCGCTCCCCCTGTGCCGTTATCCGATTCATCAGCCGGTTCAATTGGGCTTCTTGCAGCTGCCTTGTTTGGGACTGGACCATCGCATCAAAACTAGGCTTGCCGTTCGTCTGATGAGAGGATTGTTTTTTTGCCGCATCCAATTGTGTCCGTATTTCTTGATTGATCTTCATACTTTTACCCCTTCTAAGTTAAAACTGAAAAAAGGAATCGACCGGCAAAATAAATACAGTGGCTCCTCCTACCTCGACCTTTACTGGCTTTGGAATGTATGAGTCCGCATTTCCCCCCATGGGTGAAATCGGAGCGACCATCTGTTCACGCTGGCTGCAATTATCTTTAATAATATCCAATGCATCATCGACTTCATCATCTTCACAACCGATCATGAATGTGGTATTTCCTTCACGTAAGAACCCACCTGTCGTTGATAGTTTGGTCGTTTTAAAGTCATTCTCTGCTAAGGCATCCGTCAAACGATTGCTATCTTTATCCTGAACGACCGCAATGATCATCTTCATGCAATCATACCCTCCTGTTGGGTGTTTTCTCCTATTATAACAAATGCCTGGGAATTATGATGGCAGGTAATTGCTCAAAACATGGTACGCCTCTTTTTTCACAGATTCAAACTCCTGATCAGCATTGATTACCTTGATCCGCTCCTTATTATGTTCGGCCAGTCGCTGATAGGCATCATAGACTTTTTCATGAAAACCGATATGTTCAAGATCAAGACGGTTTTTCTCTCTTCCCTGGTTCGCAGCAATTCTCTCCAACCCTCGTTCAGGCTTGATATCAAATAACAAAGTCACATCCGGCATGTGATCATCGATCGCGAATTCGTTGATCTTAAGAACTTCCTCCAGACCAAGATCGCGGGCCGCTCCCTGATAGGCAAGGCTGGAGTCTACAAAACGGTCGCAAAGCACAACTTTCCCTTCATTTAAGGCCGGGATGACTATTTCTACGAGATGCTGCCTGCGTGCAGCTGCATAGAGCAGAGCTTCTGTACGCCCATCCATTTCTGTATGAGAAGGGTCAAGGATCACTTCTCGTATCTTTTCTGCGATACGAATCCCGCCAGGTTCTCTCGTTTCGAGGACGGAATACCCCTGCTCTCTCAATTCTTTTCCAATCTCACGCAGGATGGACGATTTACCAGCTCCATCGCCACCCTCGAACGTTACAAACAAACCTTTCACATCTATTCTCCTTTAAAAACAAGAACACCTTGTTCCATACCAGTATTTTGAAAGCGTGCACCCTGACTCACCAAGGAATGCACCTGAGCTATCTGTTCCTCATCCAACCGCTCTCCCTTCATGACTAAAGGAATGCCTGGTGGATAAGGGATAATTGCTTCTGCTGCCACGCATCCTGCAGCTTCTTGCCAATCCACTCTCACCACGTCCATTCTTTGCATGAATGAATAGCTGTATTCCAGTTTTTGAACCGCTGGAAAATGGATTTGATCCTCTATTATTGTAGCACGGTTTGTGTGCTTTTTTAATTGGGAATCCAAGGTGTTGAGTCGTTCCTTCAAAAGCATTAAATCCATACTCGGGGCGAGTCCAAACACGAGCAGAATTTGATTCGTTGTAGCAAGTTCCGGGACGATTCCCACGGCATCCAGGGCGTCCGCCCATTCAAAACCGGTTCCTCCTCGAACTTCAAGTGTAAGCTTCAACGGATCATTCGTCGTTTTTACATCCCAATAGTCATATGAGCTAAACAAGGACTTCACCTGTTCTAAGAAAGAAAACAACTCTTTCTTGTCCGAAGAATTCCAAGAAGCTAAATAAGCCCTCGCCACGTCTAAACTCGCCATAAGGGGATAGGAAGGACTGCTCGACTGAAGCATTTGCAAATAATGACGAACCCGGGTGAGATCGATTCTGTCTCCTTGGACATGAAGGAATGAAGTCATGGTCATCGCTGGAGCCATCTTATGGGCAGACTGGGCCACACCATCTGCCCCTGCTGTTAAGGCAGCCACAGGGAAGGGCTTTCCGAGTTGAAAGTGAACCCCATGAGCCTCATCCACCAGTAAGGGGATACGGTAGCTATGAACGACTTCTACGATTTTTTCCAAATCATACGTTCTTCCAAAGTAATCCGGGTAAGTCAAAAACACAGCTTTACTATCAGGATGGTTCTTTAATGCCTGCTCGACATCCTCCACAGAAACTTGACTATGTCGTCCTGTTTTCCTTTCATACCTTGGAGAAATAAGTACAGGGGATGCACCCGAAAGTTCGAGAGCGTTCAGTACAGACTTATGACAATTTCTCTGGACAATAATCTCATCCCAAGGATGACAAACAGATAAGATCATAGCCATATTTCCGACTGTTGTACCATTCACTAGAAAAAAGGTGTGGTCACTATTAAAAAAGTCACTGGCCATGTGTTGAGCTTCTTCAATCACACCTTCTGGAGCGTGCAGATCATCCAGCCCTTCGACTTCTGTAGCGTCCAATTGTAAGATTGATTGATATGTTTCATAGGCCTGTTTATTAAACACCGTTCCATACTTGTGACCAGGGACATGAAAAGATACAGGATCTCGTTCTATATTCCGTTTAAGCGCTTCGTACAGCGGCATATATGTAGGATTCATATAAATCACCTTCTTCCATGTTCAAGCTTACATAAATAGCTACAGACAAGCAATACACCCTTAGGCATAGTAAAAATTCAAGCCTCCTTGGACACGAGGAGTATATAAAGGAGGAAAGCAGGTAGTCATCCGTATGATACTTAGCTTTGTAGTGAGGGTCTGACACTGGAGGCGGAGGTGTGTTTTCCGCTGAATTTCTTCTCAGCGCGGAATGTTCTATGGCTGGACAGTAAAAAATCCACCCTGCATACGAGGATGGATGTATTCTTCTTCATAGCTGCTACGCTCATTTATATTAAGACGGGATCATAGAACGATGGGCTTTGGCCATACGCTTCACAAAGTAATCATATTTCGGGTCATCGGCAGGCGTGTCGATCATTTCTTTCTCACAATCTTCACAAATAAAAACCCTTAATAGATAAATTCCCTTTTCTGTTTCTTTATCACATATGCTGCAATAGTCTTTCCGGCTCATTCGTTCTCCTCCTCTCTGTACTTCCTACGCCTTTACAAATAGTATCTCCGAATCTATCAACCTTATACATATAAAATAAAGAAAATAGATTTTAATGAAATAGTAGAGAAAGAAAAGATTCGAATATAAAGCACAAAAAACCTTCAGGAGCGAATCCTGAAGGTTTTCTCAATGATGTGGCGGCGTCCTACTCTCACGGGGGTAAACCCGACTACCATCGGCGCTGAAGAGCTTAACTGCTGTGTTCGGCATGGGAACAGGTGTGACCTCTTCGCCTTCACCACCACATCAATAT
>NZ_JAIEZV010000007.1 GCF_019599545.1 Halobacillus sp. Nhm2S1 | reverse complement strand
TTATATTGATGTGGTGGTGAAGGCGAAGAGGTCACACCTGTTCCCATGCCGAACACAGCAGTTAAGCTCTTCAGCGCCGATGGTAGTCGGGTTTACCCCCGTGAGAGTAGGACGCCGCCACGTCATTTGAAAAACCAGAAGATCATTCTTCTGGTTTTTTTCTATATCAACTTCTTTAAACATAGACATAAAGAAAGGAGGGGTAGATTGAACTGGTCATATTTTTTTCATGATGACATTCTTTTGTTTATCTTCCGGTTATTTTTTGCACTTATTCTTTCAGGGTTGATTGGATTTGAAAGGGAAGTTAAAAATCATTCGGCCGGCTTCCGTACCCATATTCTTGTGGGCGTCGGGGCTTGTATGATGATGCTCCTTTCTTTGTATGGATTTGAGACGTTCATTGATCAGTATGAACATGTCCGTTTCGACCCAGCTCGTATCCCATCCTATGTCATTAGTGGCATCGGGTTTTTAGGCGCAGGAACAATTATTGTCAATGGGATGACGATCAGAGGATTAACAACAGCAGCGTCCATATGGACGGTTGCAGGGATAGGTCTTGTCGTTGGTGCAGGAATGTATGATGTGGCAACGGTCACAACAATTTTCGTCCTTATGAGCTTAGTTTTCCTCAATAAGATAGAAAAGGAAAAGTTTAATGGGAATCGGAAGAACATTTACCAAGTGACCATCGCTAAGGATGCCCCGGTTAATAAAGTATTAACTGTATTTGAACAAATGAGCTTGGAAATCAGGAAGATAGATATTGTTGCTTTGGATCAGAGTCAAAAAAAGGTTGTCGTTGAACTGAATAAAGGACAAAGGTATAATCGATCCCTTCTTTTAGAGCGTCTTTCTTTGATGGATGGTGTAGAAGAATGTGGACATCAGTATTAAAGGACTGCACAGTTGATTCTGTGCAGTTTTTTTGTTTTATTTCATGGGGAAAAGGGGAAACATAGAAGATGTAATTCTTCTAAACAAACAAGTTGCATGACAAAAGAAAATGAGTATAATAAAATTAAAGTCAAAGATAGTCAAAGTCAAAAGAGGGGGAGGGAGCATGCGGAATATCTCTGATGTTATCGAAGAATATCTCAAGGAGATCTTAGATGAAAATCGGCACCAGGCGATTGAGATCAAACGTAGTGAACTTGCCGAGAAGTTTGATTGTGTACCTTCTCAGATCAATTATGTGATTAAAACGCGTTTTACTGTGGAAAAAGGATATATAGTGGAAAGTAAAAGAGGAGGAGGCGGATATATTCGTATCAGCCGAATCCAACATCGCAAGGGATCAGAGATGATTGAAGAGGTAATAGAGCTTATCAACCCTCATGTATCCCAAACGAAAGCCATCGATGTGCTTGAACGGTTGGTAGACTATGAGATCATCACTGATCGGGAAAGCAAACTGATGGCAAGTGTCATTGATCGCGACGTTCTTGCTTTTTCTTTACCTCTTCGTGATGAAGTGCGTGCGCGAATCATGACTGCCATGCTATTCACCCTTAAATATAAATGTTGAGTGAGAAGGGAGAGATTCAGATGGAGTGTCAGAAATGTCATCAGCGTCCTGCTACCGTCCATTTGACGCAGGTAATTAATGGTCAGAAATCAGAAGTCCATGTATGTGAAAAATGTGCGAAGGAAAATGGGTACATGAATTACGGGGAAGAGAACTTCACCTTGAATGATCTCCTTTCAGGTCTGTTCCATTCGGAAGGACCTTCTCCTTTAAACGGGCAGAGCGCTCACTCATATACTCAAAAGCCAAAACTGAAATGTCCCAATTGCGGGCTCAGCTATGAGGAGTTTGCAAGGATCGGGAAGTTTGGTTGTGCGGAATGCTATAAAACGTTTGATGAACGTCTGAACCCTATTTTGCGCCGTGTTCACAGTGGGAACACCAGGCATGATGGGAAAATTCCGAAACGTGAAGGTGGCAACTTGCACCTAAAAAAAGAGATGGAAGAATATAAAACTAATCTTCGACAATTAATTGAGCAGGAAGAATTCGAAGAGGCAGCGAAAGTTAGAGATAAGATCAGATCTTTAGAAAGTCAACTTCATCATAGGGAGGATGGTGATGAGTAATGTCTTTACAGCAATTTATGAATGAAGCCCTTAGTCCATGGATGAAACAAGAAGGTCCGGACAGCGATATTGTACTCAGTAGCCGTATACGACTTGCTCGTAACTTTTCACACCATCCTTTTCCTATCATTGCTTCTGAAGAGACTTTGAATAAAGTTTTGGAATTTTTTCATCAAGAGTTTCAAAAGAAGTCTTTCAGGGATTATAAAGATTTTGAGCTGGTCCAAATGAAAGATTTGCAGCCGATTGAAAAGAGAGTACTGGTAGAAAAGCATTTGATCAGTCCACACTTGGCTGAAAAAGCGGAAAAGTCGGCCTCTCTCATTTCACAAAATGAACAAGTTTCAATCATGATTAATGAAGAGGATCACATTCGCATACAGTTATATTTCCCTGGCTTTCAGTTGGATCAGGCACTGGAACAAGCTAGCCAGTTGGATGATTGGCTGGAAGAGAAAGTGGATTATGCATTTGATGAGAAAAGGGGTTATTTGACCGCCTGTCCGACTAATGTGGGTACGGGAATGAGAGCTTCTGTCATGATGCATTTACCCGCCCTATCCATGACGAACCAAATCAACCGGATGACCCCTGCCATTAACCAGCTGGGACTTGTGGTGAGAGGCATTTACGGGGAAGGCAGTGAAGCATTGGGGAATATTTATCAGATATCCAATCAGATTACCCTTGGTAAATCAGAAGAGGATATTGTTGAGGATCTCCATAGTGTTGTCAAGCAGCTGATTGAGCAGGAGAGAAAAGCAAGAGAAGCATTGATGACCCGTTCGAGTATTCTATTGGAAGACCGTATCTTTCGTTCCTATGGTGTTTTGACCAATAGTCGAATCATAGAATCTAAGGAAGCGGCGAAATGCCTTTCTGATCTAAGATTGGGCATCGATCTAGGATTCATCGATCATATCCCGCGCACGATCTTAAATGAATTGATGGTTCTTACACAGCCCGGATTCTTGCAACAATACGCAAAGACTACTTTATCCCCTGATGAAAGGGATGTAAGAAGAGCATCCTTAATTCGAGAACGACTTCAATTAGAGAATGAAGAATAATGTTAGGAGGGAATGTCCATGATGTTTGGGCGATTTACAGAAAGAGCACAAAAAGTATTGGCGCTGGCACAGGAAGAAGCTGTTCGGTTAGGTCACAATAACATTGGCACAGAGCATATCCTTTTAGGCTTAGTCAGCGAAGGGGAAGGCATTGCTGCCAAAGCTCTGACTGCATTAGGTCTTGAGTCTTCAAAAATCCAACAAGAAGTAGAAAAATTGATCGGTAAGGGAGAGAAAGTTTCCCAAACGATTCATTATACACCTCGTGCGAAAAAAGTCATTGAGCTTTCCATGGATGAAGCTCGTAAACTGGGACACTCTTACGTGGGAACAGAACATATTCTTCTGGGGTTAATCCGAGAAGGAGAAGGCGTGGCTGCCCGTGTCCTGAATAACCTGGGTGTAAGCTTGAATAAAGCCCGCCAGCAAGTTTTACAACTCCTCGGTAACAATGAGTCCACAGGTGGTCAAAACCGTCGTGGTGGCGGATCAGGGGCTCAGGCGGCGAATGCGAATACACCGACCCTCGATTCCCTTGCCCGTGACCTTACGGCGATTGCGAAAGAGGGTAACATTGACCCTGTCATCGGTCGAAGTAAAGAAATTGAACGTGTTATTCAAGTATTGAGCCGTCGTACGAAAAATAACCCGGTTCTTGTCGGTGAGCCCGGTGTTGGTAAAACAGCCATCGCCGAAGGTCTGGCTCAGCAGATCATGAATAATGAAGTTCCGGAAATCCTTCGCGATAAGCGCGTGATGACCCTTGATATGGGTACTGTCGTTGCGGGTACCAAGTATCGCGGTGAATTTGAAGACCGTTTGAAAAAAGTGATGGAAGAGATTCGCCAGGCAGGGAACATCATCCTGTTCATCGACGAGCTTCACACGTTGATTGGTGCTGGTGGCGCAGAAGGTGCCATTGATGCATCTAATATTCTTAAGCCGTCCCTTGCCCGTGGTGAATTGCAATGTATCGGTGCGACAACCCTTGATGAGTACCGTAAATATATTGAGAAGGATGCTGCACTTGAGCGTAGGTTCCAGCCTATTCAAGTGGATGAACCGAATCTTGATGAATCGATCCAAATCCTGCAGGGTCTTCGTGATCGTTATGAAGCGCACCACCGTGTAACGATTACAGACGATTCCATCGAATCTGCGGTTCGTTTTTCTGATCGTTACATCACAGACCGCTTCTTACCGGATAAAGCGATTGACTTGATTGATGAGGCTGCATCCAAAGTTCGTCTTCGCTCCTACACAGCTCCACCGAACTTGAAAGAGTTAGAGCAGAAGCTTGAAGAGGTGCGAAAAGAGAAGGATGCCGCTGTCCAGAGTCAGGAATTTGAAAAAGCCGCTTCCTTAAGAGACAGTGAACAGCGCTTGAGAGATGAATTGGAACAAACGAAAGATGAGTGGAAAGAAAAACAAGGCCAGGAAGACTCCGAAGTTACAGTTGAAGACATTGCTTCTGTCGTATCCACATGGACGGGAGTGCCTGTCTCCAAGATGACGAAAGATGAGAGCGAACGCCTCCTTCATCTTGAAGATACGCTTCATAACCGTGTGATTGGCCAGGAAGAAGCGGTCAAAGCGATCTCCAAAGCGATCCGCCGCGCCCGTGCCGGACTTAAAGATCCAAAACGTCCAATCGGTTCTTTCATCTTCCTTGGACCAACAGGGGTCGGTAAAACAGAGCTTGCTCGCGCGTTAGCAGAAAGCATGTTCGGAGAAGAAGATGCGATGATTCGGATCGACATGTCTGAATACATGGAAAAACACAGCACGTCCCGTCTTGTCGGTTCACCTCCAGGTTACGTCGGTTATGATGAAGGCGGACAATTAACAGAGAAAGTACGCAACAAGCCATACTCTGTCGTCCTCCTTGATGAAATTGAAAAAGCGCACCCGGAAGTATTCAACATTTTACTCCAGGTTCTTGAAGATGGACGTCTGACTGATTCCAAAGGACGCGTCGTTGACTTCCGTAACACAGTGTTGATCATGACCTCCAACGTAGGAGCTCAAGAATTGAAGCAGAACAAATATGTTGGCTTCTCCATGGGTGATACGGATCAGGACTACAAAGACATGAAGTCTAAAGTTACGGATGCGTTGAAGAAAGCGTTCCGTCCAGAATTCCTGAACCGTATCGATGAAACGATTGTGTTCCACTCCCTGGAGAGAAAACACATGAAAGATATCGTAACCTTGATGGTAGAAGAACTGCGTAAACGTCTGAAAGAGCAAGAAATCGACTTCGTCTTGTCTGATGCCGCTATTCAGCATATTGCAGAATCAGGGTTTGATCCTGAATACGGAGCACGTCCATTGCGCCGCTCTATTCAGAAGAACGTTGAAGACCTGCTCTCAGAAGAACTCTTGAAAGAGAACATTGCCAAAGGGCAAAGTGTGAAAATTGACCTTGATGATGATAAGAACTTTGTCGTCCACACACAGCAAGAGTCTACAAATTAAATAGATTCTTAAAGTAAGGCTAGACTCACGGATGATTGAACGAACGCGGAGAAAGGGCTGCTCCCCTTCTTCTATTTCAAAGACATCCATCATAAAGTGAACAGAGCCTAAGAAAAATCGGAAGGGTTTGCCTTCCGATTTTTTTCATCTTCCGCTATGATTTTACTATAAATGATTTAATACAATTGATAAGATTGTGAAACTCATTCACAATCTTTTACGTATAAAATAATAAGAATAAGGGGCGAGATAATCTTGGCAAAAAGGAAAACGAAGTTTGTTTGCCAGGAATGTGGGTATGAGACACCTAAATGGATGGGGAAATGCCCGGGGTGTAATCAATGGAACACGCTGGTCGAAGAAATGACGGCTGCTCCGGCGAATTCCAGACATGTGTTTCAGACAAGCTCCACTTCCGCAACAACGAAACCAGAAAAAATCACACAAATTAAGTCTCAAAAAGAACCGCGTATGCCAACGGATATGCCTGAGTTCAACCGGGTCTTAGGTGGAGGAATCGTAGCGGGGTCTTTAGTTTTGATCGGTGGAGATCCGGGAATCGGTAAATCCACTCTTTTACTTCAAGTCTCTGCGCAAATCGCGAAAAAAGACTTTCCTGTCCTCTACATATCCGGTGAGGAGTCATCGAGACAAACGAAGCTTCGGGCGGAACGTTTGGACATTACGTCCGATGAACTCTATGTTTTATCAGAAACGAATTTACAGGATGTCATCAATCAAATCGAAAATATTGAACCAAAGTTTGTGGTCATAGACTCGATTCAGACGATTTTTAAAGAAGACGTCACCTCTGCTCCGGGAAGCGTTTCTCAAGTTCGTGAGTGTACGAGTCATTTGATGAGAATCGCAAAAAGCAAAGGTATTCCAATTTTTATCGTGGGGCATGTTACTAAAGAAGGTTCAATTGCGGGTCCACGTCTGCTTGAACACATGGTCGATGCAGTCCTTTATTTTGAAGGAGAAAGGCATCACACGTTCAGAATTCTAAGAAGTGTGAAGAACCGTTTCGGAAGCACTCATGAAATGGGAATCTTCGAAATGAAGGAGAAAGGTTTGGAGGAGGTGCTGAACCCTTCCGAGATTTTTCTTGAGGAACGCTCGCAAGGGGCTGCAGGTTCGATTGTCGTGGCTTCCATGGAAGGGACAAGACCCGTCCTTGTTGAAATCCAGGCACTGATTTCACCTACGGCCTATGGCAACCCGAGACGGATGGCCACAGGCCTTGATAACAGTCGTGTGCCACTTTTAATGGCGGTTTTGGAGAAGAGAGCGGGGCTTTTGCTTCAGAACCAGGATGCCTATGTGAAAGTCGCTGGTGGCGTGAAGCTGGATGAGCCGGCGATTGACTTAGCCGTTGCGATCAGCATTGCCTCAAGTTTTCGGGATCAGTCTTCAAACGGAGACGACGTCGTAGTTGGAGAGGTTGGCTTGACGGGTGAAATACGAAGAGTAGCAAGAATTGAACAAAGAGTCCAGGAAGCGGCGAAGTTAGGCTTCAAAAGGGTCATCATCCCGAAAAAGAACATGGATGGCTGGACGCCTCCTTCTCAAATTGAAGTGATCGGTGTCAGTACCGTTCAGGAGGCCATGAAGGTTACACTGGGGGATTCATAAATGGAATGGCATGAAATCAAAGAAAATGGAATCGGAGAAATTCTTCAACTGGTGGCACCTGGGACCCCTTTACGAGACGGGATTGACAATGTCCTTCGTGCAAAAACCGGGGGGTTGATTGTGCTCGGATATGGCGACCATATGCGGGACCTTGTGGATGGTGGGTTCCATATCCAGTCTGATTTCACTCCTGCTCATCTTTACGAACTGGCGAAAATGGATGGGGCATTAATATTAAATGATGAAGGGACGCGTATTCTTTATGCCAATGCGCAATTGATGCCGGATCCTGATATCCTCTCCACGGAAACGGGGATGAGACACCGGACGGCCGAACGTGTGGCTAAACAAACGGGCGCTCTCGTCATAGCTATATCTCAGCGCCGAAACGTGATCACTCTGTATAAAGGGTCGCTCCGTTACTCACTGAAAGATATTGGTGTTATTTTGACGAAGGCGAACCAGGCGATCCAGACCCTGGAAAAGTATAAAAATGTGCTCGATCAAAGCGTGACAAACCTCGGTGCGATGGAGTTTGAAAACATGGTATCCTTTTCTGAAGTCGTACAGGTCGTCCACCGGATTGAAATGGTTCTTCGGACGAAGACGGAGATCTTAAACTATGTGAATGAGCTTGGTACAGAGGGCCGTTTGATTCAGCTGCAATTAACGGAATTAGTTTCAAATATCGAAGATGAAGCAACCTTGCTCCTCCGGGATTACAGTAAGCGCCCTGATTATGAACCCTATTATATACTGAGAAAAATGCAGGAAATCACCAATACGGAACTTCTCTCCGATGAGCAGGTACTGAAACTTATGGGGTATTCAGTGAATACGAAGTTGACGGATCCTATCGTTCCAAGAGGATACCGGATTTTGAGCCGGATCCCCAGGCTTCCTGTTCTCATCATTGAACATTTGGTTGAAAGATTCGGTACGTTGGAAGAGTTGATTCAGGCTTCTCCGAAAGAGCTTGTAGAAGTTGATGGTGTAGGGGAGATCCGTGCTATGAAAATTAGAGATGGCCTTGACCGCATACAAGAACAGTTGTTCGTGGATCGACATATATAAGAATATTGACTTATTTGTGAACAATGTGATATGATAATTTGTTTGCTCATTGACTTAATTTGGAAGTTGTGCTAAGTTAAAAACCATCATTCCTTTTTTATATGGTTAATGGTTGTTAGGTTTGGTCATACTGTGTTTGAGGAGGTGAATACAAGTGCTTAAACGTATCGTACAGTTGTTTATTGTCATAACCGGCGGAACTATCGGTTACCTCTATTTTCCAGAGCTATTTACAACCATGGGGCTGACTTGGCAGAATTGGATTCAGTCTGTCTTAGGGGCCGTACTAGGAGCACTTATATTATTTTTATTTACTTTTTGGATTGTGGATTATATTGTCGATTTTTTAAGGTGGGTCGAGGATACCCTCGTCCGGGCACCGGTAGCGGATTTGCTGTTCGGAAGTCTCGGTTTGATTGTTGGGCTGATCATCGCCTACTTGATCAATATCCCTGTACAAGATATCCAGATTCAAGTGGTGAACCAGGTCGTTCCGATCTTTTTAACATTTTTATTGGGTTACTTTGGCTTTCAGGTCGGCTTTAAGCGTAAGGATGAATTCTTGAACTTGGTTTCAAAGAAAGACAAGAAGCTTGACGACGAACGTCAAGAAGATAATGCTGTGGATCCTGATCTGATTCCGAAACGAAAAATTTTGGATACAAGTGTGATCATCGATGGCCGTATTGCGGACATATGTGACACACATTTCCTTGAAGGAACCATTGTGATTCCGCAATTCGTATTGGAAGAATTGCAGCACATCGCCGATTCATCTGATGGTTTGAAAAGAAACCGAGGTCGTCGTGGATTGGATGTCTTGAACCGTCTTCAAAAAGACCTTCCGGTGAATGTTGAAATTTACGAAGGGGACTTTGAGGATATTCAGGAAGTAGACAGTAAGCTTGTGAAGCTCGCTAAAGTGATGGACGGGATTGTTGTCACGAACGATTTCAACTTGAATAAAGTCTGTGAGTTTCAAAATGTCCAAGTCTTGAACATTAATGATCTTGCGAATGCTGTCAAGCCGGTCGTGCTACCTGGAGAAGAGATGACGATTCAAGTGATCAAAGATGGGAAAGAACAAAATCAAGGGGTCGCTTACTTGGATGACGGCACGATGATCGTGGTCGAAGAAGGGAAAGACTTTATCGGAAAGACGATTGAAGTCGTGGTCACCAGCGTGCTGCAGACATCGGCTGGCCGTATGATCTTTGCAAAGCCGAAATCACTTGAAAAAGCCTTATAAAAACGGTATAAACAAATAGAGAATGACAAAAGTGATAACATGCGTGTTATCGCTTTTGTTGTTTTATGAACGTCTAAACAAACGTAGGATGGATACGCATGAAAAAATATACAGCCATTATACTTGCGGCAGGCCAGGGCAAACGGATGCTCGCAGGTCGCAATAAACAGTTCTTAAAAATCGGGGACCAGCCGTTGATCTGTCATACTCTTTCCGCCTTTGATCAAGATGAGTGGTGTGAAGAGTTGATCCTAGTAACCAATGAGCGCGAACGGTCTCAGATGGAAGAACTTCTAAAAGAATATCCGCTCCGTCAGCCGGTTCACCTCGTCGATGGTGGAGCAGAACGGCAGGATAGTGTATTTGAAGGGCTCCGGGCCGTTCGGAACAGAGAGCTTCCTGTGTTTATTCATGACGGGGCGCGCCCGTTCGTACCGCAAGAGCTATTACACGAACTTTCTGTGACGGCATACGAAAAAGAGGCCGCTCTTCTTGCTGTCCCTGTGACGGATACAATTAAGCAGAAGTCGGATCATGGTTTGAATACACTGGATAGAAGTACGCTATGGGCAGCTCAGACGCCTCAAGCCTTCGCTTATGATTTAATTTATGAAGCGCATGAACAGGCGAGGAAAAGCAGATACTACGGCACAGATGATGCTTCCCTCGTGGAGCGGTTGGATAAAGAAGTGGCCATCGTAAAGGGAAGCTATGACAATATCAAGCTTACGACTCCGGAAGATTTACATAAAGCCCAAGCTTACTTGAGTAACCAAACAAAAGGAAAGGTGGAGGATGGCCCTATGTTTCGTGTCGGCCAAGGATTTGATGTACACCAGTTGACGGAAGGACGTCCATGTATCATCGGAGGTATTGAAATCCCACATGAGAAAGGCCTGCTCGGCCATTCAGATGCAGATGTTCTGCTTCACACCATTGCAGATGCCTGTCTTGGAGCAATAGGCGAAGGAGACATCGGTAAACATTTTCCAGACACCGATCCGGCATTTAAAGATGCAGACTCCGGCAAATTGCTTCAGCACGTGTGGGATATCGTGACAGAGCATGGGTATGAACTTGGGAATATGGATTGTACGGTCATTGCCCAAGCCCCTAAAATGGCTCCATATATTGAAAAAATCCGTGAAAATATCGCTTCCCTCCTTAGAGTGGAACCTGGACGGATCAACGTGAAAGCAACGACGACAGAAAAACTCGGTTTTACGGGCCGGAAAGAAGGAATTGCCGCACAGGCAGTCGTCCTTTTGCAAAATAATCAGCATTCCTAAACAAAAAATGATAAAATAAGTCAAGGATATAGACCGGAATAGGAAAGGAGAACAATTATGTCTAACGAAGTACGGGTGCGCTATGCACCAAGTCCAACAGGGCACCTTCACATTGGTAATGCAAGGACGGCTCTATTCAACTACCTTTATGCGAAAAATGCAGGTGGAAAGGTAGTCATTCGTATTGAGGATACGGATGAAAAGCGAAACGTCGAGGGTGGAGAAAAGAGCCAGCTCGACTACTTGAAGTGGTTGGGAATCGAATGGGATGAGAGTTCAGAAAAAGGGGGCGAATATGGTCCCTACCGTCAGATGGAACGTCTGGATATTTATAAGAAATATGTCGACGAACTGATGGAACGCGGTCTTGCTTACAAATGCTATATGACATCAGAAGAGCTTGAAGCAGAACGTGAAGCGCAAATGGCACGAGGCGAAGCTCCGAAATACTCTGGTGCCCACAGAGACCTTACAGAGGAACAAATCGCCGCATTTGAAGCGGAGGGCCGTAAGCCTAGTATTCGTATCCGTGTCCCTGAAAACCATACGTACACGTTCAATGATATCGTCCGTGGCGACATCACTTTTGAATCCAGTGATTTTGGTGATTGGGTCATCGTTAAGCAGAACGGAACACCAACGTATAATTTCGCTGTTGCGATCGATGATTACTTAATGAAAATTACACACGTCCTTCGTGGGGAGGAGCATATTTCCAATACACCGAAACAAATGATGGTGTATGAAGCGTTCGATTGGGAAGCGCCGAAGTTCGGTCATATGACGTTGATTCTTAACGAAGAGCGTAAGAAGCTGAGTAAGCGTGATCAGCACATTCTTCAGTTTATTGAGCAGTATAAGAATCTTGGCTATCTTCCAGAAGCTCTCTTCAACTTCATCACTTTACTAGGCTGGTCACCAGTCGGGGAAGAAGAAATTTTCACCCAGGACAAGCTTGTTGAGATCTTCGATGCAGATCGCCTTTCTACTTCACCGGCGGTTTTCGATCCGGCGAAACTGAAATGGATGAACAATCAGTACATCAAAGCGTCTGATCTGGACCGCGTAGTCGATCTTGCCCTTCCTCATTTAGTTGAGGCTGGACGTTTGTCTCAAGATATGAACGAGGAAGATCGTAAGTGGGCGCGTGAACTGATCAGCCTTTATCAGGAACAACTGAGCTACGGGGAAGAAATCGTCGAGCTGACCGAATTGTTCTTCAAACAGGAAATTCAGTATGATGAAGCTGCGATGGAAGTCCTTGAAGGAGAACAAGTACCGGAAGTATTGGAAACGTTCAAGAAGAACCTTCATGAGCTGGAAGAGTTCACACCTGAAAACATCAAAAAACAAATCAAAGCGGTTCAGAAAGAGACGGGCCATAAAGGGAAGAAGTTGTTTATGCCTGTCCGTGTAGCGACAACAGGTCAAACCCATGGTCCTGAACTTCCAAATGCGATTCACTTGCTTGGACTAGAAACGGTAACGGTCCGTCTGAATGATGTATTAAGCAAGTTGCAAGCTTAATTCATTCACAAGTGGGAAAGAATATCATATAGTAGAGTTACCTATACGAAACGTTGATGAGGAGAAGTAAGAGGCCCTCTCTTCTACAGAGAGAATCACCACGGCTGGAAGTGATTCGTAGAGAAGCCTTTGAAATGCACCTCGGAGTCTTCAGCTGAACGAAGTACGCTGAAGCGGGTACCTTCCGTTATCAAGGGTGAAGCGGGGAAAGGCGGATTAGCCGATCCCAAACAGAGTGGAACCACGTTTGACGCGTCTCTGTGCCATTGGCACAGAGACGCGTTTTTTATTTTTATGGGAACGCTTCTGTTTCAGTACAAGGAGGGGAGCAAGTATGGGGCTGTTCAAAATGTTTAAAGAAGATGTCGATGTGGTGTTCGATCAAGATCCTGCTGCTCGTTCTTATATTGAAGTGATCCTGACGTATTCAGGACTACATGCGATATGGGCACATCGGGTGGCCCATGCTTGTCACAAACGGAAGTTTTTCTTCCTGGCCCGGCTTATTTCTCAGTGGAGCCGCTTCCTGACAGGCATTGAAATCCATCCCGGAGCGAAAATCGGACGTCGCTTCTTCATCGACCATGGCATGGGTGTTGTCATTGGGGAAACGTGTGAGATTGGGGATAACGTAACGATTTTTCAAGGGGTAACGCTTGGAGGGACAGGGAAAGAAAAAGGAAAGAGACACCCGACGCTTCTTGACAACTCATTAGTAGCTACGGGAGCAAAGGTGCTGGGGTCGATCACGATTGGGGAAAACTCTAAAGTGGGGGCAGGTTCTGTTGTACTCCACGATGTTCCGAACAATTCGACCGTCGTCGGCATCCCTGGTCATGTCGTCATTCAAGATGGAAAGAAAGTTCAGAAGAAGGACCTGGACCATCATAAACTTCCAGACCCTGTGTACGACCGGCTGAACGAGATTGAGAAGGAAATGGCGGAACTGCGTAAACAATTGGAGGAAACCAAAGGAGTGAACCAACATGGCAATTAACATATACAACACACTGACAAGAAAAAAAGAACCATTCCAACCGCTCGAAGAAGGAAAAGTGAAAATGTACGTATGCGGACCGACGGTTTACAACTACATTCATATCGGGAACGCAAGACCGGCGATCGTATTCGATACAGTGAGAAGGTACTTTGAATACAGAGGCTACGATGTGCATTATGTGCTCAACTTTACAGATGTTGATGATAAATTGATCAAAGCAGCGAATGAAATGGGCGAAGGTGTTACAGATATCGCCAATCGTTTTATTGAGGCTTACAAAGAGGACGTCGGTGCACTAGGCGTCAAAGAAGCCGTGGATCATCCACGTGTGACGGAAAACATGGATGAGATCATCAGCTTCATCCAGGGTTTGATCGACAAAGGATTCGCTTATGAAGCGGGAGGAGACGTGTATTTCCGTACCCGTTCCTTCGATCAATACGGGAAGCTTTCCCATCAGTCCATTGATGAGTTAAGATCCGGTTCCCGCATTGAAGTTGGGGATAAAAAAGAAGATCCGCTTGACTTCACCCTTTGGAAAGATGCAAAGGAAGGCGAAATTACTTGGGATAGTCCTTGGGGAAGAGGCCGCCCAGGCTGGCATATCGAGTGCTCCGCGATGGCGAAGAAATACCTTGGCGAAACCATCGATATCCACGCAGGCGGGCAGGATTTGACGTTCCCGCACCACGAAAATGAGATCGCTCAATCAGAAGCACATAATGGGGAATCTTTTGCCCGTTATTGGATGCATAACGGGTACATTAATATTGATAATGAAAAAATGTCGAAGTCCCTCGGAAATTTCATTCTTGCCCATGATCTTGTGAAAAAGCACGATCCTCAAGTGATCCGCTTTTTCATGCTGAGTGTGCAGTACCGTCATCCAATCAACTTCAGTGATGAGTTGTTGAAAGGGGCGAAAAGCAGCTTTGATCGCATCAAGAATGCGTATGAGAACATTCAACACCGGAAAAATTCCACGATGAGTTTGGAGGAAGATCAAAGCGAATGGCTCGATAAAGTGGCTGGTTTTAAAGAGCAGTTCATTAAGGAAATGGATGATGACTTTAACACAGCGAATGCGATTTCCGTCTTGTTCGATTTAACTAAAGCTGCGAACTTATATTTGCAGGAGGACCAGACTCATGAAAAGGTCTTAACGGCTTTTGAAGAGTTGTTCGAAGAATTGACAGGGGTCCTCGGCATTCCGCTCCAGGCGCAGGAAGAGTTGCTTGATGAGGAAGTGGATGCTCTGATCGAAGAGCGTAAGCAAGCGAGAAAGAACCGTGACTTCGCGCGTGCCGATGAAATTCGTGATGAGTTGAAAGACCGTAACATCATCCTTGAAGATACCTCTCAGGGCACGAGATGGAAGCGGGGGTAAGGTTATGACGATCGCAAATGCGAAACAGATGAAGAGTCTTGCTCTCGCCTATATGGGCGACTCTGTGTATGAGCTTTACGTCAGGGAGCATCTGCTTGAAAAAGGAGAGGTTATGCCTCAACACCTCCACCAGGCAGCGATCCGGTTCGTGTCTGCTGTGTCACAGGCGGATGTTGTCCGTGTATGGCAGGAAGAAGGAAGGCTCACGGAAGAAGAGGAAGGTGTGCTTAGAAGGGGGCGGAACGCAAAATCTGGATCCGTCCCTAAGAACACCAACGTACAGACCTATCGATATTCGACCGCATTCGAAGCGGTGTTGGGGTATTTATATTTATCCGGACAAACGAAGCGGCTGGAAACATTGATACAACATGCCATTCAAATTGTTGAAGAAAGGAGTGAAGCGTAATGAATGGAGAATGGATCATCGGAAAGAATTCAGTCCAGGAAGCCATCCGGTCAGGCAGACCGATCAATAAAGTGATGGTATCAGATCAACTGCAGCACCAGGCGTATAAAAAGCTTGAACAGCTGGCCAAAGAACAGGGACTCATTGTCCAAAAAGTGCCGAAGAAGAAAATAGATCAGCTTGTTGATGGAAACCACCAGGGGGTCATTGCTTCTGTAGCTGCGTATGAATACAGTGATTTGGAAGATTTATTTGCGAAAGCGGAAGAAAAGGACGAGCCTCCATTTTTCATTATATGTGATGAAATTGAAGATCCTCATAACCTCGGTTCCATTCTGCGGACGGCAGATGCGGCAGGAGCACATGGGGTTATCATTCCGAAGAGGCGTTCGGTGTCTTTAACGGCAACTGTTGCGAAAACGTCGACAGGTGCGATTGAATATATTCCGGTTGCTCGTGTAACGAACCTTGCCAGGACCATTGATGAGCTAAAAGAAAGGTTTGTCTGGGTCGTCGGAACTGATGCTGTTGGCACGGAGGATTACCGCCAGCTTGACGGGAACATGCCAATTGCCCTCGTCATTGGAAGTGAAGGCCGCGGCATGAGCCGATTAACGAAAGATAAATGCGACTGGACCGTCAGCCTGCCGATGGCTGGAGAAGTGACTTCTTTGAATGCGTCTGTAGCGGCTTCCCTTTTAATGTACGAAGTTTACAGGAAGCGTCATCCGTTAGGGGAGTAAGGCATGAACGTCTTAATCGTCGATGGATATAACATGATTGGCGCTTGGCCGGAATTGAAAAGTTTAAAGGAAAAAGATCTCGGGCAGGCCCGGGATCTCCTTATAGAAATGATGGCGGAGTATCAATCTTATACCGGGGACCGGATCATGGTTGTTTTTGATGCTTATCATGTCCGGGGAGTTGAAAAAAAACAAAAAAATTACAAAGTGGAAGTCATCTTTACAAAAGAAAATGAAACCGCTGATGAACGAATCGAAAAGCTGGCTGGAGAATTGAATGATGTTCGTACACAAGTTTATGTAGCGACGTCAGATTATGCGGAACAACGAACCATTTTCGGGCAGGGAGCCTTCAGGAAATCAGCAAGAGAGCTGTATATCGAAGTGAAAAATATTGAAAACCAAATAGAGAAAGATGTCGAAAGCCAGAATCAATATCCTTATCAATCTAAGATTCCAATCAATAAAGAGGTCAGGGAACTTTTTGAGAAATGGCGGCGAGGAGATAAATAATTCTGACAACTTGTTGACGCTTTTCAGAATCGTACTGTATAATATTGCTATATTGAGGTAGCACGGTCGGAGGGATCCTGTGTGAGCATCTTACAAACGGAGAAAAGCATCAACGATTTGGATCTTAGCAAGCTTGATGACGAAGAAGTCGTTGAACGGATCAATCAAGGACAAGTCCAGGCGCTAGATTACTTGATCAATAAGTACAAGAATTTTGTGCGCGCGAAAGCTCGGACTTACTTTCTGATTGGCGCAGATCGGGAGGATATCGTCCAGGAAGGGATGATCGGTCTTTACAAAGCCATCCGCGATTACAGAGAAGGCAAACTATCTTCCTTCAAAGCCTTTGCAGAGTTATGTGTCACCCGTCAAATTATCACCGCAATTAAAACCGCCACAAGACAGAAGCATATCCCATTGAATTCCTACGTCTCTTTGGACAAGCCTATTTATGATGAGGAATCAGATCGGACATTACTGGATGTCATCGCTGGTTCAAAAGCTATCGACCCACAAGAATTGATTGTTAATAAAGAAAAGTTCTCTGATATGGAAGAGAAAATGTCGGAGTTATTAAGTGACTTAGAGAAAAAAGTGCTGACCCTCTACTTGGACGGACGTTCCTACCAGGAGATTTCGGTCGAGCTCGATCGACACGTGAAATCTATTGATAACGCTTTACAACGTGTGAAGAGAAAGCTCGAAAAATACTTGGAAATCAACGAAATCACTCTATAAGAGCTGCATTGACAGTAATCGGTAAGAGTGCTACATTTAGTGAGTATGTGTAAACCTCTCTAGATTGAGGTGACGGATAATGAGAAAAAAAGTCATTTTAGCTTGTACAGAATGTTTAAGTCGGAATTATAGTTCATATATAAATCGATCCAACCAATCCGAACGTCTTGAAGTCCGCAAGTTTTGTAAAAAGTGCGGAACGCATACTTTACATCGCGAGACGAAATAGAGAAGGAAGCCAGTTGGCGCAAGTTTGGGGGTATTACAGCATGTTTAAGTTCTTCAAGAATGTAGCACGAGAGATGAAGAAGGTGAGCTGGCCTAAAGGTCAGGAACTGTATAAGTACACGGTTACGGTTATTTTAACTGTCGCTTTCGTAGCTGTATTCTTCGCTATTGTAGATCTTGGGATTTCCCAGGTGCTTGAACTCATTGCTCAAGAATAGTAGAGTGGATTTTATGCTATAATAGGAGATAGACTTACAAAAAACCCGTCCAGCGGGTTTTTTCATGTTGGAGTAATATTCATCAACTCTAGTATAAGGGAGGGAAGGGCAAGCACTTGTCCTGCGAATATGGAAAAAAGATGGTATGTAGTGCACACCTATTCAGGATATGAGAACAAGGTAAAAACAAACCTGGAGAAGCGTGTGGAATCAATGGGAATGGAAGACAAGATCTTTCGTGTTCTTGTTCCCGAGGACGAAGAAGCAGAAATTAAGAATGGCAAAAGGAAAGTAGCCAAGAAAAAGGTGTTCCCTGGGTATGTATTGGCTGAAATGGTCATGACAGATGATTCCTGGTACGTGGTCCGAAATACACCAGGTGTGACTGGTTTCGTGGGATCCACCGGTTCTGGATCCAAGCCGATCCCTCTCCTGCCTGAAGAAGTAGAAACGGTTCTTAAGCGCATGGGTATGAACGAACAGCCTAAAGCGGAGGTTGACTTCGATGTGAAGGAAAGTGTTAAGGTGACAGACGGACCTTTCGCAAACTTCACAGGATCCATTGAATATATTGATACGGACAAACAAAAAGTGAAAGTCCACGTCAATATGTTCGGGCGTGAAACCCCGGTAGAGTTAGACTTTACCCAAATCGAAAAATTATAAAATTCATCTCTCCCCTTGCATATTAGAAATAAAGATGCTAGAATTTTTATGTTCTATATGCGCCCCAAAAGAGGGCGATTGCGTAGATATCGCAATGAGTGGGAGGGGTTGAACCCTATTACCACATCACGGACTTTAAGGAGGTGTGTCTCGTGGCTAAAAAAGTTATTAATGTTGTAAAGCTTCAGATTCCTGCAGGTAAAGCGAACCCAGCACCGCCAGTTGGACCAGCACTTGGTCAAGCAGGTATTAACATCATGGGATTCTGTAAGGAATTTAACGCTCGTACACAGGAACAAGCAGGTACGATCATTCCAGTAGAAATTACGGTTTATGAGGACCGTTCCTTTACATTCGTTACAAAAACTCCACCAGCTGCTGTTCTTCTTAAGAAAGCGGCAGGAGTTGAATCAGGTTCCGGTGAACCGAACCGTAACAAAGTAGCTTCTGTTAAACGCGACCAAGTACGCGAAATCGCAGAAACGAAAATGCCTGATTTGAACGCTGCTGACGTTGAAGCTGCTATGCGCATGGTTGAAGGTACAGCGCGCAGCATGGGAATCACGATCGAAGATTAATCCCACAGCGTCACATGGAGATAGGAAAAGGTTGCGGAAATGGAGCTTGTGACTCTTTCGCAACCTTTATTCGTGGGAGGAAAATCCGTTAAAACCACAACGAGGAGGAAATTAATAATGGCTAAGAAATCAAAAAAGCAACAAGAGCTAGCGAAGCTTGTTGACCGTACAAAAGCTTACGATGTGCAAGAAGCCATCAAGCTTGTAAAAGAAACTTCAAAAGCGAACTTTGACGAAACTGTCGAAGCAGCATTCCGTCTAGGTGTAGATCCTAAGAAAGCGGACCAACAGATCCGTGGCGCGATGGTGCTTCCACACGGTACAGGTAAATCTCAGCGTGTGCTTGTTTTCGCTAAAGGTGATAAAGCGAAAGAAGCAGAAGCAGCAGGTGCTGACTACGTAGGTGAACAAGACCTAATCAACAAGATCAACCAAGGTTGGTTCGATTTTGATGTCGTAGTAGCAACTCCTGACATGATGGCTGAAGTTGGTAAGCTAGGTCGAGTACTAGGACCAAAAGGTCTTATGCCAAACCCTAAAACAGGTACAGTGACATTCGAAGTAGAAAAAGCTGTTAACGAAATCAAAGCTGGTAAAGTAGAATACCGCGTTGATAAAGCAGCAAACATCCACGTTCCAATCGGAAAAGCTTCTTTCGATGAGAACAAGCTGGCTGAAAACTTCGCAGCAATCACTGAAACACTTGTTAAGGCGAAGCCACAAGCATCTAAGGGAACTTATATGCGTAACGCTGCTGTTTCATCTACGATGGGGCCTGGAATCAAAGTAGACGTTTCTGGTTACACGAAGTAATAAAAAGTGTTGACTTTCCGTTATCTACGATATATACTAGGTAGCGTTGTATAAATAAATACGTTGTACCGTAGACAGCAGGTGCGGGTTTCCGCTTAAAGTCCTGCCGAGGTGTGTGATATAAATAGAGCAGCGCAGTCTGCCCTGCTCTATGAAACACCTCCATGTCTATGTGGAGGTGTTTTTCTATGAGTAAAACCTTCGAACGGTATGATGAAAAGTCAATAGGAGGTGGAACAATGAGCAGTGTTATCGAACAGAAGAAACAGATTGTATCTGACTTGGCTGACAAGTTCCGCAACAGTAAATCTGCAGTCGTTGTAGACTACCGCGGACTTGATGTAGCAGAAGTTACTGAACTTCGTACCCAGCTTCGTGAAGCAGGCGTAGATTTCAAAGTGTATAAAAACACAATGGTCCGTCGTGCTGCTGACGAAGTCGAACTATCTGAACTTAACGAAGTCCTTCAAGGACCGACAGCTGTCGCTTTCCATGAAGACGATGCTGTAGCTGCGGCTAAAGTATTGAACAACTTCGCTAAAGATCACGATAGCCTTGAAATCAAAGGTGGGGTAGTTGAAGGACAAGTTGCAACTCTTGAGCAAATCAAAGAACTTGCAAACCTTCCAAACTACGAAGGTCTTGTATCTATGTTCCTAAGCGTACTACAAGCACCTATCCGCAACTTCGCTTACGCTACAAAAGCGATCGCGGATCAAAAAGAAGAAGAAAGCGCGTAAGTTAGCGTTCGTTTAAACTATAACAACAAAAACTAAGGAGGAAATTTCTCATGTCTAACGAACAAATTATCGAAGCGATTAAGGAAATGTCTGTTCTTGAGCTTAACGACCTAGTTAAAGCAATTGAAGAAGAATTTGGTGTATCTGCTGCAGCTCCAGTTGCTGCTGGCGCGCCTGCTGCAGGTGGCGAAGCTGCTGAAGAGCAAACTGAATTTGATGTAGTACTAGAATCTGCTGGATCTTCTAAGATCAAAGTAGTTAAAGCAGTACGTGAAATCACTGGTGCTGGTCTTAAAGACGCGAAAGAAATGGTTGATGGTGCTCCAGCAACAATCAAAGAAGCTGTTTCTAAAGAAGAAGCTGAAGAGATCAAATCTAAGCTTGAAGAAGCAGGCGCTTCTGTCGAAGTTAAGTAAGAGAATGTTTAAAGTAAAGCTCGCTGATTTATCGGCGGGCTTTCTTTTTCTTAACAGGCATATTAAGCAAGAGCTCGCATGTTTTGCTAGACTTGCTAGAATCAGGAATAAACCTTGCCATTTCAATAGATGAAAAAGAAGGTGTTCGGATTATGTCGGAGCATTACTATTCAAAGAAAACAACGACGGGCAGTGAAGAAAAGACGTGGAACTTTGAGTTGCTCGGTCATGTGTTCGCATTTACGACGGATAATGCCGTCTTTTCTAAAAAAGAAGTGGATTTCGGATCGCGTTTGTTGATCGAAACCTTTCAAGAACCAGATGTCCAAGGTGACATTCTTGACCTTGGGTGTGGGTATGGACCAATCGGTTTGTCTCTAGCTAAAGCATACGAAGGTCGCCACGTAGTCATGGTCGACGTGAATGAGAGAGCCCTCGGACTTGCGGAAAAGAATGCCGCGGATAATGAAGTTGTGAACGTCACGATTCAAGAAAGTGATCGTTTGCAAGGGGTAGAAGATCAGAGGTTTGCCGCTATCTTAACAAACCCACCTATCCGAGCCGGGAAACAAGTCGTCCACAAGATGTTTGAAGAAGCGAAGGAAGCTCTACTTGGTGAAGGAGAGTTGTGGGTCGTGATTCAAAAGAAGCAGGGGGCGCCGTCTGCGAAGAAGAAACTCGAAGAACTGTTCGGTAATGCAGAGGTCATGGAAAAGCAGAAAGGGTACTACATCCTTAAAGCTAAAAAGTTTGACTAGCCCTATTACTTGTGCTAGTATTGAAAAATGCCAATATATCTGAAGTCTGTCAAGTCTTTTTTTAGAAATATGTATAAAAAGTTGATAGATGGTCAGAATGGTAAAATCGAACACTGAAAGTAAATGAGGTTTTTATGTATGAAAAGCCTTTTTCTTTTTTGTCTAACGTTAGAGAGAAATGAAGAATCACCATTCGTTGTGAAACGGATGTTTAAATAGTGCTTGTGGCAAGATCAACCGCAAGCCTGTTCGGCATGTCTTGCCGGACCCTTTTTTCGTTATTAAAATGCTTGATTTGAGGGGTGAATCAGTTGACAGGTCAACTAGTTCAGTATGGACGACACCGCCAGCGTAGAAGTTATGCACGCATCAGTGAGGTATTAGAATTACCGAACTTGATTGAAATTCAAACCGCTTCTTATGATTGGTTCTTAGAAGAAGGTTTGAAGGAAATGTTCCAGGATATTTCCCCAATCGAAGATTTCACAGGTAATTTGTCACTGGAGTTTGTGGACTACAGCCTTGGCGAACCAAAGTATCCAGTCGATGAGTCAAAGGATCGCGATGTAACATATAACGCACCACTTCGTGTGAAAGTACGTCTTTTAAATAATGAGACGGGAGAAGTGAAAGAACAAGAAGTATTTATGGGTGACTTCCCGCTTATGACGGACACAGGTACCTTTGTAATTAATGGTGCTGAGCGTGTTATCGTTTCTCAGCTTGTTCGTTCTCCTAGCGTGTACTTTAACAAGAAGATTGACAAGAATGGTAAGAGAGGTTACACAGCTACCGTCATCCCGAACCGCGGAGCGTGGCTTGAGTTTGAAACCGATGCAAAAGACGTGGTGCACGTCCGTATCGATCGTACTCGTAAGTTACCGATCACCGTGCTTTTACGTGCTCTAGGATTCGGAACGGACCAGGAGATCATCGATCTTATTGGTGATAATGAATACTTGAAGAACACGTTGGAAAAAGACAATACGGAAAACACAGAGAAAGCGTTGCTTGAGATCTACGAGCGTCTACGCCCTGGCGAGCCGCCGACAGTAGAAAATGCGAAAAGCTTGCTTGTTTCCCGTTTCTTTGACCCGAAACGCTATGACCTAGCCCGTGTGGGTCGTTATAAAATGAATAAAAAGCTTCACATCAAAGATCGTTTGTTCAACCAGACGCTGGCAGAAACGCTAGTGGATGAAGAAACAGGCGAAGTGATCGCTGAAAAAGGGGACAAGATTGATCGTCGTCTATTGAATAAGCTGATCCCTCACTTTGATGACGAAGAAGGCACATTGAGTGAAGAAACGCTGGAGCCGGTGGACGGTGTCCTTGAAGATCCTATCCAGGTTCAGTCTGTCAAAATTGTTGACCCGACGGACCCAGAAGGTGAACGTTCCATCAATGTCATCGGCAATGCAAACATCGACCGTGACGTGAAGAACATTACTCCTGCGGATATCCTATCTTCTATCAGCTACTTCTTCAACTTGTTGCACGATGTGGGTGGAACAGATGACATCGACCACCTTGGAAACCGCCGTCTGCGTTCTGTTGGTGAATTGCTGCAGAACCAATTCCGTATCGGTCTTTCCCGTATGGAGCGTGTGGTTCGTGAGCGTATGTCTATCCAAGACACATCTTCCATCACACCACAACAATTGATTAATATTCGTCCTGTTATTGCATCCATCAAAGAGTTCTTCGGAAGCTCGCAATTGTCTCAGTTCATGGACCAAACGAACCCGTTGGCAGAGCTGACGCACAAGCGCCGTCTTTCAGCATTAGGACCTGGTGGTCTGACTCGTGAGCGTGCAGGATTTGAAGTTCGTGACGTACACTACTCCCACTATGGTCGTATGTGTCCGATCGAAACGCCGGAAGGACCAAACATCGGTTTGATCAACTCCCTTTCCTCCTATGCGAAAGTGAATGAGTTTGGTTTCATTGAAACACCTTACCGCCGCGTTGATCCAGATACGAATAAAGTAACAGCGCAAATCGATTATCTTACGGCTGATGAGGAAGACAATTACGTAGTCGCTCAGGCAAACGCCAAGCTTGAAGATGATGGAGCCTTTACAGATGAAGAAGTTATCGCACGATTCCGTGGTGAGAACACCGTTGTTAGTCGCGACCGAATCGACTACATGGACGTATCACCGAAGCAGGTTGTCTCTGCAGCGACCGCATGTATTCCTTTCCTAGAGAACGATGACTCCAACCGTTCCTTGATGGGTGCGAACATGCAGCGTCAAGCGGTACCATTGCTTAAACCTGATGCACCGCTTGTCGGTACAGGCATGGAGTATGTGTCTGGTAAAGATTCTGGTGCTGCAGTCATTTGTAGACACGAAGGAATTGTTGAGCGTGTAGAAGCGAAAGAAGTTCGCGTGCGCCGCATTTCTGAAGTGGATGGGAAAGAGGTCGAAGGAGATCTTGATCGCTACCGTTTGCAGAAATTCATTCGATCTAACCAAGGAAGCTGTTACAACCAGCGTCCAATCGTTTCTAAAGGAGATCGCGTTAAGCAAGGTGAAATCCTGGCTGACGGACCTTCCATGGATATGGGTGAACTGGCACTGGGTCAAAACCCGCTTGTTGCCTTCATGACATGGGACGGTTACAACTATGAGGACGCGATCATCATGAGTGAACGTCTCGTTAAAGATGATGTGTACACGTCCATTCACATTGAAGAATATGAGTCTGAAGCTCGTGATACGAAGCTTGGACCAGAAGAAATCACCCGTGACATTCCGAACGTTGGTGAAGATGCTCTTCGTGACTTGGACGACCGCGGTATTATTCGCGTCGGTGCTGAAGTAAGTGATGGAGATCTGCTAGTTGGTAAAGTTACGCCAAAAGGTGTGACAGAACTATCTGCAGAAGAACGCCTTCTTCACGCAATCTTTGGTGAAAAAGCCCGCGAAGTTCGTGACACTTCCTTGCGTGTGCCGCACGGTGCAGGCGGAATTGTCCTTGATGTGAAGATCTTCAACCGTGAAGACGGTGACGAACTTCCACCAGGTGTGAACCAATTGATCCGCGTCTATATCGTTCAGAAGCGTAAGATTTCTGAAGGGGATAAGATGGCTGGTCGTCACGGAAACAAAGGTGTTATCTCTAAGATTCTTCCAGAAGAGGATATGCCTTTCCTTCCAGATGGTACACCGGTTGACATCATGTTGAACCCACTAGGTGTTCCATCACGTATGAACATCGGTCAGGTACTAGAGCTGCACATGGGTATGGCTGCTCGTTTGATGGGTGAAAGGATTGCTACCCCAGTATTTGACGGTGCACGAGAGGAAGACGTTTGGGAGACATTGCAAGAAGCAGGAATGGCTCGTGACGCCAAGACAATCCTTTATGATGGACGTACAGGTGAGCCGTTCGACAACCGTGTATCCGTAGGTGTCATGTATATGATTAAACTTGCGCACATGGTTGATGATAAGCTTCACGCGCGTTCTACAGGACCATATTCATTGGTTACACAACAACCGCTTGGTGGTAAAGCACAATTCGGTGGTCAGCGTTTCGGTGAGATGGAGGTATGGGCACTTGAAGCATATGGTGCTGCTTATACTCTTCAAGAAATCTTGACTGTGAAATCAGATGATGTCGTCGGCCGTGTGAAAACGTACGAAGCCATCGTTAAAGGTGACAACGTCCCTGAACCTGGAGTGCCAGAATCGTTCAAGGTTCTGATTAAAGAATTGCAAAGTCTGGGTATGGATGTGAAGATCCTTTCTGGTGATGAACAAGAGATCGAAATGCGTGATATCGAAGAAGAGCAAACCAAAGAATCCGAGAATTTGAACTTAGACGATTAAGATAGAAACACTGCTGCTGCTCGTGTTCTAAGCTTAGGGTAAAACCTGGATACTGAAAGGGAGGTAGGCCCCTTGCTAGATGTAAATAACTTTGAGTATATGAAAATAGGCCTGGCTTCACCGGATAAGATTCGTTCTTGGTCCTACGGTGAGGTTAAGAAGCCAGAAACCATCAACTATCGTACGTTGAAACCAGAAAAAGACGGTCTTTTCTGCGAGCGAATCTTCGGCCCGCAGAAAGACTGGGAATGTCACTGTGGAAAATATAAGCGTGTCCGCTATAAGGGTGTCGTTTGTGACCGCTGTGGCGTTGAAGTAACAAAGGCGAAAGTTCGCCGTGAGCGTATGGGGCACCTTGAACTAGCTGCCCCTGTCTCTCACATTTGGTACTTCAAAGGAATCCCTAGCCGTATGGGGCTTGTGTTAGATATGTCTCCGAGAGCGTTGGAGGAAGTCATCTATTTCGCAGCCTATATCGTTACGGACCCAGGGGAGACGGCTCTTGAGAAGAAGCAATTGCTTTCTGAAAAAGAGTACCGCTCTTACCGAGAGAAATTCGGACAAGGATTCCAGGCAGCTATGGGTGCAGAAGCGATCCGTAAGCTTCTATTCGATATCGACCTTGATGGTGAAGTGGATACGTTGAAAGAAGAGCTGAAGACAGCTCAAGGACAACGTCGTACACGTGCAATCAAGCGTCTTGAAGTATTAGAATCCTTCCGTAACTCAGGGAACGATCCATCATGGATGATTCTTGACGTTCTTCCGGTCATTCCACCGGAACTTCGTCCAATGGTCCAGCTTGATGGTGGACGTTTTGCCACTTCTGACTTGAATGACTTGTATCGTCGTGTGATCAATCGTAACAACCGCTTGAAGCGTTTGTTGGATCTTGGCGCACCGACAATCATCGTTCAAAACGAGAAGCGTATGCTGCAAGAAGCTGTCGACGCCTTGATTGATAATGGTCGTCGCGGCCGTCCTGTAACAGGACCAGGGAATCGCCCGCTTAAATCCCTTTCTCACATGCTGAAAGGTAAGCAAGGACGTTTCCGTCAGAACTTGCTAGGTAAGCGTGTCGACTACTCCGGCCGTTCTGTTATCGTTGTGGGACCATCTTTGAAGATGTACCAGTGTGGTCTTCCTAAAGAAATGGCCCTTGAATTGTTCAAACCATTCGTTATGAAAGAACTCGTATCCCGAGGTCTTGCTCATAACATCAAATCAGCGAAGCGTAAGATCGAACGCGTGCACCACGAAGTATGGGATGTCCTTGAAGATGTCATCAAAGAACACCCGGTTCTACTCAACCGTGCACCAACATTGCACCGTTTGGGTATCCAGGCCTTTGAACCGACACTTGTAGAAGGTCGTGCCATTCGTCTGCACCCGCTTGTATGTACTGCATACAACGCCGACTTCGACGGAGACCAAATGGCCGTACACGTGCCACTATCTTCAGAAGCTCAGGCAGAGGCGCGCATCTTGATGCTAGCTGCTCAAAATATCCTTAACCCTAAGGATGGTAAGCCGGTCGTTACACCTTCCCAGGACATGGTACTAGGTAACTACTACCTGACCCTTGAAAGAAAAGGTGCCATCGGAGAAGGCATGTTCTTCAAAGACTTGAACGAAGCTCTAATGGCTTACCAAAATGGCTATGCCCACCTGCACACTCGTGTGGCAGTTCAGGCTAGCTCCTTAAATAACGAAACATTTACAGAAAAACAGAATCAGCAGCTTCTACTGACTTCAGTAGGAAAGTTGATCTTCAACGAAATGCTGCCGAATTCATTCCCATATATCAATGAACCGACGAAAGAGAACTTGGAAATCAAGACTCCTGATCATTACTTCATTGAAAAAGGTACAGATATCCGTGAAGAGATTTCGAAGCGTGAAGAAGTATCTCCATTCAAGAAAGGTATCCTTGGTGATATCATTGCAGAAGTGTTTAAACGTTTCTCTATCAGTGAAACGTCTAAGATGCTTGACCGTATGAAGGACCTTGGTTTTGCTTACTCCACGAAGGCCGGTATCACTGTCGGTGTATCCGACGTTGTCGTACTTCCAGAGAAGCAGGAAATCCTTGATGAAGGACAGGAGAAAGTAGATAAGGTCATGAAGCAGTTCCGTCGTGGTCTAATCACTGAAGAAGAACGTTACGATCGCGTCATCGAAATTTGGTCTGCGGCCAAAGATGATATTCAGAACCGTCTGATGAAGTCCTTGAACCCGCGTAACCCAATCTTCATGATGAGTGATTCCGGAGCCCGTGGTAACGCCTCTAACTTTACGCAGCTTGCTGGTATGCGTGGTCTGATGGCCAACCCGGCTGGACGAATCATCGAACTTCCGATCAAGTCTAGTTTCCGTGAAGGTCTGACGGTACTCGAGTACTTCATCTCTACACACGGTGCCCGTAAAGGACTTGCCGATACGGCCCTTAAGACAGCTGACTCTGGTTACTTGACTCGTCGTCTTGTAGACGTAGCGCAGGATGTTATTGTTCGTGAGGATGACTGTGGAACGGACCGAGGTCTCCCGGTAGCTGCATTGACAGAGGGTACCGAAGTGGTCGAACCATTAATCGATCGTCTTATCGGACGTACAGCGTTCCAGACAGTGAAACATCCTGAAACTGGCGCTGTTATGGTTGAAAGAAATGAAGTCATTTCTGAAGATGTCGCGCGTCAAATCGTTGATGCTGGCATTGAAGAAATCGTAATCCGTACGGCATTCACATGTAACACGAAGCATGGTGTTTGTAAGAAGTGTTATGGCCGTAACCTTGCAACAGGTGATGAAGTTGAAGTCGGTGAAGCAGTCGGAATCATCGCTGCACAATCCATCGGTGAGCCAGGTACACAGCTTACAATGCGTACCTTCCACACAGGTGGTGTAGCCGGAGACGATATCACGCAGGGTCTTCCGCGTATCCAGGAGATCGTGGAAGCACGTAATCCGAAAGGTCAAGCCGTTATCACAGAAATTGATGGTACGGTACACGAGGTCAATGAAGTTAAAGAGAAGCAGGAAATCGTCGTTCAAGGTGCTGTAGAGTCACGTTCTTACACGGCCCCATATGGTGCCCGGATGAAAGTGTCCGTTGGTGATGAGGTCAAAGCAGGTGAACCTCTGACTGAAGGTTCTATTGATCCTAAAGAATTGCTGACCGTACAAGGACTTGACGGCGTTCAAGAATATCTTCTCAAAGAAGTGCAGAAAGTTTACCGAATGCAAGGGGTTGAAATCTCCGATAAGCACGTCGAAGTTATGGTACGCCAGATGCTTCGTAAAGTACGTGTCCTTGATTCTGGTGATACCGATGTACTTCCAGGTTCTCTACTTGAAATTCACCAATTCAAAGAAGCGAACCAAAAAGCGCTTATGGAAGGTGGCCAGCCGGCAGTCGGCCGACCAGTCATCCTTGGTATTACCAAAGCGTCTCTTGAAACAGACAGCTTCCTATCCGCTGCATCCTTCCAGGAAACAACACGTGTCCTTACAGACGCAGCTATTAAAGGTAAGCGCGATGAGTTGCTAGGATTGAAAGAGAATGTTATTATCGGTAAGCTTGTTCCTGCAGGTACGGGTATGACTCGTTACCGCAAGATCCAGGCGCAATCCGAGCAACAAAGACAAGAGGTTCCAGAAGTGACGGAAGAAGTCACACATTCTTAAAATAAAGAAGTAGATGTTAACAAGGTGTAAAATTAAAGGGAGCACCAAAAAACTCACCCAGATGCAGTTGACATGCATATGGGTGAGTGATAATATAATCAAGGTGCTTCCATTTATCCTTGTTACTTTGGAGGATATGAAGATGTCTTATGAAAAAGTAGCACAGGCTAAATCCGATATAATTATTGGAACCAAACAAACACTGAAAGCTATGAAAAATGGCGAAGTGGTTGAAGTCATAACGGCTGACGATGCCGATCAGTCGATGACACTTAAAGTAGCTAAATTAGCCCAACAACTGAACATTCCTCATATACGGGTACCTTCGATGGAGGAGCTCGGGAATGCATGTGGTATTGATGTTGGTGCGGCTACAGTGGCGATAAAGCAATAAAGTTTTGGCGTTTTACGCGAAAGCTTTGTTTTTTGCCTTTTTATGAACCACCTGGATGTGTGGTATTAAAAAAGTATGAAGGGAGGATACAAACATGCCAACAATTAACCAATTGGTACGCAAAGGACGCGTGAGCAAAACAAAGCAGTCTAACTCTCCAGCTTTGAACAAAGGTTACAATAGCTATAAAAAGCGTATGACTGACCTTTCTTCTCCACAAAAACGTGGAGTTTGCACACGTGTTGGTACAATGACACCTAAGAAACCGAACTCTGCCCTACGTAAGTATGCACGTGTTCGTCTAACTAACCAGCTTGAGGTTAACGCTTATATCCCTGGTGAAGGCCACAACCTACAAGAGCACAGTGTTGTTCTTATCCGTGGCGGTAAAGTTAAAGACTTGCCAGGTGTACGTTATACCGTTGTACGTGGTGCCCTTGACACAGCAAGTGTTGATGGCCGTATGCAAGGTCGTTCCAAATACGGAACGAAAAAGCCAAAAGCTAAAAAATAATCGATATGCAAATATCGCTTAAATAAAAACACCTAAGAAGGGAGGGGAACATATGCCACGTAAAGGTCCAGTAGCTAAACGTGATGTGTTACCAGATCCGATGTATAACTCTAAGCTTGTTACTCGCTTGATCAACCAAATCATGGTCAATGGTCAGCGCGGTAAAGCACAAAAGATTCTTTACAAAGCTTTTGAACTAGTTCAGGAGCGTAGCGGAAATGACGCTATGGAAACTTTTGACCAAGCAATGAAGAACGTAATGCCTGTATTGGAAGTACGCGCTCGTCGTGTAGGTGGTTCCAACTATCAGGTACCTGTTGAGGTTCGTCCAGAACGTCGTCAGGCTCTAGGCTTGCGTTTCATCGTAAACTACGCTCGTCTACGCGGGGAGAAAACGATGGAAGAGCGCTTGGCTAACGAAATTCTAGATGCAGCTAACAACACAGGTGCATCTGTGAAGCGTCGCGAAGAAATGCACAAGATGGCGGAAGCGAACAAAGCATTCGCTCACTATCGCTGGTAATCACCAAAAAAATAAAGGTTCAAACAGGAAGGAGAAAGATGCATGGCTAGAGAGTTCTCCTTGGAAAAGACCCGTAATATCGGGATCATGGCTCACATCGACGCTGGTAAAACAACGGCGACAGAGCGTATTCTTTTCTACACAGGACGTATCCACAAAATTGGTGAAACTCACGAAGGAGCTTCCCAAATGGACTGGATGGAGCAGGAACAAGAGCGCGGAATTACAATCACTTCCGCCGCTACAACTGCTCAGTGGAAAGGTCACCGTATCAACATCATTGACACTCCAGGTCACGTAGACTTCACTGTTGAAGTTGAACGTTCCCTACGTGTACTTGATGGTTCCGTAGCTGTCCTTGACGCACAATCTGGTGTTGAGCCTCAAACAGAAACTGTTTGGCGCCAAGCTACAACATACGGTGTTCCACGTATCGTATTCATTAACAAAATGGATAAAATCGGAGCTGACTTCATTTACTCCCTAGGCACATTGCAAGACCGCCTTGGAGCAAATGCAGCAGCTGTTCAACTTCCTATCGGAGCAGAAGATGAGTTCGAAGGAATCATCGACCTAGTAACGATGGAAGCATACTACTACATGGACGACTTGGGAACACGTGCGGAAGCTCGCCCGATTCCTGATGAGTACCAAGATCAAGCTGAAGAGTACCGTGGCAAGCTTGTAGAAGCTGTCGCAGAACTTGATGAAGACTTGATGATGCAGTATCTAGAGGGAGAAGAAATCACGAACGACCAGCTGAAAGCGGCGATCCGTACAGCGACTCTAAGTGTTGAATTCTATCCTGTCTTCTGTGGTTCTGCCTTCAAAAACAAAGGTGTTCAACTTCTAATTGATGGTGTTCTTGACTATCTTCCATCTCCATTAGATGTACCTCCAATTGAAGGTCACGTACCACAAACAGATGAAGAAGTCGTACGTAAGCCTGACGACAACGAGCCATTCTCTGCATTGGCATTTAAAGTTGCGACAGACCCTTATGTAGGTAAATTGACATTCTTCCGCGTGTACTCTGGTACTTTGAGTGCTGGTTCATACGTGAAAAACTCCACGAAAGATAAACGTGAGCGTGTAGGTCGTATCCTACAAATGCACGCAAACTCTCGTGAAGAGATCTCCACTGTATACGCAGGGGATATCGCAGGTGCGGTAGGACTGAAAGATACAGGTACAGGTGATACGCTATGTGACGAGAAGAGTCTTGTTATTCTTGAGTCCATGGAATTCCCTGATCCGGTAATCTCTGTTGCTATCGAGCCTAAATCTAAAGCTGACCAAGATAAGATGTCTATCGCTCTTGGTAAACTAGCTGAAGAGGATCCAACGTTCCAAACTGAAACAAACGTTGAAACTGGTCAAACGATCATCGCAGGTATGGGTGAACTTCACCTAGATATCATCGTTGACCGTCTGAAGCGTGAGTTCAAAGTTGAAGCGAACATTGGTGCTCCACAAGTAGCTTACCGTGAAACATTCCGCGGAAGTGCGCAAGTGGAAGGTAAGTTCGTACGACAATCTGGTGGTCGTGGACAATTCGGTCACGTTTGGGTTGAGTTCGAACCGAACGAAGAAGGCGCTGGATTTGAATTCGTTAACAAGATCGTCGGTGGTGTTGTACCACGTGAATACATTCCATCTGTAGAACAAGGTATTAAAGAGTCTATGGAAAATGGTGTATTGGCTGGATACCCTATGGTAGACATCAAAGCGACTCTATATGACGGTTCTTACCACGATGTCGACTCCAACGAAATGGCCTTTAAAGTTGCCGCATCCATGGCACTTAAAGAGGCGAAAAACAAGTGTAAGCCTGTTCTACTTGAACCAATGATGAAAGTAGAAGTTGTTATTCCAGAGGAATACATGGGCGACATCATGGGTGACGTAACTTCCCGTCGTGGACGTGTAGAAGGTATGGAAACTCGTGGTAATGCACAAGTGGTTAAAGCATTCGTTCCACTTTCTGAGATGTTCGGTTATGCAACAGCGTTGCGTTCCAACACTCAAGGCCGCGGTACGTACACAATGCACTTCGACCACTATGAAGAAGTTCCGAAGAGCATCTCTGAGGAAATCATCAAGAAAAATGCTGGTGAATAATTGATTTTTTAAACGAGTTAAAGTATAACTTGTATTGTAAGCTTAGGAGTGACATCCGCTTACTCCTAAGCTGCATCATAAATCTACAAAAACCAAATTTGTTACTTATCTAAAGGAGGAAATATACAATGGGTAAAGAAAAATTTGACCGGTCCAAGTCCCACGTTAACATTGGTACAATTGGACACGTTGACCACGGTAAAACAACTCTAACTGCAGCGATTACGACTGTACTTCACAAGCGTTCTGGTTCTGGTGAAGCAATGGCATATGACATGATCGACGGTGCTCCTGAAGAGCGTGAGCGTGGAATCACAATCTCCACTGCACACGTTGAGTACGAAACTGAAACTCGTCACTATGCACACGTTGACTGCCCAGGTCACGCTGACTACGTTAAGAACATGATCACTGGTGCTGCTCAAATGGACGGCGCGATCCTAGTTGTATCTGCAGCTGACGGTCCAATGCCACAAACTCGTGAGCACATCCTACTTTCTAAAAACGTAGGTGTACCAGCTATCGTTGTATTCTTGAACAAAGTTGACATGGTAGACGATGAAGAGCTTCTTGAGCTAGTAGAAATGGAAGTTCGCGATCTACTTTCTGAGTACGACTTCGATGGTGATGACGTACCAGTAATCAGCGGTTCTGCTCTTAAAGCTCTTGAAGGTGAAGAGAAGTACGAGCAAGCAATCTACGACCTAATGGACGCAGTTGACGAGTACGTTCCAACTCCAGACCGTGACACTGACAAGCCATTCATGATGCCAGTTGAGGACGTATTCTCTATCACTGGTCGTGGTACAGTTGCAACTGGTCGTGTTGAGCGTGGAACAGTTAAAGTCGGTGACGAAGTTGAAATCATCGGTATGGCTGAAGAGTCCAGCAAAACTGCAGTAACTGGTGTTGAAATGTTCCGTAAGCTTCTAGATTACGCTGAAGCTGGAGACAACATTGGTGCACTTCTTCGTGGTGTTAAGCGTGAAGACATCAACCGTGGACAAGTACTAGCTAAGCCTGGTTCTATCACTCCACACACAAACTTCAAAGCAGAAGTTTATGTACTAGCTAAAGACGAAGGTGGACGTCACACTCCATTCTTCTCTAACTACCGCCCACAGTTCTACTTCCGTACTACGGACGTAACTGGTGTTATTCAACTTCCTGAAGGCGTAGAAATGGTTATGCCTGGGGACAACGTTGAAATGACTGTAGAACTTATCTCCCCAATCGCGATCGAGGACGGAACTCGTTTCTCTATCCGTGAAGGTGGACGTACAGTAGGTTCTGGCGTAGTATCTGAAATCACTAAGTAATTTCAGTTCTATCCTATATAGAGAGCAACAGCTTCTGGCTGTTGCTCTTTTTTAGTGAATAAATACAAAACTGTCATTGAAACCTTTCCTGAAATTATGTATTTCTTTCTCCTTTATCCTACTGCCCTGTAACACAATAGGTAGCATACTGATTTATCGATGATCAGTATTTTATCATTCCATTACTGATATGCTGATAAGGATCAAGATGATTTTATCTAATGTTTAGAAAATTATTCTTTACACAGAGATGGTTGATATCCTCCTGCATATTTGTTTTAATGGACAATGGATTTCAGAGAGGTATTCGGAAGCAATCGACGGGAAGCCCATGAATGCTTTTTATCCCCTTGAAAAAAGTACTGAACGCTAGTATAATATTTTAAGTGTCCGTAATGAAAAGAATTATGGATTTATCCTTGCATTGACCGCATTTCTTCTATATAATAAGTAATGTTGGTCATAAAAGGCGATGAAGCGAAAGGTTGTTGACACACCCGGCCCCTTTGCCATGGCTGGTGGTCAAGTTTTTTCGCGGAGAATGTCTATTTCAAAAATGGGCGAAGAAGGAGGGAAAATAATGGCAAAAGAGAAAATTCGTATTCGTTTAAAGGCGTATGATCACAGAGTACTTGATCAGTCCGCAGAAAAGATCGTAGACACTGCGAAGCGTTCCGGAGCTAATGTATCTGGTCCGATCCCGCTTCCGACAGAGCGTTCTGTTTATACTGTACTTCGTGCGACTCACAAGTATAAAGATTCTCGTGAGCAGTTCGAAATGCGCACACACAAACGTCTAATCGACATTGTTAATCCAACACCACAGACTGTTGATTCACTTATGCGTTTGGATCTACCATCTGGTGTGGATATCGAAATCAAACTATAAATAAATCGTAAAGATAATAGGAGGTGTAACGGATGACGAAAGGAATCTTAGGACGAAAAGTCGGCATGACTCAAATTTTCTCTGAAAATGGCGAGTTGATCCCAGTAACAGTCGTTCAGGCTGAGCCAAACGTTGTTCTTCAAAAGAAAACAACAGAAAACGACGGTTATGAAGCGATCCAACTAGGTTTTGCTGATGAAAAGTCAAACCGCTTGAAGAAAGCTGCTCAAGGGCACGCTGATAAAGCAAGCACAACACCTAAGCGCTACGTTCGTGAATTCCGTAATACAAACCTTGATGACTATGAACTAGGTCAAGAGGTTAAAGTTGATATTTTCGAAGCTGGTGACGCTATTGACGTTACAGGAACTTCTAAAGGTAAAGGTTTCCAGGGTGCGATCAAGCGCCACAACCAATCTACTGGACCTAAAACTCACGGTTCCCGTTTCCACCGTCGTTCCGGTTCTATGGGACAAGGTGCTGACCCATCCAAAGTCTTCAAAGGCAAAGGTCTTGCTGGACAAATGGGTGGCGAAACAGTAACTCTACAAAACCTTGAAGTAGTAAAAGTGGACGCTGAGCGTAATCTACTACTTATCAAAGGTAACGTACCAGGCGCGAAGAAATCTTACGTTAAGATTACAAGTGCAATTAAGGCTAGCAAATAATAAACGAAGGGAGGATATGTCATGCCTAAAGTAGCACTATTAAACCAAAGCGGTTCTAACGTTGGTGAAATCGAACTAAACGAATCTGTTTTTGGAATTGAACCCAATACTCACGTATTACACGAAACTGTGTTGATGCAACGCGCGAATCTTCGCCAAGGCACACACAAAGTAAAAGGACGTTCTGAAGTTAGTGGCGGCGGACGCAAACCATGGCGCCAAAAAGGTACAGGCCGTGCGCGTCAAGGATCTATCCGTTCACCACAATGGGTAGGTGGCGGAACTGTATTCGGTCCTACACCACGCAGCTACAGCTACACAATGCCTAGAAAAGTACGTCGTTTAGCACTTCAATCTGCTTTCTCTTCTAAAGTGAAAGAAGATAACATCATTGTTCTTGAGAGCCTATCTCTTGATGCTCCAAAAACAAAAGAAGTTGCAAACATCCTGAAGGCACTAGATGTTAACGAGAAAGCATTGATCGTTACTGCTGAAGCAGACGAAAATGTAACTCTTTCATCTAACAACATCCCTACAGTGAAAAGTCTTCCTGTAGAACAAGTAAGTGTGTTAGACTTGCTAACGCATGACAAGCTGATCCTTACTAAGGAAGCAGCTGAAAAAGCAGGGGAGGTGCTCTCATAATGAAAGAACCACGCGATATTATCAAGCGCCCTGTCATTACTGAACATTCTGCTGATCTTATGGGAGAAAAGAAATATACGTTTGAAGTTAGCCCGAAAGCTAACAAAACTGAAATTAAAAAAGCAGTTGAAGAAATCTTTGGCGTTCAAGTTGCACAAGTCAACACAATGAACCTTAAAGGTAAGTTCAAGCGTATGGGTCGTTACGGCGGCTACCGCTCCGATCGTAAGAAAGCAGTCATCACATTGACTCAGGACAGCGAAGAACTAGAAATCTTCGAAGCATAAAATACACGAATTGAAATATGAAGGAGGGAAATAAAGATGGCGATTAAAAAGTTCAGACCAATTACTAACGGTCGTCGACACATGTCAGTATCTGATTTCGCTGAAATCACAACTGATAAGCCTGAACGCTCCCTTGTCACTCCACTTCATAAAAAAGGTGGACGTAACAACCAGGGTAAGCTGACAGTTCGTCATCAGGGCGGAGGCCACAAGCGTCAGTATCGTATTATCGACTTCAAGCGTGACAAAGATGGAATACCTGGACGCGTTGCTACAGTCGAATATGATCCGAACCGCTCCGCTAACATTGCACTAATCAATTATGTTGATGGTGAAAAACGTTACATCCTAGCTCCAAAAGGTGTGAAGGTTGGAACGGAAATTATTTCTGGTGAAGGTGCAGATATCAAACCAGGTAACGCACTTCAGTTGAAAGACATTCCAGTTGGTACAATCGTACACAACGTAGAACTTAAGCCGGGACGCGGAGGACAACTTGTCCGTTCTGCAGGTGCTTCTGCACAAATCCTTGGTCGTGAAGAGAAATACACGCTTGTACGTCTAACTTCTGGTGAAGTTCGTTTGGTACTAAGCTCTTGCCGTGCAACGATCGGTCAAGTTGGTAACCTTGAGCACGAACTAATCAGCGTAGGTAAAGCTGGACGTTCTCGTTGGAAAGGTAAGCGCCCTACAGTACGTGGTTCCGTAATGAACCCTAGTGATCACCCACACGGTGGTGGTGAAGGACGCGCACCAATCGGTATGCCATCTCCAGTATCTCCATGGGGTAAACCAACTCTTGGATACAAAACGAGAAAACGCAACAAGCCGTCTGATAAATATATCGTGCGTAGACGCGGTAAAAAATAACGGGATTGTCGGGCGGGCAATAACACCCGTCTCTCAATCGCGAAGGGAGGTTTATTCATGGGCCGCAGCCTGAAAAAAGGACCTTTTGTAGATGATCATTTAATGAAAAAAGTCGAGAAGTTGAACGAAGATAATAAACAGCAGGTCGTAAAGACTTGGTCTCGCCGTTCTACGATCTTCCCTAACTTCGTCGGACACACAATCGCCGTTTATGACGGTCGTAAGCACGTACCAGTTTATGTGACTGAAGACATGGTTGGTCACAAACTAGGTGAATTCGCGCCATCCCGTACGTTCAAGGGACACTCTGGCGACGATAAGAAAACAAAACGTTAATATAGAGAGGAGGCACTCTAATGCAAGCTAAAGCAGTTGCTAAAACCGTTCGTATCGCTCCTCGTAAAGCTCGTTTGGTAATTGATTTAATTCGAGGAAAAAATGTTGGTGAAGCTCTAGCTACACTACGTCTAACACAGCGTGGCGCATCTCCAGTAGTTGAGAAACTTCTTAACTCCGCGATCGCTAACGCAGAACACAACTATGAAATGGACCCGGAAAACCTATACGTTTCCGAAGCGTTTGTAAACGAAGGCGTAACTCTTAAACGTTTCCGCCCTCGTGCAATGGGCCGCGCAAGCCAAATCAACAAACGCACAAGCCACATCACAGTGGTCGTATCAGAAAAAAAGGAGGGATAATCAGTGGGTCAAAAAATTAATCCGGTAGGTCTTCGTATCGGCGTCATCCGCGATTGGGAATCCAAGTGGTACGCTGGCAAAGACTATGCAGACTTGTTACATGAAGACATTAAGATTCGTGAATATGTTGAAAATCGTCTTAAAGATGCTGCTCTTTCTACGGTAGAAATCGAACGCGCAGCAAACCGTGTAAACATTACTGTGCACACAGCTAAGCCAGGAATGGTTATCGGTAAAGGCGGTTCTGAAGTAGAAGCACTTCGTAAAGCACTAAACCAACTAACTGGTAAACGCGTTCACATCAACATCGTTGAAGTGAAAAAACCAGATCTTGACGCTACTCTTGTAGCTGACAATATCGCACGTCAATTGGAAAACCGCGTATCTTTCCGTCGTGCTCAGAAACAAACAATCCAACGCGCTATGCGTGCAGGAGCTAAAGGTATTCGTACCCAAGTATCTGGTCGTCTAGGTGGCGCGGATATCGCTCGTGCTGAATATTACAGTGAAGGAACAGTACCACTACACACACTTCGTGCAGACATCGATTACGGAACTGCAGAAGCTGACACCACTTACGGTAAACTTGGTGTTAAAGTGTGGATCTATCGTGGAGAAGTCCTTCCAACTAAAACTGACAAGTAAGGAAGGGGGAAAAGCATTATGTTAATGCCTAAACGTGTTAAATATCGTCGTCAACACCGTACAAGCTTAAAAGGCCGTGCAAAAGGCGGTACTGAAGTAGCTTTCGGTGAATATGGTTTGCAAGCAATCGATCCAGCATGGATCACAGCCCGCCAAATCGAGGCAGCGCGTATTGCGATGACTCGTTACATGAAGCGTGGCGGTAAAGTTTGGATTAAAATCTTCCCTGATAAGCCTTATACTGCTAAACCCCTAGAAGTACGTATGGGTTCCGGTAAAGGTGCTCCAGAAGGTTTCGTAGCTGTCGTGAAGCCAGGGAAAATCATGTTCGAGATCGCAGGTGTATCTGAAGAGGTTGCACGCGAAGCGTTGCGTCTTGCTTCACACAAACTGCCGATCCGTACGAAATTCGTAAAACGTGAAGAAATTGGTGGTGAAATCAATGAAGGCTAATGAGATCCGTGAATTAACCACTGCCGAAATTGAACAAAAAGTTAAGTCTCTTAAAGAAGAACTTTTCAACCTACGCTTCCAATTGGCAACAGGTCAACTTGAGAACACTGCACGTATCCGTGAAGTTCGCAAGTCCATCGCACGTATGAAGACCGTTGCTCGTGAACGTGAGCTAGGCGTAAATAACTAATAGATGAGAGGAGGTCACCCTCACATGACTGAACGTAATAATCGTAAAGTTTATACTGGCCGTGTCGTTTCTGACAAGATGGATAAAACCATCACTGTACTAGTAGAAACTTATAAGTTCCACAAACTTTACGGCAAGCGCGTAAAGTATTCCAAAAAGTTCAAAGCGCATGACGAAAACAACCAAGCGAAAAACGGCGACATCGTAAGCATCATGGAAACTCGTCCATTGTCTGCTTCTAAGCGTTTCCGTCTTCTAGAAGTTGTTGAAGAGTCTGTCATTATCTAATTAAAGTTCGCTCGGAGTTAATCCGAAGGGAGGTTACATGGTATGATTCAACAGGAATCTCGTCTGAAAGTCGCAGATAACTCTGGTGCTCGTGAAATCCAAACGATTAAAGTATTGGGTGGATCCGGCCGCAAAACAGCTAACATTGGTGATGTCATCACTGCTACTGTGAAGCAGGCAACACCAGGGGGCGTTGTTAAAAAAGGTGAAGTTGTTAAAGCTGTTATCGTACGTTCTAAGAGTGGAGTACGCCGTAAAGATGGTTCTTACATCCGTTTTGATGAAAACGCAGCAGTAATCGTGCGTGATGACAAAGGACCACGCGGTACTCGTATCTTCGGACCGGTAGCTCGTGAACTTCGTGATGCTAAATTCATGAAGATTGTATCTCTAGCTCCAGAAGTATTATAAAAGCCTGAATGAAATGCCTTGTTAAGGAGGTGCGCGAAGAATGCACGTAAAAAAAGGTGACAAAGTAATGGTGATTACTGGTAAGGATAAAGGCAAGCAAGGAACGATCCTTGAAGCTTATCCGAAGAAAGATCGTGTTCTTGTTGAAGGTGTGAACGAAGTGAAAAAGCACGCGAAGCCTTCTCAGGAAAATCCACAAGGTGGAATCCTAACACAAGAAGCTGCGATCCACGTATCCAACGTAATGCCAATCGACCCTAAGACTGGTGAGCCGACACGTGTTGGTTACAAAGTCGAGGACGGCAAGAAAGTTCGTATCGCGAAAAAATCTGGTGAAGCACTAGATAAATAAGCCATAGAAGAAAGGAGGGCCACACGATGAACGAACTAAAGAAACAATATCAAGAAGAAGTTGTTCCATCTTTGATGAACAAATTTGAATATGATTCCATCATGCAAACACCAAAAGTTGAGAAAATCGTTGTCAACATGGGTGTAGGTGACGCTGTTCAAAACGCGAAAGCACTTGATACAGCTGTAGAAGAACTAACATTGATCACTGGTCAGAAACCAGTCATCACTAAAGCGAAGAAATCAATTGCAGGATTCCGCCTACGTGAAGGTATGCCAATCGGTGCGAAGGTTACACTTCGTGGAGAGCGCATGTACGAATTCCTCCAAAAGCTGATTGCTGTATCTCTTCCGCGTGTGCGTGACTTCCGTGGTATTTCTAAGAAAGCTTTCGACGGTCGTGGAAACTACACACTTGGTGTTAAAGAGCAATTGATTTTCCCAGAAATCGATTACGATAAAGTAAACAAAGTGCGTGGTATGGATATCGTTATTGTCACTACAGCTGACTCTGACGAAGAAGCACGTGAACTTCTAGCTCAGTTCGGTATGCCGTTCCAAAAATAATGAGCTAACTATAAGGAGGGAAAATAGTGGCTAAAAAATCAATGGTCGCGAAGCAACAGCGTAAACAGAAGTACCAAGTGCGCGAATACACGCGTTGTGAACGCTGCGGACGTCCGCACTCCGTACTTCGTAAGTTTAAGCTTTGCCGTATTTGTTTCCGTGAACTTGCATATAAAGGTCAAATCCCTGGTGTCAAAAAAGCCAGCTGGTAAACCCGAAACAGGGAAGGAGGTTAATGAGTTATGACAATGACAGATCCAATTGCAGATATGCTGACACGTATTCGTAACGCTAACATGGTGCGTCACGAGAAGCTTGAGCTTCCAGCTTCCAACGTTAAAAAAGAAATCGCTGATATCCTTAAGCGTGAAGGTTTTGTACGTGACTACGAGTTTGTTGAAGACAACAAGCAAGGAGTTCTTCGCATCTTCCTTAAGTACGGCCAAAACAATGAGCGTGTAATTACTGGTGTGAAGCGTATCAGTAAGCCAGGTCTACGTGTTTACGCTAACGCTGAAGAACTTCCGAAAGTTCTTAACGGTCTAGGTGTAGCCGTTGTATCCACTTCAAAAGGTGTATTAACAGATAAAGAAGCTCGTGAACAAGCCATCGGTGGCGAAGTTCTAGCTTACATCTGGTAAAAAAACAGATCAGACAGGAGGTGCAAACATATGTCTCGCGTAGGTTTAAAATCACTTGAAATTCCTGAAGGTGTAGAAATCATCCAGGATAACAACACGATTACAGTTAAAGGTCCTAAAGGGGAATTGACTCGTACATTCCACAAGGACATCACAGTTAAAGTTGAGGACAACGTTCTTACTGTAGCTCGTCCGAGCGACCACAAAGAACACCGTGCTCTTCATGGTACTACACGCAGCCTGATCGGTAACATGGTTGAAGGTGTTTCTAAAGGCTATGAGAAGAGTCTTGAAATCATCGGTGTAGGATACCGTGCGCAGAAACAGGGTCAAAATGTTGTAATCAATGCTGGTTACTCTCACCCTGTTGAAGTCGATAACCACGAAGGTATCGAAATCGAGGTTCCATCCAACACGAAAGTAACAGTTAAAGGAATCGACAAAGAACTTGTTGGTGCTGTAGCTGCGAAGATCCGTGCGATCCGTCCTCCAGAGCCTTATAAAGGTAAAGGAATTCGCTACGAAGGCGAATATGTACGCAGAAAAGAAGGTAAAACAGCTAAGTAAGTTTCGTAGCTAACGTATAGAAAGGAGTGACCCTGATGATCACGAAGGCAGATAAAAATGTCGTACGTAAAAAGCGTCATGCACGCGTTCGTAAGAATGTCTTTGGCACCGCTGAACGCCCACGCTTGAACGTATATCGCTCTAACAAACACATTTATGCTCAGCTAATCAACGATGAAAGCCAAGTAACAGTAGCCAGTGCGTCTACTGTCGACAATGACTTCAACCTTGATGCTACAGGCAATGTCGAGGCTGCTCAAAAAGTCGGTGAATTAGTGGCTAAGCGTGCGATCGACAACGGTTTTAAAGTTGTTGTATTCGACCGTGGAGGTTACTTGTATCATGGACGTGTGAAAGCACTAGCTGAAGCCGCTCGCGAAGCCGGCCTAGAATTTTAATAGTTAAAGGAGGGACATAAATGATTACAAACATCGACCCTAACAAACTTGATCTTGAAGAACGCGTAGTTACCATCAACCGTGTAGCTAAGGTAGTTAAAGGTGGACGTCGTTTCCGTTTTGCTGCTTTGGTTGTAGTAGGAGATAAAAATGGTCATGTCGGATTCGGTACAGGGAAAGCCCAAGAGGTGCCGGAAGCGATCAAAAAAGCCATTGATGATGCTAAGAAAAATCTAATCACAGTACCAGTGAAGAACACGACAATTCCACACGAAATCAATGGACGTTTTGGTGCAGGTAACATTCTTATGAAACCAGCAGCAGAAGGTACCGGAGTCATTGCTGGTGGACCTGTCCGTGCGGTACTTGAGCTTGCAGGTGTTCAAGACATCCTATCTAAGTCACTTGGTTCTAACACGCCAATCAACATGGTACGTGCTACAATCACTGGACTTAGCGAGCTTAAGCGTGCAGAAGACGTCGCTAAACTTCGTGGTAAATCAGTAGAAGAACTGTAGGATAAGGAGGGAAATAAAATGGCTAAACAGTTAGAAATTACCCTCACGCGCAGTGTTATTGGTAGACCGCAAGATCAGCGCTCTACTGTCAAGGCGCTAGGTCTGAACAAGATCCGTCAAACTGTCGTACTTGAAGATAACCCAGCGATCCGAGGTATGGCTAATAAGGTGTCTCACCTAGTTTCGGTTAAAGAAGTTTAATTCTACAAAAGATATAAGGAGGTGCAACGCATGAAACTGCATGAACTAAAACCTGCTAAAGGTACTCGTAAAGAACGTAACCGCGTAGGTCGTGGTATGGCATCTGGTAACGGTAAAACTTCCGGCCGTGGTCACAAAGGTCAAGGCCAGCGTTCAGGAAGCAAAACTCGCCCAGGTTTCGAGGGTGGTCAAATGCCACTTTTCCAACGCCTGCCTAAGCGTGGTTTCACTAACGTTCACCGTAAGGAATTTGCGATTATCAACCTTGATGCACTGAATCGCTTCGAAGAAGGCACAGAGGTTACTCCTGAGCTATTGCTTGAGTCTGGTGTGGTAAGCAACCAAAAAGCCGGAATCAAAGTGCTAGCTAAAGGTTCAATCGAAAAGAAACTTACAGTGAAAGCTCACAAGTTCTCTGCTTCCGCGAAAGAAGCAATTGAAGCAGCGGGCGGTCAAACTGAGGTGATTTAATGTTCCGGACAATCTCCAATTTTATGCGCGTGGGTGATATTCGACGGAAGATTATTTTCACTATGTTGATGCTCATTGTTTTTCGCCTGGGAACATTCATCCCGGTTCCTTTTACAAATAGAGAAGCCATCAATTTCATGGATGAACAGAATGCGTTCGGTTTCCTGAACACATTCGGAGGCGGGGCATTACAAAACTTCTCCATCTTTGCTATGGGGATCATGCCCTACATTACTGCCTCCATCATCATGCAATTGTTGCAGATGGACGTTGTTCCTAAGTTTGCGGAATGGAAGAAGCAAGGTGAAGTCGGCCGTCGAAAATTAGCTCAGTTTACCCGCTATGGAACGATCGTGCTCGCTTTCATTCAAGCCATCGGCATGTCTATAGGTTTTAATGCGCTGGCTGGTGGTCAATTGATCGCTGATCCAGGGGTTACAAAATTCTTAATCATTGCTCTTGTCTTGACAGGCGGTACAGCGTTTCTAATGTGGCTTGGTGAGCAAATCACTGAACACGGCGTTGGAAATGGTATATCCATTCTAATCTTTGCAGGAATTGTTGCTGCAATCCCGAACGGTGTGAACCAGTTGTATGATCAATACATCTCCGGTGCCGGAGAAGAGTTGTTCATTAACTTGGTTATCATCGCTCTGATTGTACTTGTTATTATTGCGGTTGTTGTGGGAGTCATCTTCATCCAACAAGCCCTTCGTAAAATTCCTATTCAATATGCAAAACGTTTGGTTAACCGTTCGCCAGTAGGTGGGCATTCCACTCACTTACCACTAAAAGTGAATGCTGCAGGAGTCATCCCGGTCATCTTTGCGATATCTTTCATTATCGCACCAAGAACCGTAGCTGGTCTCTTTGAGAACAGTGAAGTCGCCTCCGTCATTCAATATATATTTGATTATCAAAACTGGCCTGGAATGATTATCTATGTAGCGTTGATCATTGCCTTCACTTATTTCTATACATTTGTTCAAGTCAATCCGGAACAAATGGCTGAAAACTTGAAGAAGCAAGGCGGGTATATCCCGGGGATTCGTCCTGGAGCAAATACGGAAACGTACTTGACTCGTGTGATGTACCGTTTGACGTTCGTAGGATCCATCTTCCTAGCAGCTGTCTCTATCCTACCGATCATCTTGGGCTCTGCTGCGCAGTTGCCGCCAAGTATTCAAATCGGAGGAACCGGTCTTCTAATCGTTGTAGGGGTTGCCCTTCAGATTATGAAGCAGCTGGAAAGTCAGCTTGTTAAACGCCACTATCAAGGATTCATTAAATAATTAGTGTGAAAGCTAATGAATAAATGAGAGCGAGGGGAACACGTTGAATTTAATTCTGATGGGTCTCCCTGGTGCCGGTAAAGGTACTCAGGCTGAGAAGATAGTCGAAAAATATGACATCCCTCATATCTCAACTGGAGATATGTTCCGATTAGCTATCAAAGAAGGAACAGCACTGGGCAAAGAAGCCAAATCCTATATGGACAAAGGCGAATTGGTTCCCGATGAAGTGACCATCGGAATCGTTCGTGAGCGTCTAAGTAAACCCGATTGTCAAAAAGGATTCCTGTTAGACGGTTTCCCAAGAACAATCGCCCAAGCAGAAGCCCTTGAGAACCTCTTGACTGATATGGAAGAGTCTTTGGACTATGTTCTTCATATCGATGTTCCTAAGGAGCAACTCATCGAGCGTCTTACTGGACGACGCATCTGCCCGACGTGCGGTGCTACCTATCACGTGGTCTTCAACCCGCCGAAAGAAGACGGCAAATGTGATCACGATGGCTCTGAGTTGATTCAGCGCGAAGACGATCAGCCTGACACCGTAAGAAAGCGCCTGGAGGTCAATGTTGAGCAATCACAACCTCTACTTGATTTCTACCAAGAAAAAGGGTACTTGGTATCATTCGAAGGTGACAAAGATATCAACGAAGTATTCCAAGACATCGATCAAAAGCTGGGAGAACTAGCTGAATGATTATTTGTAAGACTTCACGGGAATTAGATATTATGCGAGAAGCAGGGCGGATCGTCGCCTTGACGCACCAAAAGCTGGAACAAAAGATCCAACCAGGTATAACAACCGGGGAATTGGATAAGATTGCAGATGAATTCATACGCAGTATGGATGCAATCCCATCTTTTAAAGGTTATAATGGATTCCGTGGAAGTATCTGTGCATCTGTCAACGAAGAACTCGTTCATGGCATCCCTGGAGACAGGGTGTTGAACGAAGGTGATATCATCAGCATCGATATTGGTGCCAAATATAAAGGTTATCACGGAGACTCGGCCTGGACGTATCCGGTCGGAACCGTCGATGATGAAACCATGGAATTGTTGAGAGTTACTGAGCAATCATTGTTTAAAGGACTTGATGAAGCAAAACCAGGTGTACGCCTTTCAAATATATCTCATGCCATCCAGAGCTTCGTTGAGCCTGAAGGTTTTTCAATCGTAAGAGAGTATGTGGGACACGGCGTAGGGCAGGAGCTTCATGAGGATCCTCAAATTCCTCATTACGGCCCGCCAAACAAAGGACCACGTCTTAAGCCTGGAATGGTATTGGCTGTAGAACCAATGGTGAACGCAGGCTCTCGCTATGTGAAGACGCTCGGCGACCATTGGACGGTAGTCACTCAAGATGGTAAAAAGTGCGCTCACTTTGAGCACACGATTGCAATTACGGATGAAGGATACGAAATCCTTACAAAATCCTAAATGAAGGTGATCGTTTTTGAACGAATCTGAGTCGAGTCCGCGAATAGGTCAAATTGTTCGTATTGTGCAGGGGCGTGAGGCAGGACAGTACGCGGTAGTAATCGATGTACTGGATGGCCGCTTTGTGCTGCTTGCCGACGGAGAGAAACGTAAGTATGATCGACCAAAGAAAAAGAATTTGCAACATGTTGAGCTTATGGATTTCATCTCTCCGGAAGTCCAGGACAGCCTTCTGGAAACTGGTCGTGTCACAAATGGCAAGCTTCGATTTGCCGTATCAAAATATGTCAATGAAGCAGTGACTGATTTGAAGAAGGGAGATCAACTCGATGGCGAAAGACGATGTAATTGAAGTAGAAGGGACCGTCGTTGAAACCTTACCGAACGCACAGTTCAAGGTTGAACTCGAGAACGGTCACTCCGTTTTAGCTCACGTTTCCGGTAAAATTCGCATGCACTTCATTCGAATCTTACCAGGAGACAAGGTAACGGTAGAACTTTCCCCTTATGACTTAACTAAAGGACGTATTACGTACCGTTATAAATAAAACTCCGATCTTAAAGGAGGTATGGATGATGAAGGTAAGGCCTTCTGTAAAACCAATTTGCGAAAAATGCAAAGTCATCAAACGTAAAGGTAAAGTCATGGTTATCTGTGAAAACCCTAAGCATAAACAAAAACAAGGCTAAAACTGAAGGAGGTGCACGTAACTTATGGCACGTATTGCAGGTGTAGATATTCCTCGTGACAAGCGAGTAGTCGTATCCCTAACTTACGTTTACGGTATCGGTAAATCCCTTGCCAAAGACGTACTAGCTGAAGCTGGCGTTTCTGAAGATACTCGCGTTCGCGATCTTACAGAAGACGAACTAGGTAAAATCCGTAAAGCAGTGGAACAACACAACACGGAAGGTGACCTTCGTCGTGAGAACTCTCTTAACATCAAGCGTTTGATCGAGATCGGTTCTTATCGCGGTATCCGTCACCGTCGTGGACTTCCACTTCGCGGACAGAAGACAAAAAACAACTCTCGTACACGTAAAGGCCCACGTCGTACCGTGGCTAACAAACGTAAATAATAAGCAACACAAAGGAGGTAAGCTAACTATATGGCACGTAAAGGAAACACTCGTAGTCGTAAGCGTCGCGTGAAAAAGAATATAGAGTCCGGTGTGGCACACATCCGCTCTACTTTCAACAACACAATCGTAACGATCACTGATGTTCAAGGTAACGTTATCTCATGGAGCAGTGCCGGATCCCTTGGTTTCAAAGGTTCCCGTAAATCTACTCCATTCGCTGCTCAAATGGCTTCTGAAGCTGCAGCGAAAGACGCTATGGACAACGGTATGAAAACTCTTGAAGTAACAGTTAAAGGCCCTGGTGCTGGTCGTGAAGCAGCAATCCGTTCTCTACAAGCAGCAGGTCTTGAAATTACGGCAATCCGTGACGTAACTCCAGTACCACACAATGGTTGCCGCCCACCAAAACGTCGTCGCGTATAATAGTTCTGAATAGAATTTGTCACCCTGTCTATAATGGTTTATGATAGCTTTTATATCATCACCGTCTTAGACAGAGAAAATATGCAGTTGTCTTTTTATCGGGACTGCCTACCTGAGGAATTTCGGTTAGACCTATTGTCTAACCGGGGTTTCGACGTTTTGAAGGAGGGTTTAGTGTAAATGATCGAAATTGAAAAGCCAAAGATTGAAACGGTCGAGATCAGCGATGAGTCTACTTTTGGTAAGTTCGTCGTAGAACCGCTTGAGCGTGGGTATGGTACAACTCTAGGGAACTCCTTGCGTCGTATCCTATTATCCTCACTTCCCGGCTCTGCTGTCACATCAGTTCAAATTGACGGGGTCCTTCATGAGTTCTCAACCATTGAAGGTGTCGTCGAAGACGTAACCACAGTCATTCTTAACCTGAAGAAACTAGCTTTGAAGGTTTATTCCGACGAAGAGAAGACTTTGGAGATTGATGTACAGGGTGAAGGAAAAGTTACAGCGGCTGACATTACGCACGACAGTGATGTAGAAGTCCTTAATCCGGACCTCCACATCGCAACATTAGATAGCAACTCCAGCTTCCGTGCACGTATTACAGCAGAACGCGGCCGAGGATATCGTCCGGCTGAAGGAAACAACCATGAGGATCAACCAATTGGCGTTATTCCAGTTGACTCTATTTTTACGCCGGTATCCCGTGTAACGTATCAAGTAGAGAACACTAGAATCGGTCAAACATCTAACTTTGATAAGTTGACGTTGGATGTATGGACGGATGGCAGCATTCGTCCGGAAGAAGCGATCTCTCTTGGGGCTAAAATCTATATGGAACACCTCAATATCTTTGTAGGCCTTACAGATGAAGCTCAAAAAGCTGAAATCATGGTTGAAAAAGAAGAGGACCAAAAAGAAAAAGTTCTAGAAATGACGATCGAAGAACTTGATCTATCTGTCCGTTCTTACAACTGCTTGAAGCGCGCTGGTATTAATACAGTGCAGGAACTTGCGAATAAGTCTGAAGAAGACATGATGAAGGTACGTAACCTTGGTCGCAAGTCACTTGAAGAAGTGAAGCACAAGTTGGACGAACTTGGATTAGGTCTAAGAAAAGACGATTGATTGATAGAACACATCTAAGAGATTCAGATAAGGGAGGGATTATCAATGGCTAGAAAACTAGGACGTACAACAGATCAGCGTATGGCGCTACTTCGTAACTTAGCGACAGACTTGATCATTCACGAACGTTTGGAAACAACAGAAGCTAAAGCGAAAGAGCTTAAATCTGTTGTAGAAAAAATGATTACACTAGGGAAACGCGGCGATCTACATGCCCGTCGTCAAGCTGAATCATTCCTTTACAATGCGCAAGCGGACGAAGAAGGAGAGCAAACAGCTTTGCAAAAGCTATTCTCTGACATCGGCCCACGTTATGAAGACCGTCAAGGTGGTTACACTCGCGTGCTTAAGCTAGGCGAGCGTAAAGGTGATGGAGCGAAAATGGCGATCATTGAACTAGTTTAATGAATACCATGAGGGTTAAAGGGCAGGACTGAATCTCATCGCGAGGTTACATCCAGCCCTTTTTTTATATCCAAATCGAAGGAAATGCCGTTGGGATGGCGTCGATTTTTAAATGACCCATCCTCCGGTTGATAGGAAATGATGTCATATTTCCTGGGAAATAGTCAGTTGAGCAGAGGAGGAACACAGATGGGAGAGAGACAAGTCGAGTTTCGTCATGTGTCTTTTAAATACCAGGAAGACATGCCCTGGGTGTTAAAGGACGTGAGCTTCACCATAGGTCCGGATGAGTGGGTAGCCATCATCGGTCATAATGGATCAGGCAAATCGACAATTGCTAAATTAATGAATGGACTTTTGTTTCCTCAGGAAGGGGAAATCATCGTCAATGGAATGAAAGTGACACATGAGACAGTGTGGGATGTCAGAAAACAGGTGGGGATGGTTTTTCAAAACCCGGATAACCAATTTGTAGGGACCACGGTCAGAGATGACGTTGCGTTCGGTATGGAAAACCACGGCATGCCTCGGGAACTTATGGTTGAGCGCATTAAAGAAAGCCTGGACTCTGTCCGTATGGAAGCATACGAGAGCCATGAACCCCATCGGTTATCAGGAGGACAAAAACAGCGGGTTGCTATCGCCAGCGTTCTTGCTGTGTCACCGGAATTCATTATTCTTGATGAAGCAACCGCCATGCTTGATCCAAAAGGAAGAAAAGAAATCATGCAGACCGTAAGCGATGTGCAGCAGGAAAGAGATCTGTCATTAGTGACCATCACCCATGATCTTCAAGAAGTGACAATGGCTTCAAGAGTGATCGTCATGAATGGTGGAGAGGTTTGGATGGAAGGAACACCCAGAGACGTATTCTCAAGAAAAGAACAGTTGACTGAAATTGGCTTGGATACTCCGTTTGTAAGTAAAATGGCTGACCACCTTAAAGAAGAAGGTTTAAGCCTATCTCGTGAGCCACTCAATCACCAGGAGTTGTTGGAGGACTTATGCACATCTCGTTTGACCACGTAAGCTATACCTATCAACCGAACAGCCCATTCGAACACAAAGCACTGAATGATTTGTCGTTTTCGATCGAATCGGGATCATTTGTAGCTGTCATCGGCCACACAGGTTCAGGAAAGTCGACATTGATCCAGCACTTAAACGGACTGCTGCAACCAACCGAAGGGAAAATACAGCTGGGTGATTATACTATTGAAGCTGGAGTTAAAAACAAGAACTTGAGAGACCTGCGTGAAAAAGTCGGGGTTGTTTTCCAATATCCTGAGCATCAATTGTTCGAGGAAACAGTCGCCAAAGACATTGCCTTCGGTCCACAAAATTTCGGTGTTCCCCAAGAAGAAATTGAGCGACGTACGAAAGCTGCGGTTAAGGCAACAAAGCTCCCTGAAGATTTGCTCGACCGTTCACCATTCGACTTGAGCGGCGGGCAGATGCGCCGTGTAGCTATATCAGGTGTGCTGGCGATGGATCCCGAGGTCCTTGTCTTGGATGAACCGACCGCAGGACTAGATCCCAGCGGGCAGAGAGAAGTAATGGACATGTTTCATGACCTTCATCATGAAAAGGGGCTGACGACCATCTTAGTCACTCACAGTATGGAAGATGCTCTTGCCTATGCGGATTATATTTTAATTATGAACCAAGGGGAACTTTATAAGGAAGGGACACCATTGGAGATCTTTCGCCAGAAGGAAGACCTTGAAAATGTACAGTTGGATGTTCCCGAAGTTATTGCTTTCCTGAGTAAAGCGGAGAAAGAGTATGGGATTGAACTTGAATATAAAGGACAGACCATAGCTGAGTTAGCAAAAGAATTAGCCCGCAAAGTGAGAGGGGACAGCGATCATGAGTAGTTCTTTGATTATCGGCCAATATATACCGTCAGATTCCGTGATCCACCGCCTTGACCCTCGTTCAAAAATCGCTATCATTTTCTTTTATGTTGTGATCGTATTTTTTGCTAACTCTGTTATGAGCTACGGGGTACTTGCACTCTTTGCTGTTGGAAGTGCGTTGCTTTCCCGGGTGCCATTCCGTTACATTATGAAAGGTTTGAAACCGGTATGGTTCCTTATTGTGTTTACGTTCCTTCTCCATTTGATTGTCACGAGGGAAGGGGACGTCGTGTTTTCCATATTGGGCTGGGATGTCTACAGAGAAGGTCTTGTCCAGGGGGGAGCCATTTCATTACGGTTCTTCCTCCTGATCCTTGTAACCTCGCTGCTTACATTGACAACAACGCCGATTGAAATTACAGATGCCATTGAGGAGTTGTTAGGTCCTTTGAAAAAAGTGAAGTTCCCTGTCCATGAACTGGCGTTGATGATGTCGATCTCTCTCCGCTTTATCCCAACTTTGATGCAGGAGACAGAGAAGATTTCCAAAGCCCAGGCCTCCCGAGGGGTAGATTTCCGCACAGGCGCGTTAAAGGACCGTGTGAAGGCGATAGTCCCTCTCTTAGTCCCGTTGTTCGTGAGCGCCTTCAAACGAGCTGAGGAGCTTGCTATGGCTATGGAAGCACGTGGTTATCGAGGAGGGGAAGGTCGTACGAAGCTCAGGGAACTGAGGATATCAAAGCTTGATATTTCTTTGTATGTTCTGTTCGCTCTATTAGTCATCGCCCTATTCATGACGAGAAGCTGACGGGGAGGAACTTTTTATGAAAAGAATTCGTATGGTCATTCGTTATGATGGGACGAATTATGCCGGCTATCAAGTTCAGCCTAATGGAAATACCATTCAGGCAGAACTTGAAAAAGCATTAAGGAAAATGCATAAAGGGGACCAGGTAAAAGTGGTCGCTTCTGGACGGACGGATGCACGGGTTCACGCCGTCGGTCAGGTGATTCACTTCGACACTCCTCTTCATATTCCAATCGCTAATTGGAAAAGAGCATTAGGCTCGCTTCTTCCGGACGATATTCAAGTCGTTTCTGCGGACCAGGTTTCTGAAGAATTTCATGCGAGATACAATGCGAAGGGAAAAGAGTACCGCTATTATGTGCATCAGGCTCATGGGCCTGATCTCTTCCGCCGTCATTATACGCATCATGTCCGCGCAGAACTCGATATCAAAAGGATGAGAGAAGCATGCAGACACCTTGAGGGAGAGCATGATTTCACCTCTTTTTGTTCACCGAAGACAGACCTCAAAGGGACCAAGGTTCGGACGATTTATAAAGCGGAGGTATCAAAAGAGGGAAATGACATTGTATTTGTCTTCCGGGGGTCAGGGTTCCTCTATAACATGGTCCGGATTCTTGTCGGAACTCTGTTAGAGGTTGGAAGGAACGAACGTGATCCCAAAGATGTAAAGCGGATCATCGAAGCGAAAAACCGTAACGAAGCAGGCAAGACGGCACCCCCGCAAGGCTTGTTTTTATGGGAAGTGTTTTATTAGTTGGGGTTGGACCCCGAAAATGAGGAACTCTTTTTAAAAAAACAACGAATCCAGGTGTGCATGCCCTTGACATATAGTTACAAGGTGTTATATTATATTCTATGGCATTTTATTTCTGTACCACGGTTAGCCCCGGAAAACTAATCGTATTCGAGATAAATGATAAAGTAGTAACGAAGTCTATGAGAAATCAAACATTTCAGGAGGGAAACCGATATGCGCACAACTTTCATGGCAAATGAAAACAACGTTGAACGTAAATGGTATGTTGTGGATGCTGCAGGGCAAACACTCGGCCGTTTAGCGAGCGAAGTTGCTGCGATCCTTCGCGGTAAAAATAAACCAACATACACACCACACGTTGACACAGGTGACCACGTCATCATCATCAATGCTGGTGAGATCCAACTTACAGGTAACAAAATCAACGATAAGATCTATTATCGTCACTCTAACCACGTAGGTGGTTTGAAATCCCGTACGGCTAACGAAATGCGTACGAAATACCCTGAGCAAATGCTAGAACTTGCTGTTAAAGGGATGCTTCCAAAAGGAAGTCTTGGACGTAAGATGGGCAAGAAACTTCATGTTTACGCTGGTGCGGACCACAAGCATGAAGCACAAAAACCAGAAGTTTACGAACTTCGCGGATAATCAAAGGAGGTAATCTTAGTGGCACAAGTACAATACTCAGGTACTGGTCGTCGTAAGAGCTCAACAGCTCGTGTACGTCTTGTTCCAGGAACTGGTCGTGTAGTAGTAAACAAACGTGATGCTGAAGACTTTTTCCCATATGAAACTCTTCGTATGATTCTGAAACAGCCTCTAGCTGTTACAGAAACTGAAGGTAACTATGATGTATATGTAAACGTAGATGGCGGTGGATTCACAGGACAAGCAGGTGCAATCCGTCACGGAATCGCTCGTGCATTGTTACAAGCGGATCCTGAATACCGTACACCATTGAAGCGCGCTGGTCTATTGACTCGTGACGCACGTATGAAAGAGCGTAAGAAATACGGTCTTAAAGGTGCACGTCGCGCTCCACAATTCTCCAAGCGTTAATCGATGCTTATACAAAAGACTCTCAACCGACTCGGTTGGGAGTCTTTTTTTGTGCGTTTAGCTCATGGTCATGACTTTGGTTGCTGACAGGTGGTGTCGGACACATGGTGCCAGACACTGAATCTCGCGGATAGGTGCCTGGCGCCAATGAAAGCAAAACCGGGGTCAGGCATGCTTAAAAGCATATGAATACCTGCAGAATTCCTATTCCGATATACTGAGGGAAAAGATATCCGTATGGAGGGGTTCACATGCTTTTTCATGAAAAAGAAAACACCCATGTCACACAGGTCACTTTGAGGGTCATGGATCTGAAGCAATCCATAAAGTTTTATACAAACATGATCGGGTTTCAAATATGGAATCAGTCCGATGGTGCTGTTTATTTAAGTGCAGGGGAAGAAAGGCCGCTTCTCGTCCTTGAAGAGGATAAGGATGTTAAACCACCAAACAGAAAAGCAACAGGGTTGTATCACTTTGCTCTTCTTCTGCCGGAAAAGGCAGACCTTGCCGATTTGGTCAAACACTTGACCAGGAATAACATCCAGGTAGCGTCGGCAGATCATCTCGTTAGTGAAGCGATCTACTTTTCGGATCCTGATGGTAATGGCATTGAAGTATATATCGATCGCCCCTCATCACTATGGGAATGGTTCGGGAGTGAGGTGAAGATGGCGGTTGACCCATTGGATATTGAGGAGTTGTTTCGCTTTGAAACCAACGCCGGGTGGATGGGGCTTCCGGATCGGACGGTGATGGGACATATACATCTCCATGTCTCCGATCTTGAAAAAGCGAAGCAATTTTATTGTGAAGGTTTAGGATTCGATTTAGTAAGCAGGCTCGGTGGTGAGGCCTTGTTTATATCATCGGCTAACTATCATCACCATATCGGCCTCAACACATGGAAGGGTGCCGATGCCCCGCCTGCAGGGGATCAGGAAGCAGGGTTGAAATGGTTTGATATTCATTTTCCTCAGGACCACTCTAGGAAAGAAGCGATGGATAGAATCCGGCGAATGGGGGCTGCTGTCGATGAACATGAAGGGGTGATTTACACCTTAGACCCTTCAAAGAATCGCATCAGGCTGCTTGTCTAAAATGAAAACAAGGTTTGAGAGCCTTTCCCCTTGCTGAAAAAAGCTACCTTATGCTTTCTCATATTTGTCCACCCTGTCCCATATAGTGAAAAAGGGAGGAGTATAAGGGAGTGTGAGGCATGCGAAAACCTAGGTTGAAGACATTTTTATGGTTAGCAGGGATCATTGTACTGGTGTGCGCTGTGTCCTATCCGATTCAGGAAGCGAAGGATGCGTGGACGGTATGGTCATCTCCTCTGTCCGGGAAAGTGATTGTACTGGATCCAGGGCATGGAGGACCTGATGCTGGTGCTTCTGGCAAAGATGGTACGGAAGAGAAAGTCATTACTTTGCAAATGGCTGAGTACCTTCGTGATTATTTGCAGCAAGGAGGAGCACTCGTGTATCTCACCCGTGATGATGACAATGACCTTGCATCCGACGAAGCAGAAAGAGCGCGGCGCAGGCAGGCGGAAGATGTCAGGAACAGAGTACAGTACATCGAAGAAAAGGAAGCGGATTTATACATCAGTTTACATCTGAATGCGATTCCATCTGAAAAATGGAGCGGGGCCCAGACCTTTTATTATCCAAAGAACGAGGAAAGTAAAACTTTGGCCAAGTTTATTCAATCTGAAATCAAAGAGAATATAGGGAACACGGATCGGGGAGCTTTTGGTTTGTCCAGTATCTATATTCTAAAGCACGCAAAAGCCCCGGGGGTTTTAGTGGAAGCTGGATTTTTATCAAACCCAGGGGAGCGGGAATTGTTAAAGGATAATGACTACCAAAGAAAAATGTCAGCGTCCATCTATCAAGGAGTGCTCCGCTATGTCACAGAAAGAGAGCTGCCTTCTGAAGACTGATTGAAGCAAATCACTTAGAAAGCGTTTCATATATGTTATACTAGCCATAGTGAAACATATTTCTAAGGATGGTGAACCGGCTTGTTGACAGAAGGAAAAGTACTAGAAATCCTCCATTCAATCGAAGACCCGTTTTTACATAAAACGTTGGAAGAAACCGGTGGAGTTGAAGAGATAAAAATTAAGGAAGAAAAAAATCACGTCAGCGTAAAGATCTTGATCGGAAAGACAAACACGGCTGAACAAATGGAATTGCAGCAGAAAATTGTCAATGCGCTGAAAAGTGGTGGAGCGGCAACGGTCGGCTTACGTTTCGATCAGCTTCCAGATGAAGTGATTCAAAGATTCCAACCAGAAGCGGAGCAGGATCAAGAAGCTTCTCTTCTAGGTGGAAATACAGGGACGAAATTCATCTCCATTGCGAGTGGTAAGGGTGGCGTAGGAAAATCTACGGTCACTGTTAACCTTGCTGTAGCCTTGACACGCCTTGGTAAGAAAGTTGGCATCATTGACGCGGATATTTACGGATTCAGTGTGCCGGATATGATGGGTGTAGAAGAACGGCCGGTCGTACGCGGGGAGAAGATTATTCCTGTCGAGCGATTCGGAGTCAAGCTTGTATCGATGGGCTTCTTTGTGGAAGATAACTCTCCAATCATCTGGCGTGGACCTATGCTCGGTAAAATGCTGACGAGCTTTTTCAAAGAAGTAGAATGGGGCGACCTCGATTATCTGCTTCTTGATCTGCCGCCAGGAACGGGGGATGTGGCATTGGATGTACACTCGATGCTTCCGTCTTCTAAAGAAATCATCGTCACGACTCCGCACCCGACGGCCGCTTTTGTAGCTGCACGGGCAGGGCAAATGGCTCTGAAAACGGAACATGAAATTCTTGGTGTCGTTGAAAATATGGCTTATTTTGAAAGTAAAGAGACAGGGAACAAAGAGTTCGTCTTCGGTAGAGGAGGCGGTGTGAAGCTCGCAGAAACTCTGCAGACTGGAGTACTTGGGCATGTGCCGCTTCAACAGCCGTACGAAGAAGAGGACGTTTTCGCGCCATCTGTCTACCAGGCAGATCATCCAATCGGTGTTATTTACCGTAATATGGCTGCAAAAGTAATCGATAAGTATTAATACTAAAACACGCACTTCTCAAAGAAGTGCGTGTTTTTTTGGCTTGTGGTCAGCCTTACTGACTTTTTTCGCCTTCACCACTGCTGCCACCGCCAGATTGTTCTTCGCTGCTACTTCCTCCACCTTCACCGGAAGAATCAGATTTCTCTCCGCCACCACTCTGCATTTTTTCCGCTGCTTTCAATAAGGTCTCACTCATTTTCGCTTGGAAAACAGGGCTGTTCAATGTTTCTTCAATTGTTTTTTGCAGGTGCGCACGGAATTGCTGCCCTTCCATGACGGTGACCATTTCCTTCATCATTTCAGGGTTTTTATAAAGCTCAATCATCAATTTTTGGTACTCGGCATCTTTCATTAATCCTTTCATCAGCTTTTTCTGCTGATCTTCAAGGACTTTGCTGAACTCTTGGACGAACTTCGGATCGGAGAACAATTTACTCCAAAAAGCTTTTCCTTCTTCAGATACCAGTGTCTTTTGGACTGCCTGCGATACAACTTCTGACTCAAGGGCCATCTGTTGCTGCATTTTCTCATCAGAAAGGACTTCAGTCATTGCTTTCTTCCCGTCGTCCGATTTCAGAATATCAACGATCATTTTTTTCGTTGTATCATAATCCGTCTGTTCACTTGCACTGGAAGCGCCGCTGCAAGCAGCCAGTAGTACAAGGAGCAGGACGGGACATAAGAATCGGAGTTTGGACATTTTGCATGTCCCCTTTCTTAAGTTCTCCTTACGTTTACTATCTGCGATTCGGGAGAATTTATACGAAGACCGGAGGAAAAAAGCTCGACTTCGTGGTAAAATACGGTGGAAAAGTCTTTTGTATATATAGGGGGAAATTCCGTGAATAGTCGTAAATGGGTCAGGTTGTTTTTAACGACCTTATGGATTGGCGGTTTGACGACGTTGATCATCAGTTTTGTTTTTAAATATGATTCATATGCTGAAGTGCTGAAGCCCTTCCAACTCTTTGAGCTCTTTGGCTTATTGTTATTTTTTGCAGGTCTTGGGTTTATATTCAGCATTATTAGTCAAATGGGGTTCTTCGCCTACCTGACAGTCAATCAGTTCGGGAAGGGAATTTTCCGTTCTTTGTGGGTCCCTGTCCAGCTCTTCTTAATCGCTTTTACACTATTTGATCTTGTGTACTTTAGATATCAAGCAGCAGAAGGCGCATCGATCTGGCCATTTTTATGGACAGCCTTAGGTCTGCTTGGTCTTTCCGTGGTCGTTGCTTACATAAAAGCAAAGGAAACGAAGTGGCACGCGTTTATTCCTGCACTATTCTTTATGGTCGTAGTCACGAGTGTAGAATGGGTCCCTGCTTTAAGGGCTCAGGGCAGTGATTATGTGTGGTTGATGATTATTCCTTTGTTTATCTGTAATGCCTATCAACTCATTTTACTTCACCGTATAACAAAACCATCTGAAAAAGCTGCTTAAAAAACAACCACCGCCTAAAAAAAGCGGTGGTTGTTTTTTAAGCATTATTCAACTTGTGTGGTTTCTGATTCTGTGCCACTAACCAGCTCTGTAATACTTACAAATTTCAGTCCTTTTTGTTTCAAACCGGGTAAGATCACCTCAAGTGCTTTCGCTGTCTGCTTCACTGAGTCAGAAGCGTGCATCAAAATGATATCTCCTTCAGAACCCTCATTCAGGACGGTATCTATGATGGTATTGGTTCCTGGATTCTCCCAGTCTCTAGGGTTGATACTCCATTGAACCGCTTGCAATCCCTCGTTTTCAATGACTTTTAAGACCTCTTTATCCATATGACCATGAGGAGGTCGGATCCATTTGATCTCTTCAAAACCTAATTTCCCGAATGCATCCTTTGCTTTGTTTAAGTCTTGTTGTACTTGTGCAGGCTTCTGTTCAAGGTAACTTTCGTATTTATAACCCATCATTCCAATTTCGTGTTTTCCCTCATGAATCGTCTTAATAATATCGGGGTGACGCTCCGCCCATTCTCCACTTACGAAAAAAGTTGCCTGGGCTTTATTTGCCTCTAGCTGCTTCAACACATCGTGGACCTTCTCAGTTCCCCAGCTTATATTAAATGTCAGTGCAACGTTCGGATTTTTATCACTTCCTTGTGTTAACGCACGGGGCGATCCTTCATTAGAAAACACGGGGAGTTGACTCCATTGTCCGATCCACAAGAAGAGGGCACAAAAAAATGCCAAAGCCACCACCACTCCATAGCGTTTCATCCGCTCAGCTTTCCATGTGTAGAAACTCATTGCACGGTTCACCTTCCTTCCAATATGTTCTATACATATGAAAAAAAGGACAACCTATGCTAAAAACACAAGATTTAGGGTAAAAATATAGAGAGTTGTTCAAGGGAGGTCCTTTAAGGTGCATGGTTTAATGATTAATGAACAGGAACGTCGTGAAATTGAATACTTACTAAAGAGAGAAATGGAAGAAATCACGTTTGACCTCGGAGACCACAGAATCGACCAAGGACTGAAAAAAGCGATGGAAGAAAGGTATGAAGTTCTTTTTCAAATCTTCCGCAGATTTGCAACCAGAGAAGAATGTCTACAGTATATGCCCAGGAAGAAGAAGCAAAATTAATGCTATAATCATTTCAGCTTATCAATAATGTTATAGGTCAAAAATAGAGCCCTGAATGTAGATCAGGGCTTTTCATATGCATGTTTGCTCATTGAACCAACTTTTTTTAATGAATTTCAAAAAAGGCATTGCTTTTCTTTTTTAGTCTGTGATATATTATTAAACGTTGTCGGAAAACAAAATAAAGCAGCGAAACAACAGAATTTATTTCGGAAAAAGTTGTTGACACTGCAAGGCAGACATGATAAATTATTACTTGTCGCCAAAACGACACAGAAAAAACATCACAAAAAAGTTGTTGACACAAACAACCGAAAGTGATAAACTAATAAAGTCGCTGACAAAGCGGCGGGCAAGACATTTGATCTTTGAAAACTGAACGAACCAACCAGTACGTCAAAACATTTCTTCTTTTATAGAAGAGATTTGAAACAAAGCACATTCGGTGTGCAAATGAGCAAGTCAAACTTAACTTTTATGGAGAGTTTGATCCTGGCTCAGGACGAACGCTGGCGGCGTGCCTAATACATGCAAG
>NZ_JAIEZV010000006.1 GCF_019599545.1 Halobacillus sp. Nhm2S1 | reverse complement strand
CGGCGGTAACACGGGTTCGAATCCCGTACGGGTCACCACTTATCGGAGGATTAGCTCAGCTGGGAGAGCACTTGCCTTACAAGCAAGGGGTCGCAGGTTCGAACCCTGCATCCTCCACCATTAAATTCATAAGCCGGCCTAGCTCAACTGGCAGAGCAACTGATTTGTAATCAGTAGGTTGGGGGTTCAAGTCCTCTGGCCGGCACCACTTATTTAGTCAAAGTGGAGGGATAGCGAAGTTGGCCAAACGCGGCGGACTGTAAATCCGCTCCCATCGGGTTCGTAGGTTCGAGTCCTACTCCCTCCACCATTTATTTATTTGACGATAACGGCTGACATCCATGATCAGCTATTTTTTATGAAAATAAACATTCCTTGTATAATGATCTTTAGATGGTATATACTATTTTTGTAACTGTTGGGCCATAGCCAAGCGGTAAGGCAACGGTTTTTGGTACCGTCATGCGCTGGTTCGAATCCAGCTGGCCCAGCCATTTCTTTTAAAGATGTTATACTAGATGTTATGACAATACGAGCCATTAGCTCAGCTGGTAGAGCATCTGACTTTTAATCAGAGGGTCGAAGGTTCGAATCCTTCATGGCTCATCTTTCAATTTTATATGCGGGAGTAGTTCAGTGGTAGAACACCACCTTGCCAAGGTGGGGGTCGCGGGTTCGAATCCCGTCTCCCGCTCCATACGGGGCCTTAGCTCAGCTGGGAGAGCGCCTGCTTTGCACGCAGGAGGTCAGCGGTTCGATCCCGCTAGGCTCCACTCTTTAAACCTGACATCAACGTTTGATGTCAGGTTTTTTTATGTTCTTTTCTAATGGCTTTAGTGTTGTTACATTTATAGATTTCTTCTAGTTCCCGCTATATACCCATAAGGATCGAACCTTCATCTATCCTGAGGGTTGAAAAATCTGTGACGTTGCTTACTATGTGTGTTTCACTTCCCCTACAATATGGAAAAAGGTTTCAAACCTTGTAAACATGCATGATTACATACGTTTTCATACTATTTATCGTATATATATACATAAAGATGTCCAGTTGAGTCATAACGGGAAAAACGGATACAATTATAGTAGAGAAAAAAGGAGGAACTTTAATGAATAAACAGCTTTCAGTTATCGGTGTACCTATGGACCTTGGACAAATGCGTCGAGGCGTGGATATGGGACCAAGTGCTATTCGTTATGCGGGTATGGTTGAACGTCTAGAGCAATTGAAGTATAACATTGAAGATCTAGGGGACATTGAGATTCCTCGCCCAAAACAAAATACAGATGAGAAACAGGATAATTTACGTAACTTGAATGAAATTGCTGAAGGAAGTCGCCGTCTTGCAAAAGCGGTGGATGAAGTCGTTGAAAATAAACGTTTTCCACTCGTACTTGGGGGAGATCATAGTATTGCTATGGGGACGCTCGCAGGGGTTGCTAAACATTATGAAAACCTTGGGGTCATCTGGTATGATGCTCACGGTGACTTGAACACAGGAGACAGTTCGCCTTCGGGTAATATTCATGGTATGCCGCTTGCTGTAAGCTTAGGGATCGGCCATGAAAAACTGACAAGTATCCATGATTATGAACCGAAGATTAAACCAGAAAATATTGTGATCATTGGAGCTCGTTCTCTTGATGAAGGAGAAAGAGTGCTTATTGAAGAGAAGGGCATCAAAGTCTATACGATGCACGAAGTTGATCGTATGGGAATGACGCAAGTGATGGAAGAGACAGTCGATTATTTGAAAGATCGTACGGATGGGGTTCATTTAAGCTTAGACCTTGATGGACTGGATCCTAATGAAGCTCCTGGCGTAGGAACACCTGTCATGGGTGGCCTAAGCTATCGTGAGAGCCATCTAGCGATGGAAATGCTACATCAGTCAGGGATGATCACATCAGCGGAATTCGTAGAAGTAAACCCGATTCTCGATGAAAAAAATAAAACCGCTAGCGTAGCGGTAGGTTTAATGGGGTCTCTATTTGGTGAAAGCTTGAAATAAATGAACGATTCTTAGCAGTAACCCGCTTTTTGCAAGGTGGGTTGCTGTTTTTTATGGGTTATTTCATCATATTCATTTAACAGGTGGTCTAATTTCACACTCATGCGTACAACTTCCGGCGAGCTCAACTTATGGAGGCTGGCTAAACGAATCATTTCCACACGACAAGCTTCGATTTCTTTCTTCAAAGCGGTCACTCGCTTCATATTAAATTTCCTCCTAAGAAATTTTTTACATTTACAGCTTTATAACCGATACTAAAAAAAGTTAAACTTATATTAGCTAAAAAAATATTAAATTTATGAAACTTTGTGGCGAGGTCATCCGTAAAGGTTAACGACCGCACGTATAGCGGAGGTATTAGAAGATGGAAACCATGATTAAGCAAAAAATAAAAGAAGTGAAAAAGGGTAATCAATCCGCTTTCGAAGACATCGTTTCTTTTTATCAGAATAAAGTTTTTCATATTTGTCTGCGAATGGTTGGGAACTCGTATGAAGCTGAAGACCTGGCCCAGGAAGCCTTTATAAGAGCCTACACAAATCTCCATACGTTTGATGAGAAAAGGAAGTTCTCCACTTGGTTGTATAGGATAGCCACGAATCTGTCGATTGACCGGATCCGTAAAAAAAAGCCGGACTACCATCTGGATGCAGAAGTGAAGGGGACCGAAGGGTTAGACATGTATTCGCAATTAGCTGCCGACCAAGCTTTACCTGAAGAAGAAGTGGAAAGCCTTGAATTACAGTCGTACATTCACAAAGAGATATTGGCACTTCCTCCTAAATATAGGAGCGTCATCGTGCTTCGTTATTTAGATGAGCTTGCTCTTCAAGAGATTGCGGAGGTATTGGATATTCCAGTAGGGACTGTTAAGACGAGAGTCCATCGAGGTAGAGAGGCTTTACGTAAGAGGCTTCGACATGTGTGAAGGAGTTGAGAGGGAATGAATTGCAAAAGAGAAGCCGTTGAACTTATGCATAAGTATTTAGATGGCGAATTAAATAAAGAAGAAGAGAGACGACTGAGAGATCACTTACAAAGCTGTCCATCCTGCCAAAATCACTTTCATGAACTAAAGAGAACGACGACATTGATCACAAACGCGACCCCTGTATCTGCGCCGCCACGATTTACGGCGACTGTAATGGCGAATTTGCCAAAAGAGAAGAAGAGGAAAAACTATCTTCGTAAGCTGCAAAGGCATCCTATGCTTACAGCTGCTGCCGTCTTTTTCATATTGATGTTCAGTGGTATATTTACCGCATGGAACCAGGACCAGCAAGTAACAGTGTCCAAGCAGGAGAACCTCGAAATACGGGATCATACGGTCATTGTACCTGAAGGCGTTACGGTTGAAGGGGATCTTGTCGTCAGAAATGGGGATTTGAGGATTGACGGGAAAGTCGATGGGGATATTACCCTTATCAATGGCGATATCCTCAATGAGTCTTCTGATCAAGTGGAAACGGATGATGGACTTGACCGCAATAATCTCCGGGCCTATTCAGGGGAGTTAACCGAAGTGAACCAGGTTTACGAATGGGTCTGGTATCATACGAAGAAAACATTCAAGGCGATTTTCTCATTTGAATCAGATTAAATAAAGCAAGGAGGCCCAAGCTTCCTTGCTTTATTTAATTAAACAGAATGGTGCTAAGGTTCCCTGAAACAGCCAAAAAATCATAAAACGGGATAAGTCTGTCCTCAGGACGGTATGTTCTCCATATATACAGGAAAGGTTATGTGATATAATGGTAAATGTGAATTTTTAAGGTTTATTATATCTAAAAGGAAGTGTAGGCATGCTTGATGGGGGACTGGATGTTTTAGATTATTTCTTGATTACTGTGGATATCGCCCTTGTCTGGTTTGTTGTATATAAATTAATCATGCTGATCCAGGGAACGAAAGCCGTTCAGCTCTTAAAAGGTATTTTCGTCATTCTGGGTATATGGTTATTGAGTAATTTATTTGGACTAACCACATTAAGGTGGCTGATGTCACAAGCGATTACGTGGGGTTTCCTCGCAATCATCATTTTGTTCCAGCCTGAACTCAGAAGAGCTTTAGAACAACTGGGACGAGGGAGTTTCTTCAGCAGGAATACCTCAGAAGAAGAAGACACCGAGAAAACCTTACAGGCGATCATTAAGTCCTGTAACTACATGGCCAAACGCCGCATCGGTGCATTGATTACGATTGAACGTGATACAGGTATGGGAGATTACGTAGAGACAGGCATTCGTGTCGGCGGGCACTTGTCGAGCGAATTGCTTACGAATATTTTTATACCGAACACTCCTTTGCACGATGGAGCGGTTATACTTAAAAATGATGAAATTGTTGCTGCTGCCTGCTACCTCCCGCTTTCAGAGAGTCCTTTCATTTCCAAGGAACTGGGTACGAGGCACAGAGCAGCCATGGGAATCAGTGAAGTGACGGATGCATTAACGATCGTCGTATCTGAAGAGACAGGAGCTATTTCCTGTACGAAGAACGGGGAATTGCATCGAGACCTTGATCAAGTGAAACTGGAAGAGATCTTGCGTACAGAATTGGATTACTCCGCCCCTGCGGTGAAAAGCTGGAACTGGAGGGGGAAAAAGAATGGATAATTGGTTCAAGAGTGTATGGTTTATAAGAATCATATCCCTTATGCTTGCGGGTCTTCTTTGGGTGACGGTGAATGTCGATAACAATATGGACTCTGATTCTTTGTTCTTCAATCAGTCATCCTCAGATATGGAAGTAATGGAAAACATCCCATTGGAAATCAGGTTTGATAGTGAAGAATACGTAGTCAGCGGAATTCCACAAGAAGTATCCGTCTCTGTTGAGGGGCCGACCTCTGCTGTCGCTCCTGTTTCCAGACAAAAGAACTTTACGGTTTTTGTAGATTTGAATGGGCTCGGTCCGGGTACACATGAGGTGTCCTTACAGCATTCAGGGATATCCAATCAGCTGGCAGTCACGCTCGATCCGAAAATCATTGAAGTGACGATAGAGCAAAAAGTGACCGAAGATTATGAAGTGAACATTGATTATATCAATCAAGGAAACCTGGATAGTGCGCTCGAGCTCGGTGAGCCAGAAGTGGATCCTTCGCAAGTTGCCATTACGGGAGCTTCGTCGGTCATTGAGCGTGTAGCCTCTGTGAAAGCGATCATTGATGTCGGAGGAGCTACAGAGTCGATTGAAGCTCAGGAAGCCCCTGTGAAGGTTTATGATAATCAGGGGAATGAGTTGAATGTCCTCTTGGATCCAACGACTGTGAATGTGTCCGTTCCGATCGCCACCCGTACGAAAAGCATCCCATTAAACGTTGCCGCTCGTGGTGGGAATACAGAAGGCGTACTGATTGAATCGGTTAGTACGGAAACAGAAGAAGTCACCATTTCCGGGCCTAAGGAAGTACTTGATGGCATTGAGGCGCTTCCTGAAGTACCGGTCGATGTATCAGAAGTGACAGAAAGTCAAACCGTTGAAGTGGATATCCCCCTTCCTGAAGGGGTGACTTCCGTACAACCTGAAACGATTGAAGTGGACATTGAAGTCGTTGAAGGTGAAGCGGTAGATGACGGAGACGCGACAGAATAACTAAAAACGAATCAATCGTGAAACATAGATCAATGGAAAGAATAGAAAGAGAGGTCGAATGATTATGGGTAAATATTTTGGCACGGACGGCGTACGAGGCGTCGCGAATAAGGAATTAACACCGGAGCTTGCATTCAAACTTGGCCGTTATGGCGGTTATGTTGTAACAAAAGGCGTCGAGCGTCCGAAGGTTTTGATTGGACGTGACACAAGGATCTCTGGTGAGATGCTTGAAGGAGCACTCGCTGCCGGGTTATTGTCAATTGGAGCAGAGGTCATGCGTCTTGGGGTCATCTCGACACCAGGTGTAGCTTTTTTAACGAAAGCATTGCAGGCGGAAGCGGGAATTATGATATCCGCTTCCCACAATCCTGTTGAAGATAATGGCATTAAATTCTTCGGTCCCGACGGCTTTAAATTGACCGATGATCAAGAGCAGGAAATTGAAGCATTGATTGATGCAGAGCAAGATGATCTTCCAAGACCATCAGGAGCAGATCTTGGTCAAATCAATGATTACTTCGAGGGCGGTCAGAAGTACTTGCAACACTTGAAGCAAACCGTTGATTATGATTTCGAAGGACTCCACATCGCACTTGATTGTGCTCATGGAGCGACTTCATCCCTTGCCTCCCACTTGTTTGCAGATCTTGAAGCGGATATTTCTTCGATCGGATCATCCCCGGATGGTCTGAACATTAATGATGGTGTCGGTTCTACTCACCCTGAGCCACTGCAAGACCTTGTGAAAGAGAAAAAAGCGGATGTAGGACTTGCTTTCGATGGAGACGGCGATCGTCTAATTGCAGTTGATGAAAAAGGGAATATCGTGGACGGAGATAAAATCATGTACATTTGTGCCAAGCACATGAATGAAAATGGTACATTGAATAACTCAACAGTGGTCTCTACAGTTATGAGTAACCTTGGTTTCTATAAAGCCGTAGAAGCAAATGGAATGAAGAGTGATAAGACAGCCGTAGGGGATCGTTATGTCATGGAGGAAATGCGTCGCGGTGGTTATAACCTTGGTGGGGAACAATCCGGCCACATTATTTTCCTTGATCACAACACGACAGGCGATGGGATGCTGTCCGCTCTACAATTGGTGAATGTTATGAAAGAAACAGGCAGACCACTCTCAGAGCTTGCTGGTGAAATGGAAAAGTTCCCCCAAGTGCTAAAGAATGTGCGTGTCATTGATAAAAATAAAGTACAAACGCATCCTAGAATCCAGGAAGCGATCCAAGCTGTAGAAGAGGAAATGGGAGATAGTGGACGCGTTCTCGTACGTCCTTCCGGTACAGAGCCTCTCGTAAGGATTATGGTGGAGGCACCTACAGAAGAACAATGCGAAGAGTATTGTGATAAAGTCGTCCAAGTCGTTGAAGAAGAGCTTGGTTTGAAGGAGTAATTTCAGGGCTTGCGCAGGTCGCACATGGGGGTGATCTGCGCATATCCTATTACAGGGCCCTTACATTTCTGTAACGGTTACAATTTTTATTGACCCACCTGAGAGGTCTGTGTACAATTGAACATGTCCTTGAAAAAATTGTCGATTTCCATGTTTGAGAAGTCTTTCATTCGGAAATGAGACAAAAGGATTTTATTTTGAAATAGTTAAGGAGGATCGAGGTCATTCCTTATTTATAAAGCGCCAGGACTGTGTGTACGTTTGAAAAATAAACACAGTTGACGAGGTGGAGGTTCATCGAGTTTTCGGCGGATGCCTCCCGGTTGCCACACTTCAACCGCATGTCCGAGTGTAAAACGGGAAGGTGACTTTCCGAACAAAACATTCTGGACGAAGTGATCAAAGAAAGAATAACGGGAGAGGGGCAGCGGAAAGCCCCTTGAAATCTACGGAGCATTCGTTGCCCTTCTCCGATAATAGGAGGACAACAATTATGTGTGGAATTGTAGGATATATCGGACAGAATGATACAAAAGAGATTTTATTGAATGGTTTGGAAAAGCTTGAATACCGCGGCTATGATTCAGCGGGAATCGCCACATTGAACGAAAATGGGGTAGAAGTGACGAAAGTGAAAGGTCGTATTGCTTCCTTGCGTGAAGCTGTTGATGAGAGTGTCAAAGCGACGCACGGCATCGGCCATACACGCTGGGCTACACACGGTGCTCCTAGTGAAGAAAACGCACACCCGCACCAAAGTACTTCCGGACGCTTCACAATCGTTCACAATGGCGTCATTGAGAACTATGTGGATGTTCGTGACGAGTATTTGAGCGGCGTGGAGTTCAAGAGTGAAACAGATACGGAAATCATCGTTCAATTGATTGAAGTGCTGAATAATGAAATGAATGATGTAGCTGCAGCTTTCCGTAAAGCTGTCGAGCTTCTGACTGGTTCTTATGCGATTGCCATGATCGACCGCGAAGATCCTGATACGATTTATGTCGCTAAGAATAAGAGCCCACTGTTAGTCGGAATCGGTGATGACTTCAACGTTGTAGCCAGTGATTCCATGGCAGCTCTTCACGTAACAGACCAATTCCTTGAGCTTATGGATAAAGAAACCGTCATCGTTCGCCGTGATGGTGTTGAAATTCAAAAGCCCGATGGTACAAAGGTTGAGCGTGAACCATTCACAGCCGAATTGGATACCACAGATATCGAAAAAGGAACGTATCCTCACTTTATGCTGAAAGAGATTGATGAACAGCCGTTCGTCATCCGTAAAATCATTCAGGAATATCAAAATGAGAATGACGAGATCAAGCTGGATCCTGAAATCCGTCAAGCGATGAAAGACTGTGACCGTATTTACATCATCGCTGCAGGTACGAGTTACCATGCCGGACTTCTAGGTAAACAGTTCATTGAAAAACTCGCAAACATTCCAGTAGAAGTTCATGTAGCTAGTGAATTCTCTTACAACATGCCACTTCTTTCTGAGAAACCGTTGTTTGTTTACATTTCTCAAAGTGGTGAAACGGCAGACAGCCGTTCTGTCCTTGTCCAGACAAAAGAACTTGGCCATCCGGCACTGACGATTACGAATGTGCCAGGATCCACCCTTTCCCGTGAAGCAGACTATACGATGCACCTGCACGCAGGACCAGAGATTGCTGTAGCTTCTACAAAAGCTTATACAGCACAAATGGCTGTCCTTGCCATTCTTGCTGTCGATACAGCGCGTGCGAAGGGCATTGAACTTGATTTTGATCCTATGCAGGAGCTTGGAATCGTGGCAACTACGATGGAAGCCTTGACCGATCAAAAAGAGAAGTTGGAAGACTTGGCGCGCGAGTATCTATCTACAACTCGTAACTGCTTCTTCATCGGCCGCGGCATTGACTATTACGTTGGATTGGAAGGGTCTCTCAAGTTGAAAGAGATCTCTTACATCCAGGCGGAAGGCTTTGCTGGTGGGGAATTGAAGCACGGCACGATCGCTTTGATTGAAGATGGCACTCCTGTCATTGCCCTTGCCACACAGCAAAACGTCAACTACTCCATCCGTGGAAACGTCCAGGAAGTGGAGGCGCGTGGCGCAAACAGCATGATCATCAGTATGGAAGGCTTGAACAAAGATGGCGATGCTTTCGTCATTCCACAAGTGCATGATTTGATGACACCACTTGTTTCTGTTATTCCATTGCAGTTGATTTCTTACTATGCAGCGCTTCACCGCGACTGTGATGTTGATAAACCACGTAACCTTGCGAAGAGTGTTACGGTAGAATAAAGAATAAAGAGCTGGCACCCTGGTGGGTGTCAGCTTTTTTACTTTGATGCCTTTGGATAGGGGAAAGGAAACCTGGGGAAAATAAGGCTATTCAATGCCGTTAGGGGTGTATGTTTTCATGAAGAAATATGGAATGGCTTTGTTGTTGATCACCTGCCTGTTGGTTGTATTTACACCTGCTTATGCCCAAGTGGATGAGCCCAAACCCCTTGAAGATTTCTATGCTGAATATGGATACAAGTCTTTGGATGAAGCCGTCAAAGAATTTGAACAGCAAATGAAAATGAAAGTGACTCTTCCTAAGAAACTTCCGTCCTTGGCATTTACACATGTACTGGCCAGGGTTAATCGGTTAGGTGGGAGCGAGAACTTGGAATTAAATGTGGAGTATTTGAATGAACATGTGCCTGAAAATCACTTTAATGTGGATATCCGTCCTGCAGAAAATAAACTGTTTATTCATGAGAAGAGAATCATAGAACAGGTGAGGTTGAAAACTGGAGGAAAAGGAATTTTCGTGAAGGTCCCGGGTTTCCACGTTTTCGTTTTTGAAACGGAGCAGTGGCAGTACAGGTTGAGTATGGATCAACGCGTTGCTGACCACTTTTTCCCTGATGAACTAGTGGAAATCGCCAATACCATCGATCGTGAATGATCGAGTAAGAATTTAAGGTTAAACAAAAAAGGGGGCGTTCTAAGACGCCCCCCCTCTTTGTATGGTGTTTCTCTATTCTCCAAACATATAGGTCTTATGGTGATAAGATATCGAAAATGCAATTCCGAGTGCCATCAAGTTTCCGAGCAAGGCACTTCCTCCATAGCTGATGAATGGCAGCGGAATTCCTGTGATCGGTAGCAGCTGCACAGACATTCCAATGTTTTGGAAAACGTGGAAAGCGATCATGCTGATAATCCCAACCATTACATACGCACTATAATTGCTGTTCGCTTTAAAAGCGATGGTGGTGAAGCGGTAGATCAAAAGGAAGAACAAGATGATGACGATACAAGAACCGAGAAAACCATATTCTTCTGCGATGATACTGAAAATGAAGTCAGTCTGGGCTTCAGGTAAATACACTTCGCGCTCACCGAAGCCTTTTCCATACAACTGACCCGAACCAATGGCCCGCATCGCTTTGACGAGATGGTATCCAGAAGAGTCTTCATACTTAGTCGGCTGGAACCAGGAGTAGATACGGCCGAGCTGGTACTCTTTCACACCTAAGTAGCGGTCAAGAATTTCAGGTGCTTTTAAAGCAAGCCAGATCAATCCTGTCCCAAGAGCTGAAATCATCGTGAAAATCGGTAAAATAATTTTCCATGAGATGCCTGAAATGAGGACGAATCCTGCCAAGATGGCGATAAACACAAGGCTTGTCCCTAAATCGGGCTGCTGCATGATTAAAAGAACCGGCAGTCCGGTAACCGCACCTAGTTTCAGTAATAAGAATAAATCCATTTTTATGGAAGAGCGGTGCTTTTGATTATGATCCACGGCAATTCTTCCGAGGGCAAGAATGGTGAATATCTTAACAAGTTCTGCAGGTTGTAAAGACAATCCCGGCATGGCGAACCAACTCTTCTGCCCTTTAATGACAGGTGCGATGGATGGTGGAGCGACAATCAGGGCGATCAGAAGGATGATGCCGAATCCATATAAATACCAGCTGATTTTCTTGAAGTCTTCCGGATCTACAAGGAGCATAAAGCCGATGACGATGCCACCGAGTCCATACCAGACCAACTGTTTAAGTACAAAGTTATCGTTGTATTGGGTGCTTTGCTGGGCACTGAAAAGAGCGACTGCGCTGACGGCTATGAAACAACACATAATAAAAAAGAGCTGCCAATCGAATCTTTCTTCGAATTTCATTTTTGGTTATACATCCTCTCATGTTGGCGAAGCAAAAAAGCGTGCTGTTGACTATTATAAGCACATGTAACACGTTTGAAAAGTGAACTCTTCCTTATTCTTCAATTATAAAGCATTCTTTTCTTTCAAGGACATGAAAATGTAACACTCATGTATCAAAAAAGTTAACCAAGGCGTAAGACTCTGTTTCGAAGTCTTGATGAACAAGTCGTGGAATGGGGGAAACACTCGCTTTCCGTAGGAGGAGGAGCGCATGCCCTATGAAAAATGAGCTTATTTCCGCACCACCCAGAACCCCCGTAACCACTCTTCAAGAATAATGCCAGGTTGATCAATAACATAGCTTCACTTTCTTTCCAATGCAAACAAAAGAATCACCATAAAAACGGTGATTGGGTTATGGCATATGTTAAAAACAGGTGAAGAGACGCTGGATTCTCATGTATTTATACAGCGTTCTTGCATGACGCCCTTCTGAGGTATAAGGGTTTTGTAATCTTTCAAGCTCATTGATGAAAGCAAGATCACAAGCGCAATAATCTCTGCGCCGACGATAGCATTCATCATGAGCTTTGCACGCAGCATCTACAGCGTTTACGGGTGCGCCGGGGCCGCTGCATCCAGGTCCACAGTAGTTGTAGCCGGGAAAGACACAGAACCCGGGTCTTCGTACTGGCCCTCTTCTTCTATGCATATGGTTCTCCTCCATCCAATAGTTTGGCTAGGAATAGTTTATGACAAGTAATAGATTTTTGTATGGTCACCCACCCTTTATAGGTTTATTAAATTCTCTATTGAGTTAAATACTAATGAACACCAATCCAGGAGGAGATAGGATGTCACACGAAAAATATCAAAACCTTATTCAGAAGCTGCATGCTTGTATGGAAGCGTGTAATCATTGTTATGATGCTTGTTTAAAAGAGGAAGACGTAAAAATGATGGCGGAGTGTATCCGTACTGATCGCGAATGTGCCGATATTTGCGGATACTTAGAACATGCGATTTCAAGAAATTCTCCATTCGTATCAGAATTAGCAGGAGTTTGTGCGAAGATCTGCCAGGCTTGTGGAGATGAATGCAAGAAACATGACCATCAGCACTGTCAGGATTGTGCCAAAGCTTGCTATGAATGTGCGGAAGCTTGTAAACAGATAGCATAATTGAAATGATAACGAGTCCCTGAATGCAGGGGCTTTTTATTTTTGTGTTTTTTCTATTGCGTATATAAGCATATACTTATATTATAATGGGGGGTGAGGTGATTCTGATGGAAAAGACAATCATTGAGTTGGAACAAGCCGCACAAACGTTGAAGCTCTTAGGAGATAAAACGCGGCTGACTATTCTTGGTTTGGTTAAAGATAGCGAATGTTGTGTCTGTGAATTTGTAGAAGTGTTGCAAATGAGTCAGCCTTCGATCAGTCAGCATCTAAGGAAGCTGCGCGATGCTGGTCTTGTTAAAGAGCAACGAAGAGGGCAGTGGATTTTCTATTCCTTGAACAGAGATCACGCCACATATCCCATCATTCATCAGGTTCTGGAACAGATCCCGGACCAAAAAGAGAAATTGACAGCATTGGAAGAAGCGGGACTTCGGATCCAATGTGATAGCTAGGGGGATTGTTTTTTGAGTTTAGCACTGATTGCTACGATTATTTTTGTACTTACGCTCGTCTTTGTCATTTGGCAGCCTAAGAATCTTGGAATCGGTTGGTCCGCTTGTGCGGGTGCCATTCTTGCTTTGATTTTTGGTGTTGTTGATTTTCAAGACGTCCTTGCCGTTACAGACATTGTCTGGAACGCAACGTTAGCCTTTATTGCCATTATTATTATTTCATTGATTCTAGATGAGATTGGATTTTTCGAATGGGCGGCTCTTCATATGGCTCGTGTAGCCAAGGGTGACGGAAAGCGTATGTTCGTTTATGTGACCTTGCTTGGAGCTGTCGTTGCAGCACTGTTCGCAAATGACGGAGCGGCCTTGATTTTAACGCCGATTGTCCTTGCGATGGTCAGGAATTTGAATTTTAAAGAAGCCATGATTCTTCCGTTCATTATGGCGAGTGGTTTTATCGCTGATACGACATCTTTGCCACTGATTGTCAGTAACCTGGTGAACATTGTGTCCGCAGACTTCTTCGATATTGGGTTTGTAGAGTATGCGTCACGCATGGTTGTTCCCAACTTGTTCTCACTGGCTGCAAGTATTCTTGTCTTATTCTTATTTTTCCGTAAGAGTATTCCCGACAACTACGACTTGTCTCAGTTGAAAAAGCCGAAGGAAGCGATACAGGATGATAAGATGTTCCGTATGTCTTGGGGTGTTCTTGCTGTTCTGTTGATCGGATACTTTGCGAGTGAGCCTTTGGGAATTCCTGTTTCCATCATTGCCGGTATTGTCGCGATCTTTTTCCTATTGATGGCGAGAAGGAGTGCAGCTGTCCAAACAGGAGAAGTGATTAAAGGAGCTCCATGGGCGATTGTCTTCTTCTCTGTCGGGATGTATGTTGTCGTTTATGGACTCCGAAATGTCGGTTTGACCGATATCCTTGCGAATGTCATTCAGTACACGGCAGATCAAGGCTTGTTCACGGCGACAGTCTCCATGGGATTCATTGCGGCCATTCTTTCTTCCATCATGAATAACATGCCTACCGTAATGATTGATGCTCTTGCCATTGCTGACACGAATACGTCAGGAACGATGAGGGAAGCGCTCATATACGCCAATGTGATCGGATCAGACCTTGGGCCGAAAATTACGCCAATTGGGTCTTTAGCGACCTTGCTATGGCTTCACGTTTTATCCATGAAAGGCTTCAAGATTTCCTGGGGATACTACTTTAAAGTCGGAATCATCTTAACCGTACCGACCTTATTCATTACACTCGTCGGACTTTATTTATGGTTATTAATTCTATAATTTTTGCACAAAAAGGAGAAATGCTACATGTCTAACAAACCAGTTATCTATTTTCTATGCACAGGAAACTCTTGCCGCAGCCAAATGGCGGAAGGGTTCGGAAAGAAATATTTGAGTGATAAGTATGAGGTGAAATCAGCAGGGATTGAAGCGCACGGTTTGAACCCGAATGCGGTTAAAGCGATGAATGAAGTCGATGTAGATATTACCGATCAAACATCCGACATCATCGACCCTGATATTCTGAACAATGCTGAATATGCGATTACTCTTTGTGGAGATGCAAACGATAAGTGCCCGATGACGCCTTCACACGTTACTCGTTTCCACTGGGGTTTCGATGATCCAGCGAAAGCGGAAGGTACGGAAGAAGAAAAGTGGGCTTTCTTCCAACGTGTGCGCGACGAAATCGAAGCGCGAATTCAGAAGTTCGCTGAAACCGGAGAGTAAAAAACAGATGGGGCTAAGCTTTAATATAGAGAAAATAGGCATGACTTCAGTGGAATAAGGTTATACCTCTAAAGAGGAGACCTTTGCTGAAGGAGGAGTTTGCATGGCTTATAAATCGATTATCTTAGGCACAGGCCCTGCCGGATTGACAGCGGCTGTTTATTTAGCAAGAGCGGATATGGAACCTCTAGTCATCGAGGGGCCGGAACCTGGCGGGCAATTGACGCTTACGACGGAAGTCGAGAATTTCCCCGGGTTCCCTGACGGCATCATGGGGCCGGAGCTCATGGATAACATGAAAAAGCAGGCCGAACGCTTTGGTGCGACCTTTAAGCGCGGATGGGTCACAGATGTAGAGGTAGAAGACCGCCCATTCAAGCTGCAGGTCGATGGCGTAGGAGAACTGGAAACGGAAACGTTGATCATCTCTACTGGTGCCTCTGCCAAAATGCTCGGCATCCCAGGTGAAAAAGAAAACCTTGGAAAAGGCGTCAGTACATGTGCGACCTGTGATGGGTTCTTTTTCCGAGGAAAGAAAGTGGTCATCATTGGTGGAGGGGACTCCGCGATGGAAGAAGCGACTTTCCTTACGAAATTTGCGAGTGAAGTGCAAGTCATTCACCGGCGTCATGATCTTCGCGCATCGAAAATCATGCAGACACGTGCGCAGGAAAATGATAAAGTGACGTGGGCGCTGAACAAAACACCCGTTGAAATGGTGTCGGATGGTATGAAGATCAGTGGCATTAAGGTTCGTGACAACGAGTCCGGAGAAGAAGAAGTCATTGAAACCGATGGAATATTTGTTGCGATCGGTCATAATCCCAACACGGACTTTGTGAAAGGGAAGCTGAATATGGATGAAAAAGGCTATATTCTCGTTGATCCCGGGACGACCAACACGAATATTCCAGGCATCTTCGCCTGTGGCGATGTCCAGGATCAGAAATACCGCCAAGCGATTACCGCTGCAGGAACAGGCTGCATGGCAGCAATGGATACAGAGCGTTTCCTTGAAGGAGAAGCGACGATCGACTGGAGCGAAAACTTATCCTAATGACTCGATTGAGCATCGATCTGTTCTAACAGATCGATGCTTTTTTTGTACCAGAAATAGGTTAGGTCGCTTTGGCTGGATCACCTAAATAATGGTGTACCAGGTCATACATATATTGGGAAATCACCTTATATATATTTTTTGAAAATTAATTCAATTTATATTGAATTATAAATTCTATAAGTATAGAATGGTTGCAAGAGGTGATGAAATGGAAGTATTTTCTATGAGTTCAAGGAAAAGAGAGACGTATCAAGTGGAGGTGAAACATTCTCTTCTGTGGGAAGCCGCACTTGGCATTGCTGCTATCACGAATGAACAGCTTCTGGACACGCTGGACTATACAGAAAAACAATGGAAGACGATTAAATCATCGTTGTCTATGGAAATGTTGGATCATCTGCAAATCGTCCAGGAACAAAATACGTGGAAAACGATTTTGCTTTTACTTCATGAAAAGGACATGAATGCATTAGATGAATTCAATGAATTTGTAAGTGAATTAGGTGAAGAGGAGTTGCGTTACATTGCGATTCCCTACTTAGGGAAGAAATATCAACAAGATCGAAGGCTTGCTTCTCAAGGGGACCAAGAGGCTGTGGCGCGGCTTCAGGATGCAGCTAAGGATCATGTATTCTTTCCACGTTACATGGCTTACATTAGTCAGGTGGATATGCATTCCTTGAAGAGTCATATCAGGGAGGTGATGGCAGGGTGGTACGAGTTGGTTATTCAACCGGATGAGGCGAGGTTCAAAGGTATTCTGGAACGCGATGCTGTTTCCAAGAATAAGCGTCTTGAGAAGCTGCAAGCGGAGGATTTTGTGGAGTGGGCGACCCATGGAATTCGTTATGTCCCGGAACCTAGTGTCTATAAAGTCATCATGATCCCTCATTTTATCTATCGTCCTTGGAATGTGGAAGCCGATATTGAGGGGACGAAAATCTTTTATTACCCTGTGTCCAATGAAAACGTTCATCCAAACGACCCGTATGTTCCGGATCAAATGCTTGTTCAGAAGTTTAAGGCGCTGGGAGATGAGAATCGTTTGCGTATGCTCAAGATTTTGAAGGAAGGGGGGCGTACCCTAAAAGAGATGACCGAGGAAGTTGGAATGGGTAAAACCACTGTCTATCACCATCTGAAGTTGTTGAAATCTGCCCGGCTCATCGTCGCTTATGGCCCCCGTTATCATGTAAGCCCACGGGCGTGGGAAATGCTGCCGAAGGAATTGGAGTTGTTTTTGGGAGAGGAAAAATGAACAGTGCGGAAGTATGGCAGACTGGAGACAAACAGTCATTCAAGTCCAATCGGCAGGCTCTCCGTTTCATTGGAGGAAATCTAGTATCCTTTTTCGGAGATCAAATCTATTTGATTGCGCTCCCTTTGATGGTACTGGTTTTGACCGGGTCACCGCTCAGTATGGGAATTGTTGCTGCTATTGAGCGGGTACCTGTTTTGTTGCAGCCGCTCGCAGGTGTGCTTGCTGATCGACTGAACCGGAAACGGATTCTCCTGTTCTGTGATTTTTTCCGGTTTCTTTTACTTGGGAGCGTAGGAGTTTTGTTTCTGGCTGAAACGATTACCATCTATGTTCTATACGCAGCAGCTTTCGTTATTGGTGTACTTGGACAGCTTTATCAAACCTCTCAGTTTGCATCGATTCCGAAACTCGTTAGAAAGCAGGATCTCGATCTTGTAAATGCATGGAACACAGGAATGTTTCATACGGCTGTCTTTCTTGCCCCGGGGCTGGGTGGCTGGATTGTGGCCCTTTACAACCCTGGAATCGGGATGATTATAAATAGCCTTTCTTTCTTGATTGGCTTTCTGGTCGTTTGGAGTCTACGGTTGGAAGAGGAGCGGCTGCAAGGGGAAAAGCGGTCATTTACTCAAGACATGAGCGAAGGGTTTCATTTTGTAATGCAACAACGAGCTTTACTCTACACCAATATCGCTATGTTCTTTTCTGTATTTGGCACGACTCTCTTTTTGACAATGTTGATCGTTCATTTAAAAGCTAACATTGGTTTTTCAGCGGTCTCGATCGGTTGGCTTCTTTCCATTGGCGGTTTAGGAGCCATTGGAGGAGCGGTACTTTCTCCTATACTGAGAAGGAGGGTTACTTATCGGACCCTATTATTTGGATGTGGCGTACTCGGAGGGCTTTCAATCTTCCTGTTCAGTTTCTATCAATCTTTTATGGCTCTAGCCCTTTTGAATGCTGTCGGAACTATTTGTGCTTCCATCAGCAGTCCATGTATTGTAACGTTAAGACAAAAGCTGACGCCGGAGCATTTACTCGGAAGGGTGCAGGCGACGAGCCGTTTCATGACGTGGGCGTTGATGCCTGTAGCTGCCTTGGTGGCTGGAGTTATCAGTGAATACATAAGTACATCCATGACCATCGCTATTGGAGGAAGTGTTTCCACCATCGCTTCTTTCATTTATTTGCATCCTTCCCTGAAAAAAGTAGATAGAGAGGGGACGTGAAATGGACTACGTACAAAGAATAAGAAAAAGAATTGGGACACAGCCGCTCGTCGTGGCAGGGGCTACGGTTCTTGTTCAGAATGAGCGGGGGGAGTTGCTGTTCCAGTATCGAGAGGATACAAAAGAATGGGGGCTTCCAGGTGGGGCGATGGAGCCTGGGGAGACGCTTGAGCAGACGGCTGTCAGAGAGCTGAAAGAAGAAACGGGGCTAATGGCTGGACATGTGCGCCAAGTCGCCACGTATTCAGGGGAAGAATTTTTTTACCGCTATCCTAACGGGGACGAGGTCTATAATGTTATAGCTTGTTTTATAGCTTCTGAGATTAGCGGAGAACGTAGAGTGGATGGTGAAGAAACGTTGGATTTGAAGTATATCAGCCTTGAATCTCTCCCCGAGAATATCGATAAAAGGGCGCGGATCATTCTGGAAAGGGTGAGCCTATGAAAGCCGTAGAGGCGGCAAGAGATGTGGTCAGAGAACGGTTCCCGGAATGTGATGCCGCCCTTCTCGCGGGGAGCGTTGTAAGGGGGGAGGAAACAAGCACATCCGATTTGGACATCGTCATTTTCGATTCGAAAGTAGCCTCCTCTTTTCGCGAATCTTTCTATGCAAGAGAGTGGCCGGTCGAAGTCTTTGTACATCATTGGTCTTCCTACCGTGAGTTTTTCGAGAGTGATTGTAAGCGTGGACAACCTTCGATGCCACGCATGGTGGCAGAGGGGCAGGTACTTAAATGGGATGATCGTCTGGAAATTGTCAAAAATGAAGCCGTGGATCTGCTGAAGGAAGGACCGGCCCCATGGTCTGATGAAACCCTCTTGTTCAAGCGGTATTTCCTTACGGATGCATTGGACGATTTCGTTGGCTGCACAGACCGGGGGGAATCTCTTTTCATTGCATCAAAACTGGCAGAGCAGACGAGTGAGTTTCATTTAAGAATGAATGGCCAGTGGAGCGGAGCCTCAAAATGGATGGCTCGCTCGCTCCGAAACTATGATATCGTCTTTGCAGAACGGTTGGTCCGACGCTTTGATCATTTTTACAAACACGGCGAGAAGGAAGGCGTCGTTGAACTGGTAGATGAGGTACTGAATCCATACGGCGGGCGTTTGTTCGAAGGGTTTTCAATCGGAAAGAAGAAAAGGAGGTAGATCAGTGAAGAGGATCATGGTGCTTGGTGTTTCTGCAGGTGTAGGCAAATCGACATTTGCAAAGAAACTAGGGGAGAAGCTCGATATCGACGTGTATCATCTCGATCGTTTTTATTGGGAGCCTGGCTGGAAGGAAGCGGCACTGGAGGTTTTCGCAGAGAGGCAGAGAGAAGTCGTAGAAAAAGACCAGTGGATTATAGAGGGGAATTATAGACCTACGTATGAGATACGCGCAGAGAGGGCAGACACGATCATCTACTTGGAATTGCCTCTAAGGACCTGTCTATTTCGAGTCTTGAAGCGTTGGTGGATCCACCGTGGAAGCACTCGCCCGGACCTTGGGGAAGGGTGCAGTGAAAGAATGGAAGCAGACTTTTTAAAATTCATTGTAACGACCTATCGTAAACGGAAAAAGAACATGCAGGAAAGGCTCCTTTCGTTTCAGGAAATCGGTCGTGAGAAGCGTGTCATTCAATTGAAATCGAAAAAAGATATCCAGAATTTTCTTGATTGCCTTTCATAAATGAGTGGTTCGTGAGCGGGACTTTTACATAAAAAAGGGCTCCAAGTTTTCACTTGGAGCCCTTTTTGTTTTTATTAGGAAGCCTTTTTCTCTTGCTTTCTCTCCTCAGGCATGAGAAGAGGCTGAGGCTGACATTTTTTCTTCGTCATTTCTGACACAACGAAAATCATCACGAATGCTGCAATACAAGCAAGTGTACGGAATGGGAACAGGACGATGCCGTCAGGATTGATCATTGGGTACGGCAGGAATGCCGGTAGTCCCATTGCAGGCTCTCCGCCCCCTAAACGAAGGAATAACGCCACGGAGAATCCGGCGATCGATCCGTAAAGGTTCGCATTTTTATAAAAGAGTGCCATGGTGAGCTGTGGGAAGAGAATCGTGTACACAAGATCGGAGGCTAAATACCACAGCGTATATACACTTTTAACATTTAATGCAATGATCATAGCTCCAACACCGACGATGATGATTGTACGCTTGATCACTTTCTTCAACTGCTCAGAGCTTGCGTTCGGTTTAAGCAATGGACGATACACGTTCCAGGATGCCATGGAAGAGGCAGAAAGAATGGAAGAGTCCATAGAGGACATAACCGCCGCTGCGAGAGCTCCAAGTCCGATAGCGGATACGAGTTCAGGCGTTAAATATCTTAGAATGTGCGGCAAAATGACTGCCGGGTTCTCAGGAGTTGGAAGTCCCATGCTTGCCCAGTCCATATTTACGCCAACAATTCCGATCAGAACGGCAGGGATGGCTGCAATGATGCAGATGATTCCTGCTGTGATGGATAACCACATGGCAGTTTTTTCATTTTTTGCTGAAAGAACACGCTGGAAATATACTTGCCAAGCAATACCACCGAAGATGAGAAGCAAAGCATAGTCGATCCAGTTCCAGAACCAGTTCCCCCATGCAGGATCTTGCCATCCGTTCAACGGTGGAAATAAATTGGCGTACGATCCGAATTCTGCTGAATAGTTACTCCATGCATTATCAATACAATAGAATAGCCATTTGGAAAACGTCTGTATAGGCAACCGCCCACATACCACCAGCTACGGTATAAGCGATAGCAATGATTCCTGAAAGGATGATGGATGTAGTAAAGTCAATGTTCAGAATGGTACCGAATGTTGTGCCGAGAGCTGTTAGAATGGCAGCACTCCAGAACATTTCTCCAAGTAAAGCAGGAATGTAAAGGACTCCGGCCATTTTTTTCCCGAAACGTTGTTCCAGTGGATCAATGATGGTGAGGAATTCATAGCGGCGCATTTTACGAGCGTAGAAAATACCACCGATGATCAGACTTAATGCGTATCCCCATGGAGCTTGAGCCCATACGAGACCGTCGCTGTAAGTAAATTCTGCCGTTCCATTGACATATCCGCCACCTACCCATGTAGCAGCCATTGTGAACATGGCAATTCCAAGAGGTAAACTGCGGTTTGCGACCATCATGTCTGCTAGAGTTCCGGATTTGTTTGTAGCGAAGACTGCACCGATGTAATAGACGAGGGCATAAAAAACAATCATGGCGATAAATCCGCCCCATTGAATGTTTTCATTTGTGAAGGCCATGTAGAGGACGAAAACACCTAGCAGCGTCCCGAGCATGATTGCGGCTTTGTTTTTAGCGAAAAAAGATGGTTGTTGATTCGATTGCAATGACATCACTCCTTTATTATTATCTGAATATTCTGTAAATTATAAAGTCCATACGTCTCCCTTGAATAACAGGAAAAGTGTTATTCAGAGAGGCAGTATCTTATTTTTCTTGGTCGACAGGGAGAAAATCAAAAATTTCTCCACTCTCAATAGAGTCCACGAGCTTCTGTAACCAATGGTAATAAGGTTTGGATGCTTCAAGTTGCTGATAGACTTGTTCAGCTTCCTCTTTTACCGCTTCGTCAGCTTCAGGATCTTCGATGAGACCATTCAATTCCTTTTGGGCAAGTTTGATCGCATCTAAGTTCGTTTTGACTTCTCGTAACCATTTTTTCGTAAAAAAGTTGGAGAAGAAATTAAAGAAGTCTTTTTCAGCTACAAAAGTCTGCCGGCGCGTTCCTTTTCGGAATGTCTGCTTCACAATGTTGTAGTTTTGAAGCTTCTTTACTCCTGTACTCATGCTTGGCTTGCTCATTCCGAGCTTTTCACGCATTTCATCCAACGTCATATCATCCTCGAAGTACATCGTCCCATATAAGGTCCCTGCACTCCGGGTCACTCCATACAAATCCATCGTTTCCGCAATGGAATCGATCACAAGTCCTTTCGCGTGCTCAATGGTCTGTCGGGAGCTTTCTTCATGATGATTTGTCATTAAAAACCTCCTCACAGGCGTAAAAGCAATTAACTTTATTAAATTTTTTCTTTACAGACTTTATCTTAACGAATAAAAATCGCTTGTCAAAATCCATTTTAGAAAAAAATCGCCTTAAGCCCTATCATCTCATAGGTTATAGGCGATTTAAAAAATTTTTCGCTTTGACAAGCTTCCAAAGGCTTGTTAACGTAAAGAGTATTCAAAAAGTTAAATTTTTAATTAACAAAATTAACGAATCAGGAAATGAAAGGCATTCAGGTAACTTACACCTGAATCTGGTAAGGAATATCTTCAGGTAGCAAATGATTCGATTCTGCCGGTGCGACCGTATGGTGCATTTAGTATGGAATAGGATAACTGGGTAGAATATGCATGATTTGGAACAGATGAATGGAGAAATATATCATAAAATTTAACGATCCTAAGATTATCTCGGTCTGATAGAGGTGCCTGAGACTCTCTCGGGACTGGAATAATCGAAATAAAAGAGGAGGCCGTTTTGCTTGCTCACTCTACTCTATATGGTTTGGCTGTTATTAACTGGTCAAACAAACGCAAAAAAACAAAATTTGTAGAAGCGACATCTATTATATAAGAGTTTTGGAGGTGGGACGAGGGTGATAACACTAGTTTCAAGGCATTTACCTGACGTTACAGCAGCGGGGTTTTCTTGTATGACTGGACGATTACTCCATCTCTCCCGTGCCCATTTACTCGAAAGGAAATCCTTCCCTTATAAAACCGCTGGCTAACGTAGAACCTCGTACTTAACTTATGACTATAGGGCGCATCAACTTCAGCAGTAAACGAAATAGATAAGGGCTGTTTCAACAGTATAAAGCACTACGCAAGCCTTCAGGAAATGAATCCTGTAGGTTTTTTTTATTTATATACCATGTGAACAGGTCCGTTCGTGTGGCAATGTTCAGGAGCATCGTGAAGCACGTGTCTTTAAAATCATCAAAAAGGGAAGAGAATGACGAATGCTCCTTTATACATATTAAAAGGTCTCCATCATGGTAGAGAGGGAAATGATAGAGAAAAGGTACCTTGAGCAGCTGTGTGTTGAGTTACGTATGACCGCTGTTTATTAAGGGGACGATGATATAGAATTGTCATAGAATCTTCAGTTTAATTTTTAGCAATGAACCGATTCATGAATTATAATGATTGTAATGTGAACTATTTCACAAAAACATATGTAAGGAGTTTTTATATAAATGAAGCACCTCAGCAGACTAGCTTTCTCAGATCGAAAAGTTTTCATGCTGTTGGTCCTCACATCCGTGTTGATTGGTGCCACGATTATTGGTCAATCCTATTTTTTCGTTGCGATCGTCGACCGGATTTTCCTTGGTGAGGAACGTTTTCAAGATATCCTTCCCCTTCTCGCAGGATTGCTTGCTGTGCTCGCAGGACGGACGCTGTTTACATGGATGAACGGCCGGACAGGCATAACGCTTGCTTCCAAAGCGAAGCGTTATTACCGTCAATCAATTATTGAAAAGTACGCGCGCAATCCCGTTCAAGCCTCCTTACAAGGGCAATCGGGAAGGAAAGTCAGTGTGCTGATGGATTCTGTGGACGAGATTGACGGGTACTTCAGCAGTTATATTCCACAAATGATTCAAACGATGATCATCCCGTTGATGATCCTTATCGTTGTATTCACCCAGCATATCTATTCGGGGCTGATCATGGTTATTACAGCTCCCTTTATTCCTTTGTTTATGGCGATCATTGGTGTCATGACAAAAAAGAAATCAGAAGAGCAGATGGAGAAGTTGAACACATTCTCCGGGAAGTTTCTTGATACGCTTCAAGGTTTGACGACATTAAAGCTGTTCGGACGTTCCAAGCAGCAAAAGGAAGAGATTGAATCCAGCAGCCTCGGTTTCCGTGATGCGACGATGGAAGTATTGAAAGTCGCCTTTGTTTCTTCCTTGATGCTTGAGTTCATTTCCATGCTCAGCATCGGCCTAATTGCATTGGAAATTGCCATACGACTGGTCGTTTATGAGAGTGTTTCCTTTTTCACCGCCTTTTTCATTTTAATCCTAGCCCCTGAATTTTATTTGACGTTGAAGGACTTCGGCAGTGCTTTTCATACAGGGAGAGGGGCTTCGGGCGCTGCAAACCTCATGACGGAAGAACTTGAAAAAGAAGAAGAGCACATTCAGTGGGGAGACGAAAAGCTTGAAGCTGAACATCCCCCTGCATTGGAGCTTGATCAAGTAAGCTTTTCCTACGACAAAGGATTTGCATTGGAAGGTTTGACCGCAACGATTAAGCCGTATGACCAGGTCGCCATTGTTGGTAAAAGCGGGGCGGGGAAATCGACGCTCCTGCACCTTTTAGCGGGTTTGGCTAAACCATCGTCTGGAGTTGTCGCCCTCCATAATCGCTCCCTCTTTGATTACGCGGAAAGGGAGTGGTTTTCTCGGGTGAGCTACATTTCCCAGCATCCCTATTTATTTTCCGGAACGATTGCAGAAAACATTGCGATTGGCGGTCGGGGGGACCATTCCAAGGAAGAAATCCAGGAGGCAGCGGAGAGAGCGGGAATTGCCGAGTTGATCGCCTCATTGGAAAAGGGTTACGACACCCCTGTGGGAGAGGCCGGACGCGGACTTTCTGGAGGAGAGAAACAACGTCTCGCTCTTGCGCGTACATTTCTAAAGAAGCCTTCTGTCATTCTGTTTGATGAACCGACGACCGGTCTCGATCTGAAGACAGAACGGATATTACAAGCTTCTATGGAAGAGCTCGCGAAAACCGCGACGATCATCACCGTAGCCCACCGTCTGCATACCATCAAAAAGGCTGATCAAATTTTGCTGCTCGATCGTGGTCACCTTATTGGAATAGGTACGCACGAAGAACTTCTGGAAACGGTGAAAGAGTATAGAGATATGGTGACCGTCCAGCAAGGAGGGGACTCGGCATGAAGGAACTGAGAGAAGTCATCCGTTTAGTCGTATTGGAGAAAAGGGATATTGTGCTTTCCATCGTTTTCGGCTTTCTTGCCGGAATGTCAGCGGTCGGGCTGTTTGGTGCCAGTGGTTATTTAATATCCAGGGCTGCCCTCATCCCACCGTTGTATGCCTTGACGGTTCTTATCGCTTTTTTGAAGTTGTTCGGGTTTGCAAGGGCGCTCGGTCGTTATGCTGAAAGATATTTCTCACATAGAGCGACTTTTACAATCTTAAGTAACCTACGGCTTGCTTTTTATAAAAAAATTGAGCCGCATGCACCGAGGGTTTTCCAAAAATACAGGAGTGGTGATTTGCTCTCACGGATTGTCGGTGATGTAGAAAGTCTGCAAAACTTCTTTTTGCGGGTGTATTATCCACCTGTGGTCCTTGTCATCATCTTTTTAGGGACCATCGTTTTCACATCCATCTTCTCTATTTCTGTAGCCCTCGTGCTTCTCTTAGGTCTCATCGTTACGGGGCTGATGATTCCAGCCTGGTACACCGTCAGACAACGAAAACTAACCCCCCGTGTAAGACATGCGCGTGGGGTGGTATCAACCGAAGCGGCCGAATGGCTGTACGGTTTCCGTGACCTTAAAATCTATCAACAGCTGGAAGAGAAAAAAGAAACGCTTCAGCAGTCTTCAGATGATTATATTCGAGAAGATGAGCGCAACAGTCGTCAAATGCTCTCCAGTCATTCATGGAACACGTTTGCAACACTTCTTGTATCGTGGGTTGTCACAGGACTTGGTGCCTTTCTTGTGGCTGAAGGAGACTTAAATGGTCTGTTCCTGGCGATGCTCGTGATGATTTCGTTGACAGTCTTTGAAAACGCAGCACCGATGGCTGTTCTACCAAGTCACCTTGATGATAGTAAACAAGCATCAGAACGGCTTTTTTCTATAGTAGAGGAAGACAATCGTGGGTCAGATACGTACAAAATTGATGGGGAGCTGGCTCCTAGTTTCCAATTGACTAATGTCAGTTACCGTTTTCCCAATGAGGAAAGAGAGGCGCTTACAGGTGTCAATGTAACTATTCCCTCTGGAAGTAAAACGGCCATTGTCGGAGCCAGTGGATCCGGAAAATCAACACTCCTGCAACTGTTTATGAAATTCCAACTCCCCTCTGAAGGTGAATTCATGCTCAATGGTATGGACATCACGGACATATCAGAAGAGAGCATATGGGAGAACAGCAATGTCGTACTTCAGGAGAACCATTATTTTTACGGGACGATCCGTGAGAACCTCCAGCTAGCAGGACAAGACCTCACCGATGAAGAGATGAACCTTGTGCTGGAAGAGGTGGGGCTGGACTTTGACCTGGACCAACCAGTTTTTGAAAAAGGGGAAAACCTTTCGGGAGGAGAACGTCAGCGCCTGTCCATAGCAAGAGCTTTTCTGAAGGGAAAACGTGTCTGGCTGCTCGATGAACCGACCTCTTCTGTCGATGCGCTGACCGAACGGAGGATCTTCAATTCCCTGTATGAACGAGCGTCTCAAGATACCGTTGTTCTCATCAGCCACCGCTTGAGCGGTCTCGAAAAGATGGACCAAATCATCGTCATGGCCGAAGGGAAAGTTGTAGAAGCAGGTTCTTATGACAACCTCATGCAAAAGCAAGGATACTTCTACGAAATGAAACAAATCGAAAAAAACATATTCAGCACATAAAAAAATGCCGTACCGGATATTCCATAATATGGATGACCTGGTACGGTAATTTATTCCATGTAATTGAGATAAGTGAACATCCGCTATCGATGGGAACGTGGATCGCTTAGTAGTAGTAAGGGTATCCGTATGGGTAAGGGTAGTAATAGGGGTACGGACTTGCCAAGTATGGAAAAAGCGCTAATGTAGCAAGGCCGGCTAGTGGAAAAGTTCGACGACGGAAGCGACGTGCACGACGGCGTCCGTATCCATATTGACGTTCATCCATAGCATTTCCGTTCTCATCGACCATGACGTCTTCGCTGATTAAGATTGTCAGCTTGTCGTTGTTTACATCGGTGATGATTCCATCAAAGCTTTGCCCGTCCTTGGTTTGGACCATGACATGATAATACTTCATTTTATTGCACTGCTCATAGGAAGGCTGCGTATGACCTTGTTGGTGCATTTTTCGTTCTTCTGTCATTTTAACCATCTCCTCAAGACCATGATATTCACCCAGCCCAAAAAGTGTGACCATCCATTTCTTTTGAGTTTTTTAAGGCGAGCCGTTTTACCAACCACCGCTCCCTTAACACAAAAGTCTCGAAGTTGCTTCTTTAACTAAAGGGAGCTTATATAAAACAATGAGAAGCGGAACGGCCATTTAAGAAAGCGTTATCATTATTTGTTAAATTCTAGTACACTAGAGATAATTCATAAGGTGAGGTGAAGGAATTGAAAAAGAGAGCGCCGATGGATTTAGGAAATGATGTGTTTTTGATTGATGGTTATGATATGGGATTTGAAGGACGAACAGGTACATATGTTTTGTTAGGGGATGACATTACACTCGTGGAAACGGGTCCGAGTCCTTCTGTGCCGAGAGTACTTGCTGGTTTGGAAGAGCTGAAGATTCCCAAAGAAAAAGTAGCGTATGTAGTTTTGACGCATATCCATTTGGATCACGCAGGTGGTGCTGGGCTGCTTTTGCAAGAATGTCCCAATGCGCAGGTCATTGTTCATGAAAAAGGGAAACGGCACCTCGCAGATCCTTCACGTTTGATTCAAGGAGCGAAGGCGGTGTATGGAGAAACGTTTGATGAATTGTTCGACCCGATTCTTCCTATACCGGAAGAGAAACTGGAAACAAAGACAGACGGAGATACGCTTTTGCTTTCCCAGAATCGTAAACTCACATTTTACGACACTCCAGGACATGCGAAGCACCATCTTGGTATTCATGATTCACAGAGTAATGGAATCTTCACTGGGGATACGGCAGGGATCCGGTATCATCAGACCGAAGATCATGGACTGACTTTTTATTTGCCAACAACTTCACCAAACCAGTTCGATCCAGATGCAATGGTTGCGTGCATCCGTCGTTTTCGGGATATGAACCCTTCTTGTCTTTATTTCGGTCACTTCGGCAAGACGGAGCATCCTGATCAAACGTTTGACCAAGTCACTGACTGGGTCCCTGTTTTTGTGAGTGAAGCGAAGGATGCCTTAGAGCAGGGCCTAGGATTGGATGGTGTTCAACAGCGTCTTCATGATCGTGTATCGTCCTTTTTAGATGAAAAAGGAATTCCGAAGGATCATAAGGTCTATGATATTCTCAAATTAGATATAGAAGTATGTTCCATGGGCCTTGCCGACTACTTGAAAAAGAAAAGCAGAACGTAATTGTTCTGCTTTTTCTCATGATTGAACATATAATTGAAACATAACGGAAGATTCAAACGTAAGAAATAAGGAGAAAAAAGGGGGATACATAATGATTGGAATAGTCATGACAACGGTCTTATCTTTTCTATTATTTTTGGCGTTGTCAATCATCGTCTATGTAAAAAATCGAATGAGAAGAAAGAAAATCATGAAAACGGCATTGGGAGTCCTGGTTTTCGGGATCATCGTAATGTTCTTCGTCGTTTATGCGTTCATGCCGACGATTACGGTACCGAATATGTTGATTCTTAATGTGATTGTCGCTGTTTTGTTTGTTCCTTTAGTGTATGGAGGAGCCAAAGTACCGGTGCAATATCAAACGATGCACCGTTCACTGTCAGGAATCGTAATTTTAGGTGTAGCGGTCGCGGTGATTGGTGTTTTCATTTACAGCATTCTGGCTTTGGAGGACAGCTATGACAGCATTTCTAAATCAGAGGAAGAGGAAGCTCGTCCTTTGAATGAAGAAAACACGCCCATTTCTGTAGCACCTGAATCAGCACGGAACAAGGTGCAAAAAGCGATGAGTGTCGTTCCCAATACGCAATTCTATGATTTAGGTAAACTACAGGCCCAGCGAATTGATGGTGAAATCTCTTATGTAGCACCGGTAGAGTTTTCAAGTTTCTGGCGTTACTTGCGAGGAAAAGAAACAGAAGGATACTTTACGATTACAGCAACGAATATCAATGCGCAGCCGGAGTTTGTACAGAGCAAAATGAGGTACACAAACTCAAGTTTCTTCAATCACAATGTGCAGCGTGTCGTCTATGGGAAACATCCGGATTATATCCAAAGTGGAGAAGCGCAAATTGAAGTCGATGACGAAGGCAAACCATGGTATGTCCAAACAATCTATAAGCCGTTGCTGTTTTCCAACCGCCCGGATATGAAGGATATCAAAGTGGCCATTGTCGACCCCGTATCCGGTGACGTCGAAACGTTTGAATCTTCCGATGCTCCTGACTTCGTGGAAGGGTCGGTAAGCTCAGAACTGGCAGCGATTGAAAATGAGTACTTTGGTAAGTATGTAAATGGCTGGTTGAATTCGATCTTTGGAAAAAAAGATGTAAAGATCCCGAATGAGTCGGGGACTGAAAGCAGTGTGACACCGATATTCAATGAAGCGGGTGAAATGTTCTACTTCACGGATATGGCCTCACCGAAGGAAAATATTGATTCTGCCCTTGGTTATACGTTAATCAATGCCCGGACAGGAGAACTGACATACTACAACGGCCAGCAAAATCAGGGGATCATGGACAGCAAAGGAGCTGTACAGATCGTCAACAAACAGTATCCTGAGAAAAACTGGACAGGAACGATGCCGGTCCTCTATAACGTAGATGGTCATCCGACATGGATTGTAAACGTGCTAGATCCGAATGGATTGTTCAAGCAGTATGCATACATTAAGGCAGCCGATTCAGACTTTGCTGTATTTGGAGACACGGCCAAACAGACGTTGAACGCCTATCGTCTGCAAATCGCCCAGGACCCAAGCAGCGTGGAGGGAAGCCAAGGTGTCGATTTGACGGAGAAGTCAGGAACAATCAACCGCGTTCTAGTTACTTCTACCGACTCCAGGCAGTCTGTTCAATTTTTATTAGAAGGGGAAACGACTATCTATACGGTCAATACGAGTAAAGCCCCTCTCGCCATTTTCCTGAAAGAGGGAGATCAAGTAAATATTCAGGCGCGTATTCGTGATAATGGAACAGCAACTGTAGAAGAAATGCAGATTCAAGGCATCAATTGATAAAAAGCAGCAGGGCACCCACTCCTGCTGCTTTTTTGTTATGATAAAATAAATATAGAAATTTAATAGTGGAGGGATTTTTTATGGCAGAAAAAACATTCGCAACAGCAATTAATTGTATGGATGGACGTGTGCAGCTTCCCGTCATCCACTGGATGCAGGAACGTTATGGTACGGAATATATCGACATGATTACAGAAGCAGGCCCGACCAAGTTCTTGTTGGAAGGCACTGAAGATCAGCTGAATGCTGTCAAAACGAAAATTGGCATTTCTGTAGACAAGCACGGGTCTGGCGTTGTGGCTGTTGTCGGCCACTACAATTGTGCCGGTAACCCTGTTGATCGTGATGTGAAAGCCGGTCAAATTAAGGAATCTGTAGACCTTGTGAAGTCATGGGGCTTCAATGTGGATGCCATTGGCCTATACGTCAACGACCAGTGGGAAGTAGAAGTGATCACAGAATAAGAGGATTTTTCTTCCTTATGGCGAATAGTTCTTTAGTAGAACATTCGCGAAGGAGTGGCGGTATGGAGCAAGCGAGTTGGTTTGATTTCGTTGAAAAAGAGCGGGATCCGGTTTATGAAGAACTGCAGACTTTAACGGAGGAGAACCCGAAAATAAGCATTGCCTCCTATACCATTACCTTGAATCCTTTTGCTCTTATTGAAATTGAAAGTGACGGCATTCATGATTGCGTCAGCAACATCGAAGCTTGTTACGCCTATCTTTGTAATTTAAATAAGTAATTTCAAAGGAAAACCCCGAAGTTCACACTTCGGGGTTTTCCTTTGGCTCCTATTTTCCACTAAAGCTTCTGTTTCTTGAAGATTCAGTTTCGAGATAACCGGAATTCGTTTGCCAGGTGGAGCGTAAGGGATGGTTGGGAAGCTACTCGTCTAGCTCCATCGCCCCGACACTCGCGTCATAAGCAGAACCGCAAAGGAATGAAAGAGTACATTCCTTTGCGGAGTGGCGAGCTTCCCAACCACCCCATTCAATGTATGTGAAAAATGAACCCCTTTACCCAATTGGATTGTCTTCCACTATCCCATTTTTAGAAGCATAAAGCGCTCTGTATCAAACTGTCATGATTCAATTACCTGGGCAAGAGAGTTCTAACCTTATACTCAATAAGCTGAATGACTTCATATTCTAGATGTGGTTTCGAGACTCATATGGCAAGGGGGCGGAGGGAAACGGTGAGACTCCTGTGGGAAGTGCGTAGTAGATGAGACCCGGCAGAGCGTTAGCTCGAGGAGGCTCATCACTCGCCCACGGAAAGCGGACCTTTTCCCGGAGCCCTAAACTCCCACAAAAGTCTCGAAACCGAGCCGTCCATAATCCTTCCATAAAATCGAATAGGGATTTGAGTGGAGGTTTCTTTTTTTATACAATGGTCATGGAAATGAAAATACGAATGAAAAGGTGTTTACCTATGAAGAAATATATCGTTGTCGGCGGGGGCGTGCTGGGCGCATCCACGGCTTATCACTTAGCAAAAGAAGGCGTCGATGTGAAAATCATTGACCGCAAAGATGAAGGACAGGCGACTGAAGCGGCAGCTGGAATCGTGTGCCCGTGGCTCGCTCAACGCCGCAATAAGCGCTGGTACCGGCTCGTCAAAGGCGGCGCTCGTTATTATCCTGAACTGATCCGCCAGCTTGAAGCGGAAGGAGAAAAACATACAGGATATCGTCGCGTGGGGGCAATTAGTCTCCAAAGGGATGAAGCGAAATTAGAAAAAACGATCGAACGTGCATTAAAGCGGAGAGAAGATGGCGCACCTGAAATCGGGGAAATCACTAGGATTTCTTCAGAAGAAGCGAGAAAAATGTTTCCGCCGCTCGCGGAAGGTTATGATGCGATCCATGTCAGTGGGGCGGCCCGCGTCAATGGACGTGAGTTGAGAGATGCCCTTCTTCGAGTAGCTGAGAAACATGGGGTGGAAAGGATCCATGGAGATGCGAGCCTTATTCATCAAGGACAGAAGGTGACCGCCGTCGAAGTGGACGGCGTACGTCATCAAGCGGATGAAGTGATCGTGACAGCTGGTTCGTGGGCAAAACCCATCCTTAAGCCACTAGGGATTGATTTTCTCGTCCACCCACAAAAAGCACAAATCGTTCATCTGGATCTACCAAATACGGAAACGGAAAATTGGCCTGTCATTATGCCACCGAACAATCAGTACATGCTTTCCTTCGGGGGCGGTCGTGTTGTTATTGGTGCCACTCATGAAACCGATGCAGGTTTCGATGGACGCTCGACCGTAGGTGGTCTTCATTATGTGTTTGATAAGGCCTTGGAAGTCGCTCCAGGACTTTACGACAGTACCTTTGCTGAGACGCGTGTCGGCTTCCGTCCGTTTACACCTGGGTCTCTACCTGTTTTCGGTGGCATCCCTGAATGGTCAAACTTATATGTCGCCAATGGCCTGGGGGCTTCCGGTCTTACCTCCGGCCCCTATGTTGGTGCAGAACTTGCGCGGTTGGTACTTGGAAAAGAAACCGAACTGGATCCGGCGGATTATGACGTGTCGGAAGCGCTTGGATCTAATAAATAATCTCCCAACAAAAAATCCTTGCAGCCAATAAAGCTGCAAGGATTTTTTATGGTTTGTCGGGATAGTCACAGTACTCTATGATCGTTCCTTCTGTATCGGCTGGATTTAAATAGATAAGGCGGCGTCCGTGTTTGTTGGTACGTAAAGACCATTCCAAAGTGCGGATCCCTTCTCCTTCTAATTCTTTCAGCGCCTGATCCAAATTGCCGACATCATAGGCGATGTGGTGGACCCCTTTCCCTTTTTGCTTAATGAAGCGAGCGATGGGGGAAGTCGTATTATTCGTCGGCATCAATAATTCTGTACGGTCTCCTTTAATATCAATAATTGCAATTTCACTCTCTACGCCTTTCGCTTCACTGCGGTAACGGTCGATCAAAGTGCCCCCGAGGACGTTCGTATAAAATGTGATGCTGTCTTCAATGTTGCGGACAGCGACTCCAATATGATCCAGTCTTTTTTCCACGTTCATTCTCCTCTGCTGCCAGTGTGAGAACCATTTTAACATATGAACGCCTAAGCATCTGTCAGACGCCCCTCAATAATAGCCCTTTTTTACAGAATCTATCAAACGTACAAGCTGATTTTTCTCTATCACATAAAGTAGAGCAGGAGGTGATTTTCTATGCCTGCCTGGATCAGCAATAGTTTCAAAATCCTGTCATCTGCTGTAATGCATGTGGTTGTAACTCTCCTTTTATTCGGAACATCCATCTTTACCATTGTTACGGGATTGACGTGGATTAAAGGGTTGATCGTCATCGGGTTGTTGATTTTCTGGCTTGCTTCATTTGTGTGTGTAGCCCAAAAGCTGTACGCGTATTTGTTCGGCCGTTGGAAAGACGACGATGAATAATGAAAAAGGGGCCCTGTGGCACAGGACCCCTTTACATATTAATTGAGCTGTTTAACGACTTCTTTAGCAACGACTTCAGTGGATTGAGGGTTCTGACCGGTAATCAGGTTCCCATCCACTTCATAATGCTCTGACCAGTTTGGACCGCTCATGAATGTTGCTCCCAGCTCATTCAGCTTGCTCTCAAGTAGGAATGGCATGTGTTGATCTAGTGTTGTTTCCACTTCTTCAGCGTCAGTGAATGCATTGACGCGTTTTCCTTTAACTAGCGGTTCACCGTTAGATAATGTAGCTCCTACAAGCCCTGCGGGACCGTGGCAGACGGCTGCCACGATTTTATCCGCTTCATAAAAGTTACGAAGCAGTTTTTGAAGTTTTTCATTATCTGGAAAGTCAAACATCGTTCCGTGACCGCCTGGTAAGAAGATGGCATCATAGTCTTCCGCTTCTACATCGGCTAGCGGTGTTGTATTTTCTAAATGTGGTTTTGTATCTAAAATCTCTTGTGGTTCATCCTCACTGACACTACCTGGATCGACAGGTGAGCGGCCGCCTTCCGGGCTTGCTACTGTCACTTCATAGCCGTGTTTTTGGAACTCGTTATAGGCTTCGCCAAATTCGGATAACCAAATTCCTGTCGGTTGCTCATCCGTGATTTTTTCGTGGTTCGTAACGACCATTAATACTTTTTTAGACATGATTGTCCTCCTTTTTGGTAGTGGGTATCATTGTAGTATTTAAAAATTGAGAGTGCCAAACATTCTGCTTTGTCGCACATAGATTAATTTTCCCGTTTCTAAATAGATAAAACATGGGCGAGCACACATTGACAAAATGGAATGCTGCGCATACCATAACTGTATATATGAATATATGTGCATATAAGGAGGGTGTCGATTTCATGAGTGATGATAAAAATAAACCAGAGGATCAGGAGAAAAAGCACGTCAATGAATTGGATGAAGAGACATTGTTTGTCGTTTCTCAAACATTCAAGGCGTTATCCGATCCGACAAGAATTAGGATTCTACATTTACTATGTGAACAAGAAATGTCTGTCAATCAAATCGCTGATACATTAGAACTTCGCCAATCGACCGTTTCCCACCAGCTGCGGTTTCTGAAGAATTTACGCTTGGTGAAGTATCGAAGAGCGGGTACGACATTATTTTATTCCCACGATGATGAACACGTCATCGATCTTTTGCAACAAACCATCAATCACGCTCTTCACCATTAAAGGGGAGAAAGAGAATGAAGGAATACAAACTGCAAGGATTATCCTGTGCAAATTGCGCAGCAGAGATGGAAGAGGAGATTAGAAAGCTCGATCATGGGGAAAAGTCTGAGCTTCAATTCTCATCCAGCAAGTTAAAAGTTCAAGATGGAGTCGATATGGAGAAAGTACGCCGGATACTGAAATCTGACGGCGCTTCTCTCGTCGATGATGAAGGAGCCCACGATCACAGCCATGGTCCGAACATGAAGCAGCTCGTCATTATTTCCTCGCTCATCTTCGGTGCGACCTTTTTATTAGAAGGGGTGGTCGGCCCATTCGTCATGATCGGCATGTATTTGGCTGCGATTGCGATCAGTGGTTATCAGACGTTCTGGAAAGGCTTGAAAAATTTATTCCGATTGAAGTTTAATATCGATACGCTGATGACGATTGCTCTTGTCGGGGCTGTGGCCATCGGAGAGTGGAAAGAAGCCACCCTTGTCGCCATACTGTTTGGTTTGAACGAATATTTGGAAGGTCTCGGAATGGAAAAGGCACGGAGTTCAATGGAGCAATTGTTGAAGGTCGCACCTAAACAGGCGACAAGACTTCTCTCTGATGGTAGGGAAGAAGTTGTAGGAATTGAAGACTTACAAGAGGGAGACCTTGTCCTCGTCAAGGCAGGTGAGAAAATACCATCAGACGGTGTGGTTGTGGCTGGTTACAGCTCTGTCAATGAATCAGCCATCACAGGAGAATCACTGCCCGTAGACAAAAAGCCTGGTGAAAAGCTGTTTGGTGGAAGTATCAATAATGAAGGATTGTTAAAAATAGAAATCGCGAAAGCCTACAACGACTCATCCCTCGCTAAAATTCTTCAATTGGTGGAAGAAGCGCAGGAGAGAAAAACACCAACAGAGCTTTTCATCAACCGATTTGCTAAATATTACACGCCGCTGATTATGGTCATTTCCGGCTTTGTGATGGTCATTCCACCTTTACTTCTCTCTGCTTCTTGGGGAGAGTCATTTTATCAAGGACTGGCGGTCCTTATAGTCGGTTGTCCTTGTGCCCTGATCTTGTCTTCGCCGATTGCAATTTTATCAGGAATCACCAAAAATGCCAGGAACGGCATTCTTGTTAAAGGCGGTGCTTTTCTTGAACAGCTTGGCAAAATCGAAAGCATTGCTTTTGATAAGACAGGTACACTTACAAAAGGAGAGCCAAAGGTCCACGAAGTGAATGCTTATGAGGAAGAGAGATTCTTCTCTGTGGCTTATGCCGTTGAAAGAAATTCCTCTCACCCGATTGCGAAGGCAATTCTTGAGGAGAAGCGCGTTCAAAAAGCAGCTTCAGTGGAGCCTTCTTCTGTGGATACGATTCCCGGGAAAGGCGTTAGAGCGGTCATTGATGAAAAGACGTACTATGTGGGAAGCGAACAGACGCTGACGCATTTAACGGTCTCAGAAAAGGTGAAAGCAGACATTAACAAGCTCAAGGAAGATGGGTTCACCCTTGTGATTGTTTCTGATGAAAAAGAAGTGCTTGGGATGTTCGGAGTAGCGGATGAAGTACGTGAAGAAAGTCGGACACTAATGAAACGTCTTCATTCCTTAGGAGTCAAGCACACCATCATGTTGACCGGTGACCATGAAAAAACGGCTGGAAAGGTGGCTGCAGAGATTGGTGTCACTGATGTCCATGCGCAGCTTTTGCCGGATCAGAAAGTAGAAAAAGTCGAGGAATTAAAAAGACATTCCAAACTCGCCATGATTGGAGACGGGATTAATGATGCGCCTGCTCTTGCGATGGCTGATTTAGGAATTGCGATGGGGAAAGGTACGGACAGTGCAATTGAAACCGCCGATATTGTTCTTATGCAGGACCACCTCGGTAAGTTGCCGAATGCTTTCAGGGTCGCAAAACGTGTGAATGCTGTCGTGAAATGGAACATTGGAATTGCCCTTGGGTTGAAGGTGATCGCTCTTCTTCTCACGATTCCAGGATGGCTTACCTTATGGTTCGCCATATTGGCTGACATGGGGGCAACGATTCTCGTCACACTCATCAGCCTGACCATCCTCCTCATGAAAGATAAATGATTGGATATTGATATTTTTCCACACCAGGTCATCCAAATAATGGGTAACCTGGTGTGGTTTTATTTGGAAGAAATCTAGGCTTAGTGGACCCTTTTTGTTTTAAGGGTGTCTTTTGCGTTTGCGAAGAGGTAGATTAAGGGAAACGTACCTCATGGTCGTACGGTAAATAGTGGCTTTGTTTCCGTCAAAACCACCTGTCTGTAATACATACTTTTGCTAAGAAAAGACGACGATAAACCATATATAAAGAGTGAGGATAATGGCTATGAAGATACAATTCGAACATATAAAAAAACTTCATATCAAACATATTTACGGCCCCCTTCAACAAGAGGTCAGAACTCTTGCTTTTCATTCCAAAAGAGTCGAACCAGAAGCCGCTTTTTTTTGTTTGAAAGGGGATAACTTTGATGGGCATGAATATATCGAAGAAGCCATTGGACTGGGAGCTGCCACAATTATCGGCAGTGATGAAAAGGTGCTGGACGAGCTTTCAAAGATCTATGACCGTACTACTTTCTTACTTGTAGACAATGTTCGTTCCGTCATGTCTGTTTTTTCGAAGGATTTCTTCGGCTTTGCAGATGAAGAACTCAAAACCATCGGGGTCACCGGAACGAACGGCAAGACGACTGTTACGGCTTATGTACGATCTTTGTTGACTTTGCTCGGTCTTCCTACAGGTTCGATCGGAACGACAGGGATATGGTCTTCAAAAAGGAAGTTGGAATATAAGAAGAGTACGCCGACAACGCCTGAGTCTATGGATCTGCACAGGATTTTTCGTGACTTAAGAAATTTGGATGATCACGCCGCAGTCATGGAGGTTTCTTCCATTGCTCTCGATCAATGCAGAGTGGAGGGCATTCAATATGATGTAGCTGTTCATACGAATTTTTCTGAAGAGCACTTGGAATACCACCGGACGATCGATCACTACAGGGAATGTAAAATGCGTTTGTTCAACCAGGCGGATCACCGTGTTGTGAATATTGATGATGAAGGCATGGCTCCTGAGCTGTTAGCGATGGGGAATGAGGGTCTTCTCACATATAGTATTGAAGGTCATCCGCAGGCTGATTTGTCAGCAGCCAACATTGAAGTGATGGAAAAGGGATCTTTGTTCGATCTTACCTATGAGGGTGATACGAAAAAAGTCTACGTTCCCGTCTATGGAACCTACAATGTTGCGAACGTACTGGCTGCAATCGCTACGGCCTTCCATCTGAATTACTCTTGGAAAGAAGTATTGGATGTGCTTCCAAACTTGGAAGGGCCTGAAGGAAGATTTCAGGTCATCGAAACGCCTCTGAACCAAAAAGTAATTTTAGATTACGCGCATACTCCCGTAGCCTTGAACAGGCTGCTGGAGGAGGTTAAGAAGCTTGATTATAGACGTTTAATCGTTATGATTGCAGGCATTGGCATTCGGGATTTCAATAAAATGCCGAAGATGGCGAAAGCGATTGAAGGAAAAGCGGATGAAGTGATTGTCACGGTGGATCACCCGGGTTATCATGATCCTCAAGCCGTGGTTGATCAGGTGTTGACTGGGTTTAGTGATCCAAGCGCTTCAAATATTCACCCAACATTGACCAGGGAAGAAGGCGTTCGTAAAGCCATGCAGTTGGGAGAAGAAGGAGATATTATTCTTTTGACGAGTGGCTGCATCAACAATTCGCAAATCGTCAAAGGAGAAGAGATTCCTCATTCGGATGAAAAAATTATAGAGAGCTTTTTTCCATCGGTCGCTCAATAAAAAATCCAGTCTCGGTCACAGAGACTGGATTTTTCCTGTTAATCAAACGTTTGTTCAACGAGTTGTTTATACTCATCAAAATAACCCGGGACCTCTTCAGATTTCAGTCCGTTTGTCATTCCTTCGACGATGGATTGGTTGTACCATTTTTGTGCATGGGCACCTGCGTTAAAGTTATTCCAGACTTCGTTGCCATAGGTTTCTATGTCTTTTTGCAGAGAGCGTAAGTTATCCAGCTTGTCAGCTACAATCAACGCTTTCAATTCAAACGAACCTTCCCTGACTGTCTCGATTGTATGCTGTTTTCGTTCTTTCCATGACTTGCTTTTATCTTCAGTATGAGCGGCGACGAGATTTTTGATGTCCAAACCGAATTCACGTTCAATATCCTTTAAAGTGTAGGAAGTATCTTCAACCACATCATGGAGGTATCCGGCACTAATCACTTCTTCACGAAAGCCTGCATGTTCCAAAAGAGCCGCAACCCGGATGGGATGGACCACATAGTCTTCCGAAGAGTTTTTACGCTTTTGCCCCTCATGGGCTTTAGCTGCGAATGCTTTCGCTTTTTCAATCATCGACGACCCGCCCCTTCTTTTTTGTTCATCATAACAAATAAAGGGGCAGAATGATTGCAAAAAGTGATAAAGCTTGATTAAATAAGAATGGATATTATATAATTAATAGGTTTAATCAACAGGTTGAAGGGGATGCTTTGCAAATGGAAATGATTGAAGTACAAGGACAACCGCCTCACAACTCAGAGCCCGTCGTATTGATCATCGGGAAGATGGATGGTGTGCATTTAGGGCATCAGTCTCTATTGCAGGAAGCAGAAAGGCTGGCGACAGAGGAAGATAAAATCGCTGTGTACGGTTTTTCTGATCACCCGAAATGGGTCCTGAGAGGCGATGAATCATTCAAATATTCATTATCAACGATTGAAGACCGTCAAACCCGCTTGGAGCAGTTCGGTGTCGATCGTTATTATCACGTCCATTTTACAAAAGAATACGCAAAGACATCTCCTGAAGAATTCGTGCTTCAGCACTTGAGCCGATTGAACGTCCGTCATGTGATCGTCGGGGAGGACTTCCGCTTCGGTAAAGGGAGAGGGTCGGACGCTGAAGGGCTGGCAGAACTGTGTCAGCAAATCGGTGCTGGTGTCTCAATCGTCCCAGGTGTCCAGCTTCATGACAGAAAAGTGAGCAGTACGGATATCCGCACGCATGTGACACAAGGACGAATGGAAGCTGCTCAGGCGATGCTTGGACGACCTTTTGAGATCACAGGAGTCGTGGAGAAAGGGGAGCAGCTTGGCAGACAATTAGGCTTTCCGACATTGAACGTCGGCGGGATTGATGAATATGTCAAAGTGAAACCAGGAGTCTACCTCGGCCTTGTCAAAAAAGTACAGGAAGCCCCTGAATACTATTACACGTTGATTAGTGCCGGTTATCGTCCAACGGTCAACGGTGATTCTTATAAAGTGGAAGCTTACCTTCTGGATTTTTCCGGCGACCTTTATGACCATAAAGTGACCGTCCAATTCTTACGCCACATGCGCGATGAGGAGAATTTCGACGGAATGGATGCATTGATCGAACAAATGCACCAGGATGAAAAAGACGCACGAGCGATTTTAGGCCTATAAATCATACTGACACCTTAGAAAGGAGGAAGCACCATGGGAATTGTCGTTGTTGAAGTTTGTGATGGGAACTTAATCAATGAAATGGATATCGAAAGTATCATTGAATCCGAATACCCGGAAGTGGCGGTACTCATTAGTGAATGCCTATCCTTCTGCGGCATGTGTGCCCTCCGTCCTTACGCGCTTGTTAACAACCAGCGGGTATTTGGAAAGACGCCCGAAGAAGCATTGCAGAAAATCCGTACGAAAATCGAAGAAGAATTAGCAATTTACGCTGAGTAAGGCAGGGGAAGACGATGGGTTTTTTGGATTCACTAATCAACAGCTTACGTTTGCCGAAAAAAGAAGCAATGTTCCACTTGAACCGGAAAGGCATCACCCATACAATCGGTTATTTGTTCGTATTGCTACTGCTCCTGTTTTTACCGGACATGGTTACATCGATTTTGTATTTGGAGACGAATCTGACAGAGGTATCACGGGGGATGTACATTACACAGTTTCTCGTTTTCTATCCTCTGCTGATTGTTTTTCTTATCCTTGTCGGAGTATCCATTCTTGCCGGTGGAAGCCTGCTGATGCGAAAAGCTCTTTCCCGGAAGCTTGCATACCAGCAGTTGTGGAAGTTGACTGCCTATGCTTGTACACTGCCTTTGATCTTAAGCGTATTATTAAAATATTTAACCGTTCCGAATGCCATCAGCGCCCTCATCTTTATGGTGATTTTCGTGTCTTACATGTATAAGATGATTACGGTTTATCCAAAAGTACCAGCGAAACCTTGAGTTCTTGCGGGTACTTTTTTCTATTTGTCTTTTTTATATGTTAGAATATTCATTATTTAATGAAAAAAGGTGGGGGTATGATGACGAGAGCGTTAGTTTTGCAATCAGATTTTGGAATCAGTGATGGAGCCGTAAGTGCCATGCATGGGGTGGCGCATTCTGTAGATCATCAATTGTCGATCTTCGATTTGACGCATGACATTCCACCATTCAATATTTGGGAAGGGTCTTACAGACTTTGGCAGACGATGGCTTACTGGACAGAAGGGACGGTATTCGTTTCTGTCGTCGATCCCGGTGTAGGATCGACGCGAAAGAGTATTGGTGTGAAAACAGGTTCCGGTCATTTTGTCATCACCCCGGATAATGGAACACTGACCCATATCGCCCGGACCGAAGGAATCGTTGAGGTTAGGGAAATCGATGAAAAAGTGAACCGCCTGCCAAGGTCCGGAGAGTCCTACACATTTCATGGCAGAGATGTTTACGCCTATACCGGAGCACGTCTGGCGGCCGGAGTCATCACCTTTGAAGAAGTCGGACCTGCCCTTAAGCCACATTCCATTGAGCGGATTTCCGTCAAAGATCCTGATATTCAAGAATCTAAAGTCTCAGGCATCATTGATATCCTTGATATCCGCTTCGGCAACCTTTGGACAAACATTCCGAGGGACTTTTTCAAGCAAATGGGAGTCCATTATGGAGACACCCTGAATGTGTCTATTTTGCATAATGGAGATGAAGTTTATCATAATTCCATGACCTTCGGACGCTCGTTTGCAGATACTCATAAAGGCGAGCCGCTCGTCTATGTGAACAGCCTTGATAACTTAGCGGTGGCGATCAACCAAGGCTCATTTGCCAGGGCTTACAATATTCGTACAGGTTCGAATTGGACCATCCACTTTGAAAAATAACTTCCTGCTTCTGCGGGGAGTTTTTTCTTGTCCATGAGCAAAATGAAAGCTTGTGAGGACTCGCTATGCTACACTTACCCATGTAAAACCTTTACAAGAAAAGGAGAATGATCAATGAAGACAGTTACGCTACATAGCACCATTGAAATGCCTCAACTAGGCTTTGGTGTTTGGCAAGTCGAAGAAAAAGACGCGGTTCCAGCCGTTACAAAAGCGATTGAAACAGGCTACCGTTCGATTGATACAGCTGCGATTTATGGGAACGAAAAACAAGTCGGTGAAGCGATCCGCCAGAGTGGTGTAGCTCGTGACGAATTGTTCATTACGACAAAGGTCTGGAACACAGACCAAGGATATGAAAATACATTGAAGGCTTTTGAAACGAGCCTTGATAAACTTGGCTTAGACTATGTGGACCTTTATTTGATCCACTGGCCGACACCAGAATACGATGATTACGTGGAAACATACAAAGCACTTGAACAGCTGCAAAAAGATGGCAAAGTCAAAGCCATCGGCGTATGTAACTTTGATATCGACCACTTGCAGCGTCTACTTGACGAGTGTGAAGTGAAGCCGGCGGTCAACCAGGTGGAGTGCCACCCATTCCTGGCACAAAACGAACTGAAAGACTTCTGCCGCGACAATGGCATTCTGCTTGAAGCATGGAGCCCGTTGATGCAAGGTGGAGAAGTATTGAAAAACGATACAATCCAGTCCATCGCTGAAAAGCACGGCAAAACACCAGCACAAGTCATCATCCGCTGGCACCTGCAAAACGACACGGTCGTTATTCCGAAGTCTGTCACACCATCCCGCATCGAAGAAAACTTCGACGTGTTTGATTTTGACCTGACAGCTGACGAAATGGCTGCGATTAATAAGTTGGACCGTGGCGAGCGTAAAGGCCCGAAACCATCTGAAATGAACGTACGATAAGTAGAGGAAGACTGCCCTTAGATGGCAGTCTTTTTTTTTATGGACCAAGAAGTGAGGATGGATTTTAATAGAGGAGAAAGGAGCGGAATCATGATCATAAAACCCCGCGTCATCCCACCTGATATTAACCATTTAGGAATGCTGCTGAGCGAGTTACGCGCAGGAAGAGTGAGCCGCCAGCAACACTCCGCAAACCGACCCTTATGTTATTCCCACCAAATATGGGGAACATAAAGGTATCAATTTACTCGGTAAAGGAGCTTTTGTATGATCATCCGGTTTGGCTACGTATCGCATGCGCTCGACCTATGGGAAGCGACACCTGCGAAGACGATGACATTTGCACGTTATAAGAAGCTGGGGCATGAAGCAGCCATAAAGCAGCTTCACAAAATTGCGGAAATGAATTTGGAGCGCACTCGTCGAATCATCCATTACAACATTGCGAGGGAGATCCATCTGTACCGCTTTTCTTCATCCATCATTCCACTTGCGACTCATGATGAGGTGGAGTGGGATTACATCGAGCCTTTTCGCCATCTTTTCGAGGAAATCGGCGAACTGGTACGGGCGCACAATATGCGCACGAGTTTTCATCCGAACCAATTCACCCTTTTTACAAGTGACCGTCCCCATGTGACAGACAATGCTGTCCAGGATATGGAGTACCATTATGCGATGCTTAAAGCGATGGGGCTTCACAATGAATCTCATATCAACTTGCATGTGGGCGGAGCGTATGGGGATAAACAAGCAGCCGTTGCCCGTTTTCATGAAAATGTAAAGAAATTGCCGGCTCCAATTAAACAGCAGATGACACTCGAAAATGATGATAAAACGTATACGACAACGGAAACCCTTGATGTCTGTGAAAAAGAAGAGATCCCCATGATGTTCGACTATCATCATTACATGGCCAATCACACGGAAGATGAGCCGCTGTCTGAAATTCTGCCGCGCTTTTATAAAACGTGGGACAGGCTTGGTTTACCACCTAAGATTCATATTTCGTCGCCAAAATCGGAAAAGGCGTACAGGAGTCATGCTGATTTTGTGGATGCTGATTTCATTCGTCCTCTCTTAAAAGAATTGAAGGCTCTCAACACCCCCGTTGATTTTATGATTGAAGCGAAAGAAAAGGATCGTGCGCTTCTAAAGCTTGTCGAAGACTTCTCGAGCATCCGTGGTGTGAAGCGAGTAGGGGAAGCGACTTTGGACGTTTAGTTTTGCAAGCTCGCCTATGAATCAAGTATATTGTTGGTAGTGAAAGGGGTGGAATGATGGATAAACAGACCCTCTTATCAGAAGTTAATTTATTTGAAGAGTTAACTAAAGAAGAACTGATGGATGTCGATGCGATCAGTGAAATGAAAAAAGTAGGGAAGGGGGAAGTCATCCTTTCCCCTGAACACCCGGCTGAGCATTTATATATATTGAAAAAAGGTCAAATCCGATTATATCGGACAAATAAAGAAGGAAAACAGTTTACCCTCGACATTTTGAAAGACGGGAATCTCTTTGGCGAAGCTTCAACGCTGACCCTGACGGATTATGAAATGTACGCGGAGGCAATGACCGATACATATGTTTGTCTGATGGGCCGGGAAGAGTTTGAACGATTCATGGAAAAGTACCCGAAAATCACTCTTCGTCTCGTGCAGTTGCTTTCTTCAAAGTTGAACGATTTTTACAGGAGAAGTGAAAAAATTGCTTTAGGTGAGGTGCGCGAACGAATTTTATATTTGCTGCTCATGCTTAGTGAAAAAAGCGGCCGTCGTCATCAGGAGTGGCAGACCGTTGAGATGAAGTTGACTCATCAGGACATTGCGACGATGATTGGGGCGACAAGGGAAACGACAAGTGCGGAAATCAGTCGTTTAAAAAAGGAAGGCTATTTAAAAAAGGACCACGTATTATCCATCGATGCAGAAAAAACAAAAACCCACCTCGGCTTAGTGGTTACATAAGCCAAAATGGGTTTTATTTTAATATCCGTTTTGCTTCCATGAACCGCTGGATTCCTGTAAACAATTCAACGGCAAAGAACAAAAGCGTGGACCAGAAAAGGAAGGAAGGGAATAAGAGCATCACGCTAAATAGAACGAATCCTTCTGTTCGCTCTGCAAGCCCTGCTTGATAATAAAAGGATTTGATTCCTGCCTTTTCTGATACGGCTCCTACGACTAAAAAGATGGTCATAGAAACGATAATGGAAACGCTGAGAAGGAGAAGCGGCCATAAAACCTCTGGATGAACATAAGCGATAGCGATAATCATCCCGATTTCAACGATCCGGTCGAATGTAATATCCATCACGGTTCCGAAGGGGGAGGTTTTTGTGTTTCTGGCCATCGTCCCGTCCACGGCGTCCAGAAATCCGGAAAGCCATAAGAATACAACCGCCAAAATCGGAAAACCGAGCACATAAAGTGCACTTGTGGCAAGACCGACGAACAAGGCGAGCACTGTAATCTCGTTGGCTGTGCGCCCTTTTTGCAGAAAGTAAGAAGCGGTACGTTCAATGGACGGCTGAACGAATTTCCTTGCGTGTGTATCGAGCATAAAAAACACCTGCTTTAGCAAATAATAACAACGTCTTGTTACCACTTTACCCTATTTGATCTCCCTTTAGACGATAGCACACGCTCTATGGGAATAGAATTATCCTGCCTCTTATGTAAGACAGATTACAATGTTGAGCACAGAAGGTTTGTAACAAGTGAACAGGGTGTATAGTATCCCTGTAACGAACAACAAGGAGGAATCGGACATGTCAGAACATAAAGTATCCATTACGAGTAAGTCCCATGGGATGAAATCAGAGATCCAGGCTGGAAAACATTCATTAACGATTGATGAACCGAAGCAAATGGGGGGAACAGATGAAGGTGCTGATCCACTTGCAACGATGTTAGGTTCGCTCGCAGGCTGTGAAACGGTCGTTGCGAACATGGTGGCGAAGGAAATGAACTTTGATCTTCAAAGCATTTCGTTTGATATCAATGGAACTCTGGATATGCGAGGGTTGATGGGGACGGCAGATGTAAAGCCTTACTTTGACACGGTGAACATTAAAGCGGAAGTAGAAACATCAGAACCCCAAGAGCGTATCGAAGAGCTTCAAAAAACCGTTGACCAACGCTGTCCTGTTTTCACAACACTGAAAGCAGCAGGGGTTACCCTGAATGTAGATTGGCAAAAAGCTTAACAATTGGGAAGAGGCTCCTCTAGGGGCCTCTTTTTATACTGAAAATTTCCATGGAAACGATGGAAAGAATTAATAATGAATCTCTCAATCCGCTTATGTTACCTTATTAGGGAACCTGATAAGGAGGTAGATTTTAAATGTTCAAAAAATTGATGCTGACAGGAATAGCTACCGTTAGTTTGCTCGCTTTCTCCTTCCCTGTCGAAAGTTTTGCCCACGCTAACACTCACACCGTCCAAAAGGGCGATTCAATCTATAAAATAGCTATGAAACATGGTGTTTCTGCTAAACAGTTGCAAGCCATGAACAATAAATCGAATGCAGAGATTCACCCTGGGGAGCAGTTGCAGCTTCCAGTTACTCTTAGTGAATCTGAAAAAGATCTACTCGCCCGACTAGTAGAAGCAGAGGCCAAGGGTGAAATCTACGCTGGTAAAGTTGCGGTTGCCACGGTTGTTTTGAACCGTGTGGAAAGTGACCTTTTCCCAGATTCATTGAATGGCGTAATCTATGACGGCATTCAGTTCTCCCCTGTTCTTAACGGGACAATTAATCAGCCGGCAAGCGCTGAGTCAAAACGTGCGGTTAACGAAGCTGTGGCCTATCAAGGGTTCGACCGCGAGTCATTATTTTTCTATAACCCTGATAAAGCGCAAAGTGACTATCTGAGCAGCAAAGAAGTGACTACAGTCATCGGCGACCACGTTTTCTTAAGATAAACCGTCTAAACAAGCACCTTTTGAAGGTGCTTGTTTTTTTATGGATTTTTCTATGTGATGAAGTTGATCAATAAGTGAAATGGAAAAAAGGAAAAGGAGACTCCTGGACAGGAATCTCCTTTTTACGATTGATCGTTTTAACTGGCATCTTCTTCTTCATGAAACAATTGGACTTTTCTTTTCTTCGTCCGTTTTTTGTACACACGATTCACGTAGTCATCTGTTAGAGCTGCAATTTCCTTGTGCAGGAACAGTAATGGAATGATGTTTGTAAGCAGGACGAAAGCTAAAATCAAATCTAGGAACTGCCAGACGAATTGAAGTCCTCCAATTGCTCCTACAAATACAGCTATGATGTAGACGATCCGCATAATTTTGGCTGCGCGTAAACCGAATAGATACTCCGCTTGCTTTTCACCATAAAAGACCAGGACACCGATGGTCGTAATGACAAAAAAGAGTAAAAATACAGTGATGAAACTGCCTCCGAACGCATCACCGAATTCGGTACCAATGGCCACGTTGATCATGTTCGATGCATCACTACCACCGACTTCCTGCCATGCGCCGGTGACGAGGACGGTCAAACCAGACACGGTACAAATGACAATGGTATCAACGAATACGCTGAAGATTCCCCATAAAGCCTGTCGGGAAGGGTGATCCGTTTTGGCTGCGGCATGGGCAATCGATGCCGTTCCGAGACCTGCTTCATTTGAATACAGACCACGCGCAATTCCCCAGCGTAACGCTTGGGCAACGGCAGCACCGGCAAAACCACCAGTTGCGGAAATCGGTGTAAAAGCGTGGGTGAAGATCAATCCAAATACGTTGGGGATTTGATCAATGTTGGCAAATATAACGTATAAACACACAGAGAGGTAAATCAGAACCATGCCTGGCACCATCTTATCAGTGACCTTGGCAATCCTTTTAATGCCACCGAAAACGACGACAGCAATCGCTGCACACATGACGACCCCTGTAATTTCAACCGGCCACCCGAAGGCACCCTCTGTTTGAGTAGCGATGGAATTGGACTGGACCATTGTACTTGGAATTAACTCAATCATTAGGAAGAATGCGAAGGCGGTGGAGACCCACTTCCAACCCAAGGCCTTTTTTATGTAATATTGAGGACCGCCGACCCAAATGTTTTTCTCGTTGGTTTCCCTGTATTTCATTCCCAATAATATTTCACTATATTTTGTGGCCATTCCAATTAAAGCGACCAGCCACATCCAGAACAAAGCCCCTGGTCCACCTAAAGAAATCGCGACAGGCACACCGACGATATTCGTTGCACCAGCTGTAGAAGCTAAGGCTGAAGTGAAAGCCTGGAATGGGGTGATTGTCCCTTTCTTTTTCGTTTTCTTGAATATCTGTCCGATGGTTTGATGGAGAACATGTCCAAAAAAGCGAAATTGGAAAAACTTAATCCGAATGGTAAGGAAGATTCCACCCAGAATCAAGATGATCGCTAATGGATACGTCCATAAAAAGTCGGAAATCGTAGTAATCCCCTCTTTGATACTATTCCATAAATCTCCCAATGAAAGATCCCCTTTCGACAAACTGTAAGATACCCATATATTCCCTTTACATATAATGTTAAACGTATAAAATGAGCAAGGAAGATGAGCTTTGGGAGAAAAAGTCATACACTAGAGATAGATAGGAGGGATCAGGTGTTTATTAGTGAAGAAGAATTTGAAAGTCATTCCATGAGTAAGTTGATTAAAGGGGCAATCGTGCCACGTCCCATTGCCTGGGTATCGACAGTAAGTCAGGATGGCATACGTAATCTGGCTCCGTTCAGTTTTTTCACGGTAGCCTCTATGAATCCGATCACGCTTTGTTTTTCTGTCGGAAGTGTGGACAGAGATAAAGATACTTTGAAAAATATTAAGGAAACAAAGCAGTTTATTATTAATGTCGTTTCAGAATCTTTGGCTAATCAGATGCATGAGAGCAGTAAAAGATATGATCCTGATGTCGATGAGTTTGAGATGGCAGGGACAGATTTCGAAGATGGTGATTTCGTATCCGTTCCAAGAGTAAAACAATCACCCGTTCACATGGAATGTAAGCTCGATCAAGTGATCGAAATCGGTGAAGGAAATCTGGTGTTAGGGAGGCTGGTCGGCTACCACATCAAGGATGACGTTTATATAGAAACAGACAAAGTGGATCCACATAAGATGAAGCCTGTCGGACGAATGGCTGGAGATTACAGCTATATCCGGAACTTCTTCTCACTCCCCAACAACGACCTTCCCAAATAAAAGAAAAGCCGCAACCCTTTCCTAAAGGTTCTGCGGCTTTTTTACATTTACTGGTGTACCAGGTCATACATTATTTGGTAATTCACTCCACGCGGGGTTTAGTTGGATCGCAGGTTGGATATTCGCCATTTGTGGTTTCTGCTAATTTGTAAAGGTAGTAGCATTCTTCTCTTGCCATGTGGTCAGCCATAAGGGGGGAGAAAGTTCCGAGTATGACTTCATTCATTTCCATCTCCTCTATTTCCTCTAAAAATGTACGAAAGATCTTCATTTCCAGATCTACTTCATTGTTTAATCGTTTCAGAGCAGGAAAGGAGTGCTGGTTTGTTCTCAGATACCCTTTCATCTCCACTGCTTTTATGTAGAACTGATCGAAATGTTTTCGGAATGTATCACTTTTTTCTTTTAACCTTTGTTCCACAGCATCCAATTCATCATGGATGGCTCCTGCATGCCCAGAAGCATCCATCAACCAGAGCATGTGGTGGTGCAGCTCATGAAATAATGGAGGAACATCTCCTTTTCCTAAAAAACCAAGCACAAGCAAATACTCTTCTACTTCATTGACCATATGGTTGAGAAAGGTCGGGCTCAAATGGATCTTTACTTTTCCAAGTAGGGAACGTTCAATCAGGTTGAGTTTAAACTTGTGAAAGCTACGTGCTTTTTCCCCTACTTGCATGGAAAATCCGGCCATGTCCTCCACATTACCTTCACGCACCATGTTCAAAAGATCATCCCACTGTGTGACATAATCCCTCACTTGATTTAACGTTTCCTCTTCGGAAGCGTACAAAGAATCCCGAATGAAACGGGCGTGGTCACCAAGGATCTGCAACCAGAAGAGATGTTCAAAATTCGCTTGTTCTGTATAGTCTTTCACCTTCATCACCCTCTTTTTCTTAGGTCATCTCTTTCATCTTATTCACACTTTGTTTTCTTCATGAGAAGGGTCATGTTTACAAGGAAGAATTTGTGATTCTTTGGAAAAAATTAAAATAGGGACTTCTCAAATGGAAGATCCTCCTATATACTACTGTACTAGAAGTAATAATACAGTTAATACAGATAGAACACACCGTTGGAGGTGGCTGGATGTTTGAGTTGGACGTCAGGAGCCGAAAGCCGATTTACGAGCAGCTCGTGGAAAAGTTGAAGCAACTGATTATCAATGACGTTCTGAAGGAAGACGAAAAACTACCTTCTGTGAGGGAACTTGCCCAGCAGTTGACAATCAATCCGAATACGATTCAGAAAGCGTATCGGGAGTTAGAGTCGCAAGGGTATATCTACTCGTTGAAGGGGAAAGGGAGTTTCGTGCATCCTTCTGGAAAAGTCGATAACGAAGAGGAGTTGAAAAAAGTGAGAGAAGAGTTGAAGAAGCTGTTTGCGGAAGCGATTTATTTAGGGATGACATCAGAAGAGATCGCTGCTCTTCTCCAAGAAGTTGAAGGAGGTCAGCAGGATGATTGAGGTCAATACGGTCAGTAAATCGTTTGATCGAACCAGGGTTTTAAAAGACGTTTCCTTTCATGTGAAGAAAGGATCGATCTACGGCCTTCTTGGTTCCAATGGTGCAGGGAAAACAACATTAATGCGGATTTTGACAGGCATTCTTAAGCAGAACAATGGCCAGGTTCATGTTTTGGAGGATGGTGTGTTTGAGAACGAATCCGTCAAACAAAGGATGGTCTTCATCCCTGACAGTCTCTACTTTTTGCCACAGTACACGACGCGTCAAATGGCAGATTATCACCGGTCCATGTACGACAGTTGGAACGAAGAGCGATATGAGAAATTAAAAAATGTCTTTCAACTGGATGAAAAAAAGAAAATCAGTCAGTTCTCAAAGGGGATGCAGCGGCAAGTCGCCTTTTGGCTGGCCATGTCAGCGATGCCTGATGTTTTAATTCTCGATGAGCCATTCGATGGACTTGATGCTGTCATGAGGCAGAAAGTCCGGAACTTGATCATTCAGGATGTGGCGGAACGGGAGATGACCGTTTTAATATCTTCCCACAACTTAAGGGAAGTCGAAGATATCTGTGACCATGTCGGAATTCTACATAAAGGGGAAATCCTTCTTGAACGTGATTTGGATGATTTGAAAGCTGATGTTCACAAAATCCAGGTTGCTTTTAACGAAGATTCTTTTCAACCGGAAGAGTCGAACCTTGATATTCTTCATAAAGAAAAGCGAGGCAGTGTCTGGCTGCTGATTGTTCGAGGAAATGAAGCTGACATATCAGCTGGCATCAAAAAACACCGCCCCCTTGTTTATGACAGGCTTCCACTTACGCTTGAGGAGATCTTTATTTATGAAATGGGAGGTGTCGGGTATGCGTTCGAAAACATCCTCGTTTAACAAAGAGATCATCAAGCAGGATTTCCGAAATGTCGGATGGATCAGTATCGTCTACTTTTTAGGATTGTTTTTCGTTGTTCCTATGCAGTTATTCATGGAATTTGGTAGAGATGAACCGCGTATCACCGACGATCGTGGATTATTTGGCGGGATATTTGCATATGAGCTTCAATCCCTATTTTTAATTGTTATGCCGGTGCTGATGGCGGTGTTTTTATTCCGTTACCTGCATGTTAAAGGGGCTTCAGATTTTGCTCACAGCTTTCCTATGAAGAGAGGAAACCTGTTTCATCACCATATTCTCTCAGGCATTATTCTATTAATCTTGCCAATTTTACTAAACTATTTGGTTCTTGTTATTACGGCTGGAGTAACGGACGTAACAGATTACTATACGATCGGGAATGCAAGTTATTGGTTATGGCTGTTTACGACAATGAGTCTTCTTATTTTCGTAGCGGGCGTTTTTGTCGGCACTTTAACCGGGATATCCGCTGTACAAGGAGTTTTGACTTTCATTCTACTGTTTTTACCTGTGGGGTTATATGGGATGATCGCTTTTCACCTAACCGCTTATATTAAAGGGTACTCCGGTGACATGGTGTTAGATCGTTCCCTTCAGTATTTTTCACCCCTTGTGGACCTTTTAGAATACCGCAGCTATGGTCCGGAGGAGGTTAGTGTCCCTGTCGAAGCTATATCCCTATTCATTTATGGAGGCATTGCCATCCTCTTTTACGTCGCTTCCATATGGCTGTATAAGAAAAGGCCATTGGAAGCAGCCGGACGTGCATTAGCTGTACGCGCTTTGGATCCAGTTTTCAAACTCGGAGTCACGTTCTGCTTCGCTTTATTCGGTGGCATGTATTTCAGTGTTGCGCAAAATACGTATAGCTGGATGATTACAGGCTATTTCATTGGTGGTACATTCGGTTATGCCGCGGCCTCCATGCTGCTTCAAAAAACCTGGAGAGTATTCTCCTTGCAAAATTTAAAAGGTTGGCTGGTTTATGGTGCGGCTGCTGGTGTATTAATTGCTGCCATTCCACTTCTTTGGCAGAATTATGAATCCTACGTTCCCGAACAAGATGAAGTAGAAAAAGTCTATATCAGTGGTGGTTACTGGAATTACCAGGAGCTTATTGATCATGAACTTGATGTGCCTTACATCACATCAGAAGAAGGAGTACAATCGGCACTAAACCTACATGATCAGCTTATTGAGGTAAGTGATCCATTGAAGGATGGAGAAGATTCTTTCTTTTTTGTATATGAGTTGAAGGATGGCAGTGAAGTCTATCGTCAATATCAATTAAGTGAAGAGCACGTACGAGAAGAGAAAAAAGCCGTTTATGAAACGAAAGAATACAAGAGTATTAAATATCCTGTCCTAGGTCTTAACTCTACTGACATCGATCAGTTGTTGATTCACCCGAACGCAGGTCCAGGAGGAGAAGAGTTGTATGACCCTGAAGAAATATCAGCTTTTATGGAAGCACTGAAGCAGGACATTAACGAACTGTCTTATGACCAGATGGTGGCGCCAAGAGGTCTATCTTCAGGAGTATCCTTTGTTGTTGATGGCGAACGTGATAATCCATACCATGCTCAACTCTTCCCCACATATGAACATACCATCGAGTGGATGAAGCAAGAAGGGATCTATGAACAAATGATGATTCAACCAGAAGACATACAACGAGTTGAAGTTTACGAGTGGCCTGATAATCGCGATTATGTTCATGATTATGTTCATTACGTGTTTGATCGTTTGAAAGAAGATGGTGTAGAACCCCTGGAGGTCACTGAAAAGGATCAGGTTGAAGCCCTACTGCAAGGGAGAGAAAATCAAGAAGATGGAAAGTATATCGCCGCTTTCTACTTTGATGAACGCAACGAAAATCATTACAATCTATTAAGCTTCGATGAAGGTGACGCCCCGAACTTTATAAAGGAACACTTCGAATAAAGGGAGAGATGGAGGAAGATGGACTTTTGTAAGATGTATGAACAGTATTATCATCGTGTCTATTACACAGCCTTAAAAGTAACAAAGAACCCTTGCTCAGCCGAAGATATCCTTCAGGAAACCTTTATAAAAGCTTATGATAAACTCGATGAAATCCGTGAAGAAGGGAAGGTGGGGGCTTGGCTCTCCACCATCGCTCACCGGAAAGCGATCGATCTTCTACGTAAAGAAAAGAGGTCCGTTCTTTTGCCGATAGAAGAGATGCCGATGCCTCAACCTTTATATGAGAACGCTGATTCAGATGTTGAACACATTTGTGAGTGCCGTCATCTAGAAGAAGATATCAAGAAGCGGATCAGCACATTATCTCCTAAGCTTCGGGCTGTGTTTCAACTGAGTTACGATAAGCAACTGCAGGAAAAGGAAATCGCCCAAACGCTTCATATTACACAAGCGGCCGTCAAATCACGCCTTCACCGAGCGAGGCAGGCCATGAAGGGGGAGCTGGGAGAAGGAAGGCATCATTATTCTACAGCGTAATGAAAAAGCAGAACCTTAAATCGGAGGTTCTGCTTTTTTTGACGATGAATGTTATATTTTTTTGTATGAAGAAAGAGAAAGAAGGAGGTGGATGATTTGAAGAATACGTATTTTCGGTATTGGATCCTTTTATTATTCCTGTTGATAGGGTGTCAGAGTAACCAACAGTCCCTGCCTTTACCTGAGAGGGAGGGGGACATTCACTTTCAGGCGTTTGTGGAGGAGGTTCCGACAGAGGGAGATGCAGATCCAGAGTATCAACGCATGTATGAGCTTGTTGCAAAAATGCAAGCGAATGAAGCGATCGACCTTACACAGGTAGATATTCAAGTGAAAAAAGAAACATCCATACAAGCACATGGAAAAGAAATTACAAATTTCCCGACTTACTTTATATTGGACCAAGAAGGGATTGTGTTGGAAACGACGAACTTGGATGAAGTAGCCGATTATATAGATCGTGCAGGCGCACCAGAATAAATAAAAAGGAGGGAGATCGTGACCATTCTATCTTTTCTGGCTATATTAGGGGTAGGGATTGGAGCAGGCTTCATTAACGTCATCGCAGGCGGGGGGTCTCTTTTAACGCTGCCCATCCTCATTTTTTTCGGTCTGCCTTCCGCTGTGGCGAATGGTACCAACCGAATTGCACTGATGGCGCAGAACATTGTCGCCATTATCTCTTATCGTAAAGATGGCTATTTTGATGGGAAGTTCAGTCTGCTATTAGCGATACCAGCTCTCATCGGTTCAATCGTTGGTGCACAAATTGCGGTGAATATCCCGGATGATCTGTTTAATCGTATCCTATCGATCGTGATGATTGTTGTTTTAGTGATCATGATATGGAAACCTCACAAAAACCTTTCCGCGGCAAGTGGCAAGGACTCCCGGTTGAAGAAGATTGGGCTTGCTTTTATCTTCTTCATTATAGGTATCTATGGAGGGTTCATCCAAGCCGGGGTGGGATTTGTGATTATAGCAGCGCTGACTTTGGTGACAGGTTTATCTCTCGTGAAGATTAACAGCATCAAAGTTTTTGTCGTTGCTGTATATACATTGTCTGCCTTGGTGGTTTTCGTCGTCAATGATCAAATCCATTGGGGCTACGGGGTGACCCTGGCGGTTGGGACAAGTATCGGAGCATTTTTAGGTAGTAAATTTGCGGTGAAGCACGGAGACAAATGGATTCAAAGGTTCCTGATCGTTGCCGTCATTGCTATGGCAATCAAGCTTTTCTTCTTTACATAAAACGGCCCGCTCAAAGCTTCTATAATAAGAGGGATTCCCACTCCATTTAGCGAATAGGTAAGGATCACTGTTAGGGAGTGGAGGATTGTGCTTAGTAAAGTAGGACAAATTATGTTGTATGTGAACGACCAGGATGAAGCCGTTAATTTTTGGACAGAGAAATTAGGGTTTGTGGTGATTTCTGAAGAAAATAATGGGGAGGGGATGAGATGGATTGAGGTTGCTCCCAAGGAGGGGGTAGAAACAACCATTGTTCTTCACAATAAAGAAATGGTTGCAGAAATGTCTCCAGACCTTAATCTTGATCCACCTTCCTTAATGTTTTTTACGGATCGTTTTGAACAGCTTCACCATGATTTGATCAATCAAAAAGTGACCGTAGGAGAAATTGTTCCTATGCCAACGGGCAGGGTATTTAACTTTGCGGACAATGAAGATCAGTATTTTGCTGTCATGGAAAAAAAGTAAGAAGGACTTTTCAATTGAATCACCGAAGAATTGAAAAAAGACCAGAGTTTTCTGGTCTTTTTTTATTATAAAGCAGGTGTTGGTGTTGGTTCAGCGTAGCCATTTTCATAGGTAGAGTCGATCTTTTCCCGGATTTCTTTTATTGATTTACCATCCTGATAATCAATGATTGATTGCGCGGCAATCTCCATACAAACCCCGCACTTTGTGCCGTGGTCATCCCAGACGATGCTGCCATCTTCATTGGTTTTGTTTACAAAGCAGTCATAGTTGTCCCGGTGACCTACACTCTCCCCGCATCCGCAATAGCAAGGGATGTTCTCAAGCAAATCTTTGCTTTGGGCGGCTGCCATATAGATGTCGTGCATTTCCTGTGGTTTTTCATCCATGAATGATGGGAGGGTTGTCACAGAGGCTGTCTCTTCTCTAATGTCACCGTTCACGTGTTCGATATGTGCTTCCTCTTCGGATTCCGACGAACATCCGGAAAGCGCGGTACCGATCAAAAGCGTAAGGATCAGGAATACTGTTTTTTTCATAAAAAGGCACCCTCTTCATATTGATAGTTTCATCATAAAGAGGGTGGCATGAAGTTTCAATGCTTTTCTATAAAGTTCGTTGATCAGTCACATTTATTTTCCGAATGAAGATAGGAATTTCACGCGGTCGCCCATAGGAGGTACATTATCATCAACGAGAGCTACTTCTAAGACAGCTGGGCCTTTGACGTTTAGAATCGCTGATAAGTTCTCGTCATTGAGATCTTCCATGGATTCAACACGTGCGTTTGGCACTCCCAGTGAGGCGGCCATCTGGGAGATGTTGACTTCTTCCTGTCCAAAGCGCTCGTGGGCGCGTTTGTATTGAAGCGTATGTCCATGATGGACCATGCCGAGTCTTGAGTTGTTCATGACGATAAATAAAACAGGGATGTCGTATTCTTTCGCTGTCAGAAGTTCCATGCCGTGCATGAAGAAACAGCCATCTCCCGTAATACTTACAGTTGGACGTTCCGGGTCTGCAAGTTTTGCTCCAATGGCACTTCCGATTCCACTTCCCATCGCTCCAAAATGAACGTTGATATCAAAGGAATCATTGCTTTTAACTCCCATATAGTGAACGACGTAAGCCATAAATTCACCGATGTCGATTGTGAAACGAGTATTCTCGGGAAGCTTTTCCTGTAAGGACCATAAGACGTTCTGGGAGTTAAACTCTTCGGTAACATCTGGAACTGCAGGAGCCATAGCGGGAAGGGGTGCCCGTTTAACGCCCAACCCGTTCAAGGCTGTGATTAAGGAGGAGACGGTGACATCGATGTCTCCATGAAGCGGCTGGTCAACAGGATATTTTCTGTTGAAGACGGTCGCGTCATAATCGACTTGAATCAGTGTGCGGTGCTTCGTAATATTTGGGTTCCAATTGTTCGTGGCTGTTTCCCCAAGACTTGAGCCGAGCACCAGCACCGTTTCTTCATGTCCATGATTGATCAGATCGGAGGCCTCTTCATGTCCGGCAAAGCCGAAGATTCCCCTCTTCAAAGGGTGATGGTCTGGAATAAGCCCTTTGGCTTGAGGACTTGTGACAATCGGCCAGTTTAAGGTTTCGGCCAGTTCAAGAACGTCATCCACGGCTCCGCGAATCCCTTGCCCCACGAAGAGAAAACCACTTTCACTTGATGCGAGCGTTTTGGCTGTCTCCATGACCACCTCATCCGTTGGAAGCAATGGGGTCCGTTGTGGGAACGCAGGGATGGCTGGTTCCAGAATATCTGTCAGTTGCACATCAATCGGCATGGCGATGTGGACAGGGCCCGGGACGCCTGTCATAGCGATCTCCACGGCCTTATGAATCTCAGGAAGCAGGTCTTCTGCACGGTCGACCCTTTGGCTGTATTTGGTGACCGATTGATAGAGTGGGTCGGCGTGTAACTCTTGAGACGCATTTAAACCGACAGTGTCAACAGGTACCGCGCCTGTCAGAAATAGTACAGGGAGGTGTTCACGCATGGCATTCGCTGCTCCAGTCACAAGGTTTGTTCCTCCTGGGCCGCTGCTCCCGATACAAACACTGAGGGAGTTTGTATATTTTGCATAAGCAGCTGCCATATATGACGCGGCTCCTTCATGCTTGGTAACGATTGGCGTAATGGAAGGAGTATCATAAAGTTCATCAAAAAAAGCATTCACAGATCCTGCCGGTATTCCGAAAATATAAGATACCTCACCAGAAACAAAGTAATCCAACACAGCGCGAACAGATTTCATAGACTTATCCCCTTTTTATAAATGATTTTAAAAAATGATCCTCAAATGTTTCCGCTTGTAGCGGATGACTGTAATAATACCCCTGGATCCAATGACAACCGTGCTCTGCAAGGAAAGCCGCCTGTGCTGCTTTTTCGACCCCTTCGGCGATTACGTTGAGCTGGAGGCTGTCAGCAAGGGTGATGATGGTTTTGGTTATGGCCGCATTGTTCCGATTTGTCGTGACGTCGTTAATAAAGGATTTGTCAATTTTTAGAGTATCGACAGGAAAATCTTTTAGATAGCCAAGGGAAGAATAGCCTGTACCGAAATCATCAATCGATATTTGGACACCGAGTTCTTTCAATTGGCCGATTGTTTTTAATGTGTGCTCCGTATTATGGATGATTAAATTCTCCGTTAGTTCAAGCTCAAGGTGCTTAGCGGGGAGGCCGGTTTCTTCTAATATGTCCGACACCGTAAGCACCAGGTTCTGTTGATTGAATTGTTGAGGAGATAAATTAGCGGACACGATCAATTCCGTATATCCAGAAGCAACCCATTTTTTCATTTGCTGACACGCTTCCCGTATGACCCATTCACCAAGGTTTGTAATAAGGCCTGTTTCCTCTGCCAGAGGAATGAATTGGCCGGGAGGGAGGGTGCCACGCCGTGGGTGGTTCCAACGGATTAGTGATTCCATACCAATGATCTTTTCTGTACGTACATCGAATTTAGGCTGGTAATACAGTTCAAATTCGTCATTTTTTTGCAATGCCTTGAAAAGGTCGTTCTCAAGCTGGATTTGTTCAAAGGTGCGACTCTCAATCTCTGGTGAAAACAACTGATATTGATTACCAGATAAGTCCTTCGCCTTGTACATCGCGACATCCGCGTGTTTGATCAACGTTTCGGCGGTATCCCCGTTTTCCGGGAAAAGACTGATGCCGATACTGGTTTTGATGGAAATCTCATGATCACCGATTACAAAAGGATCATTGAAAGCTTCTAGAATCCTTTTTGCACATTTCACGGCTCCTTCTTCCCTCTCAATCGTCGGTAGTAGAATGATGAACTCGTCCCCACCTTGTCTTGAGACGGTCGCACCGTTCGGCACAGCCTTTTGCAGGCGTTCGGCCACATTCAGCAGGACTTTGTCTCCAAAACTGTGCCCGAAAGTATCATTGATTTTCTTAAAGCGATCAAGATCAAGAAAAAGAATGGCAATAGGCTTATCTGCCAGTTCCGCATATTGAAGAGCCTGGTTGAGTCGATCCTGAAACAGCACACGGTTCGGTACGTTTGTCACGCTGTCGTAGTAGGCATGGTATTTGATTTTTTCTTCCATTTGTTTCCTGGAGGTTACATCTTTGAAAGTGACCACATAACCGGTAGTAAGATCGTTTTCCAGTTTAGGAGTGATAACGTATTCCACTGGGAAAGTATCCCCTGACTTTTTAAAGAAAAAATGATCTTTGTCTGTATGGCCGTCCTTTTGTTCGTAGTGTTCTAGGAACGTTTTTTGATCATCGAAGATCTGGGAATAAGGTGAACCTATGATTTCCCTTTCATTCTCATAACCTAATAATTCTGTAGCAGAGGGGTTCGCGAAAGTGATGTGTCCCTCAAGATCGATTCCAAAAATCCCTTCACCCGCTGAATTCAGAATCAAATCTTTCTCACGACTGATTTGCGTGAGCTCGGAAATGGCTTCCTCCAGCTCATCATTCTTTTGTATTAATTCGGACGTACGGTCCTGTATAATCATTTCCTGCTTCTCCATATAGAGCAAGTTGAAAAGGACGGGTGCGGTTGTATCTACAATCGATTCAGCTAATTGGCAGGCAGAGTCAGAGTAGACCTGACCGGCATCCTTCAGGTTTACAATGGCGATTGCACCCAGCACTTCCCCAAGCGAAACGAGAGGAATCATATATAAGCCTTTCATTCCGAACTTTTCGCAGATCTCCTTGTTCGTCCGGGGATCTTCAAAGACATCCGGGACTAGAATGGATGTCTTGGTATTAATCACTTCTTGAAAAACAGGATCCTCTCTATGATTAAACTGGGCTTTCTGGTGGGTTTCTTTCCAATCTTCTTCTGTCCACTCGCTTTCTTTACTGAGGCTTGCAGGCTTTAGTTTGTGTTCTGCAATGGGGTCAATGAAGTGGGCGCCGATATTTGGATTATCGAGGACTTCTCCTAAATAATAGAAGCATTTGTCCAGCGCTTCTTGTAAAGAGGAACATAAGGAAAGGTCACGGGTGACATTGAGCAACAGCTGCTTTTCACTGATCAATTTCTCTTTACGTGTCAGATTGTTTGCATTTCTAATCGCCACAGCAGCCATGTTGACGTAAGCTTTCACGGATTCGATTTCCGATTCTGTTAAATTCATCGGTGTTCCATAATCAAACAAAAACACGAGGCCGTAGAGTTCATTTTCATAAGAAATAGGCGCGACGAGCAGTGAATTAATTTTAAACGCCTGGATCGCCCGTTGGTCTGGACGGTCATCCTTGGATGTATCCGGTATGTATATGGTTTTTCTTGTTTCGATGACCTCTTTAGCGAGGAGATCATATTCCGGGTCCACGATGTGCATATCAAGCGTCATTCCATTGATCAAGGCCGGTTTTCCGACGTAGCCTTGGTAGGTACCATCCTCTCGAGGCAGGTAAATGCCCACAGAGTCGCACCGCATAATTTCTTCAGATATGGCTGTGACCACGTGTTCTAATACATCGCGTAAATCATGCTCCGTGTTGATGAGCTGTGTGATTTGAGCGAGGCGAGAATATCTAGTTTGTTCTTCAGCCATTGAAAAACCTCCATAGTTGTCATATTTTGATAAAGTTCGACTATTATAACGAACTTCCTGCATTTCAAGCATAACTTTTACAAAAAAACAAAGAAACAGGCACAAAAGGGGACTTTTGCGCCCGTTTTCTTACAATATATTCAATACGGCGCCAGCACCGACTCCAATCAAAACGATGGCCCAGGCTGGGACTTTAAAGAAGTGTAAAAGAGCGAAAAGAATGGCAGCAAGAGCAAAGTCTGCTCCTTCCATAATCGAACTTTTCAACACAGGGTCATAAAAAGCGGCAAGAAGAATGCCGACAACACTTGCGTTCACCCCTGTGAGGACTCCCTGGAAGGCTGGACGCTTTCTTAATTCATTTAGAAATGGAAGAGCGGCCATTAAAAATAAGAAAGATGGCAGGAAAATGCCTGCGGTAGCTACAAGAGCACCTGCAATGCCTTCGATCATTGTTCCCAGGTAGCTGGAGAATGTGAACAAAGGACCTGGTACAGCCTGTGCCATTCCATAACCGGCAAGGAATTCACTTGCCGTCAACCATCCCGTTGGCACCACTTCACGTTCAAGCATTGGCAAGACGACATGTCCGCCACCGAATACGAGAGAACCCACACGGAAGAACGTATCGAACAGTTGAATCAGCATGCTTTCGGTGTTTCTTGCAAGGATCGGCAAGAAGATAAGAAGAGTGGCCAAAATGCCAAGAGAAGCGACACCAATCTTCTTCGAAAACGTCACAGGAAATGGTTGAATCTTAGACTCCACCATGCCGGAGAACATTTTCCAACCGAATAATCCAGCAGCCAGGATGATCAACAACTGCATCCAAGCGGATGGATATAGAAGTAATATAAGTGCGGACACTAATGCTATGGCAATCCGCGGCCGGTCCGGCGTCAGTTTTTTTCCAAGACCAATCAAGGCATGCAGAACGACAGCTGCTGCTACGACCTTCAAGCTGTGGATGAAGGTCGCATCTGCGAGGTCAAAAGACTGGTATAACAGAGCAAAAAGAACGAGAACGATAATGGATGGTACCGTAAAACCGATCCATGAGATGATTCCGCCTAGCAATCCACCACGGAGCATACCAATTGCAATTCCGACCTGACTGCTTGCAGGTCCAGGGAGAAATTGACAAAGGGCGATAATGTCCGCATACGTTTTGTCATCGAGCCATTTTCTTCTATCGATATACTCATCCTTGAAGTAAGCCAGGTGGGCCACAGGACCACCGAATGAAGTAAAACCAAGCTTTGTTGATGCTTTAAATATTTCCAAGAGAGAACCTTTAGGTTTACTCATGATCAAGATTCCTCCAATCTTTTCCTAAGATTTCTTCCGCCAGTTCACGGACTTGTTCCCTTCCTTCAGCAAGCACTTCTCTGCCTTTATCCGTAATGACGTAATATTTTCTGATCTTTCCTTCCACTTTTTCTTCGTATTTCTCAAGCAATTCGTCTTTGTGGAGCTGTTTCAGTGTAGGATAGAGGGTTCCTGGGCTGATGTCATAGCCATGGGAAGCCAGCTCTTCCATAAGGAACGCTCCATAAATCGGTTCAATGCTTGCGTGATAGAGAATATGAATCTTGATCGATCCTAAGAAAAAGTCTCTGAGCACGGGAAGCACCTCCTGTATCGAATTCCGATATCAATATACGATATTGTGAAAAGAAAGACAATAAAAAACGCGCAAACTTTACGAAGTTTGCGCGAATCTTAACGTTTTATTTACTTAACGTATCTACCATTTGATCGATACTCATCCCATGGGCGATCACACCGTCAATCGTCCAGTGACTCGGATTGTTCACCTCGTACACCTGGCCGTTTTGGGCAGCAGCGGTGTTCTGCCATACAGAGCTGTTTTCAAGAATTTCGAATCCGGGCTCACCTTCATTCCCGATGAGGAATACGTGATCTGCATCCATCTCCCCGAGTTTTTCAAGAGCAACAGGGTTCCATTGCTCGCCTTCTTCAGGAAGACTTTGCAGGAATTCCGGTTTAGCGATTCCCATTTCATTGTAGAAAATGTCTGCGCCATAACGGTTTTCATCAAAAACATAGAACTGCTCGCCCATCGTCCAGACAAAAGCGACCGATTCATCCCCGATGTTTTCTTTGATTGTTGCAGAGGCTTCTTCCACTTTTTGGTCAAAGTCTGACAGCACTTGTTCCGCTTCGTCCTGTTTGTTCAGAATTTCTCCCATCGTTGTCAGTTGCTTCCGCCAATCAGCACCTGCTTCTTCATCGAACACGTACGTTTTGGCAATGCTGGAATAGTCTTCGTAGCTTCCGTTCTGCAAAGCGGAAGGTGCGCTGAAAATAATGAGGTCAGGGTTTTGCTCAATGGCTTGTTCCACAGGGAGATCCCAGCCGACTTTCGGTACGCCTTCAAGCTGTGGCTGCAAATATTCCAAAACCGTTTCGCCGATGGACCATTGGGCGACAGGCTTTTCTCCTAGAGCTACAAGTGAATCTTCTAGATATGGAGCAAGAATGCGCTCAGGCTTTTCTTCAAGTGTAATCTCGCCCATCGCATGTGTAAGTGTACGTTCGCTTGTTTCCTCTTTTGTGGCTTCATCAGATTCGTCGCTTGTGGACGATGTATCTTCACCGTCACTGCTGCATCCTGTAGCTAATAGGACAAGAAGCAGTAAACCGGTTATGTAAAGGGTTACTTTTTTCGACATTTATTTGTTCCTCCTAAGAAATGTGTGATAAGATAATGATAATCATTATCATTGGATGTGTCAATTCATTATAGTAGATACATAGGTAGAGAGGGTCGCTGGCTGTGGAGGAACGAACGAGAGAAGCTAACAAAGAATGGAATGAAGTAACGAGAAAAGTGTGGCGTGCGGCCTTTCTTTTTACAGGTGGCATAATTCTATTAGCTGTCACGATGGCCTTATCGATCTCTGTAGGAGTGACCGACATTTCCATCCGAACGGTTTGGGAGTCGGTGTTCGCTTTTGCTCCGGAGTCTACGAGTCATGCCGTCGTTCGTGAGCTGCGTATGCCACGTGCTTTAGCAGGGGCCCTTGTCGGTGCGTTTTTAGCTGTGTCGGGTGCGGTTATGCAGGGGCTGACGAGAAACCCTCTTGCTTCCCCGTCCATTATGGGGGTCACGCATGGGGCGGCGTTTGCCTTAATTTTGACAATCGTCTTTTTCCCTGCCGTCAGTAACATCGGAATGACAGCAGCCGCTTTTGTCGGGGCAGGACTCGGAGTCATTCTCGTTTTTGCCGTAGGGGCCTTTTCTAAAGGTGGTCTGACACCGGCAAAGTTAGCTCTTGCCGGTGTCGCTATCGGTGGTATGTTGAGTTCCCTTTCATCGGCCATTTCTTTACACTTCCAAGTGGCCAAACAAATGAGCTTCTGGTATGCCGGTGGACTAGCCGCAACGGACTGGGTTTCTATTCAAATCCTGCTGGTTGCAGGGGTGGTCGGATTGACCTTGGCTGTTTTGATTTCTAAATCTGTTACGATTTTAAGTCTCGGAGATGAGGTTTCCAAAGGCCTTGGTCAAAATACATTCCTTGTTAAAGCTCTCGGCGTCATCGTTGTTTTCGTTTTAACTGGCGCGGCTGTTTCTGTTGCTGGGACAGTCGGTTTCATCGGTCTTGTGATCCCTCACGTGGCACGTTTCTTCGTCGGATCTGATTACCGGCTGATCATCCCCGTCTCGGCTGTGCTAGGCAGTTTGCTTCTTGTACTGTCAGATATCGGTGCGAGACTCGTCAACGCTCCTTACGAAACGCCGGTTGGAGCGATTACAGCATGTATCGGGGTCCCATTTTTCCTTTACCTTGCTCGTGGTGAAGGGAGGGGATCCTTATGAAAAAGACACGTTTTTCGTTCGTGATGGCTGTGCTGTTTCTATTCTTAAGCTTCATGGTCCTCATTAGTTTGAATATGGGCGTTGTTAAAATTGCACCTCTGGATGTTCTGAAAACGTTCATCGGACAAGGGACCGACCGGCAGGAGTTGGTGCTTTTCAATTTCAGGCTTCCGTCCATGGTCCTTGCTCTTTTTGTTGGTGCAGGTCTTGCCGTTTCCGGGGCGATTCTCCAAGGCGTCACGCAAAACGACCTTGCAGACCCTGGCATTCTAGGGATTAATACCGGCGCAGGATTTGCCGTCATTTTATATATTTTCTTTTTTCAACAGTCGATGGCGATGGTGAGTGGAGTGGGTATTTATATTTTGCCATTGTTTGCCCTCATCGGTGCGTTCCTCGCGGCTTTTCTCGTGTATGCACTGGCTTGGAAAAAAGGTGTCAACCCTATCCGTCTTATCCTTGTCGGGATTGGTGTGAACGCAGGTTTCAGTGCTGTCCTCATCATCTTTCAAGTGAAAATGAACCCACAGGATTTCAATCAGGCGCTCGTCTGGTTGGCGGGGGATTTGTGGATGGGCAATTGGAATCTCGTTCTGGTCATCGTACCTCCGATTCTCTTGTTAATCGGTTGGGCCATCTATCAATCCCGGACGCTGAACATTATGAACTTAGGAGATTCCATGTCCATGGGTCTCGGCATCCAAGTAGAAAAAGCTCGTCGAACATTTTTACTGCTTGCTGTCGGTCTTGCCGGTTTATCTGTAGCGGCAGGTGGTGGCATAGCCTTCCTTGGTCTTGTAGCTCCTCATATCGCCCGCAGAATCGTCGGACCTGGGCATCAACGGATGATTCCGACTGCGGCATTGATTGGAGCAATATTTTTAGTCGTGGCTGATACAATCGGCAAAAATATCATTGCCCCTGCAGAGATTCCTGTGGGGATCGTCGTGTCAATTGTCAGCACGCCATATTTTGTCTATTTGCTTATGAAAACCCAATAGAAGAAGGAGTTCACGTCCATGGAAGAGATGTACGATGTAACGGTGATTGGTGGAGGAACGACAGGTTTATACGCTGCTTTTTATAGTGGAATGAGAGATTTAAAGACAAAAGTGATTGAGTACCAGCCTCAGGTCGGAGGGAAAGTTTCCTTTTTCTATCCGGAGAAGGAAATCTATGACGTGGGCGGATTCCCGGGAATTACTGGTGAAGAACTAGTCGCGAATGTTAAAGAACAGGCAAAGATGATCGATCCTGCTTTTGTGACGGGTGTGAAAGTGACATCTTTGGAGAAAAAGGATGACGGAACTTTATTGTTGGAAACCGATGACGGTCAAACGCATCATACGAAAACAGTGATTGTTGCTTCAGGGCTTGGAACGTTTGATATGCAGCCGCTGGAAGTGAAGGGCAGCGAGCATTATGACGGAAAGCAGATTCATTACACCATCCAAAACCTTGAACAGTATCGCGGGCAGAAAGTTGCCGTCGTCTCGCAAAATCGTGTCGGCATTGACTGGTCGCTCGCCCTCGAAGGGGTGGCAGAAGAGGTTCACCTTCTGAATCGCGGCGATGAGTTCAAGGCGGTTTATGAACAAGATGTTGAGAAGGTCGAGGCCTCTTCTGTTCACATTCATAGAAATAAGAAGATTGAAGAGCTGCGAGGCGAAGATGGTTTGAAAGAAGCGGTTCTTCAAGACGGATTGGTGCTCGAGGTCGATCATATCCTCGTGTACGAAGGCTTACAAATTGATAAGAGTTTATATGATGAATGGGGATTGGAAACGGATAAAGGGAGGATCCCCGTTTCAACAGATATGTGTGCCAGTATGGAAGGGGTATTCGTCGCAGGTGACGCGGCTGTTTATCCAGCAAAAACGATGCTCATTGCTTCTGGATTCAATGAAGCGATGGCAGCGGTGAACAGTGCCGCCAAGCATTTGGATCCAAATGCGAAGTCACAAGTGTATAGTACAGTGATCTATAAGCATAAATGAGAAAAACGCCGAACGACGGCAGGTGCTGTCGTTCGGCGTTTTTTTATATGGAGGCTGAATGGCCAGATGCTAATAAAAAGTCCGAAGTCCCTAATCACCTGACCCTGTAAGCCATAACCCTCGAGTTTAATGTAGTTCGCTCCATACGTATTGGTCTGGATCACGTCTGCACCGGAAATCACGTAAGCACGGTGGACGTTCAACACCTCTTCAGAGTGTGAGAGGTTCAGTTCTTCAAAACACCGATCGCTCCATCCCCGATCAGTGTCTTGTGTTGTAAAGCTTCGCGTAAATCCATCCCTTTCAACCTCCTGTTTGTAAAAATGCTTCGGATTCAATTTTTCCTAAAGCCTGATGAAAATCTTTGATTAAGTCATCTGGGTTTTCAAGACCGACTGATAAGCGTAGCAATCCATCTGTGATGCCGCGCTTTTCGCGCTCTTCTTTAGGCATGGAGGCGTGGGACATGCGGGCAGGGTAGGACAAAATCGATTCAACTGCTCCGAGACTCACGGCATACACGGGGAGTTCTACATGTTTCGTAAACTGCCTTACCGCATCTTCATCTCGCAGGCGGAAGGACAATACTGCACCAGAACCTTCAGCTTGATAGGCTTGCGTCGAGCTCCCCGGATGAAAACGGAACCCTGGATAGTAAACCTGCTCCACGAGTGGATGAGCGCTCAATTTTTCTGCAATCTTTACAGCCGAAGCTTGAGACTGTGTCATTCGGCAATGTAAAGTTTTCAAGCCGCGAAGCACGAGCCAACAATCGTGTGCGCCGAGAATGGATCCGAATGAATTTTGTAAAAAACCAAGCTGCGTTGCGATTCCTTCATCTTTGGTAGCGGCAAGACCTGCGACCACATCGCTGTGACCGGCGATGAATTTCGTCGCACTGTGCAGGACAAGATCCGCACCAAGTTCGAGCGGACGCTGAAGGGCAGGGGTCATGAACGTGTTATCGACGAATGTCCAGCAATTGTTCGCTTTCGCTAATTTTGCGACTGCGCGGATATCTGTAATTTCAAGCGTCGGATTGGAAGGTGTTTCAATATATAAAAGTTTTGTGTTCGGCTGGATCGCAGTCGCTACTTCATGGAGGTCTGTCATATCCACAAATGTGTGATCGATTCCAAATCTGACGAGGACATCGCGAATCATTCGGAAAGTACCCCCGTAAACATCCCGGGTGATGACAACATGGTCGCCTTTCGATAAAAGCATGAAGGTTGTAGAAATTGCAGCCATTCCAGAGGCGAAAGCAAAGCCGTGACTTCCATTCTCAAGTCCTGCAATGGTATCTTCAAGAGCTTTCCGGGTCGGGTTACCAGATCGGCTGTAATCATAGCCCCCGGGATTGTCAAAATCCTGTTGATGGAAAGTGGATGCCTGCTGGATTGGGACACTGACCGCCCCGGTGTGCGGATCGAACTTATAATCACTGTGCAGCAATCGGGTTTGCAAAGAATGATCAGTCATCGTACAGATTCCTCCTTTGGTAGTTGGGCGAGGGTATAATCCAGATCTTGAATTAAATCATCGATGTGCTCGACACCGACAGAGAAACGGAGCAGACGATTACAGACCCCGTAGCTGATTCGGGTTTCTTCAGGAATATCGGCATGCGTCTGGGTCGCGGGGTAGGTGATAAAGCTCTCCACACCTCCGAGGCTCTCGGCAAAACTAATCAGGTTCAAGTTCCGCAAAAATGGATCAATCCACTCTTCGATTTGAAGTCTGAACGACACCATCCCACCTTTACCCGGGTAGAAAACGTCTGTCACGTGGGGGTGGTCCTCCAAGAAGGCAACCACAGATTTCGCATTCGCTTCATGTTGGCGCATCCGAAGGGGAAGGGTCTTCATCCCGCGCATCACAAGCCATGAATCGAAAGGAGAGAGAACAGCTCCAGATGTATTCTGATGAAAAGCGAGCTTCTCACTTACGGTTTTTCCTTTGCTCACAAGGATTCCGGCAAGAACGTCATTATGTCCGGCCAAATATTTCGTGGCACTATGGATGACCACATCGGCACCCTCGGCAATCGGCTGTTGCAACACCGGAGTGTACAGTGTGTTATCGACAATCAGTAGAAGGTCGTGGGTTTTTGCGACCGTTGATATTTGCTCAATGTCTGCCGTATGCATCAGTGGGTTTGTGGGCGTTTCCACATATATGGCTTTCGTCCGCTCATTGATGTAGGTGTGGATTCGATCAAGGTTGTTGCTGTCACAGTAATGAAAGCGGAGGTCATAACGCTCTTCCATGTGTTCAAACAAACGGAAAGTCCCGCCGTATAAATCTTCAGAGACGATGATTTCATCGCCTTTCTTGAAAAGAGATAGAGCGGTTTGGATTGCGGCCATCCCGGAGCTGAACGCAAATCCTGCATCACCACCTTCGATATCAGCGATCGAAGACTCTAAAATTTGACGGGTAGGGTTACTGGTTCGTGTATAATCAAAACCCGTTGACTCTCCTAAACCAGGGTGCCGGTAAGGGGTGGAAAAATAAACAGGAGGGTTGATCGCCCCTGTAGGTTCATGCCGCTGGTTCCCGGTCTGAACGAATTTCGTATCCGTGTGCGGACACATAACAACACATCCTTTACTAATTAATGGTTCAAATTAAGGCATTTTCTATTCCCGCATAAGCTCAACATCTGAAATAAACATAAAAAAAGCCTTCTTGAAGAAGAAGACTTTTGTGTGTACGGTTCTTCTTCTTATCTTTCAAGTTGATAAAAACAACTTGCTGGAGTTAGCACCTTTCTGGTCGAACCAGTGGTTGCTGAGGCTTCGTCGGGCCAGTCCCTCTGCCTCTCTTGATAAGAGATTCAATTGTATTTTTTTCTAATTGCTGATTACTCTACACTACTCAGAAAGTTTTGACAATATGCCGGTTAGGATTTTTCTGAAAATTTTTCGGGATGAGAAAAAAGCCTCCTTTTGAATGAGCAGGCTTAGATGGATGGGTTTTGTACCCCAGCTTCGATGTAGGAGCGGACGAGCTGCCAGTCTCCGTCAACTTTTTCAAACGTATCAAAAAAGAGGTTGGACGTCCCCAGCAGTTCTCCGTTTAATCGAATGGAGACCCAGAAGGCGGCAATGTGTGTGTTTTCATTAAGTTGGGTCTCGGAATGGTTGGTGTAAATCCAGGACATATCTTGATCCTGGAAATGGTCGAAAGCTTGACGCCATCCTTCGATCGACTCTTCATAAGAATAATCCACCAACTCCCCATGGCGGATTTCTCTTGCTTCGAGGTTTCGTGATGTCACTTTTTTTAAGTAATCCAAATCATGTTGGCTGGCTCGTCGTTTGTACTCTTCGTAAAAGGTTTGAAAATCCAAATCTATTCCTCCTCTATTAAGAATGGTTCGACAGAGGAGGTGGGATTCCTGTGATTTAATGACATATTCCTAAGTTGTAGAGAACAGTTTTAATTTGTAAGGCAAGCGTGACGATCCAGAGCAGGTGAGCGACGGCATTCATCCCATACCAGGTCGTCTTTTTCTTCATTTGTCCGCGTTTCTTATATAGAAAGGCCACCAAGGGTATGGTCAGGACAGTAAAAATAGCCGTCAAGCCGAGAAGTCCTTTGTAGTCGCGAATCCAGATGAAATCATTAAAAAGGGGGATGATGATCGTAGGAGTATAAATGACAGATAAGAAGTAAACCCCGATGGACCAGGAGATGATCATGAACAGCAGGTTAATCAGAAGTGGGTAGGTTTTCACGGGCACACCCCTCGTTTCATTAATCCGATTTGTTTAGTCGGGTTAATGATATCCTACGTCCATGGCACAGAATTGTCAACGTTTTATCCGTATTCTTTTTGATGGTTTTTTTTCTTCTTTAGATAATCTTCATCTTCCCTGGCCAGAATCCATTTTTCTTCGAAAATCTTTGCGGATTCCGCTTTCTCATCGTCGATGTCGCGTTCATTCACTTCCCCGTTGTTATCATACTTTTTCCCACCCTTATAGTTGGCGTATCTCCGCGAGCGTGTATAGCCCATCTGCAGGAATTTCCGGGCCATATCCATACCAACGAAGTCATCCGCTTCTTTATAATCGAGGAACATCTGGTAGATTTTGTCCGATGACTCCCTGGCAATCTCAGGTGTCTTGAAGCGCCAGTGGGCAAGAATTTCACTTTTATAGGGTTCGACGAGTAAGACGCCTTGTTCTCCTCGTCCGACACGGTACTTTTCAGGGTTTTTGCGAAAGTCGATGTTGTCAAAATCGAGATCATAGTCAAATGCCATCTTCATTCTTCCTTTCTGTGTTCTCGACACCAAACATATTGAGTTCAAGATCCTGGGAGAGTTTTTTTATTAAAGCTCCTCCAGCTGTACTGTTTCCTTTTTTATCAATAGCTGGTCCTACGACGCCGATGCCCATTCGGCCGGGAGATGAACCGATGATGCTTCCAGATACCCCGCTTTTACAAGGAAAGCCGGCTTCTACTGCATAATGGCCGGAGGAATTATACATCCCTGAGGTCATCATGATTGCTTTTACTGTGCGTAAGTGGTGGGAAGGGATGAGCTTTTCATCTGTTTCAAGATCCAGCCCTCCTTTGGCTAAAAACAGACCCACACGAGCGAAATCATGGCAGCACATCATGACTGAATTCATCCGAAAATAAAGGTCGAGTGCCTCTTCCACGTCTGTTACCAACGTCCCGGTACTCTGCATGAAGTAGGCGAGGGAGCGGTTACGTGCACCATTCGCCTTTTCCGCTTCGTACACTTCCTCACTCATTTCAAGTTGTTCATTATTCGTCACCTTACGAAGGAATTCCATATAGCGGTTGAAGCGGTTATCAACGGTTTGTCCTTTGATCAGAGCAGAAACAGCGATGGCTCCAGCATTGATCATTGGGTTGAAAGGTTTACTCGTATCGTAAGACTCCAATTGGCTGATGGAGTTGAAAAAATCACCCATCGGTTCCATGCCTACCGTTTGGAACACACGCTCTTTTCCGAAATCCTGTAGAGCAAGCATAAGGCCGATGATTTTTGAGGTACTCTGCATCGGGATAAACTTGTCATTATCACCGGCTGCAAAGCATTCTCCTTCTGTTGTGATGATGGTTACGCCAAGGTAGTCTTTAATGGTTTCGTCGTATTCGGGTATGATCATGTTGACATTTCCGGATGAAGCGAACGGGCGGCTGTCTTCAATGGCTTCCACGAGGTAATCGTTCGTCAATTCCTGCATATCTTTGCTCCTTTTCTATAGGAAGTTCTATGAAATCAATGGAATATGGTAGTTATGTACCTTTTTTAAAAAGGGGATAAACAAAAAACGGCACCCATGAGGAGGGTGCCGTAATCTGTTATTCCTGTTTCAAGTAGCGGCGGTCTTTAAGGAAAAGACGCCAGAAAAGGTAGAAGGCTGGAATGAGAATGCCGAATCCGACCGCGTAGACGATCAGCATCTGATAGAACGTATCAGGGTTTGTAAACCCGTCTTCAATTGTGATGTCCGGATAGATCAAGTAAGGCAGGTGGGCGGCCCCGTAAGCATAAATGGCGATGGCATACTGAAGTCCGACCATAATGACGGCAGCCCTTGCCAGACCGCGGCGACCGTCTTTTTTCTTTATAAAGAGAAAAGCGTATCCGATGATAAAACACAGCAGGGATAATCCGAACGCCACCCAGTGTTCCTGAATGTTATCGACAATCCACGATGCCTCTTCAGGGAATGTGCTAATCGTCAGCATGGCAATGGCGATACTGACAGGGCCAAGCCACAGGGAATGCTTACGGAATGTATCATACGCGTTCCAATCCTCCGCTTCCTTGGCGTAGTCCATTAGAAAAATGGCAGAGATGAACAGCTCGGTCGATAATCCGAATAAGATGTGCATGTACAAGGTCGGATGGGTAAGCAGTTCTCCGTATTGCAGGCGAGGATAGCCACTTTCAAAGCTGACGAAACCTCCCAAGGTAATTGGTAGAATACTGACAAGAAGTGCCGGTATGATCAATCCTGTAAAGCCGGAAGTCAGCCGGAGCAAGTCTTTGTACCGATCAGCGTGATGCTGGAAAACCATAAACGTCGTTCGGATTGTCAACAGCAGAACTCCAAGTCCAACAGGGACGAGCAATACATTACTGAGCAGAGTCGTTGCGAACGGAAAAAAGGTGACCACAGATACGACGAAAATGACGAGAAAGACGTTGGTCACTTCCCATGTGGGAGAAAGAAAACGGTTGGCGATTTGGGAGGCGCTTTTCTCTTCATTCTTTCCGTAGATCATCCCCCAGAAACCAGCACCGAAGTCAAGAGACCCTAGGATGGAATAGACGAAAAGCAAGCTCCACAAAATTGTAATCGCTAATGTTGATGCTTCCATAGGTTGTACGTCCTTTCTGGGATGATGTTCTCTTACACTTCCCGCGCCTCCAAATCTTTACGGACCGGGTTCCGCTTGAAGTAGTACCGCATGACAAAACCGGTGACAAAGAGCAGCGTGATGTAAAGAGTCATGAACAGGTAGAAAAGAAAACCGACACTGTTGGATTTGGTAGCTGCCTCATCTGTCCGCAGCACTTCATTAATGGTCCACGGTTGACGCCCGATACAGCTGAAGCACCAGCCTGTTTCAATGGCAAGCATCGCGAGTGGGCCACTGACAACGAGTGTAGCCAGAAGCCAGCTTGGGAATTCTTTTTTTAGAACGTGCTTCCAGAACAAAGCGAGGAACGAAATCATAATAAGTACCGTTCCTATACCGACCATGACATTGAAGAGGATGTGGACGTAAAGTGGCGGCCATAATTCCTCGGGCCATTCATTAAGGCCCATCACTTCTGTATCCAATCGGTCACCAGCAAGAAAACTGAGTCCATAGGGGATTTCAACCGCATATTTCACCCGTTGATCCTCAAGAGAAGTATAACCACCGACGGATAATGGAGCGTAGCGTTGAGTTTCGAAAAGTCCTTCTGCAGCTGCCAATTTCCGTGGGTTGTATTCATGAAGCATCTGGGCGGTTTCATGACCATTGACCGCTGTTGCAAGAGACATGAGAGCACCGAAGTAAAGAGCGATGGTCAATGCTTTTTTATGATAGGCACGTTCGGCTTTCGAAATTTTACTCCTCATTAACCGGAGTGCGGCAATCGATGCGATGAGAAATGCGACGGTCATATAAGCAGACAAAGTCACGTGAAGGGCGGTGACTCCGAAACTTGGATTGAAAAAGGCAGCCCACGTATCTACATCTGTGATCTCCCCATTTGGTGTGATGTTGAAGCCGGCGGGCGTATTCATCCACGCATGGACATCGGTAATTAGTATGGCCGACGCTGTCGCACCAAGTGCGACAGAAATAATGCTGACCAGTCTCAATGTCGGAGGCAGGCGATCAGCCGCATATAAATAAATCGACATGAACACGGCTTCGATAAGAAAAGCGAAAATCTCCATTTGGAACGGGAGTGCGATGACTTGTCCGACGATCTCCATAAAGTCAGGAAACAAGAGGGAGATCATGACACCGACAATGGTTCCTGAAGCAATCGATACGGCGAGTAGTATAGCGAAACCTTTCGTCCATCGTTTCGCCATCAGTGCATAATCCGGATCTTTCTTTATGAAGTGAAGGACTTCCGCGATGATGATCATGACCGGAAGTCCAACACCGATCGTTGCATAAATAATATGAAACCCAAGCGACGTTCCGAACAAGGCCCGGGCCATTACGACGATATCCATTGATCTCCACCTCACATGCGAATTCAATACCTCGCTTATTTTTCCAATGTGATGGTGGATTATTCGTCAGGAGGAATGTTTTTCTACGACTACCATATACTCATCGATGGCAAATGATTGAACTCGGTTGTTTTCTTCTTGAATGCAAAAGTGACTCTTTGCTTCATCGGGCGCTTGTTTGAAAAGTTCTTCAACGGCTTTTTGGTCTGCTTCGTTATCTAATGTACGGCATACCCAGTCTGAAAAAGGCATGGCTTTCTTCCGAGTGAGGTGCTTCTTTACGCTCAACTGGTGGGTGCAGAAAAGTTTTTCCCATTCACTGACTTTAAGGGCGCGGACGTGGCTGTAATCTCGCATTTTTTCAAAACGATTATAAAACTCATCCAATTCATCATCTTCAGGTGCCACGTTATCAATCATGAGAAATCTGCCCTGGCCTTTTAAGACACGAGCCACTTCTTTTATAAAATCGTGCGGAGCAGGAAAATGGTGGGGAGCGATACGGCAGGTGACGAGATTGAAACTCTCATCAAGAAAAGGCAGTTGTTCGGCATCTGCGACGACGTATTCAATATTTTGTTGAGAATTCAAGTGACGGGCGGTGTTTTGCAGCATGTCTTTCGTAAGGTCTGTGGCGAAAACCGTTGCACAATAGCTGCTTAACGCTTTCGCAACATGCCCTCCTCCTGTAGCGACATCCAATGCTTTGTGGGAAGGGGCGGGTTTCAGCCACTCGATCATCTTATCAAGGTCGGATTGCTTATTATGTGTCTTGCTATCAATATACGCCTGCTTATTCTTCGAAAATACTTCCTGAACGTGACGTTTCACTTCATCTGACATTTGAAATCCCTTCTTTCCTGTCTAGTTATCTTTATTGTAAGCAAGACTGGTGATTTGCGATAATATGGAATTTTTATAGAAAGCGATAAGATAAAGTGAATACGTATAAGGTTCTGAAAAATGGGCGAGGATGAGGGTAAGAAAGCTTTGACATACAAAAGATTACATTGTAGGATATGGAGAAGATACGTATAGTTTCGTTGACGAGAAGAGTAGGCTTTATTCCGGTCTTAAGAGAGTCGCTGGTGGGTGCGAAGCGATGGCGGATAATAGCTGAAGATCATCTCTGAGAAGTTCTGCTGAAATGATACAGAGTAAGTGGAACCGGTTGGCGGCCGTTATCCGTTATGTGAACCGAGAGCCGTGCATGGGATGCGCGGAATATGGGTGGTACCGCGGAATCGAATCCGTCCCTGTTGTTACAGCAGGGGCGGATTTTTATTTTGTTCCTGCCGTCATTGGAAGTTTTTTTATCATTTTCTATACAAAAAAATAAAAGGGTAAGAGGTGGAAGAAATGCGCAGTGTCAATACGAAAGAAGCGGCTTTAGACCGCGAAAATCGTGTCAAAGATTACTGGAATAAAGAAAACGTCTTCCGTCGCTCAATGAACGAGCGCGAAGGTGCAGAAACATTTGTTTTTTATGAAGGACCGCCAACAGCCAACGGCCTTCCTCACGCTGGTCACGTCCTTGGCCGCGTCATCAAGGACTTTGTCGGACGTTACAAAACGATGCAGGGTTATCAAGTGCTCCGTAAAGGCGGCTGGGATACACACGGTCTGCCGGTAGAGCTTGAAGTTGAGAAGCAGCTCGGCATCTCCGGGAAACAGCAGATCGAAGAGTACGGCGTAGAAAAGTTCATCGAGAAATGTAAGGAAAGTGTCTTCAACTACGAAAAAGAATGGCGCGAATTTACGGAATCAATCGGCTACTGGCTCGATATGGATGATCCGTATGTCACTCTTCAAGACCGTTATATCGAAAGTGTCTGGTATATCTTGAGTGACCTTCACAAGCGTAATCTGCTTTCTAAAGGCCACCGTGTTACGCCATACTGCCCGAGCTGTCAGACGACACTAAGCTCACACGAAGTGGCTCAGGGATATGAAGATGTCAAAGACCTATCCGCAACCGCGAAGTTCAAAGTGAAGGGTTCTGAAAATGAATTCTTCCTGGGCTGGACGACAACGCCTTGGACGCTGCCTGCCAACGTAACGCTAGCTGTTCATCCGGACCTTGATTACATCAAGGCGAAGAAAGATGGCGAAGTGTACATCGTAGCTGAAGCTCTTGCTGAGAAGAACCTTGGGGAAGAGTACGAAGTTGTTTCCAAGCATAAAGGGAGCGATTTCAAGGATGTTGAATACCAGCCGCCATTCCCGTTCGTTAAGCCTGAACGTGGTCACTTCGTAGTGGAAGCAGACTTCGTTAACGCTGAAAGCGGTACAGGTGTCGTTCACATCGCACCAGCTTATGGTGAGGATGACTACAACTTGGTGAAGGAAAACAACTTGTCCTTCTTCAATGTCGTAGATGGTCAAGGCCGTTACACAGAGGATATTCCTCCATTTGAAGGACGTTTCGTCAAAGACTGTGACGTAGACATCGTGAAATACCTGGCGAATGAAGGACTTCTTTTCCATAAAGAAAAATACGAGCACAGCTACCCGCATTGCTGGCGTTGTGACTCTCCATTGCTTTACTACGCAATCGAGAGCTGGTTCATCAAGACGACAGAACTGAAAGATCAGTTCATCAAGAACAACCAGGAAGTGACTTGGCACCCGAACCACATCAAAGATGGCCGTTTTGGTAACTTCCTTGAAAACATGGTGGACTGGAACATCGGTCGTAACCGTTTCTGGGGAACACCACTTCCAATCTGGATGTGTGATTCTTGTGACCACCAGTACGCACCGCACAGCAAAGCGGATCTACAAGAAAAAGCGATCGGCGATATCGGTGATGTCGAGCTTCACAAGCCTTATGTCGACCGCGTGCAGGTGACGTGTGAGAAGTGTAGTGGCACGATGAACCGTGTACCTGAAGTCATCGATGTATGGTTCGACTCTGGTTCTATGCCATTTGCCCAGCAGCACTATCCGTTTGAAAACAAAGATCAGTTTGAGAAGCAGTTCCCTGCAGACGTCATCTGTGAAGGAATCGATCAAACACGTGGTTGGTTCTACAGCTTGCTTGCTGTTTCCACTCTGTTCACGGGTAAAGCTCCATACAAGCGTGTCCTTTCCACAGGTCACATCCTTGATGAAGAAGGACGCAAAATGTCCAAGAGTAAAGGAAATGCCTTGAACCCGACGGATCTTGTGACGAAATTCGGTGCCGACGCTTTCCGTTGGGCCCTGCTTGCTGACAGTGCTCCATGGAACAACAAGCGTTTCTCCGAACGTGTTGTCATCGAAGCGAAATCGAAAGTGATCGACACACTCGTGAACACGCACGGTTTCTATACGTTGTATGCGAATATCGATGGTTACACGTTCGATAAGAATGAAGAAGGCGAAAAGACATTGCTTGACCGTTGGGTTCTTTCCCGCCTGAACAGTGTGACAGGAGTCGTAGAAGAAGCCTTGAACGACTATGACTTCACGAAAGCTGCGAAAGCTCTTGAGAAGTATGTCGATGAAGTGAGTAACTGGTACATCCGCCGTTCTCGTGACCGTTTCTGGGAAGAAGGCATGACAGAGTCCAAAAAAGCCGCTTACCATACACTTCATGAAGTGTTGGCACAGCTGAGTCAGCTGATGGCTCCGTACACGCCGTTCCTTGCTGATGACATCTATCAGAACTTGACGGGTGAAAGTGTGCACTTGGCGTACTTCCCGAAAGTGGACGATACGGTTGTCAACACACAGCTTGAAAAAGATATGGATGCTGTCCTGCAAGTGGTTGAGCTTGCTCGTGGTGTCCGTAATACGGAATCCATCAAGACGAAGCAGCCGCTATCTGAGCTTGTCGTCATCCCGGTTAACCAGGATCAAGGAAAAGCGCTCGAAGAATACAGCAGCATCATCCGTGATGAGATCAACGTTAAGGAAGTTGTCGTGAAGCAATCCTCTGATGATCTTGTCCGTTATGAAGTGAAGCTGAACTTCCGTGCGGCAGGACCTGTCCTTGGGAAAAATGTCGGGCTTGTGAAAGGGTATCTTGAAAAACTTTCAGACGAAGAAGCAGCGAAAATCGTCCAGGATGAAAAGGTCGTTGTACCGACAGGGGATGGAGAAGTCGAAGTATCGATGGATCTGTTGAACGTAGAACGCGTTGCGGATGCTGGACTTTCTATGGGATCAAACCAGGACTTCCACGTTGTGCTTGATACGAACATCACAGAAGAGCTGCGTCTGGAAGGCCTCGCGCGTGAAGTGATCCGCGTGATCCAGGATGAACGTAAACAGCAGGATCTTCCAATCGATCTTCGTGTCGACATCGCCCTTGATGGAGACGCAGACGTAAAAGAAGCGATCCAGCAAAATGAACAGCTGATCCGTGAAAATGTTCTCGTGAATGATTTGACGGTCGGTGAAAAAGAAGCGATGAAAGAGTACACAGTCGGTGACCACCAGCTGAAACTAGCGCTTCAAAAATAAACGAGAGGGAAAGCTGGGGCATCTTAGGCTCCAGCTTTTCTATTTTCAGCGAGAGGATTTGTGTCTGAGATATCGAAGTAAACAACGAATACGATTATTCAGGAGGTAGATCCATGTTTAAGAAAATGGCGAGTGATGCATTAGGCTTAAGTGACATTGGAAAGATCATCAGAAAAGAAGATTTTGATAAGACGCAGTCTGATGATTTTGTCCTGACAGAGGATGGAGAAAAGATTCATTTTCTAATTAAATCCAAAAGTGATGAGTACTGCTTTACCAACCGTGCGCTCATTCACCTGGATGGTGACAAAGCGACAAGTAGTAAACGCAACATCTACCGCTATGATTATTATCAGCACCTCATTCGAAATGTCTCGGTAGAAACGGCAGGGACGATCGATTTGGATTTAGAAATCAAGTTTTACATTGGCGATCAGTATATGAGCATTGATATCGCCAAGGATGAAGGAGAAGCGATTGCGGACTTGTATAAATCTCTAGTGTCTATTTCTCAAATCCAGGAGGAAAATCAGCGACAGGCTGCTTTTGCGAAAGACAGCATCGGCATGGCGCAGGATCTTATTCATGACAACCGGTTCCATGAAAATGATATATCGAAAGAATTCAGTGAAGCGGCTTCCTTTGCGTATGATTGGTTTACACAAAAGTACAAAGAGAATACCCGCAAAGACTTTGCTGATGTGTTTGAGAAGTATATTCAGAATTAAAGAAAACCCGGATCATGTTTAATCACATGGTCCGGGTTTTTTAATTCACAGCTTCTCTGAATGCTTCTTCGGTCCCCACAAAGCTTAGCAGAGTGGAGAGATCTTTCCCTTCCTCTGATTGACAGTTGCTCACATACACCATAGGTCCGCGGAGAGTCACGTATTCACAATCGAAAGTGCCAGTAGGAGAAGACGGATACGCTCCATAATTGTTGATGAAACGGATGGCCTCTCCATTGTAGGAGAAGGAGTTTTGATAATGGGAGCCATCAGGATTGAAGATGGAGACATCGATTTCGTCTTCTCTTCCTTGCTCTACGTTGTTAATAAAAGCGGCCAATTTTTTAATGTTTTCAACTTCCAATGCCCCATTTTTTATTTGATCAAATTGTTCGGATTGATGTTCAACAATCACATGTCCATCTTTTTCCGCATCTTCAACCGTGTAGGGTTCTTCTGTTTCACCTTCAGAACAAGCGACTATAAAGATCAGGCATGCTACCCACAATAACTTCCTCATATAATCCTCCTACTATGTCATTTTCATTCCTTATATTTCCATTATTGCGCAAGAAGCGAAGGATGTACACACCTTATAAAGAAAAGCCGCCTCAGTAGTGAGTGCGGCTTCTGACCTATTCTTGTTCTTTCAATTCGTATAATGGAACCTTTTGAACGATATTCGGCTGATCTGTCGGGTGAATGCGCGCCATTTCATTACGTTCAATAACCTCTTCGATGTAAATTTCACGGTCTTCGTGCATGACCGGAATCATGTCTTCAGATTTGAAGATTTCTTTTGCGCGTTCTTTGTTCATCTCAACAACCCCTCCTTTTAAACGTAATATTCTCAAGAATGGGCTGTGGTATTCTCCTTAAAATAACGTTAAGTCACTTTCCACGTGCGTTAGGGCACTTTGAACCCGCGTTAAGTCACTTTCGTAAAAGTCAGGGCGCTTTCACTCACTGTTAAGTCACTTTTCCTGTCCAATAGGGCACTTTCATCACTCGTTCACGCCCGGACCAACATTCGATCCAATGCTTTTCGCGCGTCAGAAGCTACGGAAGACTCGACCCGTATCAAGTTCTGTGGCTGACCTTCCGCTATCGATTCAAGTGACCAGGCCAGATGGGGAAGGTCGATCCGGTTCATCGTGAGACATGGGCACATCCTCGGGTTCAATGAAATGATGTGCTGGTCTGGGTGTTCCTGAATGATGCGCTTGACGAGGTTCATTTCCGTGCCGATGGCCCATTCGCTTCCGGGTGGAGCGTTTTCGATCGCCTGAATGATGGCGTTCGTTGATCCTGAGAGATCGGAAAGTTCCACGACTTCACGACTGCATTCGGGGTGGACAATAATTTTCATGTTTGGGTGGTCCGCACGAACTTGTTCAACATTGGCGACCCTGAAATTCTCATGAACAGAGCAGTGTCCTTTCCATAGAATCACTTTGACGGCTTCCAAAGGTCCGTCATATAACAATTCTTCTACAATCGGATCCCAAACAGCCATTTGATCGAGCGGGATGCCGAGGTCATACGCGGTATTCCGTCCTAAATGTTGATCGGGAAGAAAAAGAATCCGTTCTTTCTGAGAAAACGCCCACTGCAACATATCTGCAGCATTAGAAGAAGTGACAGTGGCTCCGCCATGCTTTCCTACGAAAGCCTTGATGGCTGCCGTTGAATTCACATAGGTCAGTGGCAGGATGGTCTCATCGAAAAGTTCCATGAGACGCCCCCAGGATCTCTCCGTCTGTTGGATGTTCGCCATATCTGCCATCGAACAACCTGCGCGCATATCAGGAAGGTAGACGTGCTGGTCCTCCCGCGTCAAGATGTCTGCTGTCTCTGCCATGAAATGAACGCCGCAAAATACGATAGCCTCAGCTTTTTGTTGGGACGCGGAAAGTTGTGCGAGTTTTAAAGAATCCCCGCGAGCATCGGCAAATTGTATGACTTCATCTTTTTGGTAATGGTGACCAGGTAAGAAAAGTTTCTCTCCCATTTCTCTCTTTACTTGGAGTACTTTCTCTTCGAGGTCCGTGGTTTCCATCGTCTTATACCGGTCAGGTAATGTATTCTGTTCAATCGTTTCAAAAAGGTTCATCGTACTTCCTCCTTTGTTGTGGCTACACGGGCGCTAATATCAAGGGCTTTTGCAGAATGGGTCAATAATCCGAGGGAGATATAGTCAATCTTAAGACCGCGGTAATCAGGTAGGCTTTCGAGCGTGATTCCTCCAGAGGCCTCTGTCGTGATCGAAGAAGGTACCAATGTGGCGAGATGCTTGATTTCATTTGGTGTCCGGTTATCGAACATGATAATGTCAGCACCCGCTTCTACAGCCTCGACTACCTGACTCTCCGTTTCTGTTTCCACTTCAATTTTGACGGTATGACCGACTGCCGCTTTCGCTTGAGTGATCGCTTCTCGTACCGAACCAAAGAATGAAATGTGATTATCTTTCAGCATAACGGCATCGTAAAGCCCGAAGCGGTGGTTGAAACCTCCGCCAGTCCGCACGGCATACTTTTCAAATGAGCGCAATCCGGGGGTGGTTTTACGAGTGTCACAAATCCTGATGTTTTCATCATTCAAGGCTTCCATGGCTTTCTTCGTCATCGTAGCGATCCCACTCATCCGTTGAATGAGGTTGAGAATGACGCGTTCTCCTTTTAAAAGCTCTCGAACGGGGCCATCAATGGTGGCGATCGCGTCTCCTGCGCACATCCATTCTCCATCTTCGATGTAGTGTTCGACGGTAATGGAAGGGTCCAGCAGCTGATAGCCATCAGTAATGATCTCACCCCCGCAAAAAATGCCTTCTGCTTTAGATGTAAAGGTCAGTCTTCCGTGGTGATCTTTCGGAAATAACAAGTCGGTGCTGTAATCTTGCTCCCCGATATCTTCCGCGAAAAAGGCTTCTAACTGTTGTTTACGTCTCCATGAATTCATGGACTTCCCTCATTTCTAATGTTTTTTGTCTGATGATTTGTTTGTTCTGCCATTCCAATTGTTCTTCAGGAAAATCGCTGTGATAATGACCTCCACGGCTTTCTTCACGCTCAAGGGCTGATTGAGTGATCAGCCAGCATGTTTGCAGCATGAACATTTTCGTCATTTGCTCGTATGTGAGCATACTTAAGTCATACTCTTTCCATTCAGACGGTTGGACGAACGATTCCAACCACTGCAGATGACTGACTAATTTTGGCCTATCCCTCACAATACCGACGTTTTCCATCATTCGTTCCTGGATTTCGGTTTTTGAAGGAAGGGGAAAAGGACAGGGCTTCCTTTTCTCGTTTGTTTCTTTTGGTCGTAAAAAAGGCTCCGTGCAGTCTTGAAGATGTTTCGCCAGCCTTTTTCCGTATACGAGTCCTTCGAGGAGGGAGTTGCTTGCCAGTCGATTTGCTCCGTGCACACCTGTACAAGCGACTTCTCCAATCGCATACAAGCCTTCAACCGTGGATTTCCCAACCATGTCCGTCTTCACGCCGCCCATAGAAAAATGACAGCCGGGGGCTACTGGAATTCGTCCTTTTCTTAAATCTACTCCATGCTGCAGGCATAGGTTTGTGATATGGGGAAACCTTTGTTCAAAATGGTTTACAGCACGTATATCCAAATAGACGTTTTCACCGTTTTTCCTTTTTTGATAAATCGTTTGAGAGACCACGTGCCTTGGTGCCAGATCTCTGAGAGGGTGAACGTTTTCCATGATTGGTGTTCCCATCTCATCAATTAGCACGGCTCCTTCACCGCGCACCGCTTCAGAGATCAGCCCCACCGGCTTTTCTTGTATGTACAAAAGGGTGGGATGGAACTGAATAAATTCCATGTCTGTAAGTTCCGCTCCAGCCTGATACGCGAGGGCCATCCCATCACCTGTGACAGAAGAGGCATTGGATGTGGAGGCATACAATTGTCCGCATCCTCCTGTCGCAAGAACAGTATGAGGGGCGTGGAATTCATAAACACCTGAAGCATGTTTGCTTTTCACTCCGAAACAGCGGCCATCATCATTTGTTAACAAATCAAATACATAATGGTTTTCAAGAACATGGACATGTGGGGGAAGGGATCGCATCAAGTAATCCATAAGAACTTTTCCCGTTTGATCACCACCCCCGTGGATGATGCGGTTTTGTGTATGGGCGCCTTCTTTTCCGAGAGCAAGGGTGCCGTTTTCTTCATAATCAAAGCCGCAACCTTCCATTTCGAGCTCTCTGATGATTTGAGGAGCTTCCTTTGTCATCATAAGCGTAGCTTGATGGTTGTTCATCGAACGACCCGCGATGACCGAATCGATGAAGTGATAAAAAGGGTGATCCCTGTCGCCGATAGCTGCAGCAATTCCTCCTTGAGCTAAACGGGAATTTCCATGGCCGATCGATGACTTTGTGAGAAGAATCACATTTTTGTCCGTAGCGGTTTGCCGGGCGAGTTGTAAGGCAGCTACGCCAGTACCGATGATGATGATGTCTGTGTTTCGAACCATGAATTTAACCTCCGTAAATATACATGTGTATTTACACTTATATTTACACACTGTTAAACTATTGACAAGAGATTTGGATCAAAAAGGGGAGAAGAATGTGGAAGGATATTTTGATTATGCGGCTACATGCCCGGTGGATGAGGATGCGCTCGAGGCATACAACCATGCAGCTCGTCACTATTTTGCAAATACGAAAAGTTTACACGATCCCGGAACAAAAGCTCATGCTTTGTTAGAACAATGCCGGAATACAATGGCAGGGCTACTGGGAATTGGTCAGGAAGGGGTTTACTTTACAAGCGGAGGTACGGAAAGTAATGAACTTGCCATCGATGCTCTATTGAAAGCAGGGAAAGGGAGGCATATCATTACGACAGATGCTGAGCATTCTTCTGTGCGGAATCTCATTTATAAATACGAGGAAGAAGGTTATAAGGTAACAAGGGTGCCTCTGAATGAAGTGGGAATCGTCAATGTGGAAGATGTTAAAAAAGCGATCCAAGAGGATACTGTCCTTTTGGCGGTTCATCACGTGAATTCTGATATTGGATCGGTGCAGCCGATTCGCCAGCTATCAGATGTTTGCCGCACGTCTGGGATCCTTTTTCACAGTGATTGTGTTCAGTCGTTTGGAAAAATACCGGTGGAGGAAGTAGCTCCTTATGTCGATAGTCTATCCATTAGTTCACACAAGGTTTATGGACCGAAAGGGGTAGGAGTCGTTTACATACGCCCGTCACTTTCATTTCATCCGAAAACTCCGGGGGGGACGCATGAAGGGGGAGTCAGAGCGGGGACGGTCAACACACCAGGGATTGCGGGGTTTACGGTCGCTGCTGAAAAAATGGTGAAAGAAAGGCATAGGATCAAGTCGGAAATTTTCGCATTGAAAAGGGTGTTTTTGAGAGCAGGGGAGTGGAAGGTCGTCGGAGACACAGCAGATGGTGCTGTGCCGATTATCGGACTGCTTCTACCTGAGATGGAAGGGCAATGGGCGATGCTTGAAGGGAATCGGCGTGATTTTCATTTTTCCACGGGTAGCGCCTGCAGCGCCGGCAACCACGAACCTCCGGGTACATTGCTCGCGATGGGTTATGATGCAGAAGTAGCCAAGTCTTTTATTCGTGTTTCTTTTAGTCACCATCAAACAGAAGAACAGGTGGAGAAACTTGCCCTGTTTCTAAATGAAATTCTTAAGCCATCCGTGGCTCGGTAACTGTATGTCAGGACCTTCATTTGCACATGTCAGCGAACTATTGAATAGGGGTGCAAAGCGATTCTTTTACGTAGCGGTACGACCAGAAAGGAAATGTCTATTTGGAAAAAATTGAGGGAAAATGGTGCCAGGTATGGAGGTTTTCCTTCTGAATCATAGTTTGTCCTTTTCGCTCATAGGATGATGGGTGAGAGGAGGAGCCTGGTTTGGGATTGTTGCATGAGTTCAAACAGTTCACCGTGCGTGGAAGTGCCGTCGATATGGGAGTCGGAATGGTCCTGGGAGCCGCTTTCAGTGGATTTATTGATTCACTTGTAACTGATATTTTGCTTCCGCCAGTAGGTGTTTTGTACACAAGGATGAATTTTGAGAACATGTTCCTCAGTCTGGATGGAACGGTCTATCCTTCGCTGACGGCTGCTAAAGAAGCAGGAGCCGCTACCATTAATTATGGTCTTTTTGTTACGGCTTCTGTCCGTTTTATCATCATTTTGTTCGCGGTTTTTCTCGTCGTCCGCCAAATCAACCGCTGGAAAAAACCTCATCAGCACCCTCTGCATGGGATGACAAAAAAAGAGTGCCCGTATTGCTGTATGCCGATTCCGACGCAAGCCATCATCTGCCCGAATTGTTCATCTTCACTTGAAGCCAATCCGTCTCCGCGCCAGCAAGTGAAAACAAAATGGAGAATCAAATGAAAAAGGCGAATCCTAAAAAAGATCCGCCTTTTATTTTCATGGATTATTCTTCGCTGCCTTCGCTCTCTGTGTCACTTTGTTCCTGCTCTTCCATTTGTTCTTCTTCCATCTCACCGTCTTCTTCTCCGCCACAAGCAGCAAGGGTCAAAACAGATACCAAACCTAACGCTAACATCCATTTCTTCAACATGTAAAAAATCCCCTTTCCAAAGTGAGTTACGTATAAAAGATACCCGTCCTTTGTTAAGGGGAAGTGAATATAGTGTAATTTTATGGTAATTAAACCAGCTATTATTGCTGTCAATGGCGTTCTCGGATTCTGTACCGCCTTCACCCCTATCGCCCTCTATATTTTTTAAATTTCATGTCCGCGATTTGAAACTTGAAACCAATGTCATCGTATAAAAGGTAGAGGTGATAGGGTGAAGAAATATATCGTGTTCATTATCACGTTGATGTTAAGCTATGGGCTCGTGTCATGGGGATCAGGTTTGATTTTGACTTTTCTATATGAGCCTGATCCATGGAGAATAAATGCCGAAACGGACCCCTCCATTCTTGTAAGAGTCATGCCCGCGGTAGTGTTGGTTCTTCCTATACTCATGGCTATTTTCATAACAAATAAACTCAATCAAACGAGGGAGTTGAAAGAATGAAAATTGTGCACTTGAAAGAGAGGATGGACTTGGTCGACCGCGCCATCGACATCTTTTGGGAACAATGGGGAAATGAAGATAACTTCAAGCTGTATGAAGACTGTATTCATCAGTCATTGAAAAATGAAGATGAACTGCCTCTGTTTTATACTCTTTTGGATGAGGAGAAAATCATCGGCACCTATGCTCTGCTCCGAAATGATATGAACAGCCGACAGGACCTTTGTCCATGGTTGGCGTGCCTTTATGTTCATCCGGATCATCGTGGGCAGCAGGCCGGGAAACAGTTACTCAGTCATGCCGTGGAGGAAGCGGGTAGGCTAGGTTACCATTTTATTTATTTGGCGACTGACCTGGAAGGGTACTATGAAAAATACGGGTGGGATCAGGAAGGGAAAGCCTTTAGCCTATCTGGTGAGTCCATAAACGTTTACATAAAAGCGACGTGAGTATATCCAGATTTTTCTCATCGTGAATCCATTGGAATAGGGCATCCTACGTTTATGAATACGTAGGAGGAATTGCATTGGAAAACAAAGTAAGCCGTTGGTGCCTGGTCGGTATGGCTTCGATTCCCCTTGTGATGACGCTCGGGAATTCCATGCTGATTCCAGTATTGCCGATTTTCGAGAAAAAGGTAGGCATCACATCTTTTCAATCAAGTACAATCATCACCAGCTATTCCGTAGCAGCCATTATTCTGATTCCTGTTGCCGGTTACTTATCCGATCGTTTCGGAAGAAAGTTAATCATCCTTCCGAGTTTAGTCCTGGCTTTCATTGGAGGGCTGATCGCTGGTTTTTCTTCATGGAAACTGGATGACCCCTTTCTCTGGATTACGATTGGACGAATTCTACAGGGGATGGGCGCAGCAGGGGCGACTCCGATCATTTTACCTCTCGTCGGAGATTTATATAAAGACGATGATGAAAAAGCAAGCTCCTGCCTTGGTATCATAGAAACGTCAAATACGTTCGGAAAAGTACTAAGTCCCATATTGGGTTCTCTTTTTGCTGTATTTTTATGGTTTTTACCGTTCTTTTCGATTTCCTTTTTCAGTTTGATCTCGATTGTCCTCGTTTTCTTTTTTATTAAAGTTCCTAAAGGGAAAAAGGAAGAACCCCAGCCGTTCAAGCAATTTCTGAAAAAGACGAAAGAGATATTCAAACAGGAAGGGAAATGGTTGTACCCGGTATTTCTACTAGGGGCTTACGCCATGCTTGTTTTGTTTGCCGTGTTGTTCTTCATGTCCGATATCCTTGAGAAAACCCATAACATTGAAGGTGTGAAAAAAGGATTCGTCCTAGCTATTCCATTGTTCACGTTATGTGTGTCGGCCTTTGTGACTGGGAAGAAAATCAAGGGAGACACAACCGTCATGAAATGGGTGCTTGTCACAGCATTGATAATGGTTTCAGCAAGCGTCATCTTCGTCGGTTATGTCAACGAGAAGTTGTTTCTGCTTCTCGTTGTAACGAGTGTACTGGGGACGGCGATCGGTGGGATGCTCCCGACCCTTGATGCCCTCATCACAGAAGGGATCGAAAAAGAAGAGAGAGGAACGATTACGTCTTTTTACAGTTCATCCAGATTCATAGGGGTCGCTGCGGGACCTCCGTTGATGTCGCTTCTGATGAAGGAATATTTGAATATCAGTTACATCGCCAGCGGTGCCTTAGGTGCCCTTCTCTTATTGATTGTTCTCCTGTTGATCAAGCCCGAAAAAAGCGGGGATCAAACCAAGACCGCATGAAAAAGCGCCTTCCCTCATAGGGGAAGGCGCTTTTTGTTAACAGTATTGGTTATATGCGTTCGTAAGATTGGCTACAATCTCTTCGACTTCATAATCCTCAATCTCTTCGCGGGGGATGAAGTGGAGCACCTGTCCATCTTTTAAAAGAGCCATGGATGGAGAGGATGGCTCATAGCCTTCTAAATAGTCACGCATGCGTGAAGTAGCTTCGCGGTCCTGGCCAGCGAAGACAGTAACAGTATGATCTGGACGTTTTTCATTGTTGAGTGATTCACGGGCAGAAGGACGGGCAAGGCCTGCAGCACAACCACAGACAGAGTTGATCACGACAAGGGATGTTCCTTTCGTTTCGCTGATGAATGTGTCCACTTCCTCTGGGGTCGTCAGTTCAGTAAAGCCTGCGTTCGTCAATTCATCACGCATCGGCTGGGAGATTTCTTTCATATATGCTTCATATGGGTTCATAATGGTAGCCTCCTATTGTTGTTTTTTCTTAGTCGCTTGAGTCATTTGATGCCACACGGATCCTTTAGCTTCCTCGCCGCCTTCAATTCTTTCGATCGCCATATTGATTTGGAGCCGGACTTCGAATTCGGGATCATCAGCGGCTTCCTTCAAGGCAGGAAGGGCGGCTTCATCACCAAGCTCATACAAGTACATCGCTGCACGCCAGCGAACGAGTTTGTTGGAGTCAGATAAGGACTCCATCATTCTCGGCATCGCTTCTTTGAAGCCGAGATCAGAGATGCAATCGCCGGCTGTGCGTCTTACGGTGACTGATTTGTCATTGAGAGCTTTGTAGAGATACGGCAGTGTTTCAATTTCTTCAATCATTCCAAGATAGGCGGTTGCCAAACGCCGGATTGAAGCTTTTTCATCATCCAGGGCTTTATCAAGCAGGCGATAATCCTCTGCCGTCGGATCCATCCGGTCTAAAGCCGCATAGCGAACTTTCCAGTCGTCATGATCCAATGTTTCTAGGCTGATTTTCGTCTTTTCTTCCTTCGGTTCGACATCAACCGATTCTTGGTCAAACGCTTGTTTAACAAGAGATTCCAGTCGATCTTCATCATAACTTGCCGAAAGTTCTTCTTTCACCTGTTCCCCGATTTCTGCCACGTCGCCATAGCGTGGGTTCTGCTCCACCCATTTACGCTCCATGATCATGTTCGGAGAAGCGGGAGCTGCTTTCATAGCCGCATCCATGAAACGCTCAGGAAGCCCTACACGTGTTTCTTCTTCGCCTTCCTCAAGCTTTACTTGCATCGGGAGGCCGCGGAACATCTGCACGAACACACGAACTTCCCCGAAATGTTCATCGGGTTCTTCCTGTTTTTGTGAAGCTGTTTCATCGGCTGCTTCCGATCCGAAAACCTTCCTGACTTCAGGAAGAATCGCTTCCCAAGATACACGTGCATTTCTTTCTAGAGCGATGAAATCAGTCACGTGGTAAAGGCCTTTGACCCCTTCAATTTCGAAAAGGTGCTGGACAAAGCCAGGTGCATCTTTAAGTTCATCATCTTTTTTATAGTTGTGTGTCTCGCCATCTGGCAAGGTTTCGTTTACATTGATCTTCATTGAATTCGGACTAGGTGTCGGTTCAATAGATACGATTTTCACTCAGTCTAACCCCCTAACAGTCTGATCATTTTTTCATCCGGTTCCGAGGGAGCTGCCCTCATTCCATGCTTCCATCTTATCAAAAATTCCCAAGCTCATCCACGCATCCGTCCCTGCTTTCCATTGTCCACTAAAGCTCCCCGAGACACTTAACCTGAGGAGGCTCACCACCCGCCCCATAGAAAGCGACCGAACCCGAGTCTTCCACAACTCTGTCATACACTTGAATATTGTAAAATTTTTCATAATTTGTGAAACCAGATTGGTATTGTGCCGTAGAGTAGGTGTGTTGATAAAAAGGAGGGGGAAGAATGTCAGAGCCTGTTATGCAGTTGAAGAATGTCCAAAAGACAATTGGCAAAAAATCAATCATTAAAGGTTTGAATTTCGATATTTACGGAGGGGAAGTGTTTGGTTTTCTTGGGCCTAACGGAGCGGGAAAAACCACAACCATCCGGATGATGGTCGGGTTGATGAAAATGACGGACGGGGATGTGATCATCCAGGGTCAAAGTGTAAAGAACAACTTTAAAGGAGCCATCCGTCATGTAGGCGGAATCGTAGAAAACCCTGAAATGTACCCATTCATGAGCGGGTGGAAGAATCTCGTTCATTACGCCCGCATGATGCCCGGAGTTACAGAGGAACGTATGAAGGAAGTCGTCAAGCTTGTTGGGTTGGAAAAGCGGATGAAGGAAAAAGTGGGGAAATACTCGCTTGGGATGCGCCAGCGCCTTGGAATTGCCCAGGCATTATTACATAAACCATCCGTCCTCATCCTTGATGAACCAACAAATGGGTTGGATCCTTCTGGAATCAGGGAAATCCGTGCGTATATCCGGAGACTGGCGGAGGAAGAAGGAGTAGCAGTTATTGTATCAAGTCACATCCTTTCTGAAATGGAGATGATGTGTGATCGAATTGGGATCATTAAAAATGGAGAATTGATTTCCATCCAGACGGTTCATGATGCTCTTCAGCAAACAGATGAGAAAGAAGTGTCCATTGAAGCGACACCTGTAGATCAAACGATGGTCGCTCTTCAAGAAATGACAGGCAAGGAAGTGAATCGTAAGGAAGAGCTTCTGACTTTCACAGTAGAAAAAGAGAAGATTCCATCTGTTGTGGCAGATCTGGTGCAAAAAGGAATCCGAATCTATAGTGTCAACGTCAACCGCTCAACGCTTGAAGATAAATTCTTAGATTTGATTGGAGAGGGAGCCATTGAGTAACTTTTTTCAACTGATCAAAAATGAACAAATGAAGCTCTATAACCAAAAGGCGACGTGGATCATGGCTATTCTGTTGGTGGTTTTAATTGTCGGGATAGGGACTTTGCTCAAAATCGATGATGCGATTACGGGCGGAGAAGGACCGACCGGCGACAATTGGAAACAGGAGCTGCAGCAGCAGAATGAGCAATTGATGTCTGCGGGGGAACAGCCGCCAGAGATTGAGTACCCGGGATATACGAATGTGGAGATGAATCAGTATCGCATTGAAAATGACTTGAAGCCGACACCCTACAATGCGTGGGATTTCGTTCGCGATAACCGAGATCTTGTTGCGTTGGTCAGTCTGTTCACAATCATTGTAGCGGCAGGAATTACAGCTAATGAGTTTCGCTGGGGCACAATTAAACTTTTATTGATCCGTCCGATTTCAAGAGCGAAGATTCTGTTAGCAAAATATGTGTCCGTGGTCATCTATGCTTTGGTGATGCTGTTCATTTTATACCTGTTGTCCTTTTTAGTTGGATCTCTATTGTTTGGAATGGGCAGCTTTTCTCCGACGTATGTATATACTCAAGCGGGCGAGATAAAAGATGCCGCCCTCTTTTCATTTACTGTTTCACAATACTTATTGAGTTTTGTAGAATTAATTATGATGGCTACGTTCGCGTTTATGATCGCTTCTGTTTTCAGGAATACATCCCTTGCCATCGGTTTGGCGATCTTCCTCATGATGGCCGGAAGCTCAATTGTGCTTTTCTTTATGGAAAAAGAGTGGGCGAAATATATCCTGTTTGCCAATACGGACTTGACTCAATACATGTCCGGGACACCGTTCGTATCAGGAACTTCGCTTGGGTTTTCCATCGCAGTTTTAGCGGTATATTATGTAGTATTCATGGTTTTATCATGGGGATTCTTTACGAAGCGTGACGTAGCTGGAGCATAAAAAAAGGAGGAGAAGGAATTGAAACGTACGGTAGAAATCGTTCTTACCATCATTGGAATTGTTCTTTTTGGACTTCCCGTTCTGTTGAGTGGCATTTTGTTAAACTCTTCAGATAATCCGCAAATACAACAAGAAATTGAAAACTTCATGAATTCCCCGGAAGTGCAGATGGAAGGGGAAATGAGTTCCACTGATATGACCCAGATGTTTGAAATGATGGGGTCATTCGCAATGTTCGTATTGATTGCGTCTCTAATTGCCATCGGATTAGGTATTCTGGCTGCTGTGTTCCTTAAAGGGAATAAGAAACCGAAAGCTGCGGGGATCATTTTAATTATTTCTGCGATTATCTTTACGTTCGCCACTGTATTTATGGGATTGTTCGGAGGCGTAGCGTATTTGATTGCAGGAATTGTTGCGCTCGTCCGTAAACCGAAAAAGACCGCACCCGATGAAGCAATCAGTTATTAGGTGGAGAAAGGCGTGGCTTTAAAGCCGCGTCTTTTTATTTATACAAGACAAAAGCGCTCGAATGAAGCCGAGCGCTTTTTAGCGGAGGCGGAAATTTCGTGGTCAATCCAAGTACCGGTTCATTACATCCACATCCGCACTCTGGCGGTCATAGACGCTTCCTTCCTGAGGGCGGAGACCACTGCCGCCGCAAATCTTACAAGTGTAGCGCCATTCTTCATCATCCATTAACAGACCTTCTCCATCACAAGCGAGACAGAATTCATCCCTGGCCATCTTCATTCCTCTTTTCCTTGTTTTTCTTACCATTTCTCAAACGCTTCAGGTTATACAAGGGAGATTATATTTTTAAAGAATCGGGAATGTGAGAATCATTGGAGGGATGACCGTGGCTAATGAGGAAAATCCACAGGAAACAGATGTGAATGAAAGCAATGATTCAAATGAGAAAATAGATCGTCCGGGGCGACAATTTTATATTCCGTCCCAAATCGTAGATGAATTTGGTGAAAAGGGAAGAGACCATTTAAATAAGCCTTTCCGTGCTCAATTTTTACTCGCATTGACGGCGGGATCTTTTATGACATTCGGGGCCGTCTTTTCCATCCTTCTTGCTGTTGGAGTCGAGACAAAAGGAATCTATCACCTTTTGTCCGGGCTTGGGTTCGCGGCAGGGTACTCGATGGTCTTCATATCAGGGGCCGTTCTTTTTACGGAAATCAATGTTTTATTACCCTCCTACTTGTTTAACAAAGCAGGGTTGATGAAAACGAACATTTATAAGTTCTGGATGTCCTCCTATATTGGAAACATCATCGGCGCTTTTCTGGTCGCTGTACTGATCCAGTGGTCAGGCTCCTTCGCCAGTACATTCTATCCTGAGCTGGAAATGTATTTGGATCATAAGATGAAGTTTATGGATCACGGAGTCAAAGGGTGGTTTCAGGTTCTGGTTTCCGGTGTTCTTGCCAATTGGCTTATAGGTATGGCGGCTTTTCTGACGACCTCTGCCCGGGATTTAACAGGTAAAATCCTTGGAACCACCTTACCAGTCGTTCTTTTTGTAGCAGGAAATTTCCAGCACAGTGCTGCAAATATGGGGTACTTTAGCATGGGGTTTTTAGCTTCTGATAAATACACATGGTATGAATATATCTTTTTTAACCTTGTACCTGCCAGTATCGGAAACCTTATTGGAGGAGCGATATTGGTATCCTTATTGTTCTCTTATGCCTACAAAGAGGACATTCAAACCTCCCTGGGAAGAAATAAAAATAAGAAGGGGGCTAAACAATGAAGCAAATCATAGCTATGGGTGGAGGCGGCTTCTCCATGGAGCCTGAAAACCCGTTGTTGGACGATTACGTATTAAATCAAGTAGAAAAAGAAAGACCGAAAATATGTTTTGTCCCCACAGCTAGTGGGGATGCGGACAGTTACATCGAACGCTTTTATGAAGCATTCAAAGAAAAAGCGGAAGCAACCCATTTGTCCTTATTCAAGCCACCAACGAGAGATTTACGGAAATTTGTGCTCGAACAGGACATCATCTACGTAGGTGGAGGGTCGACTAAGAACCTACTTATCCTTTGGAGAGAGTGGGGTCTGGATGAAATCATGAAAGAAGCATGGGAACAAGGGGTTGTCCTTGCGGGGATCAGTGCAGGCGCCATTTGCTGGTTTGATGAAGGGGTGACGGATTCCTACGGCGACCAGCTGGAACCGCTGGAATGCCTCGGATTTCTACCAGGAAGCTGCTGCCCGCATTACGATGGGGAAGAACAGCGGAAACCGGCGTACACTTCTTTTATTAAAGGTGGATCGATTCGTCCAGGCTATGCGCTTGATGACGGAGCGGCTGTTCATTTTGTAAATACGGAACCAGTGAAGAATGTGAGCTCGCGTGAAGAGGCGAAGGGCTACTATGTAAGAGTGGAAGCGGAGGAAGTAGAAGAAAATGAGCTGGAAATGACATACTTAGGCTAACGCTAACGAAAACCCTCGCGCTGTATATTCAGCGCGAGGGTTTTTGTCCAGTTGAAATCATGGAAAAAACAGGCGGACCAGGTCATCCAAAATATGGGTGACCTGGTATGGTGATTTTTTGTAGCTACTCAAACAATAGGATTTCCGGGTCTTTCTTATAGGTGTGGACTAACATAGCATGCAATTGCCCACGGTGGTGATACATATGGGCGACTGTCTGGACGAGCCATTCAAACCGTGTATTGGTCACACCCCACCACGATGTGGTTTCTGTGTACAGGTGCTCTTCGGTGTAGTTTTCGAATTGGGTTTTCAATTGCGCAAAGTTTTCAAATAGACGTTCTAAGATTTCATCTTTTGTTTTCATTGATACCGTTTCATAGAAGTGCTCCATCTCTGCTTTTGAAGCCCCTTCTGTGATGTGCCCATCAGCCGCAGGGATTGCTGCGATGTGTTCGAGCAATTCCCCAATGGAGTACTTTCCCTCCGTCGGTCTAAGGGTCAAATCTTCTTCTGACAACTGACCGACCATTTCGGAAATGGATGCAATAACGATTTCTAATTGATGAAAAGCGCTCTGACAGTACATATTCATAGGAACACAACCTTATTAAAATTGTTATTCCTCCTCTTATTCTCCGACGTTCGACTAAATCCCTTTTCAAAGCGAAAAACTACAGGAAACGACGAAAATCGCCCTAAGGTTTTGTTTGTTACGTGCATAGAAAGACCTATACATAAAAATGGACGTAGTGAATGTTTGTGCGATGAGTTGACTCTGACGTTACGTTATAGCTTATCGTTAATTGTGAGGTGATCACCGATGTATAAAGTGAAAGAAATGGCAGAGTTGACAGGGGTCAGTGTGCGCACACTGCACCATTATGATCATATCGATTTGTTGACACCAACCTATGTAAGTGAAAACGGCTACCGTTTATATAGTGAAAACGAGTTGGTGCGCCTGCAGCAGATTCTTTTCTTCAAAGAGATGGATTTCTCTTTGAGAAAGATAAAAGAGATTCTCGATAATCCTGATTTTGATGAAGCCGACGCATTGCAGCGCCACCGTGAGATTTTGAGAGAAAAGAAAAAACGTTTGGAGCGGTTGATTCGGTCGGTAGATCAGACGTTACAAACGTTGGAAGGAGAAGATCGTATGAAAAATGAAGACCGTTTCCGTCCATTTGATAAAAGTGAGATTGAAGCCCATCAGAAAAAATATGAGAAAGAAGTGGAAGCGCGTTGGGGACACACGGACGCTTACAAACAATCCAAACAAAAAACATCACAATATACAAAAGAGGATTGGGAAAGGATCCAACAAGAAGGAGATGGAATCGATCGCGAACTTGTAAAATTAATGGATCGTGACCCTTCTGATTCAGATGTTCAGCAGTTAATAGATAAAAAACGTCAGCACATTACTGATTATTTTTATGAGTGCAATCTGGATATTTTCAGAGGGTTGGCGGACATGTATGTTAATGACCCTCGTTTCACGAAGAATATCGATAAATGGAAAGAAGGCTACGCAGAGTTCCTACAAAAAGCCATGCATATTTACTGCGACCAACAGGAGGAAAGGTAATCCCCTTGTGGAAGAGGTAATAAATGTATGACCAGGTCATACATTTATTACCATAAAACCAAAACCAGCCCTTGCCGTTCTAAACTGTGAGGGCTGGTTTTTTTTATGTGTGTATTTTGTATATTAGGTGGTTCCTTTTTCTTCCGTACCAGGTCATACAGATTATTCCAATTTAACGAGGGCGGCAAATGAGTCCATTATGCACTTTGATGTAACCGTGTCTCAGGATATCGAACCCTGCTTCATACATATAGAGTCCCATTTGTTCAACGGTCATGAGTTCCCTGTAGGTATGGTTCATCACATCTGCCATGACATGATAGTAGACACGGGATCGAACCTGGTTCCTTGGGGTGGTAAGAATGGCGTATCCACCTTCTTTCAAAAATCGCCGGTGCCAGTCAGCGACTTCCGGCTTGTATTTATCAGGGAAATGTTCCAACAGACCGACGGAAAGGACGACATCAAATTCTTTTCCGAAATCAAGGTTGCGAATATCCTCAACCACATACTCAATGTTCAAGTCATCTTTATACATGACATTCCACTGTCCCGTTCTCGGATTCTCACCTAAAAAAGGGTAATGCTCAGGGAATTCACCAAAACGTGTGGTCTTGCAAAATTCATCGTAATCGACCATGACAATCTCCGCTCCTGGATACATGGCTCCAAGCTGCATCGCTTCATACCCTTCCGCAGCTCCTAAAAAGAGAATGCGTGGGCGGTCTAAATGTAATCCTTCAAAAAGGGCCCTCTTCCCTCGGGGGTCCCAAATTCCATCTTGGATTCTATGAACATAATTCCATAACTGCAACTGAACAAGATTACCAAGCGCTTGTTTTACTTGTCCAGGCTTAAATGAAGCAAGGCTTCTCATGAATTGTTTTTTACCAAGGTTCTTTTCCTGAGGAACATCTTTGATGAACCACTCATGAAAAGATTTGTTGAAATAGGTCCATGAAGTATGTGGATCCATTACTTGATCATTCTCTTTCTCCCATTCAGTCCGTTCACTCGAATAATTCGTGACCTCAAAAGGTTTACCTACATCCTTCCATGACAAAAGAGACCAATCAGCTACCGTGTTTAAACGAACAAACTTGTTATATTCTTTCTCTGAATAGCGTCTAAGGTCAACACGGTATTGAGGATGGGAAAACGTTTCGTCCATATGCTTTTCACTATAGGGCTTGGGTATCCTCGAATCTTTAACCGCAGCTTCACCTAACATGGAACGATCACCTCTCCATATCATTTAGTACAACTATAACTGCTAATGTAAACGTTTACAATAATAACCATTCAGTATTAGTACCAGTAAATGTATGACCGGGTCTTACAATATATGGCGTGCCAGGTCATACATATATTTCCAATACAAACCTTTTGTAGGTACATTTATCCATTACAACCGCATTATTACACTGTAGTAAAGATGATGTAATGTTTGAAAAGTTATTGTTGTGTTCCTGTTATTGGCATATGAGCTGTGCGTGTTACAGTAGGAATTGTGATTTTGAGACAGCGCTTAGCCGAGGGCTGAGCGAGAGCTGTTTACCAAGGAGGAAATTAAACATGATGAAAAAAACAATTGTTTCTTTGGCGGCGGTCGCATCGGTTTCGGCAGTAACAGCAACAGCAGTAAGTGCAGATGAAATTAAAGTAGAAAAAGGAGATACTCTTTGGAGCATTGCTCAAAACAATGGAGTATCTGTAAATGATATAAAAGAAGAAAACGGCTTGAACTCTAATCTGATTTTCCCTAACCAAGTACTTTCTATTAACGAAGGACAAAACGCAGAGGCTCAATCCCAAACTTCCAGCAGCGTTCACACGGTTCAATCAGGGGACACACTTTACAGCATTGGACAAGCAAATAATGTAAGCGTGCAAGAACTGAAAGCTTGGAACAACCTTAACTCCAACCTGATCTATCCTGGAGAGAAATTATCTCTTGATGGAGCAGCAGTTGCAGAACAATCAACTTCTGAAAACAGCTCAAGCAATGAAGCAGCAGAAGCTGAGCAAACATCCAGCCAACCAGCAGACGATGGTGTCGTGAAAACATTGAATATGGAAGCGACAGCTTATACAGCATTCTGTGAAGGTTGCTCCGGAACAACTTATACAGGTATTGACTTGAGAGCTAACCCAGACCAAAAAGTGATTGCCGTAGACCCGAACGTGATTCCACTCGGTTCTGAAGTTTATGTAGAAGGCTATGGTAAAGCGATCGCCGGCGATATCGGTGGAGCGATCCAAGGCAACCGTATCGATGTATTCATGGCAGATCGTTCTGATGCTCTTGACTTCGGACGTAAAAACGTACAAGTAAAAGTATATGAATAATATAGATGGAGACGATCCTTTGTGGGTCGTCTCTTTTTGTTTTACCGCTGGTAACCAATATAAAACTTCCCTTGAAAACGTGGGAGCACTGGAAGAGTTATTTGATTCTAGCATTTATTCAATTCAGTGGCACCTTATGTGGGAAAATATTAAAAATCGACATTTTTCCACATAAATGAGTTTTAAAATCAACCCGTGCGGATATTGTTAATCAATGATGATTCCTCAAATAAGCTCTATAGTTAGAAAAAAACGTATAAAACATAATTTTTTCTTGCTTTTACGATGTTTTACTAATAATATCAAGGGGAATCGATTTATATACTAAAAAAGAAGGGAGGATACCACGATGACTCTGCTATACTCAAAAGCCCGTGAGCTGTTCGATCAGGATTATAAAAACAGTCCGGAAGCGCAGGTGCAATCCAAGGCTAAAGGCGTAAAGCGTACACGTAGTGGAAAGGTTCTATTCTCTTTCCGTAAGCAGACTAACAAGCGGAAATAGCATTAGAAGTCGTGGAGGTAGCTATGAGAAGTAACAAAAAAAGAATCAACATGGTCGACTTTTTAAAACAGGTTGTCCCGTGGATCAGCGTTTCATTGACAGATCAGTCATGAAGCGCTGATTTTTTATACCCAAAAGGTTTACATAGGGAAGGGTTCGGTTATCGTACTCGCTAAGGAGGCGAAAAAATGAACATATTTTCTGGCGAAGCCTTAAAGGGCGAACACATTATCGTAACAGGGGCGACAGGTGGAATCGGATATGAAACGGCTAAGGAAATCGTCCGCGCTGGAGGTCATGTGACCATTACCGGCAGGAACGAGGAAAAGCTGGCCTTGTTAAAAGAGGAATGTGCTACGATAAATGGAGAAATGGAAGTTTTAATAAGCACTGCTGATTTGAACGAGAAAGCAGATCGAGTGAAAGTAGTAAAGGACGCCAGGCAGGTGATAGGTCCAGTGACAGGACTCGTCAATTCGGCTGGCATCATTGGTGGCGGACCGCTTGAAAATTTAAAAGAAGAAGATTTACGTAAAGTAATGGAGCTTAACTATTTCTCTACCGTCCTTTTCACTCAGGAAGTCTATCAAGATATGAAAGCAAATGGGCGCGGGAGTATCGTCAATTTATCTTCCCTCTCTGGTTTGCGGGGGACGCATTCTGGTACGGCTTACAGTGCTTCGAAATTTGCCATTACCGGATTTACGCAGTCTTTCGCTCATGAAGCCATTGAACACGGGGTTCGCGTTAACGCTGTATGTCCGGGTTATGTAGATACTGCTATGGGGCAGGAAGCTATTCGTTCAAAAGGGGAACGGGAAGGCAGAAGTTATGAAGAACAAAGAAAAGCAGCAGAACAAGGGATTCCTTCAGGAAAACTAAGTGAACCGGATGAAGTGGCCAGGTCCATTGTTTACCTTTTATCGGAGGCATCGACCAATATTGTCGGGGAATCTTTGAAAATATCTGGAGGAAGTGTCATGCGATAAGGAAACAAGGAGGTGGGCCCTTTGCCAGGAGAACGATATTCAAGACAACAGCTCTTTCAACCAATAGGAGAAAAAGGGCAGCGCCGTCTGAAAGAATCGCACGTGCTCATCGTAGGCGCTGGTGCGCTAGGAACAAGCAGTTCGGAGCAGCTTGTAAGAGCAGGCGTCGGGAAAATAACCATCATTGATCGGGATTATGTGGAATTCAGTAACTTGCAAAGACAGCAGCTATTCACAGAAAGAGATGCTGAAAACCGGATGCCTAAGGCGATGGCTGCTAAAAGCCGATTGGAAGAAGTGAATAGTGAGGTTCCAATTCATGCGGTCGTCGCTGATGTACAAGCAGAAGAACTAAAAAAATATGCACAAGGAATCGATATGATCATTGATGGAACGGATAATTTCGAAACGCGTATGCTCATCAACGACTTTACACAAAGACACCAAATCCCATGGATTTATGGTGGCTGCGTAGGAAGTCACGGGATGAGTTATACGATTATCCCGGGCTCAACCCCTTGTTTGTCATGTTTGATGAGGAGCATCCCGCTCGGTGCCGCTACTTGTGATACGGTCGGGGTTATTAGTCCGGCGGTTCAAATGGTCGCCGCCCATCAAGTGACGGAAGCTTTGAAAGTGCTTGTAGGGGATGTCCAATCCATACGCAAAGGTCTTGTTACCTTTGATCTTTGGACAAACGACTATACCTCGATTAAAACCGGACGTATTCAAAGGCGAGACTGTCCATCTTGCGGAGATGAACCGAACTATCCTTATCTATTCGGAAACGAAATGACAAAAGTTGCAGTCCTATGTGGAAGGGATACCGTGCAGATACGCCCAGGTAACAAAGGGCAAAGAGATCTAGAGGAGTTAAAAAAACGATTGTCAGATGGCGAGATTCAGGAGAACCCTTTCTTGTTATCCTATAAAACATTGCGGCACCGGATGGTTTTTTTTCGTGATGGCCGCGTGTTGATCCACGGGACGAATGATATTAAGGAAGCAAAAACGTTGTATCATAAAATCGTTGGTGGTTGATGTAGTTTGTTTATGGAAAGGAAAGGGAATAGATAAACCAACAACCAATAAGGAGAGTGCAACATGGGACGACTACTTAAACGAGTGTTCAAATATGGACCTATTGTATATCCAATTATAAAAAAGTTCATGAGGAAACGAAGAGGACGGTACTAAAAGTGAGCAGGAATCTGCTCGCTTTTTATTTTTCTCTATATAATAAGGAAGAAAAAGATCAATCCTATTCTATTAACTTAGAAAACTAAAAAATTATTGGAAAACCTATTGCGTCCTCCGAAATGCCATGATATATTATTACTTGTCGCGTTAAGAGAGCGGCAAGCCGCAAACGGCTTAACAAAATAAATCATAAAAAGTTGTTGACGATAACAACTACACATGATATATTAATTAAGTCGCTGTTTTGAAGCGGCAAACAAAACATTTGATCTTTGAAAACTGAACGAACCAACCAGTACGTCAAAACATTTCTTCTTTATAGAAGAGATTT
>NZ_JAIEZV010000005.1 GCF_019599545.1 Halobacillus sp. Nhm2S1 | reverse complement strand
CTCCATAAAAGTTAAGTTTGACTTGCTCATTTGCACACCGAATGTGCTTTGTTTCAAATCTCTTCTATAAAGAAGAAATGTTTTGACGTACTGGTTGGTTCGTTCAGTTTTCAAAGATCAAATAAATCATGGTGGGCCTGAGTGGACTTGAACCACCGACCTCACGCTTATCAGGCGTGCGCTCTAACCAACTGAGCTACAGGCCCCGATGACATTCAATAAAATGGAGCGGGTGAAGGGAATCGAACCCTCATCATCAGCTTGGAAGGCTGAGGTTTTACCACTAAACTACACCCGCAAGTGTATCAAATTGTTATTTAGGATTTCGATGGTCGGGAAGACAGGATTCGAACCTGCGACCCCTTGGTCCCAAACCAAGTGCTCTACCAAGCTGAGCTACTTCCCGTTAATGGCGCGCCCGAGAGGAGTCGAACCCCTAACCTTCTGATCCGTAGTCAGACGCTCTATCCAATTGAGCTACGGGCGCATTAAAAAAGCGACATTTAATATCTTATCATCTTTTGTGTTTTGACGCAAGTACTTTTTTTAAAAAGTTGGTGCGGCCGAGAGGACTTGAACCTCCACGGGATTACCTCCCACTAGGCCCTCAACCTAGCGCGTCTGCCGATTCCGCCACGACCGCAAAATTGCTGTAGAAACAATGGGATGCTGATCATGATAATTGGATAATGCGGGTGGAGGGACTTGAACCCCCACGCCGTGAAGCACTAGATCCTAAATCTAGCGTGTCTGCCAATTCCACCACACCCGCATAATAAATGGTGAGCCATGAAGGATTCGAACCTTCGACCCTCTGATTAAAAGTCAGATGCTCTACCAGCTGAGCTAATGGCTCCTATTAAAGGAATCTGTAACACTCAATGATGATGTTGTTTTTTGAAGCACAAGAAACATCATATAACTTATTCAGCTTTTTGTCAACTCTTTTTTGAAAAGAAAATGGCTGGGCCAGCTGGATTCGAACCAGCGCATGACGGTACCAAAAACCGTTGCCTTACCGCTTGGCTATGGCCCAAAAAAGAGTGGCGGTCCGGACGGGACTCGAACCCGCGACCTCCTGCGTGACAGGCAGGCATTCTAACCAACTGAACTACCGGACCATATTAAGGTTAAGTGACCCGTACGGGATTCGAACCCGTGTTACCGCCGTGAAAGGGCGGTGTCTTAACCACTTGACCAACGGGCCAAAAATAAATGGCGGAGAAGGAGGGATTTGAACCCTCGCGCCGCTTACGCGACCTACACCCTTAGCAGGGGCGCCTCTTCAGCCACTTGAGTACTTCTCCGTAATGGCTCCAACGGTAGGATTCGAACCTACGACCGATCGGTTAACAGCCGATTGCTCTACCACTGAGCTACGTTGGAATAATTTGCAATGTTTGTTGCTGTTTATCAGCGACGTTTTATATCTTATAACATTTCGCCCTCAGTGTCAAACCTTTTTTTATGAAAATTTAAGTCGTTTTTCATGTGTTTTTGGCTTGTTTTGTTAGGACTTAACTAATTTAACATGTGGTCGATCTTTCGTCAATGGAAAATTTACTTCTTTTTTATATTCCCTTTACATTTACCGCACCCGAAGCGTTTTGTATCTACACGTCTTTTCCGTTTGTATGTTTGTCCGCATTTTGTACAAACATAGTGATGGAAGTTCCCGCTCTTTTCGGAGGGTAATGGTGAACAGTGTCTCGGAGATCCTGTTCTTTTCAATAATTCCTTGAATTCACGATCACGATGTCCAAAACCTTTACCTTTTATATGAAGATGGTAATGGCAAAGTTCATGTTTAATGATGCCTTCTAATTCGACACCATTTAATTCTACTATATATTTCGGATTGATTTCAATCACTTTTTCAGAAGGAATGTATCTGCCTCCTGTTGTCCGAAGACGAGAATTGAAGTATACATCATGAGCAAAAGGCTTGTCAAAGTATTCTTCCGATAATTCATTGGTCCATTGCTGCAATTCCTGATCTGTCATAGGAACACCTCCCTCGTCCTTTGCATACTGTATCATAAGAATGAAAAAAGTTGAATATGAAGGAGATGACATCTTATGCCTTCCTGGTTGAAGAACCAAATGACAAAAGCATTCTTGAACAAAGACAAATATCAAATTAAAATGCTCAATCAATGCTGGTATTACTATCAGCACCTATACAAATAAAAACTACCCGGAAAGAGTTTCTCCAGGCAGTTTCGTCCAGGGTTATCCTTGATTGACCATAGTCAAAGCAATTCTCTGTTTTTGTACGTCCACTTGATCGACCCAAACAGTAACGACGTCCCCTACCGCCACTACGTCCATGGGATGTTTGACGAATTTGTCTGCGAGCTTCGAGATATGGACAAGCCCATCTTGTTTGACACCTATATCCACGAAAGCCCCAAAGTCTACTACGTTTCTAACGGTTCCTTCTAATTCCATCCCCTGTTCCAAATCTTCCATTGAAAGAACATTCGTTTTCAACAATGGCTTAGGCAAGTCGTCCCTTGGGTCACGCCCAGGCTGAACAAGAGATTTCATGATATCCCGCAGCGTCAACTCACCAATGCCCAATTGCTCCGCTACAGATGATGGTTCCACGCTTTTCAATTCTTCTGCTAACTTGTTCGTTCCGATATCTTCCGTGGTAAATCCGAACTTCTTCAGCAGTTCCCGTGTCGCTTTGTAAGTTTCCGGGTGGATCGGTGTACGATCAAGAGGTTCTTTCCCATCTAGTATTCGTAAGAAGCCAATACTTTGTTCGAATGTTTTTGCACCTAAGCGCGGAATGTCTTTGAGTTCGGAGCGCTTCGTAAATTTCCCTAACTCTTCCCGCTTTTTCACTACATTGTTCGCAACCGTTTTACTCAAGCCGGATACGTGCTGCAACAGAGATGAAGAAGCGGTGTTCACATTAACTCCCACTTGGTTTACGGCCGTTTCCACAACGAACGTCAAGGATTCATTTAGTTTTTTCTGAGTAACATCGTGCTGGTATTGACCGACACCTATCGATTTAGGATCAATTTTCACGAGTTCTGCTAATGGATCCTGAACACGACGAGCGATAGATACGGCACTTCTTTCTTCCACTTGAAAATCAGGGAATTCTTCACGCGCAAGCTTTGAAGCTGAATACACACTTGCTCCCGCTTCATTCACAATCATGTAGGACGCGTTCAGCTGATGTTTTTGGATCATATCGGCGATGAATTGTTCTGTTTCCCTGGAAGCTGTCCCATTCCCGATGGCCATCAGTTCAATATCATACGTATCCATAAAGGCAAGAATCTTTTTGTCTGCTCCGGCCGTATCATTTTTAGGTGCTGTTGGGTAGATGACGCCTATATCCAGCACTTTCCCTGTTTCGTCTACAACAGCAAGCTTACAACCGGTACGGTAGGCAGGGTCTACTCCTAGAACCACCTTCCCTTTCAACGGGGGCTGCAACAGGAGGTTTCGCAAATTACTCGAGAAAACTTCAATTGCCTGTTCCTCGGCCTGCTCAGATAACGCAGCTCGGATTTCCCTCTCTACAGACGGCTGAATTAAACGCTTATAACTGTCCTGGATCGCTTCCTCCAAAATGGAACGAAGCTTCCCGACGGTGTGACGTTTAATAACACTTCTTTCCAAATATTGAACGATAGACTCTTCAGGAGGTTGAACAGAAACTTTAATAACCTCTTCTTTTTCTCCACGATTAAGAGCAAGAACACGGTGGGACACGATAGAGCGAACGGGTTCTTGGTAGTCATAATACATTTCAAAAATGCCTTTTTCATCTTGATCTGCTTTCTTTTCAGATGAAGCGATGACACCCTTTTCGTGCGTCTGTTTTCTAATCTTTTCTCGATATGTAGGGTCATCTGAAATCCACTCGGCGATGATATCATTCACTCCAGCACGTGCATCTTCAACCGTATGCAATTCATGCTCATCAGAAAAGAAACCTTTCGCTTCCTCCTCAAAGTTGATGTCCTGCTGTTCCCAGACCTGTGTCGCGAGAGGTTCCAGCCCTTTCTCCTTGGCTACCGTCGCTCTTGTCCGACGCTTTTGTTTGTAAGGTCGGTATAAGTCCTCCACCTTTTGGAGTTTTTCAGCGGATTCAATTTCTTGGCGTAATTCTTCGGTCAGTTTGCCCTGTTCATCAATAAGGCGAATGACTTCTTCCTTACGCTGAACAAGGTTTGTTACATAGTTCCACTGATCTTCAATTTCCTTGATTTGCACTTCATCCAATCCGCCTGTCAGTTCTTTACGGTAACGGGCGATAAACGGTACTGTATTTCCTTCTTCAAGCAATTCAATGACTTGTTTGATTGTCTGTTCCTTCAATTTCGTCTGTTTAGCTACGAGCTTCATAAGCTCTGTGTTTTTATTTGTTTCACTCAACTAAATGACCTCCTTCAATGACGTCTCATCCATTGTATCAAATAATAAAAGAGAATACTTGAAGACTCCGTTTCGAGATATCTGAGGGAGTTTAGGGGCTCCGGGAAACCGTTCGCTTTTCATGGGACGGGCGGTGAGCCTTCCGGGGTCTCACCGCCCGCCCCTGACCATAAAAGGATCTCGAAACTAAGTCTTCCCCAATCCTGCCATATACTTGAATAAAATAAGATGAACATCCAAACAAAAACAATAAAACCCTCCATTCTACCTTGCGGTTCGAATGAAGGGTTTTAATTATAAGCCATGGCAATCAGAGTGATATCATCATCACGTGATTGACCGTATAATTCTTTGTATTGTTGAGTAATTTGCTCAACGTCTTTGGAATGAGTAAACTTCGAGGACAGACGACGATCGTTGACTCCGTCTGAAAACATAAGGAATACCATTCCTTTCTGCACAGTTCCGTGAGAAATTCTCAGTCTGCGCGGATAGCCTGATAGGTAACCTGCCAAGGGAATATTGCGATTACGCTTCCCGTCCGGGTCCACTGTAATAACCCCGATGTTTCCAATCGATGAATAAGAGTAAGTACGAGCTATAAAGTCAATCCTTAAAATACCCAGGACGACTCCTCGTTTCCCCACTAACACCTCATTGCATTTTTTAATTAGAGCTTCTAGATTCAAATCTGGATGTTCCTCTATCACTTCCATAACCGCCTTGGATGATTCGCGGGCCATTTCACCACTTCCGAGTCCGTCCGCAAGGGCACAAAGGAATGCATCCTCCGTTTCCTTGTAGAAATAGCTGTCCCCGCAATAATAATTTCCTTTTTTGGCTTTCTGGAAAATAGATAAATCCACCCGCTTATTCTCCTTTTCCACTAGAATACCTCGACAGATTCAGATTGCAAGGCTTCTCTCAGTTTTCTCAAGGCCCGCCTTTGCAAACGGGATACATGCATCTGGGAGATTCCCAGCCGTTCACCTGTATCTTTTTGGCTCATGTTTTCAAAATACGTGCATTGTAAAATTTCCTGCTCTCTTTCACTGAGAATCGGCAGAATCTTTTCTAAGAGCATCCTCTGATCAATGTTGGAATAACCATCTTCCTGGTTACCAATTAAATCGAGAATAGTGACCGTACTTCCGTCAGAGTCCGCTTCGATCTTGCGGTCAACGGACAAGGCCTTATAGCTTTTACCCATTTCCATCGTCTCAAGGATATCTTCTTCAGATACTTCTAATTCATCTGCAATTTCTTTGACGGATGGAGAGCGCTGCAAGGTGTTCGTAAGCTCTTCTGATACCTTTTTGATTTTCGGTCCAAGTTCCTTGATTCTACGAGGGACGTGGACGCTCCATGTTTTGTCACGAATGAAGCGTTTGATTTCCCCAATGATCGTCGGTATGGCAAAAGATTCAAAGGACTTCCCGAATTCAGGATCATATCTTCTGATTGCCGCTAACAGCCCCAACATGCCGACTTGAACCAAGTCTTCATGAATCGTACTGTTTTTTGAGTATTTACGAGCAATGGATTCTACAAGGTCCTTATAAACGAGGACAACCTTTTCCTGGACTTCTTCATCTCTCGGGTTTTCTTGTAGATAGGCGATCCATTCGTAAACTTCTTCATTGTGGTGTTGTGATTTGGTCGCCATCTTGACCCACCCCGGTTTCATGGAGATATTTTGTCATAAGGACAATGACTCCATATTTGCTATTAATTTCAACTTTGTCCATCAAAGCGTCAATGAGAAACAGGCCAAAGCCTCCTTCACGCAGTTCTTCAATATCATCATCTTGTTTATAAGGGCCGATATCTTCTTTGACTTCACCAAGATTAAAGCTTCCTCCATGATCAGCGACCATAACTTCAAGCCTGTCCTGATAAACACCGAAACCAATGGTGATTTCACCTTCACCCGTTTCTTTATATGCATGTTTCACAGCATTGGTAATCGCCTCGGAAATCGCTACTTTTAAATCTTCGATATCTTCGTAAGTGAATCCCATACGGTTGGCAATTCCTGAGATGCTCAAACGCACGACACCGATGTATTCCGCTTTGGCAGGTACCTTCACTTCAACAAAATCAAATGGTTCCATGTTTACATTCCACCTTGTACTGTAGACTCGATGTTTATAATTTCTGTTAACCCCGTGATTTTGAAGAGACGATAAACACGGTCCTGCATATGAACAAGGCGCATCTCCGATTCATGCTCCTTCGTCGATTTCAATGCGCTGATGAATACACCAAGACCAGTGGAATCCATGTAGTTCACATCCTGAAAATCCACTTCTACGACTTGGCCTTTTTCCTTCGTCAGCGGCAGCAATGTATCTTTTAATTTGGGTGCTGTGAATGCATCCACCTCTCCGGTTAGGACGACATTTGAAACACCATCATTGTTCGTAACATCTATAGATAAATTCATCATAATCCCTCCCAATGTTTCCTGAAAAACGTACTACATAATTTGATACCCTGTATGAATATTTGTTAAACGTTTCTTCGTAAAATAATCAAAGTAAAGTCATCTCTCAACTGGAAGTCCTGCAGACGCTCAAAATGTTTATAGACTTGATCCACAATTCCCTGCGCTGGAAGGTGGGAATATTGTTTGATGACATGTAATATCTCTTCCTGATCGATAAACCGATCCCCTTGTCGACATTCGGTTACACCATCGGTCAGAAGGATAATCATATCTCCTTTTTCTACTCTCTTTTCATACTGCTTATAAGTGACCTCAGGAGATACACCGAGCACAAGTCCCGGTACATCAATTTCTTCAAATTCATCCCGATCTTTATGATAATAATAGCCTGGTTCATGCCCGGCTGATGAAAAAGTAAATGTATGCTCGTTTGAATTATACAAACCATAGAACATCGTAATGAACATACTTGCATCCACGTTCCGTTCCACCACACGGTTCAAACTGCCGAGAATGACACTAGGGTCTGTGCGCATCCCTGAAAAACTATCCATTGAATATTTGATCATGGACATACATAGTGCAGCAGGTACACCTTTACCTATGACATCAGCGACAGCGATCCCAAGGCTCCCTTTTCCATCGTGGACAAAGTGGTGATAATCCCCGTTCATCTGCTTGGCAGGAACACTCAAAGCCCCTACATCAATTTCAGATAAATCAGGTTTCACGGTCGACAATAATGTTTTTTGCATATTGGCAGCGACGGAAATTTCCGATTTCAACTCAAGCTGCTTTTCCCGAAGCGTTTGATATTCCTGGTAAGCCAATCCGTAAGAGATCATGGTTTCCAGAAGAAAGTTCATAGACGACTGAATATACCTAGGCATATCCGGGTATATTTCTTGTAGTGATTGAATATGAACATTAATAATTTCTTCCGGTGAGATGTTCTGCTGCATGGAATGCTTACTGAACTGTTCCGCTTGATATAGAGCTTGCTCATCCTCGGTCTTAATATACTCTTGTAATAGTTCTTTATAATTTTCTAAATCGAGCTTCAATGTGTTCATCGCTTATTACCTCCTTTAACGGAGCCATTTGACGACAGTGATTTCCGTACCTTCTCCTTCGCTAGATACGATATCAAAATCATCCATCAACCGTTTCACCCCTGGCAGTCCTGCTCCGAGCCCTCCTGATGTAGTGAAACCGTCTTCCATAACTTGGCTGATATCTTTAATCCCAGGCCCTTCATCTGTAGCTACGATCCGAATGCCCTTTTTATTCATGTCTTCGAGTGCTTCGAAACAGACTTTGCCTGTTCCTGCGTATAAATAAATGTTCCGTGCCAGTTCAGAAATGGCCGTGGCAATCCTTGCTTGATCGACAGTCCCGAAGCCGATCTTTCTGGATATATCTCGTCCAAGTTGCCTGGCTCCGACGATGTCCCACTCCTTCTTAATATTGACACAGGATTGGAAGTCCATATTCACTCCTCCAATTCCTGGCGAAGTTTGATCAATCCTTGTTCTAGATCTAACGCGGTCGGGACATCTTGCATGTGTATACCTAGGTCAATAAGAGTCATTGCAACTGCCGGCTGGATTCCCGTCAAAACAACTTTGGCCCCCATCAAATCCGACATCGTCACAACGTCTCCCAACACTTTGGCAATGAAAGAATCGATGATATCAACGGATGTTAAATCTATGACGACACCTGTCGCTCCACTTTCATGAATCTTGCTCAAAAGGTCTTCCTGGAACTGGATGGCCGTCTGATCATCCAAATCGATTTGTATGGAAATGAGTAAATAGTTATGAAGCTTTAAAATAGGTATCCTCATGTTTTCACTCCCTATCTAGTGAATCAATTAATTTTTCGATGTCTTCATCGTTGTTCTGGGTTTCTTCAATTCGACGATTGGTTAATTCTAATGCTGTTTGGAACCCTTTACGTAATGAACTCTTCGTAGGGAACTTCCCTAAATCGATTCCAAGGTTCACGATCGTCTGGGCAATTTCAGGGCGAATCCCCACCAAAATGCATCGTGATCCGATCAGTCGCACAGCTTCTGCCGCTTGGATGATGTGATGAGCAACCATCGTATCCACAACCGGAACACCTGTAATATCGATCAAAACAACTTCAGCATTATGCTTGATCACTCCGTCCAACAGGTTCTCCATGATTAACTTGGCCCGCTCCGTGTCGATGGTTCCGATCAGAGGCATGATCGTGATGTTTTCCATTACGGGGATTAAGGGTGCGGAAAGCTCTTGTAAAGCCACCCTTTGCAAGGATACGATGTGCTCCCAGCTTCCTGAATACTCGTTGACGAGACGGTTGATGATCGGGTCAACCCAGCCATCTACTTTCCGAAGGACCTCAGAAAAGTAATCTGAATCGATTTTATCCGATTGTTTGAGAATGAAATCCGTTACTACACGCCGGAACACTTGCATCCCGTCCGTTAAATAACTCAACGGCCAGCCAAGATTGATCAGGCGTTCAGAGAAATCATCCAAGTCCGAAGATAATCCCTGCTTCTCAATGCTTGAGAAAATCACGTTGACAAATTCACGGTTCGTGCTTTCGAACATTTCATCAGAAATCGTCGATGTATACTCATTCTTCTTATGGGTGTTAACTTCCTCCAACCACATTTTGACAATGTCATCACTATGCTCTACCACTACATTTTTCAGTCTTTCGTCCATTATCTAAACCTCCGCCTCATAACCCTCTATGGTTCGTCCTTATACTATTTGAATATAATTTTATCAGAAAAAGAAATTCTTTTACACCATTTGCCCTTGCCCTCATTAATGGAGCCTGCTCCGTCTCACTTACACATGAGTATCTTTCCCATACCCTTTGTAATATTACAATTCTACCTTGCAAAAAAATCGCTGAATAAAAAACACGCCATCATCAATACCCTCTCTAAGCTCATTATAAACTACAAAAGCAAAAAAAAATAAAGTTACCTTGAAAAGGTAACTTTATTTTTCATACACGACGTACATTCCGATTAAAAGTCGATCAAACCGAGGCTGATCTGCAAGGCTTTGTTGACCTGCTGCATCATCGGTTCGTCGAGTTGAGTAATCTTATCGGTCAAACGCTGTTTGTCAATCGTTCTGATTTGTTCCAGTAGGATCACAGAGTTTCGCTCGAACCCGTATTTTTCTGCATTAATTTCGACATGTGTTGGAAGTTTGGCTTTTTGTATTTGCGCTGTAATCGCGGCTACGATCACGGTAGGGCTAAAACGATTACCAATATCATTTTGAAGGACGAGTACAGGACGGACCCCGCCTTGTTCAGATCCCACAACCGGGGACAAATCAGCGAAATAAACGTCACCTCGTTTGACTATCACTGGCTTCACACCCCGCTCACTAGTTGCTCCAGGGTGTGTTCGGCCTCCTCTTCAGCTTGAAACGCTTCTGAAGCGATATTTAAATTGATTTTCGCCATTTCCATGTAGCCTCTACGCATGGATTCTCTAATATGTCGCTGTTTCTTCTCACGCAAATACATTTTCGTTGCTTGACACATGAAATCGCTCCGATCACTGTTATCGAGTTGAATGAAGCCATCCACTTCATTGAGTAGGTTATCCGGAATCCGGATGACAATCTCCTGCATGCTATCGGACAAAACCATACACCTCCACCATCTTCTCTCAAAAGAAACCAGTCAATTAGTCCACTCTAATCTTATCAAACGGGAGTGTCCATTGCAAAGGAGTGTTGGAATTTTTTCGTGAATTATGAAAGCTTTTATCCTAACATCGGGAGAATTGTCCGAAAACGGGAAGCTTACTCACAACAAGGAGTTTCTCACTTCTACCGTTCTCCCATCTTCTTGAAAAACTCTCGGCACCCTTTGGCTGATCATGCAGGGTATCTCATAATTAATTGTTTCGAGATGCTCTGCTATTTCATCGGCTGAAATTTCTTGATCCCCTTGTTTACCAATTAAGGTAACCTTTGTCCCTATAGGATATTCCTGATCCAGCCTAATCATGAATTGATCCATGCAAATTCTTCCGACAATCGGCTGACGTTTCCCGTCGACGAGGACCTCTGCACCCTGAAGTTTACGAATCCAACCATCCGCGTAACCAAGCGGAATGGTGCCGATCCACTCTTCTTTTTCTGTGGTGTAGGTAGCCCCGTAACTGATCGATTCTCCGGCCTTTACTTTTTTGACATGGACCAGACGGCTCGACAAGGAAAAAGCAGGCTTCAAATCGATTGGTGGTTCCTTTTTGACATAAGGAGAAGGATAAAGGCCATACATGCTGATCCCAAATCGGACAAAATGATCCATCCGCTCAGGAACCCTCATACTTGTCGCACTGTTGCTTGTATGAATTTCGACATCTTCTGCCCAAATCCTCTTAAAATAAGAAAACATTTCGTCAAAGCGCTCTTGTTGTTCATTGAAATATTGTGAATCTTCTTCATCGGCTGTAGCAAAATGCGTGAACAAAGCTTTCAAATGAAACTTCGGGGTTTCAGCAAGAACTGCAAGGACCTCCTCTAACTCTGAGACCGTCCGCACCCCAATCCGCCCCATTCCTGTATCTATTTTCAAATGAAGTTTCAGAGGATTAGAACTCAAGAGACCCCCTGCATCCTTAAGCCACTCTTTTTGAAACACCGTTAAAGCGATATCGTTCTCAGCAGCGACTGCAGCATCCTGAGGGCGTGTCCATCCCATGACGAGAATCGGGGCCTCTATCCCTGCCCTTCTCAGTTTCAATGCCTCATCCAGGATGGCTACGGCAAGGCTCTTCGCTCCAGCTTTTAAGGCAGCCCTCGCTACTTGCACATCCCCATGTCCATAGGCATCCGCTTTGACTACCGCGCAAATCTCTGTCTCTTTCTCCAAACGTTGTTTCAATTGCTGTATATTATACTCAATCGCTGTCAGTTCAACCTCTGCAATTGAGTCTCTATAATACGTATCCCATGCCACAATGACCGCTCCTCTCTCTATATCTTTTTATTATTGAATGAGAAGAAGCCGGTGTCAAATTTCATAGAAAAAGCAGGAATATTGGATAGCGTCGGTGACTGACTTTTTAAGAAAGCAAAGACTTTCAGGATCCTGGAGGGTGAAGCATGAGGGCATCTTCTTAAGGGTAGTCCAAAGACAAAAATAAAGCAGACCGTTAAGCCTGCTCCTTCCAATTTTATTTCACCATCGCAGCCGTGTTGATGGAGCTTGCGACAGCGACCATTTCATCTTGCGTCAATTCATTGCTCGCCAGCTGGTATGTCGTGCCGTTATGGTTCCATTCCAGACGGTTGTGTTCAAAGGCTGCAAAAACTCCATCCCAAAGCTGGACAGGCTCACCATTCACCTGAACAGAGTATTGAGCGCTTGCCGCTTGAACTTCTGCTTTTTCCTGGACCAATGTGAAATCTTTGTCCCCTGCATAGGTCATAATGAATCGTTTACCATCTTCTGTCTTCACTTCACGCTCGTCTGCAAGTTCAGCACCGAACGTCTCTTGTGGATACAGCACTTCTTCAAGCTCTTCCCCTTCCATGTTTGCAACAGGGGCTTCTGTAGGCGCCATAGCCATGTTCTTATCGACATCAAAATCTTCCTTCTTCATCGAATCGTCTTTCGAGAAGTTCGCGAATTGAACTTCTACGAGAGAATTCATGTCCTGATCAAACACCTTCACCATTACAGGGTGGTACGTCTTCTTATCAAAATAAATTTCTTGGAACGGCAGGGTCTTGTTATTCTGATAGTTTGTCTTCGTCTTGAACACAAAGTAGTTTTCGGAAGCATTGAACTCTGCATCCGGATCCGCTTTGATATCATTCAGAAGTGAAGCATAAAGATAAGGCTGGCTTGTATTTTGAGGCCACTCGCTCTGGAATTTGAAGCTCTTATTCAAAGCAGGCGTCAAGACATACACGCCACTGTCATTTTTCAAAATGATCTGGCTCCCTTTTTCATCTTGATCATTTTGAAGCTTCACGCGGTAAAAATCATCCTTTTTATGCCATACTTGAATGTTGTATTTCTGTTCTTCTTTCCCTGTACGCATCTTCATATTCGCTTCGGTCTTATATCCAGCCATTTCTTCCGACTGTTTTTCGAGCTTTTTGACGACATCTTCTTTCGACTGTGAGCCACAAGCTGTCAAAGCACCTAAGACGAACAGGCTGAACAACAGGATCAGAAAACGTCTTTGCATAAGACTCAACTCCTTTGTCTCTACTTAAGGACAAAGGGAACGTATGATATGGATCAAGAAGAAAATGTACGGAACGTCCGGGATAAACCTTCAATGACGTCAGAGGCGAGTAGGTCAACCTTCGCATGTCCATCCTGCACAAGTAAATCAGCTGTCGATCCATGAAGGAAACAACCATTACTTAAGGCATTCATTACATCTTTTCCCTGCATCATCATGCTGAGCAGAATACCAGAAAGAACATCACCACTTCCACCTTTAGCGAGGCCTGCATTGCCTGAGATGTCCACCCGCTGTTCCCCATCAGGACCTGTGATAATCGTAGAAGGTCCTTTCAGAACGAGGTACACCCCGTGCTTTTCAGCAAACTCTTTGGAATGGGAAAAAGGAGAATTCAAAATCTCTTTAATGGAAAGGCCCGACAAGTGGGCGAATTCACCTGGATGAGGCGTTAAAACGGTCGGAGCTTCCCTCTTTTCCAACTCTTGAAGGAGACCTTTTATAAGGTACAACCCGTCGGCATCCACCAGTAATGGGGTTTCTTTTTCATGGACCAATTGCTCCAACACCGTTTCCATCACAGAAGTGCGGCCTAACCCCATACCAACAGCAATCCCATCGTACCCCTCCAGAACCGGGACTTGTCCTCCATCTTCCCCTTCTACAAAAGTCGCCTCCTGCACATAGGGAGAAATCGCCGGAATAGCTTCAGGATCCGTGGATACCGCAATCAACCCCGCACCGCTCCGCAAAGCGGCTCTCGCTGTCATAGCGACTGAACCGGGCATTAAGCGGGAACCTCCGATGATTAATCCTTTTCCGTGCGACCCCTTATGGGAATGTGCATCTCGTTCAGGCAAGGTCCTTTTGACATCTGCTTCACCCCAAAGCCGCCTTCGGTGATCCGAAAGTTGCTGGGGTGGAAGTCCGATTTCCACGACCGACCATTCGCCATAGTATGGCTGAGTGCTTTGCAAAAAGACACTCTGCTTCGGAGCATCGATGATTGATGTGTAATGCGCTTGAAATGCCTCAAAATCTTGTTCTCCCTCATCTGCCGGAACACCCGAAGGCAAATCAACCGAAAGCCTTAAGAATGATTTCTCGTTACAGAGACGGACAATCTCTGCGTAGGGCTCTTTCAGCCGCCCTTTCACTCCGATCCCTAGCATCGCATCGATGCATACATCTGCACAACCTAGAGAAGTATTCAAGTCTTCCGAACTCTTCAATAGTCTGTACGGGTGACCAGAAGCTTGGAATATCCTCTTGTGTGCTTCTGCATCTCCAGTGATCTTTGTGTCCGGAACGACTTGCCAAGCCTCCACATCGTACCCAAGGTTCAACAACGTTCTGGCAATGACGAACCCATCGCCGCCATTATTTCCGGAACCTATGAGGACGACAATCGCATGCTCTTTTTGAATGTGGCGGAGCAAGTCATACGTAACTGATCTTCCAGCATTCTCCATGAGCAACATCCCATCTAGTCCAGCAGCTTCCATGGCCACTCGATCCCGTTCGTACATTTCTTGTGCGGTAACAATATCCAATTCGTTCCCTCCTACCCGCATTACAATGTTATGAGACAACCTATGTAATTATGTCTGCTCTCCTATTCCTCCCTAGCACTCTTCCAAAACCACCTGGGCAATCGCATGCTCTGAACTATGACTGATGGACACCCACACGTGATAGCGTTCATAACCTTTCGCTTTCATCACAGGAGCCCCTGTCGTTTCATTTGATAAAATCTCCACGTCATGGAAACCCAGCTTGCCGATTCCCGTCCCCGTTGCTTTAGCAAAAGCTTCTTTGGCTGCAAATCTGCCCGCCAGGTATTCTACTTTTCTTTTTTCATTTAATGTTTCGTAACGGAGATGTTCTCCTTCAGTCAGTATTCGTTGAACAAAGCGTTCTCTTCGCTTTATACTTTGTTTAATACGATCCAATTCAATAATATCCACACCGATGCCTTTAATCACCATTCATCTTCCTTTTCATCAACAATCTATGATCAGTATACCCGATTCTTTTCGAGGTAAAAAAGAATACGAGGGATCGTCACGGATTACATTAGAATAGGAGTTCCATGAACCATATGTACGTTCCCTTAACCAGAAGAGCACATGAGAGTATGTAGTAGAGATGAATGGAGTTCAGGGAGCGACTCACATCCACCTTAATCTTGCACGTAAAAAAGGAGATTAGTCATGTTTGTACGAACGGAGAGTTTCAAAGAATTTATACGGTTTTATCCGATTGTTTCATTTCTCGTCGGTCTTCATTTCGCCTTATGGCTATTGATGGATTTTCTTCAGCTGGGTTTTGCCGTTGACTTAAAGGAATGGGGCATTGGGATGAATGCTCTGATTTTGAACGGCGAATATTGGCGCCTTGTCACTCCGATTTTCTTACACGGAGATTTCACTCACGCCCTGTTCAACTCATTTTCCCTCGTGCTCTTCGGACCGGCCCTTGAGCAGATGTTAGGTAAAGGAAAGTTTGTTGTCATGTATTTATTTGCCGGAATTGCCGGAAACCTCGGCACGTTTATTGTTAATCCGGATGCCTATTATTGGCACCTTGGGGCCTCGGGAGCCATCTTCGGTATTTTTGGTGTCTATCTATTTATGGTCATGAACCGGAAGCATTTAATCGATACAGCCAACTCACAAATCATCCTTGCGATTTTCGCGATCGGCTTATTTATGACGTTCGCACGGCCGAACATCAATATATTCGGTCATTTATTCGGACTGATCGGGGGGTTCGCCATCGCACCCGTCATCCTGAAAAATGCCCGCCGCTTTTCTTTATGGCAAGTCCGCACGCGTCATTCTCGTTCCGACAGTGATGACATTTCTTTCGACCCGAATCGATGGCAGAAAAGAAAATATGGAAGAAAGAACACAGGGAAGTACATTCTCTGGGGAATCATCATTTTCCTAGCTTTGTTCGCCCTCGTAAACCGCATGTAACGACTTCACCCTCAGGGGTGGAGTCTTTTTTCTGCTAGTAAAAACACCACACTCACCGATAAATTCGCTAAACCCACTGATAAAAGTTTGAAAGTCACTGATAAATACTTAATGCCCATCGATAAAAGCGTAAAACCCTCTGATAAATGACCGAGCCGCCGTACACGTCTCTGACCATCCACATGATCAAAAAAAGATCAGCCCTCATACGAGGACTGATCTTTTTCAATAATCTTTTATTAGCTGCGACCTTTGCTTTGGTAATTGCCGCGCTTGCTGCCGCCTTTTCCGCTAAAGTTGCGGTTGCGGGATTTATTCTTGTTATTAAAGTTGCGCTTACCGCCTCCACCTTTGCGGTAGCCACCTTTTTTATTATTCTTGTCACGCTGAGCATTTTTCACGCTGATTGGCTGAACATGAGACAAACGGACAGGCACTTCACTGCGCTCTTTTGTCATCATTTTCAGTGCTGCCGCAACAAGATCTGTAGACTCATACTGTTCAAGCAGTTCATTTGCTGCCTGCTTGTAGTTCTTAAGGTCATTGTTCGTGAGTGTTTCAGCAAGCTTCTCAACTGCTACTTTTTGCTGACCACGTGCTGCCTCTTCAGAAGAAGGAACTTTCAAGCGTTCTACTTTCTTCTTCGTGATTTTCTCGATCAAATGAAGCTGATCTTTTTCACGTGGAGTCACGAAGGAAATGGACTTCCCTTTACGGCCGGCACGTCCTGTACGACCGATTCGGTGTACGTAGCTCTCCGGATCCTGAGGAATATCAAAGTTGTACACGTGAGAAACATCAGAGATATCCAATCCACGTGCCGCAACGTCTGTTGCAACTAGAATTTCAATACGGCCGCGCTTGAATTTGTTCAACGTGGACATACGCTTTCCTTGTGTCAAGTCACCGTGAATTCCTTCTGCACTGAAACCGCGTGCTTGAAGCCCGTCAGCTACTTCATCAACACGACGCTTCGTACGACCGAAAACGATCGCTAGGGCAGGGTCGTGGATATCAAGAAGACGTGTCAGTGTATCGAATTTGTGCTTCTCAGGAATTTCAACGAAGAACTGTTCGATGTTTTCCACCGTCATTTCTTTCGCCTTTACTTTTACTTCTTCCGGGTTGTTCATCAATGTCGTTGCAATGTCGCGGATTTCTTTCGGCATTGTTGCAGAGAAAAGCAACGTTTGGCGCTCTTCCGGCAATGCTTTCAAGATATCACGGATATCATCGATGAAGCCCATGTTCAGCATTTCATCCGCTTCATCAAGGACTGCTGTGTGAACTTCTTCCAACTTGATCGTTTTACGACGGATGTGGTCAAGAAGACGTCCTGGTGTTGCTACGACGATGTGGTTGTTTTTCAGGGCACGGATTTGGCGCTCCATGTTTGATCCACCGTAAATTGGCAGGACACGAATGCCTTTTCCTTTACCTAGACGGTTCAGCTCCTCTGCTACTTGAATAGCCAATTCCCTTGTCGGGGCGATGACAAGTCCTTGAACGGCTTTCACTTGCTTGTTGATTTTTTCGAGCATCGGAATACCGAATGCAGCCGTTTTTCCCGTACCTGTCTGAGCTTGACCAATGACATCTTTCCCTTCTAGTCCTAGAGGGATCGTTTGTTCTTGTATTGGTGTTGTTTCTTCAAAACCCATAACGTCTAATGATTTTAGGATAGGTTTTGATAATCCTAGTGATTGAAATGTTGTCACAGTAATTTCATACTCCTTTATTGTTTAAATCTTCTACCTATATACATGTAAAAAAAGCCTTCTGCCACAGGAAACGGGAGAGGCTTCTCTGGTATCTGCCTGATAGATTCATTCATCATAACACATATAACATAGTTTATTCTACACATTTCGGCTATGCTTTTCAAACGTAATAATGATAAAATGAGGAAAAACTGACGTATACCAGAGGAGGGCTCGCTTGGAAAAGCCTCCAGTTCAACCATATATAATTTTGTTCATTGGCGTCCTTTCCATTTCCACTTCCGCGATTTTCGTCAAGCTCGCAGGAGATATGCCAGCTGCGATGATTGCGTTTTACCGCCTGGCTATTGCAGTTGGAATTATGGCTCCTTATGTATTATGGAAACATTTCGATGAAATAAAACAAACAAATAAGAAAGATTGGGTGCTTGCGATTTTATCGGGTGTCTTCCTTGCCTTACATTTTATTTTGTGGTTTGAGTCATTGGGTTATACGACTGTCGCAAGTTCTGTCGTCCTTGTTGCCCTCCAACCGGTTTTCGCTTTTATAGGGACCTACCTCTTCTTCAAAGAGCGATTCACCATCGGAGCCATTCTAAGCCTTGTCATTACATTGACAGGAAGCGTAATCATCGGGTGGGGGGATTTTCAAATCAGCGGCACAGCTTTATTTGGGGATCTCCTGGCCCTGCTTGGTGCTATGACCGTTACCGGTTATTTTCTGCTTGGTCAGAACTTGCGTAAACGTCAGTCCATCCTGACCTATACATTTATTGCTTATGGATTCGCAGCAGCCACACTTCTTCTCTATAACCTGGCGCTGGGATATCCTTTTACCGGTTACGACAGTGATCAGTGGCTCATATTTCTAGGCCTTGCGATCATCCCGACCTTCTTCGGTCATACGCTGTTCAACTGGACATTGAAGTGGCTCAGCACATCGACCATATCCATGGCTGTACTTGTCGAACCGATCGGGGCTTCTATTTTAGCCTACTGGATTTTGGATGAAGGAATCACTTGGACGCAATGGCTAGGCGGATCCATTGTGATTTTCGGTCTCATGATGTTCATTTTGAGTACGATGAAAAAAGTAAAACCTAAATTCACTCATGAAACAAACCGTCGATAGACCGCTAAGTTTGATATAATACGGAATAAGCAGGGGGAGACCCCATTAGAACGATGAATATAAGAGAGCAGGTGAAGGAATGACGATACAACTGATCATAGATGGAGGCGGAGATCTGCCTCTTGGAATGATGGAAAAACACAGCATCCACTATGTCCCGTTAAATTTACACTTTGGAGACGAACACTATAAGACAGGTGAAACAATTGACTTGCCGACGTTTTATGAAAAATTAAAACAGTCTGAGGAACTCCCTCGTTCTTCTTCTCCAAGCCCGAATGATTTCTATGAAAAATATAAACAGATCGACGCAGACGACGAAATTCTTGTGCTCGCCCTCACTCAAGGGCTGAGCAGCACATACGAGAGTGCTGTCATGGGCAAGGACATGCTCCTTGAGGAGGAACCAAATCGTAAAATCGCTGTCCTCAATACAAAAACAGCTTCCTGTGGCATCGCCTTGCTGGTGCATGAAGCAACGGCACGTATGGAAGAAGGGTACAACTTCGAGCAGCTCGTCTCCCATATGGAAGAGCGAATTGAGAAAACTACGACGCTCTTCATTTTGAAAACGTTAGAAAATGTCATCAAGGGCGGACGACTCGACAAAGTCAAAGGGGCCATCGCCAAGACCTTGAATATCAAACTTCTCATGAAAGCGAGCGATGAGGAAGGCTCCGTAGAAGTAACAGAAAAAGTACGAGGCAACAAGAAATCCCTGCGCCGCTTCGTTGAGCAGATCGGTGAGTATGCATCCAACTTGGAAGACCGCGTCATTGCGATGTCTCACTGCAACGATGAGGAACGGGGAAAGAAAGTACTGCATTCAATTAAAGAACGGTATAACTTTAAAGACTCTCTCTTTATGGAGACAGGACCACTCATTTCCACTTATGCAGGAGAAGGCGGACTCGTCATCGCATTCTTTAAAGACTAAAAAAACGTCAGAGGTTTTTCACCTCTGACGTTTTTCTTATCCGTGATAATCCTCATATTTGGGTTGGGGTGACAATAATGCAAGAATACCTGCGGTTACCGGGAAGAGAATCGTCAGGAGAATGACTTCCTGATACCCCCCCAGCCAGTCAAAAAACAAACCGAACGGCAGCGGGCCAAGAGCTGAACCAACGACCATAACCGTTTGCGCGAGACCTTTGATACTACCAAGATGCTCCCGCCCAAAATAATTGGGCCAGACAATATTCAAAACGATCCGCTCAAAGCCATTAACAAAGCCCCAGAATATACCGAAGGCAACCGCCATCCACCATGAATTGGTGAACAAAAGGATGACAAGGGTAAATATGTGACCAAAAAACGTAATAGCTAAAATATAGTGCACCTTGAAACGGTCAACCAGATAACCACTGACGAAAGTAACCGGAAACCCGACGACGGCCATCAAGGTGAGTACCATCGCTGCTACCCCTGTATCAAGTCCCCTCAGATCCATAATCGACACCATATGGAAGGTAATGGCTGTATTTACGAGGGCCGGGACAATGACACAAAACAAAATAAACCAAAAAGCTCTCGTCGCCATAGCTTCTTTCAATGTCCAACTTTTTTCATTGACCTCAACGTTCGGATTTTTCAGTTCTTCTCCATTGACCGGTTTCGGTGTCCCGTCCGGCGCTTCCCCGATGTGCTCAGGTTTGTTACGGACGAAGAAGAAGGCCGATGGAACAAAAAGAATCAACAGCGCGGCTCCCCACAGCCCCCATGTCATCCTCCAGCCGAACGATTCAATCAACCATGTGTTCAGTGGCGGCAACAGGGCTGAGCTGGCAAACCCACCGATCGCCATAATGCTTAGTGCCCGCCCCCTTTTCCTTATGAACCATTGCGGCACAAGTGTGTTCGGGATCAACGTCATTGACCCCTGCCCAAATAAACGAATCATAAAGAAGCCGAAAAACATCATAATCGGCCCGAGAAGAAACGCATTCCAAAACAAAGCTAAAGCCAAACATGATCCTATAGCAACCATCATCGCCCGTTGTCCGAAACGATCGATGAGGCGTCCCATCATAAACAACGTAATTCCCGCTAACAATGTAGCCGCTGAATAAATACCAGAAACCAACGAACGTGAATACTCAAAATCTTCTATGTAATAATCAATAAAAATTGATATGGAATAGGTTTGACCAGGCCCTGAAAAGAACACGCTCAAACCGGCAATCATCACAACAACCCATCCATAGTAGAAAGGTGTCCGGATGGGTTGTCCACGGTTATTATTCATTGTTTCTCTTCCCCCTATGGTTGACTCACAAAATCCATCACTTTATCAAACAGTTCGTCGCTGTCCTCCCCATGACAGATCAAGTGCTTCGACTTTTTCAAGAAAATAACCTCTTTTTCTTCTGACGGAATTTCTTCTTCCAAATATAATGCCGCTTTTTTTGGCACCATGCCATCCAACTCGCCTTGGATGATCAGTACAGGACAGCGGACCTGATGCAAATAAGGCCTTGTAAATTGCACACACTTCATAAATTCGAATGTAGAAAAAAGATACGTATCCTTCAATTTTTTCTGATACCTGAGGAAAAGCTCATTATCGGCAAGCACACCATTCCATGCATCCGCAACCATTCCAAGAATATCTTTATACATCTGTGGGAGACTGACATACTTCCCAGCTGCCGATAGAAGGACCAAACGACTTAGATGATACTTTGCAGTCAAGTAGGCAGCAATCATCCCCCCCATGGAAAAACCGATGATGTATATGGTATCGTGTCTTTTCATAAGGTCCAGCAAAGCGAGCTCTGCTGTAGCAATCCATTCTTGATAATAGTGCCCTTCAAGATCCAAGGCCTCCCCGTGTCCAGGAAGCGTAGGATTGGCAATTTCCCAATCCGTTCGTGCTTCCAGAAAGTCGACGAGGGGCTGGACTTCATCCGGGCTTCCTGTGTACCCGTGAATACATAAACACCCGATACTCATGTTCCTACGCCTCCACCCGATCATTTATTTCGTTATGCGAAACATTATAACACAATCAATTTCCACTTTTATCCCAGTAAAATTTATCATCTAGACCTAGTATTCTTTTTACACCTATACAGAGAACGCCTCAAAAAAAGAAGATGTTCAAGAATCAAAACAGTATTTCCCATGTCCCCTTTGGTACGCATTCACTCAGGAATAGGAAATCATAGTCTAAAGAAAATGCGCGCTAAATGAATAGCGCGCGGTTTACTTGATTCCTTTAACGAATGTACCAATCCCTTTAACAATTGGACTGACATCCTTTACGGTCTTTACGACTTGACCCGTGGTCGACATCATTTTATCGAAGTCGATCTGGCCGTCTTCTTTTTGGAAATAACTCATGACACCTTTGGACATGTTCCCGACATTGAATGAAGAATTCTGATTCCCGGTCTCAGTATAACCTGTATAGTCGTAACTATTCATATAGGGATTCTGAAAACCATACACCGCTTGATTGTACGGGGAATAACCCCAAACGTTCCCCTGATTATTGGGCATTTGCTGATAATTCATCTGATCGTAAGGAAGACTGGTTGGATAACGGTACCAGCCATTGTTGTAATAATAGTAAGGATTATATGGGTACATGAATGTTCCACCTTTAACATATGATACTTCAGCCTATGAAAAAGCACATGAAAAAGTGAAACGAAAGCGAGGGTTCCCTCACTTATTGATGCTTTTGGACAAAAAAAACAAGTGATGATCATCACTTGTCGAAACCATTTAGGAAAAGTTCATGGAGTCAGTCCTAATATACTGAGGGTTTTCTTTTATTCTCAGCTTTTGTTTCATTTTACGTTCTTGATAACCGAGAATCTTTTCTCCATCTATAAATACAGCGGGTGTACCGTAAATGTTGTTTCTTTGTAGTTCTCTGAAATGGTCACGGTTCTCAGATACATTCCGCTCTTCATAATCAACTTCCCAATCTTCTAATGTTCCTAGTACTTTTTCACAATAGTGACAGTTCCGACTGGTGTACACGATCACTTCCGGGTTACCCAAAGCTCCCCCTCCTTGTGTCTTTTGCAATTCTGCCTAGAAATTTTATACCCGTTTTCATAACAGCTAAACCTATTTTCTCATTAAAATCCGCTCATTTTTCGTCACCGTTCTGTCATTTTCATCACATCCCTTTTACATAAACGCTCCCGCTTTAATAACCGACCAAAAAAGAAGGAGCCCGAGGCTCCTTCTTTTTATAGTTCTTCAATTGGTGTTTCGCCACTGATCAGATCGTAGCTTTGGTGAATGGAATCTTCCACGGAAAGAAGATGAACAAGTGTGGCGGCCACATCTTCTCTCGGAATTTCTCCCTGTTCTGTACGTTCCTGCAGTGTCACCTTGCCTGTGCCTGCATCGTTAGTCAGACTGCCGGGACGGACGATGGTGTAATCCAATCCGGTACTTTTCAAGTATTCATCAGCTCTGCGCTTGGCATAAAGATAAAATTTGAAATCGTCAGGCGCTTCTTCTGCGCGGTCTGCTCCGATGGAACTCAACATCATGTACCGCTGCACCCCATTGGCTTCGGCATGTTCCGCCGCTTTAATCGCCCCTTCCTGGTCGATGACGATCGTCATATCCGCGCCTGTATCAGGGCCGGATCCTGCTGCGAAGATGACGGCATCCATTCCTTTGAAAGCATGTTCAAAGTCTCTCATCAGGTCTGCATGTATGGCTTCTACGCCTTTCTCTTCGAATTGTGGAATTTGATCCTTCTTACGGACCATCGCATAGGGAGTGTGTTCGGTATCTACGAGTTTATCGACAATATGTTTTCCTACTTTTCCATTGGCTCCAATAACAAGAACTTTCATTTAATAACCTCCCAAAATATCTGTGTGACTATTCTTTACTTTCCCCTCCTTTCTTACATTAAACAAGTCGATAGGCAAAAGAAGGAAGTCTAACGAGCAATCACGAAAAGATAAACAAACAGATGACGGAGGCGAATTAGTTATGTCCAACACGTATTTGTTTACTGGTTTTCCAGGTTATTTAGCTACAGCCTTGATCGAAGATCTTTTTAGAAACTGGAACTCCATAGAGAAAATCTATCTCCTTCACCTTCCCTCTATGGAAAAGCAAGCAGCAAAACAGATAGAAACATGGAAAAAAGACCATAAGGTGAATACAGGAAAAATCGAACTTGTCCAAGGGGACATTACTCAGGAAGAATTGGGACTCTCATCCGCGGCATCCCTGCAATTAGCACAAGAGGTAACCCACGTCTTCCACCTTGCTGCTCTTTATGATTTGGCCGTCCCTCTTATGCCTGCATGGAAAGTCAACGTCCAAGGAACAAGAGAAGTGAATCGATGGCTTTCCCAATGCCTTCATTTGGAACGTTATATTTATTTCAGCACCGCCTACGTTTCAGGAAAACGGGAAGGAACCGTTTACGAAACGGACCTCGCCCATGAGAAAGGTTTCAAGAATCATTATGAATACACCAAACATGAGGCAGAAAATCTCGTTCATCGAATGTGTAAAGAGATTCCGACAACCATTATCCGTCCGGGCATCGTGGTCGGTCATACTAAATCGGGGGCAACCGCAAAATTCGACGGTCCTTATTTTATCTTGAATTTAGTGGAGGCCTTAAGAAGGCTTCCGGTTCTTCCTTATTTCGGAAAAGGAATAGCCCGAGTCAACCTGGTGCCTCAGGATTATGTGATCCAAGCGACAAACTACCTTGCCCATCATCCTGCAAGCAGTGGAAAGACGTATCATCTCACAGACCCCAATCCTTACACAGCCAAAGAAATCTATGAGCAGCTCAGTTATGTGTATGCAGACAAACACCCTCGTTTATCCTTACCGCTGGGTCTCGCCAACCAATCCTTGAAGGTTCGTCCATTACGAAAAGTTTTAGGCATTCAAAGGGAAGCTCTTGATTATTTCCTCTGTAGCGCAGACTATGACAACCGTCAGGCAGAAATGGATTTGTCTGCCTCAAACATCTTTTGTCCTGATTTCTTCTCCTACACCGACGCCCTTGTCGACTATTACCGGGAGAAAAGAGACGATCCATCTAAACACGTTTCCATTTTTTGAATGGGTCCATGATCATTCATGCTGATGACAAACAACAAAAAGGGTAGGAAACTTTTATGTTTCCTACCCTTTTCTTAGAGTGTACCGATGATCATTGCGCTTCCATCCAATTTTCATAAAGAGATTCTAAGTTATTTTCCAATTCATCTTTATGATGTTGGAGTTTCATTAACTCTTCTACATCATCACCGTCCTGCATTTTTTGATCGATGGTCGCGATCTCTTGTTCGAGACGAGCGATTTCCCTCTCCCAATCAATGGCCGGTTCTTCTTTCACCGGAGTTTCTGGCATGGCTGTTTTTTCACGTTTTACCACCTGCTCTTCTGCCTGCGTTTCTAAAAGGGCGTGCCAATGTTTTTTCGTTTCTTCATACGTACCGATATACCGGTGAAGTTTTCCATCCACAAGAAAAGCCGTGTGGGTGAAACACTGGTCCAGAAAATGCCGATCGTGGGAAACCCCGATCATCGTTCCTTTAAATTGATTGAGGGCCTCTTCAAGAACTTCCTGCGACTCCACATCGAGATGGTTGGTCGGTTCATCCAGGATCAGGACCTGAATATCCTGATGCATAAAGATGGCCAGCTTCAAACGCATCTGTTCCCCTCCGCTCAAGTGGCGGATTTTCCGGAAGACGTCGTATCCATAAAACATGAAGCCCGCAAGCCTGTGCCGGGCTTCTCCTTCGGTCACCCGGATGTGATCCCGAAAGTGGTCGATCATCCGCTGGTCGCGGTCCGCTCCCTGCAAAGGGTTTTGTGGAAGGTATCCCACTTTAATGGAAGGCGCCCTTTTTATTGTTCCAGCGCTCGGTGTTTCTTTTTCCAATAACATTCTTAAAAGTGTGGATTTCCCACTACCGTTGGCCCCGACAATTGCGATTCGGTCCTGATAACGGACGTGAAGGTCAACACCGTCCAAAACCATTTCACTGCCGTACTGTTTCTCCAGCGATTCAATCGTGTACACATCTTTCCCTGTCCGCCCATCTGCTTCAAGCGATAGATTCATTTTTTTCGGGTCCATTATTGGCTTGTCGATCTTTTCCATCCGTTCTAACGCTTTCTCCATGCTTTTCGCTTTTTTGAAGAGTTTAGGGTTCGGTGGAGTGGCTTCATTCGCCCATTGCCTCAACCGTCTTATGGCCTCTTTCATTTTTTTAATTTTCTTCTGCTGTTCTTCATACTGATGAAATTCAGCGAGCAGTTTCTCTTCTTTTTGTTTTTCAAAAGCGGTGTAGTTGCCTTTGTACATCTCAATTTCTCCGGATTCCAGATCCATAATGTCTGTAACGACGTGATCAAGGAATGCACGGTCATGGGAGATGACACAAATGGTACCGTCGTAGGATTGCAAATAAGCTTCCAGCCATTCGATCGCCTGTAAATCCAAATGGTTCGTCGGTTCATCAAGCAAAAGAACATCAGGGTCTTCCAGCAACAACTTGGCAAGACCAAGTTTTGTTTTTTCCCCACCGCTCAAACTGAAAAATGGCTGGTCCAGTAAGTGATGGATCTTCAACCCGTTCGCCACCTGCTTAATAGAGGCATCCATTTCGTATCCACCACGCTGAGTGAAACGCTCCTGTATCTCTCCATAGGCGGCGATGGCTTTTTCCATCTTTTGAGGATCTATCATATCCTCTTCCAGTTCTTTCATCTGCTCTGCCAAAGAGACGAGCTCGGTAAAGGCAAGCTGTAAGTACGCTCTTCCCGTTCCCGTCCAATCCTCTGGAATCTGCTTCAAATAACCGATGGTGGCTCCCTTTTGAATGAAAAGATCACCACCATCCAACGATTCCTCTTTGGTGATGATTCGGAAAAGGGTCGATTTTCCGCTGCCATTACGACCGACAAGCCCGACACGCTGACCAGATTTGATCTCCATATTCAAAGCTTCAAATAATACTTCGCCACCGACAATTTTATATAGATTCTTTAATGTAATGATCATTGAAAATTCCTCCTAAAGACTTTTTGAAGACACAAAAAAAGCCAGAGGTCCCGTTACCTCTGACTTTATCTGTGAATAATCAGGTATGAGACGCTACATTGTTTCACTATTCAGATGCCATTTTGGACATACGTGTCCCGTTGACAGCTGAATTGTGAATAATCGCACGGCGTACATAGTTGATTTGGTAGTCAAGCACGTGCATCTGCAGCATCTTCATACCCTCCTTTGTCCTTAGAATTATTCCTATTATAACGGATCGTCAGAAAATTGGCTACTCTTTTTTAGAATCGGCAGCCTTCCCAAGTTTCTTCAATAGATCGATCGCATCCTGCTTCTCGTCATCCGTCAGCCCATCCATGATTGATTCAATCTCTTTCCAATGGTCAGGGAAGATGCCGTTCAACAGGTCCCGTCCTTTTTCCGTAATGGACGCAAATGTGATGCGTCGGTCGTTTGGACAAGGCACGCGTTTCAAGTATTCCTTTTTCTCAAGCTTATCCACCACATAAGTGATACTTCCGCTTGCAAGCAGAATTTTCTCGCCGATCTTCTGCAGCGGCTGATCTCCCTGGTGATACAGAAGCTCAAGCACTCCGAATTCTGTCGGGTTCAATTCATATCGTTGGATATCATCCTTCACTAAATCTGCGATGGTGCGCTGAGCTTTGGTCAATACGACAAAAAGCTTCAGCGAAGGATCTTGTTTTTTCTTGCGGTATAGTTCTTGTTCGTTCATCACGTTCGCCCATCCTTTACAAAAGATAAAGATAGTATAAGTTTAACAAATTCTAACTGTCAAACCATCCCTTTTCCGCAAATTCTCGGTTTCCTTAAGGGTTATCCATATTATGCAGCGCGTTCGGTCCTCCACTTAAGAAGGTGAAATGTCCCGGGAGGACTTCCAATTTTTCCGGTGTCTTCCCTTTGATTTCCCCATCCATGTCCACATCCTGCTTAAATTCAACATCGATGTTCACCTTCTCTCCCTGGTAGTGGGACAGCTCCTGGAATTCACTCTGATCCGTCTGCGGTCGTCCCATCGTCATGAGTTCCCTGAATAACGTAAGGTTGGAATTTTTCACAACCAGAATGTCAAACTTCCCATCCTGCAAGTCGATCGTTGGGACAGGAAGGCGTCTTGTACCTATGAATTGGCCATTCATGACAAGAATCATTACCGCCTCTCCATCGACCTCTTCATCATCTACGGTCAGTTTGAACCGGAATGGGGTTGCCTGATTCATCGTTTTCAGTGCACTCATGAAATAGCTGAGTACACCGAACCGGTTTTTTTGATTTTCGTCGATGTTAAAAGAAGTTTGTGTCACTAGTCCGATGCCCCAGAAGTTAATGAAATAATCGTCCTCGGTCCTCCCTGCATCCACAGAAACCTCTTCCCCTTCAATGATGGATGCAGCCGCTTGCCTAAGCCGCTGAGGTGTGTCCAAAACCCGGCTGAAATCATTGCACGTTCCACCTGGCAGCACACCGAGCACCGGACGTTTTTCCATCGGTGCAAGGCAATTGACGACTTCGTGCAAGGTTCCGTCTCCTCCGAAGATGAAAAAGACTTCTACCTCTGGACCGTAATGCCGACAGTTTTCATATAAATCTTCCAATGATAACGTTTGGATGACCTTTAACTCTTTCACTTCTTTACTTAACACCGGCAATACTTGTGAAAGAGCTGTTTCTAACTCTGCTTCGTCCTTTTTTCCATTATATATAAAGATTCCACTATGATAACGAGGCATAGAATCCCTTCCTTCCTCTTATCATAATTGACTAAATGTCCTTCTTTGAAACCAGTCGCTCTTCATTTAATGTTTGTAAAAACCTTTCCGGTTCATCGACAGTCAGGAATATTTTCATCACTTTACGTTTGAAACCAAATAAACGATACCCATCAACCGCTTCGCTCAATCGTATTTCAAATTGCGGAGGTACCTTTTCGAGTCCAGCAAGCGTCATATTGAAGGAGTGACGGTCCTCAGGCAAGACTTCCCCCTCAAACCGACGAATCACCGCTACTTTTTCTAACGGAACAGACATATGGAATCGAAGCCCTTTCTGAAAATGAAGATGGTTATGTTGAATGACGACAGGGCTTTTACGAATGGCCTGATAGTCAGCGACCAGGAAAACGAGAGCATAAAAATCAAAAATGGTCGCCATCCATGCAACCGTGTGGCTGTATTGCATGAGCATGACGTGGACAGCAATGATTTCAATAAGCATCGCATGAACCAGCATCAGGAAAACCCCGAAGTACTCACTATTCTTGTGGTAACTGAAGGTATGATCACCATCCAGCTTATGGTCCAAACGTGGAAGAAAAGCATAGCGGATGGCACAAGCATCTGTGGCTATTACTCCGATCAGCCGTTCCAACTTGGGGTATCCCCCAAATGTCTGCTGATTCGCTGTGAAAATTCTTGAAAGCAAATGCGGAGTTGTGTGAATGGTCGCTTTGAAGTTATGCTTCCACGTTTTCAGATGCTTGATGAGAATAACGAGAAGGAGAAGTTCCAAGAGGATAAAACCAGCCTCAATGAGGATAATGGAAACATTCATGTACTGGAGGTGCTCTTTAGCATAGGTGGGAACAATCCAGTGTACAAAACCAGCACCTAAAAGCCAGATGGGAGCAAGCAAGGACAATGTGGGCATTCTACGGAGTACAAATAAGAATAGAACGACAGGAAGAACGATCAGGATATCAAGGACGGTCGCCAATACCAGAAGCGGCGGTACTTGGCCCGTCACTTCCATTTTCTGAATAAAGAAATTTGAAAGCAGTAGAGCTGCAATGAACAGAACTCCTCCATAGAAAGACTTCGGATGCGTTTTTAGTGTTTGAACCATCACGACCACCCCTTCTTTTCCTTTATTTTACTATGAAGCAGCAGATGGGAGTGAGCTTTGCTGGAAAAAAGTTTGAGGAAACGTCGAAAGTTCATAAGTCTGACATACCTGCCTTGAAGTGAAACACTTTCGTTTACTTCTAAGCGAAGTCGTATTATACTATTATTTGTTTAGGGGGCTAAGTAAATATGGAACGAAGTATAGATCAAAATTTAGGCTACCACATCAATACGGTCGCACATTTTTTACAGAATATATATAACCAGCGATTAGGAGAGTACGGGTTGACCCACTCGCAGGCGAAAGTAATCTACTTCCTGGCCAAAGCGGGCGAGCAATCCCAAACGGAGCTGCAGAAACAGCTGCATATCAAAGCTTCGTCGATGAACGGCTTGATTGAAACACTCCTGAAGCATGAACGCATCAGGAAAAGGTCCTGCCAAAAAGACAAGCGGACAAAGCTCGTAACCCTTACAGATAAAGGCCTGGAGTTGCATGCAACTATACTGGAAATCGTTGCTGATATTGAAGCAGAAGCGAACCAGGGGCTGTCAAAAGAAGAACAGCAAGTCATGATTTCCTGGTTAAAGAAGATGCAGGCCAACTTGAAACCTAAAACATCAAGGAGCGAAGACAAATGAAACAACAAAGTGAGCGGTTAGGGACCCAACCTATCCCGAAATTATTAACGAATTTATCAGTGCCTGCCATGATCGGCATGTTCGTCATGGCTCTGTACAATGTCGTTGATACGCTTTTCATCGCACGTGGTGTTGGGATCTTAGGCGTATCCGGTGTCAGTATCGGCTTTCCGGTGATGATGATTATCATGGCCATTGCCGCAGCCGTCGGTATTGGCGGTGCTTCCGTCATCTCAAGACGTTTAGGGGAAAACAAACAGGAAGAAGCCAACCAAGTTTTCGGAAATATCCTTTTTACGATTGTTGTCGTTTCGAGCTTCGGGTTCATCGGTGCCTTCACCTTTCTCGAGCCTTTGCTGAAGCTGTTTGGAGCAACCGATAACATTATGCCCTATGCCACCGACTATTTGTTCCCGATCATGCTTGGATCGTTCTTCTTCTCTTTTGCTTTTACGACGAACAGCATCATCCGTTCAGAAGGAAACTCCAAGTTTGCAATGATTACGATGATCATCCCAGCTGTTCTGAACATGATCCTTGATCCCATCTTCATCTTCGGTTTGGATATGGGCGTGCAGGGAGCTTCTGTTGCCACTGTCATTTCCCAGGCGACCGTAACGATCGTCGTCCTGAATTACTTTTTGAAAGGGAAATCCTCACTCGTGGTCAAAGCTTCCTACTTGAAACCTCAATGGTCCGTCATCCGTGAAGTGTTAACCATTGGTATGCCGGCTTTCATTCGACAAGTATCCGGAAGTGGGATGATGATCGCCATCAACTTGATGCTCATTAAATTCGGTGGTGAGTTTGAAGTCGGTGTCTTCGGAATTGTCCAGAAACTTGCCATGTTCACCATCATGCCGATGATTGGTGTCCTTCAAGGGATGCAGCCTATCATTGGCTATAATTACGGAGCCAAGAATTACGACCGCTTGAAAGAGACGGTCATGCTTGGTATGAAAGTCGTCACGATCATCTCTGCAGGCATCTTCATTTTGATGATGGCCTTCCCAGAAGGTTTGATGAACATCTTTACAGGAGACGAAGCAACCATTGATACTGGGGCCTATGCCATCCGCATTATGTTCGCTCTTTCCATTCTGATCGGTGCCCAGGTTGTCAGTGGCGGTCTTTATCAAGCATTAGGAATGGCAAAGCCAGCGCTTATTTTGTCAATGGCGCGGCAAGTTCTGTTCTTGATTCCGCTCGTATTGATTTTGCCGAACTTCTTCGGAGTAACAGGCGTATGGCTCGCTTTCCCTCTCTCTGATCTGTTTGCGTTTGTACTATCCATGATCTTCCTTTATAAAGATCGCACACTATTCTTTAAAACGAAAAATCAAGATCCACCTTACCAGGCAGCGCCTTCTCAAGGCTAAGTAAAAAGCACAGTGCAGCAGCACTGTGCTTTCCTACTTCCTTCTTCATAAAAGTCCTCCCCGCTTACTAAGCTTCTTAGGGAGCCTAACTTTTTCCAAATTGTTCGCAAGGTAATTATAGCAACAACTGACAATTTCCGTTAGAATAAGACAGAGAGTTTTATTTTCTATATTAAAGGATGGAACGCATGACATACTCGATTCATTTAATAAAACTATTTACTCAGCGGGAAGACCATTTATTCAAACTCAACGAAGCAGAACGGTTAAAAAACGTTTGGAATCTATTATTCTTTTTATTAGGTTTAACCATTCTTACATATGTGTGGACAGCGTGGCTTGGACTCGGTACGGATGCGATTTCTGCCAACATGTCTGATCTAAACAGAGTCGAATATGAAACTAGGAAAGCCTGGTTCTTAATTGGACGGGCCGGTTTCGCCATCCTTTTATTTTTATTCATACTTTTCATTTCGTCTTTCTTTTTCTGGCTGTTTAACAACGTGTCTTATAAAAAACTTTTCATTCTGCAGATGAATGTATTACTAATTATGCTGATCGAGCGGATCACCTGGATCCCGCTAATGATTTATGCAGGAATTGATTGGTACGTCTCTCCCTTTTCTTTCGGAGTGATTGCCTCTTATTTCACCAGTATGGATTGGGTGATTTACTTGTGCGGGGCCATCTCCCTCTTCCAGCTTTTTATCATTTGGTACCAGGTAAAGTGTATCTCCTGGCTTTCCCAGACGAAAATCGGCTGGATCTGGGTCGGTGTTGTTTTTTGGCACATGTTGTTGTGGGCAGGTACGGCCGCTCTATCTAAATTCGATTTATATCTCCTTTATTTACTCAGATAAGAAAGCAGCAGGTGTAAAGATCTATGAAAAAAATCAATGTTAAAGGCAGAATCCTCGGCATCTTGATTGTCACCTTCATTACGACCAATGCTTTCCTCATCTTCCTTGATGAAGGAGAACAAGTGGATCGCAAGTCTTATATCAATGAATGGTCCAAGACAATCACTTATGATTTGTTTGAAAAATTGGATACGAAAGCTGTATTCGCATCAGAAGAAACAGAGCCGATCTATTTTAATGAAGAGGTTGGGTCGTTCCATGAGTTTCTTGTGGAAGAAGGAGACAGCATCAGTGAGGGAGATGACCTCTACACGTACGACGTGTTGAATTATTTTCAGGAAGAAGCTCGTCTAGAGTCCGAAGTCAGCCGGTTAGAGGAAGAGATTGACGCGATTGAAGATTTTATAGACGAAATTGAGAGCTATCGCGTACCTGACCCTCCCGACACAAACAATAGTTCAAATCCGTTCAACAATAATTCCGATACGAGTGACGCCACTCCTCCTTCTTATGTAGAAACCGAGTATATGAAAGAAGAGAAGATTGCTGAACAAGAAGCCGAACTAGCAAAACAAGAAGCCATGCTTGAAATGGTGGAAGACCAACTGGATCAGCTTCAGGACGAAGGTGATCGAATCACCGTTACAAGCGCTTTTTCAGGAACGGTCAGCGAAGTTTCTAAAGACCTTGAAGCCCCTCTTCTTACATTGGAATCTACCAACCTAGTATTAGAAGGCACCATTCCTGAACAGGAACGGAAGGAAATCGAAGAAGAGATGGTCGTTGAAATTGATGTTCCCGAACTGGAATATGAAACGACAGGGACTTTAACGTCTGTGGACGATTATCCAGAAGAAGTCGAGGTTCATCGCTCCAGCCGCTATCCTTTCACAGTTTCCCTGGAAAACCCTTCAGAGGAATTGCTGGCTGGCTACCATGCGGATTTAAAAATTATTACAGATGAGTCTTTAGGCGTAGTCACCGCTGTTGAGAAAGCATTAGAGACCGAAGAAAACCTTTATGCATGGGTGATGAATACGGAAGGAATTCTAGAGCGCCGTGACATTGAATCGGGTATGGAAGAACAAGGACTCGTGGAGATCCTATCAGGTCTTGAGGATGGTGAATGGCTCGCGGTAGAGCCAAAAGATGAATTCAGAAATGAAGCGGTCTTCTTCACCCCACTACATACCGATGACCTTAGAGTACGCCAGATGTTCAACATGGAACGTCAGTCCATCCTCACCTACGGTTTATTAGGTCTTCTATCCAGATAACTCTAAAGAAAAACCGGCTGTCCCGCCAGACAGCCGGTTTTTCTTTGTTCATCCAGCCAATACCTTTTACGATTTATTAAGGAAAATGGCAGGATTGTTGAAGACTCAGTTTCGAGACTTTTATTGAGTGGATGGGGACTAGTCTTCAAGGAAAGGGAGTTATAGTTAAGGTTTGCATAAAGAAAAGAAGGAAAAGAATTGTTTTACATTTGCATCTATACGTAGCACATGGGACGATAGTAGTTAGATAGAATGATAACGAAAGAAGTAAATGGGGTATGAAAATGAAATTAAGTGTATTGGATCAATCCCCTATCTTAACCGGGACAGACCCAAAAGAAGCCTTACAGCAAACGACAGAACTAGCAAAGTGGACGGATAAGCTGGGATATCACCGTTTCTGGGTCTCAGAACATCATAGTACAAGCAGTCTCGCAGGATCTGCACCTGAGATACTTGCGGCCCATCTGGCTGCACATACAGAAAACATCCGCATAGGTACAGGAGGCGTATTACTTCCCCACTACAGTTCGTATAAAGTAGCAGAAGCGTTCCGGGTTCTCGAAACCCTTCATCCTGATCGCATCGACCTTGGGGTAGGAAGGGCTCCTGGTGGGATGCCGAATGTCAACTTAGCATTGAACCGCGGGAAGCTGCCAAGTATTGAGGACTATCCATCCCAAGTGGAAGAGTTGATGGCTTATTTACATGGTCAGGACCCGCACGGAATGGACATTTATGCAACACCAAAAGGAGAGACAGTACCTCCCGTGTGGATGCTTGGGTCAAGTGGAACAAGTGCCCGTTTAGCTGCAGATTTAGGGGTTTCCTACTCCTTTGCCCACTTTATCAATGGACGTGGAGGAATACGGGCGATGGATCGCTATCAAGATTACTTCACGACCTCTATGCAGCAAAGTAGTCCGAATGGGAACGTCTCTGTATTTGTCGTCTGCGCAGAAACGGATGAGTATGCCGAATACCTTGCTTCGAGCCTCGATCTTGCTCTTTTACAAATTGAACAAGGTGGAAAACGGACTCATTTCCCAACTCCTGACGAAGCGCTCAGCCATAAGTACACCATTTTTGAAGAAGAACGAATCCAGGACAACCGAAACCGGATGATTGTTGGCTCTGTCGAAAAAGTAAAAGAAGAGATTGAACAGCTGGCGGAGAGCTATAATGTAGATGAAGTGATCGTCAACACGATCGTCACTCCATTTGAAGATCGTTTACGCTCCTATGAACTCTTAGCCGATGCTTTTCAATTAAGCCACTCCAAAACCACGATGACCTAAAGTCATCGTGGTTTTTATTTCACCATCATTCAACTACATGTCAGGACGATTAGAGAATGCTCTATAAAACGTTACCAAGTTTATCAGTGGTTTTTAAGCTTTGATCGGTGGGTTGCTGGCATTTATCGGTGACTTTCTCCCTTTTATCAGTGACTTCAATGATTTTATCAGTAGCAGTGTGCCACCTCTAAATGCCGACTGCCTCCCCAGGGAAAGCAAATGATTTTCCTGGCCTCCAAAAGCTGAAAACCATAACGGAGACTTCCCCATGCCTCACAACTAAGTCTTCCTTCCTATTTAAATCGTCCTGGTAGTTTCCGATATTTATAGATGTCAGACATCATAACAAGGAGTGGTGATTTTGGAACGTCTCTACATACCCTTCGTCCTCCTTTCCTTACTTCTAGGAATGGTTGGATGTGCGAACAATGAAACGAAAGCGAATACAGAAGATACGATCAGCGCTGGTCTTATCGTTACAGACAGTGGGCTCGGCGATGATTCCTTCAGTGATTCTGCTTTTCAAGGACTTGAACAAGCACGCGATGAGTTAGGCATCACTTTCGATTATCGCGAACCGTTCGATCAGGACTACGAAAAGAATGCCAAAGAGCTATTGGCCCAAGACCATGATGTCATCATCGGACTTGGATATAATTCTCAGGAAGCCATTGAAAAATTAGCGAAAGAAAACCCCGACCAATCATTTGTGATGATTGATGCTGTTTCTGAACTCGAGAATGTAACGTCTATCACCTTCAAGGAAGATGAAGGTAGTTACTTGATCGGCCTTATCGCTGGGATGAAAACAAAAACAGATACGGTCGGATTTATTGGCGGCGAGAAAATTCCAGTTGTCGAACGTTTTGAGAAAGGATTCAAAGCAGGAGTACAAAAAGCAAATCCAGATGCAACGATCCTTTCTGAATATGCAGGAACGTTTGATGATGATGAACAAGGAGCTTCCATTACAAACGACATGGTGGAAGAAGATGCTGATTTTGTCTTTCCTGCGGCAGGTTTTACAGGGATCGGAGTTTTGAAAGAAGCTCAAAAACAAGGAATCTACGCATTCGGTGTGGATAGTGATCAGTTTTTTGTAGCTGAAGAAGCTGTCGTCTCTTCCATGCTTAAAAATGTCAATGTCGCTCTTTATGATGTGATGAAACTTTTAAATGATGGGCAAAAGCTCGATGGTGGAACACAAACGCTCGGCATTCAAGAAAATGGTGTAGGTCTTGCTCCGATCCGTTTGATCGAAATGACGCCAGAAGAACAAAATATGATCAATGAAGCGACAGGAAAGTAAGGGGGAAACGTGATGACCATCGGAAGAAGATTATATACAATGACGCTCATTCCATTACTTTTATGCCTAGTTCTCATCAGTTTCATAGTATTTCAAATGATGGACGTGCAACGCTCGTCGAATCAAGATGTCCAAATTTTACTGGAAGGCAAAGAACTGCATGGCCAGCTTGTCAGTGTGGAACAGGCATTGACTACTTACGGATATAACCCATCAGAAGCTTCCCGCAGCGAAGCTGAAGTTCTCATTGAACAAACCGGCACCATCTTCACGGATATGGAGCCGCTGATTGCCACGGAATCTCAGGAAAAATGGTATAACCAGGCGCAGACGAAATTTGAAAATTGGACAGGACTTGCCTCAGAAGCACTGGCAAGCAATGATACGAATGAAGTCCAGCGTCAAGCGGCCCGTACCGGCGGAATCATCAACGATATCTATATGCTCCAAAACGAAGCCCAATCCTGGTATGACGCTCAATTGATGGATCAGAGACAGACAATCCAAAATATGATTCTGTTCACGATTGTCGCAGCAGCTGTTCTAGTCGCCTCTACGATTCTATCAACGACAAGATTGAGTAAACATATTGCGATACCGATTCGTGATCTCGCTAATCAAGCATCTCAAGTGGCCAATGGTAATTTGAGAACTACTATTGAAGTGAGCGATAAAGAGAAAGATGAAATTGGTCAATTGAAGCGATCCTTCCGTACAATGATTGATAACTTAGAAGGAACTGTTCGGTCCGTTCATCACATCGGTCAAAATGTACAAGATTTTAGTTCCCGTCTTCACCATGAGATGGGTGGTCTATCTGAAATATCGAGCCAAGTAGCCAATTCAACTGACGAGCTTGCCCAAGGCAGCCAATCCATTTCTGAAGATGTTCAGGATGTAGCCAATCTAATGGATGACCTCCACCAAGGATTTGAAATGAACCGTGAACAGGGCCAATCCTCAATGGAAGCCAGTCAACAAGCCCTCTCTTACGTCGATGAGGGGCAGACGAGCATTACAAACCAACGGGCATTAATGGATCGAAGTGCTGCGTCCATTGCAAACGTAGAAAAATCCGTCAATCAATTTATCCAATATACAGATCAAATCGACTCCACCGTCAAACTCGTCAACGATATTGCTGAACAGACGAATCTTCTCGCTCTGAATGCTGCTATCGAAGCAGCACGAGCTGGTGAACATGGAAAAGGCTTTGCCGTGGTCGCTGAAGAAGTACGTAAACTCGCAGATCAGTCTACTTCAGCGACAGGAAACATTAGTGAAATGGTCATGCAAATTAGAGATGGCGTTCAAATCATTGAACAGGAAATGAAGGAAACCATTCAAATATCGGAGCAGCAAAACCATTCTGTAGATACGTCTAAGACAGCTTTCGAAAAAATAAGCACTCAAGTGAAGTCCATTGACGAACAGCTGGAAGCCCTGGTCAACGGCTTGGATGAGTCTAAAGAGAAAAGCGCGAATGTTTATGTTTCTATTGAGAATGTGAGCAGTATTGTTGAAGAGACAGCGGCAGGTACAGAAGAAATCTCTGCGTCTACCGTCGAGCAGCAAGCGGCCTTCCAACAGATGATCAAAGAAACCGATCGCCTTGAAAATATGGTGGCTGACTTGAACGAGCAGCTGGAGCATTTTGAATGGAATCAACAAGTGGAAGAACAACAAATAGAAAAAGGCCTTGAAGTAGATTTAGAAGATGATGAGGAAGAACCATACACCGCTTCAGCTTAATGAAGCGGTGTTTTCTTACTTCCGTGTCGGTTTTCCAGCCGGGCGTTCGAGGGAACGAAGGTCTTCATCCACGTTCATGACCTTCTGTTCTACCATCTGTCTCGCGTCTGCTACTCCTTTGTTATAAAAGAAGGGACCCATTTCTTCTGCTAACTTATGTACCCATTGTTCAGCAGCAAGGTCACCAATCACCTCTCCTCGTTCTAATTCAAAATATTCTTTGACCTGATCCACCATATACTCTCTTTCTTCTTTTTTTAATTTCATAGGCTTTTCCCCCTTTTTTTCTATCCTACCATACCCTTTTTCATTCCTGTCACACAGACCGCATCGTTTGGTTTTTCTGATTTATAATAGATACATACATGTTGAAACCCTGCTTTTACAAGGAGGTTCTGCAGTTGACCACCCAGTACTTCCGTCGTGTCATTGGTTGCTTCTTCTTCATGTGGAACGATCGTCAGAGCGATTTTTCCCTTTTCACTGAGCAACGTCCGCAAGTGTCTGAGAATTTCTGCAGGCCGCTCCCAAAAGGTGATATTGTTGACGGAGTATATTTTATCCAAAGGTTTGTGAAAATGAAGCAGGTGACAGGCTTCACCATGAAAAATACCAATTTGTTTTGCATTCGGGTGAGCATTTAACTTCTTTAAAACCATTTCAACCATCGCTTCTGACGGATCAATTCCATACAAAGACTCCGGTTCCAAGGTGGCTATTTTTTTCAAAGCTGCTCCTGAACCAAACCCAACCTCTAAAACGCGGTCTTTCTTCCCTACATCCAGAAAAGACAGGGTCCAGTCATTCAACTCCTTGTTTTCTCTTTCCATAAACATTCCGGCAAACTTGCCTGCTACTCCTTCTGGTTTTGCGAATTGATTGTAAAGCATATGTCCGCCCTCCTCTTCACTCCCTTTACCCGGATCTTTTTAAGTTCACGCATTATGAAAGCAGTATTAGTTTTTTTCTGATCGGATTGTTTGTATGATAAATGACAGAGGGATTTATGCAGTACCCATATAATGAGAATCATAGGGGGGATTCGGTTGAAGAAGTTCATACCATTTTTCCTGTTGGCGATCCTGCTTGTGACCGCCTGCAGTGAAACATCCACGAATACTAAAGATTGGACAGAAGCTTCGTGGGATGAGATTGAAGCGGCAGCAGACGGGACAGTAGTCCGCCTGTACATGTGGGGTGGTGATGAAGGAATCAATGACTATATTGACAACTATGTCACACCACAGGTGGAGGACCGATATGGTGTCTCGCTAAAACGGGTGCCTCTCGACACGCCGGAGATACTACAAAAGCTCCAAACGGAAAAACAAGCGAATAAACAAAATGGCTCCATCGATGTGATATGGATCAATGGCGAGAATTTCAAAAACGCGAAAGAAAACGAATTGCTGATAGGGTCTTTTACAGAGGTTCTTCCTAATTTCAATGATTACTACAATACCGAAGATCCAGCTTTCCAAACGGACTTCGGAACAGAAGTGGAAGGAATGGAAGCACCCTGGGGGAAAGTTCAGTTTGTGTTTCATTATGATTCAGAACAAATCAAGAATCCTCCAGCTACCATGGAAGAATTAAAGACGTGGATAACTGAAAACCCTGGCAAATTCACATACCCGAGAGCGGAAGAATTTACAGGCAATGCTTTCTTAAGGCACGTCCTATACGCTCAAGCAGAAAAGCCTCCGGATATTTATGAGCAGCCGTTGGAAGAGAATGACATCACTCCAACGGCCGAACGCACATGGTCCTATCTTAACGAAATAGAAAACGACCTGTGGCGATCAGGCGAGCACTATCCAAACAGCCTGACAGAGTTGGATCGCCTGTACAGTCAAGGCGAAGTATGGATGACTATGGGGTATAACGAATCACGGGCTGAATCATTGATTGAAGAAGGCGTATTCCCTGAATCTACACGCTCGTTCGTCATGGAACCAGGATCCATTGGAAATACGCATTTCCTCTCCATCCCTTTCAACAGCCCAAATCAACCCGGTGCGTTAGCAGCTATCAATTTCATGCTTTCCCCAGAAGCCCAACTGGAAAAATATAAACCAAATGATTGGGGAGAGAATACGCCCATCAGCTTCGAGCAATTGCCTGAAGATATCAAAAAGGAATTTAAAGCTGTTGAACGTGGAGAGAGCGTGTTATCAACAGAAGAACTTGAAGAAAGCTTCTTGCCGGAGTCAGAAGCCGCCTATGTCGACTGGATGAAGGAACAGTGGTTCAATGAAGTTGTTCAAAAATAAAATTTTCCTCCTATTCCTTCCTGCGGCAATTTTTATGATCCTCCCTTTCTATGGGTTCTTTCATGCGCTCACCCAAAGCACAGGAGGAGAGGGTTTAGCTCATTACGAAGAGATCTTATCTTCCGAACGGTTTCTGTCATCGGTCTGGTTTAGCATTCGAACAGCAGGAATAGCCACCATCATTTCCATCATCCTTGGGCTTGTATTCACAAAGTTGTTTCACCCGTTGTTGAACAACACCTTTCCAAGGCTGATGGTTTGGATTCCGATGCTTTTCCCTCATTTCGTCTGGGGGTACATGGTTATTCTCATCTTTTCAGAAACAGGATGGATGGCACAGACATTAGTGGCTGCCGGCTGGCTCGGAGATACTTCGAACTTCCCTGTATGGACCAGGGATCCTGAAGGCATAGGCATCATTGTTACTTATGTATGGAAAGAAGTTCCCCTTGTCATTCTGCTTCTTTTCCCTGTATATGCATCCATACGCCCTGAGTTTTACGCTCTCGTAAACAGCCTTGGAGGAAACGCTTGGCACCGATTGACTACAGTCGATCTGCCACACCTCCTCCCTGTTCTCGTGGAGTCATTTTTGATCATCTTCTCTTTTACTCTGGCCGCCTATGAAGTTCCCGCTCTCATCGGCACCACTTTCCCGGAGATGATTTCTGTGCTCGGGTACGAATGGTTTTATGGAAGTTCGTGGGAAGACCGTCCACTAGCCTTTGCCGCAATGGTCATGACTAGTTTATTTCTCTTGATATTGACTTTGATCGGCTACTTTGGATTAAGCCGGCGCAGATGGAGAGCAATGAGGGGGGATAGAGCATGATTCGCAAGAAAGCGATGTTTCTTAGTTTGACTTTGCTTTTTTTCATCTTTCCACTAACCATCATGCTGTTACAAAGCATAAGTGCCCCCTGGCGCTTCCATACGGGACAAGGTATAGACTGGGGATGGCAAGGGTTTTCCCTCCTTTTTCAGAATCCACAATTGTGGGAAGCTACGTTCACTTCCATCTGGATCGGGTTTGCGGTACTGTTCATCAACATCACCATTGGATTGTTCACAGGAAAAGCTTTAGCCTCTTACACCTCCTATGGAAAACCCTGGCTGGAGGCTCTGCTTTTATCACCGATTTTAATTCCATCCTTGGCCATTGCGATGGGCCTGCATCTATTCATGATTCGGGTCGGTCTCGCAGACACCATTTGGGGCGTCATGCTTATTCATTTAGTACCAACTGTGCCTTACAGCATCAAGATCTTTCATAACAGCTATCAGCAAATGGGAAAAGCGATGATGGAGCAGCCCCACATTCTTGGAGCAGGGTTTTGGACACAGGTATTCACTGTAGAACTCCCGCTACTTAGACCTGCAATCCGGAGCCTTACCTTTTTAACGATTGTAATCAGCTTGAGCCAATATGCCATCACCGCCATTATCGGCGGCGGCCGGGTCTTGACCTTGCCATTGGTCTTTTTTCCATTTCTCGATAATGCAAACACGTCCATTATGGCGGCATTCTCGATCTGGTTCGCACTCATACCTGTTTTTATGTACATCATCATCGAAGCTTTGATGATGTTTCTCCCCTACTCTCGATTGCCATGGAGGAATCATCGATGACACAGACGAAGTTAGAAATGAAAAACGTTACAAAAGCTTTTAACCAAGATATGATTTTGAAGGACCTGACCTTCCATTTGGAGAAAGGCGAAATCATGAGCATCGTCGGACCTTCAGGCAGTGGAAAAACAACCCTGCTCCGTATACTTGCAGGTCTGGAAAAACCGACAGAGGGCGAAATCATCATGAATGGAAAAAACATCACCAAACAAAAAGCGAATCGGCGCAGCATCAGCCTCGTTTTTCAACAGCCCTTGCTTTTCCCACATATGACCGTTGGAGAGAATATCACTTACGGAGCAAAAGTCTCAAAAAAATACAAAGAAGAAAAAATCAAAGCTTTACTGGAGGCCATCGGGATGACGCGTTTCCGTGACCATTACCCTTCCGAGATTTCCGGTGGACAGCAGCAGCGTACAGCCCTCGCCCGTGCGATGGCTACGGAACCTGAAGTGATTTTGTTCGACGAACCTTTCAGTAGCCTGGATCCTTCTTTACGGCAGGACCTCAGGTACTGGGTGCGTGATTTTCTTACCGCGAGAGAAACGACCGCTGTATTCGTCACACACGACATGGAAGAAGCGATGATCATGGGAGATCAGATTGCTGTCTTTGAAGACGGAAACTTTCAGCAGATTGGCACAGCTGAAACGTTGCACAAGCTGCCCGCCAACAGGAGGGTCGCTTCCTTTTTAGGAGGCCATCTCATCTTAAATGATCATGAATTCGCACCCTTGCATGCCGTTCAAGTAGGAATTCAAAAGGGACTGGGACAAGATATCAGCTTCCACGCAACTGTTGAGCATATCACTTACCAACATGGCCGCCCGATTGCACATTTATATATCAAGGACCTTGAAAAGAAAATATCCTTGCCAATCAACGAAGCGCTCCCGAAACGAGAAGTCCAGATAGCGATTCCGTCTCATTCCATCAAGACCTTCAGCGGAGAGATCCTATGAATAAAAAAAGCATATTCCGGACCGTGTTGTTCCTTAGCTTGTTTATTGCTCTTGCCTGGTTTGTTCGCTCTCGATTTGATGTAAGTGCGGATAATATCCGCTCCTATATCCTATCGTTCGGTGCCATAGGACCAATCATCTTTATGGGTCTGTATGCCATAGGACCCATCGTCGTGTTTCCTACCTCCGTGCTTTCACTTGCTGCCGCTTTTGCTTATGGAATCTGGCCCGGCATGCTATATATCGTCATTGGGGCTACAGGAGCCGGTATCACTGGATACATCATGGGGAGGTTTTTCGGGGACTCTGTACTCAAGTTCCACCAGTCGAAATGGGCGGGGAACATATACGAGCGGATGCAGGGACAAGGTTTCCTTTACGTGTTTATCCTGCGTCTGATCCCACTCGTCGGATTTGATATATTAAGCTATCTTGCGGGAATGACGAGGGTAAAGTTTCTCTCTTTCGTACTGGCAACGGTTATCGGGATGCTTCCGGGAACGTTTGCATACAGCCTGGTTGGAACAAGCCTAGCGAGCGGAGACCGTACACTGATTCTCATCGCCTTCAGTGTCTTTACCCTGCTCCTCGTCACCACCTATCTCTTCCGCAACAAAGTTCGAGCCTGGCTAAAACTATAAACGGTTTTCAGCTATATGGCAGGATTATTGAGGACTTAATTTCCAGATGTTTCGGGTTCGTTGCTTAGTTGAGCATCTGGAGTGGCTGGGAAGCTAATCGCTTTCCTATGGGGGAGCACCGAGCTTCCTCCCCCTCTCGAAACGGAGTCTTCCTTAATCGGGAGTTTCAGTAAAAATAGAAAGAGTCTTTGAGAGTGTCCGAGGGGACGCGCTTCAAAGACTCTTTTTTATTTATATTTAGCCATGAATTCACGATCAATTTTGTTTTTTAACTGCCACGCCTTCTTATTATGTGAACTGACCGGCCCATACACAAGAAACCCTTTCTTTCCCCCTGTCGATAATATATAAAGAGCATTTTTTTGTGGAATGAACGTGTCCAATGGTAAACCAGAAAGATAGTTTTTCAGGTTCTGCCAAAGGACCGGTCCTTGTCTTACGGCATACACACCACTTTTCGGGAGGTTCGGATCATCAATCATTGTGACACAATCTCCGGCACCGAAAATATAATCGTAGTCACGGAATTGCAGGGTAGACCGAACAAGTGCGAAAGAACGTTCATCTATGGCGAGTGACGACTTTTCAAAAATCGGATCTCCAATGGCCCCACCCAGCCACAGCACACCTGTGTGGCGGACTCGATTTCCATTGTCCGTTTTGACGAATTCTTCAAAAATCTCTTCGACACGTTCGTCTTCCCAGACACGTACCCCTTTTTTCTCTAAGAGCTTTTTTAATTTTGCTGAGATCCATTTCGATCCATCAGCAAGTATTCGATCAGATGTAATTAAGCGGACTTGACCAGGGATTTTGTGTTTATCTTTATAGGCTTGTATAGACAGTGCGAGCTCCGTTCCAGCCGCACCACCTCCAACAATCAGCGGTTTTGTCGTATTTCTCAAGGTTTTCATCTGTTCTGTAAATTCGTAATTCGGTTTAATTGTCCGGGCAGCTGAATCTTCAAATGATGAGGGTAGACTTTTGGATCCAATATCGAAACTGACAAGATCAAAAGGATAGACGCACCCATCTTCACACACGATCTTTTTTTGTTGCGGTTTTATAGAAGCTGCTTTTTTTGGAATCCAATGAACGTTGGCTGACTTCGCTAACTGACGAACATCCACGCGAATATCCTCTTCAGAATAAAGGCCTTCTGTGTATCCTGAGAACATTCCTGAATAATACTGGTAGGGCGAAGGTGTAATCATACAAACATCGACCTGCCTCCAAACTTCATTCCGCAATTGTCTCAAAATTTCCAGATGGGCATGACCAGCTCCGACGAGCAACAACCTTTTTGACAAAAGAGCACCTCCTTACAGAAAACGCCCACATGGCAGGACCATGTGGACGTGTTTTTTTAAAGACTTGCTTGCAGAAACTCCTCTACTTCTTCTGGAGTTTTTGCATTCGCACTATGAAGATGGGCTTTCTTGTTGCCATCTTTAAAAATAAGGATGCTTGGAATCCCCATTACTTCATACTTTTCTGCAATTTCTGGTAGTTCATCTCTATTGACGTTATACCAATCGTATCCATTGTACTCTTCTAGAATATCTCCGATAAACATATCCATGCGTCGGCAATCCGGGCACCAGTCCGCTTCGAATTTAACGATAACCGGACGGTCACTTGCAATTGTTTCGTTAAACTTTTCCGTTGTATGAATGGCTTCCATCAAACTCAATCTCCTTTATATATATCTACTTCTTATCATACCCAAAATGGATGCATTTGTCTTTCATCAGGCTTACTTATATTCTACCCTGCCCAATAACCATGCAGCAAGCAGACCACCGAGGAATGCAACAATACTAACAAGCATCATCATCCCCGTTCCGGGCACTCCTGGGAAAATAACAAATACAGAGCCGATGACTAGACCGATGATAACCGCGAACGTTCCAGACGTATAATTTTCAAGGAAAAACTTCACAATCTTACTCATCACAACGATGCCACAGACGATCCCTGCACCTACAACGGCGATGATATCAATTCTGAAATCAGAAATCCCTGAAGTTACGGTGGTGTACACCCCGATAATTAATAGAATGAATGACCCACTGATTCCAGGGAGAATCATAGCACTGCTGGCAATCCATCCAGAGAAAAACAAGAGAACATATCCAGTAAACGACAAGTTTTGCATCGGTTCAGACTCAGCTGTTTGGAAAAATGCCATAGAAGCGACTAAAACCGCTCCAACCAGCAGTAATAAAAAGTGTTTTGCTTTAAAATTATGCTTCACATCTGCTTTATGCGTTAAGTAGGGCAACACGCCGATAATCAGGCCAAGAAAGAAAAACTGTGTCGGCCCCGGGTAGTGTTCAAATAACCACTCGATCAAGTTGGCCATTAAACCAATGGCTATGACTACTCCAATTCCAAGTGGTAATAAAAATTTCAAATGCGTTTTCCATTCTTTACTGAAAAAACCATTAATAGCTTCAATCAGGCGGTCGTATATGCCGAGAACGACAGCAATCGTCCCTCCACTTACACCTGGTACGACGTCACTCGCCCCCATCAGCATGCCACGGTAAATATTTCTCCATTCCCACATATCTTTGGCTCCTTTTATATCTAACCCTTTTCCTTTCTATTCTATCAGATTTCTTTAAGTTTTTATGATACATTTTCATGAAAAGTAACACAACAAGAGCCCGGTATATCTATTTCGAATGAAAGAATCTAGCAGTAGTCGGTCCCACTTCCCATGCAAAACTACTTTTCAGAGTTTAATGGAAGAAAGGAACTTCCGCCCCATAAAGCGAAAGTTCCTTCTGAGATTAGGCTGATGTTTTTTCTTCTTTATCCTTCCCGCGATCAAGTGCAATTTTATCTGCCCGAATCGCTTTATATAAGGATACGACCATTAAAATCATGATGAAAGAGAATGGAAAGGCAGCTGATATGAGCGCGTTCTGCAGCGCTTGCAGTCCACCAGAATATAATAATACAGCGGCCATCGATGACTGGACAATTCCCCATACGAACTTAACCATCGTAGGTGGAGTCAGTGATCCGTTTGTCGTCTGCATTCCTAACACAAAGGTTGCTGAGTCTGCAGATGTAATGAAGAATGTTCCAATCAATACCATTGCGATGATTGACAGAATCAATCCTAGTGGGTAATTATCAAATGTTCCAAACATCACTTGTTCTGTAGCTAGGTCAGAAAGTCCACCTTGATCTTGTTGGACTTGGATCGCCGATGAACCGAAAGTGGAGAACCATAGAAAACCTACAGCAGACGGTACAAGTAGCACACCTGATAAAAATTCGCGGATCGTACGTCCTTTGGAAACACGTGCTATAAAGATACCGACAAATGGGGACCATGCAATCCACCATGCCCAGTAGAAGACCGTCCAGTTGTTGATCCATGTACGATTCTCTTCACTGTTCGGTGCAAGACGGAAACTCATGGTCGGCAAGTTTTGTAAATAAGCACCGATCGTGTCTGTGAACATGTTCATAATGAAGAGCGTAGGACCTACAACCAACATGATGGCAAGTAGGGCTATTGCTAAGATCATATTCGTATTACTCAAATAACGGATCCCTTTGCTCAATCCAGAATAAGCCGAAATCATGAATAGAACAGTAACAACACCTATGATGGCTAACTGTACACCAAACGAATCTTCAAGCGGTGTTAAGAACGTCAACCCACCATTGATCTGTGCTGCACCAAATCCGAGAGTCGTCGCTACACCGACAATGGTCGCGAACACGGCGATGATATCAACGACTTTCCCCCAAGGTCCATTCATCTTATCTCCGAATAACGGCTCGAGTGTGGAGCTTATTAAAGCTGGTGCACCTCGACGGAACTTGAAATAAGCAAGAACAAGAGCAACAATTGCGTAAATTCCCCATGCATGAACTCCCCAGTGGAAGTATACGAATCTCATGGATTCATTTAGAGCGGCTGCTGTTCCCGTCTCTGCGGTCGGGGCATTATTGGCATAGAAATAGATCGGTTCTGCTGCTCCCCAGAAGACGAGCCCGATTCCCATCCCAGCACTGAAAAGCATGGCGAACCATGTCGCGTAGTTGTAATCAGGCTTGTCCGTAGGCTTCCCAAGTTTCATTTTTCCATATGGACTGAAAATCATATAAAGACAGAAAATCACAAAACCAGTGACGATCAGTAAGTAATACCATCCAAAGTGAACAGAGATGTAAGATTGGATGCTGCCTGTAATACTTTCAAGATTTTTAGGGGCAACGGAACCCCAGACGACTGAAAATAATGCAATAGCTAATGTAACCCAAAAAACGGAAGTGACTTTTTTCATGATAAACTCCTTTCCAGAACTTGTAAGTATTTTCAATACAGGGGGATGTTCATGCGAGGGGTGTAGCGTCTGATGTATGTTTATCGAATACCCAAACCAAGAAAAAATAAACAATTCGTCGAATTTTTCCTACATAAATATAGCCCAAAAGACAGGTGTCTCCTGGGCTTGATCCATTTCATTTGTTATGTTTCTCGGGTCGCGTTCAGTAGAGTAAATTTTCGAGCCACGGATGTTCAGGCTGGTGATGCATGAGCGACTGTTTTAACCAATCCTTCTGATGTTCATTCAGGAAAGGGAAGACGTTTTGGAAGTCCTCCTCGTCTTTATTTGTCGTATGGGTTGATTTATAGAGAAGGACAATTTCAGGATTCAAATACGGGTGACCGAGTTCTGACTGCAGGTGCATACGACTGATCTCAAATGTAACAGAGGCATCTCTTCTGAAACGCCACCGATGCTTATTTTTTTCATTAAGGAGAACCTCTAATCTCTGACCCTCTGGAGAAAAGGCGTGAATTTCATGGACAGGAGGTGCGAGGACTTCTCCTTCCCAACGCTTAAGTTCCTTCTGTTTGACGGCATACAAATCCCATGATTTTAATGTTTCGTATAATTGGCCCTGGTCTTCACGGAAAGCAGCGACTTCCACATCCTCATGATGCCTCGTTTCTTCGCCGATATGAAGGTCAATGGCCCATCCCCCTGCAAACATCCATTTCCTATTAAATTCATTTAACCATTGGCGGACTTCTGTACATTTTTCAAACATGCGAAACCTCCTCTCCCTCATTTTGTCCGAGTTCAAAATCTCTTAACCTTTCTAAACAGAGGGATGACTCCGAAAAAGTGAATTTTGTGAGTGGCACTTATTATGACACGATCCTTATGGGAATGCATCGATCCGTTTTCAACGCGTAAATGTTTTTCACAGGAAAATGTAGGGAATAAACAAACCGATCATCAAATTCATGTTCATCTATTACCTATGATTCATGAAAGGAGTCCACGATGAAAGATCAAATCAAAAACCCTGTTTTCCTCATTTCCGCAACCGTCATCACTGTCCTCGTCATCGTAGGAGCAATTAATCCTGAAGGCTTTGGTACAGTCGCCGGTACCTTATTTGACTTCACTACCCTTAATTTTGGCTGGTTTTATCTCATTTCCGTTTTCGGCTTCGTCATTTTCCTGGCTGCTCTCGGACTGAGTAAATATGGAAAAATCAAAATCGGGCCTCAAGATTCCAAGCCTGAATTTCCTTTCTTCACGTGGATTGGCATGCTCTTTTCCGCTGGTTTCGGGGTAGGACTCGTATTCTGGGGAGTAGCAGAGCCGATGAGCCACTACTTCGAAACGCCCTTCTCAGATTTGGAAGCGCAGACCGAAGATGCTGCGCGCGTCGCTATGGGTTATTCCTTTTTCCACTGGGGAATCAACCAGTGGTCTGTTTTCGCCATTGTCGGCCTGCTTATAGGTTTTTTGCAATTCAGGAAGGATAAGAACGGTCTCGTGTCTACAGCTCTTGAACCCGTACTCGGGAAGTCAAAGCCGGTGAAGTACACCATCGACTCATTAGCCGTGATCGCTACCGTGATGGGAATCGCCACTTCACTTGGACTTGGAATTCTTCAAATGAACGGTGGATTGAACGCCGTATTCGGCATTCCGAATAGTACATCGATCCAACTTATCATCACAGGCGTACTGCTCGTCTTATACTTAACTTCATCCAGTACTGGATTGGAAAAAGGGATCAAATGGCTCAGTAACTTGAACCTGGCCCTTTGCTTAGTTTTACTTTTATTCGTCTTCTTCGCCGGGCCGACGGTGTTCATTTTAAATAGTTTCACCTTAGGGATCGGAGATTATATTACGAACTTTGTGGGGTACAGTCTTAGGTTGACTCCCTATGAAGGTGGGAGTTGGCTCCGGGATTGGACGATTTTCTATTGGGCATGGGTCATTGCATGGTCACCATTCGTAGGGGCATTCGTTGCCCGCGTTTCCCGTGGTCGAACAATCAGGGAGTTCATATTCGGTGTCCTTGTCGTACCACCGCTGATCGCTTGTTTGTGGATCGCCGTTTTCGGTGGTACAGCCCTGAACAGTGACTTGAACAATGGAACGCAGATTGCTGAAGCCGTCAACAATGATGTGACGGTCGCTCTCTTCAAAGCTTATGAATACCTGCCTCTCACAGGCATTTTATCCTTCTTATCCATTTTGTTGATCGCAACGTTCTTGATCACATCTGCTGACTCAGCCACTTATATTTTGGCAAGTATGACAACGAATGGCAGTCTGACCCCTGCCCTTGCTATTAAAGTAATCTGGGGTGTCCTGATGGCAGCCATTGCCGGCGTGTTGCTGGTCGCCGGTGGCTTGGATGCTTTGCAGACAGCTTCTCTCGTTTCTGCTCTTCCGTTTACAGTGATCATTATTCTCTTCGTTTATGCCTTTACGAAGATGATACGAAAAGAGCCGCTGCCCGAACGACGCAAGAAAAAGCACGAATAGTTGAGCACAAAAAAGGTGTCCTATTCCAATACCGGAAGGACACCTTTTCTATTTTCTATACTTTTAAATTTCTGGATTTTCTATACTCCAATAACCTCCATCAATCGGATCATAGGCAGTCTTACTCTCTCCTATCCCCCATGAGCCTGCAAGCGTCAGTAAAAGAACAACAAACAATCCGGCTAACCTTTTCATAAAAGAAAACCCCCATTTATTTTTATATTCTTTCTAAATACGCTAGTGGTAATTGGGCAAAGAAGTAATCCCCTTGTTCTTGAATAAAACGGTTATAGGAATGCCTCAGCATCTCTCTGTTCCCTGTAGCCAGACCCAAATAACTCTCTTGAAAGGGAGTGAGTGATGGAAAGGAATGCAGGATCTCCTGTGTCTTCTCATAATCTCCCCGCGCTAAAGCAAGGTGAGCCTGCTCTACTGGATCTGTAGTAGATATCCCTTCAGTTCTCTGATGAAAGGAAGATATAAAAGGAAGCGAACGGTTTTTTACCGTTTGTAAAAAACGTAAATGCCTATGTTTTTCAGCAATCTCTATGGATTTTAGTAACGATTCCATAGAAGATTCATAGCCATTAAAAAGCTGACATAATGCCAAATCATGATGCATGCGGCTCTTTCTTCTAGATGAAACTTCTGTGTTGATCATTTTATATGCATAACGGCTCGCAAGGATAGAGTTATTGGTCTTCCAATAATGATAAAAAAGCAGCTCTTGATAACGTTGATTCAAATAATAATACATCAAAGGCTCGTCTACTTGCTGAAGCGCCTGGTCGCATTCGTCCAAGTACTTATCCAATGCTGTAAATACTTTCAAGTCCTGATAAGAATATACCAGGGTGAATAGGTGAAGGCATCGTAACGATGGATGCGTAAAATGGAGACCTTTTAGCTCATCTAAGTAATTTTTGTTTTTATCTCTACCGGTCTGAGACAGGATCACTTGATACAAATGACCCACTTCTTTATTTATGTAAGGGGATTCTGTAATGACAGACAGATCTTCAAAAAAATCATTCATATAAAAAAATTCCATACAGACAATTTGTTCGTCAATTGAGTTCGGGAAATGGGAGAGGATATGGTCTTTTGTTCTTAAGACAGCATCTCTTCTGGGGTATTCCCTTAAATAACCAAGGTACACATCATATAAAGAGGAAGTGCGACTCATTTGAAGCTTTCGCAATGGGCTCGGTTCAATTAGTTGGTAATCTGCCACAACACTCGCCCTCCTTATCTATCTTTCTTCTATTTTATTGAATTTTCGGAAATATGTCTATACAAAACTTAAAGAGACTGAAATACTTATGGATTATATTTCCTTTTAATCACCTCTTCCTGTTCCATAAACGCTCCTGATGGTGGAAGACTCAGTTTCTAGACTGTTGTTGAGTGGATGGGGGCTACGGGAAATGACTCGCTTTCCGCGGGAGCGCGGTGAGCACATACCGCGCTCTCTTAAAGGAAGCCTGGCCTGGTTTTTGTGTAATAAATGGGGATAGAAAAAAGACACTACTAGAATGTAGTGTCAGAAAATGTTTGAGGTGAGGTACCATACGTTCCATAAGAGCAGGGTGTAGACAATGAGACGCTCACTGTTTGACCCTGTTCTGAAGGTGAAGATGAACTGTAAATACTTCTTGGAAAAAGGGTAAGCCAATGGGATGCCTTTTTTCGTTATGTAATCCCCAAACAAATGGGAAACCACTCCTATAATTAATCCCCCGATATACATACGGGGGATGGCGAAGGCTTGTTCAAGGATCGTCCCGTATCCAATAAGTAAAGCCACAAACAACACGGAGTGAGTCATTTTCCTATGTCCACGAATCATAATCAGAATAGGTAAAAGCAGCATGACGAAAATTTTCAGTTGTTCTCGATATGTATCCAAATACTCTGGTACAAACAAATAACAGAGAAAGGCGACGGTAAACACCGTCATAAGTCCCCGCCAAAACTTGTGCCCGAGGGTAGATGTTGGTGTGTCGATATCCGGTAACAGCGAGCCGAAAAGGACGAACACAAAGAATAAAACCGTTTGCAGAGGCTGTTCAGGCATCCACTCGAACGTTGGAAGCAAAGTCATTGCACCCACCCCGAAAGTGAAGCCTACAACCTGGTGTCCTGATGCCATCATGATGTGCAGCGATCCCCTCTTTTCTAGTATGTGCCTTTCAATAGGGAGAGGCCTATATTCGGGTCGTTTTTCGTTCTCCAATAAAAAATACACCCACAAAACTGTGGGCATGGATCTATGTTAACAGTCTTTTTCTGGAAGCCCCAGCATCTGAAACTTCGGACCTTCCATGGTCTGCTTCCCTTCGATTGTCAAGTCTTCCGTCATATGGGCTATTCTACTGTCTATGGCCACGGGAATAGAATTGATGTGATGAAGTTCATCATCCGCTTCCGGTTCCCCAATCGTCATACCGATATCCGGTTCCCCACACCCGTAACCAGCAAAAAACAAGCGCAGACATCCTGCATCTTCATCTTCTAAGATTTGATTTAATAAATCCCTCGCTTGGTCGGTGATTTTCATCGCCTTTCACCCCTTCGACTATAAAATACCATAATTACCAGTACGCCTGGTAGTAATACGAATTGCATGTATATGTTGTAGCTATTCTTCCCTTCCAATAAATAAAAATCCCTGGTGGAATTCCCACCAGGGATGAAGAGCTTATTTTTTATACAGCACTCGCATTGATTTCAACGTCGATGTTTCCACGCGTCGCTTTAGAGTATGGACATACTTTGTGAGCTTCCTCAGCAAGTGATTCTGCTTCTTCCTGAGAAACACCTTTCACTTTTACATTAAGGACAACGCCTACTTTAAAACCATTATCCGATTCATCTTTCATGAGGCTTACGTCAGCAGTGATTTCAGATTCGATATCTTTTTTCTGTTTACTTGCAACCAGGTTCAACGCTCCATCGTAGCAAGCGGAATAACCAGCAGCAAACAATTGCTCTGGGTTCGATCCTTTTTCATCACCTTCACCAGGCATGGAAAGGTTCAAATCAATTAAACCATCGTCTGACTTAACGTGGCCATTTCGTCCACCTTGTGCTGTTGCATGTGCGGTAAACATTACATTACTCATTATCCATCACTCCTTGACTAATTATTGAATCCACAACAGTTACATACCTCATCTTGCCGTTGATTAAACATTTCTATTCATCATAGACGCGGTACTCCTCTTGCAAGTCCGCAGGAGCCATCTTCACCATCCATTGCATAATGTAAGTGAAAACAGCAAGATCATCGACAAGACCGAAAAATACGAGGAAATCCGGGATGATGTCCCATGGGAACAGAAGATAAGCTACTAAGAGTACGACGGAAAACCATTTCTTCCCGTTACTCACATCTTTTGATTTAAAAAATCGCACAAGAAACGGCACAGATTTTCTGACATTAAAAAGAAACTTAATTCTTCGCCATAAACGGATCATCGCCTTCCCTCCTTCCCCTATTATACCCTTCTTATTCCGACATAAAGCAAGCAGAATCCTCACAATTGCTTAAATAAGACGTATACTTTACCATAAAAAGAAAAGAGACTATTTCATATATACCAACCGTCCCGATGACCGATGCCGACTCGTCATGAAAAAGACGGTTAAGCTCCGAGCTGTACCCGCAGAGTAAATTTTCATAAGATAATCGGGCAAGGCCAACACATACTACCATTAGTTACATAGCCCACTTTATGAAGTTCTGCATACGATAACATAGCTCAAAGAAAATTGAAGGGGAGAAAGTTGCCATGAAGATCCTACTATTGAACGGAACGATCGTCGGGAAAAAGACCCGGACGCTCCTTGATGAAATCGAAAAATATATCCAGCAGCTGCCGACGGATCACACCACGAAAATTGTTGACCTCGAGAATTATGAGCTTCAATTCGTAGATGGCCGCCCAGCTGAAGAATATAACGATGATATGAAAAGATTGATCCATGAAATCGAAGAAGCTGATGCTTATGTCATTGCTACTCCCGTTTTCCAAGGATCGATCCCTGGTACTTTGAAAAACGTATTTGATGCCGTATCGCCCCTTGCCATGCGTTATAAACCCGTATCTATTGTAGCCAATGGAGGTACCTTGCAACATCACCTCGTCGTAGAGAACCAATTAAAGCCGATTCTGAATTACTTCCGGTGCATGGTGACACCAAACTACGTGTACACCCACACGAATCACTTTTCCACTCAGGGAGAGCTCATTGACGAAGACGTCCGCAACCGCTTGAAAGAGATGACGGTCGTTTTTGATCAATACATGCAGATGAGCCGGGAGCTTGAACCAGATAAGTAAAGAAATAACATACTGCTAATCATTCCATAAAAAAGCGCGGGTCTTTTATAAGACGTCCGCGCTTCTTTATGCTTTTCCGAGTATTTTAGATATGTAATTTTGAGTCTCTCGAAATGGTGGCACACCGTCATACTTATCTACATTACCAGGACCTGCATTGTAAGCAGCGAGGGCCAATTCGGTATTGCCATCATAACGGTCAAGCATTTGTCTCAAGTACTTTGTCCCGCCCATCAAGTTCTGCTCCGGATCAAATGGATCTGTCACACCAAGCCCCTTTGCTGTTGCGGGCATAAGCTGCATCAAGCCTTGTGCTCCTGCATAACTGACGACACCAGCATCAAAGTTTGATTCAGCCTTCACTACAGATCGCACCAATTTTTCATCAACGCCATAGCGGGCCGATGCTTTTTTTATGAGCTGATCCACATTCGCGTTTCCACTGGTAACATTTGAGATATCATTTACCATTCCCTGACTTTTCTCTACAGACACTGGTACTTGATAAGCCAAAGGGCTTTGCCCTGGGTGGGATAGACGGCTGGGCGAAGAAGGCACGCTCGCACGAAACGACTGTTCCATTGCTTCACGCAGAAGGCTTTGAAATGTCATATCCTGCATCCCATTTGATAAGTTGCTCGAATTTCGGTTTCCTAACATAGACATGGCTTGCATTTGAAACATTAGTTGGATTTTACTGACATCCATGTGCTCCACTCCATATAGTTGATAGTTCAAGTGTACAGGATTCATGCTTTTTCAACAATTATACTTCTGAATATATTTTACAATTTACCAATAGTAGACAAAACTTGAGAAAATTTTTTCATTAAACCTCTATTCAGTTATCACTTTCGCACGTTTTTTTCCCAAAGCAGCAACCCAGGAAAAGGTGATACAATAAGGAATAGCAAAAGAGATACTGAATCGTGCTCGTGCGCTGTCGTGCTGGTTGTCCACGCTTCGCACATGGTTTATTTGTTTATTTGTATTCATTTCTTTCTTGAGTACTCTCTTTTGTCTCTTACGTCGAATCACCCTATTATTTTTCCCCGCCAGGAAAAATAACCTGTAGATTTCATGGTCTGTCTTCCTTCAATGAAAAGACACATACCATCTCCCCCTTTTGCCCATTCAAAAGGGGGCTTTTTTATCCTCTTATATCACTAAATCTCCAAGTGCGTGGTAGATGAGACCCCGCAGAGCGTTAGCTCGAGGAGGCTCATCACTCGCCCACGGAAAGCGAATCTTTTCCTGGAGCCCCTAAGCTCCCATAACAGTCTCGAAACTGAGCCTTCCAAAATCCTGCCAAATCGTTTATTAATGATATAACATTAGACAGCGTCCGTGTTTTGTGTGGACAAGCCGGCAAATTTTTTTTTAAAAGCTAAATATTCCACGTTTGTACATCATATATTGAAAGTACAAAGGAGGTGGAATAAAGATGGATTTCAACAACCGTGTGTTCCTGTTTCTAGCTGCTCTTCTTTCCGGGTATGCGCTTTACAGCATCGGTGTCTCAACTGGTAACTTTTTCGAGCAGTTCTTGTTCTACGCCGGCTACATTGCAATGATACTTTTTTCCTTTGCTATTATTATCGTCGGGCTGGCAAGATTCTTGAATCAGTACAAATAGAAAATGGCCTCTCTAAGTGAGAGGGACGTGTGAAAAAGGGCTGCGGATCATCCGCAGCCCTTTTTTTATTTTGATGGTTTAAAAAGAGACTTGAAGAAGTTTGTCCATCCATTCGCGTCAGATGACTCTCCAACTTCCTCTTGTGCTTTCACCCTTATACGTTCTTTTTCAATCGCGTAATCCAACGTAAGGACAGCTCCGAATTCTGATTGTGTTTCCTGGTTTGAAACAGTGGAATGGTGGATGTTATGCCTCTCGGCTAGATCCATGTAGGGGGATAAAAACCGATAGCTTACCTCTCCGTTCAACAACAGTTTAGCATCTTGATAGCTTTTCATAAGCTCTTCCAGCTCTTCCTGACCCTGCTCCCCCATCACCTGTCCCTTCGTCAGAGCGATCAAGACTCTTTCCCTCAACGTACCTAGGTATTGTTTTCTTTCTCCCGGCTTTGTTTGCCGACTTCCATAAATGCCTTCCTGTAAGTAATCTTCCATATCTGGTTTCTTCATAAGATGCACCTCATTCACTCCTAGTATGGCACAGAAAAAAGGCTGTACACATGACAGCCTTTACCTATTTTACAACCACGGAAATGTGAGAGGGAAGGACCGAAAGCTCCACGGGCAGAGAATCCCCTTCTTCACCATCGACATTTGTGACCAGGTTTTCCTCTGAAATCACACGTATGTGATCCGCTTTGAAGTATTCCACATCCTGCTCATCTTTAAGTCCACCTCTAAGGATGGCTGAAACGATAGATGCAAGACGAATCATATTTACTTTAGGTACGATATACCCGTGAATTTTCCCGTCATTTACTTTCGCTTCCGGAGATAATTTTTCAAATCCTCCTGCTGAATTCGTTAAAGCCGCAAGGAATAGAAAAGATTCCCCTTCCCATGCCTTATCATCGTATTCAATCCGCATTGGATAGCTGCTGTTCTGAGTCAAGGTTTTCATCCCTTCCATCATATAAGCAAGCGGACCAAATTTCGTCTTTTGTTCAGGCGTCACTTCATACGTTGCTTCAGCAAGAGCTCCCGCTGCTACGATATTAACAAAATACTGGTCATTGAACTTCCCGATATCCACAGATTTGCTCTGATCGGATCGGAGAACGTCAACCGCCTCTTCAACCTTCAGTGGAATATCAAGAGCTCTTGCAAAATCATTCACTGTCCCAAGGGGGATAATCCCTAAGCGTGGGCGGTGGCTTTCATCTACCATCCCATTGATTGTCTCATGGAGTGTACCATCTCCTCCCATAGAAACAACGAGATCGAACTCATCTCTACAGGCATTCTGGCAGTACTTCGTGGCATCCAGCTCTTTTTCTGTTTGAGCAACTTCCACTTCGTATCCTTTTTCCGATAAGATGCTCTCGATTTGTTCGACATGATCGACGGCTTCCTCTTTTCCTGAAGAAGGATTGACGATCAACATAGCTTTTTTCATTCTTTATCTCCTCTCTAAAACATCCTTTATCCTTTTGACTGATATTCATAAAGGGTGCTGACAGAAGAAAAACCGATTTTGCGGATGAATTCACTTACCCCGTTCTGATGCGGCCGAAGGCTTACCTGTATGGCTTTTGCTTCCTGCTTATACATCCACTGGATTAGTTCATCACACAGGTCTGTGCCAATGCCTTCCCGCCGGTAAAATTCATCCACAAATACTTCCCTGACATATCCATACACATCCTCTTCCCCATGGGACTCAATAATGCCAAGGACATATCCGATCATTCTTCCATTCATATCAGCAACCAGCAGTTTCTGGTATGGGTTCTTTGCTAGAAATTGATCTGCTGCCCAATACTTACGATTCCTGACTTCTTCATTAGTCAGCCTCTCAAAGCTTGCCACATGAAGAAAATCGATGCTGTACCTCGTAAAGTGCATCAAATCCTTTTCCTCAGGTTCCCTTATTTTCACCATCAGAAACTCCTCCTCTACGCTTTTAACACCACTTGGTATTCCGGTGTATTTTCAATAACTTCCCGGGCGAAGGAGCAGACCGGGTCAATTTTCAATTTATGTTTACGAGCGTAGTTTACAGCATAATCAATCAATTCCCCTCCCAAACCTTGTTCACGTTCAGATGGCGCAACGAAGGTACTTGTAATGACCATTGTATTTTCATCTTCATCAAATAGAAGCTGGGCTTTAGGGTCCTTTTCCTCTCCTATATAAAACGTTCCTTGTTTCTGTTGGATTTCCTGTTCCACGACAATCTCTCCTTTCCCTATAAAGGATACCCTTTCATCTCCAAGAAAAACATAACGGTCTTATACAAGGGGGACGGTGCTGAGTGTCCGTTAGTTAAATTGAGGTATTCGATTAAGATATTTTAGAATTCGACACATTAATTTAAGTATTCGACATAATAAGAGAATTTCTCCCCATATCCCTAAGTGCCAATAGAAAAAAGAGCACCTACTTTTATGAAGTAAGTGCTCCTTAACATCAGGCCGTTTGCTTTAAATCTTCCTCTAATGGAATGTCCTTCTGTAAACCGCGGCGGGCGGCAATGATGAAGGCTGTGACCACTGCAACGGTGCCGATAGCTGCAACGATGTAGGAAACATTCAAGGACAATCCGAATCCGATCGGTGCATTCAGGATATAGGTGAATGTCGCCATCGTCATAAAGGTTGCAGGCACAGCAGCGATGAAGTAGTTTTTACGAGACAGGAACAAATACATTGCTCCTACCCAAAGCGCAATGACGGCTGTCGATTGGTTCGCCCAGGAGAAATATCTCCATAGCAATGTGAAATCGATGCGGGTCAATGCGAAGGAGATGACGAACAATGGAAGAGCAATCCAAACACGGCTCATGACTTTTTTCTGTGGAACTTTAATATAGTCGGCAATAATCATACGAGCACTTCGGAAAGCTGTATCCCCGGAGGTGATAGGCAGGACGATGACACCCAAGACAGCAAGTGTACCTCCGACCGCTCCTAGCATAGCAATGGACACTTCACTAACGACGGCTGCTGGTCCTCCACTCGCAAGGATTTCATTCAATCCTGCAGATCCGTTGAACAAGCTCATAGCTGCAGCTGCCCAAATCATCGCGATGATCCCTTCTGCAATCATCATACCGTAGAAAATACGACGTCCTTGTTTTTCTTTTTGTGTCGTTCTCGAGATGATAGGGGTTTGTGTCGCGTGAAAACCTGACAAAGCACCACAAGAAATCGTTAGGAACAACAGTGGGAAAATCGGTGCGTTATCCGGGTGCATATTGGTAAAAGTCAATTCCGGGATCGGTGCGCCTGTGACAATAAGAGATACTCCGACTCCAATTGCACTGATCAATAGAAGAGCACCGAAAATTGGATAAAAGCGTCCGATGATTTTATCAATTGGTAGCATTGTCGCTAACAAATAGTAAGCAAAAATCACAAGAAGAATGACAGGTAGGGCAAGCCAGCTGCTTGTCATGTTGTGTAAAAGATCTGCAGGTGCTGTAACAAATACAGTTCCTACAAGGACAAGCAAAAGAATCGCAAACGCGTTGACCACGTGCTTCATGACTTTCCCTAAAAACTTCCCTGCAAGCTCAGGCAAATGAGCGCCACGGTTACGGATGGAAATCATCCCCGTCAAATAATCGTGCACAGCTCCAGCAAAGATGGCCCCAAACACAATCCACAGGAAAGCCACAGGTCCATACAGGGCTCCGAGAATCGGACCGAAGATCGGACCTACTCCTGCGATGTTCAAGAGTTGGATCAAAGCATTCTTCTTTTCTCCCATAGGCAGGTAATCGACACCATCACCATGAGAATAAGCAGGAGTTTCACGTCCTGTGTTAACGCCGAACGTTCTTTCAACATATTTACCATACGTAAGATAACCAATAATTAAAAGTGCAATACTCACTAGAAAAGTAATCATCGTTTTTCCTCCTTTTCGCGCTTATCTGTAATCGCTTACAAAGAATATAACAAGATAACGCTTACAAAAGGGAGGTTCTTGATTAACATGTCAGGATTCTTGCCCAAGATGTCGTAAATGACGATTGAAATACAACGAAAATTTACAACTCCAGCTTCTTTCGTAATTCTTTGACATAATTCCTACTGACAGAAAGCTTTTCCTCGGTGCCCTGCAGTTCCAATTGATAGGCTCCATTGAACCACGGGGTTAGTCTATACACGTAATCCAGGTTCACTAGATAACTTTTATGAATTCGGAAGAACGGGAAACCTTGCAGGCGTTCCTCTACATCTTTCAGTGCATCTTTCGTTTCATAAACTTTTTGTTTGCCGACGATTTTTGTAATTCGGTCCTCCCTGTGGACGTACATAATTTCAGATGGATTCAGATATTCAATCGTATCCTCCACTTCAACCGCTAGCTTGGAAGGGGAATTGACAGCCTTCTCTTCAACTGGCTGAAGCTTCTTTTCTATTCTTTCCACGGTTTCATTCAACTGTTCCTCGTCATAAGGTTTGAGTAAATAATCGATTGCCTTTTGCCGAAATGCTTCAACCGCAAAATCTGGATACGCCGTTGCAAAAACGATCTCCGGTACCTTTTTGAGTTCTTGAACTGCTTTCGCTACCGCCATTCCATCCATCTTCGGCATCTCCACATCAAGAAAAAGCACATCCGGCTGAAGCTTTAATGTCTGCATGACCGCTTCATCTCCTGATCCTGCTTCTCCTACAACTTCTATCCTATCGTAAGGTTTTAGCAAGAAGTTCAATTCTTCTCGACTGAAGCGCTCATCATCAACGATGAGCACCGTGATTTTATCACTCATGGTCTATCTCCTTTTCCAGAAGAGGGACAGTAAATGAAATGGTTGTCCCTTGTCCTTGTTCGCTCGTGATTCGTAGCTTCGCACTCTCTCCGTGCATGTATTCTAAACGCTTATTTACATTATATAATCCGAATCCAGTCCCTCTCTCAGACGCAACCGATTGTTCCCCCAAGGTCCTCAACCTCATCGGTTCAATGCCTATTCCGTTGTCCGCAACGCTGATGTGAACGTAATTACCATCTCTATGGATACGAATCGTGATTTCCGCTCCCCCTTCCTGGTCTTTAATTCCATGCTTGATGCTGTTCTCGACCAGGGGCTGCAAAGTTAAAGGAGCAATTCGTGCTGATAAGGCGTCTTCATCAATATCGTAGTGGACATGAAGGCGATCAACGAAACGCGTCTCTTCAATGAGAAGATAAGACTTCACATGTTTCAACTCTTCTTTTAATGAGGTCCAGGTTTTAGTCGTCGCCCCTAGGTTTTGCCTGAAGAACTTGGAAAGCGCTATAAGCAGCGCTCTTGCCCGGTCAGGTTCCGTACGTGTCAGCGAAACGATGACATTTAACGAATTGAACAAAAAGTGCGGGTTAACTTGTGCCTGCAGAGCCTTCACTTCCGCTTCCCGAGCAAGCTCCTGTGCTTCCTCAGCATCAGCAAGCTCCAGCTGCTGACTGAGGAGAGCACTCAATCCCTGGATCAGTTCCAATAAGACATTGGAGATTTCTTTTTGTGACGAAACATAAAACTTCAAGGTTCCAACCACTTCTTGACGTTTTTTCAATGGAACGATAACAGCTGCCCCGAGCGGACAATTCGGCTGTTGGCATTGAATTTCTTCATGCCTGACTACAACACGTTTCCCAGTCTCAATGACTTCACGAGTGGCGTCCGTTTGAATTGGCTCCCCAGCCTTGTGATGGTCATCGGCCTGGCCCACATGAGCCAGGATGCTTTGTTTATCCGTCATGGAGATCGCACTCACTTGAACCTCTTCATAAATGATTCGGCATGCCTTTTCTGCGGAATCCAACGTCAATCCTTTACGCAGATGAGAAACTGTTGATTCTGCCAACTTTAATGCTTTTTGCGCCTGCAAGGCTCCAACTTTCTCTTCTTCATGAAGAACATTACGAATGATTAACAAGAACAATGCAGAACCGACTCCATTTGCTACAATCATAGGCACTCCAATTTCTTGGACGAGGGCCCACGCACGAGGATATGGATCAGAAATAAGGAGAATGATCCCCATCTGTACCGTTTCTGCAAGAGCACCAACAAATAAGGCGGTCTTCAGTTTCAAAGGTTCCTCTTTTTTATGGAAGTAACCTGCAATGATTCCAGCTATGACAGCAGAAATCCCACAAGCGATTCCGGTGAATCCTCCGAGGGAAACACGATGCAAGCCAGCAATGATCCCAGCTCCTATACCAATGCGGTACCCTCCGAAAAGCCCAGCCGCCACGATTCCAATGACTCTTGAGTTTGCCAGTGCTTCCGATTCGACAAGATTGTAAGCCCAGCGTCCATAATCAAATGAACTTGTATCATAGGTGATGCCTGTATATGTACCAATGATTCCGAACAACCCGAAAAAAGCGATAGCCATGTACCGCTGACGCTGGTCGAGCGTTTTTTGATCAATCAACTCCCGAAAGAATCGGAAGCGAGTAATAATGAAAGCGACCGTTACTATAATCCCGAGTCTTTCAAGCATCGGGAGGAACAACTCAAACATCCTCTCACTTCCTTTTTCATACCTCTACTCAGCAACCTTGAAATTCAGTCTTCCACAATCCTGCCATTTAGTTGAATAGCGGTTTATGTTTATTGTAGCATGGGTGGTTTATTTCGATACACAGAATGAAGGCAGGAGATGAAATCTTAGGATCCATCCAGAATTCTCTTCGAAAACGCTAGGGAAACGTCAGAATTTTTTGATACACTAAAAAGAAAATGAGGTGATAGGATGACAACAAAAATAGCAATGATTCAAATGGACATCGCCTTCGGTGATCCTGAAGAAAACCGGAAAAATGCGCAGAAGAAAATAAAAGAAGCCGCTTCACAAGGAAGCGAGGTCATCTTGTTGCCTGAGTTGTGGACGACAGGCTATGATCTTTCCCGTTTTGAAGAAATAGCAGAAACACTTGAGGGTCCGACGCATCAGCTCTTGATTTCTTTAGCACAAGAACTAAAGGTCACTATAGCCGGATCCATCGCTGAAGAAGCAAACGGTAAGTTTTATAATACCTTCGTTGCCTACGATGCTGAAGGTGACCGACTGTTCAACTACCGAAAAGCGCATTTGTTCCGTTTGATGAATGAGGAAAAGTTTTTAGAATCAGGGGATCAAAAAGGAAATTTCCCTCTTGGAAATGTGCCTGTAGCCGGGGTCATTTGTTATGATATCCGTTTCCCTGAATGGATGAGAACACATATGCTGGATGGTTCGCGCGGATTGTTTGTCGTGGCAGAATGGCCAAAACCGCGGGTCGAGCACTGGCGCAACCTACTAATCAGCCGGGCGATTGAAAATCAATGCTTCGTTATTGCCTGCAACCGGGTAGGTTCTGATCAAAACAATGAGTTCGGAGGCCACTCCATCGTTGTGGACCCTTGGGGCAACGTGTTGGCTGAAGGTGGTTTTGGTGAAGAGATCGTTTATGCAGATGTAGACTTCACAGCTGTTGAGGCCATTCGTGAGCAGATTCCTATTTTTCAAGACCGACGTCCGGACTTGTATGAATGAGTTCTTCTTAGACCATCGTTGAACGATCGATATTCGAATAGATATGGATCATCTTTCATTGATAGATTTCATAATTATCCGATACTACCCACATCTAAGACAATGAAAAATCCTTCCGAAACTTCCGAATTAATCGGAAGGATTTTTTTCATAAGCTGGAGTTTGATAGAAATAGTTCGGTGTGTCCATTCGGTTTTCATAGGCCGAATGAAAGATGTGTGTCGTTGCTGGCGAAACAGGCGGAATGAGCCATGTCCAGTCACCTGTCACCTGACGTCCACACGCTTGTTCTTTTTTCTCGAACTGATGGAACTGTTGAGCCGCTGTATGATGATCCACAAGGCTGACCCCATCGGAATGATATGAAAACAGGACAGCCTGATTAAGTTCAATCAAAGCACGGTCCTTCCACAAAGAAGAATTTCGTTTCATATCAAGATCCATGGCTTCCGCTACAACAGGCAGAAGATCATATCGAAATTCATCGGCGAGGTTACGGGCACCGATTTCTGTTTCCATATAAAAACCGTTGAACGGGGCAGCTGTATAATTGACCCCGCCAATTTCAAGACGCATATCAGAAATCACCGGGACGGCATACCAGCGTACACCTAAATTTTCAAACCAAGGATAGTCAGGATGACGAAGCGGTACCTCCAACACCTTACTTGAAGGAATGTCAAACCACATGGGTTCCCGCCCATCCATTTGAACGACAAGGGGTAACACGTCAAAGGACGTACCTTCTCCTCTCCACCCAAGCTTCTCACATTCCTTCGTAAACGCGACAGAAGCTGGATCTCCTGTCACGCCTCCATCCTCTTCATACCCGGCATAACGTATTAACTGATGGTTCCAAACCCGCATTTGCCCTTCCGAGGTTTCAGGTTTGAAAATGGTAATCGTCGAGCGGATGCGCCCACCATTCGTGGCATAATCCAAGTGGTCGAGGAGTGCATCTCGCATGCCCTCTTCTGTATCGACCTGCCTGGCATCAAAGACCTTCAAGCTATTCCAAAAAAGTCGTCCGATGCAGCGGTTGCTGTTTCTCCAAGCGACTTTGGCGCCATATTCAAGCTCATCATTGGTATGCGTGTAGCTTCCCGTTTCACCAATCTCCTGCTCGATTTCATAAAGTCTCTCATTTGTCCCAGCAAGCTGTTGTTCCTGATGGTATTGGCGAATGAATGCTTCCGCCTTCTTATATAAATCTGTGTTCACAGCATGAATCCTCCTGTATGGTGCTTCATTCCTATCCTACCATACATGAAGAACTTCCTACACGAATCAGTCTGCTTTACGGGCAGCCTGCTGCAGGGGATCCCACACGCTGTTATAAGGAGGCGCGTAGGCGAGATCCAAGTCTTCCAATTCATTGATTGACATTTCATGAAATAGAGCCGTAGCAAAGACATCAATTCGTTTGTCAGCTCCTTTACCTCCGATGATTTGAGCCCCGAGCAATTGACCGGTATGTTCATGGTAGATGATCTTCAATGTCATCCGATTTTCTTTGGAATAATAGCCGGCGGCATGTGTCGATTCAATCGTGATTCTCTTGAATGGAATTTTTTCGTTCTCTGCCTCCCGTTCAGAAAGACCAGTCCGGGCAAGGGTTAGACCAAAGAATTTCAAGATCGACGTACCGACAATGCCTCGGAACGACCTTCTCTGATCAATCATGTTCAGCCCGGCGATTTGCCCTTGTTTATTGGCATGGGTGCCTAATGGAATATAGTCATCCTTTTTCTTGATCCGGTGATATTGGGTTGCACAATCCCCGGCAGCAAAGATATCCAATATGCTTGTCTCCATAAAAGCATTCACGGCGATTGCATCGTTCATCCCTTTGTACACACCCGTATTTTTCATGAAGGATGTATTGGGTGTTACTCCTACGGCGACAAGGACTAGATCTGATTCATATTCTCCTTTATCCGTGATGACCGATTGTACATGTTGATCCCCTTTGAATCCTTCGACTGACTCTCCAAGATGTAGTTCCACACCGTTTCGTTCGGCTTCCTCATGGACCAGCTCTCCCATCTCCTCATCGAAAATTTTCGCCAACTGAGGACCGCGGTCGATCAATCGTACGTTCTTTCCAATCGACACAAAGCTTTCGGCCATTTCAAGCCCTATGTAACCACCGCCGATGATGGTCACACGTTCCTTATCCTTGGTAGTTGCTGCAATAATCTCCTTAATGTCAGGAATGGTCTTCAGCGTATAAATCCCTTCAAGCTCACGTCCTTGCCACGGAGGCATGACTGGTGCTGCACCGGAAGCGACAAGCAGACGATCATAGGACAATTCAAACCCCACGCCCTGGTCATCTTTTCCGTAAACAACTTTATGATCACAATCTACTTCCGTTACCGTGTGATAGGTTCGCACATCGATGCCGTATTTTTCACGAAAGGTTTCAGGATCGCGCGCGATGAGGTCTTCTGTAGACTCGACATCCCCACTTAATACATAGGGCAGGCCACATTGTCCATAAGATGTGATCCCCCCCTGTTCCAACACAGTAATGGAATGCCCTTCACTGTTCCTTACAATTTGCATGGCTGCACTCATCCCGGCAGCATCTCCTCCAATAATAACGAAATCCATCCGAGTCACTCCTTTTACATGCCTTCTATTCTCTTATTCTTTGCCTATATGGTTCCCACTCAAACTTCTCTCATGTTAAACTAACCATATTATCCTTTTGTACGACTTTTCAAAAAAATCACTCGAGGTGAAGGACATGAAGCATTTCCAAACGTCCAAAGCCATCCAGCGGCTTCCGGACCAATTTTTCGCAACTATGATTGATAAGTTAAATCTATACAAAAAACGTGGATATGACACCTTGAACTTAGGCCAGGGAAACCCTGACCAACCTACCCCCTCCCACATCGTGCAGTCCCTACAAGAGGCGGCAGAAAATCCAGACTTCCACAAGTATCCTCCCTTCCACGGTTATGAGTTTTTGAAGGAAGCGGTAGCTGAATTCTATAAGCGTGAATATGACGTGGACATTGACCCTGAAACAGAAGTCGCTATTATGCCCGGAAGCAAAACAGGTCTCGTTGAGCTTAGCCAATGTTTCCTTGACCCAGGAGATGTCGCGCTTGTCCCCGATCCTGGTTACCCCGATTACTGGTCCGGCATTGAAATGGTCGGCGCAGATATGAAGTCGATGCCACTCCGGGAAGAGAATGGCTTTTTGCCTGATTATGCAGAAATTGATGAAGAGAGCTGGGAGAAAGCCAAGCTCATGTTCTTAAACTACCCCAACAATCCGACAGGGGCTATGGCTGATGCGGACTTTTTTGAAGAAACCATCCAAGAAGCAGAAAAAAACGATGTTTGTGTCGTTCATGACTTCGCCTATGGGGCCATTGGGTTTGATGGGAACAAACCGCTCAGCTTCATGCAATTCGATGGTGCGAAAAATGTGGGTGTTGAGGTTTATACGATGTCCAAGACATACAATATGGCCGGATGGCGGGTCGCTTTTGCTGTCGGCAATCCAAGCGTTATTCATGCGTTAGAAGTCATACAGGACCACTATTTCTGCAGCATTTTCGGCGGATTGCAAAAAGCATCAGCCACCGCCTTACTAAGCTCACAACAATGCGTCACAGAGCTTGCCGAAACCTATGAAAAAAGACGTGATCTTCTCGTCCGTGGGCTGGAAGAAGCGGGCTATCATGTCGCTCCCTGCCAAGGTTCTTTCTTCGCATGGCTGCAAGTACCTGAGGGCTATACGTCTCAAGGTTTTGCGGATGATCTATTGGAAGCGACAGGATTGTTTGTCGCCCCTGGGATCGGCTTTGGTAAGTATGGAGAGGGCTATGTGCGCATCGGATTGAACAATTCGGAAGAAGCATTGCAGGATGCAGTGAAACGATTTAAAACATTTAAGCAGAAGTAAAATGAAGGGCAGCATTTCCAACTCGGAAGTGCTGCCCTTTTTATTTTTTCACTATAACACCTACTCGCTTGATCAAGATGAGCACCGCAACCGTATATCCATATCCTTTCCTGTCGAAACAAGTCTGTTTGTTGGACAATTTTTATGAAAATAACCATTGAATACTTATTCAAAATGTATTTTAATTATCTTATACAAATATCCTACAATGACTATACAGGAGGGGTTCATAATGTATGCACTTATTAGGAAAGATGATCGTTTATTAGAAGTTTTAAAAGACCCTATTGATCGTCGAGACAGGGTTTTCCCCCAAAGAAAAGATGCTGTGAAATATGCGGAGAAATTAAATGGATATATACAATCCGGCCCGAAATGGGAAGTACAGGAATATTTAATAAATAAAAGCAGAAGCTCTATTTCTTGAGCTTCTGCTTTTTCCTATTCTTAATTAAAATGGAAACTCTCGATAACCGTTCATCACGCCGATCCATTTGACGGTCGTAAATTTATCCAACGCCCATTGGCCACCGAAACGTCCAAGGCCGGATTCTTTTTCACCACCAAAAGCGACGTGTGCTTCATCATTAACGGACTGATCATTCACGTGAATCATCCCCGTCTCTACACGTTTGGCTACTTCCACTCCACGATGGACATCACGAGTGAATACAGATCCACTTAGTCCATATGGAGAGCTGTTCGCCGCTTCGATCGCTTCTTGTTCTGATGAAACTTTGATTACGGAAGCAACTGGGCCGAAAACTTCATTTTTCGCTATCGGCATCTCGCTCGTTACACCCGTCAAAACAGTGGGCTGCATGACACTTCCATCTGTTTCCCCGCCGGTGAGGATTTCAGCGCCCTGACCAACGCTTTCTTTCACATCCTCCTGAATCCGTTCAATGGCATCCTTATTGATAAGAGGTCCAATGACGGTATCTCTCTCCGAAGGATCCCCGGCTTTCAGACTTTCAACCTTCTGTTTGAATTTCTCGATGAATGAATCATGGACCTGTTCGTCGACGATGATTCTGTTCAAAGACATACAGATCTGCCCTTGGTGAAGGAACTTTCCGAAAGCAGCCGCTTCCACGGCTTGATCGATATCCGCATCTTCAAGGACGATCATAGCGTTGTTCCCGCCAAGCTCTAGAGCTGTCTCCTTAATATACTTCCCGGCAAGTTCACCAATATGGCTTCCGACTTCGGTTGAGCCAGTAAATGAAATCAGTTTCGCTGCCGGGTGTTTCACAAAAGCATCTCCAATTTCTGATCCTCGACCGACCACCACATTGATAACTCCCTCAGGGAATCCGGCTTCTTCGAACAGATCAGCGATTAACAAACCTGAAGTGACCGGGGCATCAGACGCAGGCTTTACGACAACCGTATTCCCTGTCGCCACCGCAGGAGCGATGGATCTCATCGCTAAATGGAAAGGAAAATTCCAAGGTCCGATAACACCGATGACACCTTTTGGAGAACGATACACCCGGTTTTCCTTTCCTGGCGTGTTGGACGGTAAAATCTGCCCGCTCATCCGTGTCGGAAAACTGGCAGATTCCCGGATGATGCCGACAGCCGCCTGAAATTCAACCTCCGCTTTGACAAGCGTACTTCCCGCTTCTTTCACGAGCCAATCAATAATTTCATCTTTCCTCTCTTGGACCACTTTCAACAGTTGGTCAAAAGACGCCTGCTTTTTAGCAGGGAGAGTCGTCATCCACGACTCCTGAGCATTTACGGCTGCCTCATACGCTTCGTTTAAATCATCCTCATTTGCAGAAGGGATGGAAGCAATCGTTTGCTGTGTATAAGGATTGACGTTATCTACATATTTCTCACTGGAACCGTTTTTCCACTGACCATTGATGTATTGTTTAGTAAATGTTTGCGGACTCATTTTAAAACCTCCATTCGGAAACTTTTCACAAAGCTATCATTCCCGGTTACAGAGGAAACGAAACGATTCAGATTTCCATGAGCATATCCACGTGCGGAATTCCATCCTCAAGGTAAACCTCTGATACCTCTTTGAATCCAAAAGAACCATAGAAATGACGCAAGTGCTCCTGACCGTGCAGCCAGATGTGGTTGACCTTATACTCTTCTTTCAACACTTTGATTGCCCGTTCCATCACCTGACGGGCATAGCCCGAACCTCGATGCCCTTCTTTGACGAGCACGCGACCGATACTGTGGTATTGTTCCCCATTCTCTGGCGGGACGATGCGGCAGTAGGCCACCATTTCCTCTTCTTCTTCCATCCATATATGTAAGCAATCTTCATCTCTGCCGTCGACTTCAGGGTAAGGACATTCCTGTTCAACGACAAAAACCCCGACCCTTGTCTGCAAAATCTCATACAATTCCTTTTTGGAAAGTTCAGCGAACGTTTTATGTACCCACACCATGATGAATCCCCCTTTTCAACGATTATCTTCTCAATATACCTCACCATTCTTAAACTGACAAAGACTCCGTTCAATATGAACAAAACCCGACTTCCTGATGACATCTCATTCGATGGATTGTTCGTAATATGAGAGTTTTTGTAGAAAAATATCTTATTCTCGTTTTATTGATTCGAACGAAGGGGAAACTACGATTACAATTCTTGCAAGAAAGGGGGATTCTTATGTTCTTAAAATTGTTACCTGTATCTATACAGAAATATGTAAAGATGTCTAAACGGCAAAGAAAGCACGAAATGCAAATGACCTTATGGTACATGCCATTTTTCTATATATTATTGTCCATATTCTTTGTTGTAGTCACCCTGTTGTTGGATATCGTTTTCCAAATCGAGCAGTACACATTCGAATTTTTCCGAATCAATGCAGAAATCACCCGTATGCTGGTCAGTACACTCATCGGTGGTATTCTGACACTGAGCGCTTTCACGTTGAACTCCTTACTGGTCGTGTTGACGACATTCAGCGGTCAATTTTCTCCGCGGATGCTCCTCAACTTTGTTTCGGACCGCAGGACGCAGCACGCGCTGGGGATATTCAATGGGAATTTTGTCTATGTGCTGCTCGTCTTCTTATTTATTGGAAACACGCGGCACGAATTTTTCGTAGCCGTGCCGATCGTCACGATATTCCTTGCCTTTACGTCCTCTGTAACATTCATTTATTTTATCAACCATGCAACTACATGGATGCAAGTGCACAACATCACCGATACTATGAAACACTCGTCTGAGCAAATCATCAACCAGACCCTTAGGAAAGACCTTGAACAGTACCGGACTGAAGAACCGGGAGACTTAATGGAAGAAAAGCGCTCCAAGGCGCAACCGATTGGGGCCATTAAATCCGGATACATCCAGCTTGTGGATTATAGGAAGATGATTGAAGAAGCAAGAAAAGATGACATCATCATCCAATTTCATGCCCAAGTGGGAGATTATATTTTGAAAAACAACAATCTGATCAGCTACTGGGGGCCCGGGTCTTCAGACATTGATGAAGAGAAGTATTGCAAGATGATCATTATTGATTACAAAGAAACAGAACTGCAGGACATCCAAATGGGAATGCACAAGCTCGCAGAAATTGCGATTAAATCTCTCGGAAATGATGACCCGAAAACCGCAACCAACACCATCCACCAGATGGCCGAGTTGATGCTTACTGTAGAGGACTACATTACATTCACTCCTTACTTGATGGACAGCGATGAACAGGTCCGAGTAGTTCTTCTCTCCGAATCCTTCGAGTCCTATATTTACCGGGGATTTGGCTATATCCGGCACTACGCCCGCGACAACCACTTGATAATTACGGAGCTCGTTGATTCCATTGCCATGGTAGCCGAATCCATCGACAGCTCTAAGCACCAGATGCTATGGGAATTTGCATGCAATACGATCGACCATATTGAAACAAAAGTCATCTATCAGTTGGACAAGACCTTCCTGTTAGAGGCTCTGGAAAGATTATCTAAAGTGACAGGCAATCAGCTTGATTATTACTCGATTTATCGTAGGTTCTATCCGATCAACTAAATCAATGCATGGGGAAAGTTCAGGAATCATGTTCCTGAACTTACTCATGAGCTTCAATGGACGGGAACAGGGATCCTTAATCAGGTAACACTAAAAAGGTTTGACAATGCTCTTCATATTTCCTATGTTATATATATGAACATATAATCATATAAAGAAAAAGAGGTGAGCATATGGGACACCATCACCACCATCATATTGATTCAACAACTGGTAAAATTAAAACCGCTTTTTTCCTGAATCTCTTTTTTACGATTATTGAATTGATTGGTGGACTCCTGACCAATAGCATGGCCATTCTTTCTGATGCTTTACACGACCTTGGGGACTCCCTTTCTCTCGGACTCGCCTGGTTTTTACAAAAGTTTTCCCGTAAAGAACAATCAGATCATTTTTCATTTGGATATCGGCGTTTCTCGCTTTTAGCTGCTTTGATCAACAGCGTGGTTTTGATTGTCGGGTCTGTTTTCATTTTGACAGAGGCCGTACCCCGCCTCTTGAACCCTGAGCAGCCCAACGCAGGAGGAATGATTGCTCTATCCATCTTAGGAATACTCGTTAACGGTGCAGCGGTCTTCCGGCTTAAAGGCGGAGACTCCATGAACCAAAAGGTCATGACCTGGCACCTGCTTGAGGATGTCCTTGGCTGGGTAGCCGTCCTTGCCGTCAGTATTGTTATGCTGTTTTTTAATGTGCCGATTTTGGATCCGATCGCATCCATCGGGATTACCTTATTCATCTTATATAATGTTGTGAAAAACCTCATACAGACCATGCGTCTCTTCCTCGAGGCTGTACCGTCCGGGGTTGACCTTGAGGATCTTTCCCAACAAATTAATTATTTGCAGGATGTTCAATCCACACATCACACCCACCTCTGGTCTATGGATGGTGAAAATCATGCCTTTTCGACTCATATCGTTGTGCGTGCAGAAGCGACAAAGGAAGAGATATGTAAAGTCAAAGAAGAGGTGAAAGAAATCTTACACCCGATTTCACTCGAGCACATTACTATTGAGATTGAATATGAAGATGAACCTTGTTCCCTTCAATAAAAAAGTGGTCAGCCTCAGCAGCTGACCACTTTTTATTTTACATATCAAGACGTTCCGGGGTGTCTTGCCCTTGATTCATATAGCGTATACTTTCCGGGAGGATTTCAAGCACGACATATTCCGGATCTTCCTTGCCATCAAACCAGCGGTCCATATGATCGTTCCATAACTTATCCTTGATCTCCTGGTCTTCACGGATTTTCGCCTGTCCCTCGACTTCTAAATACGTATCCCCATAGCCTTCTCCTTCATACCCGAGGAGGATATGGACATGTGGATTTGCATCGATTTCATCCGCTTTATGTGTCTCTCTGTTCGTCGGTGTATAGAAAGTGAACTCATCATCATTCCAAAACGTCATATAGCGCGTGTGGGGCTTATTGTCTTTCACCGTGGCAAGTGTTCCAACTTTATGCTGCTCCATGACTTCGTGAATTTTCTTCTTTAATTCTTCTTGATTCAATGGAAAGCTCCTTTCCGTAATCCAATCTTTTTACAATTTCAGTTTTCCCCGAAAAATGGGAGATAAACCCTTCGATGTCCATTGACAGGTCCGGGTATGCTAATGATATGTTCGACACATTGTCATTCTTTTTTCATAAATATACCAGGAAGCGCCACGCGTTACCCGTTACACTATTCATAGATCTGTTTTTCAGGAGGAAAACGTTATGCTATGGAAAAAATGGGCACCGATCTTGATGGGCTCCCTTCTGATCGGGCTGCTCTTTTTTATGATCAACTCAAGACCCGGAAGTTCTGAACCCGTCGATCGTGAAGACCTTGTACCCACACTGTTTGTGCATGGCTACAAAGGCGGACCGCGAAGTTTTGAAACGATGATGGACCGGATGCAGAACCTGCAGTGGGGACAGAAACATATGACGGTTTATGTCTCAAGCCGCGGGCATGTCACCATTCGAGGTGGCTTTGCTGAAACGCACAACCCATTCATTCAAGTGCTTTTCGAAAACAATCGCGCAAGCATCTATAACCAGACTCATTGGCTTTCTGAGATCATGAGGCGGTTAAAAGCCGATTACAACATCCAACAGGTAAATCTCGTCGGCCACTCGATGGGAGGTCTGGCTTCGGTGAATTACATGCTGAGTGAACATCACTATTCTGTTCCCCGAGTAGAGAAGCTATCGGTCATTGCAAGCCCCTTTAAGGGCATTGAAAAAGAAGGCTACTTCGCATCCAATTACGGAGAGGCGACGACTGACCTGCGACCGAGATCTGAAGCTTTAAAGCAAATGGTACAAAACAAAGATCAATTCCCGAATGATGTGGAAGTGTTGGCTATAGCTGGTGTGATTAATGGCGATGACCCTGAAACCGCGCATTGGGACGGACTTGTCCATGCCTCGAGTGTGAGTGGATTGGAAGCCATTGTCCCCTTTGGCCAATATGAGGAAAAGCGCCTCTACAACCCTTTGGCCACCCACTCCGGCCTCCACGAACTCGAAGAAGTCGACCAACTAATCAAAGAATTCCTCTGGTCCGATAATGGGAAATAACGGATGACCTTGCCATACATTTATTTCCAAATATGTGTTTATCCGGTGTACCAGGTCATACATTTATTCCCAAAACAACAAAAGCACCCGCATAACGGGTGCTTTTGTTGTTTATTGTTTTTCGAAGATGAAAATCCACATAAAGGTTAAGGCTTGTTTTAATTCTTCATCCAGCTCCGCGATATGGTGTTCTTCCACCCCGCGTTTATATACTCCTTGCCCTTCTACATAGGCCCAGCCAGTTTCCTCTGCCATTTTTTGCAGTTCCCATGGCATCATCGTATTACAAATGACCTCTTCTCCATATACCCTGCGATAACTATTGATGCGTGGCATCGCTGTAGGTCCAAGTAGGCCCACACATAACCGGCCTCCCGGTTTCAAGATCCGCTTCATCTCTTCCAGGCCCTTGTACGGGACTTCTGTCCATTCGAGTGAATTGATCGCCATCGCGGCGTCAAAAGATTCATCCTCAAACGGCAGGTCTGTCAAATCCCCTTGAACAAATGAGATGCGCTCATCATTCACTCGCTCATTTGCGCGCATAACCATGTCCTCAGACAAATCAAGTCCCGTGACGTCAAAACCTGCTTTGTAAAGCAGATACGATCCATAACCATCTCCGCATCCTAGATCAGCCACCTTCCCTTTCGATATATGCTTCGTCATAAAAGGAATGATTGTGCACCTGCTTCCATCATCCCACATCTCTCTACTTTTTGAATTCCACATTTCAGCACGATCATTCCATTGCTTCTCCGCTTCTTTATGCCAATTAAACGTTTGTGCCACACCATCATCCCTTTCAAATTTATTTCCTACCCTCCATTATAGCGGATCATAACAGAGAGGATAGCTCTATTCTTGTCGAACTCTAATAAAAAAGAGTTGCATGATTCCTCCTTCAGCGTTATGATAGAAACACAAGATAAGCTAATTTAAATTAAAATAAACACTATATATAGTATCTACGAACAGAAGATGCCACAAGGCTTAATAGGGAATCCGGTTAGAATCCGGAGCTGCCCCCGCAACTGTCATCACTCGCGAAATGGACATTCCACTGTGCTTTGCACGGGAAGGACCAGAGTAAGATCGAGTGTCAGCCAGGAGACCTGTCTTCGTTCGTCGCAGTTTCAACTTCTTCGGGGATTGAGAAGATGAAGCGATGGAACGAAGGCCCACGTGTCTTCTCTTCGTTTCATGGTTTCATCCGCTCAATTTTCGTTGAGCGGATTTTTTTATTTTTCCGAATACTGACTTTTAATGAACATACACCTTCATTTTCAAGGAGTGAAAAAGAATGGAAACCATAAGAAGAAACACGTGCTGGCAAAAGAGAATTCAAGAATGGGAAGCAGCCTTTCCTCATTTGGATGTACAACGACTCATCCAAAAGTCTCCCAGCTTTATGAATGATAAACATGCATTCATCCTGGGGTGCCTTGCAGAAATCGACGAAACAAGCCCGGATTGGACGTATGTTGCGAGCCGCATCCACCTGGAAGACCTGTATGAAAAGTCCTCGTACAACCGATCCACATCTGCAGCTTATGAGGACTTCTACGGACTGATTGAAACATTGATTGAGAAGAACATCTACAGCAGGAAGCTCCTTACATACTACACAAAGAAAGAAATAGAAGAATTAGAGGAATCTCTCGTCCCTCATCGCGATCAACTCTTCACCTATATAGGTTTGAAGACGTTAAGCGACCGCTATCTTGCGAAGAGCAAAGAGAAGAAAGTCTATGAACTTCCACAAGAACGTTTCATGATCATTGCCATGGTGTTGATGGCTGAGGAAAAAACATCGAAGCGTCTTTCTCTCGTTAAAGAAGCGTATTGGGCACTGAGTCACTTGTATATGACGGTCGCTACTCCTACCCTCGCCAATGCAGGAAAACGGTATGGGCAGCTGAGCTCCTGTTTCATCGAAACCATTGATGATTCCTTACAGTCCATCTACGACAGTAATACAGATATCGCCAACTTGAGTAAGCATGGTGGGGGTATCGGAGTCTACTTAGGTAAAATCAGAAGCCGCGGCAGTGACATCCGTGGATTCAAAGGTGTCTCGTCAGGAATCCTCCCATGGATGAAACAGCTTAACAACACGGCCGTCAGCGTAGACCAACTGGGTCAACGGCAAGGAGCTGTGGCCGTATATTTAGATGTATGGCATAAAGATATCTTCCCTTTCCTCGACAGCCGTTTGAATAACGGGGACGAACGCCAGCGAACTCATGATCTTTTCATAGGCGTATCCATCCCCGACCTCTTTATGGAGGCGGTAGAAAAACGTGAGGACTGGTACTTGTTCGATCCTCATGAAGTCCGTAGGATCATGGGCTATTCACTGGAAGACCACTTTGATGAAAAAAAAGGATCGGGATCCTTCCGGGAGAAATATGCCGAGTGTGTCTCCCACCCCCACCTTTCTAAAGAAAAAGTGCCGGCTATTGAAATTATGAAGCGCATCATGATCGGTCAGCTGGAAACAGGAACACCTTATATGTTTTACAGAGATGAAGTCAATCGTATGAACCCAAATAGTCACGCAGGGATGGTTTATTGCAGCAATCTTTGCACAGAAATTACCCAGAACCAAAAGCCGACCATTCAGGATGAACAATACGTGGAAGACGGTAAAATCATTTCCGTGAAGACACCAGGTGATTTTGTCGTTTGTAACTTGTCGAGCATTAATCTCGGACGTGCTGTTCCAAGTGGTGTTCTGAAGCGCTTGATCTCCATTCAAGTTCGCATGCTCGATAACGTCATCGACCGGAATACCATCCCTGTTTTACAAGCACAACTCACGAACCAAACTTATCGCGGCGTTGGGCTTGGCACTTTCGGTTGGGCACACCTTCTTGCTAAGAAAAAAATCGATTGGGAATCTGAGGAAGCACTCGACTATACCAAGGAAGTTTATGAAGCCGTTGCCTATCATGCCATTGAGGCAAGTTCTGATTTGGCTGTTGAAAAAGGGAGTTACCCTCTATTCGAAGGATCAGACTGGCAGACAGGAGATTTCTTCATTAAACGAACGTTTGACCAAGAAGGCACATGGAACTGGGAAGCCTTGCAAGATAAGGTTTCCAAGAGTGGAATGAGAAATGGATATTTGATGGCCGTAGCACCGAACTCAAGCACCTCCCTCATCGCGGGAAGTACAGCCAGTATTGATCCGATTTTCAAAAAGTTTTATTCCGAAGAGAAGAAAGATTACAAGATTCCTGTCACCGCCCCTGACTTAACCTATGAAACCTATGGATACTATCCATCCGCCTATGATGTCGATCAACACGCATCCATCAGGCAGAACAGCATCAGACAAAAGTATATCGATCAATCCGTCTCATTTAACCTGTATGTACGGAACAACATACAAGCAAAAGAACTGTTAGATATCCACTTGACAGCCTGGAAACATGGATTGAAAACGACCTACTATACGCGGTCGACATCCAGTCAGGGAGAGTTTGACGAATGTGAAGTCTGCTCATCATAAATAAGGAGGAAGGTAACGATGCCAGCATCCATACAAAAAAGAAAGCTCGTCGATTATGAAGCACCGAATGCCTCGACAGGCATAGTCAACGGTAAAAGTTCGAACATCTTAAATTGGGATGACACCCGCTATTCCTGGGCATACCCGATGAATAAGACCATGCTTGCAAATTTTTGGATACCCAATGAGATCAACATGAGCAACGACTTGAAGCAGTGGCCGGGTCTTTCAGAAGAAGAACAGACGGCCTTCAAAAAAATTATTGGGCTGCTGGCATTTTTGGATTCTATACAGACTGATTATTCAGGAAAAGTCGCAGACTATTTGACCGACTCAAGTCTCTCTGCCTTGATGCAAGTCCTCGCTTTTCAGGAAGTTGTCCATAACCAATCTTACTCCTATGTTCTATCCACGCTCGTGGATCAAGGAGAACAGGAAAAGATTTTTGATTATTGGAAGCATGATGAAGTCCTTAAAGAACGCAACACGTTTATTACCGATGGATATCAGGCATTCGCTGATGATCCTTCGTTAGATAGCTTTCTGAAGTCCATTGTTTATGATGTCGTTCTTGAAGGTCTCTTCTTCTATGCCGGATTCGCTTTTTTCTATAACCTTGCGAGGAATCAGAAGATGGTCTCTACAAGTACGATGATCAACTACATTAACCGTGATGAACAAATCCATGTCAGCTTGTTCGGGCATATCTTCAACGAAACACTAAAAGAAAACCCTGAGTTGGATCATGAATCCTACCGGGCGTTTGTAACCGATACATTCCAACAAGCAGCTGAACTTGAAATCAAATGGGCAAACCATCTGATCGGCAACCAATTCCCAGGGATTCCAATTCAAGACCTTGAAGACTATATCCGTTATATCTCTAACAAACGATGCAGGCTCCTTGGAGCAGAAAAGCCATTCCCTTCCTATACAGAAAATCCATTAAAATGGATCAGGGCTTACCAAGAAGTCGATGAAGGAAAGTCCGACTTCTTCGAACAAAAATCACGCCAGTACACCAAAGTATCCGAAACTAACGGCTTTGACGATCTTTAACGTATCTATCGATCAAATATCACCGATCACCCGACCAGGTCATCCATATTCTGGATGACCTGGTCTTCCTTTTTATTAAAGAAAGCGCTTTTATGTCAAGTTATCTGACATATTATCAAAAAGTGTATTGATTTTTCAGAATATTTATTTTATAGTTAGGTTTAATTACTTACTCAATGTGTAAGGAAACCTAACACATAGGTAAAAGGAGGACTATAGTCATGAAAAAGGTGGAGGCAATCATCCGTCCTGAAGCATTTCAGGAATTGAGGCAGAGCCTTGACGAGCTAGGCGTGAAAGGACTAACGGTGTCCGAAGTGGCCGGGTGTGGTCAACAAAAAGGTCAGGAAGGAATATTCAGAGGCAGCCGTTTCGAAATTAAGCTTTATCCAAAGGTAAAGGTAGAAATGGTCGTGGAGAACAGTGAATTAGGGTCAGTGGTTGACGTCATCATCAATACATGCGCTACAAATGAAGTCGGGGACGGAAAGATCTTTGTTTCTACGATTGATGAAGTGTTCCGTATCCGAACAGGCGAAACTGGCAAAGAAGCACTAATCTAATACTTTATTTCGAAAGGAAGAATTCATTTATGAAAAAAGTCGTTCCTTTGTTCTTATTCGCTCTCCTAGGATTTCCAGTTGTTGCGAGCGCTGAAACCGCAATATCTGCAGAAACTGTTCTGCAATCTGTCGACATGGTCTGGGTCATGATTGCCGCTTTCTTAGTATTCTTCATGCACGCAGGGTTCGCTATGGTCGAATCCGGTTTTACTCGTTCGAAAAATGCACTGAACATCTTAATGAAGAACTTCATGACGATGTCCATCGCTGCCGTCCTTTATTTTGTCGTTGGGTACGGTATTATGTTTGGTACTTCCGGCGGGGGCATCATCGGAATTGATGGTTTCCTTTTAAGCGGCCAGGAAGACCAGATCGGATTCTTCGTGTTCCAAGCAGTATTCGCAGCCACGTGTGCAACGATCATTTCCGGAGCCGTCGCTGAACGTATGAAACTAGGCTCTTATCTGCTTCTTACTGTTGTTATGACAGGTTTCATTTATCCAGTCGTTGGTCACTGGGTTTGGGGCGGAGGATGGCTTTCCGAGCTTGGATTTGTTGATTTTGCCGGTTCAACTGTCGTCCACTTAACAGGTGCGCTCGGCGCCATTGTCACAGTCATGTTCTTAGGCCCCCGCCTTGGTAAATACAGTGGCAAGAAAGTGAATGTTATCCCAGGTCATAACATTCCTTTAGGTGCACTTGGTGTCTTCATTTTATGGTTCGGCTGGTTCGGTTTTAACGGCGGAAGTACGCTTGCTGCTGACCCATCTCTTGTTCCTTCTGTTATCGCGACAACTCTATTATCTGCATCCGCAGGAATTATAAGCTCCGCTTTTTATTCTTACGCTAAATTCAAGCGTATTGACGCTTCCCTTACATTGAATGGCGCTCTTGCAGGATTAGTGGGAATCACCGCAGGAACAGCCAACGTTTCCTTAGTTGGTGCACTGGCCATCGGTTTGATCGCAGGTATCATTTTAGTAGAATCTGTTCAGTTTCTTGATCGAGTTGTTCGCATTGATGATCCTGTCGGCGCTATCGCTGTTCATGGAATTTGCGGCATCTGGGGCACGCTCGCTGTAGGGCTTTTCGCCGTTGAAGGTGGTCTCTTCTACGGTGGTGGCGCAAGCCTTCTAGGTATTCAGGCGATCGGCGTCTTGTCTGTCATTGCATGGACGATGCTGACCACAGCAGTCGTTGTCTTTATTGTCAAAAGCACTGTCGGCATCCGAGTTTCTAGACAAGAAGAAATATCCGGCCTTGATTTCTCCGAGCATGGTTCTCAAGCTTACGAAACAAGCCGTGGAATTTTCAATGAGAACATCAACCCAAGTACAGGTGGCGATTTCGGAGTCGGTTTGCTCCACCGCCTGGACGGTTTGAATTCTGATTCTGAAACAAAAACACCTACCGAAACGAAGACAGCGCAATAAAATATCACTCGTGGATTCACCTTGGTTCCCCCTATTAACCCAAGGTCAATCATATAAAAAAACTCCGGCTTACCATCTCGGGTAAGCCGGAGTTTTTTAGTTCCTTCTGTCTATTTTACGAACACACGTTCTTATTTTTCGCAAAATATGGTATCCTTATAGATAGATACCGTTCCCTATTATAAAAAAGATTGTGATAGAAAGGGTGTGAGGCCATCGATGAGCACATATGAATCTCTTATGATCATGTTCGCGTTTGGAACGTTCATCATTACGCTCCTTGCGCTCATCATAAAAATGAACAATAAAAAATAGACCTCCACACGTAGTGAAGGCCAGAATCCATGATATGCGAACGGTATCCTGGCGACAGTTGCAGCTGTCGCCGTTTCATTTTTATTATAGCATAAATCCGTAATAACTGAAGAGGAAGCTTCTGCTATTCTATATAGTAGAATTCTGTTCAAAGATCGACAGGAAGATCCAAGTTCCACGTGAAACATTTCCCAGCAAGCTAATCGCTCTCAGGCACCATTCGACGGGGCTTACTTACACCTCTCCATGCAAAAACAATCAACCACGAAAAGAGCAAGGCAGAAAAGAATCCATACGGTGGAATGGTGGCAAGCATCCCTACACTACTCAAACGACCGATACTCAATCCCTTCCACAACGCACTGCCAACGATACTGAACCCCATGAGGCTCGTCAAAATCAACGCCGTCTGTACCCATGGCTTAAACTCAACCGATAACCAGAACCACCACAAGCACATCCAAACAAGTAAAAATGAAAAGATGACGACTGAAAGAATGATTGCTTCCGTTCCATACAAGAGACTGAAGAAACCAATTACGGGACTGATGAGAACCATAATAACTAAAAAACGGTAAGGTCGATCGACTTGCTTTTTCGACTTAACCACCATCTCTTTTCGGTACCGACCGAAGAACCCAGTGATCACGGCCAATAAAAAAACAACTCCGTGAAAAAACAACGCCAAAACAATCCATTCCCGTGTCGAAAATGAGCCGAAATTTTTTATAGGCAGACGGGAGAAGAAGAGGAAGAGACCGGCGAAGGATAAATATAGAAAACCGGCATCGATACTTAACTCTTCCACCCTCGTCCCTTGACGCAATCGAAAACGCCAGACGCCTCCCACTGCCACGGATAATGTATAAATGAACCAAATGAACCCCCACGCGGCTGCTTCCCAACCCGCCTCCATGGATAAAGACAAGACCCCTGATATAGAAAATGGGAGCAGGCATACCAGACACTGCCACAACCAATGTTCCGCTCGATCTTCCCGAAAATCTTTGACTGCTTCTTCAAGTAAAAGTGGAACAAGAACAAATAAACTGAAACCTATCGAAAATTCCAGCCATTCAATAGAAAAGGAAATTTTCCATATCAGCCATAAGAAAAATCCCGCAACAGCAAGCCAACGCCCAGGTCTTTGCATTCCATACCCCTCCGATAATCATAGAGGACCGCATACATCCACGACCCTCCCTCTTTTTTAAAAAGGAAAACGGTGATTTCTATCGAATACATAGATATGCTCATAAGAAATAAAGCAAAGTAAAAACTTATTCTCGGGGAGTGTCGTCTAAACAGATGAGGTGGGAAAAATTGATACGCAACCAACGCTCACAATCTACATATGAACCCGAAGAACATGATGAGGAACAGCTGGAAGAGTGGATTCAAGAATACGGCCATGATTTAAAATGGCTCGCTTATTCATATGTAAAAGATTATGCGCTAGCTGAAGATATTACTCAAGAAACGTTTATTAAAGCATACCAGAAATATGCCAGTTTCAAAAAAGAATCTACGATAAAAACATGGTTATACAAGATTACCATTAACTTGTGTAAAGACCATTTAAAAAGCTCATACATGAAAAGAGTCGTTAAAAAAGGTACGGAACTATTTCGTTCCATCCCTTCAACAAAGGAGACTCCGGAAGAATTCGTGCTGCAGCAGGATGAAGATGAGACCCTGCTGACTCATGTGCTGAAGCTTGAAGATAAATACAGAGAAATCATCATTTTATATTACTTTGAAGAGTTCGACATCAATGAATTGGCGAATGTGCTGAACACAAGTCCGAACACAGTGAAGACTCGTTTAAGACGCGCACGTCAACTACTGCAAGAAAGGTTAACATCGGAAGGGAGTTCCCAGAGTGAGTGATTTGATTGATCGTAAACTAAAAAAAATGGACCAGAACGTGAAATATGACCAGGTCCCATTTGATGAAAGACATATGAAGAAGATGGTCTTGAAATCTTCCCACATAAAGAAACAAAAGAAATCACACGCGGGCAGGAAGTCCCTCCTCCTCCCAACAGCAACCCTCCTCCTGTTTACAGGATGGCAACTCTCACAAAACCACCAGCCACCGGAAACAGCGGGTTTGCTGATGACCAAAGACACCGTACCTGAGCTGAAGACAGCAGCTGTAGAGCCACCTTCCACATTTGTTAAAGCCGATAACTCACAGAAGCACAAAACGTCGATGATGGTCAGGGAAACGTACGTCATTCATGAGGATGAGCAGTTTTTCCAAACAGCAAAAAGAGTCTCACCCAAGGAGCTCGGAGATGTCATTGGAACCATCAACCACAAAGAACCAGGCGAGGGTTCTGACGCATTGGAGAGTGTGACCGCTTTTCTCCCTGAAACGAAAATTTACAGAATCAAAGGAGATGACGACGAAAATCGAATCGCCATCCGTAGCTGGAGAAGCACAGGCTTAGGAGCTGCAACGGCCAGTACACAGGGCTACTTTGTCTTTGAAAAGGTTCAGATGAACCAAAATGGAGACAGTTAACTCCTTAGACGGAGAACCACCTCTCATGGTGGATCTCCTTTTTATTTAAAATATATGTCCGCTGAAGGTAACAATAGCCTTACTCCTCTTCACGCTCTAAATAATCTTTCAACCGATCAAGTGAATGATAGATATCTTCCTTGATTTTTGGATTATAGAAAATAGCCGCTGGATGATAGAGAGGAACGACCGTATATTCTTTCTCCGTCTCCCCATATCCTCCACCCTCTTCCCTTTGTATACGGGTGCGGATGGCTTCACCAATAACATCACTAATTTTCCCCTTATCACCGGTCAGCCGCTCATATGCGACTCCCCCAAGAGCGATAATGATCTCAGGTTTCATTTGTTCGATTTGGTAATCGAGCAGCTTGGCATGAGCATAAATTTCTTTTTGGTTTGGTTTACGGTTGGCTTTCCGCTTCCCTCCTGATCCCTTCTTGTTCGTATTCACCCATTTGTAGGGACGACTTCTGACTACACTGGTGATGTACACATCTTCCCTTGATAAACCGAGATAGTCGAGTTGTTTGTCCAGTTCATCGCCTGCCCTTCCAATAAAGGGCTCACCTTTAACCGCCTCATTTTCACCAGGTGCCTCACCGACGATCATGACTCTGCCACGATGGTCGCCTTTCCCTAGAACGAAACCTTCCACATCATAGGGTTCTATCCTTTTTTTCGCTTCGTTCACTAAACGTTCCGGCCAATCCATCCACTCACCTCCTTCACTTCCTTCACCCAGTACCAAGAAACTTCAATCCGCTGGATATCAACCACTCCCCGACTTTTAAATGGGAGAGCATGCTTTTCATTTCATCTGGAACGCTATATAAGTAGTGACAAAATAGCTCACAATAATTAAGAATGAAGGAATCAAGTAATTCCATGCGCGGACATTTTTTCGTGTAATACTATAGATGATTAATAGAATGAACACGATGGACGTCACCCCTGTGACCATGTTTGCAGGAGACGATTGCTGAAGAAGATTCCCTTTGAAATAAATAAAATCTGTAATGGCAAGTATCATCAGGTTGAACGCATTACTTCCGAGTAGCGAACTGATTCCAAGGTTGAAATTCCTGAGTTTGAGCGCCGTTCCTACACTTACAGCATCAGGTAATGATGTACTGATGGCTACCAAAAAAGCTCCAATGAACGAGGCACCAATGCCTGTAATCACGGATATACGCTCCGCCGTGATGGTCAGCACACTGCCAATAACCATAATGAGAAAAGCATATAAAATGAAGCGCCAAAGCACCTGCTTATAGGAGAAGTCTTTGTATCGTTCATTTTGTCGTTTCACTTTTCTACCCTGGTACTCTGTCCGGTCATTAATGAACTTGGAACCAACAAAGTAGAGAACCACAATGACAATGGATGTATAACTAATGTGGAAAATATGGGTCGGCAGGGTCAAACTAAGACCGGCCATGACAATGAGTGTCATCAAAATCACAAGCCAGCCATATAACTTACTCTCAACAGTGGCATGCGTCAATATTTGATAGCGGCGATAGACAATGTCAAAAATCGCAAGCCCCATGATGTTGAATAAGTTGCTTCCGATCAAATTCCCAACAGCCAAGTCAGGGCTGTCGATGACGATCGCCGTAACGCTTGATGTCAATTCAGGCAGCGAGATAGCTATACCAATGATCGCTCCCATGAAAGCGGAAGATGCTCTCGTTTTTTCTTTCACCGCATCTCCAAATATCGCAAGTCTTGATGCTATGAAAAAGGTTAAAATTCCTGATATAAAAAACAGAGCAAAAATCATCCAGTCGCTCATAAAAAAACTCCTTCAACTCGACTTCAGTATGGCATTTTTCAACCATTCCCTTCCCTTCACACAGGTAAACAGTAAATGAATGGAACCCAAGAATAAAGGTCTGTCTCTCATACAAAAAGCTCAGTGCCTCGACGGCGCTGAGCTTTTGTTTTATTGGTGAACGGGTTCTGTTTCCTTCTCTTTAATCAAGTCGGCAGTCAGCTGTCCCGACAATGTGACCATCGGTACACCTCCACCCGGGTGGGTAGAGCCACCGACAAAATAGAGCCCATCATAAATTTGACTCTTGGAAGGGATCTTAAATCCACCATTGGACTTGCGGTCAGCCGCTATCCCATAAATCGATCCACCGTTTGGACCATATAAGGCCTCAAGGTCTTCAGGAGTAAAACGATACTCAAACTCGATAGAATCGCGCAGACCTTCCATACCCATACGCTCCAACTTATCCAACACCGTTTCACGATAGGCATCCCAGTCAATTGGCTTACGCTTTTTGTTTTCAAGCGGTGGAACGTGTGTAAGTACAAAGAGATTGTCTTTCCCTTCAGGCGCTTGTGTTTCATCAGACCTTGCTGAGATTCCGATATAGATGGTCGGATCATCCGCCGGCTTACCTTCTTCAAAAATCTGTTTGAATTCTTTTTCCGGATCTTCAGAGAATAGAAAATTATGATGCTTCAAATTCTCGAACTTGCGATCTGTACCAAGTAACAGCACAAGCCCTGATACGGTAGGATCGAATTTTTTCTCGAGAGCTTTAGTTTCTTTCTTCACTTTGGATGTTTGCGGGGCTAGCTTCCGATATGCTGGAATGACCTCAAGGTTGGAGACGACTACATCCGCTTCGTGAACCGTTCCTTCTGCCGTTTCTACACCGATGACACGATCACCATCAACGACAAATCGCTGGACCGGAGTATTCAATTCCACATCGATACGCAGCTCTTCCATAAGACGCCCCATACCCTCGGCAATTTTGTACATACCGCCTTTAACATAATGAATGCCAAGCCCGAGCTGAACATAGACGAGCTGGTTTAAAATAGCCGGTGTAGCATAAGGATTAGAGCCTACGTACATCACAAAATAGTTGAACAGCTGTTCCAGGTATTTGTTATCAAAGTGCTTGTGCGTCGCTTTCGCTACCGTATTCATCGGATCCATCTGGAATAGTTCACTCAATTTATGATGTTTCTTCAAATCTTTCAGGTCTTCAATACTATATTTATAAAAACTCTTCATACAGAGTTCATACATATCCTGACTGTAGGACAAGAAGTCTGTCAGCTTTCGATTCGGCCGTTCGGTGACCTTAGCCATCTCTTCCAGCATGTTTGGCAGGTCACTCGTTACATCCAGTTGTGTACCATCTTCAAAAAATGTACGCCATTGAGGTTCAACACGTTCTACAGTAATGTAGTCCTCAAGACGACGATGTACACTTTCAAAAAGCTGCTCCAGCACCCAAGGCATCGTCAATATGGATGGTCCAGTATCAAACGTAAACCCTTTTCCTTCCCTGCGGTTCAGCTTTCCACCTATGTTGCTGTTCTTTTCAATGATTTTCACATCATAACCATCTGCCGACAGTCGAATTGCTGCTGACATACCACCTAAACCTGCTCCCACTACAACCGCTGTTTTCTTTTTCAATCCATCCACCTCCAAAATTAATAGACAAAAGGAATCAGCCGGTACCTCGAGCGGCACCATCTTTTGTATCGGTCCCCATGCTGCTCCACGAGCATCGCTTCTTCGAGCTTAATTCTATGTAGTAATGCGATTGTCATGAAAATTCCACATATGAGGGCTGCATACAGGTTACCAAGTCCTGAACAAAACCCAATAATGATGAATAAAAGCCCCGTATAAAGAGGGTGTCTGAGTAAACGATAAGGACCACTACTCACGAGGCGGTCTCCTTCTTGAACGGAGACGTTGCGTGTAAATTGATCTTTCAGATGGAGAATTCCCCAATATCTCAGGCCTACTCCAATGGCGTACACCACCAATCCTATCCACCAGATTCCTCGATGATGAATAATCCCAATGTCCCATTCCTGCATAAAGAGAGAAAATACGAGCGTCACGACCACGGCCGCGAGGATCAGCAGAAAAGAGCGGCGTTCATGAGAACCACTTTCTCCCGTCCGATCATTTCTGAATATAAAAAACTCTGCCAGCCAAAAGGCCGTCACTACTAAAAACAATCCATCAAACAGGGTCATGGAGCACCCATCCTCTCTGGATACTATCTTCCATTGTTCCCTTTACAACCTGCGGATAAACCGCAGCTATACACTCATTGCCAAACATTCCACCCTCTCCTCTTCCTCGCATAATTGTTCCGTTTCCATTACAATAGCAACAATAATGAAGAAAGGGGTTAAAGGAGTTGGACATATTTTATAGTGTTTTTATCATTTCCGCTGTCATCGCCACGTTTTTCGTGATCTTCAAAAAAATTACGAAGGCCACGTATTGGACCATGGCGATTGTAGGCGTCTTATACATAACCATTCTATTATTGAGTTTTTTCTATGATTTCTCTTAAAGATTCTTGTTTTGTTTATTGATGGCTTCACGGATATGATAGAGTTCCGCGTACATGGCCGTCGCATAAACACTGATGATACTCAAGAACATAGAAAGGACGAAAACGGATCCATCAAGACCGAATCCCAGAACAGACGAAAATCCGATGATGGCCCCAATAATGACACCGATCCCTGTTAGAAAGATTATTTTTTGTAATGTCACTGAATAAAACATCGTATCACCTCTTCTAAATGATCTATCTGTTACTATACCCATCAAAGGCCTCGGATACACGTCACCCCTCTCCTATTCTTTGTTACTAATATTCTTCTTTCTCATACGAAAACCTTTGTGTCCATATAACAAATTCATTTGCTTTCCATAAAAAATCCGACTGCTTCAAAAGCAGCCGGACACATCATCCTTTTATTCCCTACCCTTCCACAATCCTGCCATTTAGTTTAATAACCTATAAGAAAATGGGGCATTTGGAGAGATAGATTTATATGAAAATAAAAAAGTGCAACCAAAAAGGTTGCACTTTCGTTTATTATGCTTTATGCTTCCATACGTTTGGCATCTTCATCGATGCCGTATTTCCGCTCTGATTCAGCAACTACGACAGCACATGCTGCGTCACCCGTGATGTTCAAGGATGTACGTAGCATATCAAGCAGTCGGTCGATACCGATGATGAGAGCAATTCCTTCGACTGGCAGAGAGACTTGGTTAAGAACCATCGCAAGCATAATCAATCCTACACCCGGGACCCCTGCAGTACCAATACTTGCAAGAACCGCCGTCAGGACGACCATAACCAGTTGCGCAAAGGAAAGGTCAGAACCGTAGACTTGAGCAATGAAAATTGTCGCTACACCCTGCATGATCGCTGTACCATCCATGTTGATGGTTGCACCCAAAGGCTGAACAAAACTGCTGACAGGCTTCGGAACATTCAAGTTTTCCTGGGCTGTTTTCATGGAAATTGGCAGTGTTGAACTACTGCTTGATGTACTGAAACCGACCGTCATCGCAGGGAAGAACCCTTTGACAAACTTGATTGGATTCATCTTTCCTAGGAATGCAACAGCAGACCCGTACGTCACGATTCCATGGATGATTAATCCTAGGATGACGACGAACATGTACATAGCCATCCCTTTCATACCGTCGATTCCCATCGTTCCAATCGCAGAAGCAAGGAGACCGAAGGCACCATAAGGAGCAAAGCGCATGATCAAGTTTACAAGGAACATCATAATTTCATTTCCTTGTTCGACAAGCTTGTAAATCCCTTCCGTCTTCTTACCAAGCATCGCAAGTGCGAAGCCGATGAAGATCGCGAAGGCGATAATTTGAAGCATGTTCCCTTCCGTCATTGCCTGGATAGGGTTTGTCGGAATAATGTTTGTAAATGTTTCGACAACACCAGGTGCTTCCTGAGCTTCATACTCTGCCCCCGCTGGGTTGATGTCAATATTCCCAGGCTGGAAAACGTACGCAAGAGAAATCGCAATACTGATCGCAATCGTCGTTGTGACGAGGAAGAATGCAATGGTCTTTCCACCGATTCTACCTAATTTCTTTGGGTCACCAAGAGAAGCGGTACCTAGTGTGATAGAGAAGAACACGATTGGTACAACTAGCATTTTAATAAGATTTAAGAATACCGTACCTAAAGGGCCAAAAACATAAGCATCTAACGTAGTGAACAAATCAGGCGCAGCTAAATGCAGACCTAAGCCTACAATAGCACCAAGAATTAAACCTATAAAAATCTTGGTTGTTAGTTTCATGAAGTAACCTCCTACAACATTATGAAAACGCTTACTTATTATTTTGTTTAAAAAGTGAAAATACTTAAAGGCGACATGTTCCCTGCCATGTCAAAAAGCATTAAAAAAAGACTTACTTACAATATAGAATTCGGTACCTTCGAGCCTTGATATGGTTGTGTTTCAGGCTCTTCATAGATGGTTGCAACCAGTGCGGGTGTAAATGTGCTTTATAAATTATAACACAGAATGATTGAAAATTGAATAGAATTTGCTGGTAGTTTCTTATACAACTATGTACCAAACGGTGCTGCATAACTTTCAATGGCCATTGAAACCGCGAGATTCATAGTTATTTCTACATTATGAGAATGTTTAGAATTTATTACATATTCACAAATCCCCCTCTAGCCATGCATATAATATTATCCTGTTGCATAAAAAAACGGCCACTTATGTGACAGCCGTTCTTTATCAAGAATTAGCACTTTCCCGCTTCTTCAATTCCCTCCGCAAAACTTTCCCGCTGATCTGTGTTTTCGGAAGTTCTTCTATAACTTCAATTTCCCTTGGAGCACAGTGGGCAGCGAGCTCGGTTTTCACAAAATGTCGTAAATCTTCCAAGAGACCTTCCCGCTGCTTGTATCCATCATGAACAACAATAAAAGCTTTTACTATTTCTCCACGTACTGGATCGGGCTTTCCAATCACTCCCGATTCTCTTACAGCTGGGTGCTCAAGTAATTTGCTTTCCACTTCGAAAGGACCAATACGCTCTCCAGAAGAATTGATCATATCATCACTTCTGCCTTGAAAGAATACGTAACCTTCCTCGTCCCTATAGGCTAAATCTCCAGCCAAATACCACTCTTCACCAAACGGGAAATAGGAAGAGAATTTACCCGGGTTCTTCCACACTTCTTTCATCATGGAAGGCCAGCCGGATCGAATGGCCAGATGTCCTGTCTCATATGGAGGAAGCGGCTGCCCATCTTCACTAAGGATTTCGACTTCAATTCCAGGTATCGGACGTCCCATGGAGCCAGGTTTGATCGGGCGTGTGGGAAGATTAGCAATCAGCTGCGCTCCAGTTTCTGTCATCCACCATGTATCATGTATCCTCAAATTCCACTTTTGATATGCCCAGTGAATGACTTCTGGGTTGAGTGGTTCTCCAACACTTAAAATATGACGTAGAGAAGAAAGGTCATAGCGGGCGTGCATATCTTCACTCTGGGATTTCATCATCCGAAAGGCGGTGGGGGCACTGTACCATACAGAAACTTTAGCCTTCTCCAATACTTCATACCACGCTTTCGCAGAAAAGCGTCCTCCGTGAATGACTGTAGTCACTCCGTTCAACAAGGGGGCGAATACTCCATAGACTGTACCTGTCACCCATCCGGGATGTGCTGTACACCAGTACACATCGTCTTCTTTCAGATCCAACACCCAACGTCCCGTCTGATACTGCTGGATCATGTTTCGATGGGCATGGATGATTCCTTTTGGTTTCCCGGTCGATCCACTCGTATAATGAATGTTGAGCCCGTCATCGAGGTCCACCCACACCGTGTCCAGTTCGTCACTCGCTTCTTCTGCTTCCTTTGTAATGGAAGGAATGGCTCCACCCGTTTGATTCGTAGTGAAAATCGTTGTCAGGCTTGGAATCTCTTCTCTGTTCACTCGATCCATAAAGGAATCGTCTGTAATTAGATACTTGCCCTCACAGTCATTGATGCGGTCTTTTACCGCTTCTTCCATAAAAGCTTCAAATAAAGGACCGACCACCGCACCAATTTTAATGGCGGCCAACATCGCAATGTGACAGCGGGGATGTTTTGGTAAAAAGACGAAAACGAAGTCCCCTTTTTTTACACCATGTTGAAGGAGCACATTCGCCCAGCGGTTGACTTCACTCTTAAGCTCAGCGAAGGTAAGGGTCCATTCTCCCTTCTCCGATACGTAGTGTAATGCGACCCGGTTCCCTCTTCCTTCATCGACATGTCTGTCCACACATTCGTATGCCATATTCACCTTACCAGTCACATTCCACGTAAAACGATCGTTTACGGCAATCCAATCAAAAGGCTCTCCTTCCATCCATTCTGCTTCTATATTGTATTTTGCAGGTTGTGGTGGGATGATCGCTGCTGTCATGATCTAGCTCCTCCTTATGGTTTGGTGAAATCCAATTCCTTCAATATTTCTTCTTTCAACTCAGCCAAGCGGTGGTCCCCTCGTTTTCGAGGTTTGGAACGATTGATGAAGATTTCTGATGCGATCTGCCCCGGCTGACCGCGCATGATTACGATTCGGTCACATAAATAGAGCGCCTCATCAATGTCGTGGGTGACGAGCAAGGTCGTCGTCCTACGCTTTTCCCAAATGGACAATAGTAAGTCTTGCAGCTGCATTTTTGTAAAAGCATCAAGAGCACTAAACGGTTCATCCAGGAGGAGGATGTCCGGTTGACTGAGCAGAGATCTGGCAATTGCTGCTCGCTGGGCCATTCCACCTGATAGGTCTTTGGGATAATGTTTTTCAAACCCCTGCAGTCCCACCGTTTCAATTAAGTCCAACGCCTCTGACTTCTTTTGCTTTTTAGAAAAGCCGAACGTCACATTATCCAAAACGGTTAACCACGGCATGAGTCTCGGCTCTTGGAACATCATTCCGAAAGCTTCTTCCGGGCGTTCCGCCTCTGTGCGAATGCTTCCTTCAAATTGCGGATCCAGACCTGAAAGAACACGCAGTAGTGTACTTTTGCCACAACCACTCGTTCCCAGGACACCGACAACTTCTCCTCTCTGCAACTGCAAATTGATATTCTCAAATCCTGCTTTCCCATTTTGAAATGTGCGCGATACTTGATGGACAGCTAACATAGACACCCTCCTTTATGAGGCATTTTCCAGATTGTCCTGCCATTTCAACGTTTTGGTCTGAATTCTCTTCAAGATTTCATCTGTGATTTTTCCAAAGATGGCAAACAGTATAATGCTTCCAATTACGAGGGATGGAGCTGAGGTATTCTGACCGTACACCATCAAATACCCAAGACCCTGGCTTGCGCCGAGCAACTCTGCTGCGACCACGAACATCCACCCGAGACTCAGTCCACTCCTTAAGCCAACGATGAAAGATGGCAAGGCGGCTGGAAGAATGATTTTTTTGATTTGCTGAAGACTTGTGAAATTGTATATTCTACCAACTTCAATCAACTTACGATCAATTCCCTGTATGCCTGAAGTCAAATTCAAGTACACCGGGAAGAAGACACCCACAGCCACAAGGGTGATTTTAGAAGCTTCTCCAATACCGATCCACAAAACAAATAATGGAACCCAAGCGAGGGACGGAATGGCTCTCAATGCTTGCAGCATGGGGTCGAGCAACTGATGAATGACTTTTACATAACCTGTCGCTGCTCCGAGAAGAACCGCCGCTATTGCACCTGCTAGAAAGCCAGCAAAAACTCTGTAAAGCGTGATGGTGATATGCCCCAAAAGCTCTCCCCCCTGAGCCAGTGCCGCCATTTCATTCACAACGGTCGTTGGAGAAGGAAGCAAATGAGGAGCCACCCACCCCGACCTCGAAGCATACTCCCACAAAAGGATGATGAAAACAGGAAGGATCAGACCGAGCCAGGAACCAGATAGGTTTCTCTTCACCGCACGAGCTTTATTCACCCGGGCTGCCGGTCTGACGGTCGTTTCTGTACGACTGGACATAAACGTGTTCCCTCCTTTTTACTTAATCACTTCTTCCGCATATTGCGGATTGATAAGTGCTTCTGTAATTTTCTCAATATCCACGTCTGCTTTAATGACTTCTTCTTCCTGAAGCACTTGACCGGCTCCTAGAACGGTTTCCCTCAACGCCTCTCCTGGTACAGGGTTCGAGAGATCATTCCGTTCCAAACTCTTCTTGGCTACTTCTAGATCCAATCCCGCTTCTTCAGCAAGGATTTCTGCTGCTTTCTCAGGGTTCTCAACTGTCCATTCTCTTGCTTTTTCATAAGCTTCAATGACCTGTTTAACGATTTCCGGATGTTGTTTGGCATAGTCCGACCGAACGTTCAGCGTTCCGTAAGTATTGAATTCCGGCTTACGGTAGAAGAGTTCCGCCCCGCCTTCTAATTCATTGCGAGCCATATGAGGATCGAGCCCGGCCCACGCATCGACGTTTCCATTAGTAAGTGCAGATGCTCCTTCAGGGTGCTGCAAATTCACAAGCTCAATGTCATCCGTGGAAAGCCCGTGATCTTTCAGTGCGCGAACTAAGAAAATATAAGGATCTGTCCCGAGCGTTGCCGCTACCTTCTTTCCTTTCAAATCTTCCACGGACGATATTCCACTATCAGGGTTCGTAACAAGTGCCGTCCATTCGGGCTTGGAATACAAATAAACAGATTCTACGGGAGCGTTATTCGCTTTCGCCATCAGGGCCGCAGCGCCGGCAGTCGAACCGAAGTCTACACTGCTTGAATTCAAGAATTCAAGGGCTTTGTTACTTCCCTGGCTGAGAACCCATTCCACTTCGATCCCTTCATCTTGGAAAATTTCTTCAGCGAAACCCTTCTCTTTCAATACTAGACTCGTCGGAGAATAATACGCATAATCGAGCGTTACTTTATCTAGTGAGCTGCTTTCCCCTTCTGCATCTCCCGAACAACCTACAAGCCCCAATGTCGCAAGTAACCCTAAAGTGATGAACGTTTTCTTTAGTTTCATTTTCCATCCTCCTCTATTATTGGTTTCTAGATTTCACATGCATAGGTATCAATGGTTCCTCTTAACCGCTGGGCTTCTTTATAGGTACAACGGTTATGCACCACTTCAAGTCCAGCTTCACTTGCGATCTGGGCCGCCTTCGGGGCGATGACCCCTTCTTGCAGCCAGAAAACGTCCGGTCGGATCTCTGCTGCTTCCTTAGCAATTTCAATAGCTGCTTCTGGGCTCCGGAATACTTGCACAACATCAACTTTAAATGGAATCGATCTCAAATCTGGGTATGCCTTCTCTCCTAATACTTCTGTTTCTCTTGGATTTACAGGGACAATTTGGTAGCCCAGTCTCTGCATTTTTCTGGCTAGACGATGACTCGGACGGGAGGGCTTCCCGCTCAACCCGACCACCGCTAAACGTTTCGGTCGTGTGTCTCCACCTTCTTGGGTTTTGGAGGAGCTCAAGGCCCACTTGATGACACCTTCATCATTTTCTGTAATGGCCGTGCGGTCTGTTTCTCTTCCTGTCGCTTTTGCAATGGCACGATCAAGGTCGTTGATCAAGTCTTTGCTCGATTCAAGTCCTATGGATAAGCGAATTAATTCCTCCGTCACTCCACTTGCAGCAAGATCCTCAACGGACAATTGCTGATGTGTCGTTGAAGCAGGGTGGATGATCAATGATTTGGCATCTCCGACGTTTGCTACATGAGACCAGAGCGAAATATTATTGATCACACTTCTTCCAGCTTCCCGTCCACCTTTGATGCCAAAGTTTACGATCGAACCATACCCTCCATCAAGGTAACGATTGGCTAGTTCATGAGCTGGATGTGTAGGGAGCCCTGGGTACGAAACCCATTCCACATCAGGATGTCCTTGTAAGTATTCTGCGATTTCCTGTGCATTGTCCCCGTGGCGGGCGACACGCAAATGCAGCGTCTCTAATCCTTGCAATAACAAGAAAGCATTATGCGGGCTCAAACAAGATCCAAAATCACGAAGCAATTGAACACGCAGTTTCGTTATATAGGCAAGGGTTCCAAAGTCAGCGGTATAAACGATCCCGTTATAACTGTCATCAGGCTCAGTGAATACGGGATACTTGCCGTTCCCCCAATTGAACTGTCCTCCGTCTACGACCACTCCTCCAATAGCCGTTCCGTGACCCCCAATCCATTTCGTTGCGGAGTGGATGACGATGTCGGCTCCGTGCTCAATGGGACGGCACGTATAAGGGGTGGCGAATGTGTTATCGATGAGAAGTGGAAGGTCATGCTCATGAGCAACAGCCGCCACCCTTTCAATATCGAGCACGTGGAGGCTCGGATTTCCGATCGTTTCAGCAAAAACCGCTTTCGTTCGGTCTGTAATGGCTTTACGGAAGTTTTCAGGATCCTCCGGGTCAACAAAATGAACTTTAATGCCATATCGCGGTAAAGTATTAGCGAATAAATTATAAGTCCCACCATAAAGATTTGCCGCAGCAACCACTTCATCTCCGGAGCCTGCGATGTTCAAAATTGATAGTGCAATGGCAGACATTCCGGAAGCCGTCGCTACAGAAGCCACCCCTCCCTCCAAGAGGGCCATTCTTTTTTCAAAAACATCAACGGTCGGATTTCCGATACGGGAATAAATATTTCCAGGTTCGTCTAGGGCAAAGAGACTCTGGGCATGTTCTGTGTCATGGAAAACATAGGAGGTCGTTTGGTAAATCGGGACTGCACGAGATCCTGTCGTCGGATCGGGTGACTGTCCTCCGTGTAAAGAAATCGTATCAACATCATAGCTTTCAAATGAATTCGTCATGTTTATTTCCTCCTCAAAAAGATTGATTCCTATTCTTATAGATATAGTTGGCTTTAAGCATACGAATAGTCCATGGACCTTTTACCGAACAGCAAAAAACCCTCTTCTAAATAAGAAGAGGGTTTGTTATTTCGATTCCTCCTCTTATCTACCAGATCAATCTGATCTGTAGGACTTGGCACCTTTTCAAACCGATGTTTGAAGGTTGCCGGGCTTCACAGGGCCTATTCCCTCAGCCTCTCTTGATAAGAGATGTATGCAGTTGATTGATTATGTTGAGAATTATAACGGATAACAATCAGAAAAGTCAATTATTTTAGAAAATTTAATTTTTAGAATCTGCGAGCGCTTTTTTCAGCTGTTTTACAATATCTTCATGATCTTCAATGCCAATCGACAGACGAATCACATAATCATTGATGCCAATTTTCTCACGTTCAGTATTCGATAACGCACGATGAGAGGTACGGACAGGATAAGAAACCGTTGTTTCCACACCTGCGAGCGTAGGGGCGATTTTCACCCAACCGAGTGAACGGAAAAACGCCTCTACATCAATCGAATCATTAAGCTCAATGGTCACAATGGCTCCGTTCCCTCTTTCCGATACCTTTTCAGGATAATAGACGGTACGGACGGCATCATGTTCACCCAGGGCTTTCGCTACCTGTTCTGCATTGTATGATTGTTTTTTCATTCTAAGACCTAATGTTTTTGCCCCCCGTTGAGTCAGCCATGCTTCGAACGGGCTCAGATTCGCACCAAATGTGACAATCTTTTGAGTAGCGGCCTGAACCAGATTTTCATTTCCGACCAATACCCCGCACGTCACGTCACTGTGTCCACCAATATACTTTGTCCCACTATGGACAACAAGATCCACTCCATGCGAGTACGGCTGCAATAAGTATGGGGTAGCGAACGTATTATCAACCATCGTTTTGACATTCTTTTTACGAGCAAGGGCGACTAAACCTTCTAAATCTTCCACCCTTAAAAAAGGATTGGAGATCGATTCCGTATAGAGAAGCTTCGTTTGATCCGTGATCACCTCTGAAACTTTCTCAAGATTTGAAAAAGAAACCATCGTGACATCAATACCGAACGTGGACAGCTCTTTGGTGATCAGCTTGTGTGAACCCCCATAAACATCCTCTGCGGCAACGATATGATCCCCTGGTTTTGCAACCGCTAGAATACCGGCAAGAATGGCTGACATTCCGGATGAAGAGGCCACCCCGGCTGGCGCTTCCTCCAGTTCCGCAACGGTCCCCGCAAGTTCATCTGTATTGGGGTTCCGCTCTCTTGTATATAAATAAGGGCTGTTTCCCTCATAATAACTTTCTAAATGATCCAAGTCTTTGAATGTAAAGGCGGACGTCTGGTAAATCGGCGTGCTCTTACTATTCGGCACAAGTCGCTGATCCGCTTTATGGTGTACGATTTTCGTATCAAATGATGTATTCGTCATCGTTCGTCTCCTCTCTCTATCACTTAATGAGAAATTATATAGAAAAAGCAGGAATATTGTCAAAGTTTTGCGACATATTCACGAATCACATGAAAGATGTACCGCTCATATCCTTTTTCATGAGGGACAAGGTTGTTACGAGTCACTGCTTTCTCATTTCCAGTAAGAATAGAGAACCCCTTTACGCTCCCTTGTTTATCCATTAACTCTTCCAAATCATCCAGTGGCACAGAAACGATATCCTTCACTTCTTCTCCAATTTTAAAAGACCTATCACTTGTCCATGGTAGAAGGTAAATATGACAAATCTCACGGTCTAAGAGTGTCCCTTCCTTCAATTCTTCCTTGAAATCGCCTTGATAGGCCAACTCCCCCGGGGCCACCTTAAAACCAACTTCCTCTTCGATTTCCCGGACGCCAGCCAGACGTACATCCTCCCCTGCTTCTATATGTCCGGCAGCTGTAATATCATAAAGGCTCGGGAAATCCTGCTTATGATCCGCTCTTTGTTGCAGCAGTAATTGGATATTCTCACCTTCCATGTGGAACATCCAACAATGGAAGGTTTCATGCCAATCCCCATCCTGATGGACATGATCTCTTTCTTTCACACCAATCGGATGCCCTTTTTCATCAAAAACCGTCAACATTTCTGCCATATGTAATCCCTCCTCAACCTTATTGTTCCAACATTCTACCTGAAAAAATATACAGAAAAATAGCTCAGAGAGTGACACTCTGAGCATAAAACAACCTTAATGGGATGTAGAGTATTACACCAAAAAATAACAAAAAATCAGCGCGCCAGTCCATAATGAACATCCATCCCCATCCTTTTCAGTTGAGCACGAGGCTTGCCGGCACTGGCTTGCTAAAGTAATACCCTTGATATTCATAACAGCCTTTCTGCTTTAAGTATGCCATATGTTCACTGGTTTCCACACCTTCAGCAATGACCTGAATCCCAAGACTTTTCGCCATACTGATAATGGCATTAACAATCGGCACTTCTTCCCCTTGCTCTCCGATTTGATTGATGAACGATCGATCGATTTTTATCGCATCAACAGGAAGACGATTCAAATAACTGAGGGAAGAAAAACCAACGCCGAAGTCATCCAAATGGACTTTGATCCCTTTTTCCCGCAACCCGTTCAATGTATCTGTGCTGCGTTCAAAATCCTGAAGGACCATTGTTTCCGTAATTTCAAGGATCAGGCTGTCAGGAGGAAGCTTTGAATCTCTAAGAGCTTTGAGCACTTTTTTTGAAAGATTGAAATCCTTGAACTGCTGGGCAGACAGATTCACTGAAATTTTCAAATCCGGCCTTCGGTCTTCCACCTGCCATCTTTTTGCTTGCTGACAAGCTTCGTTCAATACCCATTCCCCAATCTCTATAATCATCCCCGATTCCTCAGCAAGGCTGATGAAATATTGTGGAGACAACAAACCATAATCCGGATGGTTCCAACGAATGAGTGATTCATGCCCGATCACCTGTGATGTTCTTCCACACACCTGAGGCTGATAATGTAGCTCAAACTGATGTTTATCAAGTGCATGATGGAGGGATTGCTTCAAATGGAGCTCTTCTCTCATCTGCTCACTCATTTTTTCTTCATAAACAGCATAGCGATTTTTTCCGCTTCTCTTAGCTTCGTGCATCGCTGCATCCGCATGGCGTAAAAGAGTTTCTCCACTATATTGATCTCGGAGGCGCTCCGGGGTGAATGTAACACCAATACTGACGGTATTATAGAACTCTTTTTCCCCAATAAGAAAAGGGCGTCGCATCGAGTGAATAACGTGATCACTGATCCCCCTCAGCTCTTCGATGCTTTGGACATGTCTGAGAAGGACAACAAATTCATCACTGCTGATTCTGGAGATCACAGCATCATGATGTGCGAAGGTCTGCCTCAAGTAGCGGGAGAACTGCCGAAGCAGTTCATCCCCTTTCGTGTGTCCCCAGGAATCATTGATCATTTTAAAATTATCAATGTCGATGAGTAAGAGAGCCATATAGTGTTCTTTTTCTGCCGTGGATTGAATTTCACCTTCCAGGATTCCTAAAAGATAGCTTCTTGTAACAAGCCCCGTCAAAGGATCGTATTGAGACAACATCTCCAGCTTCTTTTCTGCTTGCATCCTGGAAAGCTCATTTGCTGTCCGATCAGCAAAGATTTGAAAAAGAGCCTTGCTTAATGGCCCGCTCGTCTGCGTCCGGTAATCCATGATCGCAAGGATTCCGATGACTTCACCATCCGAGTTAAGCAAAGCTTTCCCGTGATAACTCTCCACTCCATAATCCTTAATCGTTTGATCTTCAGGGAAAAGTGTCCCTACATCATTCGGATAATAACATTCATGAAACCTCGTTACTTGCTCACAAGGGGTGTTTTTCAACGCATAACGCAAGCCCGAACTAGTGATTCCTTTATGAGAAAAGGAAATCGCTGTCACTTCATTTTTAGCTTCTCCAGTCAATTCTCCGACCAGCACGGTTTCCACATCAAGGACGGAGGATAAATACTCTACAAGAAAATCAAAGAATTCTTGTCCATTGTATGAAAGAAAAGCATCACCAATCTCCACAATGGCTTCCTTAATCCGACCTAATTCTTCAATGTAAGCAGAATGCGGAGCGGACATACCTGTATATCCAATGATGTTTCCATCCTCATCAAAGAAAGGCGTGACGATATCCTTCATCCATTCGTACTTTCCATCGTTCATCAAACGGTAATTCATATAAAAAAAATGACGATTCTCTTTCGTCATCGTTTGATGGTCCATATATGCCAAGTCATCCTTAGGTATGAGCTGCTGTAAATCCCAACAACTCAATAGGGTTGAATCCAGCTTCCATTTACTCTTCAGCCTTTCACTCACATAGATGTTCTCTTTTTCAATATCGAAGAACCATATAGGGATGGAAAGCTGCTTAAGTGTATTCCAAGGATGTTCAATGGTCCGAGCCATTCCGTTCACCTACTCCAAAAAATTTTATTCCCTCTTCCTAAATATCGGAAAATTAGAACTAAAGTTTAATCCTTTTTTCACGAGGAAAACTACCTAAAAAGGAGGAAAATTATATGAAAAAGAAAAAACAAAGACGAGGTACTGTGGAGCAGACCAATGAAATGGCACAAGTGTTCAATCGAAAGTTGAGCTACAACCAATCCTTTTCCCATCAAGCGGATGATGATGAAGTCCATTCTGAAAGCGAAGCTCTCTACCACTATTATTCGGATGATGAAGATTAAAAAAGTGATCTCGATTGTGAGATCACTTTTTTAGTTCTTATCTCTCATAATGACCGAAAATTCTGTTATCATATGAGTGGAACACCTGCAAACCTCTACAATAATCTCCATAACGCTAAGACTTTTAAGATGGTTTATAAATGAATATGGCAGGGTTTTTGAAGACTCTATTTCGAGATGTTCTCGTGGGTCGTTGCCCGGGTCGAGCGTCAGGGGTGCCTGGGAAGCTACTCGTCCAACTCCATCGTCCAGACACTCCCGTCATAAGTATAGAGATTCTATAACAAATTTACAGCATCCAGAATGGCTTCATTGGGAGTTATTCCCCGTAGCCCCCATCTATTCAACAAAAGCCTCGATACTGAATCTTTAAATATAGGCAGCTTTAGTTCGAAACAGGATGGAGATTTAATGAAGAAGATTATCACCAAACACCAAAAGAAAGGGTTATTTACATATGAAGAAAGGCACCAATAAGAGCAAGTGGATTTTGATCATTGTTTCTCTGATGGTTTTAGCTATAGGGGCATATGTTTACACAGACAGCAGTGAAGAAAAGTTGGCTTTGAGCACAGACTCCAAACCAATGAGAAAAGCAAAATCAGTGGACCTTGAAGAATTTCCGCTCCAATGGCGTGAAGTTGATACATTTGAACAGGTGAATGATTTTTATGAAGAACGTGTTCACAATTTATCACTAGCCAGGAAAAAAGGTTTAACCGTCCGGCCTCAGGAGTCTACTCCAATTCCTGATAAAGATGGTCGGATGCAAATCAATGAGGTGTGGCACAGCGGGACCACTATCCATGTTTTGTACAGCATCGACCTTTCCGCCCTGACGAGGAAAGAAAGCGATGACGAAGAATCCAAATACCTCGTTCAGGCACCCTCTGTGGAGAGCATTAACATTGAATCCATGAATGGAAACGACAAGCAATCGTTCCAGCATCACTCCCAACCTCTTAACCCCCGGGACACGGTGGTGTTTGAGAATCGAGTGTACGGTCTCATCCAACTTCCTCCTATTACTGAAAAATGGGGGTATAATTTCGACCATACCGATATCAAGGATTATGATGAAGAGTACATGACTTCGTTCAGTTTGCGGATTGATCATCGTACGATTAAAACCGATGGAATGCCTGTCCGCTATGTTCACGACCCAGATAAACACGTGCTTCAAAGATATACCACAGACGAGGTGTACTCCGGCGACCTGGTCACGGTGGAACCGACATCCGTAAACATTGGCGTGGCCTCAAGCTATGTAAAAATGAAGGTGGAAGCAGAGGGAAAAGAAATTGGACAGTCTATGCATGCGGTCATAAAAACGGACGAAGGATCTGATTACCCTGTCGCTCTGTATCTAAATGAAACCGAAGGAAAGAATGTGTATGAAGCATGGTTTCAACCCCCATCAAATGAACTTTCAGGAGCTGTCAGTTTAGAGCTGCAGTCTCTTCACATCCAAGACGATACCCCCTATTCGTTCACAGTAGACATGAATCAGTTTAACGATCATTCAAACGAATCTGTCGTTCTGAATGAAAAGGTGGGAGAAGCTTACAACACAGACATCATCCTGGAGCAAGTCGATTCATTTTCCGGAACCAATATGAGTCTTCAACTCAAGTATGACCCCCATGAAGTAGGGCAAGAGGAAAGATTGGTCGGCGCGCAATTGGGGCAGATGAATAGCCTTCCAGAAGATCGAGAGGAATATGTCGAAGTCGTCACAAATGAAGGCGAAACCACAAAAGCTAATATTTGGGGCCACGATAAGCGAGGAGACATCCATTTCCAGTTCCCAGCGCTAAGAGATGCAAAAGAAATCACCGTCACTGTGAAGAAAATGATGTACGCTCACAAATTGGACCATACATTCGAATTAAACCAATAAGAAAAAAGCAGAGGTTGAAGATCCCTCTGCTTTTTTAAATTTCTCCCTGCACAAAACGGATGACAGCGTCATTGAAACGATCATAATGAGTGGCAGGCGTCTGATGATAAGCGTGTTCGATCACTTCCATCTTTACATTAGAGCAAGCGCGGTAGTAATGAGCATGTTCATTGATCCAGAATTCTTTATTGCCGTATACGAGCAATAAAGGTTGAGTAAGTCTGTTCAATCGCCCGCTGCAATCAAACGAGAGGGCGCGGTTGTAATAGGTGTACCAGCATTCCGAATCGGACTTCGCCATGTGCTCATTTAATTCACGCTTAATTTCGGCATCCTTAAAGTGTGAATGGCTGAGTAACTTGGCAAGTGTCTCAGGGCTTTTATTCACCCAGTACATCCCCCCTAAAAATTCAAACCGAAGTCCACCTGTGGCTACCTTCGGGAAACCGCCGGCAAGAATCACTGCTTTCGTCCGTTCAGGAAAGGTGAGAGCGAATTCCTGGGCGATCATCCCTCCGCATGAATAGCCGATGACGACGATTTGATCGAGATCTAAATGATCGATGAGCTGGACGACCTCCCTTGCGTACATGGATACATCAGGCGCATGAGAAATTACATCAGAATCCCCGTTCCCACTGAGGTCTGGAAAAATGACACGAAATTCCCTCGCGAGGGAGTGCTGCATTTTGAATACTTTCCTCCCCATTCCAGGAGGATGGATAAAAACAAGGGCTTCCCCGTTCCCTCGGTCATCATAAAATAACTGCGCCCCGGATTTTTCTGTAAAATAAGGCATGGCTCTTCATCCCCTAACCGATATTCATGGAACCTTATCATTCCCAGAGAGACTGAAATTATGTCCATTTACCGAATATATTAAGGTTCGATTGACCTTACTCTCATGCAGGCGTAAACTAGACCTGTATCATAATGTCCGGAAGGGGAAACAAAATGAAACGTTTTCTATTACTTAGTCTATTCGCAGGAATTGTCGTCTTCTTGGCTGCTTGCGGATCGAATGAACTTGAGAATACGCTGGATTGGGAAGTCCAGTCTTTCGAAGGAACGACACAAGAGGGAGAAAGCTTTTCCACCGACGATATGGAAGGAAAAGTTTGGCTTGCCAATTTCATCTTCACCAACTGCAATACGGTCTGCCCGCCCATGACCCGTAATATGGTGAAAATTCAAGAGCAGTTAAAAAAAGAAGACATTAATGCTGAAATTGTATCCTTCAGTGTAGATCCGACGGTGGATTCGCCTGAAGTATTAAAAGAGTTTGGTAAGAAATACGGCGTTGATCATAGCAACTGGTCGTTTATTACGGAATACACACAGGAAGAAATCTCCACGTTCGCTCAAGAGAGCTTCAAAACTTCCGCAGTAAAAACAGAAGGGAACGACCAGGTCATTCATGGAACAGCCTTTTACCTGATCAATGAAGAAGGATTGGTCTTGAAGAAATATAAAGGAGACACCGAAGTCCCGTTTGAACAAATTGTTGAAGACACCAAAACTATCGCTAACTAAAAAGAACCTCCCGCTCCAAATCAGAAGCGGGAGGTTCTTTTAAAAATGTACATCAGGCCATTTGAAGTTTACTCAAAAATATCACTAGTTGAATAGGGAATTGATAAAGTTACTTAAGGATTTGAAAAAGTTTTGTACGGCATTCCGCAAGCTGTTCCAGAATCCATCGTCATTAATTAGATCCTGGATACTTCCTGTCAGGTCTTCCAGCTGGTTTTGAACCTGATCGAAGTTGATGTTCAAATTGCGCATTTGCTCGAACAAATCGATCAAACGTTGACGGTCTTCTTCACTCAATTCGATATTCAAGGATTGCAGTTGGTCTTGGACGATTTGCTCAATTTCTTCCCGCGTCGCTGGGTCCTGCTCAGCAATCTGCTTCTTGATTTCGGTCAGAAGCTTACTGATTTCATCCCGATCGACACCTTCTTCTTCTGCGATATCTGTGGCTATATCAAGCTCGTCACTCGCAACTTTCATACGATCTTCATCAAGCTTCACACCTTTAGCATCGTAAGCTTTATAGATGCCTGTAAGCGCAGAGTGGCCACTAACTTTGACAGAGGAAGCAACCAACACATCCGCATTCTCCACACCAGCGGTCAACAATGCGTTTGTGTACATTTCTTTCGTGACCTGTGTTATGTTATCAGGTGTTACGATATCAATATTCAACCCTTCTGCATGATCCTGATGAATGATTTTGACAGATGAATACATATTCGAATTCGGGTTGCCCCCGATATAGTTAGCAAGATCCTGGCCGTTGACAGTAAACTCATCGACCTGGTCATGCTTGTTGACTTCAAGCAGCTCCACCACATCAGTTTTCTGTGCTTCAGACAAGGCTTCTCCATAAACCACAATCGGCAAACCTAACTTTTCATTAATGCCCTGGTCCCCTGTCGAAGCGGAAATGCTCGAAGGCAAAGCAAATGCTGTAAACAAAACGGCAATCAACATCCATAGACTGACACGTGTTTTCATGTTCTCGACCCCTTGTAAAATGGTAGATTCCCACTTACGTTATGCGGAACCTCCCATCTATTATACCCGACGCATCGCACGCGGGTTGTCATAATAGACGTACGAGAGGGAGAAAAAGTTTCAAACTCAGTAAACATTTCTTTTCTACAGGCTCTGAGTGATTTTCATAAGAAGTTATTTTATTATATGGCAGGATGGTGGAAGACTCAGTTTCGAGCCTTTTATTGAGTGGTTGGGGCTACGGGGGGATAGCTCGTTTTCCAATCACCCCTGACACTCATTAAGGTGAACGAATTCCGGTTATCTCGAAACTGAGTCTTCAAGGACAGGGAGATTTTCCGCAACTTTTTTATAGGCTGATAAACAAAAGAAAGGACGGACGTTGTTATGAAGATTGCACGCCAAATCGGACTCTATGTATTTGCTATCGCTCTGTTTTACGCAGGAATCACCCACTTCATGTATGACCATGGCTTTGCCCGAATGCTCCCTTCCTGGGTACCGCTTAAATTAATCATTGTATATGTGACAGGAATTACGGAATGGCTCCTTGCCCTGCTCCTTGTTTTCCCTCAAACGCGGAGAGCTGCCGGGTTCGCTACGGCTGCTTTTCTTTTCATCGTTTGGCCTGCCAATTTTTATGCTGCCATTTACGGTATTCCGGCTCCCTGGAGTGAAGAAACAAATCAGACCGCTTTATGGATCCGACTTCTCTTCCAACCTTTGCTTATTTGGTGGGTGCTCATCGTTTCCAAAGATTCGAAAGAGGTGTAACCATCTGATAAAATGGGGATAGTGAAATGGACAAGGAGGTTGTATATGCGATTAGAAGGAAAGAAAGTCATCCAATTGGTCAGTAAGGATTTTGAAGATCTTGAGCTATGGTACCCGGTGCTTCGTCTCCAAGAGGAAGGGGCAACCGTCCACCTTGTGGGTGAAAAAGCAGGGGAAGAACACCCTGGGAAATATGGGGTTCCTGCTACAGCGGATTATGCATTCGAGGACATCAACCCAGCTGATTACGATGGAATTCTAGTTCCAGGGGGATGGTCTCCGGATAAGCTCCGCCGTTATGACAAAGTGATTGAAATGGTCCAGCACATGGACAATGAACGCAAACCAATCGGCCAAATTTGCCACGCCGGCTGGGTGCTTATTTCTGCTAACATCCTGAAAGGTCGAAAGGTGACGAGCACACCGGGAATTAAAGACGACATGATGAATGCTGGTGCAGAATGGTTCGACGAAGCAGTCGTCCAAGACGAACACATTGTTTCTGCCCGTCGTCCGCCTGACCTGCCTCCATATGCCAAAGCTTTCGCAGACTTACTCGCAGATGAATCATAGAAAAAAACCAGAGCTTTGAAAGCTCTGGTTTTTTAGTTGTCTTCCGCAATGGCTTGTTTAGCAAGCATCGACACTACCGCATCGTCCATTGGTGGATTATGCAGCCCAGCCCGTACATCACGGTAATATTTTTCAAAGGCATAGGTTTTAGATAACCCACGCCCCCCTGCAATTCGCATAGCTAGATCGACAACTTCATTAGCGGTATTCGTAACCGCCAGCTTGACAGCAGCAAGCTCTGCCCCCATCTGATCCCGTCGCTCTGGCTCTTCATCCCATTTTTTTGCAACTGAATATAAGAAAGAATGGGCTTGCAGCAATTTCCACTCCATTTCGCCAATCTTATCTTGAATGTGAGATACTTCAGAAATCGGTGCGTCCAGACTATTTGGTTGAAAGTCTTTAGCAAAAGCAATCGCATCGTTACGAGCGGCTACAGCAATTCCTAAATAACAGGCTGGAATGTGCAACAGCCATCCCTTTGGCGAGGATTTGCCCCCACTTTTCAGTTCTACAAGATCGGATTCCTGCAGCTCGACATCTTCCATCACAAGGTCATCACTCGCTGTCCCTCTCATCCCAAGGGTATCCCACGTTTTATCAACAGATAACCCTGGCTGATGGCGGTCAATTAAAAACCACCCAACCGTATCCTTGTCTTCTACATAAGCAGACACAATATAATAATCTAAATGCTCCGCCATTGAGGTAAACGATTTTCTTCCATTCAAAATGTATTCGCCCCCACGACGAACGGCTTTGGTTTCCGGAATTCCCCCCCGTGTTGGACTTCCGGTTGCCGGTTCAGTGGCAGCCCTGTTTACGACTTTTTGTTCGGAAACAACTTCATTCACAAGGCGATCATATGACTTTTTGTCCCACAACTGTTCCTGAGAAAGTTCCATCATGATGCCCATGTGCCACCCGATTGACAAAGCTACAGCACCATCACCTTCTGCAATTTTTTCCTGCATCAGCAAGAATTCGTATAAAGACAATCCTTCTCCACCTTCGGATTCTGGCAAAGACATCGATGGGTATTTCTCCCTTTTGATGACTTTCAACGTCTCATAAGAAAAAGACGCTTCACGATCCGTTTCTGAGATATGTTTGCGAGCCTCTTTTGCGATCCGATCCGCCTTTTCAAACAATTCCTGCTGCCGGTCATTTTTTATCCAACGTTTCCATACACCTGCCAAACCAACCACTCCCGATTCCATATTATATCTAAATCATACCTGACAACTCGGGATGAAGCCAATGCCTTGCTTGTCTGATTCGCTCCCTTACAACATACCCTATGTACAAGAAATCATTCTGTATCAGCATATATCTCTTCGTATGTAACTTTTGTCTAAAACGTCCGTTTAACAAATAATTCCCACGACATTTCCCGGGAAATGTCGAATTTATAGGTTATGAAGATAAAAACCATGAATCTAAAAACTCCCGCTAGTAAACCAATGGGCTTAAATATCCCCCTTTTACTATGGGAGCACTTACTAAATTCATTCTTGGATCCACTCCTTTTCTCAAATCGCCTTGCTTACAAAAATATTGTTGTTTTATCCGCCAACCTCCGGGGAAGAAAAGGGATATGAATAAAAGGAGGATTAACATGGTCGGAATAGCTTCGGAAAACAGTATTCAATGTGAGACCGAGTATTCGCCGTTGAAAAAAGTCGTGGTCGCCAAACCTTCTTATATGAAAATCGCTGAAATCATCAACGAAACCCAAAAACATTATCAACACCAGAACATAAACGTCAAAAAAGCCCTTCAGCAACATAAACATTTCGTTAGTATTTTAGAGGATCATGAGATTGAAGTCATACAACTTCCAAGTCAGCCGAACCTTTATGAACAGGTGTTTACAAGAGATATTGGGTTTACCATCCATCATCGACTATTTATCAGCACTATGAGTGAAAAGGTCCGGAAAGAGGAAACGGATGTCCTCCGGAGCTGGGCAAGACAGAATAACATCAAGGTAGAAGAGGAACTACCTTCCTCAATTGAAGGCGGAGATGTTGTGGTAGACGGGACCAGGGTGTGGGTTGGAGAAACACAAAGGACATCCCGACAAGCGATCCGTGAACTTCAATCACGCCTTCCGGATCATCAGGTTATACCTGTTCCTTTAAGAAGAGATATTCTCCATTTGGACTGCGTATTCAACATGATCGATGAATCTACTGTTATCCTCTATCCTCCTGCATTTACAAAAAACAGTTTGAAAGCCATCACTGCACGTTACAAAGTGATTGAAGTCATCGAGCAGGAACAGTTTACGATGGGGCCGAACGTCCTTTCAATTGGAAACCGTAAAGTAATCAGCCTCCCTCATAATGAAATCCTAAATGTACAGTTAAAGGAAAATGGGTTCCATGTGATTCCTGTCGACCTTTCTGAAATTATTAAATCCGGTGGGTCGTTCCGGTGCTGTACATTGCCATTAAAACGAATATAAAAGCAGCCCGCTTCTTTTGGAAGGGGCTGCTTTTTTGTATAAATGGAATAAATAACACAAGACCTCGAATGGGCTTTTTAAAATTTAATGATTTGCTATCAAACCACTAAGTGTCTGTCATCGAAACGCCGGTCTGCTTTTTCGATGCTCCTTCCTGAATGGAGCCGTTTCATACAATCGTTTGTCTTCCTCTGTCTCAGGTATGATGGATGGGACTGGTGTCGGTTTGCCTTCAACATCTACAGCGACCATCGTTAGGAATGATTCTGTTGTCATCACTTTTCGTCCTTGAAGAAGATCATCAGCAAAGACTTTCACATACACTTCCATAGATGTGCGTCCTGTGCTCGACACACAAGCTTCTAACGTCAATGCATCCCCTACTTTAGCAGAAGATAAAAAGTCCACCGAGTCGATTGAAGCCGTAACAACAACACAGTTTGAGTGCTTCATTGCCGTGAGTGCCGCAATTTCGTCGATATAAGAGAGAACTTTGCCACCGAAAATGGTATCGAGGTGATTCGTATCTGGTGGCAGCACTAATCTTGTCTGTGTCATTCTAGAATAATGAACGGGTAAAGGTTCCATGAATGGGTTCCTCCTTTTTTAATATGGATCGTCCCTAATGGGAGAGATACAAATAACGATTCTCCCTTTGATTCATGGAACCGAAAAAAGCTCTTGATGGGTGCAATACACGTAACATCCTCCTATCTCCCGTAGGAATTCATGTTCTTCCTTATGGCAGGTCTCCTGGCTCAGGTTCATCAGTACATAGCCCTTCCCATTTAAGAAATAGTGGGTCATCCATCTATGCACCTCCCCATTACAGTGGCGGGACCGCGTTGGTTTTTCACCAAACTTCCCTTTTCAGCTTCTATGAAGAAGCCACCATAAGGCGATATCAACTTTTTAATAAAGAGATAAACTCTCTTCTCATCCACTATCTCCCAAATAACCAACCTTGTCAACACGAACAAAATCGATCGATTCAAATTTAAAATCATTAAATAGGGGTTGATTACGAACAATAAACTGTTATACTATCCATATCATTCGAATATTAACCTTCATATAATCGCGGGGATATGGCCTGCAAGTTTCTACCGGTTTACCGTAAATGAACCGACTATGAAAAGCGTACAAGGTGCCGGGACTTTCCTGTCCACGGTTTCATTGTTGTTGTCTTCGTCCAGCACGAAAAGACTTGCTTTCCATAGAGGAAACAAGCTTTTCGTGCTTTTTTGTTTTTAAAGCTCTCCGAGCTCAGAAGTACGTGAGCGAAAATAAATACTTAATCTCGAAAGGTGTGTTAAATATGGATCGTTTGAAAAAGAAAATCTTAGAAGAGGGGAAAGTTTTATCACCTTCTGTCATTAAAGTCGATGCGTTCTTAAATCACCAACTAGACCCTGTACTTATGAAAGGTATTGGAGAAGAGTTTGCGAAGCGTTTCAAAGACTTGGGGATTACGAAGGTACTGACATTAGAGTCATCAGGAATCGCACCCGCTCAAATGACAGCACTCAGCCTTGGTGTTCCTGCAATTTTTGCAAGGAAGAGAAAATCATTGACTATGAAAGATCACCTCTACACATCAAAAGTGCACTCATTTACAAAGCAAGAAACAAATGAAATCTCCATATCAAAAGACTTCATGAATGATGATGATCACGTCTTGATCCTTGACGATTTCCTCGCAAATGGTCAGGCGGCGAAAGGCTTGATTGATCTTGTGGAACAATCAGGAGCCTCGATTGCCGGTGTAGCGATCATTATTGAAAAAGGGTTTCAGGATGGAGGACGCCTCTTACGTCGTCAAGGAATAAAAGTAGAATCCCTCGCCATCCTTTCATCACTTGAGGACAGTACGATCACGTTTGAAACACAGGAGGTATCTTCATGAAGACAACAGCCTTAGCCCTTCAACATTTGTTGGCGATGTATGCCGGAGCTATTCTCGTTCCTTTAATTGTCGGTGGAGCGCTTGGACTAAATTCAGAACAACTCACCTATCTTGTTGCCATTGATATTTTAATGTGCGGAGTGGCTACCATTTTACAAGTCGTCCGCAACCGTTTTTTCGGAATCGGTCTTCCTGTCGTTCTTGGTTGTACATTTACAGCCGTCGGTCCAATGATCGCCATTGGGGGTCAATACGGGGTTTCGGCCATCTACGGGTCCATTCTCGTTTCCGGGTTGTTCGTCATATTGATCAGCCGCTTCTTCGGAAAACTTGTCCGGTTCTTTCCACCTGTCGTCACAGGGACGGTTGTAACGATCATCGGCATTACATTGATTCCTGTTGCTATTAACAATATGGGAGGTGGGCAAGGAACTGATGATTTTGGTTCAGCTGTCAATCTTGCTCTTTCCTTTGGTACACTTTTATTTATTATCCTTCTCTATCGTTTCACAAAAGGATTCATGCGTTCCATTGCCATCCTGATTGGTATTTCAGGAGGCACTCTTGTCGCTGCACTTTTTGGAAGGGTCGATTTCTCAGCTGTCTCTGAATCTGGTTTCTTCCATATGATCGAGCCTTTCTATTTCGGGACACCTAGTTTTCATTGGTCTGCCATTCTGACCATGATTTTAGTTGCCATGGTGTCACTCGTTGAATCTACTGGCGTTTACTTCGCATTAAGCGAAATGACAGACAAGAAATTGGATGAAAAAGATTTAGCCAGTGGTTATCGTGCAGAAGGAATAGCCATTCTATTCGGTGGTGTGTTTAATGCTTTTCCCTACACCGCCTTTTCTCAAAATGTCGGCCTCATGCATATGACAGGTGTAAAATCCCGGCGTGTGATTTTAGTTATGGGAGGCATGTTGATTGGACTTGGCTTCATCCCTAAAATTGCTGCCTTCACGACCATCATCCCTACCGCTGTTTTAGGTGGGGCGATGATTGCAATGTTTGGAATGGTCATCTCTCAAGGTATTAAAATGCTCAGCCGTGTCATGACCGAGTCTCATGAAAATTCAATGATTGTCGCTTGTTCCGTCGGGATGGGTTTAGGGGTTACGGTTGTCCCTGAACTATTCGCTAAACTTCCCGAAAGCATACAAATCCTTACAAGTAACGGCATTGTTGCAGGCAGCTTAACCGCAATCGTGCTCAACATCGTCTTCCATATGCTCCCGAAACGCAGAACCAACGAAGTTCACCTATTACACGAAAAGAGCGCTTAGTGCCTGACCAGGTCATACAGATATTGGAAGAAACATCTTTTCTCTTCACACAAAAAACAGCGCCGACCAATGAAGGATTGGTCGGCGCTGTTTTTCTTTTATGATTGTTGCCTTAATACTTTTAAGGCTTGCTTTACTGTAGCGTATGTCTGAAGCGATAACTCACTGAAATCTGCGTAAGGAGCGCTTTGTATAGCAAAAGATGGTTTGATCCCTGTAATTACGAGCTTTGTTCCCATCAGATCCAGCAGCTGATTCATTTGGTAGATCCCCATATGAACCGCTTCGTTATACGAGTGCACAGCAGACATGTCCAGAATCAAGTAATCTTCTTTCGTTTCTTTCACATGATGACTGACTGCTTCCAGCATCTGTTGAAGTCTGTCATCATCAATGGTCCCGACAAGCGGAAGTACAGAAATATTATCTTGTACAGGAACAATCGGCGTTGATAATCTTTTCACCTCTGACAAATAGTGCGCAATCAGTTCTTCCTGTTCCCGGCGCTTTGTCACATCTTTTTGCACGCCAACGAAATACACCTGATCCATCTGCTCGATGTACACCGGAAAGATATGTAGTTCATTCCAGAACATCGTACCGTCCTTACGATAGTTTTTTATTTCTACTTGCACAGGCGTTTGTTGAGAAAGACCTTCCCGAAGCCGTTCCACATGTTTGGGGTTTGTTTCATCCCCCTGCAGGAAACGACAGTTACGTCCTAGAATCTCCCCGCGTTCATAACCAGTAAGGTCCAAAAAACCCTGGTTGCAATAAATCATCGGGTTATCTTCTTGCTCTGGATCCGTTATGACCACTCCAGCCCCAACATGATCGATCGCTGCTTTTATAAATTCATTTTGTTGAATCTCTTCTAATCTAGCAAACATGAGCTCTTCCGACACGGTAGAACATCCCCTTCAAGATTGGAATGAATTACTTTAATAATAAAATGAATTCTACCAATCATGCAAGTGGCATCCTCTTACCATGGTAGAATCGATAGCTCCGGCCAGCGTTCCTTCCACTTTTCAGCTTTATTCCAATAAACTTCTTTTGGTATCAAACGCTTATTCGGACGAACGATCCCTTGAAAAAGATCCTCTAAACCGAAAGGAGCATAGATGTCATATTCTCCATTACGGTTTCGCTTGACTCCTATAGAGGAAGCAGTCGTCGGCCACGTAACAATGGCATCTTGGACAGATGTGTATGGTTTGATCTTCTGATTGAACTTTTCCTCATACCACAGGTGCACAAGGGCTTCGTTCGTGACATCAATCGAAAAAGGCAGGTCCATACAAGCAGCATTCCATTGATTTTCGAGATTCTCCTCTTCAGCAAGCGTCCCGGAAGCGTCAAAATAAAGTAGATCTGCATCGCCAATCCCATAGGCTGCAGGATAGCCGAATTGGTGGTTCCACACGCTTTGAGTGATTATACCAGCACCGATCCAACATTCCTTGGTAGACGACTGACCCAATTCGAACAGCGGGCGGACATAGGGGCTCCACTCATCGATGATGGCGACCAGTTGTTTTTCCCTCTTATTCATCCACTCACCTCACTTCGAATGTGATTAAGAAACGCTTCGACCTGGGGTAATGCTCTACTCCCCGATTTCACACAGGCCCAGGTTTCCCGGGCCATTGCTTGCCCCTCCTTCTCTAGTGGCAACCAACTGTAGGTGTCCTTTTCTTCATGAATAATGCTTGCAGGCAGAACCGTCATGCCGAGCCCACGCATCATCATTTGTTTAGCTGTTTCAAAGTGATCGACCTTAATTGAACGTTTGACCAAGATGCCGCGATCCCTTGCCATCCAGGTTTCAATGAGTTTCTGAAAGCCCGGATCACTCTTGAATTCAATCAAAGGACGCTCTCCTTTTCCTATGGGCACGGTATCTAAGAGAAAAAGAGGATCACTCCATAGGTGGAAGGATTCGTAGTCTTCTATTGGTTCTCCTCTTACTATGGCAATATGAAAGGGGGAGGCGGCTTGTCGTATTTCTTCACTTACTCCTGTGACAAGATCAATGGTTACATCAGGGTAAGCTTTTGTGAACGATTGAAGCAGGTCAGGAAGAAAGTGCTGGCTGTATAAGGACGAAGCACCGAGCGAAAGTGTACCGGCTACTTTCCCCTCGACTTGCGCCAACTTCTCTTGCAACATATCCTCCTGATCCAGGACATTTTCCGCATGAGTCAAGACAATTTCTCCGAAAGGCGTTGGAAGCAGTCCTTTCGGAGTACGGAGAAAGATCTGCCCGCCCAGATGCTCTTCTATGTATTTCAGACGCTGGGTGATCGCCGGTTGGGATATTAATATAGACTTTGCCGTTTTTCGGATGGTTCTACATTGATTCAAATCGAGCAGTAGCTGATAGTCCTCAATTTTCATGAACAGTCCCCCATAAAAATTTCTTATCACTTATAATTATAATGCAATATTATCCAAATCACTAAAAACCGAGTACGATAAATGTAGATAGAGGAGGTAGAACATGAACAAAACGAATATTAGAAGACTGATGGGCGGATATTTCTTATATGAGAGTGGTCGGGCGATGTATTTCGTTCTCATTACATGGTTTTTATATCAATGGACGGAAGATGCTTTGTACACCGGTTTGTTCGTGAGCTTTGGATTCATCCCTGGTCTCTTTTCGAACGTCATTTTTGGGGTTCTGGTTGATCGAAGCAACCGTAAAAAGCTTGCGCGCCTGGCAGGCATGATCAGCATCATCTGTTTGGTGTTGTTAACGGGGGCATTTGTGGGAGGTTTTGAACATCCATGGCTTATGATTACCGCCCATATGATTATGCAAACGGCTGGATCATTATTCCGTCCGTCCTTACAAGCTCTTGTGGCTGAGGTATTTCCGAAAGATTCGCTCCCTCGAATCTTTTCCTGGTCCGGATCAGCTACGGTTACTGGAAGTTTAGCGGGAGCAGCTGCGGGCGGGGTTTTGGCCGGACTTCTTTCCGTTGAAACCTCCCTGTTTATCGTCATCTCCTTATATGCAGGGGCTACAGCAACTATCCAGATGATTCGCTACACTCCGGTTGATATGAAGAATCGCAGGAACTCCTCCTCCTTTTGGGATGAGATGAAAGAAGGATTCATTTATGTACATCAGAACCAGATGCTTTATGGATTGTTCGTCATGCTTATGCTTGGACAACTCACCTTCCACACGACTTTGGGGTTTTTAAGCGTGTATACGAGTTCACATTTAAAGGAGACTGCGCTCGTCTATGGAATGCTCGACAGCACGTTTTCCATCGGAGGTATCTTTGCTGGGCTTATTGGTACATGGTGGTGGGCAAAATGTCAGAACCGAATAGGCGTCTGGTCGCTCCTGCTAACCGCTGCTGGGCTTGCAATCGTTAGTTTCACCACTCTCGTCCCTTTAGCTTTCCTCGGCTTTCTTTTGATCGGGCTGGGTACATCTTTTGTCCGTGCCCTTCTACAGTCCGTGCAGCAAATGGCAACGGATTCCCGTTTTCATGGCCGTATGTCCAGCTTGCGCATGCTTTGCAATCAAACGTCTGTCGTGGTGACCGGCCCACTCTTCGGTGTTCTTGCTTCTTCCTATGGAGCCCCTGTCGTTTTCCTCTCCCTGCTCCTTCTGGTTACAGGTGGTGTGATATGGGCTCATATTCAGTCCAAACGGCCGACGTTTAAACAGATCATAAAATCGGCTTAAAAATGCCCAGCAAAAAGGTATGCTTCTCTATGTAGGAGCATACCTCGAGTGGTGTTATTTAGCTCTGCTTATCTCGTCTCTTCCTTCGGTGCGCGAGACACCTTCTCGACCTCAACTCCCAGCGTCTTCAAATAGTCGACAATCTGGTCTAGTCTCTTCATTTTTTCACCTCAGTATTTGAAATAAGATTTGGCACAGAAACACATCCATCTTCATTACGAACGGGACTACACAAACGTTTCAACTTTTTCTATAAAAGACGATACCCGTAGTTCCTACTACTTATGCACCTTTTTAAACATTTGCACATTTTTTATCGATATTCCTCGAATCCATTTGACCTGTTCCTTCTTAATGGCATATCCTCGCTTCTGAAAAAATGGTCTCGCGACAGCACTCGCTTCGGTCGTGAGCACGTTCACACCATCTTTCTTTGCCTGTTCCTCTAAAAGGTAAAGCAACTGAGTGGCCACACCTTCCCTTTGCCTGTCTGCGGCTACGTACAAAAAATCGATGTGGTCTCCCACAAGGCTGGCAAAACCTATGATGTGATGGTCAGCGTCCTTTGCGACGAGTGAGTAAGCGTTCAGAAAACGTTGATGAAAATCGGGTTGATTGTTGACCCCTTCCACCCAGGCTGTCAATTGCTCTTGATTATAAAACCGGGGGGATATATTCAAAATTGATGTTCTGACCATTCCAACCACATAGCGAAGATCTTCTTTCTGTAATCTTTCGATGAACCAAACCAAACTTCCCTCTCCCTTCTATCATAACAAAGCCTCGTCCAAATGAATGTAATGGTTTTATGACAATTCATACAATTTCATGACGTGCTGAATGAAGACTTGAGCATCTTCCGTAATTTCCTCTTCATTGGATGGGGTGACGATGGAAAAGGATCGCGTTGTGGAGTGGATATAAGGAAGTTGCATGATTAACTCCGCAGCGTCCGTATGTTCCACAACCGTTTTTGAAATAAAAGAAAGCCCCAGACCTTCCTTCACTCCTTGAACGACTCCGTGATTGCTTCCAATCGTGATTGTCTTTTTCGGTCGGATATTTGATGACTCCAACATATAATCCAGCATAGCCCTCGTCCCCGATCCTCCTTCACGTGTAATCCATGTATGGTCTTGTAAATCTTGAAATGTTATCTCGTTATACTTTCTCAATGGATGAGTTTCAGGAACAATCACGACCATTTCATCTTCCATGAATGGAATGGAACTCAATCCCTGCTCCGTCACTTTTCCCTCTACAAGTCCTAAATCAAGTTCGTGCTGCTGAACTTCCCGGTTGATTCGTTTAGAATTAGCAATTCGCACCTGCAACTCAAACGCTGGATACCGATCATCAAAAGTTTTTAAAATCGAAGGAATGATATATTCTCCCACCGTGTAACTCGCACCAATATAGATGTGCCCGCCTACCTGTTCATGGAATTGCTTCACTTCATTCCTGGCTTTATCCAGCAGCCCCAGCACCTGTCGAGCCCTTCGATAAACCATCTCTCCTGTAGCTGTCACTTCGAAATGTTTGGGTGAACGATCAATTAACGACGTTTGAAAAAAACGCTCCAGATTCTTGATGTGCGCACTAACCGTTGGCTGCGACAAATTCAAAAGCGTAGATGCTTTTGTGAAGCTTTTTTCGTCGATAGCGGTGATGTAAGTTTTCAATGCTTCTAGATCCAAAAGAACCGCTCCAATCATTAGTTTTTTCTATGATTAACATTATAAAGTTTTATTTTACGAATAACTACCCGGAGCGTATGATAGATAAAGGAAACAAAGGAGGTCCCATCGATGAACGACACTTATAATCAACCTCTTCTAAAAGGAATCGGATTTACAGCCATCGTTGCAGCTGTCGGATTTCTACTCGCCATGCTTCCACTGTTGAACCAGGTCGGTCCTCTTGCGACCGCCATTCTCCTAGCCGTTTTATACCGTCATTTTTTCGGTTATCCAGAGACCATGCGCACAGGAATCCAATTTTCAGCAAAAAAATTATTGCGTCTAGCGATTATTTTGTTCGGATTAAAATTAAATATCAACGTCATTCTTCAAGAGGGCTTTCCTCTTTTATTAAAAGGAACGGTTGTCATCGTATTTGCCATCGGACTTATGCTCTTTTTTGCCAAACTTTTTGATGCCGATCGATCGATGATGGCACTTCTCGGGATCGGAACAGGTATATGTGGAGCATCTGCCATTGCTGCCGTCACGCCCATTTTAAAAGCAAAGGAAGAAGATACGGCCATCAGTGCAGGTGTCATATCCGTAGTCGGTACGTTATTCGCCATTGGGTACACCCTTATCCGCCCCCTTCTACCGGTGGATGCAGAAGCTTACGGAATGTGGGCGGGAATCAGTTTACATGAAGTGGCGAACGTTGCTCTTGCCGGAGAACCTGCTGGAGACGATGGCCTGGGAATGGCGCTTGTCGCCAAGCTCAGTCGTGTCTTTCTGCTTGTACCGTTCAGCCTGCTGCTGATCTGGTTTATGAAAAAGAAAGGAACAGAAGAAAGCCGTTCCTCCATCACTTTCCCGTGGTTCCTTATTGGTTTCGTCCTGATGAGCTTATTCGGAAGCTTTGTGAATGGAACCATACTTACGATTCCTGCAGCAGCCATGAATGCCGTCTCGACGCTAACTTCCTTCATCTTAACGATGGCCATGGTTGGTCTCGGTCTCAGCGTAAGTTTACATGATGTCAGACACCGGGCATTAAAGCCCATGCTCTTATTGATTGTGACATCCATTTTGCTCTCGCTTCTCACATATTGGATCATTTAAAAAGTCTAAGGATTCCTTAGGCTTTTTTTTGTCCGTTTCCTGTCTAATGATCAGAGTATTCGTCGAAAAAGTATCGTTTCCAAATCATTCTGTTACGATAGAATAGAAGATTGGAGGCTCATGCTTGTCCTATTCCCGCATATAGTGAAGGGAGACTATATGAAGAAAGGACACGGTCTATGAGTTCTTCATCGCGAATCGGAGCTTCGCTCTATGCATTCCTCTCCATAACCTTCTGGGGTGTGTCTTTCGTTTCCACCAAAGCCGTTTTAGAAAAGTTAGATCCCTTTTCACTGCTTGTCGTCCGGTTTGGAATTGGGGCGATCTTTTTATTATTGATGGTACTTCTATTCCGCTACCCTTTGAAAATACATATCAAGTATCTTCCACATGTACTCATCTTAGGAGTCCTTGGAGTATTCGTCCATCAAGTGATTCAGGCGACCGCCCTGCTGACCATCCACGCATCCGATGCAGGCTGGCTGATTTCATTTTCCCCGGTATTTACAGTCTTTCTGTCTTTTATTTTCTTGCAGGAGAAGCTTACCTTTAAAAAAATTGTTGGCATTACGATTGCCGTCACAGGTGTTTTCATGATTACGACTATCGGGAGCGGCCAGACCTTCAGCTTCTCCTTGAGTCTTGGTTATATTCTTATGATTGCAAGCACATTGAACTGGGCCGTCTATTCCGTCCTTTTGAAAAAATTATCCGTCCCTGTACCTTCTCTTGTCCTGACCTTTTATATGAGCACCACAGGGTTCTTTTTGACCCTTCCTTTCTTCATCAGGAACCATGGGGTGGACCAATTACGTACACTCTCACCCGAGCACTGGGCCCACCTGCTTTTTCTCGGCATTTTTGTGTCGGCCATCGCCTACTGGTATTGGGCAAAGGCATTAGAGGTGATGCAGGCAACGCAGGTATCCGTTTTTCTCTATTTCGAACCGCTCGCTACACTCATCGCTGCCATCATCCTGCTGAATGAGAGATTCATTGCCTCTTCCCTTTTTGGAGGACTTTTGATCATCACAGGTGTCATGCTCGTCCAGGGAAGATTTTCATTTAGAAAACATGTTTAATAAGGAGGATTTCTATTATGAAGATGATCACACGAGTAAAGGAAGCGTTCGAAAAACTTGATGACCATTCCCCCGAAACACTGAAAAAGACATTGATTGATCTAGACGTCACTTTAGATGAATTAGCTCCCTTTTTAGATGACCCTGAAGGGAAGCCCTATTACCGCCAAATGATATACGAAGATGATGATGTGGAAATGATTGTTATGAATTGGGCAGATATTGAATGTGCGCCTCACGATCACGGGCAGTCCGCGGGCTGGATCCAAGTAATGAATGGAACAACCAAGCAAACGGTCTATCAAGCCCATGGTGAAGCTTTACCTTTTCCTCTCTTCACAGAATTCAAGGAGAATGGAAGTCTCTTTTTCGCTCCTCAAAAAGGGATTCATAAAATGGGCAGAGAAGGAACAACACCACTTGTGACCCTGCACCTCTATTCTCCACCTATCCGTGGCATGCGCGTCTACGATCTCGAAACCTGTGCCGCCTGTGTCGTATCCAGTGATTGCGGAGCATGGTGGCCGGAAGAACAACGGCAGCGTTTGAAAGAAATCAAATTACAAAAATAAAGAAGGAAGTGGGCGCAGCCACTTCCTTCTTTATTAAATTTTATATTGATTTTCTTCCTCCACAAACCGGTTATACCGCTTTTGAAACCAGTAATAGAGGTGAGATACGACCACCTTCAAAATCGCATAGCCTGGAATAGCTAAAATGATGCCGACGATTCCAAATAAATGACCCGCCGTCAACAACACGAAGATAATCGTGACGGGATGAATATGCAAACTCTTCCCCATGATTTGCGGGGATATAAACTTCCCTTCCAGCAACTGTACAATCGTCCAGACAACGACAAGTTTCACAACCATAAAGGGGGACGTCACAATCGATATAATCAATGCAGGTGTAATCGCTATGACAGGCCCTAAGTATGGAACTACACTTGTCACACTGGCAATTGCAGCAAGTAACAAAGCATACTCCAGTCCAATAATTAGAAAGCCGATGTACATCATAAGGCCGATACAGAAGCTGACGATGATCTGTCCCTGAATATAAGCCGACAATTGGTGATCAATGCCTTTGAAGACACTGGATACTTCCGGACGGACCTTCGGCGGGAACATCCTTATGATAAAAGAAGGGAGACGATGCCCATCTTTTAACAAATAAAAGAGAATGAACGGCAGGGTTACAAGCGCTACGACTACATTCGTCACCGTTGAAATGATATTCGTAATCCCTTCTACGGTCTCAGAAGCGTAAGAAGAAATATAATCAGGAATCTGATTGATCATCCCATCTACATCTTCAAATAAATTCGTGTAGTAAGCAGAAAAAATCGAATTCCTCAACCATTCATCAATGGTATTAATCAAATCTTGTAAGTAACGGGGCAGCTCTTCAGCCAGACTGATCAACTGCTTTTCTAGAAATGGAATAATCAGGACCACAAGCATGGTGATGATCCCTACAAGCGCTAGTAGGGTGATTAAAATCCCCCAAATCCTTTTGATTCTCCAGGATTCAAGTAAATTGATAATCGGTCGCAGTAAATAATAGACGACAATAGAAAGAATTAACGGCAAAGCTACCGTTTTAATAAAAACTAAGAAAGGATCGAAAATGAATCCTACACTAGAAAAGACAAGGATGTTCAACCCTATCAGCAGGAGTACTCCTAAAATGAATAAAAGTTTCCGACCTCCGAAAAAGCGGATGACCGGCGTGGAATCCCATCGGTTCATAAGCATTTCCCCTCAACTGCATCGTTAGTCACATTCTATCACACTCAAAAAAAACGAAGCCTAACTAGCTTTCTTCCCTACTAAGGAACGCGTCACACGTTTCTTTCTCGTAGAAAGATATACACCTGCAAAAATCACACCAAGACCTATGAGCAACTGACTTGTAACCGGTTCTCCAAGAAGCAGGTGCCCCCAAAAAAGAGCGGTCACTGGAACAAGATAAGTCACCATACTTGCAAACTCCGCACTCCCCCGATCGATCATATAATAGAAAAGTAAATGAGCAATTCCAGAACCTACGCACCCTAAACCGATCACGCTGATTATAAACGTAACGTTCATATTTTGCCCGATAGTAGTAAACACTGTGGGTTGTGTCCATAGAATGCCGGTCAAACCAACCACCGCTCCTACAAGCAGGGCAACAGCAGTCAGAAGAATTACATCAAATCCCCGCAAATGCCTTCTTGTAAAGTGTGAAACAAATCCATAACATGAGGTTGCAAGAATCATTGTTCCGATACCAATGAAGGGGCCGGAATGGATGTTTTCAAACTCAAAACCGGTCAATACCAGAATGCCGATAAAACCTACCACGATCCCTATCCACTGCCATTTATTTAATAAAACCGAGAAAGCTAGAAATCCAATCAAGCCTGTCATAATAGGAGTCGTGGCATTAAGAACAGCTGCGGTATTACTAGTCAACACTGTTTGACTTAAAGCAATCAACCCCCAGGGAAGACCCGCATTGAACACGCCTATGATAATCAATACACCCCACGGAATCGTTCGTGGTAGCTGATGCTTCCTCCACTTATTTAAAACCAACGGAAGAAGAATCACAGCTCCAGCAAGACACCTTAAAAAGACAGTCCCCCACACCCCGGCTGTGCCGATTAATGTTTCTATAAAAACAAAAGATAGCCCCCATATTAAACTTAAGGAGAGTAAAGCACCGTACAGCTTCATTATGTTGACCCCCATCCGTTCATGTCAATATTTCTATACTTTACCAAATCCCAACGGAACGTACAATACAAAAATAACCCTCCAGGATTATTCCTGAAGGGTTATGAAGTGATGTGGCGGCGTCCTACTCTCACGGGGGTAAACCCGACTACCATCGGCGCTGAAGAGCTTAACTGCTGTGTTCGGCATGGGAACAGGTGTGACCTCTTCGCCTTCACCACCACATCAATATAA
>NZ_JAIEZV010000004.1 GCF_019599545.1 Halobacillus sp. Nhm2S1 | reverse complement strand
TATATTGATGTGGTGGTGAAGGCGAAGAGGTCACACCTGTTCCCATGCCGAACACAGCAGTTAAGCTCTTCAGCGCCGATGGTAGTCGGGTTTACCCCCGTGAGAGTAGGACGCCGCCACATTGATTTATTTTCTGAAATGTAGTATAATAGGAAATAGCTCACAATTAAATCTTATGGGAACTTATTAAAGAATCCCACATTATCGCGGGGTAGAGCAGTCTGGTAGCTCGTCGGGCTCATAACCCGGAGGTCACAGGTTCAAATCCTGTCCCCGCAACCAAATTTTATTTAACTACGTTGAGTAATCATCCGAGTTAAATAAAAATCATAGTACTAATAAGTGCAACCAATTTTTATTAAGTCATTTGACTTTCTTTTTTTATGAGAAATTATGGTCCGGTAGTTCAGTTGGTTAGAATGCCTGCCTGTCACGCAGGAGGTCGCGGGTTCGAGTCCCGTCCGGACCGCCACTACTTAAAATTAAACGTTCAGCCTTAGGAACCTTTCCTAAGGCTTTTATTATGGAATTTTTTAAATGTGCCTCTCTCTTGGTATAATAGGAATATTACGATTATACGGTCGGCCGGTCTTTTTAGAAAGCGGTCATAAGAGAAAGGAACATACACATGGATGAGTTTTCATTTATACGATCAATCAAGCCGGATTATTACCGCCAATCTTCCTTAATAAAAGGTATTGATGACGATGCAGCGGTCTTCCGTCCATCGGGGCATGATATAGTGACAGCTGTGGATACGATGGTGGAAGGAGTCCATTTTACAAGGCAGACGATGGAACCTGAGAAGATTGGCTACCGTGTGTTGGCTGCAAATATCAGTGATCTTGCTGCGATGGGCAGTACGCCTGCTTTTTACATGGTTTCGATTACTATTCCTTCTGATTGGAGTCAGCAGGATCTTGAACGTATTTATGAGGGAATGAAGAAGCTTGGAGATTCCTATCAAATGGATTTAATAGGCGGCGACACGGTATCCGGGAGAGAGCTCTCGTTAAGTGTTACGGTTATAGGGTTGGTTCATAAAGGAAAAGCGAGATACCGTTCGACAGCGAAGCCTGGGGATGTATTGTTTGTCACGGGCACCCTCGGAGATTCCAGGGCAGGATTGGAATGCTTGTTGAATCCACAACGAAAAAATCCTGTGGAGATTACATATCTTATTGAGCGTCATCAAACTCCTGTGCCGAGAGTTTCTTTTGCCTCACATTTATCCCAGATTGAACGGATGGCTTTGAATGATGTAAGTGACGGAATTGCGAATGAAGCGAAGGAAATTGCGGATGCGTCTGATGTTGATCTGTTTATTGAGTCAGAAGCCATACCTTTTTCCAAAGCGATCCGCAAGGTTTTCCCTGAACATCATGAGGAATGGGGATTATCAGGGGGAGAAGATTTTGAATTGCTTGGATCCGTGCCTGAAGAAGACTGGCCACAAGTAATAAAAGCTGCCGAACACGCAGGTATTAAAGTAAGTAAAATCGGCCACGTAAAAGTGAAAGAGGGCTCTGCACCCGTTGTGATGCTTGATCGAAAGGGAAAGTGGGAGCCAATGACCTCTTCCGGTTATACTCATTTGAAGGAAAAGAGTGATTGAATGAAAACATTTGAATGGAAAAGCTCTTCTATAGAAGAAACACAGCAGTTGGCAGAAAAGCTCGGGGAACGTTTGCTGCCGGGGGATGTGCTGACATTAGAGGGCGATTTAGGTGCAGGAAAAACGACGTTTACAAAAGGGCTGGGCAAGGGCTTGGGTGTGAAACGGACGATCAACAGTCCAACCTTTACGATTATGAAAGAATACCAGGGGCGTGTCCCTTTTTATCATATGGATGTGTACCGTCTGGAAGAGAGTGATGAGGACCTCGGTTTTGATGAGTACTTTGAAGGGGACGGAGTAACGGTCGTGGAATGGGCCCAGTTCATTGAGGAATTCTTACCTGATGAACGACTGGACATTACCATTCGTTATTTGGACGACGCGACACGGATGTTCACATTTGAAACGTCATCCAATCATTTGGAAGCCTTATGTAAGGAGATTTTAGAATGAATGTACTGGCGATAGACACTTCGAATTATGTCATGGGAGTTGCGGTCATCAGAGATGGGGCTGTAGCCGGTGAATATGTGACGAATATCAAAAAGAATCACTCCATCCGCTTAATGCCTGCGATTGATCAGGTGATGAAAGAGACAGGGATGAGCCCAAGTGATCTGGACAGAATTGCGGTTGCTCATGGGCCCGGATCCTATACGGGGGTACGAATCGGATTGACAACGGCAAAGACAATGGCGTGGTCGCTCGGGATCCCAGTAGTAGGTGTTTCGAGCTTAGAAGCTGTAGCAAGGCAGGGAGCTTTTTTCCAAGGGTATGTCTGTCCGTTCTTTGATGCACGACGAGGACTCGTCTATACAGGGCTGTATCGGTCAGATATGACACTTGAAAAGGATGAGACGAACGTCTTCATGGAAGATTGGCTTCATCAATTGAAGGAATTGGACGAACCTGTTCTTTTCCTCAGTCAGGATATAGCTGTGCATGAAGAAAAGATCGTCGAGATTCTCGGCGATCAGGCGGTTCTTCCGAAATCTCCTTATCACTATGCCCGACCGGCCATCATCGCTTCTGTTGCAGAAGAGAAGGAACCAGGTCCGTTGCATAACCTTGTGCCGAACTACTTGCGGATTCCTGAGGCAGAAGCTAAATGGTTGGAGCAGCAGGGGAAGAAGTAGGATGGCGACAATCAGGAGAATGACGAAGAATGATGTCACAGCTGTCATGGATGTCGAGAAGGCTTCCTTTGCCGTTCCATGGTCTGAGGAAACCTTTGAAAAAGAAATGGAAGATAACCCTTATGCGCATTATTATGTCGTAGAAAAAGCAGATACAATCATTGGATACTGTGGTTTATGGTTGATCATTGATGAGGCGCATGTCACGAATATTGCTATTCATCCGGATCATAGAGGAAACAAGTATGGAGAGCGATTGTTCCGCCATACATGTAATGAAGCGATTGAGCATGGAGCGATCCAGCTGTCGCTTGAAGTGAGAGTTTCAAATACAGCCGCGCAGCATATGTACCGGAAGTTCGGAATGGTACCTGGAGGGATCCGGAAGAGGTACTACTCGGATAACGGTGAAGATGCGTTAGTGATGTGGGTGGGATTAAAATGAAGGAAGATCAATACATTTTAGCGATTGAGACGAGTTGTGATGAAACAGCCGTAGCGATTGTCAAAAACGAAACAGAACTGATAACGAACATCGTCGCTTCTCAAATTGAGAGTCATAAGCGTTTCGGTGGGGTGGTACCGGAGATTGCCTCGAGACACCATATTGAACAGATGACGATCACACTTGAAGAAGCCCTCGAGGATGCAGGAATGACACTCGACGATATGGATGCCATTGCTGTGACGGAGGGACCAGGACTGGTCGGCGCCCTTCTAGTCGGGGTCAATGCAGCGAAATCGATCGCTTTTGCGAAACAGAAGCCACTTGTAGGTGTTCATCATATTGCAGGTCACATTTATGCCAACCGTTTGGAAAAGGAATTTGAATTCCCGCTGTTATCCCTCGTCGTTTCAGGCGGACACACAGAGCTTGTGTTGATGCGCGAACACGGATCCTTTGAAATTATCGGTGAAACACGGGATGATGCCGCAGGGGAAGCCTACGACAAGGTGGCACGGACATTGAAGCTTCCATATCCAGGAGGGCCTCAAATCGACCGTCTTGCTCAAGAAGGAGAAGAGACCATCGATTTTCCTCGTGCATGGCTTGAAGATGGTTCCTATGATTTCAGTTTCAGCGGTTTGAAATCGGCTGTGATTAACAGGCTTCATAAAGCGAAACAACGCGATGAGTATTTAAAACCCGAGGATGTTGCCGCAAGCTTTCAAGCAAGTGTTGTGGATGTGTTATCCACAAAAGCATTCCGAGCTGCTGAGGAGTATGGTGTGAAACAAATGATCGTTGCGGGTGGCGTCGCTGCCAACAAGGGATTAAGAGCGGCGCTTCAGGAGAAGTTCAAAGATAGTAAAACAGAACTGCTCATTCCACCGCTTCATTTGTGCACAGATAATGCCGCAATGATCGCTGCGGCTGGAGCGGTTGCCTATAATCAGGGGCACCGGGCTGGATGGGACCTGAACGCCAACCCAGGACTGGACCTTGAACTTTTTGGTGCGAGGAAAAAATAAGATCGTGAACGAACGATCAAAGCTCTCCTTTATAGACAGGGAGAGCTTTTCCCATTTTATCAACTTTGTGTATAAGTAGGGAATGAAATAGGATGTGTGAATTATCCACATGTGCATAAACATACAGTGGATGAAAAATCAGTGGATAAGTAGAATCAATAAAGAAAACGGTATCATTTTTGTGGATAAGTTTGTGTTATTTTGTGGATAATGTGCATAACCCTGTTGAAAACTGGTAATATAGCTATTCAACTGTTGAAAACTATGTGGATATGAATCACCATTCATACAGGTTTATGCATGTGCCTTGGATGTAAAAAAATGGTGTACCAGGTCATCCATATTCTGGATGACCTGGTACACCTGTTTCTTCCATTTATGAGTCGTGGAGGGTTTCCCATTCTTCCATGAGGGCTTCAAGTTTGGTTTGGAGCTGGTTGTTGTCTTCTGTGATTTCCAGAGATCTTTCGTGGTCCTGATAGATCTCAGGGTCACAGAGGAGCTCTTCGTTTTCTTCGAGTCTCGCTTCCAGCTGTTCGATTTCTTCTTCGATCTCAGTGATGCGGCGGTTTTTCTTTCGTTCTTCACGCTTTGCCGCTTTGTCTTCTTCAAAGCTGTTCTTCTGTTGAACTTCCTGCTTCTTCGGTTCGTTCTGAAGTCGTTCTGCCTCTTCGATCTGCTGCAATTCGTATTCTTCCTGCTTCTTATCTACATAGTAGTCATAATCACCAAGGAACAGACGAGTCTCTTCAGGATTCATTTCCACAACCTGTGTCGCAATCTTGTTGATAAAGTAACGGTCATGGGAAACGAACAAGAGCGTGCCTGGATAATCCACAAGCGCTGCTTCTAATACTTCTTTACTGTCGAGGTCCAGGTGGTTGGTCGGCTCGTCCAGGATTAAGAAGTTCGCTTCCTGCATCATCAGTTTCGCTAAGGACAGTCTCGCTTTCTCTCCACCACTAAGCGCAGAGACAGGCTTCAGGACATCCTCACCTGAGAAAAGGAAGTTACCAAGGATGGTGCGGATATCTTTTTCGTTTTTCATCGGGTATTCGTCCCAAAGTTCATGGAGGACGGTTTTGGTTGAGTTCAGTTTTGTTTGTTCCTGATCGTAATAACCGATCTGCACGTTCGTACCGATCAGCTTTTCACCTTTTGACTGTTCCAAGTCACCGATGAGTGTCTTCAATAACGTCGTCTTTCCAACACCATTCGGTCCGACGAGCGCAACAGAATCGCCGCGGTTCAAGTCGAGGGACACGTTGTCAAAAAGGTAGTCCTTACTGTCATCATAACGGAACGCATAATTGCGCAGCTTCAGCACATCGTTACCGCTTCGTTTTGCTGTCTGGAAACTGAACTTCGCTGATTGGTTGTCGTCCTTCGGTTTTTCAAGCTTGTCCATTTTCTCCAACTGTTTACGGCGGCTTTGCGCCCGTTTACTTGTCGTCGCACGGACGATGTTTTTCTGAATGAAATCTTCCATTCGCTTGATTTCTTCCTGCTGTTTCTCAAAGCGTTTGAGTTCCTGCTCGTAGTCCGCTTCTTTCTTTTTCAAATAGTCGCTGTAGTTGCCGTGATATCGCTTGGATGATTGAAACGCGATTTCATACACGGTATTGACGATCTTGTCGAGGAAGTAGCGGTCGTGGGAGACGATGACCACGGCTCCTTGATAGCCCTGCAAGTAACCTTCAAGCCAGCTTAGCGTATCGATGTCTAAATGGTTGGTCGGCTCATCGAGGATCAGGACATCAGGACTTGTGAGCAAAAGCTTTCCGAGTGCCAAGCGTGTTTTCTGCCCGCCACTCAAGGAGTTGATGGGTGTGTTCCAGTTGAAGTTTTTGAAATTCAACCCGTTCAATACGCCGCGGATATCTGCTTCATACTGGTAGCCGCCGGCAGTCTTAAAGTATTCCTGTTTGCGGTCATAATCCGCTAACAGCTGCTGGTAACGTTTTTGATCGTCAAGCAAGTCCGGATCCGCCATTTGCACTTCCATGGAGCGGAGTTCTTTCTCCAACTCCTTCAGGTGGGTGAACACCTTCTCCATCTCATTCCAAATCGTTTCCTCAGACTGCAGCCCTGTATTTTGGGCCAGGTAACCCATCGTGGTTTCTTTCGGTTTGAAAATATTGCCCTCATCGTGACTCATTTCACCTGCCATCATTTTAAGCAGGGTCGATTTTCCTGCTCCGTTCCGACCGACGATGGCGATCCGGTCGTTCATCTGCACTTCCAATTTGATATTCGATAAAATCAACTCGGCGCCGAAACGCTTCGTCAATTGGTTCAATTGCATGAGAATCATGTCGTTTCACCTCAATAAAATCAGTGTATCTCATAGGCGCATCCCCTAGCAACACAATGCTCCTGAAGTATGTGAAATCTTTAACGACTTCCGTTTGATTTTTTGGTAGAATAAGAGTAGTGTTTCAATCAGTACTGTTAACAAAAAGGGGTAGAAGAAAATGGCGGAGTTCAGTCATTTCAATGATCAGGGCCGCGCCCGTATGGTGGATATTTCAGACAAAAAAGATTCCGTACGGACGGCTGTGGCAGCAACGAGTGTACAATTGAACGAAGAGATTTATCATAAAATCACCAACCATGAGATTGGAAAAGGGGACGTGCTTTCCGTGGCTCAGGTCGCAGGGATCATGGCAGCGAAAAAGACGTCTGACTGGATTCCGATGTGTCATCCGTTGTCATTAAAAGGTATCGATGTGTCCTTCGCTTGGGAAACAGAAGACCACCCGACATTAAACATCGAGGTTTCTGTTAAGACAAAGGGAAGCACAGGTGTGGAAATGGAAGCGCTAACGGCCGCCTCCGCCACAGCCCTCACGGTTTACGATATGTGCAAAGCGTTAGATAAAGGAATGGTCATCGGCCCGACCTACTTGAAAGAGAAGACAGGCGGGAAGAACGGCGACTATACGAGAAACAGATAAAGGAGTCCGGTGCTAATGGATATCGAACAAACGAAGATTCCACAGGCGACAGCGAAGCGGCTGCCGCTCTACTATCGCTTTTTGAACAACCTTCATACCCAGGGCAAACTGCGTGTGTCTTCGAAAGAACTGAGCGATGCGGTCAAAGTTGATTCAGCGACGATCCGCCGTGATTTCTCCTATTTTGGAGCGCTCGGGAAAAAAGGGTACGGCTACAACGTCGAGTATTTGCTCTCCTTTTTCAGAAAGACGCTCGATCAGGATGAAACGACACGTGTCGCTTTGATCGGTGTCGGAAATCTCGGGACAGCATTTTTAAACTATAACTTCACGAAAAATAACAATACGAAAATTGAAATCGCCTTTGATGCGAATGAGGAGCGGATCGGTTCTGAAGTCGGTGGCGTCGGTGTCGAGCACATAGACGATCTAGAGGAGAAGCTCGGCGACATTTCCGTTGCCATCCTCACGGTCCCATCATCTGCCGCTCAAGGCATTGCGGACAGGCTTGTGAAAGCGGGGATCTCAGGAATCCTCAACTTTACACCAGCGAGAATCAGCGTGCCATCGAATGTCAGGGTCCATCATATCGACCTTGCCATTGAGCTGCAGGCACTCGTTTATTTTCTGAAGCATTATCCACTGAACGAAGAGGAAATGGAAGAAGATCAATAAGTAAGACAAACGAGTGTGAAATCATTTTGGTTTCTCACTCTTTTTTATAGGGGGAAGGGTTTTGGAGAATTTCACGGTTCAATCAGAAACAGAGAGACTAATTATAAAACCGCTGGAAAAAGAAGACTATGAAAGCTGGCTGCAAGGATTTGAGAGTCGGCTCCCGTCCAAGCATCGGCATGATGAAGGGCAGATTGATATGAGTGAATGTACGGAAGAATGGTTTGGGAAGCTGGTCGAGAAACATCAGCAATTAGCTTCGGAGGATAACGCCTATGTTTTCGGTGTATTTCTGAAGGAAGACCATACACACGTAGGGATGATCGATTTCTCTACTTTAGTAAGGTATGACTTTCAGTGGGGGGAGAATCGGGTATGCACTGCATAACCAACATTGGCAGAAAGGGTACGGAAAAGAAGCGGTCGCCGAAGCGTTACAGATTGCTTTTCATCCATTGAATTACCACCGTGTCGAGGCCCACATCAACTTGGATAACTCACCTTCCATAAAACTGGCAGAAAGTATTGGGTTAGAGTATGAGTGCACGAGAAAAGGGTTCATTCATGAGTTTGGGGAATGGACGGACAATTTGATCTACTATAAGAACGCAGAATAAAAGAAGCTCAGCCTAACGCTGAGCTTCTTTTTAGGTTACTCGGTATTCTCTTTCCAGCTTTTGTCCATCAGCATCTTACCAGGCCATGTGTAGGCCATAATGCCGCCATCCGCCGTTATGTCTTCTCCTGTCACATACGAACTTTCATCAGAAGCTAGAAAAAGGGCGACATTGGCCATTTCTTCCGGACGTCCCAATCGTCCCATCGGAGTGACCCACTTATTCGCTTCTCGGAACTCCCGTCCTTCTTCTTCCTGCTTCGTTCCGGCCAGCTCTTGGACGAGTGGCGTTTCGATGGTACCTGGGGAAATTGAATTGACGCGGATCCCTTCACGCGCATAGTCGATCGCCATCGCTCTCGTGAAGTTCGTAATGCCGCCTTTCGCTGCGTTGTATCCGGAGCGGTCGAGATCCGCGGCCTGGCCGGACATGGATGATGTATTGATGACAGAGCCTCCATTTTCAAGCATAAGCGGCAGGATGTATTTGCTTGTCAAAAAGGTTCCTCTCAAGTCGACGGCGATGATTTGATCAAACAGCTCGACTGGATATTCGTGGACCTTTCCACCTTCTTGATCGACACCTGCATTGTTGAACAGGATGTCGACCTTCCCGTAATGCTCTTCTACGTAATTGGCAAACTGCTGGACACTGTCCACATCGGAAACATCAAGCTCTACGGCTTCTGCTTTTCCACCCTCGCTCTCCACTTCATCCACGGTTTTCTGGACTTCTTCTACATTGATATCCCCGCAGACGACCGTCGCTCCTTCACTGGCGAACCGTTTTACGGTGGCCGCACCGATTCCGGTTGCAGAGCCGGTGACGACAGCAGTTTTATTATCTAAACGTCCCATATTAAAGAACCTCCTTTTGTCGTTGGTATGACTTTTACCCCCTTATAGAAACGTTGTAAACCTTTGAGAGCACAGAAGGCGCTTACAGTCGAAACGTGCGGGATCATGGTTAAGGAACAGCTGAGGTGGTATAGTAAATACTAGTTCGCGTATCGAAAGAAAGCGGGTGACACAATTGAGTAAACTGCCTCATAAATGGCTCGTGGTCGTGTCTGTCCTGTTCGGGACGTTCACGGTCATTTTGAACAATAGTATGCTGAACCCGATCCTGCCACGGTTCATCGAGATTTTCGAATCGGATGCCGTGGCGGTCGGGTGGATTTTGACGATCTTCATGGTCTCGATGGGAATGACGATGCCGCTCACCGGCTATTTCGGTGACCGGTTCGGGAAAAAGAAAGTGTACCTCGTCGGACTCTGTATTTTCCTTGCAGGCTCCACGCTCGGATTCTTTTCATCGACGCTAGGTATGGTCATCTTATCCCGGGCGATTCAGGGAATGGCCGGCGGATTGATGATGCCGATCGCCATGGCGCTCATCTTTAATTCGTTTCCACGTTATGAACGGGGGCTTGCGGTGGGCGTGTACGGTGTTGCCGCTATGGTCGCACCAGCGATCGGACCGACCATTGGTGGATTTCTCATCCAGTATCTCGACTGGCCGTGGTTATTCGCCTTTAACATTCCGTTCGGACTGACGGGACTTATTTTATCTTCGAAATTTCTTGAACGTACCGAAACGGATCCGACGAAGCGGTTTGACCTTGTCGGTTTCATTATTATTGCTGCAGGCATCGGATCGGTGCTGTTTGCCTTAGGGAGAGGGCGCACGCTTGAAACGTTGTTCGATCCCTTGAACATTGCATTGATTGTGGGTGGGCTGATCGCCATCGTCCTTTTCGTCTTTTACGAAAACCGCCAGGATGATCCACTGTTGAACTTATCCGTCTTTAAAGTGCCGACCTATTCCGTTTCCATCGTCGTCACTTCAGCGGCATCGATCGGCTTGTTCTCAGGAATCTTCCTGCTGCCGTTACTGATTCAAAATGTGTACGGCCTGAACGAAGTCATGACGGGCCTGTTGTTCCTGCCGGCCGCTGCCGCGAGTGGGGTGTTTATGTCGATCGGAGGACGTATCCTCGATAAGAAAGGCCCGAAATACGTCGTGCCACCAGGACTTACGATTATGGCGCTTGCAACCTTGGGTTTAAGCTTTTTACAGCTGTCCACCCCGTACTGGCTGATTCTTCTTTTGAATACGGTGAGAGGTCTCGGGATGGGGATGGGGAACATGCCAGCAACGACGTCAGGCATGAACAGTATTCCGGAACATCTTGTGGCTCAGGGCTCTGCCATGAACAACATTATCCGGCAGATTTCCTCTTCACTGGGGATCGTGTTTTTCTCTATTTACTATGAAGTGAGACGAGCGCAGGTCTCAGCAAATCCAGGTATCGATATGCAGGAAGCTACCTTGCAGACGCTCAATGAAGCGTTTCTCGTATCTGCAATTGTGCTGATCATCGCGATTCCATTTTCTTTCATATTAAAAGGTGTGCAGGATGACGAAGAGAAGCAGGAAGCATAGAAAAAAGCAGGTTCACGAGTGTGGACCTGCTTTTTTTTGCGGCATTATTTCTTTTTTGCATTTTTTATCTTGTTGTGAAGATTAAAAAGCCGGATGGCTACGGCAATGTTGAATGTCGCGACAATGGCCAGGATGATGGTCATCGCATTCCATACCGTCTCTTCTGCCGACTGGGCGGCAATGTAGGTGAATGCCACGCCCATCATCATGTAAAGAAAAGCCATGAATAAGGGTGATGTTCTCATATTATAAAAAGCCTCCAATAAAGATGGTCTCCAGCTGTTCCTGCATGCGGCGGATATCCTCTTCAGTGAGGAAGTACTGCGAAACGACAACAAACGAGTTCATCGCCATATGAGCCACGATTGGTGTAATAATTCGTTTTGTTTTGACATAAAGGAAGGCGAAAACGACTCCCATGGAGAAATAGACTAACATGTGGCTGAAATCGAAATGGAACGCTCCGAAGACGAGAGCGGATACGAGAACGGCCAGCCAGAAATTCGTCCGCTTATAGATTGAACCGAAGATAATTTTACGGAAGATGATTTCTTCCGTGATCGGTGCAAACACGACAGGAAGGAGGATGAACAAAGGCGATTCACGGGCGATTTCCATTAATCCCATCGTATTCTCAGATCCCGGCGATACACCGAACAATTCACGTTCAATGGTCGCGGCAATGGCTTGCGCGAACAATGCTAAGAAGACACCGGCAATCGACCAGAGGACGACTTTACCCGGCCCTGCTTTATCCTCGCTCCTGGCTAATGCATCCTTTGGATCGCGGCGGAGCAGGAGAAGAATGATGATGGTTGCAATTGTAAAACTGAACACAGACCAAACGGCAATCGCATCGAAGCGGGACATCCCCGCTGCCTGGACAAGAACCGGGACAGCCGCAATGGCAGAAATCTGTGTGATGAGATAGGTCACAATGATGTACCAATAATGTTTCGGCATAAAGGCACGACTCCTTTTATAAATACCTTTTAATAGCTTCAATATACATACTTTATGTATTCTATCACAGTTTCAAAACCAGACGTAAGGAATAAGGGTCAGTGTAAGAATTTTGTCGAAAAAGAAGTGCAAAATTTCTATAGTTTCTACTTGAAAAACGATAGGGAATTGCTTATTATAATAATTGTGTTAGCACTCAACAACAACGAGTGCTAATAAACGACAAAAATTTGAAACAACCATATCAAGGAGGGTGTCCTAATTGTTAAAGCCACTTGGTGATCGTATTGTTATTGAACTAGTTGAAGAAGAGCAGACTACTGCGAGCGGAATCGTACTTCCGGACTCTGCGAAAGAAAAGCCCCTAGAAGGTAAAGTTGTTGCTGTCGGCACAGGCCGCATCACTGACAACGGTGAAAAAGTAGCACTGGAAGTCGCACAAGGCGACCGCGTGATCTATTCTAAATTCGCAGGTACAGAAGTGAAGTATGAAGGCAGCGAATACTTGATTCTGCGCGAATCAGATGTACTAGCTGTTATCCAGTAGTCACTTTTCCTATAAAAATACTTAAGAGATACGATTTTAATGAGGAGGGCATTTTAAATGGCTAAAGAAATCAAATTTAGTGAAGACGCACGCCGCTCTATGCTGCGTGGTGTAGATACATTAGCAAATGCTGTTAAAGTTACACTTGGACCAAAAGGACGTAACGTCGTACTTGATAAGAAATTCGGTTCTCCACTCATCACTAACGATGGTGTGACAATCGCGAAAGAAATCGAACTCGAAGACCACTTCGAAAACATGGGTGCACAACTCGTTTCTGAAGTTGCTTCTAAAACAAACGATGTTGCTGGTGACGGTACAACGACAGCAACGGTTCTTGCACAGGCAATGATCCGTGAAGGTCTTAAAAACGTAACATCCGGTGCGAACCCAGTCGGTATTCGTAAAGGTATCGAGAAAGCGACAGCTGTAGCAACAGAAGAGCTTCGCAAAATCTCTAAACCTATCGAAGGCCGCGATTCTATCGCGCAGGTAGCTAGCATCTCTGCTGCTGACAATGAAGTCGGCCAGCTGATTGCTGAAGCGATGGAGCGCGTAGGTAACGATGGTGTTATCACAATCGAAGAATCAAAAGGTTTCAACACTGAACTAGAAGTGGTTGAAGGTATGCAATTCGACCGCGGCTATGCTTCCCCTTACATGGTCACAGACCAGGATAAGATGGAAGCGGTTCTTGAAGATCCTTACATTCTAATTACAGATAAGAAGATCAACAACATCCAGGAAGTCCTTCCTGTACTTGAGCAAGTGGTTCAACAATCCAAGCCACTTCTATTGATCTCTGAAGACGTTGAAGGCGAAGCACTTGCAACACTTGTTGTGAACAAACTTCGTGGTACATTCAACGCGGTAGCTGTTAAGGCTCCTGGATTCGGTGACCGTCGTAAAGCGATGCTTGAAGATATCGCAACACTTACTGGCGGCCAAGTGATCACAGAAGATCTTGGGCTAGAATTGAAGAATACAACGATTGACCAGCTTGGACGCGCGTCTAAAGCAGTCATCACAAAAGAAAACACAACAATCGTCGAAGGTGCAGGAAACCCTGAGCAGATCTCTTCCCGTGTCGCTCAAATCCGCGCACAAGCAGAAGAAACAACTTCTGAATTCGACAAAGAAAAACTACAAGAGCGCCTTGCAAAACTTTCTGGCGGCGTAGCAGTCATCAAAGTCGGCGCGGCAACAGAAACAGAATTGAAAGAGCGTAAACTACGTATCGAAGACGCCCTGAACTCTACGCGAGCAGCAGTAGAAGAAGGAATTGTTGCCGGTGGTGGTACAGCGCTTGTAAACATCATCAACTCTGTGGAAGGCCTTGGCCTTGTAGACGACGAAGCAACAGGTGCAAGCATCGTACTTCGTGCGCTTGAAGAGCCGGTTCGCCAAATCGTTCACAACGCAGGTCTTGAAGGATCCATCATCGTTGAGCGTCTGAAAGGCGAAGAAGTCGGCGTAGGCTTCAACGCAGCTACAGGCGAATGGGTGAACATGGTTGAACAAGGGATCGTGGACCCAACTAAAGTTACACGTTCTGCGCTTCAAAACGCAGCTTCTGTAGCCGCTATGTTCTTGACGACAGAAGCGGTAGTCGCTGATCTTCCTGAAGAAGATAATGGCGGCGGCATGCCTGACATGGGTGGCATGGGCGGAATGGGCGGCATGATGTAATCATGCCCCCATGACCCTTGATATCAAGGGTGTAGCTTAACCCCAAAAGTCAAAATGACATACTTTTGACATACCTGGCGGAGAAAACACTATAAATCTAACGAGCCTCTCATAAGTTCACTGAACTTTTGGGAGGCTTTTTCTTCCATGTTTTCAGTAATGTGCGCGTATATATTCATGGTTGTGTTTATATCTCCATGACCTAATCGTTGTTGAATTTCTTTAACTCCTACTCCTGCTTCAATTAACAGAGAGGTATGGGTGTGTCGCAAGGAGTGAGGAGTAAGTTCCTTATGGATACCACTAATTTTTAATAAACGTCTCATATGGGTGTTTACGGTCTTTAAAAACTCAGGGTATCCCAGGTTCTGAACTTCCTTAGCAAAGACAAAATCCAGTTGAGTATATTCGTTCTTCATTTTATCAATGAGATCATCTTGGTGTTCTTTGTGTCTTTTAAGGACCTCAATAACTCCAACGTCCATTTTTAGCGTTCTGATCGATCCTTTAGTCTTGGGGGTCAGTAGTTGATACTCTTTTGTTCTATTGTTGGGATTGTAATACGTTTTTGTTACTCTTAAGGTTTTTTTATACATATCTATATCCGACCATTTTAAGGCGATCAGCTCACCCACTCGTAACCCGCTATAAGCAAGTGTCAAAAACATGGGGTAGTCCTTATCAATGCCACTTTCCTTGGCAGCATTTAGAAAACGAATAAGTTCTTCTTTTTCCATAAATTTGATTTCTCCTTTACTGCTTTCTACCTCCTCAACGGTTTCCACTTTACGTGGGATTTTTGCAAAGTCACAAGGACTGTCCTTAATTATGTTAAATTCCACAGCCTTCCTAAAAACCATTCTACCTGTTGCATGAATACCATCTAAAGTATTAAACGCATAGCCTGCATTATGAAGCGAAGCAAGCATAGCTTGATACTGTTTACGCGTGATATCTTTTATTTTTTTATTTCCGAAGAACCTATTTAAGTGATCCAAGTTATGCTGTCGATTTCTCACAGAACTAATTTTAGCGGTATCACGATAAGTCTTAAGCCACTCTAAAGTAAATTCCTGAAAGGTAATATTTTGTTCTTGAACATATGTGTTTTCAAATACTTCCTTTTCTACTTCAGCTGCGGCCATCTGAGCTTCTTTTTTTGTCTTGAACCCTCCTTTAGATGTGAATTTCTTTTTCCCAGTAGACGGATCTACTCCCGTATATATTTGGAAATACCATTTGCTACCTCTTTTCCGGTAATTAGCCATATTTATCCCTCCTTCCTTAGATTAATCAAAGTAGACTTATCCGACGGTACAATTCGACTCTTAATTTTTTCCAAACGCTCAATACAAACTTTTCTTGGAATCATAAAGTCATGTGACAACTGATCGATAATAGCTGGATTTGAAAGGTTATAATCATTAATCATATGAGTGGGGAGCGAGGCGTATAGAGTGAAGTGCCTGGCATCCCTTTCCTGAAGTTCATAAAAAGAATAAGGCATGAAAGATTGTCGACCTGCATGCCTCAAAGCATGACAAAGCTCGTGGAAGAATTGCTCTCGTTGGTGTATATAAGGGAGGCGACTATCTAATACGATTTCTTGAAACTTCCCTACCCTCATGTAACTAGCCTGAGTAGGTCTACAAGTCACAAATATTTGGGACTCGGATCCAATGGTGTAAACATTTAAATCGTCCGGCTCTGTAAATTTGTGGCTTTTATACCATTGAGTTATTAGGTCTTCTAGAATTGTGGTTGTGTAGTAAGGAAACCTCAAACTAATCACCATCCTTACAAGCATTATACGAACATGTGTTCTATTAATCAATATTTAATTACATTAATTGGATATAAATGCAGACTTACTGTAAAGGACATTTGGAATTCTTTTTCTGTAAAAGTCTAAAGTATAGTAATTCATCTTCAGAACCATAATGAAATTAAGATTCATAGTTTTGGAGAGTGATAGAAGATGTTCTTATCAGAAGCTTGGGAAAAGTATTATGTCGATAAAAAGATTGAAGGTTATTCGTTGCTAACTTTAAAAACCTATTGCTTACAGTTCAATATGTTGGTGAAATACTTTGGAGACGTTAATACAGAAGAGGTAGTTATTGATCATTTAAAGAGCTACCTGGTTGAGGTGGGTGGACATTTGAAGCCTTCCAGTCTTAAAAACAAGGTTCGGTTCCTTCGATCCTTTTTCAAGTGGCTACATGAAGAGGGTGTTATCAACGAAAATCCAGCTAAAAAATTAAAAGAACCTAAAGTTGGCAAGAGAATCCCAAAATTTCTAACGGAGATGGAAATAGAACAACTTAGAGACTCATGCTTAACTTCCATGGAAAAGGCACTTTTCGAATTCTTTTATTCAACTGGGTGTCGTATCGGAGAGGTAGTGAATCTGAATAGAGAGGATGTCAATTTCTCTGCAAGATCGGTTATTGTAAAAGGAAAAGGAGATAAAGAAAGAGAAGTCTACTTTAGTATTCGTTGTTCTCTATGGCTACAAAGATATATAGAGGAGCGCAAGGATCATGATGAATGTTTATTTATTACCGAGAGAAGACCTAAAAAGAGAATGAGCATTGAAATTATCCGATATATTATTAAACGGATCTCCATTCGCGCTGCTATTAATAAAGAAATACATCCTCATCAATTAAGACACAGTTATGCTACCCACATGCTTAATAATGGAGCGCCAATTGAAGTAATCCAAAGCTTGTTAGGGCATGAGAAAAGTGAAACAACTAAAATATATGCACATTTAAGTGGTAAGTTAAGACAGGATTTCTACAGTAAATATTTCTAGAAGGCGTGCCTATTCCAAATGGTGCGCCTTCTGTTTGTTGTAAGAGAGGCTTGTAGATAAGAGAAGGATTTGAAATAATTGGTATTAAGTAACATTCTGAATATCTTGAAACTGAGTCTTCCAGAAACGGGCAGGTTAGTTGAAGACTCAGTTTCAAGATATTGATCTGAAAACAACTAATACAAAAAAGGGTTACAAGTACACTTTGTCGAATTATGGAAAAGTATGGTTAATATAATTTTATTTATGAGAAGATGGATTTTTTTCCTTTATAAAGGAGGTTAGGTATGGCGAGGGATGCTATAAGTAGAAAGAAGAGAAGAAGGTTGAGGAGAGAAGTTGGTTTTGGCTGCCCGGTGGAAGGCTGTAGAGTCCCTTTTCTCGAATATCATCATTTTGATCCACCTTTTAAAGAAGGGAAAATGCATAACGAAGATGGCATGATCGCTCTTTGTCCAATACACCATAGACAAGCTGACCAAAGAGCTTGGTCAATTGAAGATTTACATGAAATGAAAAGAGCTAATAATAGAGAAAAACCTAAAGGTAAGTTAGGTTGGAGTATTGATAAAGGGATTGTAATATCAGGAGGTAATTACTTTTTTTCAAGTTCGTTAACTATGAGGATTAAAGGGAAGGAATTATTTAAATTAGAGCAAGATCATAAAGGGAAAATTTCTGTAAATGCCTTGCTTTGGGATAATAAAAAAGAAATCATAGCTGAAGTTAAAAATAATGATATGTTAATAAATCATATGAAAGTAGAGGATATTGACTGTATGGCTTCAGGTAAGGAAATTCTTTTTAAAGCACCTGATGAGTCTAATTATGTAAGAATTAGATTCGAAAGACAACCCATTGAGGAATGCTTATCTCAAGCCAAAAACACTTTGGATGAGAGTGTTGCTGCACAGGTTTTATCTGATATAAAAGAACTTGAGGCTAATGGAATGATAAATGTTATAGAGTTTAGCACTGCTATAAAAGAAGATGATTTCATTTTCCGTGCAGGAGACTCTAAAATCATTTTTGATTTTAGAAAAGCCGGGTTAGATAAGGCAGAATATTACGGCAGAGCACATGGGGTCAATGGGGCTCTCAATATTACTCAGAAAGATGGGAAGGAATTAATATATTTAGGTAAATAAGAGACTAGTAGGAATTGAAGGAGGCAAATGAATGGGTAATCAAAAAGATCTAAAGGAACATATGTATTCTTTAGAAACAACTCTGCTTAAGAGTGACGTTCGTAAAACCGCGAATATATTAGATGATTTATTAGCTGATGATTTTGTAGAGTATTCAAGTACAGGGGAGATTTATGATAAAGAGAACATTTTGAATCGTTTACCAAGTGAAGACGATCCTGGGATAACAATGCGTGATTTCGATATTAAGTATTTATCACCAACCTCTGTACTAACTACGTTTAAGGTGTTTATAGAAAGTAAACAGAAACACTCTTTAAGAAGCTCTGTGTGGAAGTTTTATGAAAAAAGGTGGCAAATGACATTTCACCAGGGGACTGTCACTGACTTAAATTGAGCAACCAATTATAAAGGAGCAATATATTGAAGAAATTTTATGTCGCCTCAAGCTTTAAGAATATTGATGATGTTAGATATGTTAGTGATTACCTGGAAAAACATGGATTTATCCATACTTATGATTGGACTAGAAATGAGAGAGCAAGTTCATTTGAAGACTTAAAGCAAATAGGAACACTTGAAAAAGAAGCAGTCCAAGAAGCAGATTTTCTCATTGTAATATTACCGGCTGGAAAAGGAAGTCATATAGAATTTGGGATTGCACTTGCAGAAGGAAAACGAATATTTTTACATTCACCAAACGATGAAGTAAGCCAATTTGAAACAACCAGTACCTTCTATCATCTTACAGAAGTAATTAAATCAGTGGGAGACCTTAGTGATTTATTAAAGTTGGTTAATTGTTACGGGAAGCGTGATAGTATTTATTGAACAATGTAGTCATGAAGGAGTTATTTTAATGACCAGATCATTTTCACGTGTGTTGATCAAGGATAATAGCAGGAATATCTTAGTAGTACAGGACAGGCATAACTCATGGAACTTTCCTGGAGGAAAAAAAGAAGCCGGCGAAACACCATTACAATGTGGAAGACGAGAAGTTAAAGAAGAGATTGGTGTAGAAGTAAACAAACTACATGAAATACACCAAGGAACATATGAGTTTTCTGGGATTAAATGGACTGGCCATTTTTTTGTTGCTACTTCAGTGAATGGGGTACCTTCCATGAATGAGATGGATAAAGTTAAGGGGATTCGATTCGTGAAGGACTATGCTGAAGTCGAATTCCCTGAAGTGCTGGTGGAAAGTATAAAATACTTGTTTGAAGAACCAAATATTAAGCTTGAATCAACATTTTGGAACCAGAGAAATATTTAATCGGTACATAAGCTCAAATTCGAGTCTTAGAGACAGGGATAATTGATTAAAAAGGTTGTATTTTATTTTTAATCATGTAATTACTACGGAAAGAGGGTTTTCATGAAGGTTACGGATTACTCAACAGTAGTTAAGGTTTATGATAGCAACCAATATAGATTTGAAGAGGTAAAAGGAGATACTGACCTAGAAGCTTACATACAAAATAACCCTAAGTCATTGTATAATTTTTTAGATCTAGCTTGTGGAACAGGCATTTACCTCAATCACCAATACCAATATCTCAAGGAATTAAACATTAACTGGCATGGGCTGGATGCCTCACAAGCCATGCTGGATAAAGCGAAAGAAAAAGTCGAACATGTGGCATTTGAGAAAGGGTTTGCGGAGAGAATGCCTTATGAAGATGAGTACTTTGATGTCATAACGAATAACTATGCTTTTCATCACTTTGTCGGGAAAGAGAAAGGGCTGGATGAAATCCATCGAGTCTTAAAAAGAGGTGGTGTTTATAAATTACATAATATCGATATATACTGGATGAAAAATTGGTGGGTCTATCATTACTTTCCATCTGCGCTATTAGAGGATTATAAGAGGTTTTGGAGTAAAGAAGTTATATTTAGAGAGCTATCTCAAAGGGGTTTTAACGTTAGAATTGATTGTAATTATCAAATGGAAAACATCAGAGTAGCCGACTATTTAGGGCTCGTGGAAAACAGGGATATATCTGTGTTGACCTTAATTGATGACGAAGAATATAACCAGGGGCTCAATAGAATGAAGCAAGACTTAGAAGAATCTCCTGACAAAGTGGTTACTAACGATTTCTCAGAAATGATTTGTTTAGCTCATAAAAATTAAACTTTTCAAGAGAATGGGTATTTTCTAGAAGGATATTATCTTGAAACTGAGTCTTCCTGTAACGGGGGCGTTTTCGTAATATCATCTTCAATTTTTTCTAATAGAGAGGACTGGGGCTTCAATGCAAAAATTAAACGTAGGTGATAAGGTGGGTATTTTCACTCCATCATCACCAGCAACGGTTACAGCAAGAAAACGATATGAACGGGCAAAATCATTCCTGGAAAGCAAAGGTTTAATTATAGTCGAAGGAAATTTGACAGGAAAGGCTGAAGTTTATCGCTCGGGTTCACCAAAAGCGCGTGCAAATGAATTAAATGAGTTATTGCGAGATCCAGAAATAAAAATGGTGATGTCCACGATTGGCGGAACCAATTCTAACAGCCTTTTACCATATATAGATTACAAAGCTTTAATAAGGAATCCGAAGATCGTGGTAGGTTATTCAGATGCAACGGCTATCATTCTTGCTCTTTATCATAAAACAAATATAACTACATATTATGGTCCCGCCCTCATTCCTTCATTTGGTGAATTTGAACCATTAGTTAATGATACTTATCAATACTTTGTAAACTACTTTATGGCTGAAAGTAGTCTTCCTTATGAAGTTCCAATGCCTAGATATTGGTCGGGTGAACCTGTTAATTGGTTAGACAAAACAAAAGAAAAAACTCTATATCGAAATGAGTGGATAACAAGAAACACCGGTGTTGCTGAAGGCAGATTAGTAGGTGGGAATGTAAATGCAATGTATGGTTTTATTGGTACAGAGTATTTCCCTCCTATAAAAGATGAAGATGTCTTACTGGTAGAGGATTGTGGGAAGAACGCGGCGATAGTGGAAAAGAATTTTGCTATGTTAAAAATGCACGGAATCTTTGAAAAAGTGTCAGGGATAATTTTAGGAAAACACGAAGGATATGATGATCTAGGAACTGGTAAGAAACCTATAGATATTCTTATGGAACAATTAGACGATAATGAAATTCCTATTTTAGGTGAATTTGATACATGCCATACTCATCCCATGCATCCTTTAGCTATAGGAAAGAAAGTGAGATTTGATACAAAGACAAAATCCGTCCATTGTATTGAGGAGTGGATCTAGATTATCTCGATATCGAGTCTTCAACTAACGGGGGCTATACTTCAATAAGAATTTCTTATGTTTTATGGAAAAAACTTATCTTTGTGGAACATGGGGGGATGACTTTGGAAAGGTACTTTATCAATGACGGAGAAATTAATATCCATGTAACAGAGTGGGGCATAAAAAGTGGTCCTGTCATTTTTTGCTTACATGGCTTGGGTAGTACCAGTCTAAGTTTTATTGAAATCGCTGAAGAGTTAAAGAGAGAATTTAGAATAATAAGCATAGATGCACCTGGTCATGGGAAGACAGATCCATTTAGCAATAGTGAAAAGTACGATACGCCAGTTTTGGCAAATTGGCTGGACCAAGTGATTGAAATATTGAAAATTAGAAAGTTTTACTTTCTCTCACATTCATGGGGGAGTTTTGTTGCCTTATATTACTTGTTGAATCATTCAGAAAAAGTGATAGATACAATAATTATTGATGGTGGGTATCAAACGAAGAGAAGAAAAGCTAGCACAATGGAAGAAGAAGTAATGTATTATGAGAAAGATTTTGAAGAACATGTAGAAACCTGGGAAGAATTCTTGGAAGTTGCTGTTTATGGAGATTCCAGAAGAACATCCTTATTAGATCTTGCTGCACAAGATTTAGCACTCGAAAAGAACAATAGATACTATTGGCATGCAAGAGGTGAAACGGCCGGCAATATTATCAAAGGCATGCACAAACATGAAACCGAAGATATCTATGAAAAACTTCCACATAACCTTCCGATTTTATTACTTAGAGCTACTCTTCCGAAATCAGAAGATGATTATAGGGATTTAACTATGAGCATATTTCAGCAAAAAACTGGTGGAGATATAAAGAAAATCCCTAACACTTCCCACATGTTACATTGGGACAATCCAGATGTTGTAGTAAAGGAAATAAAGAGAAGGTGGCAGTAGGTTCACATGGATAATACTTACTAAACTAAAAATACCTTGGAACTGAGTGTTCAACTAAAGGGGGCTTTAATGGATCAGAATGATCTGAGTCAGCATGTAATGCTGACTTTTTTATGTAAATAAAGTGTTTTTTTGTATTATTGTTAAGATAATAAAAACATAGCACATCATTTTAATTCACCATTTTTTTAATTAACCTGTAAGATTTCCATACATAAAACGTCTAATTAGAAAAGAGTTGTAAGGAGGAGGGAGTATGGACAATCAAAACCTTGAATCATGGTATGAAGAATACAGTCAGGATATCTTTAACTTTTTAGTGTATTACAATCAAACAGATGATGTTGACGATTTATTGCAGGAGGTATTTTTCAAAGCTTGGAAAAAAAGGTTTACATTTAAAGGAGATTCATCACCAAAAACTTGGCTGTTTTCTATAGCGAGGAGAGTTTCTATTGATAGTTTTAGAAAACAAAAGCTAAAGCATCTGTTTCGCTTACAAGAAAACCCTAAAGATACGGATACCCCGGAGAAGAGGCTGATGGATAAAGAAGAAGTTATTGAACTTTATACTGCAATTAGGAATTTAAAACGCTCATATCGTGAAGTAGTTATTTGTAGAGGGATTTTAGAATTAAGCACTAATGAGACTGCGGAAGTATTGCAGTGGTCCAATGAGAAAGTAGACACTACCTATCATAGAGCAAAAACAAAGCTGGGTGAAACACTCAATTTTCGAAGGAGGGTGAGTGATGAAGCAACAAGATAAAGTAGAGAAAAAGTTAAAAGCTCTTCCTAAACACAAAATGGATAACGCGAGAAAGCAAAGGAACTATTATGCACTACAACGACCAAGAAAAGAAAGTAAAAGTAAATATTTCGCATATCCGTTAACCATATTTACTTTTCTAGTCATGATTTTTGTAGGGTACACCATAATTCATGAGAATAAAGATAGAACTACAACCACTAATGAAGCGTACACAAATATGCAAATGTATTTTGAGGGTATAAAACCGATCTATTCAAATTCACACATTCCTGACACTGTGGGGGTACCTGAAGAATATCATAAAGGCGTAGCTCTTGGTTATTTATATAACGCTTCCATTTTCTATACGCCAGAAGGAGAAAAGGTGAACCCTTTAGAAATTAACAATAATATTAATGCCTATTTTGATTATAAAGAAGAGCGACTTGATAACTTTTCAGAACAACCTAAGTTAATAGCAGATACAAAACCTACATGGTTATATTTGAATTCCGCGGCTGAGCTTATTGACGATAAGTCAATATCTGAATCCTTAATTGGATTAAGTGAAAAAATAAGCGAAATAACTGCAAATAATTCATCTCAACACAATTACTCTGTTTATAAAGAAGTTAGCCAAAATATTTCAGAAATAGTTATGGAAATAAACCAGGTCACTGGAGGTTCAGTAGTTGTTTACGAAGGTGAGAGTAAGAACTGGTTTGTACGTTTACAACCGCTAGACGACGATGATTACCTTCTTCACTTAAACTCGAAAGGTTTGGAAGAAAATAATGTGTCAAATATCTCAATAAGTGGTCTGAATTCTAAGTTTTCAGTAGAATCCAATTTCAGTGGGAAAAGTAAGTATATTTTTGGGGACAGTCTTCCTGAGAATGTTATAGAATTGGAAGAGATAAATATAGTTATTAGGGCTAATGGAATGGAAGATACACTTTCATTAAACAGATCAACGGAGGTAAGGATTACTCCTTAAGTTCATATACGCATGCGATTTCTTATGTAGTGTGCGCCTGTGATCTTGCGTCATTAAGGTTAATAAATTTGGTCTTGAACAATTACAAAGATATGGAGTGTAGAGAAGGTATAAACAAATATATCTCGGTATTTAGCCATCAAAATAATTATGGGGCGAATATGCAATAAGTATATTCGCCCTTTCCTTGTTTAGGAATTTGAATTTAATTTTGGAAGGCTTCGAGACATGTAGCAGCAATGGAACCAAATCAGTACTTATTCGTAAATGAAGTACTAATAACATAGGGGATTGGTAACTTGTACTCTGAAGAATAGATTGATTTGAAGAGCAGTGGGATGGTATGTGGATTCAAAAAATTTAATTAGGGTGATTGTGATATTGGAAGAGAATAGAAGAAAAGATTTAAAAAAGGCAGGTAAAGGATTTACAATTGATTCTATATTAAGTGCGGGAAGTAGTGCAGGTGGAAATGTAGCTAAAGAATCTATCACGAGTATGGTAGGAGATATTCTTGTTGATTCGGCAAGTTCACTTGTTCCTGTGGTTTCAGGGGCTGTTCAAGGATATAAACGTGCTCGGTTTGAAAGAAATATTGTTGTTTTTACTGAAGAGTTGTACGCAAAGATCAACGAAGTCAATATGAATATGGAAGAGAAGACGGATAAACAAAAAGAAAAGATAGATCAACTATTTGCCTATATTATGGATTATGTCATAGATGAACAACAAGAAGAAAAGATAGCGTATATGGTTAATGGCTTTGTGAACGTTACACACCATGAACAAATATCAGACGATTTTATACTTACTTATTATGATGTTTTGAAAGAATTAAGGATGGTGGATATAGGAGTACTAAAACTAATGTACTCTTCCCGTTATGTTCTTGACCACGAAAATAGAGAGTCATACCAAGATGTAATGGAAAGACATGGACTAAATTACGAGCAATATGAAGCAGTGCGTCGTAACCTTCATAGAATTGGTGTATTAACAACCCGAACAGACTTAAATATATATTCTGATCTAGAAGAGATTTCAAAAAAATTCAAAGAACTATATTCTTACTTAGAAAAGCTAACAAATCCAAAGCATAAGCGTTCTCTCCCAAAACTAAAGGAACCTAAACTTAAATCTAAGGATAACTTTGAAGTGTCCAAATTCGGAAGAGATTTTGTTACTTTCTTCTTGGACTTAGATTAAAAAATGAAAATCTAAGAGAACGCAATTTTACTTATTCAAAGACTCAAAAAATAGGGTTAAATAACTTAAAGTAACCGTTCCTGCCAGATATCTCAGTTTAAAGTCTTCCTGAAAAGGGGGGCATTTCTTGAATAAGCATATACAAGAGCATCACAGAGGTGATATTAAATGATTAAAGGAATATATGAATTTATAAGTGAAGAACAGTTAAAAAAGTATGCAGAGCTTGCTGTACGAGCTGGTGTGAATTTGCAAAAAAATCAATTGTTGATTATTCATAGTGATATACAAAATGCCACCTTTGCTCGTCTAATCCAAACGGTAGCCTACGAGGCTGGAGTTTCAAATGTAATTATAGATTGGACAGATGAACAGTCTACAAAAGAATTTTACTTAAATGCAGCAGATAGTGTTATCGATCACTTTCCTGATTGGCAGGCTGCCCGTTTTAAGGAGTGGGATGAGGCAGGTGCTGCTTACATCCATATTATTTCTGAAAACTTAGATGTCTTTAAGGAAGTTTCCCCAGAACGGATTAGTCGCTTTCAAAAGGCCTCCCGGACCAAGTTGGAAAGTTATTATGCAAAGATTATGTCCCACGAGATACGCTGGTGTCTTCTAGCTGTTCCGTCCTTCGCATGGGCCACGAAAGTATTTCCGCACGTAAGTGAAGAAGAAGCCGTGCAATCGTTATGGCAAGCTATTTTACGTGGAGCGCGAGCAGATGGTACAAATACTATCAAAAACTGGGAAAATCATGACCGCGCCTTCGAGTCACGGAAAACGTTTTTAAACGATTTCCAGTTTGACACCCTGCACTTTACCAATAGTCGAGGAACGGATTTAGTCACAGGTATGCCTAACAATCACATCTTTATTGGTGGGGGTGTCAGAGATAAAAAAGGAATACCTTTCTTTCCGAACATTCCTACGGAAGAAATATTTACTGCTCCCCATAAACATAAGGTGAATGGAAAATTGGTAGGTACTAAACCTCTTATCTATGGGGGAAGTGTCGTCGAAGAGTTTTATCTGATTTTTAAAGATGGACGGATTACCGACTATTATGCCGCAAAGGGACAGGGAGTGTTACAAAATCTCATCGAAACAGATGAAGGTTCACATTATCTAGGTGAAATTGCCTTGGTATCTAATAAATCTCCTCTCGCCCAGGAAGATATTCTTTTTTACAATACATTGTTTGATGAAAATACGTCCTGTCATATTGGAATCGGAAATGCATCTCCTTCCAATATTAAAAATGGCATTGACCAATCTGAGGAAAAGTTGAAAGCAATGGGGCTGAATACTTCCCTTTTGTCAGTCAATATGACCTTTGGTACCGAAGATATGAAAGTAGTGGGTATTAAAGAAGGTGGAACTGAAGTCCTGTTAATGAAGGATGGGGATTTCCAATTCTAAATTGTCTGCAACTTAAAAACAGATACAAGTTATCTAGTGGAATATACTTAGGGTTAGTTTCAGTGAAAACAACCTGTAGTTATATATATCTTGAATTAGAGCCTTTCGTAAACAGGGTTTTAGTTAAATAAGTGAGATACAACAAAGCCAGCCTTTATTGCTGGCTTTTATATCTTAGAGGAAACGTGCATTCTTAGGGGGGGATAAGTTGTTTGATCTTTTCGAGGGAATGAAAAGGGGTAATAAGAGGCAAAGAGATGCTTATACAACTATTAAAGAACTCTGTATATTTGATGAATTGAGTATTTATAATCCTATGCTTTGTGGAACTATCCCTATTGGCATTGACTTGGATAATTCAGAATAGTTATGGATGTAAAGGATTTAAGACTCTTTGAAAAAAAGCTAGACGCTCTCTATGGTGATAAGCCAGGCTTTACCATGAAAAGAACAATTATAAGAGGTCGTGAGGTTGTTAAGGCAAATTTTTTGTCTAACAACTTTGATTTAGAGTTATTTGGGCAGGACCAGTCCACTTATTCTCAAAACGCGTATTTGCATATGATTATTGAACATGAACTTTTAAAAGATAATCCAACGCTTAAAGGTAAAGTGATTGACTTAAAAAAACAGGGATATAAGACTGAACCAGCTTTCTGTAAGCTATTAGGTATTGCTGGGGATCCTTATGAAGGTTTAGTGCAATATGGGATTAAAAAAAGAATTATAAAGTCGGAATTCTGAAATTTTCATAGGATAGATAACTACTAGAAGTGAAATTTATCTCGAAATCGAGTCTTCATGTAACGGGGGCAAACCTTCAATATTAGTTTTAGAAAAGAGGATATGGGATGGGGATATTTTTCAAAAAGATGTCTGAAAAGGAAACAGATCATTGGGGAAAGGGATGTGTTTTAGGCTTTTATGCCTTCTTAATAACTTTGTTTTTGAACCAAACATACTTTTATATTTTCAATAGTTACTTGTTTTCAAATTTCGTTGTTTTTTGGATTGGGTTGATATCTGCATTTGCTTGGTCTTCAATTTTGAATATGAAATTTGTTAAAGGAAGGAACACTAGAATGTAAAACATCCTTATGGTTCTAGCGATTGGGTTTAGTTACATATTCTCTTCAATACCTATAAATCAAGTCTTCCGTAAAAGGGGGCGTTTGTTCAATATGAGCAATCTCGAAATTCGGGTTTTCACGAAACGAGGGCGCTGCTCAAGAGATCATCCGCTAACGAATTTGCTTGCAGTCAGGTAAATATAAGGAAAATGAATTCTTGAAAGGAGGTAGATTGAAATGGAAACAAAAAAGTCACCGTATGTAATGTATTGGATTATACTTGGCGTTGGAATTTTGTCTTTCGCTATGCCTTTTTTTCAGGAGTATGGAATTATTACGACCCTAATACTGACATTTTTATGTAGTGTGTTTAGTTGGGCGATAGCGATTGGGCTTGAAAAACGCAACTATATGTATCTAAGCGTTCTACTCTTAGTGAGTCCTTGGCTATTCTTATTATCTAGACATTTCATAAACTAGACTTTTTCTTTGAGTTAATAAAAAGAACGAAACAATACTAACGATTTAAGCAAATATCTCGAATTCAAGTATTCCACAAATGGGGGCAATTCTATAACAGAAGAATTGCCCTTTTCTTTATGTTTTCAGCAGGTTAGTTGAAGATTCAGTTTTGAGATAATAGAAAGTGTTGAAACAAAATAGGATTGGTATCGTATGTGTAATAAGAAATGAGTTATGGGGCGATTAGGTAAGAATGAAAAAGAAACTTCTAGAAATAAGAGAAAGAGAAGGTGGTGTAAATAAAAATGGACGATATTGTAAGATGCCCTGAATGTGGTAACGATTTGAAGAAAGGATATATTTTCTCTCCTAGAAGAATTTGCTGGTCAGACTCGCCTGATTCCATCTTTGCGGATTTTGGAAGTGAAACATTAATAGGTGATGCATGGTTAAAAGTCAAAAAAGTTCCAGCGCTAAGGTGTGAAGAGTGTAGTGTAGTTATATTCAAACATAAGGAAAACAAAGATTTAAAATAGCAAACTTTGAACTTAACTTATTAAATAAACGGGGGTGTTACTCTAATAAGTGGCCGTTTTATTCCAATGTTTGAATATGAAATATGGGGGGGGGGTAATTATGCTTTTAATGGCAACAATCGGCGGTTTAATTGTTGGTGATGTAATTGTTCAACTGGTTTTCTTTCTCATTTTGGTTGCTGTAATCGTAGGGGTATTTACACTTGTTGTGAATGCTAGAAATAGAAATATACAATTAAGTCGAATGGAAGAAAAAATAGACAAGCTTTCCCAAGGAGATAAAAAGTGATCTGAACTACATAAGGTATTAGGATTTATTTTTATCGTTTTATCTCAATATCGAGTCTTCAACTAACGGGGGCTTTTCTATAAAAACATCTTATTTCCAAAATGAAGCGCAACTTCCAAATTAGAAGTTGCGCTGTTTTTTGAATGGAAGATAAATTATCAAGAAGAAATATCAACTTTAGTAGGATCTAATTCTATTGGAGCGTTGGAACTGAAAATTCCAAAGGGAACCATAAGCGAATATTCCTTAAGATTGAAATCTGATTTTAGTTCAAATGTTGACTGTAAATGCAATTCACCTTGATTAATAATTTTTCCATTATTACCGTAGATAAGAGAGTCTTCTTTTAAAGCTTCATACTGAGCTTGACCATCTGCCTCTGCAATTACGTCTTCAGACCGGATAAGCTTAATTTGATTGGCGAAATTAAGGAAGTTATCTTTCTTTAATTTTTCTTGATCTACATTCTTAAGATAATAATCAATCGTTAGCTGTCGATGGTTAATTTGAACATTTTCTACAACCATTGTGTATCCAAATCGCTTGCTCTCAATTTCAAAGGGAGTCTTCTGGAAAGCTTGTATTGTATCAAATTCATCTCTGCTTACTTTAGGATGAATAACAATATAGTCATCCTTCTCGTTGAGTTTACTTGTGAAAAGAGACTGCTCCTTCACTTTTATAAATTCATTGGTTTCATCTACACTTAATGTTTTACCGATGTTCCTTTTCGACAATTGGTTTCCTTGTGCATCCACCACGTCAATACTAAAGTGGTCATCTTCTCCATTTGGAGGCCGGGTGGTAGTGTAATTAAGAATAGTCGTAGCTTCTCCTTTGGTTATAGAATTAATATTAATGGAAAAGTTCCCTTTGGTTGTTGTAGCATGGTCGTCTATTTTTATTTTTTCTGAAGTTCTTTGTTTAATGGGAATGTCGAATTTCCATGTCCCTTTCTTACCTAGGATGGAAGTAAAGGTGATCGGAAGAGTAAAGTCCTTACCTATGGATTGGTCGCGTTGTTGAAACTCCATGGCTCCGACAAACCCTTCCTCTGTTTCTTTTAATTGACTCATGGAACCTCCCCATTGATTTTGTTCATCCCCATCAAATAAATAATAACTATAACCAGCTTGTGGACTGTTTTTTCTGTCCATAGCCTCTATCGAAAGCTGGTCGGATGTTACTTTAAACGTAATACCAAGGAGAGTGTTGTCATAATAGGCACTGGTTATGGTTACGTCTACACCGTTACTTGTGGCTGTTTCATTAAGTTCTGTGACTAACTGTTTATTAAATAACTCACTCCCGACAGGAAAGGAAATTTCATCATAAACAAAATTTAGTAAAGGGACTTTCGCAAGGACTTCGGTTATGGGTGAAAAAACTAATCCAGAGACCAGGATCAGCGAAGCAGCTGCCGATGAGACCATGGCAGGTAACTTCCAGTGCTTTTTATTGGAAGTTTCTTTTTTACCTGCTTGAATGCCGTTTGTAATAGCCTTGTCTAACTCTTCTTCAGGGACTTCGATTGAATTCCAACGTTCCTCAAACCAGTCTTTTTTCATCGATATTCACTCCCCCTAACACCTTTTTTAGTTCACCCTTGGCACGACGAAGGTACGTTTTAATGGTTCCTTCTGGCTTATCCATGATTTCAGAAATGGTGTGAATGGACTGGTCATGAAAATAAAAAAGGATAATAGCCGTTCTGTAATGGTAATCCAGGTTAGTTATCGCTGAGATTAAGTCGATTTTTTCTTCTACCTCTATGGATTCTTTCCTTTGGAAGTTAGAGAAGTCATCCGTAAGAACAACCTTCTTCTTCTTTTGAAGGACATCATAAGCCGTATGTATTAAAATCTTCATCAGCCAGGCGTTAAACAACTCAGGCTTTTTTAGCTGAGCTAAAGACACAAAGGCTTTGGTAACAGCTTCCTGTACAATATCGAGGGCGTCCTCTTTATTTCTGACATAAAGCCAAGCCGTTTTATAAAGTTTTTCTCTTTGTTCGTTAATTAATAATTCAAAGGCCTCTGCATTTCCTTTGATCGCTTTTTTGACCGTCTTTTTGTGTGCCAATGTGTCACCTCCTTACTTATATGAGGGAGCAGCCCTTCGAAAAGTTTCAATATTTTTTTTTTTGAACTATGATAGACCTTAACATATAAAACTTGGATATAATCTATAAAAGTTCCAGATATATTTGACTGTAGGAGGAATTATACGTATTGGAATTGAAGAAGAAAATAGAGGTATCTCACTATTTCGATGTAGGTAGAAATCCAATCATATTTGAATTTATCTCGAAATCGAGTCTTCCAGATAAGGGGGCAATTCTATAATAATGGAATTGCCCCCTTTTAATGTTTAGTCAGGGGTGTTGAAGACTAAGCTTCGATATAACAGCCAATTTTGAAACTAAAATCGTTTTATCTCGTACATAAGTTACAGCGGATTTATAAATACATTTGAAAGGGGCTTTTATGTTGAGTGAGGTAATGGATTATAGAAAAAAAGACGAAGTATTTCATTATTTAATTGCGTCTATATCATTAATTTCTTGGCTAGTATATTTTTTATTTTATTCTCACCTATATACTATTGAAGAAATAAAATCTGGATTAACCTTTATTTGTTTGGCTGCCCCTTTCTATGCACTTTGTGCGTTCTTTTATTATAGAATTTCCTAGAGATAATTAGCGAACGAGGGGTTTAGTGAAGTTATCTTGAAACTGAGTCTTCAAGAAACGGGGGCTATTGTGAAAAAGTTACAAAGAAGATACTGAGACTAATATGATTGTTATTAAATCTTAGGTTTTATTAAGTCTCAAGACGTGACGTTAAATACGGTTAGGAGGAGCAAAGTATGCCTTACATAATTTCAGGAATTATTTTTGTTGTTGGATTACTGTCTTATTATTGGTTTTTCTTTGTGGATTACGGAGCATTAGTCACTTTGATTATTACTTTTCTTTGTGGTTTGTTTGGAGGAGCGATTGCATTTGGTACTAATAATCGAAAACTAATTACCATGCATGTACTACTAATTCTTAGCCCATATCTCCTGTTGCTAGCTATCAATATATTTTAAAAGTTACTTGTCAAAACTGCTACAATTTTATTTATCTCAGTACTGAGTCTTCCACTAGCGGGGGCGATTGTGCAATAAGTATAATCGTTTTTTAATATAATAGCTGTGGACTTGAATAGTATTAGTACGGAGGCATCAACACCTTCCCTCTACCAATGTAAGAGATCAAGGTTCAGGCACAGTTTTTATAGAAAGGGAGATATAATGATTAAATTAAGTAATATGGATGAAATAGAATTTATAAGGTATAAAGAGTTTTTGATTTCTGACAATGCTAATGAAATTACTCAAAATTTCAACTTAACAGCTGAGCAAGCGCTAGAGGAATCTAAGATGATGATAGATGATATGTTTAAGGATGGATTGGCTACTGAGGGGCAATGTGTACACACAATAATACACGCTGACTCAAATGAACATGTAGGACTCCTGTGGTATAGCGTAATTCCAGAGATTAATGGAGCATACTTATACCATATCTTAATAGATGAAAATCATAGAGGGAAAGGTTTTGGGACAAATACGATTGAAAAGCTTCAAGATACGCTCAAAGAACAGGGAATAAAATCAATTGGATTAAGTGTTTTTGGAAAAAATGAGGGGGCTTACCGATTATACAAGAAGCTAGGGTATTATAATACGAGAATATCGATGGAGAAAACCTTATAAGTGGATGGTTAAATCCGAGGTACGTATTATTAGAGTTTTAGATATCTCGATTCCGAGTCTTTCGCAAACGGGGGGGCTTATCCTTAAGATGGATAAGCTTCTTTTTTGTGGAAAAAGGATTGAGTTCATGGAGATATTTTGAAATAATTGTTATTTGTAACTAACGTAACAGTTTGGATTAAGACAGATAATAGATAAAAAAGGATCAAGAAGGTGAGAGAGTTATGTTACTGAAAAAAGGAATGAATTTTTTTTCGTTCGGTTTAGTTTTAGCTATTTTTTTGCTTTCAGGTTGTGATAGTAACGAAAAAGCAATAAATTATAATTATTACTTATCATTATCAGGAGAAAGTGAGAGTTGGGAAGTGGATTCCTATGAAATTGAAATCAAACCCGATATATTCAAAGCAGGAAACGGAAGCCTAACTATGAAGAATAAAACGGAGAATAGCACTGATTTCTTTCATCTTGAAGTCTATGCTGTTATAGATAATGAAGATAGGCTTGTTCAGGCAAAGTCAGTAAAGGGAAGTGAATCAGACATAACCCAAATGACTACAGGAGCTACTGTAGGTGGAGCTTTTTTAGGTGATAATGGAGTACCTATATCACTTAAAAATGTTAGCGATATTTATATGAGTATTGAGTGGCAAGATAAAAATAAGACAATGGAAGAGAAAATAGATTTTATAATTAAAAAGGGATCTTTAACTGACGGGTGCGTTAGTTAAAGATCTGCTTTAATATATCTCAAAATCAAGTCTTCAAGGAAACGGGGGCAATTGTTCAATATAGATAATCGCTTTTCAACTAATGAAGCAGTTTAGTTGAACAAACCACTGTACATTTAATGAATTACAACAGAGAGGAATAAGCCAGTTTGCAATCAAATAAGTTCAAAAAGCGCTTTTTATTAACATTTAGCGTATTGTTATTGCTATCAATCAGCGTGTATTTTGGTCCTTCAGTTTTAGGAGGATACGCTATAACCGAACATTCTGCAATTAGATATACGTTTCCCAATCAAGATGGCGAAATCGTGTTTGAAAAAGAATTAGAAGATGAAAAAATCGTTATTTGGCATACAGGTAGAGTCAATTTTATAAAAGTAATTGAAAAACCATTAGGGATATTGAAAAGGGTTACCAATATCATTTCAATTAGCGGACAAACTGATGATGAAAAAATGAACATCACTTGGTCTGGTTCTAAAATAAACGATAAAGGGATTTATGATGTAGTAGTCGCAGCAGAAGTGTTGGATAAGGAAATTGAAAAGGTGATCGTTAGTAATGAACAGAATGATAAAAAAAGCACACCATTAAGTGTAGTTAAAGAACAATCATCAGTGTTTATTGAAATGGATGTAAGCGAAGGATTTGCAGTTCATAAAAGTAGGTTACCTAATGCCGATGTAGGAAGTTTCAGTTTCCGAGGATTGAATAGTGAGGGGGAAATTGTTTCTTTTGATATTTTATAGGTTGTTAAATCCTACACTTAAGCTAACGGGTGCCTTAGTTGAGGATCTGCTTCAATATCTCGAAATCAAGTCTTCGTGAAACGGGGGCGATTGTTCAATAAGAGCATTCGCTTTTTTTGATAACGGGCAGGTTAGGAAGACTTGAATTCAGATAGATTTGTTATTTAAACAATTTGCATTTTACTTTTAGTGAAATTTTCCTAGAAGTTTAGTAGATCATCTAATTACAAAATATGGATAATGTGGTACGGTTGATCTACACAAAATAGCTGAAAATTATACCAATTAAAAAAGGGGGAGTAATATGAAAAACACAGTAATGTATTTCATATTATTTGCTGTATTAATTCACGGTGTACTAGATATATTTGATGGAGTTGCTTTGATTTACCGCTTAATAAATTTAAGCTTCTTACTGCTTATTGCTGTTGGAGTCCATATGTTATCAACAAAGAGAAAGAATAGGTCAACAACTCAGCATTGAAAAGCATATCCTTAAAATTGCTATATCTTTTCGGATAATAACCATGAAGTGAATAGAGTAATCATTTAAAGAACTGAAAGTATTCTTTTTGGAAAATCACTAGTCAGAATTTTGCAGATTGTGAAAAAAAGTGCTGATTAAATTGTTATATTGAAGTAAAGGGGGCGATTATTCAATATGAATAGTCGTCCTTTTTATTATTTCCTAAAACTAATCCCCGTTTAGAATCGTTAAATAGAGCAGGAGGGTTGAAGATGGAAGAGTCGATTGAGAAGTTTATGGAAATTCAAGATAAAGAGCGAGCCATTCAAGAAATCATGGATACTTATGGCCAGTCTGTTCTCCAACTGGTCTACTCATATGTGAAGAACCAAGCAATCGCAGAGGACCTAACACAGGAAATTTTCATGAAGTGCTATAGGAACTTACATAAGTATAATGGCAAGTCAAAAATTAGGACGTGGATATGGACCATTGCGATAAATCATAGTAAGGATTATCTGAGAAGCTGGTATAACCGTAAAGTGGTGGTTTCTGAAGAAAAGGTAATGCACGCTGAACAAAAACACTTAAGTACAGAGGATGAAGTTATTCAAGATTACGTGGACAAAGAACTGGTGACTTCCATTATGGAGTTACCTGCGAAATATCGTGAGGTGATCTACCTTTACTATTACGAAGAAGTGACGACAAAAGAAATGGCTAAGGTTTTGAAAAAGAATGAAAATACAATAAAAACCCGGTTGAAGAGGGCGAAAGTAATTTTAAAAGAAAAATTAGGAGGGAGTCTGTAATGGAAGAGAGATTGAAGAAATTAAAAAATTCTCTGGACAAGCTTGAATTTCACAATCTTCAATTTAGCGGAAAGCTCAGGGAAGGAATACAGAAAAAACTCGAGTATGAGAATGAGGGAGAAGAAAGTGTCTTACTTTCTATTTTTCAACTATTGGTCCAGGAGAAAACAGGCTTTACACTATCTAAGCATTTGAGAGCCAGAGGGATTGTGAGGTTTGAAGATCATGAAGGACATTTGTACACAATCCTTCATAGGTTGGAACAGAAAGGATATACCCATTCAGGATGGAAAGAGGATGGTGGAAAGTATTATGTTTTGACGAATAAAGGTAAAAAGCTCATAAATAAATATGAACGGGCCCCTGATAATCTGGCTGTTTTACGCTCTTTAACTGAGGTGCTGGAATGATGAAAATGGATAAAAATCATTATATTGAGCATGTAAAGAAGTTTATAAAGAATAAAGAAGCGAAACGAGTGGTTTCTAAAGAACTGACCTACCATATCGAACAGGAGAAACAAAGACTGACTAGAGATGGATCGCACTCTGAGGAAGGGGCGGAAGAAGAAGCAGTCAAACGGATGGGGAACCCTATTGAAGTAGGAAAAAACTTTAATCAGCTGTACCGTGACAGAACAGACTGGTGGATGGTGTTTCTATTATTGATGAGTGTGGGGATTAGTTTTCTCCCGGTCCTTGTTTTCAATCAGGACTTTGGTTATCTCCTCGAAAGTAAATTTGTGTACACTTTTATGGGAGTTGGAATAGCTACAGCTCTCTTCTTTTTAGATTATCGAAAACTACAGAAGTGGGGGTGGGTCTTTTATGGGGCAGGGCTTTTGGGATTGTATTTTCTCATCAATGGCCCCGTTACGTACGTGATTGGAGAACCAGTCTTGGAATTTGGGCCGTTTTCTATCAGTGGTATTTACTTCATCCCCCTTTTCATTCTTGGATTTGCTTCTTTCTTTTCTACTCCTAAAGCAAAGCTATGGAAGGCTTTGATCGTGTTGTCCATTCCGCTTTACCTTTACCTAAATACTTACGATCTTATTTCGACGGGGATTCTTATTGTTCTGTTTATTTCCATGGCCTGGTTTATTAACTTAAATCGAAAAGCATTGGCAGGAATTATTTGTGGAGGTAGTAGTGCTATTGCTTTATATTTATGGTTAACACCAATTAAAGAATATCAGCTCGTTAGGCTTTTTTCTTTCCTACACCCTGAAGATTATCCTGATTCACAAGGGTATGTCTATCTCCGGGTTCAAGAAATGCTTTCTAATACGGAATGGTTTGGTCGAGGCGGAAACCTTGAAAATCTTCCATCAGGCCATACAGACTTCGTATTGGTAAGTTTAACGTACAATTATGGTTGGATCATATCCTTTATCACCATTCTTGTACTTTTATTATTGATGGTCCGGCTGGTTGTTGTGAATCTAAAGATAAGCGATAAGTTTGGAAAAATGCTCATTACTGGGGGACTAACTTTTTATTCGGTTCCTTTTCTTTATCATCTTCTAATGTCCTTTGGATTGCTGCCATTTATGGCTTTTTCTCTCCCGTTCTTAAGTTACGGTTTTCATCCTATGGTTTTACATGCAGTGGTGTTTGGACTGATCTTAAGTGTGTACAGAAAGAAGGCTATCGTAGGAGCGATGTTATCTCAACATTCATAACACCGAGGAGAATGTGTCCTAGCTGTCCTCGCTAGTTGTATATCCATGCTATCCTATTACCCGTTCCTGACCTTTATCCTTAAAAGGACAATAGAGTGATGTGGAGGCACTATCACTGCTAATATCTTGAGATCAAGTCTTCAAGTAAAGGCGTCTTTGAAGAATATTCTCTTATTTTTTGTGGTATTATTTATAGTTGATTTTATAATTTGATGTGAAACAGTAGGAGGATTCTATATGAAGAAAATTTTAAAGTTCAGTATTGGTATTGTAGGTGTTACTGCATTATCTTTTGGATTTAGCCAAGTATTAGCAGAAGGACAAACCAACGTTGGTGATGGTGATAAATATAGAGTTGTAAAAGTAAAAGAACAAGTAGCGCTTGAAAATAAGACTAATAAGACAGATGAAGGAAGAGATCTTAGAGTAATTATATCAGCAGAGGAACAAAATATAGTAGAAAATTCGTCCGCTTTATCTGGTTTTGTATCCAAAGAAAATGGCCAAGGGTTCTATTTTACAAGGGATAAATAAAATTTAGTTATAAGTAGTGGCTGCTAAAGTAAAACATGAGAAGTATCCAAATAATGTGTTTTAATCAACTTGAGGCGATTATTCTATAAGAATAATTGCCATTTTTTATAAAGAGTTAAGCGGAACACTTGAAGATTCAGTTTGGAGATAAAAGACTTTTGGAACTTAATTAAGTCAAAATCGTATATAAAGTATGAGAGCTTTTAATTGTACTTAGTAGGTAGCTTTTTTCTACTCGAACTTTATCTAAGCTGAATGCTAAAGGAATTTGGATTAGCTGAAGAGATGACTAATAATTTAATATTCAATAATGCAATAGGTGGACAATGGGTCCAGCCTCTTGAACGGATACTCCTGCGATGAGTTCTTCTGACTGAAGTTGATTTATGAGGGACAACCCAGATTCCTGATCAATTGCAACAGCTGGAATGTTCTGCCCTGCATATGTATAACCGAAATTGTTGCCTTCTGTTCTTTCCCGGTTAAACATAATGACGCTTACAGCACCTTGATCGAGCACATTTTGAACTTTCTCATAAAAACTGACCTCGCCTCTTTCGATTAAAGCGATTTTACCAGAAACGGCATCCGACACATCCTCCTCGGAAGCGAGACCTACGTACTTTAGGGGAGCTTGAGTAGATCGATGAAAAAAATGCTCTATTTTGTTTTTTTAAATATTGTTGTTTTTAAGCTAATAAGTATAAAGAATCTTAGCTGCTCTTTCATTTAGGAAGGGAAGGCACTTATGGTTCTCACTAGTGGGGCCATATCCACAAAAAGAGGACGAGCAACTGCTCGTCCTCTTTTTGTGGATATGTGTTTTAAGGGTGTATCCCCATCGTTTACATTCTTAACAGTTCAAAGTTAATTTGAATAATTTTGTGTGGTGAACAGTGGCGAAGCTCTCACAAATCTTTAGAGACATTAAGAGACAGTGGTGTAATTAACAGCCGGGAATTAACGCCATCAACAATCGTGATTTTTTAGATGGCTTAGATAGGATTTGTTGTTGACTCAAAAATTTTTTCACTCTTGTATTGTTAATTAGGATAGAAAAGTTGAAACCTCTCCCATATACTCCTATTTCTTTTAATATCGTAAATATCTCACGCATATTAAAGTGAATAAATGTTAATTGTGTTTCCATTCCCTTAAAAAGGTGTAGAAGGGTTTATTAACCGTAGAAAGAAAGCTGAATACAATGGAAGTGATATTAGGTGCATTGACTATTCAATTGTCTAACTGCACACATACAGTATTATAAATGCTTAGGGAAGGCGTGAATGTATGAACCCTGAACTCTGTGAATTATTGGCCGGGGGAGGGATGACCTCCTGCTTTTTAGCAGACGAGAATGGTAATCCTCTGGATCCTCTAAGTCCTGGTTCCATCCTTTGTGAGGAAATCAAGCCCCTCGGGGGAAGGGAAAATGTCACTGTAATCTTGCCGAATGGGCAAGAGGTCACGTTGCAGAAAGTTATGATCCGTAAATCAGGTTATATTGTTGTGGAGGTGAAGGACGGGTCGAAAACCTGTACATCAGAACCCGTATCCTTTTGTAGAGTAGAAAGTGTACTTCTCTGTGCTCCTGAGGGGACAGAAATTTCTTGTAAAATTAGTAAATTCAACTGTTTTTCCTGTGTAAATTGTCAAGGTGGTTTTTATGAATCTTTGGAAATATTCCTTGATATTTGCCAGGATATACAAGTGGTAGCTGATGTGAAAGTTGAACTGTCAGTAGAGCTCTGTGAACCTAGAGACTTTCTTCAACCTGACTTCTGTCCAAGAAACGTATCCTTGCCTCCGCAATGCGATTTAGGCTTCGGAAGTCAGGAATCTACAGAAGAGCTTCCGACTTTAGTTACAAGAAAGGATTGTAGCACTCCAAAACCTAGAGTTTCCCAAGTGGAACATATTTGTGTGAATACTCAAAAGGTATATGACTGGATTTTACAACAGACCAACCTTGAAATCAGGAAAAGGGCTGAAGATGTACCTTTTATATGTGAACGATGCAGGATTGAATTATTTGTAGATGCTGAAGTTTTTTGTGAAGGTGAAATTGCAGGAAATGTGGTGTGTGAGTGTGAACCTGTTGCAGGGGCAGTTGTCTTTTTTACAGTTTCCCCTAATGTTGCCACTATTAGCCCTGAACCAGCAGTCACAGGACCGGATGGTTCATTTGTCGCGACAATTACTGTCCCAGAAGGAACAGATCCTACAGCTGTAACCATTACAGCAACAACGGATGTAAACGATCGAATTGTTTCAGACACGGAATCGACCATTGTCTTTTGTCCGGAAGAAGAGTGCTTACTGACATTCTTCGGACCGAGTTCCATTGATTGTACCGGAATGATTTCAGGGAGAATCAGTTGCGGTAATGATGTGATTGAAGGTGTGGAAATTACATTCACTGCAGATCCTGATATTGTAGAAATCGACCCTAACCCTGCGACCACAGACGAAGCTGGTAACTATTTTGCAGGAGTAATCGTGCCAGAAGGTACACCCCCTACCGACGTTGAAATTACAGCTACAGCAACTGTGGAAGGACAGATTCTCACAGAAACAATTATTACCAATGTGTTTTGTGAACAAGATTGTGAACTGACATTGAATGTCTCAGATAACATTGTGTGTGAAGGCGATATAACAGGCACCATCTTCTGTGATGATTTGCCTGTAGAGGATGCCGAAATTACGTTTAGTATCTTCCCTAATATCGGTACCTTTACCCCTAATCCGGCCATTTCAGAAGCCGATGGAACATTTGAAACGACCCTTTCTATTCCAGAAGGGACACCGCCAACAGCAGTAATGATTACGGCCACCACAATGATTGACGGTGCAATTGTCGATATGATGGTTGGTACCATTGTGGAGTGTCCAGAAGTAGAATGTCCTTGTAAGTTCCGTATTGGAGTGCAGGGAGGGGCAGCTCCTGCGGTAGTAGAAATTACGGACAATGGATCTAGTGATACTTTAGAGGGAACGATTAACGTGACTGCGGTGCAGTGTTTTACTGCAAGCCCTATGTGTAATCCAGCTGTCGATAACTTTAACGTAGCATTTGGGTCGGATGGAACAACGATTAATTTCACCCAAGGAAGAAGAATCGAAATTGAGTGTGAAGGAAACTCATTTGCGCGCGTTTTAGGTACAGCAAGAGCTCAAGGAAATGTATTTAGTGGAATATTCGAAGTGGAAATTACTTTGTCCATCGACGATATGAATATGGGGACATGGACAGTTTTCGCTACTAACTTCGCAGGAGATACGTTCTCTACAACATTCACAGCAGAAGTGAACCCAATGACCTTTATTGGTGATTGTGACGATACTCCAACATTACTAGGTTGCTGAAGCAAGAGAAGCTTTCGATCACGGCGAATGGCCGACCACTCCGGCAACGGAGCGTGGGGCAATCGTACGTAGAATTGCTGAATTGATTGAGAGAGATAAAGAAGAACTAGCGAATCTAGAATCCTTGGATACTGGTAAAACAGTAGAAGAAAGTCGTAAAGACATGGACGATATCGCTGGAGTTTTCCGTTATTTTGCAGAGATTGCGGATAAGAACGGCGGCGAGATCATTGATTCTCCAGTGCCAAACTCTATTAGTAAAGTCGTTCACGAGCCGGTTGGTGTTTGTGGGCAGATCACCCCTTGGAATTATCCTCTACTTCAAGCGTCCTGGAAACTGGCTGCGATAGAACAGGTGCGTCAGACAAAGTTGCTTATCATGTGTCAATATGGCTGAGTAATCATCTTCATTCTAAATACCGGTCAAAATAACAGTTATAATTGAAAAAAGTGTGTTAATAGCGACTGTCCTTAGGATAGTTGAGGGAGACACCATTAATGTTGATCTGCTTTTCATCGCCCCTAAGTATAGACTAACGGATAAAAAGAAATTCAAATGGATATTCTGCAGATTTAGATAATTTTTAACAAACTCTCCTGACGTTACCCCTTATAATTTTCCATAAAATTAAATGTAACCCAACACTAAATCAGGTAGGGAAGTGGTGTGGTGAGTAAATTATGGGAATTGCCGTTGGAGCTTTAGTGTTAGCGTTAGTGACATTTGGGGTGGGTGTTGTATTATGGCAATCGAGCAATTCAGAAGAAGTAGTGAGTGTTCATGCAAAGGCTTATGATGATTTTGAAGAAGAACAAATCACACAGGAAGAGAGATGTCTGGAATTTGGAGTGTCCCATGACAAACAATGGACAATAGAACTCGAAAAACCTTTGATAAAGGAAACCATAACAGACAAAAATATTCAGGTTAAGAATGCTAAAGGTGAAAGATATGACGCAACCGGAAGGTGTTATTAAGGAAAATGTAGTTCCTCAATTGCTTGGTATAGATTTCAGAGGCATAAAGGCCCATATGAGAGCTAATATTTCGTGGAGATAATGCTATCTAAGTAACAAATCCTTTTCATAGGATCTGTATTTAACTTCGTTACAATCCAAATAACTTTTTCTAATAGGATTTGTTTTTTATTTCCCTCTACTTTATATCGGTCATCTGGCCATCGTAAATCGAGTGAACGATGGGACCTGTCACTGTTCCCAACGCCAACAGAAAAAATACCAATATTATTAATATCTAAAGTCCCCATAGCCGAATGGTTTTTACATTCAAGAAATCAAGGTGTGGAAAGGGACTAATGCACACCTCTTTTCCTGATAGTTCTTTTATTAGTTTTTGTTCAAAGTAAAGAATGTATGACTTTTGACAATACTACAGCCCTTGATGATGTGGTATTGTACATATTACGATGAATTTTCTTTGATGAACATCAACATTGGGAATCCTTTAAGAACAAATATGGAGCTAAGATCAGGTCAGTCGTGCAAAAGAAAGTGGAAATTCTTAAAAGGGTTTTAAGCTTTTAGTATATGAATAGATACACTACACATACTGTAATACGAATTGAGGTGACCGAGTGGAGCGTACAGAGGACTTAATTGAGTTATGTTTATTAATGGGGAAGATCATGCAACAAAATGGAGCGGAAACCTATCGTGTAGAAGATACGATGACGCGGATTGCCCAATCTTTTGGACGGGATGAAGCACAAAGTTATGTAACACCTACTGGGATTGTGTTTACGATTAGCCCTGGTGCCCCTGCAAAATTAGTAAGAGTTTCAGCACGAGAGACAAATCTCGAAAAAGTAAAACTCGCGAATAATGTCTCTAGAAACATTACAAATGGAGACATGTCTACTCACGTAGCGTATAAAGAGCTTAGAAAAATTGAAACCAGTCCTACAGATTATTCCATGCTCATGCAAATCATCGCTGCCACGTTAGCGAGTGGTTTCTTTAGTCTCATGTTTCAGGGGAGTTGGTACGATTTCCTGCCAGCCTGCATAGCAGGAGGGCTAGGATTTATTGCATTAATTAACTTTATTCGATTATTTGAAATTAAATTTGTTGCTGAATTCATTGCTTCGTTGTTGATTGGTTTTACAGCCTTTTCCCTTTTTTCATTAGGTATTGGGAAGGAAGTTGATAAGGTAGTTGTTGGTTCTATCATGCCGTTGGTCCCTGGCCTGCTCATCACCAACGCTGTAAGGGATTTGATGGCAGGTCATCTTATCTCAGGACTCGCCAAGGGGGCGGAGGCCTTTTTAACGGCTTTTGCAATTGGTGCGGGTATTGCTGTTATGTTTGCACTATTTTAGAGATCGTGAGGAATGACTATGTTGATTGAATATGCCATAGCAAGCTTTTTTGCATCAGCTGCCTTTGGAATCATCTATCAGGCGCCAAGAAATACAATCATCAAATGTGGTCTCGTCGGCATGATTGGTTGGGTCATTTACATATCCTTAGTATGGAGAGAAGTAGACAGTGTCCCAGCTACACTCATCGCCTCCTTTGTTATTGCCATGGTCAGCCAGATGCTGGCAAGGATATACAAAACGCCTATGATTATATTTAGCGTACCAGGGATTATTCCTCTCGTACCAGGAAGTCTCGCGTATGACGCCATGCGAAACTTTGTGCAAAATGACTACAGCGTCGCTATTTCCATTGCAGCGAAAGCTTTTATGATATCTGGTGCTATTGCATTTGGGCTCGTGTTCTCGGAAGTGCTTAACCAGATTATAAAAAAGATAAGACAAACAAAAGTGCAATTGAGGTAACGGGTGAGCCTCACTTGCGCTTTTTTTGTCATTATAATCCACTGGATTATGACTGGATACAGTTCATAAAGTATTTAAAGTTATTGTATTTTATAAATTAACTTTGCGCTGGAAACCATAGTATAATTAGGTTTTGTAGGTCTTATTATTGTCCTATTAAATAGCTGAGTGAATGGGCGGCATGATGTAATAACCGCTCAAGCCCATGATGGATAAGGGTTTTGAATGATTTTGCTAACAAAATGCCAACTTTTTGAGTAATAGTAGATGCTTCTCAATAGTGTACTTAACTATTGAGAAGCATCTTTTTTTGTGAACAGTTGGATTTTCTTACTATTCATCGCTTGCGTATGGAGCATTGCCCCCATTTACCCCCTATGCTAAAATGAAAGCAATTAAATCAGCATTCCTTATATATATGTGGAAAGATGGCCCACACGTTTCTACCCAGCTGCCGAGATAAGCTGGACTATAAGGAGAGAATCGCGCGGCGAGACCTCTTTCCTTTTTTTATTTTCGGGAAAGAGGTCTTTTTTTTTTCGTGCATACAACGAGAGGTGGAGATGGATGATGAAAAATGTATATTTGAACCATGATGGAGGAGTCGACGATCTTGTGTCGCTTTTCCTTTTATTACAGATGGATGATGTGGAACTGACAGGGGTGGGCGTCATTCCTGCCGATTGCTATTTGGAGCCTGCTGCTTATGCGAGCCGTAAGATCATCGACCGTTTCGGCCATGGGAAGTCGGTCGAAGTCGCGGCATCGAACTCGCGCGGGGTGAACGCGTTTCCGAAGGACTGGCGCATGCATGCGTTCTATGTGGACGCCCTTCCGCTGTTGAATGAAAAAGGGAACATCGATGCACCGCTTGCCTCGATTCCAGCTCATGAGCATTTGATTCAGACACTCCGTAAAACAGAGGACCCGACGACGCTCGTGTTCATCGGACCGCTTACGGATCTTGCCCGCGCACTGGCTGAAGCGCCGGATATTGAAGGTAAGATCGAGAAATTGGTCTGGATGGGAGGTACGTTCCTTGAGGTTGGAAACGTTGAAGAACCAGAGCATGACGGAACAGCGGAATGGAATGCTTTCTGGGATCCTGAAGCGGCGAAGCGTGTCTGGGACAGCTCGATCGTCATCGACTTGGTCGCTCTTGAGAGCACGAACATGGTTCCGTTGACGCTCGACGTTCGTCAAAAATGGGCATCACAGCGCGAAGATCTGGGCATTGACTTTCTCGGTCAGTGCTATGCGATGGTTCCGCCGCTTGTTCATAACCAGACGAACTCGACTTATTTTTTGTGGGACGTGTTGACGACGGCGACGGTCGGCAATGAAGGGCTCGTGAAGAAAAAAACAGTGAAGAGCATCGTCCACGACTCTGGGGTGAGCCAGGGAAGAACGGAGTTGTCTGAGAACGGCCGTAAGGTGAATCTTGTGTATGAAGTGTACCGTGATGAGTTCTTTGAATACGTGACAGAGTTATCAAGACAAGGTTGATATTTGATTGGAACATACTTATATAGATCAATGTTATTAATTAAAAAGTATCTTAGTTTAGTTGAAATGGTTGATATATGAAGGAATTTAGTTTCTATTTTAAGCTATTTTTATCAATAAGTGTATGGATGGAATGAGGTAATTACATTATCCCCTATCCTATAAAAAGATGGCGAGCATTTGCTTGCCATCTTTTTTTTGTAATTCTTTACTCCTCAACAGTATCTTATTTGAGCGAATTGGGAGCAGGCATTTTCAATTTATCATTATAATACCCTCTCTTAATTATGTATCTAAAATTCAAATAGCCCGTGAACTTTTCTGAACCTTATTCAAATTTATTAACTTCTATAAAAGGGTAATGAAACGAATGAGTGGAATGCATAGAGTAGAGAAAGCTTTACAGTTCACATAGATTATTAGGAGGAATCAACTGATGGATAAAATGATCAGCAAGGCAATTTCCGTATCTACGGACCCGGAACGAATAGATGAAATCATCAAAGAAGCGAAGAAAAATAAAGCAGCGATTGATAAGAATCAACAGGTGTACTTTGATGAAAGTAAAAACAATCAAACGAAGCAAGATTATTATTCGTCTGTTGATTTTTCGGATTCTGCCAACAGCATGGCAATAGAAAAGGTTATGAAATTAATCCAGTCAACACATAGAAACTTCTTACGCTACGACCCGAGCTCATACGTTTACCCTTGGGTAGACCTGCGACCGGATGGCAAGCTGCAGAGCATCTATTCCGGTGAGGTAAAAGAGCCTGAGGATGTCATTCAGGAAGATTATGCTGCTTCCCAAAAACGTGAACAAAAGTTAAGAGCAAACAAAGAGGACGAGAATTTGCTGAAGGTGATGGCGGAGGCTGTTAACGCCTTTAAATACAATTGTGAACATGCCGTTCCTCAATCTTGGTATGACGCACAGGAGCCTATGCGGGGGGACTTGCACCATTTATTTACGTGCGAGCCTCTATGTAATTCAATCAGAAGTAATTATCCTTATCATGATTTTCATGATTATCCAGCTGAACAAGAAGCGGGAGTTCTTCGAATTGAAGATCAATGCGGAAAAGCAGAGGACGAATTATTTGAACCGGAATACGCAAAAGGCACGGTGGCTCGTGCGATGCTTTATTTTTTGTTGAGATATCCGGAATGTCTGGAAACGAATCATAGAGAAAAAATAGATGTGGATCTTATGCTTGAATGGCATAGGAATGAACCGCCTGAAATCTATGAACTTCACCGGAATCAGGCGATTTTTGAGCTTCAGGGGAATCGGAACCCGTTTATTGATTATCCGGTTGAGACGGCTCGGTTATGCAGTCATTAACATGTAGGATGATCGTTTTGTATATGGTGCAACGCAAGGATGGAATGGGGGAGGTACTTTCGCATAAACTATTCCTAAAATGAAGTTTATAATTGAAAGGAAAGTTGGACTCTCAAAAAAGAGCGTCCAACTTTTTTTATTTCATCTATCAAATCTCAAAGGATTCTGCTATACCACGTTTACTTCTTGATTATGAATAACACTAATCAGTTTCAAATTTTACGTTTTAACCGTGACCAAGAGTGGGAAAAGTTATTGCACAAAAACAACTAAGAGATGATGGGGTGAATGTATGACAAAAAGAGAGGGGATACCACCTATATCCATGATTGGTTTGCTTGCTTTAATGATCATATTTGGGTGGTTTCGGTACGGGTACGGGTTATTGTTCAGTGAATTTAAAAATGAATTTGATCTTTCTACTTCCATGTTAGGGGTGATTTCGAGTCTAACGTTTGTCACCTTTTTAGTGGGGGCGTTGACGGTTGTCCTTTTTGTATCAAGGTTCGGGTCAAGGCATGTCATTATGGCAGGGATCATGACCGCTTCGACGGGCTTGTTAATTGCATCGCTTACGGGTAGCTGGATTATTTTTGCAGCCGCTTGTTTGCTTGCAGGGTTCAGCCCTGGTCTTACATGGTCTTCTTTCTCCCAAAGTGTTCACGAGCACCTGCCTGAGAACATTCAAAAACGGACGCTTGCCGTTATCAGTACGGGCTCGACGGTAGGTTTAATCATAATCTCTACCATTTATTTGTTCCTGGACGGAAATTGGAGGCTGGTCTGGGGTGGTGGAGCTGTTATGGGGTACCTCATTTATTGGTGGGCGTATAAAGAGGTACCATTTAAGAAAGAGAATTCAAGTGTGAAGCGAATCAGAATCACGGATCTTCAACCATTGTTTACGAAATATACGAAGCCGTTCTATGCTGCGTCGTTTTTGTTTGGATTCACAGAGTCTACTTATTGGACGTATTCGGCGGACTTTGTGCAGGATAACTTTTCAATCGCCAACTCCAATGCAATTTTCTTCTTGATCACAGGTGTAGGAGGTCTGGCTGGATTGCTAGGGGGGGAACTCATCAGTAGGTGGGGGATGAGGTGGAGTTTTACAATGACGATTGTTCTTTATTCCCTCAGCATGTCCGTCCTGTTCTTATCTCAAGGATGGCTGCTTGTGTGCTTCTCAGGATTGACGTTTGGGATTTCCTTCATGTTATATGCGGCATATCTGCCCATTTGGAGTGCAAAAGTCTTTCCGAAGTTCCCAGCCCAAGGGTTCAGTATTTGTATCATCGTACTGAATATCGGGGCCATTCTCGGGCCGGCGGTGTTTGGTTGGATTTTGGCTTATGCCACTTACAGTTTGATCTTTCTGTTGTTAGGTATTATCGGCTTGTTGAAATTGTTTACTTTACCGGTGTTAAGGAATGAATTTTAATAAAAAGAGGAATGAGTCGGAATCACGAAAAAAGTTCTGGTCACGATTGTGAACAGAACTTTTTTATTATTGTTGTCTGCCTCTTTTTCTGTTCATCTAGTTACCATGTAAGGTCGCATCATCTCATAGTCTTCATGCTCTAAAATATGGCAGTGCCACACGAATAACCCAGGGTAAGGACCGAATGGAATGATGATCCGTGTAACTTCACCAGGGTTTGCCCGGACGGTATCCTTCCATCCTCTTTCATTCAAAGCTGGAGGGACACGTGGTCCAGTAGAAACGATGCGTCCTTCCTCTTCAAAGACATCACGGTCGAAAGGTTGGCGATCGAGAATTTGGAAGCGGACTAAATGAAGGTGGATGGGGTGGATCTCCTGAGTCTCGTTAATCAGCGTCCATATTTCTGTTTGACCAAGCTTCGGTATTGCTGAAACGGGTTCTGACCAAAGGCGATCGTCTAACAAGTGGATGTTGCGCCCGTAGGAATCTTTTCGCATATTGAGGCGTAAGGTCCTCTTTTGCTGATATTGTGTGAGTTTGGGTACAGGTGCCAGATGAACGGGTATGGAACTTTCATCTCGACAGGTAAGAGAATTGACCACACGGAATTGCATGACACTTCCCGTCGTTTCGGGGTTCGGTTTTTCTCCTTTCCTTTCGTACTCGTTTTGCAAGACGATTGATTCTCCAAAACAAGTAGAAAAATCGACGATCACATCCGCTCTTTCCGCAGGCGCTAATATAAGTGAAGGGACGCGGATCGGTGACTCAAGTAACCCTTGATCAGTGCCAATCTGTATAAAAGGTGCTCCGTTGGAAAGGGTCAAACGATAGAAGCGAGAGTTTGAACCGTTCAGAATGCGGAAACGATATCTCCTTGGTTCTAGGTTTACATATGGCCATACTTTGCCATTCACCAGGATTGTATCTCCGAGAAATTCTGGTACGACAGAAGGGCGGGGAGCGGCTGCGGTTTTGTCTTGTACCGACGGATAGAAGAGACGTCCATCTTCATGAAACGAGCGGTCCTGAATGATCAGCGGGATGTCGAAGGGGCCACATGGAAGATTTAAGCGGGTTTCTTCCCTGTCATGAATGATGTACATCCCGGCAAGGCCGGCGTAAATATTAAGGCGTGTGATGCCCATGGCATGGTCGTGGTACCACAAGTTGGTCGCGGGCTGGTGATTAGGATACGTGTAAAGCCTATGAGTGAAATGGGGTCCTACTTTTCGAAAATTGCGGGTGAACCATGCTTCTGGATATCCATCACTTGTATCCGGCGTCACCCCTCCATGGAGGTGCACGACAGTCCGTACTTCGGGGTTGTTTTTCTTTGCTCCGTGAACGGTCGTGTCAATGGGAAGAAAATGACGTTCAGGGAGTGCATTTTTCCATAACACGTGGATCGGCTGATGTCTCTGAACGTGAAAAGTCGGACCAGGGTACTGCCCATTATAGCCCCAGACCTTCGTCGGAGGGAGGTCTCGGTGAAGTTTCTGAAAGGTTTCCTGCATCGTCACCTCATAGAAGGGGACATTCTGAATATGACTCGTCGGGCGGATCGTCTTCAAGATGGGAAGGGGGTCCACAAACTTCTTCAGCATACCTATCTCTCCTCTTGATCGTTAGGACTTATTTTATTTTATTGAAAGGGGAGGAGGATTACGCCTCTTCCCCCCTCCTCCACGAGGAAAGTTCTAGTTGCTGGATTAGATTGTTAAATGGTCACCTTTATGTAGCTTAGAAATAAAATAAAGAGGGGTGGTAAAGGTGTGTGTAGACCACAATGCAATAGAACACCAGGCTAGAAGTTTTCTTAAAGAAATCCAGGACAATTCTATCTATGAACTAACCAGGGTAGTTTTAGATGACGGGAAGTCTGTCAATCTAAATAAGAGCGATGAAGGAAGATGCTTAACTTCGTACTCTTTCATTAAAGAAATTCTCTTATGTGACGAAAGTGGGAAGGTTTATTCAATTGAACCAAATCTTAATGGATTGCGTTTTGCCTCAGGAGAATGGAGTTATCATCAATACTTATGGAAGGGCAAACAGGAGCTCATCATTGGAATTATCATTTTAATCGTATCGCTGGGTATTTTTATTTCATTAGGTTGGCTATTGGTTAAATACTTAAGCTAGGTGCCTCAACTGAATAAAGTAACCGAATCTCAGTCAAACATTTTAAAAATAAACGGGGCTGAATCCTCGAGTTTAAAGTGGCAGCGTTCTCAATAAAAGGAGAATTTGAATTTTTCTGTAGTGTGCCCGCTCATAAAGAAGCAGGTATGGTAGGAAAATCTGTCGTCGAATAGATAAACCAACACCCAAGTGGTTTTTCCATTTGGGTGTTTTACTATAATAAAGGATCCTCCGTGCTTATGAAGAGTGGTGAATGTGTGGATTTTCCTGATCCACAGGCGCACCGACAAACCAACTTCCTCCTAGTAAGAAACCAATGACTAGCAAGAATACAAGGAAAGGTTTGAAGAACCACTTTTTTGATGGAATGAACGGCTCGGGACAAGAGGTGCATGCGAACGTTGGGTATAATACCAGAGAACATACAGCCAATGTGATGAATAGCTTTATTATAATGGTGGATTCAGTAATAGAAATCATCTCTCCTAGCATCGCTCCCATCATTCCACCCATTAATCCAGCGGATAGTCCCTCCATACAGGAAACTATTCCTAACCTCCAGTTACAACCCCCGGCGATCAATGCTCCGGTGGACATACCTGTAACCGTAGCAAGGAACAAATTACCCTGAAAGATTGAACCCAGCATTAATCCAACGACAAGCCCAATACTTGTCCCTGATATCATTGATATAACCATGCGGTGACTATGGTGAAGAGAAGTGTGAAATTTTCTCGCTAATAAAAATGAGAAAATAACCTTCAATAGCAAAGCCAACATAATAAAGATTTGAAAATCACTCATTCTTATTCTCCTCTGATTCATAATCGTTTGTTGCTTAAGTTTATGATGGTTGGATGAGGATTATTTTACTTTGAGTTTTTATTCGTATAGGTTGGGGTGTTGAAATGGTGATACAGAAAGCGGGACGCTCAATGAGTAGAACCTTCAATTAATCTACTTGGTGATCAATAGTCCCTTGTATAACTGAAATCTATAAACAGTAAGAGATTCTAGTTATACATTACCTCTCCATAGTTTTGACTTTTGATTTCACATGCATCAAAATATACTTTGGATAGAAGAGGTGAAACGATGTCAGATAAAATGAATCATGCACGTTGGTTCAGTATGGCACTGAAAGCATTGATTGTCTTAGCTGAAAACGAAAGCCGCTGTCCAAGTGGAAAGCTTGCAGAAAAGCTTGAGTCTCAGTCGGTTTATCTTCGTAAGATACTGACTCACTTGGTCAAGGCAGGGATCATAAGTGCCAAGGAAGGCCGTGATGGGGGATACACCCTTGGTAAAAAGCCAGAGGACATTATGCTTTCTGAAGTATATGAAGCGATTCGTGCTGAAACTGTGGTCAAAGACTACTTTGAGACAGAAGGGAAACACTGTTTCTCAGACATGTCTCAACAGTCTCTTTGTGATCTGCAAAGGGAAATGGAGACTTGGATTCTGCAAGGATTACAAACAAAAGCTCTATCTGATCTTATTGAACAGTAAAACGAAACGGTAACCGTTTCGTTTTCTTTTAATAAGTAACTGTAATTGACAAAGGAACAGTTAGTGATCTATACTGTAATCGTATGAGATACAGTTAAAGGAGTGCAGATCCATGTCCAATAAAACGATGACCAAAGAAGAATATCTCAATAAAGTAAAAGAAATCGATACGACGAAGGAAGCTCCGAAAATCCTTGAAGATACCGATTTTCTGACCATAGCAAAAGAACGTCGTTCCGTACGTCAGTATGATCCGGATTACAAGATTGAGCGTAAAGAAATTGAAGAACTGTTGGAAACGGCTACGCTGGCTCCGTCTTCATCCAACCTGCAATCGTGGCGTTTCCTTGTCATAGACGAGCAGGAAGAGAAAGAAAGACTGCTTCCCATTGCCAATAACCAGCAGCAAATTGTGGATGCTTCTGCTGTAATCGCGGTTCTTGGAGATAAAAAAGCCTATAAGAATGCCGATCAAATCTATTCTCAAATTGCTGAAAAAGGCAATATGCCTGAAGATGTGAAAGACATGTACGTCAACAGCATCTTCGACAACTATGGAAACTTCCCTGAAGAGCGTCTTGCGAAAATTGCTCACATTGACGGTGGAATTGTGGCGATGCAGTTCATGCTTGCTGCGAAAGCGAAAGGATACGATACCGTACCAATGGGGGGATACGATGAAGAGCAGTTCCTGAAAGCTTTCCATGTACCTGAGGAATATACGTCTGTGATGTTGATTTCTCTGGGTAAAGGCGTCAAAGCCGGTTTCCAAAAAACACGTCTTCCTTTAGAAAGTGTCGTCAATTGGAACCGTTTTGAATGAGACTGTAATTCTGGTGAATGTGCCGGGTCTTTACTTTACAAAGTGGGAATATAAAATTTTCTTACGAAGAAATACTAGAAAAATTAGAAGGGCCCGTTGAAGAACGGGTAAAAAGGTGACAAGCATTTGCTTGTCACCTTTTGTATGTCGTATTTATCTAAATGAGCTTGTGGATTTGTTCTCTGGTTTTTCATTGAAAAGTAATCATGCAATATAGGCGGGACTTTTTTTAATGAATCCCTTAATAATTCATAGATGAATATATGTGCCCTTTTATTACATCATTTAACATAAAAATCAAGGAATTGTAACCTTTATGTAACTTATGTCAAACATTGAAATAGCATATAATTGCTCAGTTTCCTTTTGTGCAGCTGAAGGTAAACCATTACTGATGAGGTCGCGCGCCCTCTCATTAAATTTGAGGAGGAGAGGCATGGTTACTAACAAAAGTAAACGAAAAGCAAAGAAAATGGTGACATCGCTGCTGGCAGTAGGAATGGCATTCGGAATGGTGACAGCGACAGCAGGCTCTACGGTGAATGCAGAGGTGAAAGATGATACTTCCGTATGGTCCTGGGAAGATGCCTCCAAAATTGAACGTACAGAAGACAATACGGCGCCTCAAATTACGGAAGATGAAATCAATGACATTGCTCCGGATCTCTATGTATGGGATACATGGCCGTTAAGAGATCGTGATGGTAGTGTGGCAAAAGTGAATGGCTACAAAGTCATTTTTTCTTTAACTGCTGAAAAAGAAGGAATTACACCAAGTGAACGTCATGGCATGGCTAAAATCCGATATTTCTATTCCAAGGACGGAAAGGATTGGAAGTTGGGTGGGTTGGTCTATGATCCAGACAAAGCTTTAGGCTCCCGCCAATGGGCAGGGTCTGCCATGTTAGATGATGGAGAAGTTACCCTATTCTATACGGCTACAGGTCGAAAGAGCAACGAAACAAAGACATATGAACAGCGCTTGGCTAAAGTAACGGCTGACATCTCTGCAAGCAATAAAGAAGGTGTTCAGTTGGATAGTAATGAAGACCATGAAATTCTTTTAGAAGCGGATGGGGAAAAGTACCAAACTTTAGAGCAGTCACAAGGGAAAGGCGTCATTTATTCTTTCCGTGACCCATGGTTCTTTAAAGATCCAAAGTCAGGTGAAGAATACTTATTATTTGAAGGGAACTCTCCAGGCTTAGCATCAGAGCAGACATGTCAGCCGGAAAATATCGGTAGTCCATCATTCCAGAAAACTCATGAAGCACCAGAAGAAGCTGCCTTATACAATGGTGCAGTAGGAATCGCCAAGAAAGGGGACAGCTTATCTGATTGGGAAATGATGGATCCCCTGCTGGAAGCCGATTGTGTAAACCAACAACTTGAACGTCCACACTTTATGGTAAAAGGAAATCAGTATTACCTATTCTTCATTTCACACAAATTCACTTTCGCACCACAACTGACAGGTCCTGATGGTTTGTATGGATTTACGAGTAAGTCTATCCATGGAGAATATGAGCCGTTAAATGAATCAGGTCTTGTGGTGGCAAATCCTGAAAATGACCCTCTTCAAGCTTATTCCTGGGTTGTCCTTCCACATGGGGAAGTCTCAAGCTTTGTGAATAAGTACAAAACCGAAGACGGGGAACAGAAATTTGGAGGGACGTTAGCTCCAACATTGAAAGTGAATTTCCACAAAGACGAATCCAAAATCGTAAACGAATCCAAATTCCCTACACTGAAATAAGCAAGTACAAAAGGGCCCCTGGTCTGTCCAGGGGCTCGAACTTATGAATACAAGGAGTGAAGATATCTTGAAAAAAGTTTGGCTGATTTCTGCTCTTTTTCTAGGACTTCTTCCTGCATTTGCTTCTACACCTGCACAGGCAGATGAAGAAGGGACACCCGCATGGTCCAGGCAGGAAGCTTCTCAAATAGAGCGTACAGATGATAATACGGCTCCCTATATTTCACAGGAAGAAATCGATCAGATGGCTCCGAATCACTGGGTATGGGATACATGGCCCCTTCGTAACAGGGATGGATCGGTGGCTACGGTAAAGGGGTATAAGGTAATCTTTGCTCTGACAGCTCCCGATGATGTACTGCCAGGGAAGCGGCATGATATGGCAACGATCCGTTACTTCTATTCTAAGAATGGTCAGGATTGGAAAATGGGCGGGGAAGCCTTTGACACTACTGATGCCTATGGGTCCAGACAATGGGCCGGCTCCGCGATGGTAGAGGATGATGGAAGCATCCATTTATTCTATACCGCAACAGGTCGTAAAGGGAATGAACAACTCACTTATGAGCAAAGACTGGCTTTAGCTAATGGCGAGATGGAAGTAACGAAAGATGGAATTGAGTTCTCCGATTGGTCTCACGATATCATTCTGACACCGGATGGAGAATATTATCAGACAGAAGCACAGTCAGAAGGCGGCATCTTGTATTCTTTCCGGGACCCATGGTTCTTTGAGGATAAGCATACAGGGGAAACGTATATAACATTTGAGGGGAACTCTGCCGGGCAGGCATCCGATCAAGTATGTCAGCCAAGAAATATCGGGGATGAATCTTTCCAACAGACGCATGAAGCTCCCGATGGGTCCGCTGAATTTAACGGAAATGTCGGGCTTGCTGTATCAAAGAGTGAAGATTTGACAGAATGGGAAGCACTTCCACCTGTATTAGAAGCGGATTGTGTGAATCAGCAATTAGAACGCCCGCATTTTGTCATGAAAGGAAATCAGTACTATTTATTTGTAGATAGTCACAAATTTACCTTTGCCCCAGGTATTCAGGGGCCGGATGGTTTGTATGGTTTTACAGCTGATTCACTCTACGGAAACTATGAACCTCTGAACGGCAGCGGGTTGGTAGTGGCTAATCCAGAAGATAATCCTTTTCAAGCCTATTCCTGGATCGTCCTGCCGAATGGAAAAGTCATCAGCTTTATCAATTTTGTAGAATTAGGCGATGTGAGTCTGGTAGATGTAGGAAGTCAGCCGGAAAGCTTCCAATATGAACATTTTGGTGGAACATTAGCTCCGACTTTGAAGTTGAAGATTAATAAGAATCAAACCCAAATCATCAAGGAATTAGACGATGGGAGAATAAAATAACAGATATCTCAGGGCCTCTTATGAGCATAAGAGGCCCTGATTTATGTTCATTTTTTCTCTAAGAGCTTTTTCCATAAGTTCCCCTTTAAAAAGTGTTTCCTTGCTTGGATAGGGTGTCAGCGTGAGGAGGTAGCCTTTTTTTCTTTGGAATGACTTTGACAGCCCCTAAAAGACATGTTAGTGTTAAAAACGTTAAATAAATTCTTAACAAACTTAATTCACTTCAGAATTGGAGTTGATCAAATGAACGTAAATATAAAATTGAAACAATACATTAATGGGAAATGGGTAGACGCAAATTCAGAGAATACGCGTACGATTATCAATCCATTCAATCAAGAAACGATCGCTGTCGTTCCAGAAGGCGACGAAACAGATGCACAAGCAGCTATTGCTGCAGCAAGAGAAGCTTTCGATTACGGCGAATGGCCGACGACGCCGGCAACGGAGCGTGGAGCAATTGTACGAAAGATTGCTGAATTGATCGAGAGAGACAAAGAAGAGCTAGCGAATCTAGAATCCTTGGATACTGGTAAAACAGTAGAAGAGAGCCGTGGAGACATGGATGATATCGCTGGAGTCTTCCGTTACTATGCAGAGATTGCGGATAAGAATGGTGGCGAGATCATCGATTCTCCAGTGCCGAACTCCATCAGTAAAGTCGTTCACGAACCGGTTGGTGTTTGTGGGCAGATTACCCCTTGGAATTATCCTCTACTTCAAGCGTCCTGGAAACTGGCTCCAGCGCTTGCAACTGGTAACACATTAGTTATGAAGCCAAGTGAAATCACGCCGCTCACGCATATCAAAGTATTTGAATTGATGGAAGAAGCAGGCGTACCTGCAGGTGTTGCGAACCTTGTCCTTGGTGCAGGCGCTACGGTAGGTTCAGAGTTGTCCAGCAACGAAGACGTCGACCTCATTTCTTTCACCGGTGGTATTGTAACCGGGAAGAAAATCATGCAGGCAGCAAGTTCGAATGTGAAGAAGCTTGCTCTTGAGCTTGGCGGGAAAAACCCGAATGTTATTTTTGCAGATGCTGATTTTGACCTAGCTGTTGATCAGGCATTGAACGGAGTATTTTTCCACGCAGGTCAGATCTGTTCTGCTGGAACAAGACTAATTGTTGAAGAAAGCATTCACGATGAGTTCGTCAACGCGCTTGTCGAGCGAGTGAAGAAATTCAAACTGGGAAGCGGGTTTGACGAAGATACCCAAATGGGGCCACTGATTTCCGCAGACCACCTTGCTAAAGTTGAAAAGTATGTAGAAGCAGGGATTGAAGAAGGGGCTACGTTAGCCGTTGGCGGTAAGCGCCCGGAAGATCCTGAATTACAGAACGGATTCTTCTTCCTGCCGACGATTTTCACTGATTGCACAACCGACATGACGGTTGTCCAAGAAGAAGGTTTCGGTCCAGTAATTACAGTTGAGAAGTTCACAAAAGAAGAAGAAGCGGTAAAACTTGCGAATGATTCCATCTACGGACTTGCTGGCGGTGTCTTCACAAACGATATCGCAAAAGCAGAACGCTGTGCGGCGAAGATGCGCATGGGTACGGTTTGGATCAATGAATTCAACCTTTATTTCCCACACGCGCCGTGGGGTGGATACAAGCAGTCCGGAATTGGACGCGAACTAGGTAAATTAGGAATTGAAGAATATACAGAAACGAAGCACATTTTCCAGAACCTTAAACCAGAACAAATCAACTGGTTCTAAGCGGACGATTCATTTTTAACATTCATGAACAAAAACAGATAGAGGAAGAAGAGGCTTTTGGGCATCTTCTTCCCAACTAAAACATCAAGGAGGAACAGTGTATGGCTATGATTGAATCATATGATTACGTAATCGTTGGAGGCGGTAGTGCAGGTTCTGTAATGGGAAACCGCCTAAGTGAGGATGGCAAGAAAAGCGTACTTGTCCTGGAAGCGGGACGCAGTGACTATTCATGGGATTTGTTGATCCAAATGCCTGCGGCTCTTCCGTTCCCTTCAGGTAAGAACCTTTATGACTGGCAGTACGAATCAGATCCAGAACCATATATGAATGGACGCCGTATCCCTCATGCACGAGGAAAGGTACTTGGAGGTTCCAGTTCCATCAACGGGATGATCTACCAACGTGGAAACCCGAAAGACTATGAACGCTGGGGTGCCGATGAAGGTATGACAAACTGGGATTGGGCTCACTGCCTTCCATACTTCAAGCGTTTGGAAAATGCGCTGGCATCACCGGATGATGACATGCGCGGTCACGATGGCCCAATTAAACTGGAGCGTGGTCCAGCAAAGAACCCTCTATTCCAAGCTTTCTTTGATTCAGCAGTAGAAGCTGGTTACAACCGTACCCCTGACGTGAACGGATTTCGTCAGGAAGGGTTCGGCCCGTTTGATAAGCATGTGTACAAAGGGCAGCGCTTGTCTGCATCCCGTGCTTACTTGCACCCGGTCATGGACCGTGAAAACCTGACAGTCAAGACACGTGCTTTTGTTACAAGCATTGACTTTGATGGTACAAAAGCAAAAGGATTAACGTACAAGCGAAACGGAAAAATGCACCAAGTAGAAGCAGGAGAAGTCATCCTTGCCGGTGGTGCGATCAACACACCACAGCTGCTGCAACTATCTGGTGTAGGTGACGCAAAACACCTTCGTTCCCTTGGCATTGATCCAGTCGTCGATCTTCCAGGTGTCGGAGAAAACCTTCAGGATCACCTTGAAGTTTATGTCCAGCACGCGTGCCCGGTTCCTGTTTCCGAACAGCCGAACCTTCAGAAGCGCCGCATGCCTTGGATTGGTCTGCAGTGGATGCTTGGACGCACAGGCCCAGCTGCGACGAACCACTTCGAAGGTGGAGGTTTCGTCCGTTCCAACGATGAGGTCGACTACCCGAACCTGATGTTCCACTTCCTTCCGGTAGCGGTCCGTTACGATGGACAAAAAGCACCGACAGATCACGGATTCCAAGTACACATCGGACCGATGTATTCAGATGCCCGTGGATCCATGAAGATTAAATCAAAAGATCCGAAAGAGCACCCAAGCATGGTGTACAACTATCTTTCTACTGAACAGGACAAACGTGAGTGGATCGAAGCGATTAACATCACTCGTGAAATTATGTCCCAGCCATCTATGAAGCCTTATAATGCCGGTGAAATTTCACCTGGTCCTACGGTACAAACCGAGGAAGAAATTCTTGAATGGGTAAGAGAAGATGCGGAGACAGCTCTTCACCCGTCTTGTACGGCGAAAATGGGACCTGAATCAGATCCTATGGCGGTCGTAGACCCTGAATCCATGAAGGTTCACGGACTGGATAACGTTCGCGTAGTCGACGCATCGGCTATGCCTTATGTGACAAACGGCAACATCCACGCACCTGTATTGATGTTGGCAGAAAAGGCTGCAGACCTTATCCTTGGACGTAAACCGCTCGACCCAATCGATGCGGATTACTACCAGCACGGGGTTCACCCAGCTGATGCAGGAACCGTTCCTAAATCCAAGTCCAAAGTCGAAACAAAATAAAACGTAAATGGAGAAGGCCCCTTTAATATGTATGGCTCGTGAAGCGTACATGAGGGAAGGGGAGCCTTCTCCTTTTTTGCTTTTAACATAAAAAGCGTTCCATCCAAACAGTGGATGGAACGCTCTTTGTGAAAAATCTCAGGATAAGAGAATGGAGAAAAGCTCGATTAACTGTACTGTGGTTCTTTTCGGGTTTTCCGTTCGCTGCGAATGGTTGACTGAGCGGCTGCCAGTCGTGCTGATGGAACGCGGAAAGGAGAGCAGCTTACATACTCCAGTCCTAAATCAAAGCAAAACTGAATGGACTCTTTTTCTCCTCCGTGTTCTCCACAAATCCCTGTTTTCAGAGCAGGATTTGTTTCTTTCCCCAGTTTGACACCACTCTCTACCAGTTTCCCAACACCATCCTGGTCCAAGGAAACGAATGGATTTCTGTGCAGCACATCGCGATCTACATACTGTTGAAGAAATTTACCTTCTGCATCGTCTCGACTGAACCCAAACGTCGTTTGAGTTAAATCATTGGTTCCAAACGAGAAGAAGTCTGCCTCTTCAGCAATCTGATTGGCTGTGAGTGCTGCACGCGGTGTTTCAATCATGGTTCCAATCAGATAATCGAATTCCTGGTCAGTCTCTGTCTGGACTTGTTGGCTGATTCGAATCACCAATTGGCGCATTTCTTTCAGTTCATTCACATGGCTGACTAACGGAATCATAATTTCTGGTTGAACTGTGATTCCTTTTTTCATGACGTTGGACATCGCCTGGAAGATGGCCATGATCTGCATTTCGTAAATTTCAGGGTGGATCATACCTAAGCGGCAGCCACGCAGGCCTAACATAGGGTTTGCTTCTTCTAATAACCGTACTTTGCGTAAAAGGTTTTGTTTTTCGTGCAACTCTTTTGAGTCGGGACTAGTAATTTGCAATCTCGTCACATCAACGAGCAACTCTTCTTTGTCCGGCATAAATTCATGAAGCGGAGGATCTAGTAGCCTTACAGTAATGGGATGTCCTTGCATCGTTTCAAAAATCTGCTCAAAATCCTGTTGCTGCATAGGCAGGAGTTGATCCAGAGCCTCCTTACGTTCCATGGTCGTTTCAGATAAGATCATGCTTTGAACGGTAGGGATACGGGAGCTATCCATAAACATGTGCTCGGTGCGGCAAAGTCCAATACCGCCCGCTCCAAACTCCAGGGCTTTTGCAGCGTCTGTTGGGTTATCCGCATTCGCCCGTACTCCGATCTTTCTCTCTTCATCTGCCCAGCGAAGCAGTAGTTGGAACTCTTCCGAAAGTTCTGGTTCAATCATTGGGATTTCACCGAGGAAGATTTCTCCTGTCGATCCGTCAATCGTAATCGTATCCCCGTGGTTTACAGTTGTATCGCCTACGGAAAACTGTTTGGATTCCAAATGAATTTTCATGGAGTCACAGCCGCAGATACAAGCTTTCCCCATTCCTCTGGCAACAACTGCGGCATGACTGGTCATTCCGCCTCGGCTCGTAACTGTAGCTTGAGAAGCGATGATTCCATGGATGTCATCAGGTGTCGTCTCAGGGCGGACGAGGATAACCTTTTTTCCATCCTTGGCGAGCATATCGGCTTCATCCGCATCAAAGACGACCTGCCCTGTGGCAGCTCCAGGGGAAGCGGGTAAGCCTGTAGCTAAATGTTCCCTTTTGTATTCAGGATCGATACGATGATGGAGAAGCTGATTGAGCTGATCAGGATCCACGCGTAACAGCGCTTCCTGCTGGTCCATGATATTTTCTTTTACCATTTCTACAGCGATTCGAATGGCTGCCTGGGCCGTTCGTTTTCCTGTCCGTGTTTGTAGGATGAACAACTTTCCACGTTCTACTGTGAATTCAATGTCCTGCATATCTTTGTAATGGTCTTCTAATAACTGACAGGTCTCCACCAATTGTTGATAGACATCCGGCATTTCATCTTTCAGCGTCGCAATCGGCTGAGGTGTACGAATCCCTGCGACGACGTCTTCTCCTTGTGCGTTGATTAAATATTCTCCATAAAGCATAGACTCCCCGGTGGATGGATTGCGTGTAAAGGCGACACCTGTGCCGGAATCCTCGCCCATGTTTCCGAATACCATGCTTTGAATATTGACCGCTGTACCAAGGTGGCCGGGAATTTGATGAAGGCGGCGGTACAGGATGGCCCGTTTGTTATTCCATGAGTCAAACACGGCCTTGATTGTAAGGAAAAGCTGTTCTTTTGGATCCTGAGGAAAGCTTCGCTTCGTATTTTTGAGCACAATCGATTGGAATGCTTCGATCACTTCTTTCCAATCTTCGGCTGTGAGTTCTGTATCGGATTGGTACCCTTTTTCTTCACGGATTTCTTCTAACCGATGTTCGAAAATGTAGTTTTCTATATCCAGGACAACATTCCCGAACATTTGAATAAACCGGCGATAGGAATCATAGGCAAAGCGAGCGTTATTCGTAAGTTCTGCCATTCCTTTAACTGTGTCATCATTCATTCCGAGGTTCAGGACGGTATCCATCATCCCAGGCATGGAATGGACGGCACCTGAGCGCACAGAAACGAGAAGTGGATTGGTTGGATCTCCTAGCTTTTTGTCAGTTTTCTCCTCAAGGACTTGGAGGGATTGTAATACTTGGGACTCAATTTCTGACGATATCACTTGATCTGCATCATAATAGGCGTTACAGGCGTCTGTCGTGATCGTAAAGCCGTAAGGAACAGGTAAACCGATTCGGGTCATTTCCGCTAAATTCGCGCCTTTTCCACCCAGGAGTTCTTTCTTGTTCTTTCCAGATTGATCAAACATGAATACAAAATTGTTTTCCATTAGGCAAAGCTCCCCCTTTTATTAAACATGGCCAGGATGATATCGGCTGTCTCCTCAATCGCCTTGTTGGAAACATCAATCACTGGACATCCAATTTTTTTCATAATGTCTTCTGCACACGTTAATTCTTCAAAAATCCGATTCAATGAGGCGTAACTTGCTGAGTTTGTTAGACCGAGCCTTTTTAATCGTTCCCTGCGAATATTATTTAATTTTTCCGGTGAAATGATCAATCCAATGCATTTTTTCCTTGGAATTTCAAAAAGTTCTGCAGGAGGTGGAACCTCGGGGATCAGAGGCACATTGGCTACCTTGAATTGTTTATTCGCTAGATACATAGAAAGAGGAGTCTTGGAGGTTCTCGACACTCCGATAAGAACAATGTCTGCCTGTTTCAATCCTCTGACTTCCTGACCGTCATCATATTTCACAGCAAACTCAATGGCTTCCACACGCTTGAAATAGTTCTCATCCAACTTTCTCATCTGTCCAGGTTGACGATTGGGCTGCAGATTGAACTTTTGAGTGAATGCATTCATCAAAGGATACATCAAATCAACGGCAATGATTTGTTCTTCCTCTGCTCTCTGGTCAAGGTAATCCTTCAAATCAGGAAGGACGATGGTGTAGGCAATGATGGAAGGGCGATACTTCGCCACAGTGATGACGTTATTGATATCCTGCTCATCCTCTACATAGGAAAAGTGCTGGATTTCAACTTCCTGACCAAAAAATTGACTTGCGACAGCTTTGACCATTAATTCAGCTGTTTCGCCGACGGAATCGGACACGATATAAACCATTTCTTGATTCGTCACAATCCATCTCCCTTACTTTTAGTTCTGGAGAAAGTGTATGAAATCGTTGGTGTATGTACAGGTTCCTACTCTTTCATACCTTCCTAATTATTATGTTACACTAATTCGGAGTTATTGAGTTAATGTGTCATACTATTACTGAATAGTATAGTATCATTGTTTGCGAATGGATACAACAAAAAAATGGTTTATGATTGTGGGCATTGACCGTAGGCTCGTTGGCATGACGGTGAAAGAAAGCCATACTCCAGACGTTTGGCTATTGAACCAGAGGAAGTTGTCTAAATTTTGAAAGCGTATTATAATGGAAACCAATCTTGTACATAAAGGAGGGAAAATCATGCCTGCATTCACCTTAGATATCAAAAGTGAGGATAAACACCTGCTTTTTATGATGTCTATTTTTGGAATCTCAGTAATCCGAGGGACACGTGTGTCCTTTTTTAGCTGAATTCCATCGTGTGAACGTACGTATGATTTCCTTCAACCACACGGGGATGATCTCACGTGTGGCTTTTTTTATGTATAAGAGAGGACGAATGACAATGTTTAAAACAAAACGTAATATCTATATGCTGTATTTCTATATCTTTTTTGCTCAGTTGTTTTTTGATCGTGCCTTATGGGTCATCTACCTTGGCGACAGAGGAATGACGTTCGGTCAAATCGGTTTGCTGGAAGCTTTCCTTCACTTGGCGATTGTGCTTTTTGAGGTTCCTACAGGGATGATTGCGGATTTGTATGGCCGGAAAGTGAGTTTAGTGATCGGCAATGTGTTCAGCATTCTTTATGGACTGTTTATGATGATCAGCGGTACTTTTTCGATGTTCACGCTCGCCTTTTTGTCGATGGGGATGATGGTGACTTTCCATTCCGGTGCTGAGCAGGCGTTTGCTTATGATACGTTGAAAAATGAAAACCGGGAGAAAGATTATACGAAGGTGATCGGAAGCATGACGGCTCTTGCTCTATTATCATTGAGCCTTGCCAAATTCCTCGGCGGTTTTATGGCGGAGATCAGCTGGGGATGGGTTTATGGAACAACGATTTTCACCCATGTTCTTGCGCTCATTCCTCTATTTTTATTGAAGGAGCCGGAACGTGAAAAAACGGAAGACATCGGCGGCCGCTGGTATAACCAGTGGGTCCATCAATTTAAACTGGGTTTGGTTGTATGGAGGGAGAACTCGGTCATCCACCGTCCTGTGGTGTTGTTTATATTGGCGAGTGCGGTGATGGTGATCCTCGTGTTTTACGGCCAGGAGTACTTCATCCAGTTAGGTTACTCCTCTGTTGTGGTAGGTGCTGTATTTACAGTGGAGGGGCTCTTAGGAGTCGTCATGGCGAAAATCGCCTACAGGGTAGAAAAACGATTTAAGTTTTTCAATATCTTATATTACGGCTTAGGGCTTTTTCTATTATTCTTCATCCTGTTCATTTTTGCTATGGACTGGGCGATTCTACTATCCTTCTTATTCCTTGCGCAGCTGTTGAGTCTTTTCGAACCCATCTTCAGTTCGTTTGTGCAAAACTTATTAAAAAGCAATGTCAGGTCCACCTTCTTTTCATTAATTGGTTTGATGGAGAGCTTTATCATTATGATCAGCTTTCCGTTGTTCGGATTTGCGGTTGAGCGTACGGGTTTTACCAACGGTTTTGCAGGCCTGCTGCTTATTTTTGTCATGGCGGCTGCCGGATTCCTTATCGTTCAAAAACTTAGAAAGAGTTGATGCAAAGAGCTTCCCACTCAAAGGGGAAGCTCTTTTTTCCTCCCTCTGTTTTACCGCCGGCTTCCGGTAGTTTATAATGAGGGGCAAATAAGCAAAGACAGGAAGTGCCTATGAGTAAACGAAAGAATCAAGGATATAAAAAAACGAATAAAAAACCGAACAGGTCTGGAAAGCCCCATGGGAAACAAAAATCCTCTCCTCACACGCTAACTAAAGGTAAACCTGCCCGTGGTCAGAAACCTGTAACGGCAGAGGTTACTTGCTCAGGTCTGACCGATGAAGGGAAGGGGATCGCCGAGTGGAAGGGTAAGCGTCTGGAAGTCCCTTTGCTCTTGCCAGGGGAAAAGGCAGAGGTAAACATCATTCAAAAGGGGCGGTCTTTGGACGCAGAAGTCAAGCGTGTCATCACTTCAGCAGAAGAACGCGTCGATCCGCCTTGTCCATATTACTACGAGTGCGGAGGGTGTCAGCTTCAGCATATGAGCAACGATGCCCAAGCGCGCTTCAAGCAGGAAACGATCGATCACTTAATGAAGCCGTTTGGAAAACCGGAGCCTATTTTCACGATGGATCATCCGTATGATTACCGGAATAAGAGTCATACAACATTCGGTCTGAATCACAAGCGTCAGGTTATTGGCGGGTTGTATGCGCAGCACACGCACGAAATCATCCCGATGGATCGTTGTCTCATCCATGATCCGAAAGCGGACGAAATCATAGATACGATCAAGGACTACATGAGAAATTCAAAAATGCAGCCGTACAATGAAGACACAGGACGCGGCTTCTTGCGGCACGTGCTGATTAAAGTCGGCAAGGTCAGTGGAGAGATCATGGTGGTGCTTGTCGCAGCTTCCTCGGAGTTCAAAGGAAAGAACAATTTTGTGAAAGCTATGAGAAAGGCTCATCCAGAGATTACGACCATGCTATTGAATGTAAATAAGCGTGATACGAGTGTCGTTCTGGGAGAGCAGGAAAAAGTGTTGTTCGGCAAAGGTACGATTACCGACACGTTGTGCGGACTTGAATTTGAAATTTCCGCAAAGTCCTTTTATCAAATCAATCCGGTCCAGACAGAAAAGCTTTATGGAAAAGCGATTGAAATGGCTGAGCTGACTGGAAACGAAACCGTGATCGATGCGTACTGCGGAATTGGGACAATTGGTCTTGTGGCCAGCCGCAAAGCTGGAAAAGTGATCGGGGTAGAGGTGAATAAGGATGCGGTTCGGGACGCCATCCGTAATTCTAAGCGTAATGGCGTGAGTAATGCACGGTTCTATCAAGGCGACGCCGGTGAGTTCATGGTCGATATGGCCGCACGCGGGCAGAAAGCGGATGTCGTCATTATGGATCCACCTAGAAGCGGGAGCGACGAAGCGTTTTTATCAAGTGTTGTGAAGCTTAAGCCGCAAAAGGTTGTGTATGTGTCCTGTAACCCGGAAACACAGGCGCGGGATATGAAGTATTTAGTCAAGCACGGATATAAGGTGGAAGAGATTCAGCCGGTGGATATGTTTCCTCAGACATATCACGTGGAATCCGTGGCGAAGTTAGTGCTGAAAGGATAACCAAAACCTGACTTCAAGGTATTGGCTGTCTTAACTTTAAAAAGGTTCATCCAATGAAGTGGATGAACCTTTTTTGTATTTTACTGACCTTGGACAGGGCGCCACTCCACTTTCACTAAAACACACTACCGATAATCCTTCGGGGAACCCCAATACTCATATTTATTGTAACGGGGGAATATGGAGCCGAAACGTATGAAAATCGATGCAAGATCCAATTCGGGATAGGTTTTAAAGAGGCACTGGTCCCCATATCTGATGGCCTCAAGCGCTAATGGCAATTCGCGCCTGAAAATAGTATCGCGAATGGAAGATTGGCTGAATCCATATTGTCCATCCACATAAACATAGACAAAGAGATAAGGAGAACCATGATTTATCCTCCATTCGGCAAGCACTTCATCTCTCATGGCGGTGACCTTGTCATAGGCATACGCTAATCCTATAGTGAGAAAAAGTTCGGCAGTCGCGTCAGAATGGGTCAATGTATATCTCCGACCTAACACAGGTTCTGTTTTTGTAACACAAGGTCTGAACTCAACGAAAAGTTTGTCTGGATCAAGCCTTTTCAAAGGAATCCTCCTTGCTAAGGGGAAGCGGGAGGGACATTACGATTTTGTGCGGGCGTAATTCAACAAGAGACATCATGGAGCTTTTTTCAAAAATTCCTCCACGAATCTATTAAACTTTTCACTATGCTCCCAAAACATGAGGTGGCCGCCAAGCGTTTTAACCGAGGCAGAAGGAGTCATCTTGTTTAGGTAAGCAGTTGCTGTCTTTCCCCAGTGTTCGGCGACAATGAAGAGCGTTGGAACAGAAGCACTGCTTTGGGCTGCCTCTTCTCGGTATTCGGAAAACAGTCCGGAAGAGAACAAATTGGCCGCGATATAGTACGGTGTTTTCAGTGATTGCTCTACCATCCAAGTCAATTCTTCTTTTTTCAGTTCCCGTTGGACCATGACACCCGCAGCATAGGCTGATATGAACTCGCGCTGTCCTTTTGGATGGCGGAGGAAGTTTGTATAGGCCGCAGCCAAATCATCAAGAGGCCCCTCTACCCAATCCTCCTCTTGATTAAGAGATAAGGATTTCGGAGGCATATCAATCATAATGAGGGACTTGATCTCATCGGTTCCAAACTGCCGGATGTATTCCCATATGGTTAAGCAGCCGAAAGACCAGCCGAGAAGCGTGGGATTTTCCACGTTTAATTCCTGCAGAACTTTTTGTAAATCCGTACCGTGGGTGACGTAATCATTTCCGTGGACGGTCATTGTCGATCGGCCATGGCTCCTAGGATCGACGACAATCGTACGGTGCGTTTTTGAAAAATGATGAACCTGTTCTGAAAAGACTTCTGTCGTGAATGTAAAACCCGGAATCCATACAAGGGGGTCTCCTGTTCCGGTTTCTTGAACGAATAATTCAATCCCCGGTTCCACTTCAATATAACTTTCTTTCGTGTTCATGGTGTCCCTCCTGTTTATACAGAATACTAAGCACATCCTTCTAAATCCTATTCAAAAAACCTTCCTGCCATTTCTTTTTCTCAGAAAAGGATGACCGCCCCTGTATGAGTGGAAGGCAATACGCTTCCCATAAAGGGCTCTGAAAAAGGAAAAGGCGGACCCTTGAACAAGGCCCGCCGGAGATTTTCCTTCTTTTATAAGAAAAACAGCACAAAAAGTTGAAGGTAGATCTGCACCATGACATAAAAAGCAATCGCGTATTTATAATTAAACATCAGTCCGTTTTTAATGATGCTCAACTTGTTCACAGAACTCAAAATGATTGATGGTAAAATCAGCGGGGATAACATAATGGAAATGACGCTCCCCGATGTAATCCCGAGCACAACGATTTCCGGGGGATAGGGAAGGTCCACACCTTGCAGAATTCCTGAGACGAGGACGATGACTGTCAATGGACCGAGCCCGATAAACCCGAGAATAATCACGACAAATGGGAGAACCCATAAGAAGTTCAGAAACGGGACGGCGTCTGTCACATAAAAGAGACCATCGATAATGTACTCGCCATATCCTGACTGATTCACCGCGTTAATTAAAAATCCAGCGGCCAATAGAATCGAGAACTGTTGGGCTTTATTTGGAATGCTTTTGTCTACATAGGTTTTGCTATTCTCCGTAATCGCGCTGCTTCTTTTACGAATGATGAAGTAGAGAATGACCCAGGCCACGATTACGATAGGGATAATGAGCAGAAGTTGAACATCCCAAAGGGCGTTCAGAAGAAAGATAGAACCGAATAACGTCACAAAAAGAAAGCCGAATTCAAGGGCATCACGATTTCCTTTTGTATCCTGTTTCTTTTGTTCGGCAATCTTTTGAAGCTGTTCCTGAATACCTGCGGTGAGATCCACGCCGTAATGACGCTCTTGGTAATAGGAAAACAGTACAGATAACAAAATCCCTGCGAATGAGATAAAGAATCCTTGCAGAATCGATAAGCCCAAGGATGCTCCCAGTGCATCGACGGCAAAAATAAAGCTCGGGATGCTGACGACCCACATCGTTGTTAAGGAGAACGCACGTAAGAGGGCCGTTCCTTTATAATTCTCCCATGCCTCTCCTTTTTGATTGTTCAAAAAGTCATTGATCATGCTATAAACCATGGGGATCGAACCGAACAACAAGAAATAAGAAATGATCTGGGTGATCACCATCATCCCGAAATAGAACTTCCGGCTCGTATTCAACAGATTTTGGGCGAAGTTGATCACGGATTCAATGTACGGCTTTTCTTCCAGTACCCAACTGATAGTAGGAACGATCAGTAAGAGCGCAATCAGACCGCTCATCACTGTAAATCCAGAAACCGTTCCTTCAATGAGCGATGTCCCTGCGGAAAGGTGAACAATCAATGCAATGATAAGCAGTAAAAGGGAAATCGCTGCCTGTTTCACAGGCAAGAAGAAGTAACCAAGTACAAAAGCCGCCAAACCGGATAAGGAAAGAGTGGTGGATAGCATGTCTCCACCTATAAAATAAACGACAAAATGCATGAGGACATACAAGCTGATAAAAAACGTGTACCCTCGTTTTGCGATTTGTACCATGATGGATGCTCCTTAGTTCAAAGTGTTAACCTTACATATCTTATCATAAGCCATGTTCAATAGCTGACATCGTGCACGAGGAAGGTATGTGATGCCGGCCGGATCCATGGAGTATGAAAGACGCACGACTTTTTAGTCCTTTCTCACTAAATCAAGGGTTACAAATGAACGAATTCATTGAGTAAGCCTACTGAATGGTTTGATGAAAAAGTAAAGCGGCAATATTCCCGAGTGTAACCAAAAAGTGGGAGGAGATTACATGAACCGTTTTACAATTCCGCGCGACATTTATTTTAGTGAGAATGCTCTTGATATATTAAAATCTGTAGAAGGAAAGAAAGCTCTGCTTGTAATTGGAGGAGGTTCTGTAAAAGAAAACGGGAACCTTGAGACGATTGAAAAAAATCTAGCAGAAGCGAATATAGAGACAAAGCTTATTGAAGGGATAAAAGAAGAACCATCAACTAATCTTGTACAGGAACACCTGGATACAGTGATGGATTTTGAACCGGATTGGATCATAGGTATAGGCGGTGGCTCACCGATGGATGCGGCTAAGGCTTTCTGGTTGTTCTATGAACATCCAAATCTAAGTTTCGAAGACGCGACCAAACCGTTTGAGCTGCCCGAACTTCGTTCCAAAGCGAAATTCATCGGTATTCCAACGACAAGCGGAACAGCATCGGAGATCTCCAACCTTTCCGTCATCACCGATTCAGAGACAGGGGTGAAATATCCGCTAGCCAGCTTTGAACTGACTCCGGATTTCGCTATTATCGACCCTGTCATGGTGGAATCTATGCCGAAACGCGTGACAGCTTACAGCGGTATGGATGCTGTCACCCACAGCATTGAAGCCTATGTAGCGAAACCACGCACCACATTTACAGATGCGCTTGCAAAAGAAGCGGCTGAAATATTGAAAGAACACCTTCTTTCCTCCTATAAAGGAGATAAAGAAAGTCGTGAAAAAGTCCACTATGCCCAGGCGATGGCTGGTATGGCCTTCTCTAATGCGGTATTAGGCAACGTACACAGCTTAGCCCATAAGAGTGGACCTACATTTGGAGTGCCACATGGCTGTGCCAATGCGATTTATCTTCCTTATGTCATCCAATTCAACAGAAGTGTTGTAGAAGATCGTTTTGCCGCTTTAGCGAAAAGAATTGGTCTAGAGGGGCAGAATGAACAGGAACTCGTAGACGCTCTTATCGAGTGGGTCCGTGAGTTGAATCGCGAAATGGATGTACCGAATACACTGCAAGAATTCGGTGTCTCAGAAGAGTTATTCAAAGAACATGTAGATACGATGGCAGAAAATGCGGTAGAAGATCCGTGTACAGGGACAAACCCACGTGAAACATCTGTGGAAGAAATGAGGAAACTCTTTGTTGCCGCTTATTATGGGCAGGATGTTGATTTTTAATTTTTTAATAGAAGACTTGTAGAGATCAGTCCACCACTGGACTGGTCTCTTTTTTCTGGACAAAAAAGGGGCGTTCGACTTTAATAGAGGGGAAAGGAGTTCACTTATGATCATAAAACCCCGCACCTTCCCTCCTGACATTGTCCATTTGGAAATACTAAAGCACCGCCTCCAGCTTCATCACCCCGCTGTCGCCCAAGTAGAAGAAACCCTCTCTGCAATGAAAGCCGGCTGGATTGGCGAACAGTCCCTTGATTTTCACCTCGATTATTTGAAAGGCCCTCATTACATCCTTCATAACCTGCGCCTGCATGATGGGCACCACTATTTTCAAATCGACACGATCATATTATTTCCTTCCTTCATCCTGATTCTTGAAGCAAAAAATATGACCGGCCAGATCTCTATCCGCCGTGAGAAAAAGGAAATGCGCCGTGACATGGAAGGATTCCAGGATCCCGTGGAACAGGCGGAACGGCAGAAGCGGTTATTAGATGAATGGTTGTGGCGGCAGCTAAGGATTCGGATGCCCATCGACTTCCTGGTGGTATTTACGAATAGGCGTTGTACCCTCGAGTTTGACTCCTCAGACTCCCGTATTTATGAAAAAGTAATACGTGCTTCCTCTCTCGTGGATGTCATGAAAAAGAAAAAGGATAATTACCAAGGGAAGGCGTTCAAGAAGGAGGAACTTTTACGAATTGGCCAAGCGCTGGCTGAATCCCATCAGGATCATGTGCCGGATTACATGAAGCGTTTCAACTTGAGTTATTTGGATCTGCTGAAAGGAGTCAGGTGCCCATCATGTGGAAAGTATGCAATGAGAAGAACAAAAATGAAATGGGTATGTCCAGGTTGTTCTCATCACTCTTCCCTTGCTCATGAACAAGCCTTGAGAGAATACGCTGTGCTTGTGGCCAAAACGATTAGCAATAAAGAAGCTAGAGATTTTTTAAAGGTAGGTTCAAGACATGTGGTGTATCGATTATTAAGCGCTTATTGTAAGGGACGAAGTGGTTCTACTAAAAAAGCAAGGTTCCTATTGGAGTGAAAATCTAAAAACAAGTACGCCCCACCAAAGAGGGGTCGAGTCGCGCCAAAGGTGGAGCGAGTCGCGCCAAAGGTGGAACGAGTCGCGCCAAGCGAGTCGCGCCAAAGGGAGAGCGAGTCGCGCCAAAGGGAGAGCGAGTCGCGCCAAAGGGGAGGCGGGTCACGCCAAACGGCGAGCAACTCGCCCAAAACGTCCGGCACCCCACACCAAAGGACAAAAGAACGGCGTCAATCCCTTGCTTTACGCTTCGTCCCATAGTACTCTTGGGGTTCAATGAAGGGAGTGGGAGACCATGACACGAGTGGTCATCTTAGCCGAAAAACCCTCTCAGGCAAAAGCATATGCAGAGGCTTTTACAATACAGGAAAAAACGAAAACGTATATTGTTTTAAAACCGGATGATACCTTCCCGGACGGGGCAACAATCACATGGGGCGTCGGCCATCTGGTGGAATTGAAAGAACCTCATGACTATAAGCCGGAGTGGAAGCGATGGAAGCTTGATCAGCTGCCGATTGTTCCGGATCGCTTTCTTGAAAAAGTGTCCAAAGGGAAGTGGGATCAGTTTAAAGAGGTCAAGCGTTTGTTTCAACAAGCAGACGTGCTCGTGAATGCGGCCGATGTCGACCGGGAAGGATCGAACATTTTTTACAGCATTCTCCGTTTAACAGGCGTGAAGGGGAAACCGGTTCGCAGGCTGTGGATCAATTCCCTTGAGAAGGACGAAGTGCGTAAGGGATTTAACAATCTAAGAAACAATGAAAAAGATTTACGTATGTTTGATGAAGCGAAGGCTCGTCAAATCAGTGATTGGATGGTAGGGATCAATGCGAGTCGTCTGTTTACGCTGCACTTACAGAAGAAAGGCTTCGGAAGCTACTTAACCATCGGGCGTGTGCAATCGCCGACCGTCTACTTGATTTACCAGAGGCATAAGGAGATAGAGAACTTTGTATCCGAGCCTTTCTACCAAATCGAGGGACTTTTTCAATCAGGGGCGGGTTCTTATAAGGGCTTAGCTGAAATCAAGGAAAAGGATAAAGCCAAGGTGCAGGCGCTGATGGACAAGCATGGGCTGAAAGAAAAGGTAGACCACCAGGGAACGGTCGAGCGTGTAGATAAGAAGACCAAACACCAAAAATCACCGAAGCTGCATTCGTTGTCCACCTTGCAAAGTGTTGCGAACAGACGATGGAAGTACACACCATCGCAGGTGCTGAAGACGATGCAGAAACTTTATGAGAAAAAACTAGTCTCTTATCCGCGAACCGACTGTAATTACATCACGGAAAGCGAGTTCTCTTATTTAGTGAACAACTTGAAGTCCTATCAGGATACTTTGAACGTTTCTTTCAAGCCGCTTTCCTTGAAACCGAGGAAGCGGTATGTAGACAGCAAGAAAGTTCAGGAGCACTATGCCATCATCCCGACGAAGACGGTCCCGACGGAGAAAAAGCTGAATGGACTGAGTCGGGAAGAACGCAATATCTATACCGAGGTCATGGCGACGACGCTTGCAATGTTCCATAGCGACTACGTTTATGAAGAGACGGCAATCTTTACACATGTCCACGACCTGTCTTTTAAATCGACAGGACGTCGCGACGTGCATCAAGGATGGAAAGAGCTTTTTCCTAAGCCATCGAAAGCAAAACAGGAAAAAGAAGCACTTCTTCCGAATGTGCAAAAAGGGGAAGAGGTGGGCGCTCGCCTTCATATCAAAGAAAGTATGACACAGCCGCCTAAACCGTACACGGAAGGCCAGCTGATCAACATGATGAAAACCTGTGGAAGGCTTATGGATGACGAGGAAGATGTAGAGATTTTGAAAGAAGTCGAAGGCCTCGGGACTGAAGCGACCCGCTCAAGCATCATTGAAACGATCAAGGCGCAAAAATACATTGAAGTGAAGAAGAACAACGTATACGTCACGGCTAAGGGAATTACACTTTGTGAAGCTATTGAAGGTACGCTGTTATCGAGCCCTTCTATGACAGCCAAATGGGAATCGTATTTGAAGAAGATCGGAAGCGGCGAAGGATCCAAACAAATGTTCATCAAACAGACGAGCCAGTTTATTGAAAAACTGATTCATGAGACTCCCGAGTCTATTCAAAAGGTTCAAATCAGACATACGGGTGAAAAGAAAAAGTGGAATCAGCCGATTGCCAAATGCCCGGCCTGTCAGACAGGTTCGATCATGGACCGGTACAAATTTTATGCTTGTTCCGAATACAAAAAAGGCTGCAAGGTGAGTTTTCCGAAAAGGTTAGCTGGAAAAACGCTGACGCCTAATATGATTAAGACGCTTTGCGAGAAAAAACGGACGAAGGTTTTAAAAGGATTTAAAGGAAAGAAAACGTTCAGTACGGCTTTAACTTTGGACGAAGAGTATAAGATCAAGTTCGATTTTAAAAAGAAAGCGGAAGAAAAAAGTTAGACCTGTTATTCTGAGCCTGCCTCTCTATGTGTGAACCATTCGCGCCAGGAGGCAGGCTTTTTTCGTTGAGAACATTTAGTTTGACCTCGCCTCCCTGCAAAACTGCACATCAAGGACATTCCTCGCTTTCCCTACATAGGATAAATCAACAAATGGGAAGGGATTTGAGAACATGTATGTTGGACCTTATACGCACCCATATTATGTGCAACCAGTGTATGGTTATAGAAATTCTGCAGGGTACTGGTCTGTACCTAACCAATAATATGGCTTTTATAACAGAGTGATGCTGAAAGATTATGGAGCCAATCCATTCGTCATAAATATCAATGAAGCGACGAATCAAAATCAAAACTATCGCACGGCTTTATGGACGGGATCAAACTTACAAGTAACCTTAATGAGTATTCCTCCAGGCGGCGATATTGGATTAGAAGTGCATCCAAATGTCGATCAGTTCCTGCGTATTGAACAAGGGCAGGGGATTGCTCAAATGGGCGAGAGTCAAAACAATTTAAGTTTTGAAAGAAATGTCTATGATGATGACGCCATCATAATCCCTGCTGGAACCTGGCATAATGTAATCAATACAGGGGATACGCCACTTAAACTCTATTCGATCTATGCTCCTCCCAATCATCCATTTGGTACGATTCATATGACCAAAGCAGATGCCATGGCTGAGGAAGAAGGAAACGGTCAAGAGAATGGAACCCCCCTTCTATATGGGAAAACCCCGGACGAATGGGTGAAGTACACGGAATACTTGGTGGATGAAGGGTTAGAAGATGTTAAAAGAGGGATCAATGCTACGCACATTCTTCAAGAATTCATCTTAATGGGATTGCTTGTAGGGAAGGGATATACTCCTGAAAAAGCATATGAAACAGTAGAAGAGTGGGAAAGGACAGGAAAGTCAAAACTTCTTCAACAAAGTAAAAACATGTAGTAGCGGAAGGAAAAACTTTCTTGGATGATAAAAGGTTGCTTTCCATAGGATTCATGTTGTAAGGACTGTTGAAAAACTTATTCTTCTCCTGGTGGCTTTTTATCTTATTCAGTGTATCAAGTTCGTGAATCCATACGTGGCCGTTTACTAGGTTCATCTATCTTTTCTGCTTATCTTGGTTAGGTGAAAACACTACCTCCTTGCAATGTGATACACATGAAGAGGTAGTGTTTTTATTAATAAGATCAACCATTCTTTGGGGGTCAGACGAATAAAAATAGTAATCTGTTTACCATTTGTGAACAATTTTGTAATTATTATAAAAACTCAGGAATAAATGATAAAAAGGTGGTAAGATAATTCTCATATCCGATCTTCTTCAAGGATATACGTTTATTGAAAGCGTTTTATTAAAATAAGAAGAGGTTGATGAAAAGTTGACATTAACAGTGAAAGAAGCTTCCATTTTTGATCACAAGGGAAACAGGATTATGACTGAAGACCGGGAGATTGCGATCATTGCCAAAATGGAAGATCCTAAGATTGCTATATTGGGAAATGTCGTCAGTGACGCTGAATGTGATGAGCTTATCCGTCTTTCTCAGAACCGGATGAATCGTTCGAAAATCGGATCCCGTCATGAAGTGAGTGACATTCGGACAAGCAGCAGCACATTTTTACCTGAGGATGATATCACCACACGCATTGAAAAGCGGTTGGCGCACATCATGAATGTCCCCGTTGAACATGGAGAAGGACTCCACATTTTGAATTATAAACAAGGCCAAGAATATAAAGCGCATTATGACTACTTCAAGTCAAAGGTTCAGGCTAAGAACAACCCGAGAATCAGCACACTGGTTCTATATTTGAATGATGTCGAAGAGGGTGGGGAAACGTACTTTCCTCATATGAATTTGTCTATCTCCCCTCAGAAAGGCATGGGTGTCTATTTTGAATATTTTTATTCCGACCCTGTGATCAATGAACGGACCCTGCATGGCGGATCGCCGGTCACAATTGGAGAGAAATGGGCAGCGACGATGTGGGTGAGGAGAAAACAGTATAGGTAAAGATAGCGCCGTTGAGTAATGGCTCTCAAACATAATGAAACACCCAGCATTGCTTTGAGGATCGCAATGCTGGGTGTTTTTCTTATGACAGAAAAGGGAAGCTCACTGGAAGCATGTTTACTTCATTCTTGTGTTTTCTACTATTTTATTCGCTCTTTTAAATGCCTGCTGGAACTTTACTTCTTGGGCTTTTGTTAATGTACTTCTTTTTTCTTTGGAAATTTGGGCTTTCGATTTCATTGGTAATCCCTCCTTTGCCTGTCATTAGTTTCATTATGAACGGTTTGGGATAAGGTTATTCTATGGATGAATGTGCTGATCCCTGCCGGAAATCTTTTGCCATGTCTTGGTCGACTTGTGGCAGGCATTGGAAGGGTATAGAATATATAGTGTTGATCCGTAGGAAAGTGAGTGATGACGATGGATAGAATTGGTGTGTTAACGAGTGGAGCGGATGCTCCCGGAATGAACGCAGCCATACGATCAGTCGTAAGGTCAGGCATCTATTACGGCGTTGAAATGGTTGGAATCAAGTATGGTTTTCAAGGCCTGTTGAATGAATCATTGGAGAAAATGGATGCCTCATCCGTGGGTTCTATTATTCAACGGGGAGGGACGATCCTGCAATCCTATACATGTGATGAAATTCATACGGATGCAGGTCAGGAAAAAGCTATTGAAAACCTGCACAAACAAGGAATCGATTCCTTAGTTGTGATTGGTGGAAGAGAAGACTTAGCAGTCGCTGCTTCGTTACAAAGAAAGGACTTTCCTTGTGTCGGCATCCCGGCCACGATTGACAATGATATTCCGGGTGTGGCTGAGGCCATCGGCTTTGATACAGGGTTAAATACAATTATTGATTATATTGACCGCATTCGGGATACGGCCTCTTCTCACGAAAAATCCTCGATTATTGAAGTGATGGGAAGAGATACAGGAAATCTGGCCTTATGGTCCGGTCTTGCTGGTGGAGCGGAGAATATTTTAATCCCTGAGAAAAAAGAGGACATGAACACCATAATAGAGCAGATTAAAAGCGGTCCTTCCAGGGACAAAAGATACAGTATCATCATCGTAGCTGAAGGTAGTGGTGTAAGTGGAATCGATCTCAACACTAAGTTGAAAGAAGAAGCCGGGATTGAATCTCGCGTCACCGTTTTAGGCCACACGCAGCGCGGGGGAGCTCCAACGGCGAGAGATAGGGTGCTCGCCAGTCGATTAGGTGCACATGCTATTGATCTGCTGCTGGCACAGGAATCTGGCAAGGTTGTCGGTCTGAAAAACAATAAACTTGTGAGCTATTCTTTCGAAGAGGTGACTTCTCAGACGTCCAAGATTGATGAGGGCATGTATGAGTTGTCAGGAAGGCTGTCTATATAAATGAGAAGGTGTGCAAGCGTTGTAGACGCTTGCCCTTTCTTTTTCTGAAGGATGGGATGTTGAAAAATGGAGAGTGGACCACTTCGACATTCTATACGTGTTACGATACACTCAAGGATTTATAGGAGGAGAACGCCAAATGACGAGAAAGCTGTACTATGAAGATGTTTATACAATGGATTTTGATTCAAAAGTGACCAAAGCAGGTGAAGATGAACGTGGTTTGTATGTAGTCCTCGAAGAAACAGCGTTTTACCCAACAGGTGGAGGCCAACCGCACGATGAAGGTACATTGAATGGTGTTGAGGTGTTCGATGTCGAAGAAGTGGACGACGAAGTACGACATTACATAAAGGAAGAACTTATTGAAGAAGGAAAGGAGATACATGGGAAGGTTAATCAACAGCGACGCATGGACCACATGCAGCAGCACTGTGGTCAGCATATCATATCCGCTGTTTTTGACGATCAGTTCGATATCCCCACCAAGAGTTTTCATTTAGGAAAAGATACGGTGACCATTGATTTGGACACAGAAAAGCTGTCTGATGAAACATTGGAAAAAGTGGAAGAACAGGTGAACGGAATCATCCGTTCCAACTACCCGGTTGAAACAAAGTGGATGTCGGTTGCGGAGGCAGGAGAGTATCCACTCCGTAAACCACTCGCTGTTCTAGGAGACGTACGCCTTGTCATTATTCCGGAGGTTGATTATAACGGCTGCGGTGGCACTCATCCTCACTCAACTGGGGAAGTTATGGCTGTGAAATTTTTAGGATGGGCAAAAAACAAAAAGCAGGTGCGCCTAGAGTTCGTTTGCGGAAATCGGGTCTTGCAAAAGCTCGGTCAGAACCATCAGGTGTTAACCGAAATGAAACGGATCGTCCCGAAGCCGGAACAACAGCTTGTCGGAGAAGTTGGAGAACTGATCAGGGCAAACAAAGAGAAAGATAGGAAAATCGCTGAACTGGAGGAGCAACTCCTTGACTATGAAGCGAAGGAAATCCTTTCAGTGTCTAAAGAACAATCAGTGATCCAGCGTGTTTTCAAAAACCGTTCAATCAAGACGCTCCAGTCTTTAGGGAAAGCTATCATCGAAGAAGCGCCTGAAGCGTATGTGATTCTCATTAGTGAACAGGAAGAACAACTGCAGTTCATACTTGCTCGCGGAGATCGCATCGAGCGGAATATGAACGACATAGCGAAACAAGCGATGCCTCTTATTGAAGGGAAAGGTGGAGGTAAACCGAACTTTGTTCAAGGGGGAGGCAAGAGGCTGATGGATGGAAAGTCTTTTGCAGAGGAATTGAATAGATGGATATGATGCTCCTTCTTAATTTTATTGTGAGAATAAATTGAATCTGAGAAGGGAATAAGATATGATGGTTATGAAACTGATTTCATAAAACAATGGAGTGAACGATATGGCGACGATTTCAGATGTAGCCGAAAGGACAGGGCTATCCAAAGCGACGGTTTCTCGGGTCATCAACAATCATCCTTATATCTCTAAAGAAAAACGTGAGCTTGTTTACAAGGCGATGGAGGAGCTTGGTTATCAGCCAAACCCATCAGCGAGAAGATTGCGGGGGCAATTGACCAACACGATCGGAGTCATTGTGCCCAGAATCGTAAATCCTTTCTTTTCCTATTTGGTTGATGCTTTAGAGCAGGTGGCTTATGAAAACAATTATCAGGTGCTTATGTTTCAAAGTGATGAGAAAAAAGATAAGGAATTATACTTTTTAAACTTACTGAAGACGAAGCAAGTGGATGGTCTGATTATGACGGCTATCGAGAACGAAAGGGAAGTGATTGAATCCTATACGAGATTTGGTCCCATCCTTTTTTGTAATGAATATTTGAGCCAATCGGAAATTCCGGTAGTACGTGTAGATCAGTCAAAAGCCGCCTATATAGGAACGAAGCATTTGCTTGATCGAGGATATCGAAAAATTGCTTATTGCACCGGTGGGCTTTTCGTTGATGATGGTAAGGACAAGGACCGAAACATCGGCTTTCAAAAAGCGCTGAACGATCATCAAATCAATATTAATACTGCTTGGGTCTTCATCAATAAACATACGATCGAGGACGGCAGACATGTCATGAGACAAATTGCAGGGATGAACGAGAAGCCGGATGCCATCTTCACGGGAAGTGATGAAATTGCAGCCGGTGTCATTCTGGAAGCGAAATCTCTTGGTATGAAAATTCCAGAGGATCTCGCTGTCATGGGATTTGATGATCAACCGATCGCTGAAATGATCGATCCAGCCCTGACTACGATCCAGCAGCCGATTAAGGAAATGGGGACGATATCAGTAGATATGCTGTTGCGCTTACTGAAAAATCAACCCTTAGACCAAAAGCATAAAGAACTTTCCGTGGAACTAGTCATTCGATCTTCCACATAAAAAATATAAAAACGACTGTTGAAACCGTTATCATATATGTGTATAATACGAATTAATCAAGATATGCATATTAAGATCTTCCAAGCCGGTGGATACAGTCATTTATTTTTTGTCGTTTATGAAACCGATATCACATGTGTTGAATTGTCTCCTCTGGTTTTTAGTTAAGTCCATCGTAATATTTTTTTAATCTTGTGTGAAACCGATATCACAAAGGAGTGGATGGTATGAAAAAGAAAGGTGCTGCATTGGCGTCCGTCTTGTTTGCTGGGGTTTTAGCTGGTTGTTCCTTTGGAGCGGGTTCTTCTTCTGAAAGCTCTGAGAATGCGACAACAATCGAAATTTTTCAAGGGAAAGTCGAGTTCAACGATCAATTTGAAGAACTAGCCGAGAAGTACGAAGAAGAAAACCCGGATATCGACATCAAAATTACAAGTGTCGGGGGAGGATCTGACTATGCTGGATCACTAAAGACGAAGTTTGCATCCGGGGATGAACCGGAAATTTTCAGTATTGCAGGTCCAACGGAGTCGGCTAATTATGAAGAATATTTAGCGGACCTCTCGGATACGGAACTTGCTGACTTGGCTCTAGAGGGAACTTTAAACCCGGTCACGAAAGACGGGGAATTGCATGGTCTTCCTTTTAACCAAGAAGGGTATGGGTTGATTTACAACAAAGACATGTTTAAAGAGGCGGGCATCGACCCATCTGAAATTTTAACTTATGAAGACTTGGAGAATGCGGTACAAACCTTGGATAGCCAGAAGGATGAACTCGGGATCGAAGCCGTTTTCGCCTTTCCTGCGAAAGAGAAGTGGGTTCCAGGAAACCACTTATCAAACGTCTACCTTGCTCCAGAGTTTGACCATATGGTAATGGAGGCCTATCAGGCGGAAGACGTGCAATTTGAGAGAAATAAAGAATACAAACGTATGATTGACTTGCAAAACGATTATTCCATTCAACCAACGTTAAGTTTGGACTATTCCCAGCAAGTAGAACAGTATTTCTCCCTCCAGGAAGTAGCGATTATTCAACAGGGGAATTGGGTCTATCCTTCTGTTGAGCAGATGGATCCTGATTTTGCAAAAGAAGGTATGGGAATTTTGCCGATTCCGGTGGAAGGAGAGGAAGGTAAGCTTCCAGTCGGTGTTCCGAACTACTGGGCAGTCAATAATAATAGTGATGATGAAACGGTCCAAGCGGCTAAAGACTTTCTTGACTGGATGTACACATCCGATGTAGGTAAGGACTACGTGCTCAATGAGTTCAATTTCATCCCTGCTTATGAGGGCTATAATACAGACGAAATCTCTGACCCATTGTCCAAAGAGATTTACCAATACGCTTCTGAGAATCAAACGACTGGATGGGTCTTTCTTGGATATCCTGGCACCTGGGGCGATTATGTCGGATCAAACGTTCAGAAATATATTGACGGAGAAATGACATGGGATAAGCTAGTCAAAGATTCTAAACAAGAGTGGACGAAAATGGACCAATAGAAGGTTAAAGGCTAACATTCGGTGTACATCTGACATGTTAGCCCTTTTTTTAAAAAATGAAGAGGAGGAATGATATGAGTAATCGGAGTCCTTGGTTTTGGTTGTTCCTGAGTCCTGTGGTTTTAAGTCTTTTATTGGTGGTTGTTGTTCCCTTTGTTTACGGATTCCTTTTTTCTTTTACGGATTGGAATGGTCTTGTAGCGAATTCTTTCGTAGGCTTCCAAAACTATGTACAGTTGTTCCAGGAGGCTGAGTTTTTAAATTCGATTTGGTTTACAGTCAAGTTCGCAGTCGTCACCGTCCTTTTATTAAATGCCATGGGGTTGGGGTTGGGGTTGGCGTTATTAGTCACGAGAAGCATCCGCTCCAATAACTGGCTTCGAACGATCTTCTTCATGCCGAACTTGATTGGGGGGTTGATTTTAGGTTTCATCTGGCAGTTTATTTTCATTAATGTCTTTTCTGATATCGGAAATAGAATTGGATCGGAAGCTTTACAAGGATGGCTGTCTACAACGAGTACAGGATTTTGGGGGCTTGTCATCTTAACCGCTTGGCAAATGGCGGGCTATATCATGATTATTTATATTGCTTATCTTGAGAATATTCCTAAAGAGTTAATTGAAGCGGCTAAGATCGATGGAGCGAGCAGTGTCCAGCGGTTCAAAAATATCACTTTTCCATTGGTTGCACCAGCTTTTACTGTAAGTATGTTTTTAACGTTATCGATGGGTTTCAAAATTTACGATCAAAACCTTTCTTTAACGAATGGAGGACCTTTCAATTCGACCCAGATGGTGGCGATGGAGATCGTAAGGACGGCTTTTTCTGATAATGAAATGGCCTATGCGCAAGCGAAAGCTGTCATTTTCTTCTTGATTGTAGCTGTCATTGCATTGACGCAGGTATTTTACAACAAGAAACGAGAGGTGGAAATGTAAATGCGGAGAAATAAAGAGCGTCGGAACTTATTAGGTCTGGAAGTGTTCGGAATCGTCCTTGGTTTGATTTGGCTGGCTCCTTTTTATTTGATGATCGTCAATGCATTCAAGACGAAAAGAGAAATTTTCAGTGGTGTATTGGGCCTGCCCGAAACGTTGAACATCGGTAATTTCATTCAAGCTTTTGAGGAGCTCACCTTCCTGAAGTCTTTGTTCAATTCAATACTGATTTCAACGTTGAGTATAGCAATTATCATTTTATTTTCCTCCATGGCGGCCTATGCGTTAAACCGGAACAAAAGTAAGTTAAGTGGAGTATTCTTCTTTGTTTTCGTAGCCGCTATGTTAATTCCTTTCCAGTCCGTGATGATCCCTTTGATTTCCATGTTTGGTTCCGTGAATATGTTGAATGCTCCTGGGCTTATTTTCATGTACCTCGGTTTTGGGTGCAGCTTGTCCATATTCTTGTACCACGGGGCTTTAACGGGAATCCCGAAAGCGTTGGATGAAGCGGCGATTATTGATGGGGCGAATCGATTCCAATTGTTCTGGTATGTCATTTTCCCGTTACTGAAACCGATATCAGTAACCGTCGCCATTTTGAATGTCATATGGATTTGGAATGATTATTTGTTACCTTCTCTTGTCCTTGGAGAAGCGAATGCTACGATTCCGTTGAAGATGTTCTATTTCTTCGGACAGTACACCAAGCAGTGGCATTTAGCTTTGGCAGGACTTAGTATAGCGGTCATTCCGGTCATCATCTTTTACTTTTTTGCACAAAAACAAATCATCAACGGTGTTTCTGAAGGAGCTGTTAAGTAGATTTAGAGGGGGAGAAGGATGGAAAAACAATGGTGGAAAGAAGCAGTTGTGTATCAAGTATATCCAAGAAGTTTTAAGGATGCGGATGGAGATGGAATAGGAGATTTGCTGGGTGTTCAAAGCAAGTTGGATTACTTACAAGATTTAGGGATTGATGTGATTTGGCTATCCCCTGTGTACGAATCTCCCAATGATGATAACGGCTATGATATCAGCGACTATCAAAAGATCATGGATGAGTTCGGTACAATGAGAGACTTTGATGAGCTTTTGCGTGACGTCCATAACAGAGGGATGAAGCTGATTATGGATTTAGTGATCAACCATACATCAGATGAGCATCCATGGTTTAAAGAGTCCAAGTCTTCTAAAGAAAACCCTTATCGAGATTATTATATTTGGCACCCAGGTAAAGATGGGAAGGAACCCAATAACTGGGCATCCATTTTCGAAGGTTCAATTTGGGAATACGATGAGAAGACAGAAGAATATTACATGCATGTGTTTTCCAAAAAACAACCTGATTTGAATTGGGAAAACCCAAAGGTTCGTCAAGAGTTGTATAACATGGTGAACTGGTGGTTGGACAAGGGGATTGACGGCTTTCGAATTGACGCCATTTCCCATATTAAGAAAGTACCTGGGTACCCTGATCTTCCTGAAATCGAAGGACACACGTTTGTTCCTTCGCATGAGGGTCACCGAAATAGGGAAGGCATCCAAACCTTCCTGGATGAACTCGTGGAGGAGACTTTCTCTAACTATGACATCATGACAGTTGGAGAAGCAAATGGGGTAAGCGTAGAAGAAGCGGATCAGTGGGTTGGTGAAAAAGGTGGGAAGTTCAATATGATTTTCCAGTTCGAGCATGTTGGACTTTGGGAGAGAAGCAAGGAAAAGGTGGACATCCATGAATTAAAAGAAATCTTCACTAAATGGCAAACCTCTTTGAACAGGAAAGGATGGAATGCTCTGTTCTTGGAAAATCACGATCTTCCAAGAACCGTTTCCATCCTTGGAGACCATGGCCCGTATCGAGTGGAATCAAGTAAATGTCTGGCTACTCTTTACTTCTTTATGCAAGGAACCCCTTTCATTTATCAAGGTCAGGAAATCGGGATGACGAATGTCCAGTTCCCATCCATAGAAGATTATGATGACGTAGCCATAAAAAATTTTTATAAGAAGGAGACGGAAAAAGGCGTACCTCATGAAGAAGTGATGTCCGTTATATGGAGAACAGGTAGGGATAATTCCCGGACGCCTATGCAATGGTCTGCCGAAGATTCAGCTGGATTTACTACAGGGCACCCTTGGTTAAAAGTGAACCCGAATTTTAGAGAAATCAATGTTGCTGAGGAGCAAAATAATAGTGGTTCAATTTTTTGTTATTATAAAAAAATGATTCAAATCCGGAAGCAGGAAAAGGCACTTATTTATGGAGACTTTGCGCTTTTTTTAGAGCAACATGATCAGATTTTCAGTTATATTCGTTCGGGTGAAGAAGGGAAGTATCTGATTTTAGCTAATTTATCATCTGAAAGGGCATTTTTTGACTGTCCGGTTGAGTTATCAACGAACCGTGTGCTTTTGTGTAATTACGCTGACCCATTTGAACGGTCACTTTTACAACCGTTTGAGGCGAGGGTGTGTAAGATTGAGTAAGGGTTAGAGGAATTTTCATAGTGAACAAAAGAGGCTCTTCCATTAAATTGGGTGGGCCTTTTTAATGGGAAAGAAGAAAGTCAGGGATGTTTCTTTCAACAGCTCTCAGTAGAAATCACGACTTTACCCAGCAGTGGCCGTCTAACCTAGGATTCGCTTAGAACTTCCACCGTTCGGTTACACTAACTCGTAGTGGAACATGTTATGATTAGAACTTGAAAGTTTTTCTGAAATTGCTGTAGTGTGAAGGCTATAGTTTGGAGGTTTATAAATGGATAATAATGACATTCTGATTCGATTAAGGTACGCCCTTGATATCAAAGACCAAGATATGATTGAAATATTCAAGCTTGGCGGAGTCGAACTTACAAAAGAAGAAGTTCAAAAGGTCCTCACTAAGTCAGAAGATAGTTATGATGCGGAAGATGATGATGTTTACGAAGATGAAGACCACATCAAATGCACCAACAGCATGTTGGAGTCCTTTTTGAATGGATTCATCACGTTCAAGCGAGGGCCGCAGCCGTCGAAGCCAGGACAGCCGAATAAGCCAGATCGATCCATCAAAAATTATTCCAGTGTCAATAACGTCATGCTGAAAAAGGTGAAAATTGCGTTGAAGCTGACAAATGAAGATGTGATCGAAATCTTGGATGCTGCGGACGTGAAAATCACTAAAGGGGAATTAAGTGGATTATTGAGAAAAGAAGGTCATAAAAATTATAGGCAGTTCGGTGATCAATATGCCAGGAATTTCTTAAAGGGACTAACGATCAAATATAGAGGTTGAAAAAAGAGGTCAAACCATTCGCTGGTTCGACCTCTTTTTTTTAGAATCAAAAATTGAAGAATTAAAATGTGCGTACATAAACAGGATCGATGGTACTTGATAGCGGATACTTCACCCGGAATTTGCGGTTAATGGCATGAATCAATGCATGCTTTGCTTCTTCAGAGGCAAGTTCACCTTCATGTATGTCTTCATGGTTTATCTTAACTTCAAAATCGATCTGGTGGTGCTTATAATGGATTTTTCCAGATACGACCATGGACGCAACCTCCTTATGTAATGATCTTTTAAAGGAATGTTCCTGAATAGCTAGCAGTTACAAGCAAGCCAATGATATATTCCCTGCGTGAACTGCCCTTAAACGTCACCCCTAAATCATGAAAATGCAATGGGTTGAACAATGAATAGAATCTGGAGTAAGCTGAAAAGAAGGAAGAGGCTTTCCTTTCTTATTCTCTCTTTAATCAAGGGTTCATGGGAGATCAAAAAAGTAACAATGGGTTGAGGAGTTTATTTATGAAGCAGATGGTAAGAGTATTACTGATCGTAATCGGGAGTATATCATTGGTCCTGGGTGTGCTGGGAATCGTCCTTCCCCTCGTTCCAACCACTCCCTTTTTACTATTAACAGGAGCTTGTTACGTGCGGAGTTCCGATCGTTTGTACAACTGGCTCATGTCGAATAAGTGGTTTGGGTCTTATATTAAAAACTATAAAGCTGGGCGTGGGATTCCTGTCCGGGCAAAGGTATCACTACTCATCATGATTTGGTTTTCTTTCCTGTTTTCAGCTTTTTATATCACATCATATCCATTGTTGAGAGCGGGTTTCGTCTTTGGCGGGTTTTTCTTCACGTTCCTCATCCTTAGAACAAAGACTTATCAGCCCGAAAATGATCAACTATAACATACACTCTGCATAACGATGAACGATAAAAAGCGGGTCCTCTCCGTAGAATGGAGAGGATCCGCTTCTTTTACTTTTTATATTGATCAATGGTTTGCTGCAGCTTGCGGGCAACAGTCTCTAAAGAACCGTTCAGCTCCCGGTCAGTGAATGTCACGTTCGCACGGCTTTCGTCCATTTCTAATGCTTCGGCAAACAATCCTCCAAGTCCACGCGCCCGGCGGTCGACTTCGAGCATGACATCAATACGGTCTTCATGTACGAAGAAGATGGCCTCGAGTTCATCCAAATAGGAACGATATTCTCCGCCTGGGGCGAATTCGAATTCCTGTACATATCCGTAGCGCTTGGAGTATTCCATTTCGACTTTCCTTAAATGAAAACCCAGGTGGCTTTCTAAGGCTTCCAACACTTGGGAGATGTATGGATGTGGTGCGATTTTAATTGGATCACGATCCTCCGGGTCGAGAGCCATCGGGATATCGAGGCCTGTTTCGAACCAGATTGGAAGCCTTCCATGTGAAGCGGGGACGTGATAAGGAAGCTGGATGGAGAATGGAATTTCTTTCGTTTCCCCTTCCTTAATGGTCTCCTGATTCGCAATCGGATACTTTTGCAAGGCCACTTTGTCTTTCACTTTCTTGTCATCCACTTCACGAATGGCCTCGGTCATGAGGAAGATATGGATGGAGTCGATGGATTGTTCAACGTCTCCCCCCTGGATGACCACTTTTCCGTGGACGGTTTCTCCTGGGATGAATTGGTCTTTTTCTAATTGTGTATCTACTTTGGCGGCGCCTACGCCTACACTGGCTAATAATTTTTTGAACATGCGGATCTCCTCCTTTTCTTGATTATACGAACTAAAAGAAGGAAAAGGTTCAACTTTTTAATAATGAAAATCTTTATATGAATCGTTAAGCTGCGAATCAATGTTTGGTTGAACGATGTCTTTCGGCCGTGCGCGAACGCGTCTCTTTTGTATGTGGTGTGGAATCTTCAGGTGAATGGCCGGTATACGATTTTTCTTTCACTATATCTGTTTTATTTTGATGGTCATGTTCTCTCGAGACTGAATCATGACGTGTAGAGCGTTCATCTTTTTCCGAAAGAGAATCATGAGGAGTGGAGTGGTCATGGTTTTGGTAATGGTTCGGGTACATGGATGAGTTTTCCGTTTTGTTGGATAGGAATGTACGATAAACTTTGTCTTGTAATTTTTCGGTCGCTTCAACGATGACAATGATTTTCCCATCTTTCAAATGGTTTTCGTACTGATGTGCCTCTCTCTCAGACATGCCTGCACCAACAAGCGCCCCTACGATCCCACCGCCACCAGCGCCTACTCCAGCACCCGTAAGCGCAGCAGCAATGGGACCTGCGGCAGCAATCTGGCCGATTCCAGGAATAGCAAGAAGACCTAATCCTGCAATTAATCCACCAATACCACCTAACGCCCCTCCGGAAAGTGCCCCGAGTCCTGCTCCTTTACCAGCGTTCTTGCTTCGGCCGCTTTTATTGGATGTGACTGTTGTATCCATTTCCTCCTCCAACACGTTCACCTTACTTTTGTCCCTTGCAAAAACAGATATGTCGTTTGAGCCATATCCGTGATGCTGCAAATCCGTAATCGCTTTCTCTGCATGGCCGACTTTTGAAAAAACACCGCCTATGATTCTTCTATCCATGTTAAGCTCCTCCTTTATATTTCTGTTAGTACGTTCATACCCTCTCCGGCCACCTGTAACCATTATCTGGTTAAAATAGTCTCTTAGTTGGGCTTTTGAAAAAAAGGAGACCCTTTATGTAACATTCATTTTTGCTTCAGTCGGTTTTCTTTCTTTTGGTTGGGGTAACATTTAAGGTAGGAATAAGAATCAATCCATGGAGAGATATAGAAAGGATGAAGAAAATGAAGGTACTCGTTGTAGGTGCAAATGGTCAAGTGGGCAAACATCTCGTCAAATTCATTCAGGAAACGGATGGGATGGAAGCGAAAGCGATGATCCGCAAAGAAGAACAGGCTTCTTATTTCAAGGAGCTCGGGGCGGAAACAGTCCTGGTAGATCTTGAAGATGATACAAACACAATAGCGGAAGCTTATAATGATGTGGATGCCGTTGTATTCACGGCTGGGTCCGGACCAAACACTGGAGCTGATAAAACCGTTCTGATCGATTTGGATGCTGCAGTAAAAACGATAGAAGCAGCCAAACAAAAAAATGTGAACCGCTACGTCATGATCAGTTCGTTTGATACGACACGTGAAGCCATTCAAGGCGCTCCTTCGTCATTCGCACCCTATGTCGCAGCGAAACACTACGCGGACGATTGGCTGAGAAGAACGGATCTGGACTATACAATCATTCATCCTGGTATGCTCACCAATGATGAAGGCCGTGGACAAATTGAGGCTGCTGAAACAGTGGAAAGAGGGGAAATTCCGCGAGAAGATGTGGCTCGCGTGATCTTGGCTACGTTAGAGAATGAGACAACTATCGGAAAAGAGTTCCAGGTCGTAGGTGGAGAAAAACCAGTAAAAGACGCAATTGCTTCGTTAACATAAGGAATGGAAGAAAGGAAGACGGTTGGTACGCCGGATGGACTTAGCAAGGTGTTTATGATGTAGAAAAAGCGACAGCCTCAAGGGCTGTCGCTTTAACTTGCATTATGACGTTGTCACAGGCTTAATGTTCATGTTTTTGTTGAAGAAGTTATCAGGGTCATACTTGCTCTTAATTTCCTGCAGACGATCAAAGTTCTCTCCAAAGGCTGCTTTGATGCGTTCTTCTTCTCCTTGGGAAAGGTAATTGGAATACACTCCGCCTGTGGAGTAAGTGGTCATTTTGTTATGGAATTCCCTTGTCCATGAGATGCACGCTGCATCATCCTTCGGTTCCATCCAGCCGGTACTAATCCCTAGATTATACATGGCATCACGGTGCGGGTAGGCGGTTTCTGATTTACCTACACGGTTGATGGCACCGCCCATCGGCTCGATGAAAACGGCAGTAAATGCGCCAGGAGCTTTGGAGGAGTAGTCTAATATTGTATCGAGAGCATCATCAGGAATCGCCTCTAAGTATTGAGATTTCCAGTAATAACGCCCTCCATCCGGACTCGCCGCATCAAAGCTGGACTGTAAAAATTTATAAGGCATGGGTTGGACCATCTTAAGCATCGGCTGCCCGAAGTTCTCTAATGGCTTCATCAGCCGCTTCCCTTTTTCAAGATCTCCGGTATAACAGCCCACAATCGCAAGTGCCGGCTTGCTGTGGTACTGTTCAGGAAATGGTGCTGCTGGTGGAGTTTTGATGACCATGGCATTAAGCGTGAGTTGGTCTGGTGCTTCATCCATCACTTGGCGGTACATCTGGAGTACTTCTTTTCCTTGTTCGATCGGGTAAAAAAACTGTCCTGTCATTACTTCGGGGCCAACTTCATGCAGTTTGAATTCGAAAGAAGTAACGATCCCGAAATTGCCTCCGCCACCACGGAGGGCCCATAATAAGTCAGAGTTCTCTGTTTCGCTTGCGTGGATGACATTCCCTTCAGCTGTAACGACGTCCGCGCTCATCAAGTTATCCGCACTAAGTCCGTAAGAGCGACCTAAATAACCGATGCCTCCACCGAGAGTCAATCCGCCAACACCAGTGACAGACACCATCCCTGCGGTGGTTGCAAGGCCGAATGCCTGGGTTTCATGATCCATGTCGCCAAGCTTTGCTCCGCCTTCTACACGGACACGTTTGGCCTTTGAATCGACCCGGACAGCGTTCATTAGTGAAAGATCAATCATGAGTCCATGATCACAGATGGCCTTTCCTGCAACCCCATGGCCGCCACCTTTGACGGAAATCTCCAATCCTTCTTCACTGGCAAAATTCACCGCACTGACAACATCAGCTGTTCCTTCGCATCGAGCAATCAAAGCTGGTTTGCGGTCAATGATTCCATTCCAAATCGTCCGAACTTCATCATAATTCGAATCCTCTGGCAGTACCACATGACCTCGCATCTTTTCCGAGAAAGATTCCACTTTGGATTGTTCTAACATGCTTCTCCTCCTTATATATTTATGGGCTTAAGGACTTCTGACACCCCCAAGTATACCCATCACTTTTTATAATTTCAATTTATTCTTAAAAATTACAATATTTAGATAAAATAGACATTTTACTCTGTTCATAGGAGTTTCTAATGAATTTTATTTCCTGAAGTAGAAAATGAAGGAGTCCTTAAAAGAAATATAGGGAACATACTGTTAGGTGCATCATAGGTTCAAATACGGGTATCGTATGATGATAGGCTTTATATTTCATAGATAAGTAGTGATATACATTTTTCGGAAATAAATGATCCGTGTTTAATAATAAAAATTGTGAACCAAAGACGAAGGGAAGGGGTACGACTGATGACTTCTGTAATTGAAACAGATGTACTGATTATCGGAGCAGGACCGGCTGGGTTGATGGCTGCCAATGAATTGCAAAAACGGGGGATGAATTATATCTGCTTGGAGCAGAGGGCTAGTCCGTCAGAGCTTTCGAAAGCTCTTGGTATCCAGGCGAGGACGCTTGAAATGTTTGAACTTCTAGGTGTTCATCAGGAATTTTTGAATAAAGGCTATCCTGGGCCTGGTTCCAAGTTGCATCTCGGAGGAGAGAATCCCTCTGTAGTGGAACTTTATCATATCGATAGTCAATATCCCTATCTACTTATTATTCCTCAGAGTGAGACCGAGAGCATATTGGAAGATCACCTTTCCTCATTAGGAGGGAGAGTCAACAGAGAACAAGAAGTTGTGGAAGTGATGGAAACGGATGAGGGTGTGTATGTTACTGCAAAACATAATGGGGAGCTTAAGAGGTATGTTGCCAAATACCTTCTTGCTTGTGACGGTGCTCATAGCAAAGTTCGCCAGGATTTGAATGTTCCTTTTGAAGGGGAGGATGAAGGGTACACGTTTTTCCTTGGTGACGTTGATGTTCCAGGGCTGAAGGAAATTTATATTAATATGCATCTGAATGACCGGGGAGCTGTCGCTTTCTTTCCATATAAAGACGGCAGTTACCGTGTCGTTGGTATGAATCGAGCCAAACAAGGGCTTCCTCACAAAGAAGAATTGTCTTTAGAGGATTTGCAGGAGAATTTGAACACGGTATTGTCGGTGTCTTATCAAGTAGAGAATCCAAAATGGCTCTCCTACTTTGGGACTGCCCATCGGCAGGTGCCCAACTACAGGAAGGGGAATGTGTTCTTCGTTGGGGATGCGGCGCATATTCATAACCCGATTGGTGGGCAGGGGATGAATCTTGGTTTGCAGGATGCAGCGAACATCGTCTGGAAGATGGATCTCGTGCTTAAAGGTTTTGCGGATGATTCTTTCCTCGACAGCTACCATCATGAACGAGCACCAATCGGATTGGATGTACTGAAAGAAACCTCCCGCATGCTTAAAATCATCGACCTTCAAGGTGCCCAAGGGAAAATACGGAACTGGGCGGGTAAAGCGGCCTTGACGCAGGACTGGGTTCAAAAGAAGATCGCTAATCACCTTTCCAATATATATAACGAATACGAAGAAACCTCCAAAAACAAATCCTTACAAGACTCCTCTCTTTCTAAGGAAGCCATACGAGCAGGCGAACGTGTCCCGGACCATCTTTTATTCTTTGATGGTTCCAACGATAGAAGTGTATATCCTTTGATCCGGAAATATGGATACGTTTTCTTCCTTTATATAGATGCACAAGATGAGTCATTCATTGATGAGGCCTATGCTTTTGCCGAAAAGGTCGACGAAAAATATGAAGGACTTATCAAGGTTTTCCTCGTTGCTAAAGGAGGAGCGGTGAGGACGGAAGGTGGCGAGCTTCCGATCATTTACGATGTGCACAGGCATTTGGGCAATAAGCTTGGAATGGACAAAGGGCATACTCTTCTAATCCGTCCTGATGGTCATGTAGCTTTTCATGAGTCACCTGCACACCTTGAAAAAACACTGGAAACCGTCATACAATTCTTTAGTTAAGTTGTGAAAAAAACCGTCTGCACAGGCGGTTTTTTCATGTTTATAAAGGGAAAGGCGCGCTTAGAATTTTTTTACAATTCAAATAATGAATGGTAGGATATACGAGAATACATCGAGGAGTCTTTATACCTAATCGTGCACCTTTCAGTTTATATTTTCAGGAGGAGAGTCTGATGTCTTTGTCCTATATATTCCGTGAGATGCTCCGGCCGTTCTATTTGTTGGTGGGCATATTCCTGGTAAGTATTTCTCCCATGTTCACTTCTGTTTCTGGTCTGCAATGGCCTGGTTTCCAAGCCATTGGGGAGGTCTTACAGAAAATTATGAGTCCAGGATCTTTGATTTACACCAATCCAACATCGGGAGTAGAACGCGATTTGTTTCCTATTATATTCAAGCCTTTTTGGAGCTCAATGTCTGTCATTGGGATCGCACTGATCGTTTCCTTGACTTCGGCGCTGTTTCTGAGCATTCTGTTAAGGTTCGTTTCAGGGAGATTGTATAAAGGGATCATGTCCATCGCTTCGATTTTCCAAACGATCCCCGATGTTGTCTACGTGCTGGTTTCACAAATGTTTCTCGTTTGGGTGTACATACAAACAGGCGTGAAGTTTGCTAAGTTTACAGGAACAGGTACAGAGGAAGCCTTATTGCTTCCTGGGGTGGTCCTATCCCTCCTGCCTTTCATCTACTTCTTAAAAACCATTCTTGCTATGATAAAGGATGAAGAAGGAGAACCTTATGTGGATTTAGCGGCAAGCAAAGGGCTGCATAAGCTAAGGATTGTTTGTGTACATATGCTCAGGAATTTATTGGTTCGTCTCGCTTATCAAAGTAAATTCATCATCAGTTTAATGATCAGTAACCTGCTGATCGTCGAATATCTGTTCAATAACTTCGGAATGACTGTCTTTTTACTGAATTACACTCAGCCTCCTGTGTTTTTTGTTACGGCGATTTTATTCTTTTTTCCCATCTATGTAGGGTTGAAAATGATAGAGGGGCTGCTTTACCTTATGACCCAGCAGGAGGTATCTCTCTAAATGAAGCATATCTGGAAAGAGCCGACGTTCTTGTTAGGTTTTGTGTTTATCGCGGTGATGCTCATTGGCAGCTTCGCTCATGCTCTTTTCTTTGATTCCATGATACCGAAGACCCCGTTTACCTATGATGAGAATGGACAATTGGAAGGGGCTCCGCCCTTTGCCCCGTTTGATCATTCAATCTTAGGAACGGATATGGCGGGAAACCACTTGTTTTTCTATATTTTAATGGGGGCTAAGTACACCATTCTAGGGACTTTGGCGGTAGCCCTTCTCAGTTTTGGTCTAGCGTTTGTCATCGGGATCCCTTTAGGATTCGTACAAAAAATCAAGTTCTTTCAAGGATTTGAGCAAGTGATTTCTGTCATGTATTTTATTCCGGCTTCTTTGATTGCCTATAAATTTCTTAAGCCGTTGATGATTGAACCTTATGATGGTTTTCCTACGACTTTAGCTTTTCGTATTACGGTTGAGGTTATAGTTTTAGCTCTATTACTCGTACCGCCCGCAGCCATCTTAATGGCTAATGAAACGAGTGAAGTTTTGAAAAAAGAATATGTAACCTCCAGTCGTGTGCTTGGGGGAAGAGGGTGGCATCTTTTCAGAAATCACTTGATTCCCCAATTGAAAGAGAGCTGGCTTCGTCTCTTATTGATGCAGGCCATTCAGGCTACGTTGATTCTTACCCATTTAGGGGTGTTTGAAATGTTCTTCGGAGGGACCCATGTCGTTTACGGCATCGTGGTTGAACCACCGTCGCCGATTACTTTTGATTGGGCTTCAATTATAGGCATGTACTACGACACGATCATGACGAATATGCCATGGCTGATCGGCGTGCCGCTCCTTTTTCTCGTCTTATTCGTATTATCATTAATTGGTATTACAAATGGAATTCAAAAAAGTTTACGCGCATCCAAGCCGGAAAAAGATCATTCATTCGAGGATATGGAGTTGAAGCAAGCAGATCCTAGTGATGAAAAGTGGTTTGAACTATTAAAAAGAAACGCGTAATAAATAGATTTATAAAAACTTATTAGGAAATCCTACCGACCATTTATCATTGTTGGTGGGATTTTTTGTCTGCTTTTTAACTTCTATGTAACGGTTATGTCATCTCTTTAAATGAGTTTAACAGTTCTATGATAATGGTATCTTTCTATCGAACATATGTTATGATAAGTTTCGTCGTCATTTACAATGATTTCAAGAAATGATAGTATACGAGACTTGATGATGGAAAAACTGATGAAAATAGATAAAGGTTAAATCAACGGAGGTTTGATCATGTTTTCAAAATTAAAAACGAAAATGAAAGACCCCGCGTTTAAGAAGAAAAGTATGATATATGCTGCAGTGATGGCCATCTTCTGGGCGAAGATGTATTTCATTCAAGGCGGTATTTTCACCCTTGATATTGAAAACGCCAATGAAGCGGCTATTCTAGCTTTTAACCCATTGAGCAGTATTTTCCTCTTATTCGGAGTGGGGATTATGCTGGCAGGTCGAAGAGGGATGCTTGCCACGTATATATTTGGATCCCTTCTATTATATGTAAACGTTCTGTTCTACAGGGAGTACAGTGATTTCCTGACCATCCCGATGTTAGGTCAAGCTGCGAACTTGGCAGGGATGGGTGGAAGTATCACTAAAATTCTATCTGTGACAGACATTTTCTTATTCGTCGATGTAGTGATTGCTGCGTTCCTACTTTTCTATTTGAAACCGGAACGCTTCCAAAGTTTTATGCCGAAAAGAAAAGAAGGCCTGATTTTGGCTGTCATTGCGATTCCTTTGTTTCTTGTGAACTTAGGCTGGGCGACAACGGAGCGTACACAACTGCTGGAGCGGGCATTTGACCGCAACATGCTCGTGAAGTATATCGGTGTGCTGAACTTTCACGCGTACGATATCGTCCTGCAGGGGCAGACAGAAGCGAAGAAGACGTTTGCCGATAGTAATGAATTGTCTCCAGTTTTGAACTATATCAATGAGCAAAAAACAGAGCCAAACAGTGAAATGACAGGCGTAGCTGAAGGGAAAAACGTCATTGCACTGTCCCTTGAAAGTACGCAGACTTTTGTTGTGGATAATACGGTGAACGGGGAAGAATTGACTCCGTATTTCAACGACCTGAAAGAAGAAGGGGCTTACTTCAGCAACTTCTACCACCAGGTCAAACAAGGCCGTACGTCCGATTCTGAGTTCTTACTTGATAATTCATTGTATGGACTGAATCGAGGAGCAGCTTTCTTCACTCACTCAGGAAACGAATATCAAGCGACTCCTGAAGTATTGGGTGAACAAGGATACTTCACCTCAACGATGCACGCCAATGATGAAACATTCTGGAACCGTAATGTCATGTACGATTCTCTCGGATATGATGAGTACTTCTCTAAGAAGGATTTTAACGTGACCGAAGAGAAGTCCTACGGCTGGGGTTACCTTGATGAGTATTTCTTCAGTGACTCCTTAGATAAGATGGAACAGTTGGAGCAGCCGTTCTACAATAAAATGATCTCGCTGACCAACCACCATCCGTTCACATTGCCTGAAGAAAAGAAATTCGTTGAAGAAGGAAATACGTCCAGTGAAACCTTGAACCGCTATTTCCAGACGATTCGCTACCAGGACGAGGCATTGAAGCAGTTCGTCGAAGAGTTCAAGAAATCCGAGCTTTATGATGATACGATTCTTGTAATCTATGGGGACCACTTCGGTATCTCTGAAAACCATAAGCAAGCGATGGGAGAGTACCTCGATAAAGACATCAATGATTACGAGCAGTTCCAATTGCAGCGTGTGCCTCTTCTTATTTTAGGAGAAGGCATCCAACCGCAGGAAAACGACACCGTTGGAGGGCAGATTGACTTACGTCCGACGCTTATGAATCTTTTAGGTGTCGAAGATGAGAACCCTGTTCAATTTGGTCAGGATCTCTTCAGTGAAAATCGTCGCGAAATGATGGTCACACGAGATGGAAACTTCGCCAATGAAAAGTATGTTGGTGTGAATGGAAACTGTTATGACAGAGAATCAGGTGAACCCGTAGAAGGTGAGTCTTGTGCACCTGGCTTCAAGCAGGCTGAAGAAGAGCTGGCCTTATCTGATTCCGTCGTGTACGGAGATTTGCTACGTTACCTCGATGAATTAGAAATGATTGAAGAAAAAGATTCTTCAAAGGATAAAAAGTAGATAAAAAGCTTGCAGAGAGACCTTTCATTTCTCTGCAAGCTTTTTTTTTACAGCACGGTTTTTTCACGTATATAAGCTTTCCAGTTTTCCATAATCTCCCCAGTTAATTAGCTAATCTTCGCAGAAATTTAAGAAGGAGTAGATGATTGTTAGGCGAATATGTAAGCGTAAAGGCTTTTAAGTGCTGAACAAAATCTATGAAAAGCAGGTGGGAATGATGGGAAGAGTTGTGCATTTTGAAGTTCATGTCGATGACATGGAACGAGCGAAGAAATTTTATGGAGAGGTCTTTGATTGGAAATTCGAAGACTGGAGTGAGTACGCAGGAATGCCTTATTTCGGAGTGGTGACAGGAGCAGAGGATCAGCTTGGGATCAACGGTGCTTTAATGCAGCGCAAAAGTGCACCGCCGGAATTGAATCAGGCGTTGAATGGCTTTGCCTGTACAATTGGAGTAGAAGACTATGATGCGATTGAAGCTATCATCCTTGATCATGGGGGCAAGGTCGCTTTGCCTAAATATGCACTGCCTGGTATGGCTTGGCAGGGGTACTACCTGGATACGGAAGGAAACATCTTTGGGGTGCACCAACCGGATGAAAATGCAAAATAACAAGGAAAGAACCCTTTAGCGAGGGTTCTTTTTAGGTGAGGATGAGAAGATTTCTAGTTAAATGTCTTTTTCCATCTTTACGTTTGTCGTTTTATAGGACAGGTTCTCGTACAATTTCCTTGCCACTGTGTTATGACCAAACACATGAAGGCCAATCTTCTGCACCCCGATTTTCCTGGCTTCCTCTTCTGCCATTCTCATTGCTTTCTTTCCATGTCCTTGACCTTGATGGTCATCTGAAACTCGGATGTCATAGATGAAGGCCTTGTCTGTGGATTGTTTACAAATCCACAAGGACCCTACATTTTCGCGCTCTTCATTAAGGATTGTATAAAGAAAATGATTGGCTGTATGTCTTCCATCAGGAAGCAATTCTGCATGGGTCGCTTTCGCTTTTTCAAGCGCTTCTTCCTCTGTCCAATTTCCCGCAGCCACTTTTTCCTTTGCATAAGCAACAATGGAAAAATCATTGTATTGCACAAATTCTTCTTCGGTCATTCTGCGTAAAGTCGTCATTTGATGAGCTCCTTTTTTAGTGATCCTTATTCATACGGTTAAGAATAAGAAAGGTTGCACCTCTATTCATGATCGTTTAAGGAAAGGGTAAGTTCTTCATTATAGAAGATACTATACATGAAATCATTATTCAGGAAGGTGTGTCAGATGGAATTAGTGGATATCTATCGTATTAAAACGTTTGTAGTTCCAGAATATGTGGATGCAGTGGTCCAGGGAATACTGAGCATTGATGATTTGAGAGTAGGGAATTACAAGAACGTGATGTGGCAGTCGAGGGATGGAATGGAGCAGTTTGTGCCAGGGGAAGAAGCCGTTCCTGCAGAAGGGAAGGCAGGAGAGAAAACGACTCTCACTTCGCTTCGGATCGAATTTTCTATTCCAAAGGATGAAGCCATATTAAGAAGGGTGATTGAGGAAGGGATTTATCCAAATCACCCGTGGGATGAACCCGTCATTCAAGTGTCGGAGGAAAGGGAGGCAAGAAAGCAGCATTAGCAGGCGGGCCTCTGTATGTTTACATATGTGGAGGCTTTTTTCATTAGTAAGAAAATGCATGGTTTGGATTTTCACTTAAGGTACTTTTCATAATGAGGCTTGCTTTTTCGTTTCATTGGAGGATTTGGAAAAGACATGTTCTCAAAAGGAGAAAGATACCGATTTGAAACCATCGAGGCATGGGAAGGACTCAGATAAAAACATAAAAAACTGCCAACATGATGTCATGCTGACAGCTTTTTGAGTTATTTGCTCAATCCTTCTTTGATTGTATTGATGTTGGACTCCATCATGGAAATGTACGTATCGCCTTCTTCGCCTGGTTCAGCTAAAGAATCAGTGAAAACGTCGCCCATGATTGGAACACCAGTTTCTTCAGATACGGCTTCCATGCTGCGCGCATCGATACTCGTCTCTAGGAATAATCCTGTGATTTGTTTTTCATTGATGATATCTACAATTCTTGTGATTTGTTCGGGGGTGCCTTGATTTTCCTGGTTGATTTCCCAGATGTATTCGGCTTGGAAACCGTAGGCCTCACTGAAGTACTTGAACGCCCCTTCACTTGTTACAAGTACACGTTCTTCTTCAGGGATTTGATTGAATTGTTCAACGGCCTTATCGTGCAATGCTTGCAGTTTGGCGATGTATTCCTCAGCATTCTCTTCATAGACTTCTTTGTTTTCAGGATCGACTTTAATGAGTCCATCTCTTGCATTTTCGGCATATTTGATTCCGTTTTGTACATCCAGCCATGCGTGAGGGTCTTCTTCTCCTTCATTTCCTTCTGATGTTAAGTACATAGCTTCTACATCATCGCTCATGAGGAAAACAGGGGCATCTTCGCCGTCTTTTCCTGCGGTCTCCATCAATTTGTCGAACCACGCGTTTCCTGCTTCAAGGTTTAAGCCGTTATAGAATACAGCATCCGCATCCGTAGTTTTTTTCACGTCTTCCGGCAGCGGGTCATACTCGTGAGGGTTGGATCCAATAGGTGCTAAGCTGTGTATGTCGACTAGATCACCGCCCACGTTTTTTACAATGTCATATACAATGGAGTACGTAGTAACGACTTGGACTTTTCCATCCTCTTGGTCCGTGTTTCCGTTCGCTTCCTCGCCACCGCAGGCTGCAAGAAGAAGCAGGCTGAATAGGGTAGCTGCTAACAATAAAAACTTTTTCTTAATCATGAAAATTCCTCCTCTTTTTTATCTAAATGAATGTTTATTAAACAAGAGACGCTTTTTTCTTTCTGACTTTCAACATCCTCCATAGCCATCCGTGTTTAGGTGAGAACAGAAAGGTAAGAATGAAGATCGCTGTTGCTGCCATGACAATCGTCGCTCCTGAAGCCAGGTTGTAGGTGAAACTGAAATAAAGGCCAATGACAGAAGATAGAATCCCTATTCCTGATGCAAGAAAAATCATCACCCATAAACGATCCGTCAAAAGGTAGGCAGCGGCAGCCGGGGTAATTAACATCGCAACAACTAAAACGATTCCTACGGTTTGTAAAGAAGCGACTGTCCCCATCGTAAGAAGGGTCATCAGGAAGTAATGAATCAGTCGTACGGGCAGTCCGTAAGCAGCTCCCATTGTTTCATCGAAGGAGGTGACCAGGAGTTCTTTATAAAAAAGGTACACCGCGGCCAGGATGACAACACCGATCCCGAGTGTGATCCACATATCAGAGGCTCTGACGGCGAGAACATTACCGAACAGTATATGGTAGAGGTCTGTGCTACTTTTCAACATGGTAATGATGATAATTCCTGCAGCGAAGGCTGCCGTGAACATAATACCGATGGATGTATCATGTTTGATTCTGCTGTTCTGGGTGACGAACCCGATGGCAATCGCTGTGATGACACCACTGAAAACGGCGCCAAAAAAGAAGTTGATCCCGAACATATAAGAAATAGCAACTCCAGGTAAGACGGCATGAGAGATGGCGTCCCCCATGAGGGCCATTCCTCTTAGAATGATGAAACAGCCGACCACTCCACAAATGACTCCGACCATGATCGACGTTAACAGCGCTTTTTGTAAGAATCCGTATTGCATTACAGCTTCAATAAAAGCCATGATTTACACTCCTATCTCTTTCATGAAAGCAAACTGTCCTTGGTAGGCTTTTTCGATGATTTCCGTCTGGAAGACTTCCTGGACGGAGCCGAATCCTATTAATTCTTTGTTTAAAAGAATGAGTTGGTTGAAATAATCGTTGGCTTTACTCAAATCGTGATGGACGACAATGACCGTCTTACCCTGCGAGCACAGTTCTTTTAAAATGCGGACAATCGTTTCTTCACTCGTTACGTCCACACCGACAAACGGCTCATCAAGGAAAAACAACTCGGCTTTTTGGGCAAGGGCCCTGGCTAAGAAGACACGTTGCTGTTGACCGCCGGATAATTCCCCGATTTGTCTTTTGCTGAATTCTTCCATGCCAACTCTTCGTAGACATTCCATGGCCCATTCTTTATCTTTCTTTTTTGGCCGCTTGAATAATTTCAAATTAGGATAGGTGCCAATCAGTACCGCATCAAGGACGGTGATCGGGAAATCCCAGTCGATATCATTCCGTTGAGGGACATAAGCGATTTTTTTCCTCACTTCTTTCACCGTTTTTCCAAGGATTCTAATTTCCCCTTTATCCCGTGGAATCAAGTTCAGCATGGCTTTTAAAAAAGTGGATTTCCCAGCGCCATTTGGACCAATAATTCCGACGAGATTTCCTGAATTCACGGTTAAGCTGACTTCTTTTACCGCTTCATTCCCATAGTAAGAAACGTGCAGATTTTTGATGGATAGAGCAGCATGCGCCATCTTTTCTCCTCCTTTATTATGAATCTCCCCATGATCAATGAGGTTTAGATATACTCATGGTTTTGTCGTAGTATCACAAAAATTTGTTTCGTTCATTTAATTTTCCTCAGTGCAACTTTTTGGGTAAAAAAATAGTCCTTTTACTATATGGGGGAACCCATGAAAAGTTGACAATAATTGAAGATCACTTAAAAAGTTTCCTTAGTGCAAAATATATAGGTGAAACCAATAAAAGTCAACCTTTATTAAAAAACGTTTTTAAAGTTTTGGCTTCGTGACTTAGGTGAGTGGTGGGAGGGAAAAGTTCAGAATCATTTCCCCCCATTCCCTGTGATCTCTCCATTATTGCTTTTTTCATAACCTTTATTTGGTTTGGATTAGAAAAGATAAGAGGAAAATATCAGGATTCAAGAGAAATCACTGCAGGGTCCATTTTATTGAAAATTTCAGGGGACTAGATGGGGGTGGAATGAATTCCTATAGCTTTTGCTTACTGGATGATATTTTGCGGTAAAGAGGGATTTTATTGTATGTGTGGTTAATCAGTACAACGATGGTTGTAAGAATGATGTCAGTGGGGAATTTCTTGGGAACCCTCGTAGTTAGTGTGTTTCTTATCCTGTTTGCGTCTTCTCCATTCATCTATATGAAAAAGAGCTGCTGAACCACTTAAGTTCAAGAGGGGGAAGGGGCTATTATAAAATCTTTGAATCACAATGATGAATGCCCTCAAACTCCCCTTTGGGTATCATTCCAAATAAGAAAAACCATAATTAATAAAGTGATTGATCATGACCGCCATTTCTCTCGGTGACTGATCCATATCTTTTTCGATCCAATCTTTGATGACGTGAATCGCGCCACTGATGACAAAGGAACTTAAATACTCCGACTCATGCTGATTCGCCACATGCTCGTCCATCCAATTGTTCCTCATGAAGCCCCGCGTCAGATCCATCATTCTTTTTTCAAAAGTCGGAGCCGCTTCTTTATTGAGTAAGGTCTGGAACATGAGTTTGTTTTCGATGACATATTCCAGGATTTTTTCAGTCATTTGAATGGATTCTTCTTCATGTTCGTAGTTATAGCTGTGCAGGTAGCGGTTCATATCTTCTGTGACTTCTTCTTCGATTTTGCTGAGCAGGTCGTAATGGTCAGAGTAATGGGTGTAGAAGGTCGAACGGTTGATATCAGCAAGCGCGCATAATTCCTTTACAGTAATATCCGAAATCGGCTTCTCCGCAAGCAGACTGATCAAACTTTCCTTTAGTACTTTCCTTGTATATTTTTTTCTGCGGTCGAGTTTTTCGTTCATAATTCCGGCCCCTTTTGTTACATTTATGTGACAATCCAACACAAAATAAAGTTATGTTGGGAAACTGACGATAGTTAAAGAACTGTTTGTTGAATATCCAACACGGTGTTAATAAAATGATAGAATGTATGAATGTCATTTGCAAGAGAGGTGAGGCCTTATTGGCTGGGCATCAAGAATAATTAAGCATAAGAAAAGCATTGTCATCATTTTTATGATTTTAACTCTTCTCAGTACGGTGGCGCAGTTCGGGGTATCGGTCAATTACAACATGGTCGATTATCTGCCGGAAAACTCTCCGTCCATGGAAGCGATGGAGTTGATGGAGGAAGAGTTTGATGAGCCGGTGGAAAATACCCGGGTCATGATCCAGGAGATCTCCGTCACCGAAGCCTTAAGTTATAAAGAAGACCTGCATTCAATCGAAGGTGTCACCAATGTGATGTGGCTCGATGATGTCATCGATTTGAAAGTCCCGCTGGAAATGGCAGACCCGGATACCGTCGAAACCTATTATCAGGATCGTTCGGCCCTTTTTTCTGTGACGATTCAAGAAGGCTACGAAGTGGAAGCGACCGATGCCATTTATGATTTGATCGGTGAAGAAAATGCAGTTGCAGGTGAAGCGGTCAATACGGCGGTTTCCCAGAAGATGGCGGGCAGTGAGTCGATGTATGCAGCAGCTTTACTTGTTCCGATTATTATCCTCATTTTGATTTTGTCTACGACATCTTGGATGGAGCCGGTCTTCTTTCTAACTGCGATTGGTGTTTCTGTCCTGATCAACTTGGGGACAAATATTTTCATTGGAGAAGTGTCGTTTGTTACGCAATCCGTCGCACCGATCCTGCAGCTCGCGGTATCGCTTGACTATGCGATCTTCCTACTGCACAGCTTTTCGGATTATCGAAAAGAAGTGTCCGATCCGAAAGAAGCGATGCTGCTTGCGATGAAACGGTCGTTTCCGGCGATCATTGCCAGTGCATCGACAACCTTCTTCGGGTTTACGGCTCTCACGTTCATGGACTTCGGCATCGGGGCAGACTTAGGTCTCAACCTGCTGAAAGGGATTTTACTGAGCTTCCTCAGTGTGATGATTTTCCTTCCAGCGCTTACGCTGATGTTCTACCACTGGATTGACCGTACCCAGCATCGTCCGTTTGTTCCAGATTTTAAAGGGATCGGCAGACGTGTCATGAAATTCCGCATTCCGAGTTTGATTTTTGTCATTCTGATCATCGTTCCTGCCTTTCTGGCGCAAAGTGAAACTTCATTTATTTATGGAACAGGCGAACACCCTGAAAATACCCGAGCAGGCCAGGATGCAAGAGCGATTCAGGAGGAGTTCGGAAAGAATATGCCGATGGTTTTGCTTGTACCTGAAGGGGATCGCGCCAAGGAGGAAGAGCTTGTACGGGAATTAGAAAGCCTTCCACTAGTTTCAAGTGTCATCTCTTACGTAAACATGGTCAGCCCTGCCATCCCTCCCGCTTATTTGGAAGAGTCGATCACGGAGTCGTTTTATTCAGAGAACTACGCACGGATAACTCTGTACACTGAAACGGATGCCGAGGGGGATAAAGCTTTTTCTCTCATAGAGAAAATTAAGCAAGTCACCGGGGAATATTATGATGAAACACATATGCTTGGTGAGAGTGTCACTTTGTTTGATATGAAAAACATCGTCCAGGACGACAACCGGCTCGTCAATATTCTGACGGTCGTGACCGTAGCGCTCGTGCTGCTGCTCACGTTCCGTTCGATTTCAATCCCTGTCGTTCTGCTTGTGACGATTCAGGCTTCCGTATGGATCAACTTATCATTCCCGTACTTTATGGATACGTCTCTGGTTTACGTAGGTTATCTGTTAATCAGTACCATCCAGCTCGCGGCGACGGTGGATTACGCCATTTTATTTACGGAAAACTATAATCATTTGAGAAAAGAAATGCCTGCGCTAAAAGCAATTAAGAAGACGATCGATGATAAGATCTTCGCGATTTTCGTATCAGCGGCCATATTGTCGAGTGTCGGATTCATTTTATGGATCACATCCTCCAATCCGATTGTATCTTCTATCGGGTTGTTGTTAGGCCGCGGAGCGTTGCTTGCTTTCCTTATGGTTGTGTTCGTACTTCCGGCCCTGCTCGTCATTTTTGATGGTGTGATTAAAAAAACGACTTGGAAAGCTAACTTTTATAAGGAGGAGAAGTGAGGATGAGATTCAAACGTGCGACAGCGATGTTCACAGCATTTCTTCTCGTCTTGCCGGCCGTTCCTGTGTCGGCAGAGGACAACGGAAAAACAGAGCCGGAAGGGAAAGGCTCCTACTCGAAAAAGCATGAAGTTGTGTACACCACGCTTGATGCTTCCGGTGATCAAGAGGAAATGTACGTCGTCAACAATTTTACAATCGAAGAGCCTGGGGAAATCATAGATTATGGCCCTTATACAAGTGTTCAGAACCTGACGGATGTCACAGAAATACAGCAGCAGAATGAAAAAGTCGAATTGCACGCGAAAGAAGAAGAGTACTACTATCAAGGAAATTTAGAAGGCAAACCACTGCCTTGGGATATTGATGTTTCCTATCAATTGGATGGAGAAGTCATGAATCCTGAAGATCTGATCGGAAAAGACGGCAGTCTCAAAGTGAGCATTGATACAACGAAAAATGAACAGGCGGATGAGAGCTTTTTCAACAACTACTTGATGCAGATCACGATGAAGCTTGATTCCATGATTTATGAAAACATTCAAGCTCCCGAAGGAACGGTCGCGAACGCTGGGAAAGACCGGCAAGTGACCTTCACCGTCATGCCTGAAAAAGAAGGAAGTTTCACTCTTACCGCGGACGTTACCGACTTGGAGATGGAAAGCATTGAATTTGCAGCGATTCCATCCTCCATGTCCATTGACGCCCCGGACATTGGCGGGATGAAGAACGACATGGGCTCCTTATCGAATGCCACGGCTGAGATCAACCAGGGTGTCGGGGAACTCAAAAACGGAATAGCTGAACTGAATGATGGCGCAGCAAGTCTGTACGGCGGATCAGAACAATTCAATAGCGGCATCCAAGGGTTAAGCAATGGTTCATCAGAGCTTGTGGAAGGCTCAGCTTCCATTAAAAACGCGCTGCAACAGATGAACGAGGCTGTCGCTTCTGGATCTGGTGAAGTGAACGTTAGTGATTTTGCCAAAATGGAAGAGGGCTTGCGTCAGCTTTCTGCAGGATTGAATGAGGTTAGAAAAGGTTTGACGAATCTGAAGGATCAGTACAGCCAAGCCCATCAGGCCCTGAGTCAGTCCATTGAAGCCATTCCCGGGTATCAGATTTCAGAACAGGAAATCCAGGCCTTGCGTGAAAGTGGAGCTGACAAGGAAGTCGTCAATAAGTTGGTAGAAACATATCAGGCCGCTCAAACCGCAAAAGGAACGTACGCTAATGTCAAAGAAGCGTATCAATCCGTCGGCCCAGCTTTGGAACAGAGTGCGGGTTCATTGAATGAAATGAGCACAAACCTGAGCGCGATGGCTGACCAGATCGGGGCCGGTATGGAAAATATGGATATCGGTGAGTCTGTAAAACAATTGCAGGAAGGATTACAGTCGCTTTCATCGAAATATGGTGAGTTTCACGCTGGACTCAAAGATTATACAGGTGGAGTTGACCAGCTGGCAGGGTCTTATGCAGACATTCACAGCGGCATTGGAAGTCTGACGAACGGAACCGACGAACTCGAAAATGGGGCTGCAGAACTCCACGAAGGTACATCCAAATTAGCGTCCAACACGAGCAATTTACCTGGTGAGATGGACTCGGAAATTGAAAAAATGGTCGAAGAATACGATAAATCTGATTTTGAACCAACTTCCTTCGTATCAGAAAAGAATGAAAAGGTTGGATCCGTACAGTTTGTCATTAAAACAGAAAGCATCAAAAAGGACGAAGAACAAGAAGAGGTTCCAGAGAAAGAAAAAGAAAAGAGCTTCTGGGATCGCTTGTTGGATTTGTTCAGGTAAAGAGGAGCCTTCTTTCAACTTCAGTTGAGAGAAGGCTTTTTATTTTTGTATGAAAGAGGGAAGCTCGCGGCTAAGAGTATGCTAATTGTGCCAAAGGGTGTGAGTCGCGCCAAAGGGGGTGTGAGTCGCGCCAAAAGGGGTGTGAGTCGCGCCAAAGGGGGTGTGAGTCGCGCCAAAAGGGGTGTGAGTCGCGCCAAAGGGGGTGTGAGTCGCGCCAAAGAGTGTGCGGATCGCGCCAAAGAGTATGCGAGTAGCGCTTAAGAGTGTGCGAATCGCACAAAAATATCGCGCTGACGATAAAAGGATAGAAATCTTGGTCAGTGCCTCAGGGTACATCGAGTTATTTTTATATTCAAATGATTATTTGATTCATACCATTGACGAAGTTGGAAGAAAGGGCATACACTATATTTAAACATTAAAACGAATATTTGAATGAAGGTGAATATATTGAGTGAAAATGTTGTGAAGAAAACGGCCAAAGATACGTGCGACACTTTTTGTTATGATGAAGAACTTGTCCAAAGGGTCCAGCCGAAGATGGAGGAAGTTATTGGTGTGGAGTTAATTTTTAAAGCCCTGTCCGATGCCACGCGTTTGAAAATTGCTTACGCGCTGACACTTGAAAATGAGCTCTGTGTTTGTGACGTAGCAAACATCATTGGTTCAACCACAGCCACCGCTTCGCATCACCTCCGATTACTGCGTAATATGAAATTAGCTAAATACCGTAAGGAAGGGAAGCTCGTTTTTTATTCTTTAGCTGACGAACATGTACACCAGTTGGTCTCTATTGCAATTCAACATTCGAAAGAAGTTTAGAAAGAAACAGAGGTGAGAGGAATGAATGAGGAGAAGAAATCGAGCTGTTGTTCAAGTTCGGAAAAGGTTATGAAAGATGAAACGGTCTCCTGTTGCTCGAGTGTCAAAGAAGAACAGGAGCCGAAAGTCACTTGTTGTTCCAGTTCCAGCTCTAAGGGTAAAGACAAAATGGAAACATCCTGTTGCTCCTCTGCCACGGAAGAAGCAGAGGCAACCACCATGTGTTGTTCTAGTGATACCAAGGGTGGTGAAGCATCCCAGGTCGATTGCTGTGGGAATGAACAAGAAGATGTTTCATGCTGTACCTCAGACAGACTTGAAGGTTCCAACGTGGTGAAGTTCAATGTGAAAGGTATGGACTGTCCTTCTTGTGCAGCTACGATTGAAAAAGGGCTGCAAAAGCTCAGCGGAATCCATTCCGTCAACGTGCAGTACGGGACGGGCAAGATGACGGTAGGTGCCGCGAATGAAGATCTTTATAACCAGATCCCGAAACATATTCGCCGGTTGGGTTTTGAGGCCGAACGGGTGGATCGTCATAAGGATCAACAAACCTATAAAATAGACGGCATGGATTGTGGCTCTTGTGCCATGACGATTGAAAAGCATTTGAGCAAAAATCCTGCCGTTCATGACGTTCAAGTCCAATTTTCAACCGGGAAAATGCAGATTCAGCATACGACCTCTCCGAAAGAAATTATAAAAGAAGTAGGAAGGGCTGGATTTCAAGCTTCCTTGGAGGGGAAAAGGGGCGACCGTCATGAGCAGCCTGTCAAAAGTAAAGGAACATCAACGACAACCTTATCTGGCTTGTTCCTAGGTTTCGGCTTTATTGGATCACTCACCAATCTCCCGGCAGATTTCATCACGGCTTTTTATGCAGCGGCTATTTTAATTGGCGGTTTCAAGCCTGCGAGAAGTGCTTTTTATGCAATCAAGAGCGGTTCTTTGGATATGAACGTCCTCATGGCTTCGGCAGCCATCGGGGCAGCCCTTATCGGCGAGTGGTTTGAGGGGGCCATGGTCGTATGGTTGTTCGCATTAGGAAATACACTTCAAAACCGGTCAATTGAACGGACGCGAGAATCAATCAGGAGTTTGATCAATCTCACGCCAAAAGAAGCTACGGTCAAATCGGGGAACCAACTTGTCCGTAAAGCGGTAGAAGTGGTTGGGGTTGGTGAAGTCATCATCGTTAAACCAGGAGAGAAAATTCCTTTGGATGGTGAAGTGGTGACAGGCACATCCAGTGTCAACCAAGCACCAATCACAGGAGAATCCTTGCCTGTAGACAAACAAACGGGAGATATCGTATATGCAGGTACAGTGAATGAAAGTGGATCATTAGAAGTTGAAGTGACGAAGCTTGTGGAAGATACAACGATAGCCAAAATCATTCACCTTGTAGAAGAGGCTCAAGAGAAAAGAGCTCCTACCCAGGCATTTGTAGACCGTTTTGCGCGAGTTTATACGCCGATTGTATTCACTCTCGCTCTGTTGGTTATGGTCCTTCCGCCTCTCTTTGGCTTTGGCACTTGGGGAGAGTGGCTGTATAAAGGGCTCGCTTTACTCGTGGTCGCCTGTCCTTGTGCTCTTGTAATTTCCACACCAGTCGCGATTGTTTCAGCCATTGGTAATGCAGCTAAAAATGGAGTCCTCATCAAGGGCGGTACTTTTCTTGAGAAGGCGGGAACCATCAAAGCCATCGCTTTCGATAAGACAGGGACGCTTACAGAAGGACGCCCAAAGGTTTCTGAAATGCACGCACTTGGCATAAGTGAATCGGAGCTGATCCGTGTGGCGCGTACCATTGAAGAATATTCCACCCACCCGATTGCGCAGGCGATTACGACGTATGCCGCCAAACGAAACATCGCAGCGATAGAAGGGGAAGACTTTCAGTCCATTGCAGGAAAAGGGGCGAAAGCGAAGTTGGCTGGCGTAGAATATTTTGCTGGAAGTCCAAAGTTGTTTGAAGACATGCAGGTACCTCTTTCTGATATTAAAGAACGGATGGATCAGTTGCAAAAAGAGGGACACACCATTGTCGTTGTAGGGACCTCTGAGAAAGCTCTAGGCCTCATCGCTGTCGCCGATACCATTCGGGATATCACCGTTCAATCCATTCAAAAGTTGAAGCAGGTGGGCATGCAGGAAATGGTGATGCTCACAGGGGACAACAAAGGGACAGCGGATAAGATTGCCAGGGAAACAGGCGTCGATCGTTATTTCGCTGAGCTCTTGCCCGAGGATAAAGTTTCAGCTGTAAAGAAGCTTCAAGCAGAAGGAAAGCGTGTAGCCATGGTTGGGGATGGAATCAATGATGCCCCGGCTTTAGCGACCTCTGATCTCGGCATCGCTATGGGGGGAGCAGGGACAGATACCGCTATGGAAACGGCAGATATTGTTCTGATGGCAGATAACCTGGAAAAGCTGCCGCACACGATTCGCTTGAGTAGGAAAGCGTTGAAAATCATCAAGCAGAATGTGTGGTTTTCTTTAGTGACGAAGCTTGCGGCACTGATGCTTATTTTCCCGGGTTTCCTGACCTTATGGATGGCTGTTTTGAGTGATACAGGGGCAGCTTTACTTGTCATTCTCAACAGTATGAGATTATTAAGAAGTAAATAAAAAAAAGGGTGCGATCTATGGATCGCACCTTTTTTTGCTGCTATTTTTTATTTACGGAGGCGTCATAGATGGAATCGACAGCTTTTTTAAGCTCTGCATCGAATTCCTGCTCAGACTGATTGGCATTCAAATCTGCAGCCAGGGCACGGGAGAAACTTGCGATAACACCATTGTTTTCTTTTAGCTTTTCGTTCGCTTCTTCACGGGAATAACCACCGGAAAGGGCAACGACTCGGACGACTCGAGGATGATCGACAAGTTCTTTGTATGCATTTGGTTGAGTTGGAATCGTAAGCTTCAGCATCACGTTCTCCTCTTCAGATAACTCGTTCAAGTGTTTCAAAATCTCGTCTCGGAGAAGTTCCTCGCATTTTTCTTTGTCGCTGCTGTGAATATCGACTTCTGGTTCGATGATTGGTACAAGGTCTGAAGCGATAATTCTTTTTCCAATGTCGAACTGCTGTTGAACAACTTCTTTGATTCCACTTGGATTCGGCTCATGAATGACAGACCGCATCTTCGTGCCGAAGATGTTACGTTCATTGGCACGCCGCAATGTTTCATCAAGATCATCAATCGGTTTCATGAGCTGGACGCCGTTTTCCTTTTCCGCCAACCCTTTGTCGACTTTAAGGAAAGGAACGATCCCTTTGCTGGCCAAGTAATCAGCTGTGAATTGACCTTCGATTTCCCTGTCCATCGTTTGCTCGAAGAGGATGGCTCCTAGGATATGGTCGGCATCAAAAGATGGGGAGGTGATGATTCTTGTCCGCATTTGATGGACAAGATCGAACATCTCATCCTCGCCTGAATAAGAATCTTCCGGGACACCATAAGCTGCCAGTGCCTTCGGTGTACTTCCACCACTTTGGTCAAGCGCAGCGATAAATCCATTACCGTTCTTCATTTTTTCAAATTGCTTATTATTCATGTTTTCCACTCCTTTTTCGTAGTGTGAAAATTTCCCTTTATACTGTTCCCTTAACAGAGCCATCTATAACCTTTGTTTAAGAAGACAGTTTAGTCTGTGTATCACTTCGTTATAGAGAATTAATTGTTCATTATTCGACCTTTTTTGTTGAAGGAAAATGGTGGTAATGGTAAAATTTATGAGAGCAAAAAGAACTAGTTCATTAAGACTACTTACTAACATCTTAGATTTATACGAATAGATGCACTGTTGGCGGCTTTTGGCAAGTATATTTTTACGGGAGGTACGTACATGAAGAGAATGTTGGGAAGTTTGCTGGTTGTTCTTGCTTTTGTTTTTGGTTCGGGGATGAATGTGTATGCAGATGAGCAGAAAGACATCGAAAAAGCTTTGGAATTGATTGAGAAAACTAATGTTGAAATCGAAGAGAAAATTGAAAAAGCAGTAGAAAAGGCCGATGAGTTAAAAGCGGAGTACACGTTAGATCTACGGAAAGTAGAAGAAGGCAAAGAAGTGGTCAAACTTAAAAAGGAAAGAAAGAAAGCGTTAAAAGAGTTGGCGGAAGAGGAAAAGGATGAAGAGAAAAAACAAAAGGCTATGGATAAGTTAGCGAAGATTGATGAAAAGTTAGAAGAGGAACAAGCTAAGGTCGAAGGAAAAATCGCGTCCATTGAAGATGACATCTCAGAACTGGAAGCATTGATAGATACAGGTCACAAAGATGAAGAAAAATTAAAAGACAAAATAGAGAAACTCAAGGGAAAACTGGGTAAGAAATCAGAGAAAGCGCAGAAATTGACAGAGGACTACGTAGAAGATTTGGATAAAGTCGTTCAAGACACTTATGATGAAACATTGAAAATGTCTCAAGATACCATCGAGAAGGCGGCAGAGAAAGGCGTAAAGGCAGAGTGTAGTTGGAAGCTTGTCCGCTTTGCGGATCGATGGGTCTGGATCGACCCAATCCGGGTAGTAGGATGGTAATCTTGATTTGAGTGACAATTCAGATAACGGTAGTGTAGAATAAAAACGAGTCCTGTCAAAGGATTCGTTTTTATTCGTATAAAGGTGTGTGATTCTATGAAGGGTTTTCAACTGAATCGTAAGGGTGAGACGCTGGAATCTGTCAAAATAGAGGAGAACATGGAATTAAGTCTTTTGTCTAAGGGAGACGGGGTCGAACTGGTCCATCAGCTTATTGAAAAAGATAAATTATTTTATGTTTACCCTAGTGACAACCCGTTGGCACTTGAGTTTTACTATGTGCTTTCAGGGGAAGCTTTTTGCGAACTAGGTTCTGAAAGAAAGCGGATAGGGGCAGGGGATTACTTTACAGCCCGTAACTTGGAAGAACCGGTACATTTTACGGCTGAATCGAGAGTCGAACTGCTATGTGCATTTACTGAACAAACCTTTGTGTACCTAAGTGAAGATATGTCTTCTCTGATGGAAATAAAAAATAAAGTGGAACAGAAAGACCCTTATACCCATCGTCATAGTGAGCGAGTAGCGAAGTATTCGGTTCAAATAGCCAGAGAGATGAAGTTAAGGAAAGAAGTGCTGGAGAATTTGACAATAGCTGCTGTCATTCATGATATAGGGAAAGTTCATGTTCCAAACGAAATACTGAATAAGCCGGATAGGCTGACGGATGAAGAGTTTGAGATTATAAAAAAACACCCGTTGGATGGTGCGGACATGCTTAAAGGTACTTCATACGAAGAGTTAAGTCCAATCATTGAGCAGCATCACGAACGATTGGATGGAAGTGGCTATCCATATGGGAAGCTTGATCACCAAATACCCATAGAATCAAAAATCATTGCAGTAAGCGATACCTTTGATGCGATGACGAAAGATCGTGCTTATAGAAAAGCTTTTTCCATAGACGACGCGGTTGCTGAAATCGTCCGGTTAAAAGGGTCTCATTACGACGCGGAAGTTGTGGAAGCTCTTGTGACTGTCCTAAATAAAGAAAACCAAAATGAACAAACCTCTGTCTCTCCCGATTCCAAATAAAAGGAATCGGTTTTTTGCTTTTAATCCACACCATAATATTGGACTACGACCAATATATAAGTTTTAATTCACCGGGTAAAGGAATAATATACAACACATGGATGGATAAAGGAGGGGTAGGAATGGGGAAGTTCATCATCAACTTGTTTGCCTTTCTTCTCGTAGTTATTGTAAATGCACTCGCGAACATACTTCCGCTGAACGGCCAGACAACAGGGGAAATTTCCAATAAACTCAACGTCTTATTTACCCCGGCTGGTTATGTATTTAGCATATGGGGGCTCATTTACATTTTACTAGGAATCTGGGTGCTCCGACAGTTCCCGAAAAGTAGAAGGGACCTGCCCATTTATCAAGAGACAAGCGGACTCTTCGTCTTAAGCTGCTTGCTGAACAGTTTCTGGATTTTTATGTGGCATTATGAATTTTTTGGGCTTTCGGTTTTAGTAATGATAGGATTGCTGTTGACTTTGATCCGCTTATATCAAACCTTACAGAAAAATGAGGCCTCTTTTTTCGACCGGCTTCCGTTCTCTGTTTATCTTGGTTGGATCAGTGTCGCAACCATCGCAAACATCAGCTACTATTTAACCTACATCGGCTGGGATGGGTTTGGAATTTCCGCCTCCGTATGGACGGTATTGTTGATGGTCATAGGTACATTGCTTGCTGTCTTCTTTATGAAAAGTCAGGATGATTGGGTATATCCGCTCGTTTTTGTCTGGGCGTTTATCGGCATCGGGGTGAAAAATCAAGGCAGCGACGTACCTCTAGTTGTGAACTCCGCTTTTATTCTTGCGGGACTGCTACTTGTGATCACCATTTTATATGCAGTTAGAAAAAAATAAAAGCCACTTGATGCCTACATCAAGTGGCTTTTTTTATTCACCAAGAAACAGGGAGGGAATCAAGTCCTCTTAAAAGGAAGACGGAGCGCCATTCAGGTGAGCGTACATCGTGGTTTAGATGGATGTCCGGAAATGTTGATAGCAGTTTTTCCAGAGCAATTTTTCCTTCCAGTCGCGCGAGAGGGGCGCCGAGACAAAAGTGAATTCCAAAACCAAATGCGACGTGAGCATTTCTTTCTCTCGTAACATCAAAATGAGAGGCGCGTTCAAATTTTTCTTCATCCCGATTGGCGGAACTAATGGAAGCCAAGATGAAATCACCACGCCGGATCAACTGGCCGTGGAAATCGATGTCTTCATCTGCCCACCGAGCGGTCGAAAAATCGACAGGACTGTAATAGCGAAGCCCTTCTTCGATTGCACCAGGAATGAGAGTAGGGTCAGCCTTTACATTTTCAAGCTGGTCAGGATGTTCAAACAGAGCATATAGGGTGTTCCCGATCAAATTGACCGTTGTTTCGTGACCGGCGATGATCAAAAGGACAATCATAGAATAGAGTTCATTCCTCGTCAGCTGTTCCCCGTCTTCTTCGGTTTGAATGAGATGGGAAACCAAATCATCCTGAGGTTCGGCTTTCCTTTGTTCAAAAAGCTCCGTCAAATAGGTAGTGAAAGCTTCTACATCATCCATAAAGTCAGGGTCCATTTCATTGGATGCTGAGACAATGGTGTTGGACCATGTTCTGAATTTATCCCGGTCTGCTGCGGGAACACCTAGCATCTCACTGATGACGATAATGGGAAGTGGAAAAGCGTAATCATCAATTAAGTCGACCGTTGTTTCTTTTTGTTTCATCTGGTTCAATAGATCATCTGCAATTTCACGGATTCTGGGTTCTAGCTGCTTAATGGTTTTAGGGTTGAAATAAGGTTGGACGAGTTTGCGCAGGCGGGTATGGTCAGGTGGGTCAACGTCGAGCATCATGTTTTGGAAGATATTGAATTCATTTTGTTCAGCGTCTTGAGATGAAGAAGAAAATAATTTGCTTTGGTCCTTAATGAAACTGGGTGATTTCAAAAGTTCTTTCACGTGATTATATTTCGTAATCATCCAGGAGTGGTTCGTTCCACTACTGTTCATTGAAAAAATGGGTTGATCTTCCCTCAATTCTTTGTAGAAAGGATAGGCTCCTGTTTTAAAGTTTGACTGCTGAAGTGTTTCCATGTTCCCCATTCAAAGTTCCTCCTCTGAAATGATCTGTCTACCTTGGATTATATAAGGGATTAAGTGCAAATGGAAATAAAAGGAGTACCAGGTCATCCAGATTCTGGATGACCTGGTACTCCTTTTATTGTAAGCGTTATTCCTTACGATTTTGAGGGAAAGTGATAGGATAAGGGTAGGCTTGGAAAGAAAGGTGGAAGCAAAGTGAAGAAAATACAACTAGGTCAAAGTGATTTACAGGTCGGGGAAATTTCACTCGGCTGTATGAGAATGAGTGAACTGAGCACGAAGGATGCATCTGAAGTGATCACGAATGCAGTCGAGAATGGAGTCGATTTATTTGATCACGCCGATATCTATGGAAAAGGAGAGTCGGAGTCTGTATTTGCGGAAGCTCTGAAAAAGACTAGCGTGTCACGTGAGGACATCAAGCTCCAAACAAAGTGCGGCATCCGCAAAGGTTTCTTCGATTTTTCTAAAGAGCATATTCTGGAGTCTGTGGAAGGCAGTTTAAAGCGGTTAAATACAGATCATGTGGACAGTTTTCTGCTCCACCGTCCAGATGCTTTAATGGAGCCGGAAGAAGTAGCAGAAGCGTTTACCAATCTGAAAGAAAGCGGAAAGGTGCGTTACTTCGGTGTCAGTAACCAAAACCCGATGCAGATGGAACTACTGAAGAAATATATGGGAGAAAGCCTGATCGTCAACCAGCTGCAACTCAGTATCGTCCATACGCCGATGATTGATGCAGGATTCAATGTGAACATGCAAAACGATCCGGCCGTCGTCAGGGACAGCAACGTCTTGGAGTACTGTCGCCTGAATGACATCACCATTCAAGCATGGTCGCCTTTCCAGCACGGAATGATTGAAGGGCCTTTTGTAGGAAATGACGCGTTCCCAGAAGTGAATGCCAAGCTTCAGGAACTGGCTGAAAAATATGACGTGACAGACTCTGCCATCGCGATTGCCTGGATTCTGCGTCACCCTGCTAACATTCAACCTGTCGTGGGGACAATGAATACACAGCGGATGGAGGACATTGCCAAAGCTTCTCATATTGTGTTGTCCAGAGAAGAGTGGTACGAGCTTTACCGGGCTGCTGGTAACGATTTACCGTAATATCTGTTGGAGTAGGAGGCTAATCGGGTTTGCGGTTAGCCTTCTTTTCGTATGGAGAACCTTTCCTCCTATAAAATAGGGAGAATCTAGAATGAGAAAAAGTCTTTAGCAAATGATAATAAGAGCGATAAATCCGTCTTTTTGATTGAAAATGCTGTAAAAAGAATGGGGATTATGAAAAAATCATAATTGTAAGCGTTTATTTTGTAAGAATGTGTTGTGCTTCACAAGATTATATTTTACTCTAGTAACGTTAGCTATAAAATGGCACTCTTACTGTTTTATAACAGGTAGAGCTTTCGTTGCTTGTACTAGTTATTTACTTATAAAAAAATGAGCCCCGGGCTCAAAAAAAGGAGAAGTGGATATGGCAGATTCATTCACAACAGAAAAAGACGAGCAGACAAACGTTGCTCGTGACGAGCGTGAACTGCTCGACCAACTACTGGAACCTGAAGTACAGGAATCTTTGACTGTTCTTGTGAAAGAGCTTCCGAAGCTTACCGAATTGGTGAAGATTCTTTCAAGCTCCTACGACACCGTTCAAGCGCTTGCGACGGATGAAGTTCTGAAAAAAGACACGGTTGAGTTCATGTCAGAAGTGGCTGAACCTCTCAAACATTCCGTGAAAGAAGTAGCACAGAACGCAATCGAAGCGAAAGACCATGCGGAAAGCAGCTCAGAAGTCATCGGACTATTCGGCTTGATGAAGATGTTGAAAGACCCTCAAGCTCAAAAAATGTTCCGTTTCGTTAACGCATACTTAAAAGTATCTGCTGAACGCAATCACAAAGAGTAGGAAATGGAGGAATCAACATGTCAAAAGAAATCGTCATTCTAGGCGGCGGTTATGGCGGGCTTCTTGCCGCTTTGTCTGTGCGCCAATACATGGACGCTTCTGAAGCGAACGTCACAATCATTAACAAAACCCCGACACACCAAATTATTACAGAATTGCACCGTTTGGCAGCAGGAAACATTTCTGAGCAGGCGGCAGCACTTCCTCTTGAGAAGTTATTGAAAGGAAAAGACATCAACCTTAAGGTTGCGACGATCGAGTCCTTTTCTGTCAATGATAAAAAGATTTCACTGGAAGATGGATCTGAACTATTCTATGATGCTTTGGTCGTAGCACTGGGTAGTGTAACGAACTACTTCGGCATCCCTGGATTGCAGGAACACAGCATGGTTCTTAAATCTGCGGAAGATGCGAACAAGATCCGTGAACATGTGGAAGCTCGAATTCGCGATTATGCACAGACAAATAACGAAGCAGATGCGCACATCGTCATCGGTGGCGGTGGCTTGACTGGTGTCGAGCTTGTCGGTGAATTGGCTGATGAAACACCAGCGATGGCTAAAAAATACGGGGTTAACCCTGAAGAAATCAAGTTGACACTTGTAGAAGCGATGCCAAAGATTTTGCCGATGCTTCCTGATCACTTGATTGAAAGAGCTACCAAGAGCTTGGAAAAACGCGGCGTTGAATTCCTGACAGAACTTCCTGTCACGAATGTAGAAGGAAACGTCATTGAATTGAAAGACGGCCGTAAGCTGACAGCGAATACGTTCGTTTGGACAGGCGGCGTTGCAGGAAACCCACTTGTCGGTGAATCCGGCATAGAAGTGAATCGTGGACGTGCTTCTGTGAACAACTACCTTCAATCCGTTTCTCATAAAGACGTATTTGTTGTAGGTGATAGTGCGGTTTACTTCAAACCAGGTGATGAGCGCCCACAACCACCAACAGCACAAATCGCATGGCAGATGGGTGAAACTGTTGGTTATAACCTATATGCCTTCCTTGAAGACAAGAGCTTTGAAGAGTTCGAACCTGTTAACTCAGGTACGCTTGCAAGCCTTGGCCGTAAAGACGCGGTTGCCTTCATCGGTGCCAACCAGACACCACTGAAAGGTCTTCCGGCTTCTGTGATGAAAGAAGCAAGTAACGTGCGTTATCTTTCCCACATTAAAGGGCTATTCGCGCTTGCCTATTAAGAAAATATGATAAGGTGAATCACCTTCACGAACGCCTGCTTCCAATCGCTCCCAAGCGAAAACAAAGCAGGCGTTTTTTTGCGTTGAATTTACATTATTTGCCACACCAGGTCATCCAGATATTGGATGACCTGGTGTGGCTATTTCTGGGGATGGAGCGCTTATGTATAAAGGGGAAGGGGTGGGTGCAGAATGGAGATAATCGATTTCTTGGAGTGGTGGGAGATGTATTTATTATTAGTCATTGTGGTGTGGATTCTTTTTGCCTATCGATTTGTTGATTGGAAGCAGGTAGGCAAGCAATACCCGACGATCTTATTTTTTATTGCTGTGAACATGACCTACAATTTTCTTTATTATAATCATACGCTGTGGGCCTTCCGCGGAGTGACGCTGGAGTGGTTGAACCATTCCATCATTAACATGGCGTTCACTTTCTTCATCTGCCCTGTCGGCTTAATTATCTATTTACAGCGTTTCCCCCGAACGAAAAGCGCTCAGTTCATCTATATCACAATCTGGGTCGCATTTTACACGGTTTTGGAATGGCTGTTTTCTTTGAAAGGGATGTACGTCTATGATCATGGGTGGAACAACTGGCTCAACATTCCGTTGAATGCGATTTTATTCATCGTGATTTATATCCATTACCGGAATCCTGTCCGCGCCCTCATCATATCCCTGCCCATGGCTGTCCTTTTCTACGTATTCTTTCCGTTCCCTTTGGACAGTTTAAAATAGAAAGGATGTCATGCAACCGTGCTCATACGTGATGTGTTGTCTGTCCCCATGTTTTTGATCCTGCTTTTTACTACTTATATAGCTATGTGGACATACATCGGCAAGAAAAAAATCAATAAAAAATGACCTGCTCTTTTGGAAGAAGAGGCAGGTCATTCTTTTATTTGATTTGCGTTCGTTTTGATGATGGATGGCTGTCTTCGAATTTCTTAAAAGAGGTCTCCGGTTTAAGGGCAATCGTTTCCTCTCCAGCTTGTTTTCCGAGAGATTTATATTTGAGTTGGAATTCATCCTGCACTTCAGGTGATTCCTCAACGGAAGGTGACTGTCTCATGCCGGCGATCCAAGTGTCGAAATCGTACATGCCACGGTCGATAATCAAGCCTAAATCTTCGAGTGACTGTGTCAATTCGTTCAAGCAATCCAAACCGTTCCTTAATATAATGCCTTTTTCTTTGGCTTTATCAACGGAATGCTCGAGACGGTAGCTCTCCCCCTGATATGTAAACTCCACAAAACAACTGTTACGGTCCCAATTAAAATTGAAATTCTCAACCTTCAGGCGTTTGACTACTTTGATCAATCTTTTTTCACAAATGCTTTGCTCTTTATGTGGCATCCATCGGAATAGGACATTCTTGAATAAACGATTCTTGAACATGCCATTCACCTTCCTTTTTTATTAAGCCTAATCATGTAGTGACTGTATAACTATTTCTACAAGGTCCCTGCAATGACCTTCCATTTTCAAGGATAATTTGTAGAATAAAGGAATTTCACTTCAATCCTTGCAAAAGGCTCTCGTCCTTTTCCCGAATGAGGTCGTAAGTTTCGAGCAAATGTTCAGGGACTAATGCTCGTCCATAATTCCAGGCATTGGTTTCAATGACTGCCTTCAACTCTTCAATCTCCTCATCTCCCCCATACATGAGTGTGCGTAAATCGTGTCTATGTTTTTTGAATGTGAGGTAGTAACCGATTTCATGATAGAGGATGATTTTGACAACGTTTTCTTCAGGTTCACTTACCTTTATTTTACTCATATATCCGTTGATTTGTAGATAGTTAAAATTCACCGTATTTGTGGAAACATTAAAACTCATGGGTGCTGGAAGTTTATTATTGATTTCATAATCGATGTCCAATTGATGTTCAAGCAGAGTATTCTTAATAATCTCTTCAACCTGCCGTATGTAAAGCATGAAAATCACTGACCTTTCCTTTCTATTATTCTCAGTATAAGTGAAGGAAAGGAGTGAACCAAGGTACGATACGCTCATAATGAAAAAGTCCTATAACGGGCCATTGGTAGGATACAGGGACTATAGGGAACGATCTTCCTGAAGGTCGAAGAAAATTCCTTAGCTGTGGGCGCACATATCAAACGAAAATCTTTTCGACACGTATAATACGGTATCTGAATCATTAAGGAGTGAAAAAAATGAGTTATCGTGCGTATGATCATGATTATGACTATGATTCTCACCATAAAGGTGGATGCTGTGGAAAAAAAGATAAACACCATAAAGGGAAACATTATAAAAACTGTGTTGAAGAAGTATTAGAGGCCATTCTCTATGCGCAAAAGAAAGTGAAGAACGAATGTTACACTTCTTGTCAACAATCAATCAATGAACTTCTAGGAGAAAAGCGTGTGAAGAAAAACACGATTCCTTTCCTTTTATATTGCGGTTGTGAACCTTTCAAGGGTACAGGTGTAGCTACTTATTCCTGTCATTCTAAGAAAGAAAAAATCAAGTGTATCCATACCCACATTTTTAAAATTAAAGAACTGAATAAAGATTGCGCGGTTCTTGAGCTTCTTGACTTTAAATCAGACTTGAAAGAAAAGCATCCGAAGAATTGTCACAGCAAGCATGGGTCCGCCTGTCATCAACTAGACCATAAGAGCTTGAATGACCTTGTTGGAACCGGCATCTGCATCACTGTGGATTTGTCTTGTTTCTGTGCAATTACCTGCCTGCCAGCGGTTCACTTATAAAAAACGTCAAGTTTCAAAGTGTCCAAACATTGAATGACCTTTCCTATGCATATTACGGTAAAAGAAAAGAAGGTAGCTCCAGCAGCCTACCTTCTGTACATAAGTGCTTACCCTCCGAATGCCTCTAACAGATCCTCGATTTCCTGAAGGTCCATCTCTTGTGAACCAGCTGTTTTCTTGTTGGAGAGTGGGACATTTCCCTTCTGGTAAGAACCTCCCGCCAGTAACCTTTTTATTTCCAGCAATTCAGACAAGACCCCATTTGTACCCTCTGGCTGAGAAACAGCCGCCTTATGAAAGTAATGGTTCAAGGCAGAGAATATCAAATGATTTAAGGTGTTATTTTCTGAATGATAGGCAATTTCCTCTTTAATTTCAGCGGAGACCGCGTGCTGATCTCCGGTTTTTATGTCAATGAAGGAATCAGGGATCGTAAGCACGGTTTCTTTAAAATAATCGTGATATACGTTTGACATTCCTTCACCCTCTAACTTTTGGTATAAGCGTAATCGTCCGCATACTCTTTGTTCTTGCTGATCCACTGCATCTTAGCGAGAATCATTAATCCCTGGACGTTCAGTTGCGACATATTTTCAGGGAAAAGTAAATCGATTGGACGGCCGCGCTCATTCCATTTCACGGCTGCTTCTTTGATTTGTTTTTCGGCGATTTCAGCGGCTCCACCGACCGCAATATAACGGGATGCACCCTTGATTTCATTGGAACGGCTTCTCACTCGGTCAAAATGTTCGAGATACTTGATGGCCATTAAACGCAGCTGTGGGGTGATGTATTTACTAATATCTTTCCGTACTCCTGCGAATGGTTCAACATACCATTCGGACTGTCCGGCAACAAGTTTTTCTTCAAGCTCCGAACGAGAATTGAAGCTGTACATTTCATTTTTACTTACTTTCTGTATGATATGGTCGAGGAATTGGTTGATGCCGAACGGCTCACCTTCGACAGATGCCACCGGTTTATTTTTTTTGATCCCTACAAAGTCCACCGAATCTCCACCGAGGTCACCGATAAGAATACCTTTGGATGAATCCTTCACGAGTGAGTCGTCCGAGATCATAAGCGTCTCCTGATCTCGCGTCAAAGCTAAGTAGGCAAGAGCGCCTTCCGCACCTACAATAACATCATCAATCTGTATTTTGACTGCGACTTCCTTTGGTTCTCGGATACCCGGAACTTTATGAAAAATGACCGTATGATTTCCAATTAAACGCTGTTTAAAGATTGCTTTCTTTTCCTTGTACTGCGTCGTTGGTAACGATACTGCCAGCTGATCAACCGTAAATTTGAGATCTTCTTCAGCAGGGTTGGTCAGTAGAGCATGATACGCAGCGGTTGCAAAAAGTAAGATGTACGTGCGTTCCTCGTCGACTTTTTGATTATTGAATGAAGTTAAGCTGACGTTTTTCTGCTGCATCGCTGACTTACCAATATAAAAGATCTCCCGCCGATCTTGAATCGCAGGACTTTTGATTTCAACGATCAAATTCTCTTCAAGATCCACATCTTCTTCATCATAAGGCTTTTCGTAAAACTCCTCATCAAACAAGGCGATTGCGTTCGGCATCTGATAATCAAACGTTTCCCCTTGATTAGATACCAAAGCTTTGTACCAGCTGTTTCCGACATCTACGGCAAGAAAATTATTTCTGTTCATTTTCTACCTCCTCGTTCTACAACCTATGTAGTAGAGGCCGTCCCTGTGCGAATACCCAATTTCCTGACTCGAACTTTGCAAAATTCAGACCGAGAAGGAGAGCGAATCGCGCCAAAGGGAGTGGGAACCGCGCCAAAGAGTGTGGAAGCCATGTGCCAATGAGAGAATATAGAAATACAGCATAAGAAACTTCTAAGGAAAGTAGATAAAGACTTTATCTATTAAATTGGAGGACTTGTTTAAAAGTTCCACGTTTATACTCCTTCAAATGACCATGCTTAATAGAGTAGATTGCATAGAATACAGTGAGGTTAATATAAAGGAGGAAAATAGTGATGAAAAAAGATAATTGTCACGATCAATGTGTAAACCTTAATGCGTCAGCCTCAGTTGACAATTGCACAAACGGAGGTCCAGTGGATACTCCAGTGAACCCTTCAGATGAACTTACAATCAAAGTTCCTGTGGAGTTGGGTGCTTATGATGTTACAACTCACCTTGTAGCGAATATCAAATTCCCACATCCTGTACTAGAAATTAAAGACATCAAGAAAAGAGTGGTTATCACTCAGTGTCGTCTGATGACTCGTACTTCAACAGGTAGCGACGATTTGTTCACTGATGGAGAGTTCCCGTTGTTCATCAAAGGTTATGTACGCAAGAACATCCAATATGCCACTCCATGTTACGGAGTGAAAGGTGATTGTGTATCTTCTGATATTAAATCATTGACAACGAAGATTCACTTTGACTGCATGACAACGGTAGACCTTTCAGGTATGGTCCAACTTCCTGTAGCGAACACAAGAAGAGAATTTGACTTCTTCCGTGCTCAGGACCTGGGTAAAGGATTCCCTGAAAAAGATCAACTTCTATCCAGTGACCTGTCTCAGTTCCACCAAGAAAGCACACAAGCGTACAACGAACTCCCTTACTGTGAGTTGATCGCGAGTGATATCATCGAGTGGGATGAAGCGACAGACCGCGAAGCGTACAGCCCGGTTGACGAAGGCTACTTCCACCACATCGTTGAGAAGATGATGGTCAGATTCCGCGTGAAAGTTTTGCAAAAGCAACAAGTCGAACTAGATAGAAACGGAAATGGAAACGGAAACGGATAATCTACTGAACATTAAAACACGGTCCCATAAAAGGATCGTGTTTTCTTATTTTATTCCAGAGGCGTCTGATGGTTCATCCTCCATAAGCTTGTTGGCTTGAACGTATCTCAAAATCGAGATAAGAGCCCAGACATTGTCGTTTCTTCTACATACCATGGGGATATCTTTCGTTTAGGAGGCCATCGAATGTCTGATAAACATAACGATTCTTATGAGTGTGAAAAAGGGTATTGTAAGCCATGCAAGCCTCACGTGAGCATTGGGAAAATCGTCACAAAGGTGCCGGTCGTTCTCGCCGAACTCAATGTCCAGCTGAACATAAATGAAACCATCACTTTTCCAGAACCTGTTCTTGAAATCAAAGACATTAAGAAAAGAGTAGCTTTGACACAATGCCGTTTGCTCCTCCCGACAAAAAAACTTTTCATTAAAGGATTCGTCCGTAAAAATATCCAATATGCAAGTCCATCGAACGAAATTGAAATGAGCACGGATACGACGGTCGCTTCAGATCTCCATTCGTTCACCGTGGATATTCCATTTGATACGGTCATTGAAATCAAAGACTTCTTATCTATGCCGGTCATGCCGAAAAATAATAAGCGTGAAGAATTTGACTTTGCCGTATCACAACCCTTACCTTCTGGATTCCCTGAAAAGGATGAATTGTTGAGCAGTGATCTTTCTCAATACCACCAGGAGAGCAGCCAGTATTATAATGAGCTTCCTTATTGTGAACTTCTTTCCAGTAAGATCATTGAATGGGATGAGGCCATCGATCGTCAACCACTTCCGGGTTCTTCACCATTCAATGAAGGGTACTTCACTCAAGTTGAAGAAAAAATGGTGCTTGATATTTACTTGAAAGTTCTTCAGGACCAGCAAATCCGCGTAGCTTCAGCTTCCAATGATGACTGCTGAGTGAAGGATATGAAAAGAAAGGAGGGGAGAAAGGATGCTGAAGGGCAAGCACCTTTCTGAGTGAGATGAAGAGAGATGAAATTAAGTTCAATCAAACACGTTGGACGAAACGATCCCATCCTAAACCATTGAAAACAAAGGAAGAGAGTGGAAAAGATATTCCTCCCCGTCATTTTCAATTCGAGGAAGATCTCTCAACTTCAATTGATCACCATAACATCTATTCTCCTTACAACTCAGGTGGAGAAATGCCTAGACCCGTCATTTCCCCACCTTCCAAAATTTTGGATGAAGACACGGAAAAACATGTGTTAGCGGAGAACAGAAAACGGATGTCCTCGTTCCGGGAGGATCAGAAGTCCATAGTCGAAGGTACGGGTAACGAGAATGATTTCTTTGATGAATCCTTAGACCATTCTTCCATGAAGTCCGATAGGGAAAGGAAGAAAAACAACCCGTTTCTTCCGGAAATACTAGCATTACTAAAAGAGGGTCCTAGTCCAGACTGGAGCTCTATGAACGATCCACAAGAGATGATAGAAAATGATCGCCAAGACTACTCCATCTTGACGGATATCGTGTCTTCCATGGAAGAGTCCTCGGACCATCGGCAGGAATTTAAGGATCATTACCATGCTCAGAAAAATATCATTTTGGAAGACGAAGACTTCGGTTATCCAAAGGAAGACATGTCAATTGAAAAGCCAGGGAATGAACACACATCTGACAACTTACGTCATGAGGTGTTCTCCATGCTGGATGAATCCAGTTCGTGGTCAGAAAAAATCGAATGGTCTTTCGAGGAGGAAGAATCTTCTCTGATTCTCCCTGCTCTGGATGAAAGCCCATCTTATACGCCGCTGGAATGGGGAGAAGAATCTCTATGTGAGCACGAGCAGGAAGTGATGGAAAGTTCCTCTTCTTTGGAAAGCCTTTGTGAAGAAGTGGAAGAATTGTCGAGCCCCTTATGGAACATGACCGTGAAAGTGCCCGTCTTATTGTCTACGAAGATCGTTGAAGTGAACCTTATGGAAACGTTGGATATTCCTGATGATCTCTGTGAAGTCATAGAAATACATTTATCTATTCACTCTCAAAATGAAACGGTTGTTCTGCCATCTTCTTATGTTTTTCTTAGCGGTGTACTCATGGTGAAGGTCATTTATGACAATGGAGAATCATTGCAGCAACTTAAACAGACAATACCTTGGGAGAAGACAGAATGTGTAGATTGGAAGATCAAGCCGCAGATCCCTTATGCAGATCGAAAGGAATATACGTTTGAGTGTGCCGGGACAGGGAACGTCCATTATGAGTTTGTTCAAACCTTTGCTGATCCGGTAGAAGTAGAAGCTCAGAGTGTACAGTTTATCAGTTATAGCGATGCCTCTGTCACGGATGGGAAACTCCATATTGAAGGTTCTGCTCAAATCCTCTATGATCTTTATCAGAAACAATATGTACGTATATAATACTATTAAATAAGAGATGCCCCATTTAGGAGCATCTCTTATTTGTTATTGGCCGATGATTTTTCGGAAGCGGCTGTAAACCGTTTCTTGTTGTTGAGTGGTTGAAGCCTGAGCTTCTTCTCCTCCACCGTTATCGCCATTTGGTGGAACTGATGGGAATCCGAGGTCTTGTTGTTTCTGGGTTAATTTGATGACAAGGTTGATGTCCATTTTTTCCGTTACTTTGTTGAAACGGCCCCAGTTATCAAAATGATGCACGATGTCCCACTGGTTTACAGCAGAAGCAAGAAGCTTACATTTGATTGGCTGGTTGTAGATTTCGAACGTCAAAGAACCGAATTCGCAACGGTCGGCGCCCATGCCGTCTTTGGCAAGTTCACGGCGTTGGAGGACGTTGTCTTTCACGCTGTATGGGAAATCGAATGGATACTGGACGTCGTTTGCAAGTTCAACCTGATCGTATGCTTTGAACGGGATATCGATGCTGTAGTCTTTAACATATCCATACCCATCTTCCACATACTGGATGTTTTTGTGTACAACCCCTTCAACAAACAATTTCACGTACCCAGGGTTTCCGACAACAGGGATCGCTTTACACTGCGTCAAGGAAACGTTTTTCTCGATGTTTTTAATGGCTCTAGCATACGATGGTAGTTCGAAGTCCGCCTCAGTAAGAGACTGGATCAACACATCACCAAGAATGATTGTTTCTTCTGTATCATCCGAAGAAAACTCTTCTGATGCAGTGAAGAGACTCTTTGATTTGGCTACATCGCTCTTTAGAGGTGGACATTTTTTACCGTGTCCATAACCATTTCCGCATCCTGTATTTTTCCTCATATTGTTCACTCCTTCTATATTTTTGTCAAAAGTCTATCTTTCTTTCAGACAAGTTCCTTTCGACTCATTAATACTATATGTCTCTAATAGGGGAGGTGAATGGACGAGTGACGATAGGCTTTAAAAATAGGTGTTTTCTCTCTAAAACTATGAGATGGACGGTGTGAAAATTTCGGCCTATCAACCTTAGGAGAGTCTAATTCGGGAGGATTGGTCATAGGGTGAAAAAGAACAGCTTTGTCCATGACAGGGGGGATGCTATGGAGTGGAGTTTGTGGGTGATGGTCATGTCCGCGTTTGCAACAAGTGTCGGGGCTCTTCCTGTAATATTTATACGTTCCATTTCCCACAGGCGGATGGATAGCATTCTTGCTTATACAGCCGGGATTATGGTGGCTGCTTCGACGTATGGGTTGATCCCTGCTTCGCTGAAATTAACCAATTTGTATGTGCTGTGTTTTGGAGTTCTTGTGGGTGCCTTGTTATTGAACGTAATGGAATATTTGATCCCTCATATCGATCTTGACCATGATCGAAGTGATGTGAAACTGCCTCAGCAGGGACTTATGTTTGTTGCGGCTATGACGTTGCATAATATTCCGGAAGGTTTGTCTGTTGGAGCAAGCTTGGCGAGTGAAGTTGAAAATCTTGGACTTGTTGTCGCCTTATCGATGGGGTTGCAGAATGCTCCGGAAGGCTTTCTTGTCGCCTTGTTTTTATTAAATCAGGGGGTGCGCAAATCGTTAGGGGTGGCGATGGCTTTTTTAACAGGAGCCATTGAGTGCTTAGCTAGTGTTTTTGGCTTCTTTTTGGTTCATATCGCCTTATTTCTCGTTCCGTATGGTCTGGCCTTTGCTGCTGGAGCGATGTTATTCATCGTCTATAAAGAATTGATTCCGGAAACGCATGGTCATGGATATGAGAGGCTCGCTACATTTTCCTTTCTTTTGGGGCTTCTTAGTATGATTGGAGTGGTGGAATGGTTCCGGTAGCTACTCGTCATCTTTTCCATTACACTGATAGAAAAGGAAAAAAGGAGTGGAAGAGATGTACGAAGGTATTCACCACGTGTCCCTATTAGTGACGGATATTGAAAGAGCGAAGCATTTTTATGGAAATGTATTAGGGTTTGACGAAAGTCCGGATCGCCCTGACTTTGGTTTTCCTGGTGCCTGGTACCAGGTTGGTTCTACGCAGATCCATCTTATCGTACATAAGGAAGGGCGAACCTTCCGAGGAACGACAGAAATCGATTCCCGGGACGGGCATTTTGCAGTGAGGGTGAAAGATATCGAAGCTTTCCTTCATCGCCTGAAACAGCATGGGGTCGAAATGCTGAACAAGCCGGAAAACAAAACCGAATGGCATCAAGTGTACATTAGTGATCCGGATGGAAATATCATTGAGTTTAACAAATAGGAAAGGCAATCTTTCAAAAATATAAAAATGCTAGTGGAGGAGTTTGCTTCCTGACAGATAAATACACAATAAAAAAGGACTACAGCCCGACTTCGCCAGGGCAGTAGTCTTTTTTGTGTTATTTTTTTCCGTTTAAAATCTTATATTACGGTTATATATTTTTAAAAAATAGTTTTGTAGAGAGTTGGAGGGAAGGTTATGGGACAAGGAGAGAAGCGGCTGGGATTGATTACAGCGCCGGGGTACCCCAAAGAATTGGGGGAAGCTTTAGAGAAAGAACTGCCAGATCTCCTCAGCTATTATGTGGAAGACAATTATAACTGGCAAGTGGAATATACCGTCGATGCGCTTACAGGAGTTACGGAAAACTCAGAGGATGTTCTGAAAGCGACAATGGACAGAAGTGAAAAGAAAAACTGGGACTTTGCTGTATGTCTGACAGACCTGCCATTATTCAAAGGGAAGTTTCCTATTGTAGCGGAAGCGTATGAAGGTGGACATGTTGCTTTAATTAGTCTACCAGGTCTTGGATCAACGCCTATGATTAAAAGAGTCAGGGAGTCTATTTTACAACTTGTGAATGAAATCTATTATGGCAGTTCTGAAGAGGAGCGCCAGCAGGCAGAACAGCGGATACAGTCGAAAGAGGACGAGCAACATGAAGAATTGAAAAATAAAAGCTCAACAAGACTGATGGGGAAAAGGGGATTTGAATGGCTGTCGCCAATTCAGAGAGAAACCCCTCACGATGAGGATTCAAACATTGATGTCCGGTTCACGGTGAAGTCTCGGCTCAGTGGCGCGTTACGGTTGTTGACTGGTATGGTTCGTGCCAATCGTCCATGGTCTATGTTTCCGGCCTTCCTGAAAGTGATCGTTTTTGCTTTTACGACAGGTGCATATGCTCTGGTGTTCCCGACATTATGGAATCTGAGTAACAATTACGGCATATGGCGCATGTTTATGCTTTCGGTTGTTTCCATCGTAGCGATGGTCGGGTGGATCATCCTTGCTCATAAACTATGGGAAAAACCGAACGACAAGAGAGCACCGTATTTACGGAAGCTGTACAACGGGGCTACTGTGTTGACACTTTTGGTTTCTGTCAGTTTGTATTATGTGCTCCTGTTCTTTATCTTCTCCCTTGCGGTGATTGCCTTCATTCCCATGGGTATGTTGAAGTCACAGTTAGCGGGTGATGTAGGATACGTCAATTACTTTTATATCGCCTGGACCGCAACGAGTGTTTCTACAATTATCGGAGCGCTCGGTTCTGTGCTCGAAAAAGAAGAAGTTGTGCTCTCTGCCACTTATGGCTATCGTCAGCGGCAACGATATGAACAGATAAAGAAAGCAGAAGAGGAAGAGGAGCAAGAAGATGGGGGAGGAGAAGAAAACCCTCAAGAATTGAAGCGGGTGAAATGAAAAAGGACACATCTCTAATCGTTATATGAAAATTGTTTCTTTTAAGTTATGTATAAGGATTCAGCGGGTAGAAGGGGAGGAGAATCTTACATAACTTAGGAGGATTGGATGAGAAAGAAGTTGATCGACTATAAAATTTTTGTACCTTCATTAATCATCATGATTGGCATCAGTATTCCATTTGCCTTGTATGAGGCAGAGTCACTGGAACTGCTGAATGCCATTTTTGATTCCATCGTGAATAACTTCAGCTGGGGTTATCTTTGGTATGGTGTCATTTTAGTGGTAGCCGGGTTGTATTTATCCTTTTCTAAATATGGACAGGTGGTTCTTGGTGATCCTAAAGAAAAACCGCGCTTTACTTTATTTGAATATGCATCCATTTTAATTGCGATGGGTGTAGGTTCGACCATCATGCGGACGGGGATGCTGCAATGGACTTCTGTCGCTAATGATCCACCTGCCGGGGTGGAAGCAGGTTCCGCAGAAGCGTTGCTGTGGGGAAATGCTTACAGTATGTTTTTATGGGGGTTCCAGGTATTCGCCATTTTCGTCATGATTGCTCCTGCCATGGGGTACATTCTTCATGTCCGTAAGCGACCGTTGATGAGAATTTCAGAAGCCTGCCGGGTGTTGTTCGGCGATAAGTTTACCGATGGCCTCGGGGGCCGGATGCTGGATGTCCTGTTTTTAATCAGTATTCTTGCGGGGGCATCTGTAACGCTGGGTCTTGGAGCACCGATTATCACGCAGAATCTATCCCATTTGTTTGGAATTGATGTGAACTTCACACTGACGATTACGGTTACCATCATATGGGTGCTTTTATTCTCGCTGAGTGCTTACCTTGGCATCGAGCGTGGAATCAAGAGGTTGAGTACGTGGAACATGTATATCGCAGGTTTCTTTGCTGTGTTTATTTTAATTGGTGGACCTGGCGTGTTCATCCTCAACTATTTCTCGGATAGCGTATCGTTTTTATTATCCAATTATTTGAACATGTCCCTGAATACAGACTCTGTTCACCAGGGAGAAGCTTCACATATTCAGAGTAATACCGTATTCTGGTTTGCATACAGTGCCACATGGGCGATGCTGCACAGTGTCTTTGCCGCAAAGATATCCAGAGGGCGCACGATCAAGGAAATGATTTTGACATACTTGCTTGCGCCAACACTGATCTCCTGGATAGCCACAGGAGTGCTCGGTGGACTCGGTGTCCATCGCTATCTCTCTGGAGATCTTTCCGTATTGAATTTAGTGAAAGAAAATGATCGCATGGCTGCAATTCCGGATATTCTTTCTACACTTCCTTTCGGTGAAGTGGCCATCGTCATTTTTATGGTTGTGGCGCTCATTTTCTTGACGACAACATTAGATTCGACCACCTACACCGTAGCCGCCTACACAAGTACGAGAGATATGAGTAAATTTGAACCTCCGAAACTACTAAGGATCATCATCGCTGCGATCATCACTGGATTCGCTCTTGTTCTGATGAGGATTGGTGGATTGGCACCCCTGGAAGTCATTTCAGGATTGATGGGTCTACCTGTCATTATCATACAATTCATCCTCATTTACGCTGCAAAGCGGATGATCGATGAAGATCGCGCCTGGAGCAACAATATAAGATAAACCCAAAAACCTCTTCATAATTCTATGAAGAGGTTTTTTTGTGTGAGGGTGGCTTTCTGTTCATTTAGTCATGAATGTACTATGATGAAAATAAGGTATTTTTGTCTATATATGTAAAGGGGAGAGGTAAATATGAAGTGGTGGCGGTTCATGTTTGTAGGAATCGGTTTGATTTTACTAGTGGCCTGCTCGGAACAGCCGAAGCCTGGCGATGCTTTTCAATCCTATATGGATCACTGGGAGAATGGGGAATATGGACAAATGTATGAGGCGCTCAGTGAGAATTCCCAGCAACTCTTAAGCAAAGAGGATTTTGTCGATCGGTACACAACGATTTATGAAGGAATAGACATGGCAAACCTCTCATTTACATACGAACTTCCAGAGGAAGAACAAGAGTATGAAACGGAAGATACGCCTTCCTTTGAATTTGAAGGAGCGCTGGATTCGTTAGGAGGCTCGATTGAGTTTTCTCACACGGCCACCCTCGTCTATGAAGAAGGGGAGGAGAGTGACCGATGGACGGTGCAGTGGAACTCTTCGATGATTTTTCCTCAAATGGAAGAAGGAGATGAGGTAAGAGCATGGACCTTGGATCCTAAGCGTGGTGAAATTTTTGATGTGGATGGGGGACCGCTGGCTGTCAATGGAGGCGTCCTTGAGGTCGGTCTCGTACCGGGCAGGATGGAAGAGCACACGGAAGAGGAAAAAGAAACACTGAAACAAACGGTTGCTGAGATTTTGGATACAACCGTAGAGGACATTGACCAGCAGTTGAATCAATCCTGGGTCACGGCAGATACGTTTGTACCTGTGGGGTCTGTAGCTGAAAATGATCAAAAGACTAAAGAGGCTCTAGAAGATGATGAATTACCAAGAGGTGTGAAACTTCAGCCTAATCCAGATGCAAGAAGCTATCCTTTAGGAGAAGCTGCTGCTCACTTAATTGGGTATATAGGTCCGATACAAGCAGAAGAACTTGAAGAATTGAAGGATGAAGGCTACACAGCTGCCGATCAACTTGGGAAGACAGGACTTGAAAGTGTTCTTGAAGATCAATTGAGAGGTGAAGAAGGCGGAAAAGTCGTCATACAGACTGAGGCTGGAGAAACGAAAGAAGTCTTAGCTGAAACAGCGGCGAAGGACGGAAAGGATTTCGACCTGACGATATCATCAGATGTTCAAAGAACTCTTCATAAACAATTGTCAGGAGAATCAGGGGCAGCTTCTGCTGTAAATCCAACGACAGGCGATATCCTTGCTCTTGTCAGTGCCCCTGCTTATGATCCAAATGCGATTGTCCTCGGGCGCGACGAAAAGTCGACCTTGAACAAATTCAACCGCACCTATTCCCCTGGATCGACATTCAAGCCGATCACCGCAGCCATCGGTCTCGAACAAGGAGTCATTACACCAGAAGAAGAACTCTCAATTAAAGGGACCACGTTTGAACAGAACGGATACAAAGTGACAAGAGTACCAGGGGCAGCCGAAGACGAAAGTGTGAATCTAAGAGACGCGCTTGTCCGTTCCGATAATATCTATTTCGCACGCAAAATCCTGGGAATTGGCGGGGAAACCTTCCTTGAAAAGGCTCGTGAGTTTGGGTTTGGGGAGGATCTTCCGTTGACTTTCCCCATCGAAGCTTCTCAATTGTTAAATGGAGAAGCCTTCAAACGGGATGCTTTACTCGGTGACACTGGCTTCGGCCAGGGCGAAATCCAAATGAGCAGTCTTCACTTAGCGCTCACTTATACCCCTTTCGCGACAGGTGGAGACGTCATGAAACCAAGGTTGCTCTCTTCAGAACAAGAGGGGCAAGTATGGCATGAAAACGTGATGAGTGAAGATACGGCTTCGATCGTACGAGAGGATTTGAAAGCTGTTGTGGATGATCCGGCAGGGACAGCTCATGAGCCTGTTGTAGAAGGGTTGAGTCTCGCTGGTAAAACGGGGACGGCAGAATTGAAGCAGTCCAAGGATGAGGAAGGACAGGAAAATGGATGGTTCATCGCTTGGGATCCGGAAAGTCAGGATCTTATGGTGTCGATGATGATTGAAGATGCTGAAGGTGGAAGTCACTATGTTGTGCCGAAAGTGAAAAAAGTATTTGAGGAGTTACAGTAATACAAAAGGTTCTTCCGTAAACGGAAGAACCTTTTGTCATTTGTCTATCTCTTTTGTATCTGTTCTTAACGGTTTTGGATGCTCACTTCTACGGGTTGAATATCCAAGTAGACATTCAAGAAAGAGTAGTCATCCTTGTTACCATCCTTGTATCCCCAGAATCCTTCTGTGCCTTCTCCTTCTCTAAAGGTCAGTTCGAAACCTTTCCCTTTATTAAAACTATAGCTTTTCACCTGTGTTTCACGAACGTTATCCAATAGAGCATAAGATAAATATTTGTTTAATTCTGCATGAGGAGTCAACACACCTGAGTGTGGAGCAGCCTCATAATCGAAATACTCATAGTCTGTTGTCGATACCTTATGATCACTAATAGAGAATTTTTCCGTATCAAGATTCAATTGATCACCAGAAGTAAGCCAGGATAGACGAATATTTTCGTCACCTTCCCATACAGCACTTTCTTCTTGAGTGTTCACATCAATGACCGAAACGCCGGCGCGACCAACCACTTTTAGGGATTTTTCTTTGTTATCCAAAATTAAAGCTGTATCCTCATCAATTCCATAAGAATATTCATTCGTTTCTCCGAGAGCAGCATCTGTCCCAATCAAGCGGCCTATTCGGGCTTTATTATCAAAATGTTGATCGATGATCCCATACGGGAAGAAGCCAAGACCTTTCTCAAGGTAAGTGGGTCCGCCTTCTTGCTGAGACATGCTGTCATAGGTTTTTGTGAATCCTTTGCTTAATGTATCAAAGCTTCCTCCACCGGCGATCATCACGTCGCTCATAATGGCTGCCCCTGCACTAGTCCCTCCTAATACAGCGCCTTTTTCGTAAATTTCCCACAAACTTTCCAGTACTTTAGATTGTGATCCATCCTCATTCAATAAGGCATCGGTAATATCCGTCTGATCTCCACCGACGAACCATATGGCGTCATAGCTTTTCACATCTTCTGCCAAACGATCATCATTCTTATTCTCCAACCAAAGGCTTTCATCTTCTTTTGTGTTTTTAAAATCATGATTGGATAGAGGGATGATTTCTATCTTTTCTGAACCGACTCCATAAGAAATTAAATCTTGCCGGAATTGGTGGGAACTCTTAAGACTTGAACTTGCAGCAGGGATGATTCCATATTTCCCACTTTCTCCAGCTCTTTCAATAAACGCTTGGTAAACTTCTGCGTTTGAGCTTCCCAAAGCACCACCCGCCATGATGAGCATTCCTTTGGTATCAGGATTGAAGGAATAGTCCGGCATCGTGAACTGTGAGGGCTCGTATTCTTCGAATAGTTCCCCGTTTTCATTGAACTGTACGTTGATAGGGGTTACATTCATTGTGACGTGGGCAATGGAATAAGAATCTTTTTGACCATCTTTGTATCCCCAATACCCTTTCGTATCTGCCGTCTGATTAAAGGTAAGTTCATATCCTTCTCCTGTACTGTCATAGAGATAACTTTCCACTTCACCGGCTGCCTCGTTATCTACAAGAGAGTAGGAAAGGTAATTGGGTAATGTACCATAGGAAGTCAGCACACCCGTAGCAGGTAGAGGTTCAAAGTTGAAATACTCATAACCTGTTGTTTCGAGATTGCGTGCTTCATCTATGTGAAAGCTTTTATCTTGTACGTTCACTTGATCACCAGCTGCCAAATAGCTTAGGTCCAATTCTTTTATGGACTCTCCGTCAACAGCAGCATGGGACACATCAAGGACTGTGACAGTACTTCTGCCAATCACTTCAATGGTTTGTTTTTCATTGGATACAACCATTGCCGTGTCTTCGTCAATTCCATAAGCATAGTTCCCCTGGTCTTCATACTTCAGTGCAGTGGCTGTTAATCTGCCAAGCCTTGATCGTTCATTAAAATGTTGGTCCACAATCCCCCATTGAAAGAAACCGAGACCTTGTTCTATGAAAACAGGCACAGATTCTTCATCAGGGTTTGAGATATCTTCGTAAATGAATGATTGATTGAATCCGCCAAGACTGTCTCCCCCTGTGATCATGACGTCACTCATAATGGCAGCACCTGCGCTTGTCCCACCAAGAACGGCTCCGTCTTGGTAAATGTCCCATATAGCATCAAGGGCTTTCGTGTTCTTTCCATTTGCCTTGAGAAGAGTGTCTGTAATTTTCAATTGATCTCCCCCAACAAACCAAATGCCTGTTAGTTGCTTGATTTGATCGGCAACTTTATTTTTTTGTGCGTTGCTTTTCCATTTCCGTTCGTTTGCCTCCGTATCCTTGAAGTCACGGTTTGATAATTCTAAAATTTCTACACTAGAAGGATTCACCCCGTAGGTAATCATATCTTCTTTGAATTGTATGGAAGACTTCAGGGAACCGGAAGCGGCAGGTATGATGCCAATGCGCGCATCATCTTCTCCCCCGGCGAGATGGATGAATTCCTTGTAGACGTCACTGTTGCTTGAGCCAAGGGCTCCGCCAACAATGACCAGGTTTCCTTTAATCGGGCTTTTTTCGCTTTTCATCGCTGAGACGCCAGGAACGAAGGACGAAAAAGTTAAAGCGGTGACGAATACTATAAGCAGCCATTTTCGATTGTACATCATACATGCTCCTTTCAAATTTTCGTTTCAATACTTAACAAGCAATTTTCATGCCAAACAGAGGAGGCACTATGAATAAGGGGAATGTGGTTTATTGGTTATTACTGGTTGTTATTGGAAATGTAAAAAGACACCCATTATGCTTAAATAAATGGGCAGGGACATCGTTTTTCGAATAGTGAGGATCACCAAAAAAGTATTTTGAAAATTCCAATTAAAAACGTGTGATTAGGGTATGGTAGAGTACTAGGACTTATGCCGAGCGGTGGCGTATGTTGTAATAATCTGTTAGTTTTAGAGAGAGCGAGTTCCTGGTATCTTTGGAACTAGATAAGGATGTGAAAGTTAGTGGATGAGTTAGCGTACCTGATGATCTTTTTTGTTTTTGTGCTCGTTGTAGGTCTTTGGGAGAAATATAAGCTTGATCGCCGGCTGAAAAAAATTCCTACTCGGATTCTCGTAAACGGAATTCGGGGGAAGTCGACGGTCACTCGTCTTGTTATGGGAATTTTGAAACAAGACGGGCGGAAAGTGGTTGGAAAAACGACTGGGACGTCGGCACGGATGTTTTATTGGGATCAGGATGAGGAAGAGCCGATCGTCCGTGGTCTGCAGGGCCCGAATATTAATGAACAAATGAGGATTACGGAACAAGTGGTGAAACGACGGGCAGATGCTTTTGTCAGTGAATGTATGGCTGTAAACCCTGAATATCAGAAGGTCTTTCAGGAGCGGCTGGTGAAAGCGAATATTACCATCATCGCCAATGTCATTGAAGACCATATGGATGTCATGGGCCCGACTCTTGATGATATTGCGGAAGCTTTCAGTTCGACCATTCCGGAAAACGGCTATGTCATCATACCGGAAACACCATATCAGAAGTATTTTGAAAAAGTCGCGCGCCGGAAGAATTCGAAGGTCGTCGTTGCTGATGAAAGCTGGATCGATGAATCGTACTTACAAAAGTTCCCGTTCATGATTTTCCCTCAAAACGCAGCCCTTGCAATGGCTGTTGCTGAAATATTGGATATCGATCGGGAAATCGCGCTTGAAGGAATGCTTCAGGCACCCGTCGACCCGGGAGCCATGCGTGTGCACCGTTTCGGTAAAGAGGAAGCGCCTAAATACTTCTTCAACGGCTTCGCGGCCAATGATACGACATCAACGTTGAATATTTGGGAAAGAATTCAACAGTTGGATTATCCTGATCAAGAGCGTACGGTCGTCATGAGCTGTCGGAGTGACAGAGTGGAGCGGACGATCGATTTCGCAGAAAATGTCCTGCCCCATATTGAAATGGAGCGGTTGATTGTCATGGGAGAAAGTGTCTGGCCGATTACCAAAGCCTATGAAGAAGGAAAAATCAGGCCTCTTAATCTCATAAACTTAGAAAAAGCATCGACGGAAGTTGTTGTCGATCATTTAAAAGAGCTTCCGGATGATAGTGTCATTTACGGAATCGGAAACATCGTCGGAGCTGGTGAGAAAGTGGCGGCGGCTGTCGAAGAGCTTGAATTCCGTCCATCTCCTCGAGAAGAAACGGGCTGGGATGTCATCGAAGAGTCGGAAGAGAGCCGATCTTTTTCTCGTAAAGTTTTACAGACGAACAAATAATGTAGGGAGTTGGAGTCCACGTGTTCGGTACTGATTTATATATCGCGATTGTCATTGGTGTAATATTAAGTTTGTTGTATGCAGAGAAAACTGGGATCGTGCCCGCGGGATTGGTTGTCCCGGGCTACATAGCTTTGATATTCGATCAAGTGATGTACGTGTTAGCTGTTGGGTTGATCAGCTTGGTTACATACTTACTCGTTTCTCAAGTTCTATCAAGGTTTACGGTTCTTTACGGTCGTCGTAAATTTGCTGCGATGTTGACCGTCGGGGTTTTGATGAAGATGTCGATGGATTATTTATATCCCCTCACCCCATTTCCTGTCATGGAATTAAGGGGGATCGGAGTCATTGTCCCTGGATTGATCGCAAATTCGATACAAAAGCAGGGAGTGCTGCCTACGTTCAGTGCCACTTTCCTGATTGCCTTCGCAACATTTGTATTGATTACCGCGTACCATTTGATTTAGAGGAGATTTTTCAATGGAAGAAAAAGATCTTAAATATAAGATGAAAGTATGGACGAAGAAGCACAAAAAGAAAGCGCCCCTCCATTCTATGGTGCTCGCAGTTTTATTGGCTGTGCCTTTCCTCGGTCATCAATGGATCGATAAGCCTGAGATGCCCGAAGATACACGTCCGGATGATGTGGAGTTCAGAATTTCGATGGTCGGGGATATGATGCTTGGGCGTCACGTCCGTGATGCGGCTGTGAGAAGTGGAGAACCGATTGGCCGTGTGTTTGACTATGTAACTCCATACTTTGATGAGTCTGATTATGTCACAGGGAACTTTGAAAACCCGGTTATTGATGCAGAAAACCCTGAAGTTGAGGCCGTCATGGAAGATTTTGAACTGCGTAATAAGGATATTCATTTGTATGCAGAAAAAGGAGCCGAAGAGGCGCTGGTGGATGCTGGTTTTGACTCTGTCAATCTAGCAAACAACCATATGATGGACTATGGAAACCTTTCATTAGAAGAAACCCTTAAACATATGGAAGACCTCGACCTTGATCTGCTGGGAATCGGCCGGGCCCTGGACCCTGCTGAAGGAATGTTTGAGGAAGAGGAAACATTGACCGATGCGGGTGAAATTCATTATTTTGATGCGAACGGAAGAAATGTCGCGATTCTAGGGTTCACGGATGTATTCGTACAAGGTTACAGTGCCAGTGAATACGTTGGCGGGGTTTTGACAAATGCTGGTCTAGGCGTTTTGCAAAGTCGTATTCGTGAAGCGAAAGAGCAGGCAGACATCGTCATGGTCCATACGCACTGGGGAGATGAATACCAAGTCGGTTCCAATGATACACAGGAAACGCTTGCGTATTTGATGACCGATATGGGGGCGGATGTGATTATCGGCCACCACTCTCATGTGCTTGAGCCAATCACTCGTGTACATATCGAGAGAGACCCTGATGACCCGCAAAGTGAAGATAAGACTTCAATCGTCATGAACAGTCTCGGGAATTTCGTCTTTGACCAGGGCTGGTCGCGTACGAAAGACTCGACACTCGCTCAACTTGACTTTTTACAAAATGGGGGAGCGGAACTCTCCTTCGTCCCAATGCAAATATCCGATACGAGACCGAGAGAAACAGAAGGAATTTTGAAGCCATTCCGCGATTACCGTATTTTCCGCACGCTTAGAAAAGAACTGGACGATGAACTATGGCGGATGGAAGACGGCAGACTTGTAATCGATTTGAAAAAAGCTGGCGTCATTGAAGGATAGGAGGTCCACAGGTTTGAATGATTTAAAAGTGACCTATATACTAGCCGGCATCATTTTTGTCGGCTTAGTTGGATGGAATGTTTATTTTGAAGAAGAGTTTGACCAGTTCCGTGAACCTTATGAAGTCCAAGGTCGTGAGGAGACGGTTGAAGTGGATACTTCTTCAGAGGAAGAAGCTTTTGTGTATGGCGTCAGTGCTGTACATCCTCTCGCTGTAGAAGCGGGGATGAAGGTACTTAACGAGGGAGGGAATGCTGCTGAAGCAGCCATTGCCGTCTCCTTTGTGCTGAATGTCGTTGAACCTTATGGCTCCGGGATCGGCGGGGGTGGACAAATGATTGTCCACGAACCGGATGAAGGAGCCATCACGTACGATTACCGTGAAGCAGCTCCTGTCAGCGGGGCGCGTCCACAACGCGGAATTGCTATCCCTGGCTTTGTAAAAGGGATGGGGGAGGTTTATGAAGATTACGGAGGTCAAATGGAGTGGAATGAACTGCTCGAAGACGCCGTCACTCACAGTGAAGAAGGCATCAAAGTCGGGCGTATTTTCAATGAGCAGCTGCAAAACTCAAGACGTTTTATTCAATCTGGGAATGAAGACCCGGCTGTTTACAACATGTTTTATCCTGAAGATCGGCCGTTGCAGATCAACGATACCCTTGTTCAAGCAGAGCTTGCAGAGACTTTAAAGAAACTGCAACAAGAAGGGGCGGAATCTTTCTATGAAGGAGAAGTTGCTGACTCTCTTACCAGTCAACTCGGTTTTCAACCAGGTGACCTTGAAGCATATGAAGTCGGTAAACGTCCTGCACCAAAAGGTGAATTCAAAGGACAGACCTTGTATGCCGGCTCCTCTCCGACATCTGGCATTATTGTTATTCAGGCATTGAAGATGCTGGAACAGTTGGAAGCGAATCTGGATGAAGTTTTGGAAGAGGAATATGCCCTTTCAGGTGGCGGATGGCCTGCCTTTCTAGATGGAAATCTTCCTGAGAATATGGAACAGATCGTCAATGATCAACAATACGAAGATATTTATATCCACCTTGTGAACAAAATCGTCGACAAGGTCTACACCGATCGTGTGTACACCCTGGGCGACCCTGCATTTGAGGAAGTCGAGCAGGAAAAATTGACCTCTACGGAATATACAGAGCAGTTGTTTGAAGAAGAATTTTCTGTCGGTGGTGGTGCACTGACCAGTTTCGCGGATCTGTTCACCGCACCAGGTGAGAAAGCCGATCACCGCAATACGACGCACTTTGTTGTGGTCGATAAGGACGGGATGATGGTTTCTGCGACCAACTCACTGGGGAAATTCTTCGGCTCAGGCTTGTATATCGATGGTTTCTTTTTAAATCACCAAATGAACAATTTCGATACAGCGGAGGATTCCATGAACGCTTATGAACCAGGCAAACGCCCGCGTTCTTTCGTTTCGCCGATGATTTTCGAAAAAGATGGAAAAGCGGTGCTCGGCATCGGTTCTCCAGGTGGAAAAAGGATTCCGGCGATGCTGTTCCAAACCTTGATCCAGTACGAATATGGAAGGAATGAAGACACTGGTGAACAACTGACTTTACAGGAAGCCATCAGCCGCAGTCGTTTCTATACGGAAGATAACGTCGTCCATGTTGAAAACTTGATCGAGCAGCAGCCCATCGCCCGCTTAAGGGATTTGAAAGGCTACTCTGTGATTGAGCATGATTCTCCTGTTTTCTATGGCGGTATCCAGGGACTTGGGATCCGCACGAACGGGGACGTCCTCCAAATGTACGGGGGCGGAGATCCTCGACGTTTAGGCACGTGGCAGATTGGGAATCAGGATGGTATGGATGATGTGAGTACAGCGCAATAGATGAAAAAGGCCCCCCCCTTAACTGGAGGGGCCTTTTTTGGGTTAAACCGCAATATCTTTTTCAACTGCTTTTTTATCGTTGAAGCGCTCGAGATTCAAGGTCTTCATGACACGTGAGGTCAATGTTCCCGATGTCATCGCACCATTAACATTCAATGCTGTACGTCCCATGTCAATTAAAGGCTCAACCGAAATGAGTAACCCGGCAAGGGCGACTGGGAGGTTCATGGAAGAGAGCACGATTAATGCCGCAAATGTTGCTCCGCCACCGACACCAGCGACTCCAAATGAGCTGATGGCCACAATCAACACGAGCTGGATCAGGAATCCAGGACTCAATGGATCGATTCCGACAGAAGGGGCAATCATGACAGCGAGCATGGCTGGATAAATGCCGGCACAGCCATTTTGCCCGATGGTCGCACCGAAGGAAGCCGACATGTTTGCAACCCCTTCATCAACTCCGAGGCTGTTTTTCTGTGCAGAAATATTCAGTGGGATCGTACCTGCACTGGACCTTGATGTGAAGGCAAAGCTGAGAACAGGCAGTACTTTTCGTAAATAGGTGAAAGGATTTAACCCGAAAATTCCGATCAATATGAGGTGGATGATGAACATCACACCTAAGGCGACATAAGAAGCGAGTACGAATTTTCCTAATTCAAGGATTCCGGCTATATCTGTTTTCGCCACAGTGACAGCCATCAGTCCTAGAATGCCGATGGGAGTGAGGCGGAGCACAAGGGTGACGATCCGCATCACGACCGCGTAAAAGGAATTGACGATTTTGACAAACATTTCTGCTTGTTCCGGTTTTTTGCGACGCACGCCGAGAACAGCGATGCCGATGAAGGCAGAGAAAATGACCACCGCGATGGTAGACGTTGCCCGATCTCCTGTCATGTCAAGAAAAGGGTTCGCCGGTATAAATTCGAGAATCTTTTGAGGGGTGGACATATCCTGAACCTCTGTCAGTCGTTCTTCTAAATATAATCCCCGACTTTCTTCAGCTTGACCGGCTTCTATTTCACTTGCATCAAGATCAAACAAAAAGGAGCTACCGATTCCCACAAGTGCTGCAATTGCCGTTGTTCCTACGAGGACACCGATGATCCACAGAGATATTTTTCCTAGCTCTGAGGATTTTTCGAGATTGATAATGGATTGTATGATCGACACCATGATCAGCGGGATGACAATCATCATAAGCAAGCGTACATATCCACGTCCGGCTATGTTGTACCAATCCGTTGTCTGTGCGGTGATGCTGGAATCAGTTCCAAAAACGAACTGTAAGTACACACCTAAGAGCACCCCGAGGCCAAGCCCCGTAAAGACGCGTTTGCTGAAAGAGACGTGTTTTTGCTGCATACGGATGAGGACAAAAATAAGCGCTAAAATAAGAGCGATATTGACGATAACGAGAAATGTTTCCATGTTCTTACTACCTCCTTTTAAACGTTAGTTCATTAAACCGATTGAAATGGTCGGCTTTAAATTTACACCAGTATTTAACATCTGTCAATAAGAAAAATTAATAAATGGAGCCTCCATATACAGAAGGTATGAGCAGGAGGTTTAATGTATGAACTCAATAAATTGACAAGGGAAAGGAGATGTATTATATTTATCTTGAAACTGAGATAAATATGAAGAAGCTTTAGATAAATTTGGGAGGCGATCGAATGAATGAATTGAAAGGCATTCACCATGTAACCGCCATAACAAGCAGTGCAGAGAAGAATTATGAATTTTTCACATATGTCCTCGGCATGCGACTTGTAAAAAAAACAGTCAACCAGGATGATATCGAAACGTACCACTTATTCTTCGCAGATGATGAGGGGAATCCTGGTACGGATATGACGTTCTTCGATTTCCCAGGCATTCCAAAAGGGTCCCACGGAACGAATGAAATCGCTAAAACGTCCTTCCGTGTACCAAGTGCTGAGGCTTTGGACTACTGGGTGAAACGATTCGACCGCCTGGAAGTGAAGCACAAAGGAATTCAGGAACGGTTCGGCAAAAAAGTGCTGCCTTTCGTCGATTTTGATGATCAAGCTTATGAGTTGGTATCGGATGAAAACGATGATGGAGTAGCACCGGGGACACCATGGCGAAAAGGACCCGTTCCATTGGAGTACGCCATTACTGGTCTTGGCCCCTTGTACGTGAGGGTAGACAATAAGGCATACTTCAAGGAAATGCTTGAAAAAGTCATGAATTTCAGGGAAGTGAGTGAAGAAGGAGCGTTCACCTTATTCGAAGTGGGGGAAGGTGGAAATGGGGCTTCTGTGATTGTGGAGTATAACTCCATTCTCCCTCCGGCACGCCAAGGATTTGGAACCGTCCACCATGCTGCTTTCCGTGTGGAAGACAAGGATGCATTGGATGAATGGATCCAGCGTTTATCAAAATTTGGCTTAAGGAACTCAGGCTTTGTCAATCGCCACTATTTCGGTTCCTTATACGCAAAAGTTTCCCCGCAGATTTTGTTTGAGTGGGCAACGGACGGACCAGGATTCATGGGGGATGAACCATATGAAACCCTTGGTGAAAAGTTGTCACTTCCGCCTAAGCTTGAGCCAAAGCGTGAAGAGATTGAGAATTATGTGCGTCCAATTGATACAGTGAGAAGCACGAAGAATATAGAAAAAGAATAATGGATTAGAAAAAAATACATCTCCGGAGATATACAGTTAAATAAGACTCAATAATACGACTGCGCTGCCATAAATCTAAATTTAATTGGAGAATGGCAGCGCTTAATTGATTTTTCACCTAAGAAACCTTGGGGCCCTCTAACCTTACACAAATCTACAGGATCTCTTTTTATAACACCGGTGGCTCCCACTCCTTTATACGCCAAAGATAATACGTAGTTTTAGCTATGCTCAAAACACTTGTTTTTTTGGTATCTCTTCTTAATTCTAAACATGTCCATTAACTCTTGACTTGAGTGATCATACATTCAAATTTTAACTACTTACTTCTTCATTTCTACTGAATATTTACAACTTTTGAGTTATCTATTGTCGCATTTTTATAAGTCAATGGAAATGGTCCATCTCGGTTAAATCCTTTTTTTGTAATTTAGATAAATAATAGAAATGTATCTTGCTTCATGATGAAAAGGACAGTTGCCTAAATTCTCCCCTTGTCTAGTCAAATTTTTGAAAGCCTTCATACAGTAATACTAACGTTTAAATTAGGTATGAAAATGAAACTGTGTGGAGATGAAAAAATGGCAAGTATGGATAAAAGGAAATGGCTTTATCTGCCTATAGAAACGAAGGTAAGGGAATTGGATGCCAAACTGCTATTGACATATTATGCAGTTCAGGCTAACTACAAGGTTGTCTTAGGTTTGTCAGGAATGATAGAGCAATCACTAGAATATCTCCCAAATGGTATTTTTCTCGATAAAGGGTACTTGTGGAAAGATAAGGTGAGAAGGTTCGGTTTAGCTAAAAAGAGTGGTCACATCGTCGTTAACTTAGAGGAAGAAGGATTCCCTCTGACGGAGAAAGAGATCTATCTTGATAAACACTTAAGTCAGGAATCTCTTAATCATTTGGATTATGAATACTGTTGGGGACCGTATCAAAGGGATACAATAGTCGCTGCATATCCTTCGGCTAAGAAAAAATGTATGATAACAGGGAACACACGATTTGATTTGTTGGATAAGAAATACAGATCCCTATTTAATTCAAGCACTAAGCAGATACGAGAAAAATATGGCGACTTTATTCTTGTGAATACAAAATTCCCTCTGTACACCAAAACAGTAAATGAAGATGGAGAGCATAATAATAGCTTGGTGAAGAGATTGAAAAACAAGTATGGGTCTTATCGGTATGAAAATATGAAGAGCAAATACAAAAAATTCATTCATATGGTCCGGGCATTGAGCATCGAATTCCCTCAGATGAACTTGGTTATAAGACCCCACCCTAGCGATAAATTCGAAGTATTCGCGCGTGATTTGGTAGACTGCGAAAATGTTTATGTTGTTCATGAAGGGAATGTAGTAAATTGGATTAATGCGTCGCAACTGGTCATTCATAATGGTTGTACCACAGGGGTTGAAGCATTTTTATTAGAGAAGCCAGTCATTTCATTTATTACTAGTGATGAGAACACATTTGATTTGCCTAACGAAATGAGTATAAAGATGGAAGAAGTTGAAGACATCTGTATGTTCATACGCTCAGATATGAAGTCATATAACTTTAGTGAGAATAAATTTAAAGAAAAACAAAAGGCCGACTTACTTCAGAAATACTATTCGCATAATCCAAACAAGTTGTCCTATCAGAATATCATCAGGAAGTTGAACGCACTAAAAACCAATCGGTTAAGTCCTAAGCATATAAAAATTAGTTCGAAACATATGAGAGTATTAAACAAAGAGTCCACTAGCAAAAATAGGCTCTATAGAAAAAATAAAATCGTAAAACAAAAGTTTCCAGACTTGACGGAAAAAGAAATCGAAAATTTCTTTAAAAAACTGAATTTAATTGAAGGGAAAAAAGTGAGAATTAATGTAAGGAAATTACATGATAAATTATTTGAAATTACCAGATACTAGTTGAGTTAATCCTCCATTATTATGGGGGATTTTTTATGCACATCAGTTGTGATATTGAAGCATACAATAGCTTTGGTTGGAAAAAATCTCCTGTATTCGATCAGATAAAGCTTGAGAAAAAAATAAATGTAGGAATGGGATGTAAGGGGATAAAGGGGGGACGTAATGAGAATATTTGCAATCATCCAATCGAGGATGGGTTCTTCTAGACTTCCAGGAAAGGTATTGAAGAAGGTACTTGAGAAACCCCTGCTTGAATATCAATTAGAACGATTAAAAAGGTGCAAGCAACTGACTGGACAGATAGTAGCGACTACCTACGAAGAGACGGACGATCCCATTGTCGACCTGTGTAAACATCTAAATATACCATTTCATCGTGGAGACGAAGAAGATGTTTTGTTGAGATATTATGAAACGGCCGTCCGGTTTAAAGTCGATCTTGTAGTGAGGATCACCTCTGATTGTCCATTGATTGATCCGACAGTAGTTGATGAGGTTATCTCTGAATATTTAAAACATCCGTTCTACCATTATGTTTCCAACACACTACAAAGAACTTATCCGAGAGGGATGGATATCTCGGTTTTTCCATTTAAGGTATTAGAAGAAGTACACCATAAAGCAATAGAGAAACAAGATCGTGAGCACGTAACACGTTATATATATACTCATTCTAAAATATACAAAACAAAAAATGTAGTGTATGAAAGAGACGAGAGTCAACATCGCTGGACGGTTGATACACCTGAAGATTTTGTTCTCATTAAAAAAATGTTAGAGGCTTTGTATCCAACTCGTCCAAATTTCACGTTAGAGGATGCTTTAGATCTAATTCAGAATCATCCAGATTGGATGGAAATTAACGCCCATGTGGAGCAGAAAAAACATGATGGTATTTAAGGCAACGGATGTTTTCCAAGATCAATCTTTATTTATACGTGCAGATGCTTCTCATAGTATAGGTGAAGGGCATGTTATGCGCTGTTTCGCTATAGCCCAATCTTGGATGGAGAGGGGAGGGAAGGTTACTTTTGTTTGTAAGTATCTTCCCTTGGAGTTAGAAGATAGATTGAATAAGGAAGGGTTCAGAGTTTCATTTATAAATCCAAATTCCATAGGGGATACAGACGACGCTTTCCAAACGGGTGCTTTAGCTAAGGCAAACGGTTGTAGATGTCTTATTTTAGATGGGTATCATTTTATGAGCATTTATCAAGAGATACTAAAGAATCAAGGATTAAAAATAGTGGTTGTAGATGATTATGGATATGCAGATTTTTACTGGTCTGACTTAATACTAAACAAAAGTTTAATTGCGCATACACTCTCTTACTCTAATAAATCAGATAACACAAAGTTATTACTAGGGCCTAAGTATAATATTCTTCGTAAAGAATTTCTAAGCTATAAAAATAAAGAGCATGTTCTTAATACAAATGTAAATGAAATTTTGGTCACTTTCGGGGGATCAGATCCAGATAATGTATCCTCTAAAATACTGCAGTACTTGGATGGTTCTATTCAAAAGCAAATAAAGGTGAAAGTAGTAATTGGCTCTGGTTATAGGTATATGAGTGAACTGAAAGAGCAGAAAAAGCGTGTAAACTACAATTTAGAAATTGTGAGAAACGCAAGGAATATGGCGGAAATAATGTATAGAAGTGATGTAGCTATTTCAGCGGGGGGGACGACACTCTTCGAGCTTGCCTATATGGGGGTCCCGTGTTTAGTCGTTCAGATCGCAGCTAATCAAAAATCAGCAGAAATCTTTGGTAGCACCTATGGGGCGTGTATATATGCTGGGGATGTGAAGAATATTGGAAAGGTTTTCTTTCTTGAAAAGTTGAAGGAGGTCTTTGATATGAAAAGGAGAAAATCTATGAGCAATAATGGAAAGTTAGTCGTCGATGGAAAAGGCAATGAGAGGTTAATGGACGAAATGGCAAACCTTTTGAGGGATGAAATATGAGTCATAATTTTATGGTCATTGGGGGAAGTTCCGGGCAAGTACCGGCAATTATGGCCGCAAAAAAACTTGGGTTGAATACCATTGTAATTGATAAAAATTCTAATTGTCCTGGAAGTGAAATTGCAGATTATTTTGAAAGTGTGGATACTACCAATCTTGAAGAAGCATTAAGAGTGGCGAAAAAATACAACGTCTGTGGATCGATTACTATTTCCAGTGACATAGGTGTTTTGACATCCTGCTATATAAATGAATTCTTAGGCTTACCAAATCAGGGTCTGGGCATAGGTATGAAAGTTACAAATAAGGCATTAATGAGAAGGCGGTTTGAAATGGAAGGAGTAAACTCTCCTTATTATGTGGCCACTGATTGTAACGAGGACGTGGCTTCGGTTAGCAGAAAGATTGAGGACGACAAAAAAAAATATCCAATGATCGTAAAACCTTCGGATAGTTCGGGGAGTCGTGGAGTTACAAAAATAAAAAACGAGTCCGAATTAAAGTACGCTATTGAACTGGCATGTAAATTTTCGAGAAATGGAAAGGTGGTTGTGGAGGAGTTTGTGAAGGGTAGAGAAATAGGAGCTCAGTGTTTCAGTAAAGATGGAAGAATGGTTTACTGTTTCGTACACAACGACAAAGTCTCGAAGAACTTGGTTCCTGTTGGTCATTCTTTCCCTTCATTAGAAAATGATAAAGTACTCTCTAATGTTATGCAAGAGTGTGATAAAGCCCTAACAAGTCTAGGGATAGTTAATGGTCCTAGCAATATAGATATTATTGTTGATGAACAAAATACGCCTTATATCATTGAAATAGGAGCTAGAATAGGTGCTACAAAATTACCAGAGTTGGTGAACTATCATTCTGGTATCGACATTATTGAAAAAACAATTCAACTTAGCTCCGGTGTAGATGTGCGTGTAGAGGATACTACACATTACTCTGTAGCAGTTGAGATGATCTTTTTTGAAAAGGGGGGGAGAGTGAAAAATATCGAAAATTACGATGATATTCTGAAAAAATATAGTCCTTTGGAATTTAATCTGGATTTAAGAACGGGAATGGATGTAAAGGAATTAGAATCGGGAGTGGATGTGTACGGTCATGCCATATGTAAAGGTAAAACCGCTAGAGAAGCAGAAATGTTCTGCAATAAGTTGGTTGAAGAAGTGAAGGCTAAAATTCAATTCTGTGAGGATTGATGAATCATATGAATACTATTGTTCTATTCGGAACTGGAAGCAGCAGTGATAAAGTCAATCATTTAATAAATACAGAAACCAATCGTGTAGTAGCTTATCTAGATAACGATTCCAAAAAACAAGGGGTTTTTAAGAACGGCGTACCAATTTATCATCCTTCTAAACTTGTTGTAATGAAATACGATTTTGTTATTATATGTAGTATTTATTATGAAGATATAGAAAAACAGTTGTTAGGGATGGGAATAAATTCACAAAAAATAATAAATCTTTACCGTTACGTTCGAACCAATGATGTCCTTTTTAAATTATTGGAGTGGGAACGTTCTAAAAATATAAAAATATTAATCACTGGGATGTCCTATTCACGTTATGGGTTTGACACGGACACACTAAAATGGAATTCGATTAATTTATCTTTTAATAGCCAGGACCTTTTCTATGATTATTGCATGACACGGCATGTGTTGGATAACTCTAGTGAGGGGATAAAATACGCACTAATAGGCTTGGCTTATTTTAGTTTTCATTTTAACTTAAGTCTTTCAAAAGAAAAACATTTAGTAGAGAGATATGCTGTCCTAAAGTGGAGAGGGATAAAGCACAATCAGACAAAGTTCATTATAGGTCATGAACGTATGAGGGACTTATTCGTGGATGACTTTCTTAATAAGTTTGATCAACTTGATCAGAATGTTTCATTTGATCGAGAGAAGTTGAAAAAAGAACAGAAAGATTTGGCAAAGTTACATTCCAGCAAAGATTATCCAAAGACAGTTAAGGAGAACAAAGTACATCTCCATAACTTGGTGAAATTACTATTGAGTAAAAACATTACTCCTATTTTTGTCATTCATCCTCAAGCAAAGCCTTATAGGGAATATTTCAGAAAAGATATGGTAGATGAATTCCATCAGATAGTTAATGATTTTAAACAGAAATATAAAATTGAAGAGGTGAACTTATTTTCATCCCAAAAGTTTACTCAAGACGACTTTTACGATGTGCATCATTTAAATACTCGAGGAGCAAAAAAAGTCTCACGTATTCTCAATGACTATTTAAAGTGAGGAAGGAATGGGGCTTACCATGGAAAATCAGCTTTTTTCATCAAACAAACCATTCGTTATAGCAGAGATGTCTGCAAATCACAATCAATCTTTGCATAGAGCTTTAAAAGTAGTTGAAGCAGCAGCTAAATGTGGCGTGGATGCATTAAAGTTACAAACCTATACAGCGGATAGTATGACACTAAACGTCCAGAACCCTGAATTTCAAATACGCGATAAAAAGAACTTGTGGAAAGGAATTCGGCTTTATGACCTTTACAAGAAGGCGCATACGCCTTGGGAATGGCACCTCCCAATTTTTGATAAATGTAAAGAACTGGGGTTGCTTGCATTCAGTTCTCCGTTTGATGAGAAAGCAGTCGATTTTCTGGAAAGTTTAAATGTTCCATGTTATAAGATTGCCTCTTTTGAAATTAATCATTTGCCACTTATAAGAAAAGTAGCATCTACCGGGAAACCCCTTATTATTTCTACAGGGATGGCATCTCTTGCAGAAATAGATGAGGCGGTCCGTGTTGCCAGAGGAAGTGGATGCAACGAATTGGTGTTATTGAAATGCACTAGTAATTATCCAGCAGACCCTACGGAATCTAACATTCGAACAATCCCCCATATGAAAGAGATGTTTAGTTGTAATGTCGGAATTTCAGATCATACGCTCGGTATAGGAGTATCCGTAGCTAGTATAGCTCTAGGTGCTAGCGTTATTGAAAAGCATCTTACTTTATCTCGATCAGATGGAGGTGTAGATGCTGCATTTTCTTTGGAACCTGATGAAATGGAGAGCCTAGTGAAAGAGGTGAATCGAGCATCACAGTCCCTAGGTAATATTATATACGGACCTGCTGAGGGGGAGTTAGATCCAAGGAGACGGAGGAGGTCGATTTATATCTCTGCTCCCATGTGTAAAGGGGAGGTTCTTACGCGGGAAAACATGAAGATTATCAGACCTGGGTTAGGACTCCCACCCAAGTATTTTGACCACCTTTTGGGGAAAACGATAAAAGCGGATGTCAAGGAAGGCACCCCACTAAGTTGGGATTTAATATAATCTTTTTATTTATTCTACAAATTTATAGGGGACTGATGACCCAATCCAGGGAGTCGACAAAAGTCTGTTCTCCTTTAACAAGGTCTTAAAGTCTTTAGGAGGAGTGAAAATATGAGAGTACAGTACATTGCTAGTGCCTGTGTACTTATTGAACACGCTAATATAAAGGTTTTATGTGACCCGTGGCTCAAGGATGGTACTTACTATGGAAGTTGGTATCATTATCCTCCTTTAAAACATAAACCAGAAGACTTTTTTGACGTGGATTACATTTATATCTCCCATATTCATCCGGATCATATGGATTTGGAATCACTTAAAAGTTTCCCGCGAGATATTCCTATTCTTATCCATGATTACGCAGAGAAATTTATCTTGAAAATACTAAAAGGGATAGGTTTTGAAAGAATTATAGAAATCTCTCATTACCAAGTTTATCCATTGGCTGAGAATTTCACAATTGAGATATTGTCAGCAGATAACTGCGATCCTGAACTATGTGGTAAATTCTTCGGGTGTTCCGTACTAAAACCATATAATAAAACCATTCAAATTGATACCTTAGCTGTGTTTGATGGGTCTGGCAAAACAGTAGTTAATACAAATGATTGTCCGTATCCACTTTCCTACAAGGTATGTGATTATATTAAACAAAAATACAATTCCATTGATTTTCTTATGGTGGGATACGCCGGTGCAGGTCCGTTCCCGCAATGTTTTGAAAATTTAAGCGAAACCGAAAAGCTTAAGAAGGGAGAAGCGAAGCAAAATCAGTTTCTTCGCCAGGCAATAAACTATCTAAACCACCTTAAGCCTGAGTTCTTTATGCCTTTTGCAGGGCAGTATACATTAGGAGGTAAACTTGCAAAGCTAAATAAATATAGAGGAGTTCCAGTGCTTGAAGAATTGGAAGATTTATTTGCCCCGTTAATAAAAAGCATTTCCTTGGAAGGTGAAAAATCGAAAGAAAGTGGCCACTCAAAGATGGTGCTTTTAAATCGTGGAGAATGGTTTGATGTTGAAACCAAAAGGCCAACAGCCTCTTTCACTCCTTCTTCATCAATGGAGCGAGAAAGATATATAAATGAAGTTTTGAAAAAGAAAAAATTCACTTATGAACAAGATGAACATGTAATTGAAAAATCAAAACAAAAAGATTTAACGAATGATTTAGTAGAAGCTCAAAAAAAAATGTTAAGCCGTCAGGATAAAGAAGGAGGATATAGAAGCCATTGGAGGATTTATATAGATGCGGGTCAGGACTTTATATATTGCATCCCGTACAATGGTGACCCTGTACAAAGAGTTGGACACGGGAAGGAAATAGAACCATATGTAAGGATTACTGTTGATTATTCCCTTCTGAATATGATCCTTAACCGTAAAGCCCACTGGAACAACGCGGAAATTGGCTCACATTTGAAATACTATCGAAAGCCGGATGTCTTTGAGAGGGGAATTCATCATTTCCTTTCTTACTTACATTGTTAATTGTCTTAAAAGTAGAAATTGAAATGGAATAGGGGCATTCCCAGTTAAATAACATGCTTACACTAGAATTGCTGGTACGTAGGAGTCAAAAATCCACCTATTGTTTCTTTTGACGTAAGGGGGGGGGCACGATTGCTTTACTTACCGATTGAAGTGAAAACAAGGGAAATGGACGGAAAGTTAATACTTGCTTACTATGCCTTGGCCAAGGGAGAAACCGTCATTATTGGAGAGCATAGCAAAGTAGAAGAAGCAGCTCAGCATTATCCCAAAGGTCTGTTCCTTTGTAAAGGATACCCTCGAGCATATATGAAGAAGGTGGTTTCATCAGCTAAAAAGTTTGGTCACGTAGTCTTGTTATTGGATGAAGAAGGATTCCTCCATTCAGATCCATCACTTTATTTAAAAGAGAGAATGAATAAGAGTCTCCTCCCTTATTTAGATTTAGTTTTTTGTTGGGGAGAGAAGCAGAAGTCCATGGTTGAACTGAATTATAAGGAAATGAAGGGGAAATGTGAGTTAACAGGAAATCCACGTTTTGATTTGTTGACTCCCCGTTATAGGGGAATTTATCGAGAGAGATCCAAAGAGATTAAAAATGATTTTGGACCATATGTATTAATTAATACAAGATTTAGCCTATACAACACTTTGAAGGGTAAAAAAGAAGACGACCTTTCAGGCAGGGCCTCCTATATAAAACGATTATACCATCATTTCCTAATAATGATTAAGCACTTGAGCATTGAATTTCCTGATGTGAGATTCATAATCCGCCCCCATCCAACGGAGAGGGCGGAAAGCTATGTAGAAGATATGAAAGGTCATTCAAACGTAATCGTTAAAGCGGGAGGATCTGTGGTTCCTTGGTTAATGGGAGCGGAAGTTTTAATTCATCATGGTTGTACTACTGGCATCGAAGCTTTCCTGCTAAATCGCCCGGTGTTATCATACGCCCCTATATCTTCTTCTTTTGACGTTTCGTTACCTCAAGAGGTGAGTATTTCTATATCAGAATTAGATGAATTGAGGGAAACTTTACAAGACATTTTAATGAATAAAAAAGCGTGTTCTAAAGAGTTTCCTGCCGAATTTTACAATTATTATGCTATTAAAGAAAAGGAAGACTATGCTTATTCGAGGATACTTGCACATATGTCCCCGTTGCAAAGAAAACAAAAAAGTGAAAACCAGATTATTCCCATTCCTCACATTTATCAGAGAGATAAAAGAAAGAAAATTCGCCATTTGTTTCCTTCATTTAGGAGTCAGGAAATTTCAGATTTTTTTTCGAAGTTAGATCATATCGAAGGACGCCACTTAACTGATTCTTATCAAATAATTAAACTTGCTGACCGGTTGTTTTTACTAACTAATGAGGTTAACCGTTTCTGAGCAACAATTGAGTTTTTTACAATTATTTCCTTTGCATTTCTGAACTTACCCTCAGAAAGCAATCCTTTTGATGAGGTAGCCGGTATCTTAGGTTGCTACCTATTATTATCACCATGTTCTAGTTTTAGCATATAAATGATATTCAATGTACTTTATACTTTTTAATTCTAATCATATCAAAAGGAGAAGGAAAAGAGTGTTCTTTAAAGGGAAGAAAATTTTAGTTGTCGGAGGTACAGGAACTATTGGTTCCAGTATTGTAAAAACATTGCTTCGTGAAGACCCTGATGTAATAAGGGTTTTCAGTAGAGACGAACATAAGCAGTTTGAACTGCAGAATCAACTGGGGACAAGGAAAAACGTTCGCTATTTAATTGGAGATGTCCGGAATTATGACCGGGTTTATACTGCTATGCAGGATATTGACTACGTTTTCCATTTAGCAGCAATGAAGCACGTTCCATCTTGTGAATATAATCCTTACGAAGCTGTTCTTACTAATGTTCACGGTACGAATAATGTTATACGGGCTTCCCTTGCACAGAAAGTGAAGAAAGTTGTCTTTACCAGTACCGATAAAGCAATCTCCCCTACCAATGCTTATGGGGCTACTAAACTTACAGCAGAGCGATTAATAACCGCAGCTGAGTACAGTAAGGGGTTAGGGCAAACCGTTTTCGCTAGCGTACGTTTTGGAAATGTTATGGGTTCTAGAGGTTCAGTAATACCGCTTTTCAAAGAGCAAGTTGTAGATCAAGGAAGAATAACCATTACCGATACCACTATGACAAGGTTTATGATGACTTTGAAGCAAGCTACATCCTTAACGATTAAAGCTTTGGAAGAAGCTCGGGGTGGAGAAATTTTTGTGTTAAAAATGCCCATTGTTTCTTTAAAGGATTTAGCTACTATCGTGATCGAGGAGACTTGCCATAAATGTGGGAAGAAAAAGGAAGATGTCGTGGTGAAAGAAATTGGGCTACGTCCAGGGGAGAAAATGTATGAAGAATTAATGACCTATGAAGAATCATTGACCGCTTGGGAAGTGCCTGAAATGTTTATCATTCCCTACGCTAAAGGAAGTGGGGCAGGGCCAATATATAAAGACGCTAAAAGAGCGACTCCTGGAACATATAGGTCTGAAGGGCACCCTACGCTTTCTTTAGATGATCTGCATTTTTTACTAAAGAGAGAAGGTTTAGTGTAAGGAAAGGGGTAGGTCATGAAAGTAACCGACTAGATATAAGGGGGCATGGCACATGAACGTTCTTATTACAGGTGGAGCAGGGTTTATCGGGCGATGGGTAGTTAAAAAGTTGTTGGATGATCGTCATCATGTATGGGTGTTGGATAACTTATCAAATGGCAGAATCGAAAATATTAAAAGTTTATTATCTCACACAAACTTCCGAGGCTTTATCCACGGAGATATTCAGGATCAAAAAGCACTAGAACACCTTTTCAACATTAATTTTGATGTATGTTATCACCTTGCTGCCAGCATAAATGTACAAGATAGCATTGATGACCCAAAAACAACATTTAATAATGATACGATTGGAACCTTTCTTCTCCTCGAGGAATGTCGGAAACATAAGGTGAAAATGGTATTTATGAGTACATGCATGGTCTACGATCAAGCTACTGATGAAGAGGGTATTTCTGAGAAGGATCCTATAAAACCAGCTTCTCCGTATGCTGGTGCAAAAATAGCCGCTGAAAATATAGTTTTGTCTTATTACCATGCTTATGGGATACCCATGACAGTTGTTCGACCATTTAATACCTACGGACCCTACCAAAAAACAGGGGGAGAAGGAGGGGTAGTCGCTATCTTCATAAAGAACAAGTTAGATGGCCACCCTCTCTGTATTTACGGCGAAGGTACCCAGACACGCGACCTTCTATATGTTGAAGATTGTGCGAACTTTGTGGTGCAAGCCGGCTATAAGGATGAAGTAAATGGAGAAATTGTGAATGCTGGACTCGGCCAAGATATTTCTATTAATAAACTGGCGGAACTAATTGCTGACGATTCTAGTAAGGTTATCCATGTGGAACATATTCACCCGCAAAGTGAAATATCAAAGCTTTTATGTGACTATAGCAAGGCCAAACGTTTACTAGGATGGGAGCCGTCTATAACTTTGGAAGAAGGTATCAGACGGACGGAAGAATGGATTATTACAACAAGATTAATTTAAAGGAGTTCAGCATCTTGGGAGAGAAGTTAGCGATATTCGGTGGGGATCCCGTTCGAGATTCAATGCTTCCTTACGGCAAACAGTTTATTGATAATAAAGATATAGAGGCAGTCATTTCAACATTAAAGAGTGACTTCATCACGACTGGCCCGGCCATTGAAGAGTTTGAAAAAGGAATAGCAGACTATGTTGGAGCTGATTATGCCGTAGCCTTCTCGAATGGAACGGCAGCTTTACATGGAGCATGTTTTGCTGCGGGAATTACTCCGGGGGATGAAGTTATTACAACACCGCTCACATTCGTCGCCACAGTAAATTGCGTCTCATATCTGGGAGGAATTCCTATTTTTGCTGATGTAGACCGGGACACATACAACATCGATCCCTCTTCAATAACATCCCTTGTTTCAAAAAAAACAAAGGCAATTATTCCTGTGGATTTCACAGGACAGCCAGTGGATTACGAAAAGATTACTGCGATTGCTGATAAGCACAATCTTATCATTATTGAAGACGCAGCCCATGCACTAGGGGCGACTTACAAAGGTGAAAAAGTCGGGTCATTTAGTGATATGACGATGTTTAGTTTCCATCCTGTTAAACACGTGACCACAGGTGAAGGAGGTATCATAACGACTAACAACTTAGAATATTATAAGAAGCTGCAGATGTTTCGTACCCATGGAATAACTAGGGAAACGAAGCAGCTGATAGAAAGGCGTCGATCTTGGGAATATGAGATGCAGTTCTTAGGATACAACTACCGGATGACGGACATACAGGCTGCTTTAGGAGTTAGTCAATTGGAAAAATTAGATAATTTTGTTGACATACGTCGAAAGATTGTTAATTGCTACAACCATGCATTCAGGAAATTGGAACATGTGATTTTGCCGCACCAGTTATCTGGTACAGAGTCAAGTTACCATCTTTACGTTATTCGTCTCTCCGGGCCATTGGCTGAACGTAGAGAAGATATTTTTGAAGCCTTGCGTGCAGAGAATATTGGGGTGAATGTTCATTATATGCCTGTTCATACGCAACCATTCTATAAAAACAGAGGCTATAAAGAAGGAATTTGTCCAGTCGCTGAAGAGTTATATCAACAGTTCATCACTTTGCCCTTGTTTCCTGCAATGACAAGTAAGGATGTTGAAGATGTTATCGAATCCGTTATAAAAGTAGTGCGTCACTATGGCAAAAGTTCAGTCAAAGGGGAGTAAGTAACCATTTGCTGGGGTTTATCTAGTAGGGAGATGAATCTATGAAAGTCCTGGCTATTGTGCAAGCAAAAATAGAATCAACCCACTTTCCGGTTTCAAGAACTTAGGGTTATTATCTAAAAAAAGGGATTGGCGCGGTCAATCACATCAAGATTAATGAGCAGACAGTCTGCCGTTAAACGTACAATAACATCTTCTTTATAATAAGAACTGGGGGTGCATTAGAAAGAAACCAAGCATGGGTACAAATTAATGAAAAAGTGAAGCACAAAGAAGATGGGATTGAATATAATATAATATGATAGAGAGGCCGTAGCTTAGGAGCTAATCGGCTTTTTTTGTAGTCCTGTTGAGAAAATACTTTTTTTTATCATATTTTCACAATATGCTTTTACTATGAATGCAAGGGTGAATGAACGTATGATACTGCAACCACTCTTTGTTATACGAATCCTTTCTTTAGTCATCGGAATCGCCGCTATTTGGCTGATGACGGCTAAAAAGGAATACAATAAAATCATGGAATGTTACTTATCTGTTCTTACTACATGGCTTTTTGCCTTCATTGGTGCAAAGGTTATTACACAAGGGGAACTGTTGCTCTCTTATCCGGTTTCTGTCCTTTCTTATCCGAGTGGTACTGAAGAGTTTTACATAGCGTGTGCGGTCACGGTCTTGTGGGAGTGGCGACATAGGAAAGTACATATAAAGAATGGGCAGGAATATGTTTTCATGTTAGCTGTCTTACCGATGAGAGTGTAGACGGAAGTTTGCGCTTTTTTTGGTTGGAGGAAGGATTTCAGTGGAGTAGGGTGTTTGTGCTTTCCGATTTTTGAGGTGCCAGGCACCGCGGTCGATTAAGACGGTGTCAGACTTTCTGCTCATACTTTCACAAACCCACACACATGAAAAGCCTCAGCTCAACGCTGAGGCTCCCGCCACCTATACCTATACAAACTTTCGTCTCTTTGAATTCTTTTATCTTTAATTAAGATGGCTCAAATTCAAGATACCACAAAAAGTCATGGAAGTTAACCATTTTTTGAAAAATCAGAAGGACTCTTAAGAATTTTATTCTCCTTCTATCGACAAATTTTTTTATAAAGGGTGAGACCTGTTACGGCGCGATTTCCTTTAATATCCAATGGTTCACAACCTTTGTTCATGCCCGTGCGTTATAGTATAGTTAAAATGAGCTTGATTTTTCAGAAAAAATAGTATTTTAGGGAGAAAGGGGTACACCAAATGACTCAGCAGACATTTTTGTATCAACCGAAAATATCGGAAGTACTTAAAAATATGAGGAAGGTCATGATCGGGAAGGAAGAGGCAGCGATGTTGAGCCTTGTCGCGTTACTTGCGAAAGGGCACGTCCTTTTAGAGGATGTTCCGGGTGTCGGGAAGACGATGCTTGTGAAAACATTAGCTAAATCTCTGGATTGTGACTTTAAACGCATCCAGTTCACGCCAGATTTGCTTCCTTCTGATGTGACGGGTGTATCAATATATAATCCGAAAAGTATGGAATTCGAATTTAGGCCTGGTCCGATTCTCGGCAATATCGTCTTAGCAGATGAGATCAACCGTACATCCCCGAAGACCCAGTCTGCTTTATTGGAAGGGATGGAAGAGACGAGTATTACGGTGGATGGGAATACCGTTCCACTCAGTGATCCATTTTTCGTCATGGCGACGCAAAACCCGATTGAGTATGAAGGGACTTATCCATTGCCGGAAGCCCAGCTCGACCGTTTCCTTATAAAAATGAAGATGGGATATCCTACAGCGAAACAGGAAATGGAGATGCTTTCAAGGACATCGAACGGCCACCCGATTGAAGACATTTCCGCTGTGCTTACAAGGGAAGAGCTCGTTGATCTGCAGAGAGAAGTATTGGAGGTCTATGTCGATCGTACGGTGAACCGATATATCATTGACCTTGTGACAGGGACACGGACGCATGACGGTGTCTACCTTGGGGTCAGCCCTCGTGGATCCATCGCATTGATGAAGGCGGCCAAGGCTTATGCATTGATTCACGACCGCGATTATGTTGTGCCTGATGATGTTCAATTCATGGCTCCGTATGTCCTCTCTCACCGTATGATCCTTACTTCTGAAGCACGGTTTGAAGGACAGACGGCTGAGTCGATCATTGACAGTCTGCTATCTTCCACGTCCATTCCAGTGAAGAGGAACATCAGTGAATGAGACGGAAACTTGGAATCATCGCTAGAAGCCTTGTCGTAGCGATCCTTTTCGCTATCCTCTTTTCCTATGCCATGTTTCAGGGCGGTTTTGTCAGTTGGTTTCTCTTTTATGCCTTTTTGCCGTTTCTCCTATATATGGCAGCCGTCCTCATCTATCCGGTTCATAATTGGAAAATCGAACGGAATCTTTCCAAACGGATGGCTATGGGAAGTGAAACCATCGATGTCGAAGTGAAGTTGAAAAGGAAAGTTCCTTTTCCCATCTATTATTGTATTATCGAAGAACACTTACCGGAATCGCTTAAGAGAGTGGACGAGCACTTGGATAAATACAAGGATATGGATAAAACGGACCGATTTATTGAACCTCGTCAAGTGAAAAAGGTCGTGTTTCCTTGGTTCAGTAAAACCATTACTTACCGTTACCAACTTGAAAAGGTCCCACGCGGAGATCATAAGCTGAAGGCACTCCGGATCAAAACAGGTGATTTTTTTGGCTTTGTGAAAAAAGAGCACGTGTACCATCAAGAAAGCAAATTGCTTGTTTTTCCTTATATCAGACCTGTGAAAATGAAGGACAGGGTGTACAGTTTTGAACAGGGGGCAAGCCCTTCTTTCAAGCTGAATGAAAAGAACACGAACATGGTAACAGGTGTCCGGGATTACATGCCTGGTGACCGCTTTGCCTGGGTGGACTGGAAAACAACAGCCAAGAAGAATGAGATGATGACGAAAGAATTCGAACAGGAAAAAAGCGTCGACATGATGCTGATCCTGAATGGGGTCTATCATCCGACTATGAATGAATTGAGTTTTGAAGGAGCTGTGGAATTCACGGCTTCTTTAATGAGGGAGTTTCATAAGAAGTCGTCCCCCTTGTCTTTCATGTCACTCGGTGATGGTCGTAAATATTTTCCTTTTCACCAGGACCACGCCCATCAACAGCAAATGCAAGGGCATTTAGCGAAGATTCGTCCTGTCGGGCGTATTCCTTTTGCGCAACAGCTTGAACGCGAAAAATCCTTGATTCCTAGTGGTGTGATGCTCATGATTGTCAGTCATCACTTGGATAAGGATATCCAGGTTGCGATTAGTAAACTCGCAAAAAGGAGCAAGCGTGTCGTCTTTTTCTATGTGCGTCCTCATGGACAAATGTCGTTCCAGGACCATCAAGCGGTGAAACAGATGAAAAGTCAGGGTGTCGTTGTCAACGTATTGAATGAGGAACAGCTGACGAAACAACAATTCGAGGTGAACACATGATGGAAGATCGACAATCGTTCATCTATAAACTGATTCTCTATATTACTGGTTTTCTCTTGTTCTGTGAATGGATGCGGCCGATGGAGCAGATTTCCGATACCGATGATGTTCGTGTGTTTCTTATCTATGCGACGTTCTGTTTCTTTGTGTCCTTTATACAAGTGCCGTGGTATCTCTCCATCCCCTTGAAAGGGCTTGGCCTTGCCTTCATCATTGATGGACTCTATATCGCAGAACGCATCTTTTCGCGTGACTGGTTTTCAGTCTTATATGAACAGATTCTATTCAATATCCAGATGATCCAGTCACAGGAATGGTGGCAGATGACGCCACTTTTCCGTAGTTTACTGTTTTTGATTCTTTTATGGCTGATGAGCTATTTGCTGTATTATTGGTTCGTCGTTGCCCGCCGGATGTTCTTTTTTGTCTTGTTGACACTGATCTATGTCACGGTCGTCGACACATTTACGGTTTATGATGGTAAATGGGCGATTGTCAGAACGTTCATCCTGGGCATGATCGCACTCGGGTTATCGAGTTTTGCAAAAGTGATGGATCAAGAATCGATTTCCTTTAAAGGGTTGCAAAAAGCGCAAGTATGGGCTCTCCCACTTCTTTCGATCATTTTATTTTCCTCTGCGGCGGCTTACGCTTCACCGAAACTTGATCCACAATGGCCGGATCCTGTCCCTTATATTGAAAGTGCGGCAGGCGGAGCTGGACCAGGTGGAAGTGGCAGTCGCACCGTTCAAAAAGTCGGGTATGGAGAAGACGACAGCCGGCTGGGGGGGTCTTTCATTCAAGACGATACCCCAGTGTTCCGTGCGACCGCTGATGGAGAGCGTTATTGGCGCATCGAGTCGAAGGATACCTACACAGGAAAAGGGTGGGAAGATACGCTGGAAGATCCAGTGACCAACATGGACCCGCAAAACATCACCTACGAATTGTTTACGGACAATGTAGAAGTGGAAGAGCAGACGGTCATGATTGAAATGTCACGCCAGGCCTCTTTTCGGAAGTTGGTCTATCCCTATGGATTATCTTCCCTCGTCAGGTTCCCAAACGACTATGAACTTCGTGTCCACGAGAACACGGGGGAGATGGACACGCTAAAAGGGGAATCGCCGGCGAAGGTGAATGAGTTCATCGCCAATTATGAGTACCCATCTTTTGAATACGACCAATTACGTGAAGCGGGAGATGACGATCCTCAAGAAATACGTGATCAGTATCTTCAGCTTCCAGATGGTTTGCCGAATCGTGTAAGAAACCTGGCGGGTCAAATTGTCGAGGCAGAAGACAACCGATATGATCGTGCCAAAGCGATCGAGTCTTACTTTTCTTCCAATGGCTTTGAATACTCAACGACTGACGTTCCCGTTCCAGACGAAAATGAAGACTATGTGGATCAGTTCTTGTTCGAGTCCCAGCTCGGTTATTGTGATAACTTTTCAACATCGATGGTCGTCATGCTTCGATCTGAAGGAATTCCAGCCCGCTGGGTGAAAGGCTTTACTGGGGGAGAGCGCATAGACACACGGGATACCGATCTTAGTGATGATTTACAAAATGTATATCAAGTCACAAGCGGGAACGCCCACTCCTGGGTAGAGGTTTATTTCCCTGAGGTCGGTTGGGTGCCTTTTGAGCCGACCAAAGGATTCACGAACAACACGGACTTCTATACAGATGTGGAAACAGAAGAAGGGGAAGATCCAGCAGTGGCCCCGGATAGTGAAACACCAGAAGACCAAATGGGGAATCCGCAGCAAATGGAAGAAGAAGAAAGTTCTGATGCTGCAGGCGCTGCAGGTTCATCCGATCGAAATTCCACATGGTTGTGGGTACTGTTAAGCGCAATTGTTTTGGCAGCGATCATTCTTTACTTTACAAGGTACCGTTGGATGACAGCGCTGCTCATTCGTAAGTACCGGAACAACAAAGATGAAGAAACGTACGAAAAAGCCTACCATTACCTATTGAAGGTACTTGATCATAAGGGATTCAAGCGGAAGCCGGAACAGACTTTACGTGAGTTTGCACTATCGGTTGATCGGCATTACCAGTCGAATGACATGCGCCGGTTGACCAACCATTATGAACGTGTCATCTACAGGAATGAGGCTCAAAGTACACAATGGCCTAAAGTCACTGAATTATGGGAAAATTTAATTAAAAAGACATTGTCTTGATTCCTTTTCATGCGGTTGATAGAATGAATGAAAATTATCAGATGCATTCTTCCTTCGTATATCCTCGGGAATATGGCCCGAGAGTCTCTACCGGGGCACCGTAAACGCCCTGACTATGAAGGTGGGAATCACGTGACATGTATGTACATGGATGGATTTCTGCCTTCGTCGTCGTTGATTTGAGGCAGGGGAACCATCCATTTTTTTATGAAAATCAAAGTTTATAGATCAAGGAGTGGAACAAATGGAACAAGTACAAGGCATGATTCTCGTGCTGGACTTCGGGAGCCAGTATAACCAATTGATCACACGAAGAATCCGTGAATTCGGTGTGTATAGTGAACTTCACTCTCACAAAATGAGCATAGAAGAGATTAAAAAGATGAACCCAAGTGGGATCATCCTATCCGGTGGGCCGAACAGCGTCTACGGGGAGGACAGCTTCCGTTGTGACGAGCAGATTTTTGAACTTGGTATTCCAGTCCTTGGCATTTGTTATGGCATGCAACTGATGACCCATCATTTCGGTGGAAAAGTTGAACGTGCCAAAGAGCGTGAATATGGAAAAGCGGATATTAACGTGGCAAAAGAGCCGGTGATTTTTGCTAAAACACCGAGAGAACAAACGGTTTGGATGAGTCACAGTGATAAAGTCATCGAAGCTCCGGAAGGTTTCCAAGTGGATGCGACAAGCCCGTCCTGCCCGGTAGCCGCCATCAGTAACAATGAAGCGCACATGTACGGTGTTCAGTTCCACCCGGAAGTCCGTCATTCCGAGTATGGAAATGACATCCTCCGCAGTTTCGTTTTCGATGTTTGTGAGGCGGCCGATGACTGGACGATGGAACATGTCGTCGAAATGGAAGTGGAGAAAATCCGTGAACAAGTCGGCGACCGTAAAGTGTTGTGTGCCTTGAGTGGTGGCGTGGATTCTTCTGTCGTAGCTGCTTTAATTCACCGTGCCATCGGTGATCAGCTTACATGTATTTTCGTGGATCATGGGCTGCTCCGTAAAAATGAAGCGGATGATGTTATGCGCACCCTTGGAGACGGCTTTAATATGAACATTATTAAAATTGACGCTAAAGACCGTTTCATGAGCAAGCTTGCTGGTGTATCCGATCCTGAGAAGAAGCGTAAAATCATCGGCAATGAATTTATTTATGTCTTTGATGATGAAGCAGAAAAACTGAAGGAAATCGACTTCCTGGCACAAGGAACGTTGTACACCGATATTATTGAAAGTGGTACAGAGACAGCGCAGACGATCAAGTCTCACCACAATGTAGGTGGCCTCCCTGAGGACATGCAATTCGAATTGATCGAGCCTCTTAACACATTGTTCAAAGATGAAGTACGTGCGCTTGGAACAGAGCTGGGTGTGCCTGAGCACATCGTTTGGCGCCAGCCTTTCCCAGGACCGGGTCTTGCCATCCGTGTGCTTGGTGAAGTGACAGAAGAGAAGCTTGAAATCGTCCGCGAATCAGACTATGTCCTTCGTGATGAAATTAAAAAAGCAGGTCTTGACCGTGACATCTGGCAGTACTTCACCGTGCTTCCGGATATCCGTTCGGTAGGGGTCATGGGCGATGAGCGTACGTACGATTACACCATCGGGATCCGTGCGGTGACATCCATTGATGGAATGACATCCGACTGGGCACGTATTCCTTGGGATGTCCTTGAGAAAATTTCTACTCGTATCGTAAATGAAGTCGACCACATCAACCGCGTCGTGTACGATGTAACGAGTAAGCCACCTGCAACCATTGAGTGGGAATAATCGAACGTTAGGTTCATTTTTTATAATAATGTTCGGATTCAGGGTTGACGAACGATGTCGAAGCTTGTAAGATAGAGACAAATGAATAAAGCAACACCGTCGTATAATTTTGGGGATAAGGCCCATGAGTTTCTACCAGACTACCGTAAATCGGTCTGACTACGTTGGTGAATAGATGATAAGGGAGACCTCTATAGGTTGCGCCTTTCATCCGTTTCCTTCGTATAGATGTAGACACTCTTGGAGCTTCCAAGAGTGTTTTTTTTTGGTGCCAGGTAGACATACTTCATGTGTACCTGGTACCGGATAGGCTCCGGACGGTACTGGGTACGAAAAAAAGAGAAAGTGTACTCGGTACCGACTGGAGTGAACGTGGTGCCAGGTAGGGAAAACCAACCGGGTACAAAAAGTGGCGGCGTGAGATGAATAGAGGGAAAAGGGGAGGAAACGTTTATGAGTAAGTTTTTTAAGTTTGAAAAGTTTGGTACGACGTATCGCAGAGAGTTTATGGCAGGTTTAACGACCTTCCTCGCGATGGCGTACATTTTGTTCGTCAACCCATCTACCCTTGCACTTGATGGAATTGAGCAGCTTCCTGAGGGTGTAACAAGGATTGATAAAGGAGCTGTATTCACAGCAACGGCGATTGCAGCGGCTGTCGGTACACTGATTATGGGATTGTTCGCGAAATATCCGATTGCTCTTGCTCCGGGCATGGGCTTGAACGCATTTTTCGCCTACACGGTCGTTTTAGGTTTCGGAATTCCGTGGGAAACAGCGCTCGCAGGCGTTTTGGCTTCAGGACTTATTTTTATTGTGTTAACGGTAACAGGTCTGCGGACGATGATCATCGATGCGATTCCTGCAAACTTAAAGCTCGCGGTCGGTGCCGGAATCGGCTTGTTTATCGCCTTCATCGGTTTTCAGAACTCCGGGATTGTGCAGAACAGTGATGCGACATTAGTACAACTGGGAGACTTGACGGCAGGGCCGACGTTGCTTTCCATCTTTGGAATCATTGTCAGTATCATGCTGATGGCGATGGGATTGAAAGGCGGTATTTTTTACGGAATGGTCCTGACATCCATCGCAGGAATGGTGACAGGTTTGATTGCTCCGCCGGCTGGCTTTGGAGATATCGTAAGCACAGCTCCTAGCGTTGCACCGACCTTTGGTGCTGCCTTCACGCATTTCGGTGAAATTTTTACAATTGAGATGCTTGTCGTCATTTTAACGTTCTTATTCGTCGACTTTTTCGATACGGCTGGAACACTTGTAGCTGTAGCGACGCAAGCTGGTTTTATGAAAGATAATAAATTGCCGCGTGCCAACCGTGCATTATTTGCCGATTCGGCGGCAACAGTTGTTGGTGCAGCTGTAGGTACTTCGACGACGACCTCTTACATTGAGTCCACAGCTGGTGTTGGAGCGGGTGGACGTACAGGGTTCACTTCTGTGGTCACTGCTGGATTCTTCATTTTGGCTCTGTTCTTCTCACCACTATTATCTGTGGTTACTGCGGAAGTGACAGCGCCAGCATTGATTATTGTTGGAGTGCTCATGGCTTCTACGCTGAAAAATATCGATTGGGATCAGTTTGAAATCGCAGTTCCTGCCTTCTTTACGATTGCTGCAATGCCGATGACCTACAGCATTGCGACGGGGATTGCCATCGGATTCATTTTCTATCCGATTACGATGCTATTGAAGGGACGCGGAAAAGAGATTCATCCGATTATGTACTTCTTGTTTGTTATATTTGTGCTGTATTTTATCTTCCTGGCGTAAAGATACTGATATAATAGCGGAACGGACTGATAAATGGGCGGAAGCCACTGATAAATTGGTGAAACTGACCGATAAATGGTGCAAAGTCACTGGTAAAGTGGCTAATGTCACCGATAAGGTGGAGTTGCTAATAAAATAGGAAAGCTCGCTAATATATGCTGGAAGTTGCTAATATATTCGATGAACCTGCTAATATAGGTGCAAAACCTGCTAATAAAAGCACTAAAGCTCCTAATATGTCAGCGGAAGCTAGAGCGACCCGCCTTGATCGGCAAAAAGAAACCGGCATGCCGCAATCGGCTGCCGGTTTTATTCATCCTCTAAATGGCGGATCGTAATCGGGCGCTGTTTCGTTGAATCCGAAATATAGCGGTGAAGCTGAATCACAAGCAGTCCATGCTTATACGTCGCTTCCACTTTGTCATGCCTTACCGGAAAAGGAAGATCGATGCTTCTTTCAAACGAGCCGTCGGCGATCTCTGATTTGATCTGATGTCCACCGCGGTTGTTGATCTCAATTTTTCCACTCAGAGTTAATGTTGAATGGTCGACGAGGACGTCAACATTTTTCGGGTGGTTCATCCCGGGAATATTGACGAAGCAGAGCAGTTCATTGTCGTATTGATACATGTTGATGGCCGGAACGGCGGGTTTCATCATGCCGTCGAAGTCTCCCCAGAAATCCTGCCCGAAGAAGCGGTCGAGGTTGGTTTTCCAATCTTTGAATTGATTCATATCATCGGCCTCCAAAAAATGTCATAGATTGCGTTATAAATCTGTTGTGCACGTCTCTTCTCATGGTTTATAGTGTATGCAAAGAACATCGACTAGGTGAATGTCACGTTTTTTGCCAAACACTAGCGTAGGAGGCTCTCTAATATGCTTGAAAACCCATTATTGCTGATCGGGATCATTTTAGCTGTCAACATTGTCTATGTTTCGTTTTTCACCCTCCGGATGATTTTTACGCTGAAGGGGCAGCGGTATTTTGCTGCGTTCATCAGCATGTTCGAAATCGTGACGTACATTTTCGGGCTGGGGCTCGTCCTCGACCGCCTGGATCAAATTGAAAACGTCATTGCTTATGCCGTCGGGTATGGTCTTGGTGTCATCGTCGGGATGAAGATTGAAGAGAAGCTCGCTCTCGGGTATATTACAGTTAATGTGATATCTTCAGACCCAGACATCGAATTCACCCGCAGACTTCGGGAAAAAGGATACGGGGTTACAAGCTGGTACGCGTATGGCATGGAAGGTGACCGTTTAGCGATGCAGATTCTGACGCCTCGGAAGTATGAGCTATCCTTATACGAAACAATTCGGGATATTGATCCGAAAGCTTTTATCGTGGCTTATGAACCGAAGCAGATCCATGGTGGATTCTGGGTGAAATCCGTAAAGAGAGGAAAAATTCGCGATGCCCAAAAAGAACAACAAGAAGCGCTTTGAAGTCGGGGAAAATGAAACGATCGGTCAATGTCTCGACCGCATGAAGAAAGAAGGTTACACTCCGATCCGTCGCGCGGAAGAACCTGTTTTCCGTGAAGAAACTCGTAATGGGGAAAAAGTGATGGAACCTGTAGGTAAAACGATTGTATTTCATGCAGTAAAGGAATAAAACCGAACGATTTATTGTTAAGTTTTCATCAATGTTCGACATTTGCGTTGACATCTGCGAACAGAACTTGATATGATGAAGGCAGAATTGCATAGACGACCTCATATATGACGGGGATATGGCCCGTACGTCTCTACCTGGGAACCGTAAATTTCCGGACTATGAGGGGAGTTTAAGCTGTGAAGAAGCTTTCTCAGACCGGACACACGTGTGCCTGTTCGACTCCTCTCATTTTTTGAGGGGCGTCGAGCAGGCATTTTTAATGCTACGAAAGAAAAGAGGGATTCGATGGCAAGTGTAGGCATCATTATGGGCAGCATTTCAGATTGGGAAACGATGAAAGAAGCGTGCAGCGTTTTGGATGAGCTTTCGATCGATTATGAAAAAGAAATCATCTCGGCACATCGTACACCGGAAGATATGTTCACATACGCAGATACAGCCCGGGAAAAAGGGTTGAAAGTGATTATTGCAGGCGCAGGGGGCGCAGCTCACTTACCAGGAATGGTCGCATCCAAAACGACACTGCCGGTTATCGGGGTTCCGGTAGAATCGAAAGCTTTGCAAGGACTGGATTCTCTTTTATCCATTGTGCAGATGCCGGGAGGCGTTCCCGTTGCAACCGTTGCAATCGGGAAAGCAGGCGCGAAGAATGCTGGACTACTGGCAGCTGAAATGATTGGAGCTTTCGATCAGGAAGTAGCATCAAAACTATCAGACTATCGCCGTCAGATGGTAGATAAAGTGGACGGAATGAGGAGGGATCTTCGTGAAAGCTGACGTGATTCGACCAGGAAGAACGATTGGAATTCTAGGAGGCGGACAGCTCGGCCGGATGATGGCTGTCGCTGCAAGACATATGGGCTATCGAATCGCCGTGCTTGATCCTGCAGAAAATTGTCCTTGTGCCTCAATTGCCGAGGAACACATCGTCGCTGCATACGATGACTTGGAAGCGGCGGAGCGATTGAGTACGGTCAGTGACGTGATCACCTACGAATTTGAAAACGTCGACCTTAATGTGGCCCGACTTTTTGAAGAAAAAGGGAAGCTGCCGCAAGGGGCATTCGCGCTTGAGGTGACCCAAAACAGGGCGAAAGAAAAGGAAATCGCCGTCGATGCTGGACTGTCGGTGCCTGAGTATCGCATCGTGAACACTTTTGAAGAGGTGGAACAAGCGGTAGAAGTCACAGGCTATCCTGCTGTCATCAAGACGGTCAGCGGCGGCTATGATGGCAAAGGACAGCAGAAAATCGAAGACGAAACGCATCTCGAAGAGGTCCGCTCTTTTATGAAAGAAGGCGGCATCTACATTGTAGAGCAGTGGCTTGAATTCGACCTTGAAATTTCTCAAGTGTTCACAAGAGGAATGGATGGACGTATCATCCCGTTCCCGATTGCGGAAAATATCCATAAGAACCACATTTTGCATGAATCAAGAGTTCCGGCAACCGTTCCTGGTCATGTGGAAGAGCGCGCCCGTGAAGCGGTTGAAGTTTTGGCTGAACGAATCGGAGTGGTCGGTACATTCGCTGTGGAAATGTTCGTGAAGGGTGATGACATTTTTATTAACGAAATGGCTCCACGACCTCACAACTCCGGCCATTATACGATTGAAGCTTGCAGCGTATCGCAATTTGAACAGCATGTCCGTGCGATCTGCGGCCTCCCGCTGTTACCGGTCCATTCGTTCGGAGCAGCGGTGATGGTGAACGTGCTTGGTAAACACCGGGGCATTTTGCTTGATCGTCTGGAATATTACCACGGCTTTCATTTTCATGACTATGGAAAGAAAGAAGCCCGTCAGACCCGAAAAATGGGGCACATCACCTTTGTTGGTGACAACTTAGAAGAAATCGACAAACGCATCACAGAAAATCAGATCCATTTATGGTAGGAGGAAGACAATGATCGAACGTTATACACGCCCGGAAATGGGTGCAATATGGACAGAAGAAAATAGATACCAGGCCTGGCTTGAGGTTGAACTTTTGGCGTGTGAAGCCTGGAGTGAACTTGGGGTCATCCCGAAAGAAGACGTGGAGAAGCTGCGCAAGGGTGCTTCCTTCTCCATCGACCGTATTCACGAAATTGAAGCAGAAACCCGTCACGACGTGGTAGCCTTCACTCGTGCCGTCTCTGAAACGGTCGGAGAAGAACGCAAGTGGGTGCATTACGGACTGACTTCGACAGACGTTGTGGACACGGCGCTCTCCTATCAATTGAAGCAGGCGAATGAAATCATCCGCAAAGACCTTGTCAACTTCATCGAAATCCTTGGTGAAAAGGCGAAGGAACACAAACACACGGTCATGATGGGACGTACCCACGGCGTTCATGCTGAACCGACGACGTTTGGACTGAAGCTTGCCTTATATTATGAAGAAATGAAGCGTAACTTGGAGCGTTTGGACCTTGCGATGGAGCATATCCAGTTCGGAAAGCTTTCTGGAGCGGTCGGAACGTATGCGAACATCGATCCGTTTGTTGAAGAATATGTGTGTGAAAAGCTTGGCCTGAAGCCGGCTCCAGTTTCAACACAGACTTTGCAGCGCGATCGTCATGCTCATTATGTATCCACACTTGCTTTGGTTGCTACTTCCATCGAAAAAATTGCTGTGGAAATCCGTGGGCTTCAAAAAACGGAAACGCGTGAAGTTGAGGAATTTTTCGCGAAGGGTCAAAAAGGATCTTCAGCGATGCCGCATAAACGAAATCCAATCGGTTCTGAAAATATGACTGGAATGGCACGCGTGCTGCGTGGTAATATGCTGACGGCCTTTGAAAATGTACCGCTTTGGCATGAACGTGACATTTCTCACTCTTCTGCCGAGCGCATTATCCTGCCTGATGCAACGATCGCTTTGAATTACATGTTGAACCGTTTTGGCAACATTGTGAAGAACTTGACGGTGTTCCCTGAGCGGATGCAGGAAAATATGGAGAAAACATACGGACTCATCTTCTCCCAACGTGTATTGCTGACACTCATCGATGAAGGTCTCGTGCGTGAAGAAGCGTACGACCTCGTCCAGCCGAAAGCTATGGAAGCCTGGGAGCGCGGCATTCCGTTCCGTGAGCTGATTGAATCAGATGACAAGATCACATCTACGCTGTCCAAAGAACAGCTGGATGCCTGCTTTGACTACAAGCACCACCTGAAACAAGTCGACCGCATCTTCGACCGTATCGGCCTGTAGATTGAGGTAAGATAACGGTGAGATGAAGGTAATATAATGGAAAATACTGTATGACCTGGTACGCCAGAAACTGGTGTACCAGGTCATACAAAAAATCCCAATTCCTTAGCGAGGTGTTTCTGTATGAAGGGTTCTTTATTATACGAAGGAAAGGCAAAACGGGTGTACCATACGACGGATGAGTCGGATCAGCTCGTTTTATCTTATAAAGATGACGCTACTGCATTTAACGGCAAGAAAAAAGACGAGTTTGCAGGCAAAGGACGCCTCAATAACTTGATTACCTCGAAAGTATTCCAATACTTACACCAGCACAACATTACGACCCACTTTATTAAAGCTCTGAACGATACTGAACAACTAGTCAGACGAACGAACATCATTCCCCTTGAAGTCGTCGTCCGCAACCAGGCGGCTGGCAGCATTACCCGCCGGCTCGGTATCGAGGAAAAAACGAGCTTTACTCCACCGATCATTGAATTGTTTTACAAGAAAGACGAATTGAATGACCCGCTCATCAACGATGTCCATGCCTATCACCTGACGGACATTACGGAACAAGAACTCACGTTTATTAAACAGCAAGCGTTAGACATCAACTTGGAACTTCAAAAACTTTTCCGCTCGGCAGGATTGATGCTTGTCGATTTCAAATTGGAATTCGGCCGCCTCACAGACGGAACGATCGTCCTTTCTGATGAAATTTCCCCGGATACGTGTAGACTCTGGGACGAAGAAACAGGCGAGAAAATGGATAAAGACGTCTTCCGGGAAAGTACCGGGGACTTGATTGATACGTACACAAAGATTTTACATCGACTGGAGGAGAGCGTATGCGCAAAGTAAAGATCCACATCACATTAAAAGAAGGTGTCCTTGATCCGCAGGGGAAAGCCGTCCACAATTCACTTCAATCATTGGAGTACAGCAATGTCCAGGACGTACGCGTCGGAAAATACATGGAAGTGATGGTTGAAGACAGCGACAACCTTGAAGCGGAAATCGACCGCATGTGTGACCAGCTTCTTGCCAACCCTGTCATCGAAAATTACAGCTACACAATTGAGGAGGCGGGTTAACGTGAAATTCGCTGTCATCGTTTTTCCAGGATCGAATTGTGACCGTGATATGTACTTTGCTGTGAAAGATCAGCTTGGAGCAGAAGCCGATCTTGTCTGGTATAAGGAAGCGAATCTAGCAAACTATGATGGAATTCTATTGCCGGGCGGCTTCTCCTATGGTGACTACCTGCGTTCAGGTGCCATTGCCTCTACGTCTGATGTCATCACGCAAATCCGGGAAGCAGCTGAGGCAGGAAAACCAGTCCTTGGCGTCTGCAACGGATTTCAAATCCTTCTTGAAATGGGACTTCTTCCAGGTGCGATGCTTCCGAATGAAAAGCTCAAGTTCATGTGCCATTTCGAAACATTGACTGTCGAGAATGCTGACACGATGTTCACCCGTCAATACAAGGAAAAGGAAAAAATCCAAATTCCGATCGCGCACGGAGACGGCAATTATTTTTGTGACGAAGAAACGCTTCAGAAGCTTCAAAACAACAAGCAGATTGTATTTACGTATGACCAGAACCCGAACGGGTCCGTCGGAGATATTGCCGGTATTACGAATGAACATGGAAATGTGCTCGGCATGATGCCACACCCGGAGCGGGCGGTCGAAGCGCTTCTTGGTCATGATGACGGTCTTCGTCTATTTGAATCGATTTTGACACACTGGAGGGAACACCATGCCATCAATGCTTGAGATCAGTCCAGAACAAATCGAAGAACAGCGTATCTTTAGAGAGATGGGGCTGAAGGATGACGAGTATGCTTCCATCCGCTCGATTCTAGGCCGCCGCCCGAATTACACGGAAACCGGTTTGTTTTCCGTCATGTGGTCGGAACACTGCAGCTACAAAAACTCCAAACCGCTTTTGAAAAAGTTCCCGACCGAAGGTGCACACGTACTCCAAGGTCCAGGAGAAGGTGCGGGGATCATCGACATCGGTGATGACCAGGCTGTCGTTTTCAAAATTGAAAGCCACAACCACCCGTCTGCGGTTGAACCTTATCAAGGCGCAGCGACAGGTGTAGGTGGAATCCTGCGCGACGTCTTCTCGATGGGCGCCCGGCCGATTGCGCTTCTGAATTCGCTTAGGTTCGGTTCATTGCAGCAGCCGCGTGTGAAGTATCTTTTTGAAGAAGTCGTCCGCGGCATCGCCGGTTACGGCAACTGTGTCGGCGTGCCGACCGTTGGCGGTGAAGTCCAGTTTGATGATGCGTACAACGGAAATCCACTCGTCAATGCGATGTGTGTGGGATTAATCGATCATAAAGATATTCAAAAAGGAATCGCTGCAGGCATTGGCAACACGGTCATGTATGTCGGAGCCAAGACGGGCCGCGACGGCATCCACGGTGCTACCTTCGCATCAGAAGAGTTGTCGGAAGAGTCCGAAGAAAAGCGTCCATCCGTACAGGTTGGGGATCCGTTCATGGAAAAACTGCTCATCGAAGCTTGTCTTGATGTCATCCAGCACGATGCTCTTGTCGGTATTCAAGATATGGGGGCAGCAGGTCTCACCTCATCTGCGAGCGAAATGGCCAGTAAAGCAGGGACGGGGATGACGATGAATTTAGATTACATCCCGCAGCGCGAAGAAAATATGACGGCGTATGAAATGATGCTTTCTGAATCTCAGGAACGGATGCTGCTCGTAGTAGAAAAAGGGCGAGAAGAAGAGATTGCGAGAGTCTTCCGTAAGTATAACTTGGAAGCGGTAGCGGTCGGTGAAGTGACGGATACGAAACGCTTCCGTCTCGAGCACCATGGGGAAGTTGTTGCTGATGTTCCTGTTGATTCTCTTGCTGAGGATGCACCGGTCTATCACCAGCCGTCTCGCATCCCTGCATATTATGAAGAGTTTCAAAAAATGGAAGATTACATTCCGGAGATCACAGACTACCGGGAGACATTAGTGAATCTATTGAAACAACCGACCATTGCCAGTAAAGAATGGGTCTACGATCAGTACGATTCCATGGTCCAGACGAATACAGTCGTCACTCCAGGATCCGATGCGGCTGTGCTTCGTGTACGTGGAACGAAAAAAGCGCTCGCAATGACGACCGACTGCAACTCCCGTTATCTCTATGTCGATCCTGAGGTCGGTGGGAAAATCGCTGTCGCTGAAGCGGCGAGAAACATCGTCTGCTCTGGTGGTCGTCCACTGGGGATTACAGACGGACTCAACTTTGGGTCACCGGAAAACCCGGAAATCTTTTGGCAGATGGAAAAAAGCGTCGACGGCATGAGCGAAGCGTGCCGACTGCTTGAAACGCCTGTCATCGGTGGAAACGTCAGCTTATACAACGAGTCATTCGGTGGCCAGGCGATTTACCCGACACCGATTGTAGGTATGGTCGGTTTGATTGATGATGTCCAACATATCACGCGTTCCCATGCTCGGAGCGCCGGGGACTTGATTTATGTCATCGGGGAGACGCAAGCAGAGTTCGGTGGTAGTGAACTGCAGGGTATGCTTGAAGGAAAGCATTTCGGAAAAGCTCCTTCGATTGATTTGAATACAGAGTATAACCGTCAAAAACAGCTGCTCACAGCGATTCGCGCAGGACTTGTCGTATCTGCCCATGACGTGTCCGAGGGCGGTTTATCGGTCGCTCTTGCAGAAAAGCTGTTTGAAAAAGAGTTCGGCTGTGAGGTGACGCTCGAAGGTGAGCCTGTCACAGCGCTATTTGCAGAATCCCAGTCACGCTTCATCGTCACCGTAGCGCCGGAACAAAAACGAGCGTTTGAACAGAGTGTCACAGACGCTCGTCTGATCGGAACCGTGACGGAAAACGGGGTGTACAGAATCAAACAGGAAGGCGTCGTTCTGGAAGAAAAGACATCAGTGCTGAAAGAAGCGTGGAAAGGAGCGATCGGATGCTTGCTGAAATCAAAGGTTTAAATGAAGAATGCGGCATTTTTGGCGTCTGGGGTCATCAGGATTCAGCCCAGCTGACGTATTACGGTTTGCATGCCCTCCAACACCGAGGTCAGGAGGGAGCGGGCATTGTCACAACGGACGGGGAACAGTTGAAGCTCGCAAAAGGGCATGGCCTGATCAATGAAGTTTTCTCTGAAAACCAGCTCGAAGACTTGAGCGGTCATGCTTCAATTGGTCACGTGCGCTACGCAACGGCAGGGGATGGCGGCTATGAAAACATTCAGCCTCTCCTTTTCCGCTCTCAGACGGGCGGGTTGGCTCTTGCTCATAATGGAAACCTTGTGAATGCACAGGCGTTGAAAAACCAGCTTGAGGCACAAGGAAGTATTTTACAGACAACTTCGGATACCGAAGTTGTCGCCCACTTAATCAAACGTGCGCGTCATCTCCCTCTCGAGCAGGCCATCATGGAAGCTTTGTCGATGATCAAAGGCGCGTACGCGTTTCTTGTGATGACTGAAGATCGTATGTTTGTAGCCAATGACCCACGTGGCTTGCGTCCACTCAGCCTTGGTCATCTTGGCGAATCATGGGTCGTCTCTTCAGAAACGTGTGCCTTTGATGTCGTCGGTGCTGAGTATGACAGGGAAATCGACCCTGGTGAGCTGCTGATCATATCGGACGAGGGAATTGAATCAAAACGGTTCTCCGCTCCCATTCAGCGCACCCTCTGTTCCATGGAATATGTCTACTTCTCAAGACCGGACAGCAACCTTGATGGGAAGAATGTCCACGCCTCCCGTAAACGGATGGGCAAATCGCTGGCAGAAGAAGCGCCGATTGATGCGGACGTCGTGACAGGCGTCCCGGATTCAAGCATTTCGGCAGCCATCGGATATGCGGAAGCTTCCGGCATCCCATATGAGCTTGGGTTGATCAAAAACCGCTATGTCGGCCGTACCTTCATTCAGCCGTCCCAGGAACTCCGTGAACAAGGGGTGAAAATGAAGCTTTCTGCTGTCCGGGGGATTGTCGAGGGGAAAAAGGTCGTCATGGTCGATGATTCCATCGTAAGGGGAACGACGAGTCGGCGAATCGTGAAAATGTTGAAGGAAGCGGGAGCGAAAGAAGTCCACGTGAGGATTGCGTCTCCTCCGATTCAAAACCCTTGCTACTATGGCATTGATACATCCAACAGCGGCGAACTGATCGCCGCGAACAATTCCGTCGAGGAAATTGAAGAACAGATCGGCGCGGACAGCCTTGCTTTTTTATCCGTCCAGGGATTGAACGACAGCATTTATCAGGGAGAAGAGTCCCTGAAGCACGGCGGTTGTATGGCGTGTTTTACCGGCAATTACCCAACGGAAATTTATCCGAACACGATGCATCCATATGAAAAAGCATAGGAGGGAAGCGAGATGAGTCAATCGTATAAACAGTCGGGCGTCGATGTCGAAGCTGGTTACGAAGCGGTCGAGCGGATGAAAAAGCATGTCGCCCGGACGATGCGTCCGGAAGTGATGGGAGGACTTGGTTCTTTCGCTGGGTTGTTTGACTTGAGCGGCATGAGCTATGAACAACCTGTTCTGGTGACAGGAACAGACGGAGTCGGAACGAAACTGAAACTGGCGTTCGAGATGGACCGGCATGATACAATCGGGATAGATGTTGTCGCGATGTGTGTCAACGATATTGTGGCCCAAGGCGCAGATCCGCTTCTATTTTTGGATTACATTGCCTGTGGAAAAAATGTCCCCGCCAGGATTGAACAAATCGTCAAAGGAATTTCGGATGGCTGTGAACAGTCCGGTGCTGCTTTAGTCGGTGGAGAAACGGCGGAAATGCCCGGTATGTATGAGGCGAATGAATACGACCTCGCCGGCTTTGTCGTAGGAATGGCCGATAAGGAGCAGATCATCACAGGTGCTGCGATCAAAGAAGGAGACGTTTTAGTCGGTCTTCCTTCCTCCGGTGTCCACTCAAACGGTTTTTCTCTTGTCAGGAAACTCATCGCAGACCTGGACCTTGATACGGTACCGGCAGGCTGGGCCCGGACACTTGGAGAGGTTTTGCTGACTCCGACACGGATTTATGTTCCTGAGATTCAATCGCTGAAGAAGAACACCACCATCAAAGGCATCGCGCACATTACAGGAGGAGGATTTTACGAGAACCTTCCTCGTACACTGCCCGAAGGACTTGGTTGTGAAATCGACACCAATAGCTGGCAGGTGCCAGAAGTGTTCCGCTTTCTTCAGGAAAAAGGAGCCATCAGCGATGAGGAAATGTTCGGTGTGTTCAATATGGGTATCGGCATGGTCGTCGTGCTTGATCCATCTGATGTGAATGCCGCATTCGGAGCATGCGATGATGCGGTCGTCATCGGAAAAGTGACGAACAAAGAAGGAGTGCAGGGGATATGATCAACATTGCCGTCTTCGCCTCCGGTACGGGTTCGAATTTCGACGCAATCGTCAACAAAGTGGAATCCGGGGAGCTTGAAGCGAACATCGCCCTGCTCGTCTGTGATCGCATCGGTGCACCTGTCATTGAAAAGGCCCAGCAGCATGAAATCGATACCGTCGTTTACCGGCCAAAAAGTTTTACAGATAAAGCCGCGTATGAACAGGCGGTACTTGATGACTGCCGGCAGCGGGGGATAGAATTCATCGTCCTCGCCGGGTACATGCGACTGATCGGACCGACATTATTGAAGCCATATGAACGTCGAATCATCAATATCCACCCATCCCTACTGCCAGCCTTTCCGGGGAAAGATGCCATTGGTCAGGCCCTGGAGAAAAAGGTTAAAGTGACCGGCGTGACGGTCCATTATGTTGATGACGGCATGGATACAGGACCGATTATCGCTCAGGAACCCATTCATATAGAAGAAAACGATACAGAGGATGAAGTAAAAAATAAAATTCAGGCGGTCGAACACCGCCTCTACCCACAAGTGATTCAATCACTATTCATCAAGGAGGAATCTCTATGAAAAAACGTGCCCTACTGAGCGTTTCCAATAAACAAGGATTAACTGACTTTGCAAAAAAACTTCATGAACTCGACTATGAGCTCATTTCTACTGGTGGCACGAAGCGGGCCATCGAAGAAGCCGGTATTCCGGTACAATCCATTTCCGAGGTGACTGAATTTCCGGAAATCATGGACGGACGTGTGAAGACGCTTCACCCTTCGGTCCATGGTGGGTTACTCGCAAAACGCTCAAATGAAGAGCATATGAAGCAGCTTGAGGAACTAAGCATTGAGACGATCGAACTTGTCGCCGTCAACTTGTATCCATTCAAAGAAACGATTGCGAAAGAAGACGTCACGGAAGCGGATGCGATTGAAAACATCGATATTGGTGGACCGACGATGCTTCGTTCTGCAGCGAAGAGTTTTGAGGATGTCGCAGTCGTCGTGGACCCGGCCGATTATGAAGAGGTCATTGAAGGTCTCAAAAACGATGCCCTCTCTTATGAGTCCCGCCGTAAGCTTGCAGCCAAAGTGTTCCGTCATACCGCCAATTACGATGCAATGATTGCGGAATACTTTTCCGGTTTGACAGAAGAGCCATTTCCAGAGACATATTCCGTCACTTATGAAAAAGTTCAATCCCTGCGTTACGGAGAAAACCCGCACCAGAAGGCTGCTTTTTATAAAAAAGCGAACTTTGGAGGGACATCGCTTGCTGAAGCGGAACAGCTGAATGGAAAAGAGCTCTCCTACAACAACATTCAAGATGCCAACGCGGCCCTTGAAGTGGTACTTGAATTCAACCAGCCGGCAGCTGTCGCAGTTAAACATATGAACCCATGCGGCGTGGGAGTAGGAGAAAACTTGTATGACGCTTACGTTAAAGCGTATGAAGGCGATCCTGTATCGATCTTCGGTGGAATCGTCGCCTTGAACAGGGAAGTGGATGCCGATACAGCGGCGAAATTGAAAGAGATCTTCCTTGAGATCATCATCGCCCCGTCCTTCAGTCAAGAGGCGCTTGATATCCTGACAACGAAGAAAAACTTGCGCCTGTTGAAAGTGGATATGAAAAAAGCGGATCGTCCGGCTCATAAGCTTGTGACCGTCAATGGTGGGCTGCTCGTCCAGGATGCCGATGAAGGTTCGCTTGCCGATGTGGAGCTTGAAGTGGCAACAGAACGTGAGCCTTCCGAGCAGGAGCTTGAAGATTTGAAGCTTGGCTGGAAAGTCGTGAAACATGTGAAGTCAAATGCAATCATCGTAGCAAAAGGTGACCGTACGCTCGGTGTCGGTGCGGGACAGATGAACCGTGTCGGTGCAGCAAAAATCGCTTTTGAACAGGCGGGTGAGAAAGCGGAAGGCAGCATCATGGCTTCTGATGCCTTTTTCCCGATGCCGGATACTGTTGAAGCTGCAGCCGAAGCAGGTGTGACGGCGATTATCCAGCCTGGTGGTTCCAAGCGTGATCAAGATTCCATTGATGCCTGCAACAAACATGGCATCGCGATGGTCTTCACAAAAATGCGTCACTTCAAACACTAATCGAAAGGGTGGAGTCTTATGAACGTATTGGTCATCGGTCGAGGAGGCCGGGAGCACAGCCTTGTGCAGAAGTTCGCAGAAAGTCATCAGGTGGGTCGCGTTTTCGCTGCTCCTGGAAACGCAGGGATGAGTCAGGTGGCTGAATGCATTGATACGAGTGAGCAGGATTTTGACGGGCTGGTTGCTTTTGCCCAGGAGAGCAATGTGGGACTGACCGTGGTAGGTCCAGAAAACCCTTTGCTTGCTGGTTTAGTGGATGCTTTCCAGGAAGCGGACCTGCCGGTGTTTGGTCCGACCAAAGCGGCTGCTCTTATTGAAGGAAGCAAGCATTTCGCCAAGCAACTCATGCAAGAATACGAGATACCGACTGCTGGTTATGCTGCTTTTTCGGATGTGGAAGCTGCTCAAGCTTACATTAAAGAAAAGGGGGCGCCGATTGTCGTGAAGGCAGACGGTCTGGCTGCAGGAAAAGGGGTTGTTGTGGCTGAATCCCTGGATGAGGCGTTGTCAGCAGCGGAAGATATGCTTAAAAATGGCCAGTTTGGCGATGCTAGCCGTGAAATTGTCGTGGAGGAGTTTTTGGCAGGGGAGGAGTTCTCGCTGATGGCGTTTGTGAATGGTTCGAATGTTTATCCGATGCTCCCTGCGAAAGACCATAAGCGTGCATTTGACGGAGATCAAGGTCCGAATACAGGCGGAATGGGAGCCTTCGCTCCTGTGCAGGCATTGAATAATTCTTCGTACGCCTTTGCCGTCGAAGAGATTTTGAAGCCGGTAGCGGCAGCAATGGTGGCAGAAGGCCGGTCGTTTACAGGCATTTTGTATGCGGGACTAATCGAAACGTCTGAGGGGCCGAAGGTGATTGAATTCAATGCTCGATTCGGAGATCCAGAAACACAGGTTGTTCTGCCTTTGTTAGAAAATGACCTGGTGCAAGTAATGATGGATGTGCTGGATGGCAAAAAACCTGACCTGACATGGTCAGAGGGGGTTTGTGCGGGAGTCGTCGTCGCTTCTGAAGGCTATCCAGGAGCCTACGAAAAAGGGCGTCCGTTACCAGAGGTGGAAGTGGATGACGACGGTTTTGTCGTCCATGCGGGGACAGCATGGGAAGACGGGAAGTATGTATCCAGCGGCGGCCGCGTCCTCTTAATTGGAAGTAAAGGAAATGACTTGGCGCAAGCGCTGGACCGTACGTATCAATCGCTCCACCCATTTGAGAATCAGAGCGACTTTTTCTATCGAAGAGATATCGGACGATCATCAGTCTCTTCGGCGGCTTCGCATGCCGACATAGAATAAAGCGGCAATCGAACCGATGATGGTGACGATAACGAAACCGACGTCTGTGAAATATTCCATAAAATCCATACGATTCATCCTTTTGAAGAAAGAGCGGGACAGCCCGCTCTTTTTTGTTGGTGATTATGATTGATCAATGATCATTTGGTTATATCGACCAAAATACCGTGATATGGCTAACCTTTATTTTTATCGGCCAAATTCTTAATATATCGACGGAACAAGAATATCATCGGCAGAAACATGCCGTACACCTCCGCGTTTATTGGTCCTGCGGAAGGTTTTGCTGCCAGCTTTGCTCGATGCCGTCTTTCTCTGTAGCCATTTCTTCATAGACGGCAGTCAAAGGGCAGAAGCGTACAATCCCTTCCGCAACCTTCAATGCAGACAACATGATCAGAAGCGGGTGGGAAGAATCGCACTCTCTGCGTGCACCGCGGATCGTCAAATAGGTCAGCATACTGAGGCCTGCGGTGATGCGGACCATACTGTTGATGATTCCGATGTTCGGTTTCATTGTGCTTCCTCCTTACCAGAATGGAATATCCTGTGTTACGATAGAACATAATGATCTCAGGGAGGTACGCTCCATGAACGAAACACGTTTTCGTTGGCGGAACCGACAGCTGCGTGAACATGCAGCCATCATCGATGGAAAAACGGCGCCGACGAAATTAATAAAAAATACAACTTACTTGAATGTTTACTTAAAGAAATGGATGCAGGGCCACATTTGGTTATATGAGGATCGCATCATATATACCGGCCAAGAGCTTCCTTCCTATACAGAAGGTACGGAAATCATTGATGGCACAGACAGTTATATTGTGCCTGGCTATGTTGAACCGCATGCCCACCCATTTCAGTTATATAATCCCCAGAGCTTTGCAGAATATGCGGCAGAGACAGGGACCACAACGCTCGTCAACGATAACTTGATGTGGCTTTTTTTAACGGAAAAAGAGAAAGCGTTTTCTTTATTGGAAGAATTCATGGATTTACCTGCAACGATGTACTGGTGGGCCCGCTTTGATTCCCAGTCCGTACTTCGGGATGAAGATCGTCATGCTTTCGATTCACAGATTCTGGACTGGATCAGTCACGATGCGGTCATTCAGGGCGGAGAGCTGACCGCCTGGCCGGATGTCCTTCATCATGGAGACGAGCAGATACTGCATTTTATGCAGGAAACCAAACGCTCAAGAAAGCCATTGGAAGCTCACCTTCCGGGTGCTTCTGAACAAACGCTTGTGAAAATGCGCCTGCTTGGTATGGATTCAGAGCATGAATCGATGACCGCTGAAGATGTATTGAAACGTTTGGAAATCGGTTATCATACGGGATTGCGCTATTCATCCATCCGTCCGGATCTTCCGGATATCTTACAGGGTCTTGTTGAAAAAGGGCACACCCACTTCGACCATATGATGTACACAACGGATGGTTCGACGCCTGGCTTTTATCGTGAAGGACTGATCAATCCCTGTATCCAAATCGCATTGGATGCAGGCGTTCCGGCAATCGATGCATATATGATGGCTACGTACCACGCGGCTCGTCATTTCGGAATCGAAAATCGTGTAGGAAGCTTGAACGCCGGGCGCGTCGCTCACCTGAACTTTTTATCCGACCCGAAAGACCCGCTGCCGCACTCCATCATTGCTAAAGGGGAATGGACGAAGCGTGATGGTGAAGTTTTAAGAAAAGAAACGCCAATTCAATGGGAGAAAAACGGTGTACAGCCGCTTCAACTGGATTGGGAAGTGACGGATGCGGATATGCAGTTTTCCATGCCGATTGGTCTTGAGATGGTGAATGATGTCATTATGAAACCTTATGCCATCGATACGGATGCTTCCACCGACCGGTTGAGTGAGAACAATAAAGAATCTTACTTGATGCTCATGGACCGGGAAGGAGAATGGATGGTCAATACGCTGCTGAAAGGATTCACACAGAGTTTGGGCGGTCTCGTCAGCTCTTACAGCAATACAGGGGATATCATATTGACAGGGAAATCGCGTAAAGATATGAAGAAGGCTTTTCAACGTATGAAGGAAATCGGTGGTGGAATTGTGCTCGTCAATGAAGGGGAAGTCCTATTTGAACTGCCTTTGTCTCTTGGCGGAGTGATGGCCGATCTGCCGATGAAAGAGCTCATGGAGGAAGAAGCGAAATTGAAAGAATGCCTGAATGAACATGGCTTTACTTTCAATGATCCCGTTTACACGCTCCTCTTCCTATCATCCATGCATTTGCCATTCATCCGAATTACACCGCTTGGAATCATGGATGTGAAAAAGAAAGAGGTACTCTTTCCTTCAATAATGCGTTAAAATAAAAGAGGGAATACAGATAAGGAAGTGCTATCATTGAGAAAGCTTACATTCTTCAGCTTGCTTGTCGTCCTTTTTCTTGCCGCTTGTAATAAGGAAGCAGGGGCCGCCCAACCTGAAGAAACGAAAGAGATAGAAACAGCGGTCGAAGAACAAATAGAGACAAAAGAGAACGTGACCGCTGATGAAAAGGAAGAAAATGAACAAGCCTATACAGAAACGTTTCCACTGACGGGTGAACCGACGTCTGAAAATGCAGACCACCGTGCCTTGTCCGTCATGGTGAACAACCACCCGAAAGCAAGGCCTCAATCCGGATTGAGTCAGGCCGATCTTGTCTATGAAGTTTTGGCGGAGGGGCAGATTACACGCTTCCTCGCTTTGTTCCATAGTGAGATTCCTGATACAATAGGTCCGGTAAGAAGTGCACGTCCATACTATTTTGAAATCGCTGATGGGTTTCATGCGCTTTATACCTATCACGGTGCATCTGTGGCCATCAATCAAAAAGTAGCCCGCAGCGGTGTCGATTTCCTGGATGGAGCGATGTATGATAACAACGGCTGGTTATTTAAACGGTCCTCCGATCGTGCAGCTCCTCACAATTCTTATCTTTTGACAGAGGGAGTCGAGCAGGCGGTTGCGAACAAAGGCTATGAGGCGGAAGGAGCACCTGAAGCTCTGCCTTTCTCTAGAGAAGGGCTCTATGATGGCACACCAGTGCAGGACGTCCAGGTCACTTATGGCAGTCGGACGAACGTGAGTTTTACTTATGATAAAGAGAAAGAGCAGTTTTTACGTTCCAGTGATGGAGAGCCATCCATCGACCGTTTAAATGGAGAATGGATAGCCGCAGACAATGTCATGATTATTGAAACGGACCACCGGATCATTGATGGTGCCGGCCGTCGTGCGATTGATCTGACATCAGGCGGGAACGGGTTTCTTTTACAAAAAGGAAAAATGAAAGAAGTAGAGTGGAAGAACGTCAATGGACGATTGCTTCCCTATAAAGACGGCAGTCCTCTGGCATTTATACCAGGGAAGACTTGGGTGAACATCATTCCAGGAAACGCTGCAGTAGAATCGGAGTAAGGAGGGAAAAGGCATGCAGATCGATAAATTGAGAGGAAAGACGCTCGATCAACTGTTCGAAGCGGTTTTATCTTTGCAGAGTATAGAAGAATGCTATGAATTCTTTGATGATCTCGCAACGATGAATGAAGTTCAATCACTCGCTCAGCGATTGGAAGTAGCGCGCATGCTGCGCGAAGGCTTCACTTATCATAAAATTGAAACCGAAACAGGTGCATCCACGGCGACGATTTCCCGTGTGAAACGCTGCTTGAATTATGGCAATGATGCCTATACACAAGCGCTTGACCGTGTGCAGGCAAAACAAACCGAATAGATGATAGGAGACTGCCAATATTTGTGGCAGTCTTTTTTGTGATCTGAATAACCGACCATGGAAACACTTTTCCGTGATTCTAAGACAAAACGGACAGGCATAGGCTAGTACTATGGAAGGGGACCTGTCCGATGAAAACGATGTTGAAAAAAGGCGCCATGATCATTCTCGGCAGTATGATACTTTCACTCGGCATCAACTTTTTCCTGATTCCGGATCATGTGTTAGATGGAGGCATCATAGGAATCGGGATGATTGCCAATTATATATGGGGACTTGAAGTCGGGCTTACGATCATCTGCTTCAGCATTCCGATTTTCACGCTCGCCTGGTTCTATTACCGTTCGTATTTCTACAACAGTCTGCACGGGTTGTTGATTTCTTCTTTTTCCATTGATGTTCTTCAAGGTTTACGGGTCCATCACTTGCCGCTCGATCCAGCAATCAGCTCTATTATTGGAGGGGCGCTTGTGGGTGGAGGGATTGGATTGATGCTCCGCGTCCATACAAGCACGGGCGGAACCGACCTCCTCGCCCAGATGATCGCCGATTGGTGCAAAGTCAATGTCGGATTCGTCATCCTCGCGATCGACGCCGTGGTTATCGGTGCCAGTGGCTACCTCTTTTCACTCGAGACGCTCATGCTCTCCGCCATCACCATCCTAAGCGTGGGACTCGTCACCATGACCTTCACATCCACCCGCCTCCTCCCCGAACAGCCATCTTGATTTTGGTATGGTAATGTTTGTATGATCATCTGGATGACCCATCTGCATGACCTGGTCATCCATAATTTTACAATAGCACAAAGCCAAAGCCCGACTCTCTTTTCGGTGGAGAGGACGGGCTTTTTCGTGTTTACAATTTATGGTGTACCAGGTCATACATATATTTCCACCACCCTTCACAACCTCTTCTTATAATGGTCATAGAATTGTTTGGTTGTGCCCCTCAACCCGGGGATGAAAATTTGCTATAATGGGTAGATGGATAACTGTTGTTTTGGAGGACGGAAATGTACAATATAAGCGAGTGGGATCATGTGTTCAAGCTTGATCCGAATAAGACGATCACAGACGCAGACTTAGAAAAGATATGTACATCAGGAACGGATGCGATCATCGTCGGCGGTACAGACGGCGTCACGTTCGAAAACGTCACGGATTTGCAGGAACGCATCGAGGAGTACGACATCAGCGTTGTGTTGGAAGTGTCGGACATCGAAGCGATTGCGCCCGGCTTCGATGCTTATTTCATCCCTCTTGTGCTGAACAGTGGTCATAAGAAGTGGATGATTGATGTGCAGCACCACGCGATCAAAGAGTATGCAGATGTGATCGAGTGGCAGGACATGATGACAGAAGGGTATTGTGTGCTAAACCCTGAAGCGAAAGTGTTCAAACGGACGGAGTGCTCGCTTCCGGATGAAGAAGATGTCCTCGCCTATGCTCAGATGGCTGAACATATTTTCCGTCTGCCCGTTTTTTACATGGAATACAGCGGGACCTACGGCGATCCAGACTTGGTCAAAGCCGTAGCCCGACAATTAGAAAACACATCCCTCGTTTACGGCGGAGGCATCCGTTCGGAAAAACAGGCGTCAGAAATGGCCGCCTATGCAGATGTCATCGTTGTCGGCGATGTGATTTATGATAACCTAGAGGTTGCTCTTAAAACGGTCGAAGCCGTTAAATCAATGAAGATGAAGGATGGTGGACCCTCATGACACAGGCATTGAACGCATTGATTCAAGGCTTGAATACAGAACAACGAGAAGCGGTGACCCACACAGAAGGCCCGCTGCTCATCATGGCAGGTGCCGGAAGTGGTAAAACACGCGTACTGACACACCGCATCGCCTATCTACTTAGTGAAAAAGACATTGCGCCACGGAATATATTAGCGATTACGTTTACAAATAAAGCGGCACGCGAAATGAAAGAGCGTGTCGAATCTCTTGTCGGCAAAGACGGGGAAAAAATCTGGATGTCCACGTTCCACTCGATGTGTGTAAGGATTTTGAGACGTGACATCGACCGGATCGGTTATGATCGCAATTTTTCGATCTTGGATTCGAGCGATCAACTTTCTGTTATTAAACAAGTACTGAAAGAGATCAACCTTGATCCGAAAAAATGGGACCCGCGTGCGATGCTCGGCGCGATTAGTAATTCAAAGAACGAATTGATGACCGCAGAAGATTATGAAAAACAAGCGGGTAACATGCATGAAGAACAAATCGCCCAAATTTACAAAGGCTATCAAAAGAAACTCCGCAAAAACCAGTCGCTCGATTTCGACGACTTGATCATGCAAACCTTAAGACTTTTCGACGAAGTGCCGGAAGTGTTGGAATCCTACCAGCGCCGTTTCCAGTACATCCATGTCGATGAGTATCAGGATACGAACCATGCTCAGTATCAACTGGTCAAACATTTGGCGAGCCGTTACCAGAATCTCTGTGTTGTCGGTGACTCCGACCAGTCCATTTATGCTTGGCGCGGAGCGGATATTCAAAACATCCTGAACTTTGAAAGTGACTACCCGAAAGCACGTACAATCCTGCTTGAGCAGAACTACCGCTCAACGGAATTAATCTTGGATGCCGCCAACAACGTCATTGATAAAAACAGCGGCCGTAAGCCGAAGCGTCTTTGGACAGACAATAAAGGTGGAGAGAAGATTCATTACCACCAGGCAGGCACGGAACGTGAAGAAGGTCTTTTTGTCACAGATAAAATTGAAGACCTCGTTCGCCAAGGAAAGTTCCGCTATCAGGACGTGGCGATTTTGTACCGCACGAACGCTCAGTCCCGTACGATTGAGGAAACGTTCGTCAAAGCAGGGGTACCATACCAGATGATCGGTGGGACGAAGTTCTATGATCGTAAAGAGATTAAGGACATGCTTGCTTACCTGCGTCTCATCGCGAACCCGAACGACGACTTAAGCTTCCAGCGTGTCGTCAACGAACCGAAGCGCGGTGTCGGAAAAACGAGTATGGATAAGATGCTTGCTTATGCGGCGGATCAAGACATTTCCTTATACGAAGCCGCGGCGGAAGTCGATTTCGTGGGGGTCAGCGCTAAAGCAGCGAAAGCGATCATGAGCTTCCGTAAAATGATCCAGAATTGGGCCGAGCAGCAGGAATTCCTTTCTGCAACGGATATGGTCCAGGAAGTCATCGATAAGACCGGCTATGAAGAGATGCTTATGAACGAGAAGAGCATCGAAGCGCAAAGCCGCCTTGAGAACATTGAAGAATTCAAATCTGTTACGAAAAACTTTGAAGAAAACGCCGAAGATAAAACACTGGTCGCTTTCTTGACGGATCTCGCTTTGATTGCGGATATTGATTCTATGAATGAAGACCCTAGTAGTGATGACACCGTTACGTTGATGACGCTGCACTCAGCGAAGGGGCTCGAGTTCCCAGTTGTTTTCCTCATTGGTATGGAGGAGAACGTCTTTCCGCACAGCCGTGCGCTAATGGATGAAGAGGAAATGGAAGAAGAACGCCGTCTTGCTTATGTCGGGATTACCCGTGCGGAAAAAGAGTTGTTCATTTCTCACGCGAAAATGCGTACCCTGTACGGCCGTACGAACATGAATCCAATCAGTCGCTTTATTCATGAAATTCCGGAAGAGCTGATACAAGGAAAAGAACAGAAAGAAGAGCTGCCATTCTTCAATAAAAAACGTGAAAGCACGCCGTTCGGTACGAAGCCTCAAGCCGCTCCGAAAAAACGGGCCGCGAAGAAGCCTGAGAAAAAATCTTCAGGCGGGGAAAAAATCGGCTGGCAGCCGGGTGATAAAGCACACCACAAAAAGTGGGGCGAAGGCACGGTCGTCAAAGTGCAGGGTGAAGGAGATGGGATGGAACTCGATATCGCCTTCCCGGCACCGACAGGTATTAAGCGCCTGCTTGCTCGTTTTGCTCCGATTACGAAAGCGTAAGGAAGTGGATGGATATGAACGCAACGGAAGCTAAGCAAAAGATCGAAACACTCAGACAGGATCTCGAACAGTACAGTTATGAATATCACACGCTCGATGATCCGAGTGTTTCCGACTATGAATATGATAAAAAAATGCAGGAATTGATCAAGCTTGAAGAAGAGCACCCGGACTTGCAGACGCCGGATTCACCTTCCCAGCGGGTCGGTGGCAAGCCTCTGGACGCTTTTGTAAAAGTGCAGCACGACATCCCGATGCTCAGCCTCGGCAATGCTTTTAATGATGAAGAACTGCGCGACTTCGACCGTCGTGTCAAAAATGGCACGGAGGCAGAGGTCAATTACGTATGTGAACTGAAAATCGATGGCCTTGCCGTTTCTCTAAAATATGAAGATGGGATTTTCGTGCGGGGAGCGACTCGTGGAGATGGGACGACCGGGGAAGATATTACGAAAAACCTGCGGACTATCCGAAACATTCCTCTTCGGTTGAAAGAACCGGTGACCGTCGAAGTCAGAGGCGAAGCGTATATGCCGAAGAAGTCATTCATGGCATTGAATGAAGCCAAAGAATCGAATGGGGAAGAACCTTTCGCCAACCCACGTAACGCCGCTGCGGGTTCCTTACGACAGCTGGACCCGAAAATTGCGGCCAAGCGTAATCTGGACATTTTCTTATATGGCATCGGTGTGTGGGAAAATGATCCGACAGAAGCGCACAGTGAACGCCTGGAGAAAATGAAAGAGCTCGGCTTGAAAACAAATCCGGAATGGAAAAAGTGTAACGATATCGAAGAGGTCATCGACTATGTGAATAGCTGGGTCGAACACCGTGCGGATCTTGATTACGAGATTGACGGCATCGTCATCAAAGTGGACAGCCTCGATCAACAGGAAGACTTAGGTTTTACGGCGAAAAGCCCGCGGTGGGCAACGGCCTACAAGTTCCCGGCAGAAGAAGCGATCACGAAGCTGAAGGATATTGAACTCAGTGTTGGCCGAACAGGTGCGGTGACTCCGACAGCGATTCTTGATCCGGTCAAAGTTGCAGGAACAACGGTGCAACGTGCATCCTTGCATAATGAAGACCTGATTATCGAAAAAGACATCCGTATCGGAGACACGGTGGTCATCAAGAAAGCCGGAGACATCATCCCTGAAGTCGTCCGTGTAGTTGAAGATCAGCGGACTGGTGAAGAAGAGCCGTACCGCATGCCGGAAGAATGTCCGGAGTGTGGCAGTCAGCTTGTCCGTCTTGATGAAGAAGTCGCTTTACGCTGCGTGAATCCGAACTGTCCGGCCCAATTGCGGGAAGGCTTGATTCACTTCGTTTCAAGAAATGCGATGGATATTGAAGGTCTTGGGGAAAAAGTGATCGCCCAACTTTTCCAGGAGAACTTAATTCATACGATCGCAGACTTGTATAAGCTCGACCGTGAAGAGCTGTTGCAGCTTGATCGTATGGGTGAAAAATCAGTGGAGAACCTTTTGAATGCGATTGAAGCTTCAAAAGAAAACTCCCTCGAGCGACTGCTGTTCGGTCTTGGAGTGCGTTACGTTGGTTCGAAAGCCGCAAGTACGCTTGCCCAGCATTTTGAACATATGGACGCCCTCGTCGAAGCGGATGCCGCTGCACTTGAAGCCATTCCTGAAATCGGCAGCAAGATGGCCGAATCGATCGCCAGCTACTTTGATGAAGACCAGGTCCTCCAGTTATTGGGAGAATTGAAGCGTCTCGGTCTTAACATGGAATACAAAGGTGCGAAGAAGAGCGACCAGCCGATCGATTCTCCTTTCAACGATAAGACTGTGGTCCTTACAGGGAAAATGGAGGATTACAGCCGATCGGATATGAAGAAAATGATTGAGGAACTTGGCGGGAAAGTGACAGGAAGTGTCAGTAAGAAAACCGACCTTCTTATCGCTGGGGAAGACGCCGGTTCCAAGTACACGAAAGCATCGGACTTGGGGATTGAAATTTGGGATGAAGAGCAGTTCAAAAACGCTCTATCCTGATCGGCCAAACGTTTTATGGTTATACAAGACGAGCCGGAGCGTGAGAAGTCAAAGACGCTCCGGCTGGTCTCATTAAGGGAGTGGAAAGCATGAGGAAGATGCACGCACTGTTGCTTAGTTCATTGCTCGTCGTAAGCGCGTGTACGCCCGTTTTTGACAACAGAGAAGAAGTTATACAGGAAACGAAAGATGAAAAAAATAATCAATCCGCCATCATTCCGAACTACAACATGTCGGAACAGGATTACCGGATGATCCTGACAGAGAGCAGCCCGAAGGTTTCAACCGCCCGTGCTGTGACGACGAACCAGATGGGCAACCGGATGGATATCGATGAATTTGAAAGCGGCCTTCGCCGTCATTCTAAAGAATACTACGACCCGGATAAATACTTCTTCCAGCCTGGCCAGTACTTGGATGGAGATACACTTCTTACATGGTTGGGGCGTGATGGAAACGTGCCAGTAGAAGAAGATCAGGATCCTGAAGAAGTCGAAGATGGATTGAATCCTGAATTGAATGAGGACGCAGCAACAGAGGAAGACTTCCGTGAGAGCCCCCGCTACATTTCCAACATCATAGAACAGAATTACTTAGTTCGAAAAGACGAAAATAAGGTGGAACTGAGTGGGCTAACTATCGGGATTTCCTTACGAACCGTATATAACTTCACAGTAGAGGGACAAAGCTTATCCGAAGATCATTCAACGGAAGAGCTCCTTAAAAAAGGGAAAGAATATGCGGATGAAATATTAGATAGAATCCGTAAAAGAGAAGAGCTGAACGATGTTCCAATCGTCTTCGCCCTTTATGAAGAAGAGGAAGCGAGCTCGAAAGTTCCAGGTAAGTTTTTAAGTAAAACGTACGTTAAAGGGTCGGACATGACCGTAAATGGCTGGGATCGTATCGAAGAAAAACACGTGCTGTTTCCATCCAAGGAAGCAGAAGAGGACCACTTCGATGATTCACAGATCTTCTCGGACTTCAGAAAAGAAGTATCCGACTATTTCCCGAACTTCGTAGGCATGATCGGCAATGGATTTTACGTCAATAACGAACTGCGTGAAGTGTCGATTGAAATACCAATCCAATTCCAATCTGAATCGGAAGTTGTCGGCTTCACACAATATGTGTACAGTCTTGTAAACGAAATGTTTGCAGATCACTATAATGTCCAAGTAAATATCCACAGCATGGATGAACCGGAAAGTCTGATCGTCAAAAAAGCCGGCGAGCAGGAACCTTTCGTTCATGTTTACGAATAATACAAAGACCGCATGGGCCACTACCCCATGCGGTCTTTTTTATTAGACAATCAGGCACTTTAATATAATAGACACAGTTGAGGAATAGTGAAATTTCGACAAAAGTAGAAAAATATCTAGGAATTTTGATGAAATACGCAAATGTTTGTCCTCAGTTCTCCACAGTTGAATATTTGCGATAAAATCAGCCTCAATCGTTTGAACTAGATGCATAGTTACGATAGAATAGTTGTGGAAACGCTTAATGTGGTAATTTTCAAACTATTACATAGCGTCACCCATTTTACTTTTCAAGGAGGCGGTTTTTTATGGTAGTCCCTTACAAACACGAACCATTTACTGATTTCACAGTGGAAGAAAATCGGAAAGCTCTGCAGGCGGCAATCAAGCAGGTAGAAGCGGACCTTGGAAAAGAGTACCCTCTAATCATCGGCGGGGAGCGGATCATGACGGATGACAAGATCGAGGTCGTCAATCCAGCTAATAAGAAAGAAGTCATCGGCTATGTGTCGAAGGCGAATCAGGATCTTGCTGAGAAAGCTCACCAGGTGGCCGATGAGACATTTGACTGGTGGAGAAAAACGAAAGCGAAGTTCCGTGCGGACATCCTTTTCCGTGCTGCAGCGATTGTTCGTCGTCGTAAGCATGAGTTTACGGCACACCTCGTCAAAGAAGGCGGGAAGCCATGGAAAGAAGCGGATGCGGATACAGCGGAAGCGATCGACTTCATGGAGTATTATGGGCGACAAATGCTTGAAATTGATAAAGGCGTGGAAATCAATTCCCGTCCGATTGAAAACAACCGTTTCCATTACATTCCGCTTGGAGTAGGGGTTGTCATTTCTCCATGGAACTTCCTCTTTGCCATCATGTGTGGAACGACGGTTGCTGCTATGGTATCCGGGAACACGGTTCTTCTGAAACCGGCCAGTGCGACTCCGATCATCGCCTATAAGATGATGGAAGTGCTGGAAGAAGCGGGCCTGCCGAAAGGAGTTATCAACTATATCCCTGGAAGCGGTAAGGAAGTCGGCGACTATCTTGTCGATCATCCTCGTACTCGTTTTATCAGCTTTACGGGTTCCCGTGAAGTCGGTACTCGTTTATTTGAGCGTGCAGCAAAAGTCCACGAAGGTCAAAAGTGGTTGAAGCGTACCATCATTGAAATGGGCGGAAAAGATACGATTGTCGTCGACAGCGATTCTGACCTCGAGCTTGCAGCTGATGCGATTACGTACTCGGCTTTCGGTTTTTCTGGACAGAAGTGCTCCGCATGTTCCCGTGTCATCGCTCATGAAGATGTGTATGATGAGCTGCTGGAACGAGTCGTTCAGAAGACGAAGGAACAAGTGAACTATGGTGATCCAACGGATAACAGCAACTACATGGGACCCGTGATCGACCAGGGTGCTTATGATAAGATTATGAGTTACATCGGAATTGGTAAGGAAGAAGGAAGGTTGATGACAGGCGGAAAAGGAGACGACAGCAAAGGCTGGTTTGTCGCACCGACTGTTTTTGCTGACCTTGCTCCGGATGCACGTCTCATGCAGGAGGAAATCTTCGGTCCTGTGGTAGGATTCACGAAGGCGAAATCTTTCGACGAGGCGATCAAATTCGCAAATAATACCGAATATGGCTTAACTGGGGCTGTGATTTCCAACAATCGCGAGCATATAGAAAAAGCACGCGAAGACTTCCATGTTGGTAACTTGTACTTCAACCGTGGATGTACGGCAGCGATCGTCGGCTATCATCCGTTCGGTGGTTTCAACATGTCAGGAACCGATTCAAAAGCTGGAGGGCCTGATTACCTTATTCATCATATGCAAGGAAAAACAACTTCTGAAATGCTGTAATAGAAAGCCCAAAAAATCCCTTTTCCGCATACATGTGGAAAGGGATTTTTTCATGAAAAATGGAACATACTAACGCTGTCGGGAAAAGGGGACATTTCCCCATTTTTTTATGGACTCGAAAATTTTTTAAAATAAATTTTGTGAATGATTATCATAAAAATGTCACATATGTGTATTTTCATACTAAATAAATGAATAAAAATTCAATTATGACCTATTCGCACAATTTTTGCAATGTTCTTACAAAAGTTATATGATATAGTTGTACCTGTGTTTGGTTTTTTTAAGTCTTCATGACTTAAGAACCATGCGTCGGTACGCTTTGCATAGGATTGTATAAACCAACATTTGGGAGGTGGAAATGTGTTTGAACTCGCTACTGCAACATCAGCAACCATCGCTGGAGCAACATGGTTCTGGTTATTTGTACCAATGCCAATTTTAATCATTCTATCTATCATTACACTATTCACTGAGAGGAGCGAATAACAAAACATGAGTACTGCTACGTTAATAACGTTTATTGTCTATTTAATCGGTATGCTGGGAATCGGTTTTGCTGCATATCGTCTAACAAGTGATTTATCTGACTATGTCTTAGGTGGTCGTCGTTTAGGTCCAGGAGTTGCCGCACTATCTGCCGGCGCATCCGACATGAGTGGTTGGTTGCTGCTTGGTCTGCCTGGTGCGATTTACGCTGGAGGACTATCCGCAGCTTGGATCGGTGTTGGTCTAGCTATTGGTGCATACTTAAACTGGCAGTTCGTCGCACGCCGACTTCGTGTATTTACGGAGATTGCAAATGACTCGATTACTGTTCCAGACTATCTTGAGAACCGCTTCCGTGACCACTCCCACGTGTTACGTGTCATTTCTGCAGCTGTCATTCTTTTATTCTTCACCTTCTATACATCTTCCGGTATGGTTGCCGGTGCGAAGCTGTTTGAAGCTTCCTTTGCATTGAGCTATACACAGGCTCTATGGTTAGGCGCAATTGTTACTATTTCTTACACTTTCTTAGGTGGATTCCTAGCCGTAAGTTGGACAGACTTTGTTCAAGGTATCCTGATGTTCTTTGCCTTAATCGCAGTACCAATTGTTGCGATTTCTGAACTTGGTGGTTGGAATGCTGCCACAGACGCAGTAGCTCAAATTGACCCATCTCACTTGAACATGGTTCAAGGTGTCGGTGCCCTTGCGATCCTATCTTCTCTTGCTTGGGGACTTGGTTACTTCGGTCAGCCGCACATCCTTGTACGTTTCATGGCTCTAAGATCTCCTAAGGACGTTCCGAAAGCACGTTTGATCGGTATCGGCTGGATGGTTCTAGGTCTTTACGGTGCCATCTTCACAGGTCTATTCGGACTTGCTTACATCAATACGGCAGATGTAGCTGATCTTTCTACATTCAACGCAGAAGTAATGACAGAAGGCGGCATCCAGATGCTTGTCGACTCTGAGAAGATTTTCATCACGTTCTCTCAGATCCTGTTCCACCCTGTCATTGCCGGTATCCTGTTGGCAGCGATTCTATCTGCCATTATGAGTACGATTGACTCTCAGCTGCTTGTATCTTCATCTGCACTAGCAGAGGACTTCTATAAAGCACTGTTCCGTCAGAACGCTACTGAGAAAGAATTGGTATGGGTTGGTCGTGTTGCCGTAGCTGGTATCGCATTGATCGCGGTGCTTCTAGCAGGTAACCCGGACAGTACCGTTCTTGGTCTTGTATCTTACGCTTGGGCAGGTTTCGGTGCCGCATTCGGTCCCGTAATCATCTTGTCCCTATTCTGGAAAGGCATCACACGTAATGGTGCACTTGCCGGAATTATCGTCGGTGCGGTTACCGTTGTCGTTTGGGGTGACTTCCTGAGTGGAGGAATCTTCGACCTTTACGAAATCGTACCTGGTTTCATCCTAGGTGGGCTTGTTTCAATTCTTGTCAGTCTTACTGGTCAACCACCGGAAGAGATTGCTGAAGAATTTGATAAAGTTACGAAAATGTAAGAAGTTCTTTACCACAAAATTCCCGGCCTTATGGCCGGGAATTTTTTTAGTTTCTTCAAAGTTAATCAGGTAGATCTGGTTTCTTTATTTTTTCGAGCTAGTTCTTTGGAGAAAGGATTTCTGTCCTGGACGTCAATCAACGTCCGTAGTTTCGAGTGTCGCTTCTTCATATGCCTATAACGACCGACAAAAGTCTCGAAACAACTCTTCCAAATAAGGGAACTCACACGATAAGACAGCGTCCTTTTGATGTGTTAAACTAAGAAAGGTGTATCCGTACGTTGAAAATGGATTCTGATATTTGGTATGATCATATATTATGTGAGATCGAAATGGAGGTCGCATTATGTCCAGAATTAGCAAAGAGGAAGTGAAGCACGTCGCGAATCTCGCGCGCCTTGCGATCACGGAAGAAGAAGCAACGACATTCACGAAGCAGCTTGATGACATCATCACGTATGCGGAACAATTGAATGAATTAGATACAACAGGCGTCGAGCCTACGACCCACGTTCTTGATTTGAAGAACGTCATGCGTAAGGACGAGCCGAAGAAATGGATTTCTCAGGATGATGCACTGAAAAATGCACCGGACAAGCAGGATGGACAGTTCAAAGTGCCATCCGTATTGGAATAAGGAGGTTCGACGATGTCTTTATTTGACTATACATTACGTGAGCTTCAAGAGAAGCTACATAACAAAGAGATTTCCGTCACGGACTTAGTGGAGGAGTCTTACAAGCGTATCGAAGAAGTGGATGAAGAAGTCCAGGCTTTCATCACGCTGAACAAAGAAGCAGCCAAGAAGCAGGCAGCAGAGCTTGACCAGGAGCGCGGCAACGACGATGCGAAGCTTTTCGGTCTGCCGATCGGTGTGAAAGACAACATCGTAACCAAAGGACTGCGTACAACTGCAGGAAGCCAGATTCTCTCTAACCTGGACGATCCTTTGTATGACGCGACCGTTGTCAACAAACTGAATGACGCCAAGTCCGTTACCATCGGAAAATTGAACATGGACGAATTCGCGATGGGTTCTTCCAACGAAAACTCCAGCTACGCAGCAGCTCGTAACCCATGGAATACCGATTACGTTCCAGGCGGATCCAGTGGTGGTTCTGCCGCAGCTGTAGCCGCAGGAGAAGTTCCTTACTCCCTCGGTTCTGATACCGGCGGTTCCATCCGCCAGCCAGCGGCTTATTGTGGTGTGGTCGGATTGAAACCGACTTACGGCCGTGTGTCCCGTTTCGGACTCATCGCGTTCGCCTCTTCTCTTGACCAAATCGGACCAATCACGCGCAGCGTCGAAGACAATGCGTTCTTGCTTGAGACAATCGCTGGTCATGACAAGATGGATTCTACTTCTGCCAACGTCGAAGTGCCGAAGTACACCGAGTCTCTAACTGGTGATGTCAAAGGCATGAAAATTGGTGTACCGAAAGAATACCTTTCTGAAGGGGTTTCTGAAGAAGTAAAAGAAGCAGTTAAAGCTGCTCTTAAAGAATACGAAAAAATGGGAGCGACATGGGAAGAAGTTTCTCTTCCTCACTCCAAGTACGCGCTATCCACGTACTACCTGATTTCGTCTTCTGAAGCATCTGCGAACCTGGCCCGTTTTGACGGTGTCCGTTATGGTAAGCGCGCCGAAGATGCGAAAAACATGCTAGACATGTTTATGCGTTCCCGCGCGGAAGGTTTCGGTGACGAAGTGAAGCGCCGCATCATGCTTGGAACCTTCGCGTTGAGCTCTGGTTACTACGATGCGTACTACAAGAAAGCTCAGCAGGTCCGTACGTTGATCAAGAACGATTTTGAAAAAGTGTTTGAAGACTACGATGTCATCATCGGGCCGACAACACCGACACCTGCCTTCAAAGTAGGGGACAAAGTCGACGATCCAATGACGATGTATGCGAACGATATTTTGACGATTCCGGTTAACCTTGCAGGCGTACCAGGAATCTCCATCCCATGCGGTTTCTCTGGAGACGGTCTGCCGATCGGCCTTCAGATCATCGGAAAACACTTTGATGAAGGTACCGTTTACCGTGCCGCTCATGCCTTCGAACAGGCGACTGATTATCATAAACAACGCCCGTCCCTTGGAGGTGCGCGCTAATGAACTTTGAAACGATTATCGGACTTGAAGTCCACGTAGAATTAAAAACAGACTCGAAAATTTTCAGCCCGTCTCCGAACATGTTCGGAGATGATCCGAATACGAACGTAAACCCGATCGACCTTGGGTACCCTGGTGTTCTTCCAGTATTGAACGAAGAAGCCGTGAACTTTGCAATGAAAGCATCGATGGCATTGAACTGTGACATCGCGACAGACACGAAGTTCGACCGTAAAAACTATTTCTATCCGGACAACCCGAAAGCATATCAAATTTCCCAGTTTGATAAGCCGATCGGTGAGAATGGTTACATCGATATCGAAGTCGATGGCAAGAAGAAGCGTATCGGTATTACGCGTCTTCACATGGAAGAAGATGCAGGTAAGCTGACACACAGCGATGATGGATACTCCCTTGTCGACTACAACCGCCAAGGTACTCCGCTCGTTGAAATCGTTTCTGAGCCGGACATCCGTTCACCGAAAGAAGCGTACGCGTACTTGGAAGCATTGAAAAACATCATCCAGTACACAGGCGTTTCTGACTGTAAGATGGAAGAAGGGTCCCTACGTTGTGACGCCAACCTTTCCATCCGCCCAATCGGTCAGGAAGAGTTCGGAACGAAGACAGAGCTTAAGAACTTGAACTCCTTCTCCTTTGTACAAAAAGGACTGGAATTCGAAGAGAAGCGTCAGCAGAAAGAACTGCTTTCCGGAGGGGAAATCCTTCAGGAAACTCGTCGTTACGATGAGCAGACGAAAGAAACGATTCTGATGCGTGTCAAAGAAGGTTCTGACGACTATCGTTACTTCCCAGAGCCGGATCTTGTGCCTCTACACATCGATGAAGCTTGGAAAGAACGCATCCGTGCCGAAATTCCTGAGCTTCCAGATGCCCGTAAGAAGCGCTACATCGAAGAACTGAAGCTTCCAGAATACGATGCGATGGTTCTTACCAACAACAAAGAGCTTTCCGATTTCTTCGAAGAAACAATTGCCGAGGGAGCGGACATCAAGCAGGCATCCAACTGGTTGATGGGTGAAGTATCAGCTTACATGAACAAGCACTACAAAGAGCTTCATGAGCTTGAGTTGACTCCGGCTTCTCTTGCGAAGATGATCCAGTTGATCGAAGACGGAACGATCAGTTCCAAGATCGCGAAGAAAGTCTTCACAGAGCTTGTAGAAAAAGGCGGCGATCCTGAGAAGATTGTTAAGGATAAAGGACTTGTCCAAATTTCCGACGAAGGCCAGCTGACGGAAATCGTTGTCGGCATCATGGACAACAATCCTCAGTCCATCGAAGACTTCAAAAACGGAAAAGATAAAGCCCTTGGATTCCTTGTCGGTCAGGTGATGAAAGAAACTAGAGGACAAGCGAACCCACCGATGGTCAACAAGATCATCCTTGCAGAGATGGAAAAGCGCTAATTGCTTAAATTTCAAGAAAGCACGCACTTGCTGGTGCGTGCTTTCGTATGGTTTAAGACTTGTCATCATATACTATAGAAATGGTTTGCAAATCCAGGAAAAAGCGCTATGATGTAGAATGGAACATGCTTGGATAGAAAAGGGGGTCATACACGATGAAACGTGCCCGAATTATATATAACCCGACCTCTGGAAGAGAAGTCATACGCAAGGTTCTCCCGGACATTTTGCAACGATTCGAACAGTCCGGTTACGAGACCTCCACTCATGCCACAACATGTGCTGGTGACGCCGTCAAAGCAGCGGAGTACGCCGTCGATCGTGAATTCGATCTGGTTGTCGCTGCAGGGGGAGACGGAACCATCAATGAAGTCATCAACGGACTTGCCGAAAAACCACACAAACCGAAAGTCGGCATCATTCCAGTCGGGACAACGAACGATTTTGCCCGTGCCTTACACGTGCCTAGAAACATTCATAAAGCGGTGGATATCATCCTGGAAGGCTACAGCCATCCGCTCGATATCGGCCGTGTCAACGACCAATATTTCATGAATATCGCCGGTGGCGGTAAAATAACCGAAATCTCTTACGAAGTACCAAGTAAGTTGAAGACGATGATCGGTCAGCTTGCCTATTACTTAAAAGGCATTGAGATGCTTCCATCGATCCGTCCGACCTACGTCGAAATGGAGTATGACGGCAAATGGTATGAAGGCGAGATCATGCTTTTCCTCGTCAGCAATACTAACTCTGTCGGCGGCCTTGAGAAACTGGCGCCATCCGCTCGTATGGATGATGGACTTTTCGACCTGATGATCATTGAAAAAATGAACATCGCAGAATTCGTCCGTTTAGCGACGCTTGCCATCCAGGGTAACCACTTGAATCATCCGAAATTCATTCACATGACCGCAAGTCGTGTGAAAGTGAAGACAGATGAAAAGATGCAGTTGAATATCGACGGGGAATTCGGTGGATTATTGCCCGGGGAATTTGTCAATTTATACAGACATCTGGACTTTTTTGTTCCAGAAGACATATTTAAAGAAGAAGAAGCTGACGAAGAAGAATAATGGGGAGCGCTGCTGTTTGAGACAGTGGCGTTCTTTTGTTTTGTTTGTAGAGAGTAAACTAGCCTGTCTGGGCGACTTCACAATTATGACATCGAGCAGCTACCCGGGGCGACTCCGCACTTAGAGATATGATAAACTACGGTTAGAGTATATAGATAAAGGACGGATGAACAATGGCGAAACCGAAACCGCCCGTACAGAAGAACGATACGATTGAACTGAGCTTTGAAGATTTGACCCACGAAGGCAATGGGGTAGGGAAAGTCGATGGCTATCCACTTTTCGTACCGTATGGCCTTCCAGGTGAAAAGGCCGAAGTGAAAGTCGTCAAAGTGAAAAAGAACTTCGGCTTTGGCAAGCTGGTAAAAGTGACAGAAGCAAGTGAAGACCGTGTTGAGCCGCCATGTGATGTGTTTTACCAGTGCGGTGGCTGTCAGCTTCAGCATATGAGCTATCAAATGCAGCTCGATATGAAACAGAAGCAAGTGAAAGACAACATGAAGAAAATCGGACATCTTGAGCATGTCCCTGTCCACCCGACGGTTGGTATGGAGGACCCGTGGCGTTACCGTAACAAAGTCCAGATTCCTGTCGGGCAGAAAGAAAACGGTGAACTGATGACAGGCTTCTATCAGAAACGAAGCCACAACATCATCGACATGGACACATGCCTGATTCAGGACGAAATGAACGATCGCATGGTCGAAACCGTCCGCCGCATCGCATCCAAAAACGGAATGGATACCTACGATGAACAGACCCATCGCGGCGTGCTGAGACACATCATGGTCCGTACCGGTCAGAATACGAAAGACATCATGATTGTCCTCGTCACGAAGACGAAAAAACTTCCACACAAAGACAAAATGATTGATGAGATCCGTGATGCCTTTCCAAATGTGAAATCGATCGTCCATAATGTGAACGGTGCAAAAACGAACGTCATCCTTGGAAAAGAAACGAACATCATCTGGGGTGATGAGTACATTTATGACACGATCGGCGACATCAAATTTATGATCTCACCGAAGTCGTTCTACCAGGTCAACCCGACACAGACGAAGAAGCTCTATGATCAGGCTCTCGACTATGCCGATCTAAGAGGTGGAGAAACCGTCATTGACGCTTACTGCGGAATTGGTACCATCTCCTTGTTCCTCGCGCAGAAAGCGAAGAAAGTGTACGGCGTAGAAATCGTACCAGAAGCTGTGACCGACGCGAAGAAGAATGCCCGTCTGAACAAAATGGATAACGCAGAATTCTATGTTGGACAAGCGGAAGAGCTTATGCCATGGTGGCGTAACCAAGGACTTCGTCCAGACGTGATTGTCGTCGATCCTCCTCGTAAAGGTTGTGACGAAGAGCTGTTGAAGGCAATGCTTGATATGGAACCGGAGCGGATCGTTTATGTATCCTGTAATCCTTCGACACTTGCTCGTGATTTGCGTATTTTAGAGGATGGCGGGTATGAGACGAAGGAAGTTCAGCCGGTCGATATGTTCCCGCAGACGAGCCACGTGGAGTGTGTGACGTGGTTGGAGAAGAAAGAAGAGTAAATCTCATTAGTGTTTTTTAAGGGAGTACTTGAAGTGGTAGCGAACAAAATGTGGTTGTCGTTACCAAAGGATTTTAGAAAGCAACTTATAGCCAATGTGTATTGTACAAACTGTAGTGGTCCTGTCACAATCACTGACTTCATTATCGTTGATCATCCTGTGGGCGTTATGTTGGATTGCAGATGCGGAAACTGTATCAGTAAAGTAGCGAGAGTAGTGGAGATGGATGAATGAAGAAAAAGTAAATTCTTAAGCCTATACGGGGCCGGTTGTTGTGTTTGGGGAGGTAACCACACAACAACCGGCCTGTTTTTTACATGTTACATTCGTTGGAGTGCAGGGTACTTTATCTAGGAAGCGTTGTCCGATTCTTATAAAAAAGAATCGTAATAGAGTAATACTCTAAGGTGAATGAGGGCACTTGATTAAGGGTATAGATAAGGAAACCCTTGGCCAGAATCTTGACACCAACGAAAGCGAAACTACAAAAACTACATTACATTCACTCACTAGGAAGGGGAATTTCTCATGGCTGATGAAAATATAAGCAAAGGTTTAGTTGATGCTGCGTTTAAAAAGAAAGAATCAGAAGAAGAACAGAAAGTAAAAGAAGAGGAAAAAGCAACCGTAGGCGATATTATTACTTTCCAAAAAGACGGCCAACAGTTTGAAGCTGTCGTGACTTCTGCTAATTTACAAAACTCCGTTGTTTGCGATATGACCATTATGGATGATTTCCACGAGCGCAATTTAGATTTTGAAAAAACCGTTGTTGCTCATACAAACTACAGCATTAAAAAACGTCGCGACGTGTAAGTTCAACAATAGGAATATAAAAAAGAGCATCACACTGATCGAGTGTGATGTTCTTTTTTTAGTGTGGATATGCGCAGGGACGGATCTGATAAAACATCTATTTCGGTATTGACCCCATTGTGTTAAAGCACTACCATAGCAGGTGTCAGGCGCCGTCTTTGAATAAGGTAAACACTACTTCATCTTTTCTTATCAGCAATATCCAATCATCCCATGTAGAGTGTGTGACGTGGTTGGAGAAGAAATAAACAAATAGGGGGTATTTGTCATTCCCCTGCTTTTTGGCACCTGATGAAAGAATTTTTTTGGGAGAACTTAGCAAAAAACTAACACGATCAGACTGATAGTAAACGTTTACAAAGTAGACACAACTGACTTCGGTATAATCGGTAAATGGTGATATAATAAGAGTGTAAAGAAGATAACAAAATCAATAAACAACTTAGGTGGCTCAACCATCGCGAGTTCGTTTCCAAACGAACGAAAATCACAGCCAAGAAAAGAATGTGCATCCGTACAACAAGGATGAAAAAACAGTCTTGAAAAGGCAGGTGATTCAGTTGCCTACTGATGGTAGGTGGTGGGGAAGGCTTTGTGAGACGATTCTCTTTTGAAGTTAGATTGAGGGTTGAGTAAGAAAACAAAGAACATTCCCTTAGCTGGTGCATTACCTCTCCTGTTTAAGGAAGAAGAGGAAGAAAAATTAGACTTAACCGGATAAGGAAACGAATTCTCCATAGAATTGTCCTTCGAGAAAGTCTGGAATCCAAAAAAATGTGTAGAATCAAGGATGATTCTTACATGGTTGGGTCACCTAAGTTGTTTACTTTCACCCTGGCACTTTCTTAAGTGCCAGGGCTTTTTATGTACCCGGATTCTTTGAAATGTTAAGTGGGAACGCTTGTTACAAAGAAGTGGTTAGCTCCTTTAATTTGTCTTCAATCTCCTGTATAACGATGTGATTGGTTTTCACTCTGGCATAATGTTTATCTTCTCCTTCTACAATGTGCCACTTACTTCCTGGAGGAGATGTGTGCTGGAACATATCTTCTACAGCTTCTTCATACTTCTCCCATTTGGCACGGTTTCTCCAGTCCTCATCCTTAATTTTCCATTTCTTTAAAGGGTCTTGTTCTCTTTCTTGGAATCGTTTCAGTTGTTCTTCTTTAGAAATGTGGAGCCATACTTTGATGACGACATATCGATCTTGAGTCAGTAGATGTTCAAATTGAACAATTTCGTTATAGGCTCGATTCCATTCGGGAACAGAAGCGAAATTCTCGACTCTTTCCACAAGAACGCGGCCATACCAGGAACGATCAAAGATCGCTAATTTCCCATAGGGCGGAATCTTATTCCAGAAGCGTTTGAGGTAATGGTGCCTCAGTTCGTTCGTTGAAGGAGCGCCAATAGCATGTACATCAAAACCGCGTGGGTCGAGTCCGCTGGTTAACCGTTTGATCGCGCCTCCTTTTCCGGAAGCATCCCAGCCTTCAAAAACAACAATAACGCCTAACTGATGATCATAGATGGATCGCTGCAACTGGAGTAACTTCAACTGAGTCTGTTTCATTTCCTCTTTATACTGCTTTTTGTCTATGTTCAAGGATAGATTTACAGATTCTAGCATACAGTCCTCTCCTTTGAGGTTTTTGGTTTTAAAACCCTTTCTCTACATATTCATCAGGATTAGTCTGAAACCTTTTAAATACGCTCCAAAAAAGGAGAGCGATTTTCTTCTTATAAACCTCGCTGGCATGAAGGACCTTATTCCTAACTCTTTTTAAAACTCGACAATAAAATACAAAATATTCTGTTTATTTGTGTTACCATTTATATATCCATTTGTAAACTAATCTTCTGTTCACCACGAAGCAGACATACTTAGAACAAGTAGGGATTGATTAAAGGGTAAGGATATAAGGAGGAAGTTCAAACATGAAAAAATTAATAACAGCTGGGTTGGGGATAGTTTTTGCTATGAGTTTAATGGCATCAGGGGTATCGGCAAAGAGTAGTGTCGTTCCTGGTCATCAGACAGATGATGGCAGTATTCCGGTGGGTGATGTCACTGGGATGTACACAGAAGTGAATGGTGATTATCATTACAAAGTTCAATATCGCGGTGATTTTGGAGGAGACCCTTATCTGGATAGTGGCTGGATGATCAATCACATCACGAATATGGAAACCGGGGAAAAGTATTTTTACTTAATTGTTCATGAAACGGACCCCCGTTACACAGGGGAGGGAACTCCAGTATGGGGGAGTTGGGAATATCACCTTGTAGTCAGTGGGAAGCAATCTGATCCAGTAGATAATGGGGTCATTGATATCAACAAACCTAATCACCCCGTCAAACGGTGAATGTGTAACCGCTGATCTATAATTAACTAGAAGTAGATTTAAAAGATTAGTTTACAAAATGGATTGCTTTACGCGTGAGAGATCGTGTATAAAGAGGAACCCCACTGTTCATTAAACACCAACGTAAACGTTTACAAAACGGACACAACCCCCAGCGTTAAAACCCGTATACGGTGGTATAATAAGAGTGTAAAGAAGATAACAAAAAACATAAACAACTTAGGTGGCTCAACCATCGCGAGTTCGTTTCCAAACGAACGAAAGTCCCCGTCACGGAAGGACGTTCATCCACTTTTTAAGGATGGTAAAAGTCCGGAAAGAAGGGGCAGGTAAAAAGCAGGCCTGCGGAAGGCAGGTCGTGGAGAGGTCAGTGTAAGACAATCCCCCCAATGAAATTAGATTGAGCGTTGCGTAAGGAAACAAAAAGAATTCTCTTAGCTGGTGTTCACCTTTCATTTGTGAATCATGAAAGGTGGAAGGAAGGCAAATTCGACTTAAACGGAAAAGGAAACGGATTCTCAAAAGAATTGTCCTTCAAGTTAGTCTCAATTTCAAAAACGTGTAGAATCAAGGATGATTCTTACATGGTTGGGTCACCTAAGTTGTTTACTTTCACCCTGGCACTCCTCCCGTGCCAGGTTTTTTTATTTCAGGAATTCGGCTACCAAACCAAATTTTCCGTTCTGAAAATCTCAGTTTCTCAAAATAATGTAAACAAGATAAACGATATACATGGTCACAAGGACAAAACCCTCTGTTTTTCCAATTTTGTAATGGGTTCTTGAAAATAAAAACAAAAGTAAGCTTAGTGCAATCATAATCATGACATCAATAAAGATCTTTCCATTTACGGATAAAGGTGAAATGACAGCGGAGGCCCCTAGAACAAATAATATGTTGAAGATGTTGCTTCCCACTACATTACCTAGTGCAATTCCACTTTCTTTCTTCAATGCAGCGGATATAGAGGTTACGAGTTCTGGAAGTGATGTACCAATCGCAATGATGGTTAATCCAACTAATGTTTTACTCATCCCAAGATCATAGGCAATCTCTGTACCGCTATCTACCACCAGAGCTCCGCCAAAGATAATGGCTATTAAACCTGCCAGTGTCAAAAGAATGTTCTTTCCCCACTTAATATTTGAGGGGATGGGCTTTTGGGCAGATTCTTTACGGCTTTTCATCCCTACTTCAATCACATAATACATAAAAATAGATAAAAACAACAAAAAGATTATGCCGTCACTGCGTGTAAGCAAGTTTTCTTTTAGCCCCTGTAACTCCGTATCACTAATAAGTACGAGTAATGCTCCACTAGCGAGCAATACAAATGGAATTTCTTTTTTCGTTGTTTCACTCTCTACCATTAATGGATATAAAAAAGCGGCTATACCTACAACTAAAGTGACATTAAAAATATTGCTCCCAACTACATTCCCTAAGGAAATATCAGCATTTCCTTGTAAAGCTGCAATGATACTGACTGTTGCCTCAGGAGAGCTTGTGCCAAATGCCACAATCGTTAACCCTATCAGGATAGGCGGTACGCGGAGTAGCCTTGCAATGTTGGAAGAGCCATCAACAAATAAATCGGCTCCTTTGATTAATAAAACGAAGCCGACAATTAATAACAAGTATGCCATAGTAGCCTCTCAAACTCCTTTTTACTTTTTACTAGTTTTACCATACCCACATTCAATGCAGTTGAAAAGTAGGAGGGCTTTTCGTTCAACACACGGTGACAAAGCATTGACTGAGCAAGGGAAGTGTGACGACCTACCAATCCGTAGAGAAAGCACCTTACCGTATATCCAGGTGGCATCACGATAAGGTGCTTTCTTTAAAAGTTTACTTCAGATTTTTACGGAACACTAAATCAGATACAACAAAAGCGAGGTCGTCATTTCCATAGAGAGACAATACTTCAAGCAGAGTCTCAGAATCAATGTGATCGGATTCCTGCTTCGGTACAGTAAGCTCCAAGGCATCGATCAGTTCTTTATTTTTATCCTGGTATGGATAGGCCTCTTTATAAATGGCCACTGGATCCAGGTCATGATTGATGCACCACTGAGCAAAAAGCAGAATCATCATTTTTTCGCCTTTTTGATAATTACGAATCACTTCTTCTTCACGGCTCCGATCCACACAGCATGCCTCCTTTTTGAGCGGGGGACGGTTTTATCGTCTGCTCGCAACAGTTTCTTTCTCCCATGATATCAGATATTTATGAAAGCATGGTCTTTTGCCTCTATTCGCTTTTTATTTTTCATAGAGGAGCATAACAAAAAAAGCAGGAGGCGGGAGGCCTCCTGCTTCTTACTTACGCGTTATGATAAGCCAGATCTTTTTTCTTCTTCAAATCAAAGCGATCCGCGTTCATTACTTTCACCCAGGCCGCAACAAAGTCATGGACGAATTTCTCTTTGTTATCTTCCTGTGCATACACTTCACCAAGCGAACGCAGGACAGAGTTCGATCCGAAGACGAGGTCGACGCGTGTCGCTTTTCTGACCAGTTCGCCTGTTTTACGATCACGGCCTTCGTATTCGTTGTAATCACTCGGCTTCCACTCAATGTTCATATCAAGAAGGTTCACGAAAAAGTCGTTTGTCAGTGTACCGACGTTGTCTGTAAATACGCCGTAGCCTGTGTCTTTGTAGTTGGCGCCAAGTACGCGCATCCCACCGACGAGTACAGTCATTTCCGGTGCAGAAAGACCAAGGAGCTGTGCTTTGTCGACGAGCAACTCTTCAGGGCTCAACGTATATCTCTTCTTCTCATAGTTACGGAAGCCATCCGCCATCGGCTCGAGGACTTCGAAGCTTTCTTCGTCCGTTTGCTCTTGGGTGGCATCGCCGCGTCCGGAGACAAATGGAACGGTGACTTCGACACCTGCATCATTGGCCGCTTTTTCTACGGCTGCGCTTCCGCCTAGAACAATCAGATCAGCAAGGCTGACTTCTTTATCGGACTGTTTTTGGATGCCTTCATAAACGGCAAGCACTTTGGAAAGCTGTTGGGGCTCGTTCACTTCCCAGTCTTTTTGTGGAGCGAGTCGGATGCGGGCACCGTTCGCGCCCCCACGCATGTCAGATCCACGGTAGGTGCTTGCTGCCGCCCATGCCGTTTTCACAAGTTCACTGACAGAAAGGCTGGAGTCGAGGATTTTTTCTTTCAACTCTGCCACTTCTGCGTCCGTCAATTCATATTTCACTGTAGGAATCGGATCCTGCCAGATCAAGTCCTCATCCGGCACTTCTGGTCCGAGGTATCTTGTTTTTGGTCCCATATCACGGTGAAGCAGCTTGAACCATGCACGAGCAAAGGCATCGGCGAATTCATCCGGGTTTTGATGGAAACGACGGGAAATCTTTTCGTAATCAGGGTCCATACGAAGAGCCATATCGGCTGTCGTCATGAATGTAGGGACTTTTAGCGATGGATCTTCCGCATCTGGAGCCATGTCCTCTTTTTTAGGATTGACCGGTGCCCATTGGTTCGCACCTGCTGCACTCTTCGTCAATTCCCATTCGTAACCGAACAAAAGATCATAATAGCCGTTGTCCCAAACGGTCGGGTTCGCTGTCCATGCACCATCGACACCACTTGTGATTGTGTCGCGGCCTTTCCCGCTTCCGTGAGAGCTCATCCAGCCTAAGCCTTGATCCTCAATGTCAGCCGCTTCTGGTGAAGCACCGACTTTGTCAGGGTCGCCGGCACCGTGAGCTTTACCGAAGGTGTGACCACCTGCAACAAGAGCAACAGTCTCCTCGTCATTCATCCCCATACGAGCGAACGTTTCGCGGATATCGCGTGCACTGGCAAGGGGGTCCGGGTTGCCGTTTGGACCTTCTGGGTTTACATAGATGAGTCCCATCTGCACAGCAGCGAGTGGGCTTTCAAGTTCGCGATCGCCGGAGTAACGGTTGTCACCGAGCCATTCTTTTTCATTTCCCCAATAGACATCTTCTTCTGGATGCCACACATCTTCACGCCCTGCCCCAAATCCAAAAGTCTTCAAGCCCATGGATTCAAGCGCGACGTTTCCAGTAAGTACGAGCAGGTCTGCCCATGAAATCTTATTGCCATATTTCTGCTTGATCGGCCATAGCAGGCGGCGGGCTTTATCAAGGTTCGCGTTATCCGGCCAGCTGTTCAGAGGAGCGAAACGCTGGTTTCCTGTGGCACCACCACCGCGTCCATCTCCTGTACGATACGTACCGGCTGCGTGCCAGGACATACGAATGAAAAGGGGTCCATAATGCCCATAGTCTGCCGGCCACCAGTCCTGGCTGTCTGTCATCAGCTCATGAAGATCCTGTTTCAAAGCGTAGTAATCAAGCTTGTTGAATTCATCTTCATAATTAAAGTCTTCTCCCATCGGATTCGACTTCGTATCGTGCTGACGTAAGATGTGCAGGTTGAGCTGGTTAGGCCACCAGTCTTTATTCGTTGTACCGACTTTTGTTGTCGTTACCGCACTTTCTTCCTTCGTTTTTTCGTGGGATACGGGACACTTACCAGCTTGGCTGTCGTGCATTTCATTTTTGTCCATGAATGATACCCTCCTATATTTGTGAAAAAATTATAATCGGTCTTAGATTATAATTATAATAAAAAAGGCTATATTTTGAAAGGAATAACCCTCTACTTTACTGGAAAAATTTTATTTCATTAATAGGGAAAGATAAGTGAATCATATTTTAATAGATTCATAATGGTCATGAATGAGGGGGGGGAGGGACCTATTGGTAGAGAGGGACAGGGAAAGAAGAGTTTTGCATGGAGGGACGTATAGATTCAAGAAAATGTCATCACTTTTCAAATACAAATGCATTGAAAAATATTCCCATTGTGTATAGCATGAAAGCATTGACTCTACTAAACGATGCTCCCGGCCAAACATAGAAAATCACCTGATGAGATAGGGGAATGATTGTGCGTTACATATCCAACTACTTATACATATTTTATTCGTTCGTCTTTGCTTTGAATGTTGTTCACGTTTTCTGGACCAACTCTACCTTAAATACCATCATAGGGATTCTTGGAATCGTCATGCTGGCAATCAGCTTTCCTCGCTCGGATCGAGTGTTTAAAATCCTCGGGATCGTGCTCTTAGTTGCTGGAGCATTTTTCTTTTTCTCGAGCGATACGACAATAAAAGAGATTCCCTCTTTCTTTGCGGGGAACATTGGGCTTCTCTTCCTATTATCGATGCTCCCATGGATGAATAGTGTGGTAAAAGCGGGAAGGTATAACAAGCTTCTGCAATCCCTATTAGGAAACAACGCCAAAGGACTTGGTTCCTTATATGTCAGAAGTGAAGTCACCATGGTCTCTCTGGCTGCTTTCCTGAACTTGTCTTCTGCAACCATTTCTCAAGATTTGTTGAAAGAACAGTTGAAAGATGTGAAAACGAAGGTGAAGAACAGCTTCATTTTAATGGCGACACTGCGTGGGTATTCGCTTGCTTTGTTATGGAGCCCGCTTGAAATTCTGCTGGCGACTTCGATTTTCATTACAGGGGCGAATTATTTAGAAGTGCTTCCTTGGATGCTGCTGATTGCCGTTCTTGGTATCTCTATGGATTCATTCATTGGAAAAATGATGTTTCGTAAATACGAGATTGAAGCAACATCTTCCATAGAAAAAGGGACAGGAAAAAGCGGGAAGAAACTGGTGCAGTTCATTGTTGCGCTCGTCCTGTTTTTATCCGTGGTCGTATTTTTAGGCAATGTCATCCAGCTGGACTTTCTTTTTGCTGTGACTGTATCGATTTTCCCATTCGCTTTCGCATGGGCGGTGCTCGTAAAGCGAAAGAGGAGTTTCCTGCAGATCGGCTGGCCGACATGGAAATGGAAGACGAACCACTTGAGCAACTTTATCGTTCTCCTGCTGTCTCTTTCCTTTTTAACAGAGACGTTGAATGCTTCGCCATGCTTGAAGTATTTGCAGGATCCTCTGATTGCGCTTGAGGGAAGTCCGCTTCTCATCATGCTGTTCATCCAGTCCGCTTTCCTTGTGATGACACTGTTAGGTGTTCATCCGCTTGCGACGATGGGGATCTTCGGTGGTGTCAGTGAACTGTTGATTGGGACATTACCGGAGGTGACACTGACGATTCTTCTGTCTGCTTGTGCGATTGCGACGGTACCATCCGCCCCGTACGGGTTGATTGTCACCATCACTTCTGTGGCTTTACGGATGAATCCCTATCAAATTGTGCTTAGGAATCTTCCATACAGCATTTTGCTGGGTTTCTTAGGAATAGGAATCTCGCTCCTTACACTCCTCGTTTATTAAGTACCTTCTTCTCTAATTAGAAGGGAGTACCTAAGAATAATCATAGCCATGTTTGGATAAGAATGGGGCGGTAGAAGATGATCTTCTACCGCCCAGTTTTTGTATTGCTATTATTCAGGTGAACGCAATTCGCTTTCTGTCACCCACTTATGATCGGTCACATCCTGCTCACCGTCAACAGTTGTGAAATCTACCATATAAACAGTGGTTTGTTCAGCAGTGTCGATCGTCGCCTTTGCACCATCCATTCCTTCCATATGATCAGCAGCAAGCGTCACTTCTGTTCCTTCTGAGAGAGGAGCATTTTCCGCATTTTTCAGCTCTTCATGTATGACCCATTTGTGATTCGTCACCGGATCTCCACCGGTGGTCGGAGTAAAGGAGATGGCATAAGCGGTGGTATCAAAAGCGCCGGTCACGGTAGCTTCTGCCCCCTTCATTATTGGTTCATGACCCTCCGCATGCTCTGCTTCAATAATTACCTGATCGCCTTCTTTATAGGCAGGGCTTTCCGCTGCCTGCAATCCTTCTGGAACGTCTCCATCACTGGACATGTTGTGACCATGTCCTTCTTCCATATAATGGCCGTCTTCCATTTCATCTTCGCTCATCTCATCCTGACTTGTTTCTTCTGCCGGTGGAGTTTCTTCACTACTATTCTCAACCTCCTGATTTTCACCATTCCCACACGCGCTTAAAACAATAAGCAGACTGAACAAGATTGTGAGGACATAACCATATTTCATTACGCATATCTCCCTTTTCTTTATGATGGAAAACAATATACCAAATTTTTCTTCTTTAGAGAAATGACAAATGTCTTAAAAACAATAAATGAATCTAAGGATATAGAGCGGTGAAGAGAGGATGAAGAAAAAGTCTATAAAAAATCCATAAAATCTGCACAATTGATGGGGATAGACGAATAGAAGCTGTATGTTAACTTATATACAGTACAGGGTATAGGTATTATGAAGAAGGAGGAATGACAATGGGTGGAATGATGGACGGTAGTGGAATGGGAAACAGCTTCTTCGGGGGCTTTTTCGGTTTTGGATTGATTATCTTGATTCTGATTATAATCATTTTTTTCATTGTCAGGTGGATGATGAAACCTCATGCAGAAGAGCAGAATTCAAGCAATCGCGTGCGCGGGGAGGCAGGGTCAAAAGAGGTATTGAAGAAACGTCTGGCAAGCGGGGAAATCACAGAAGAAGAATACGACCGCTTGAAAAAGAAATTGGATGACTGAGATAGGAGGTACAGATGATGAAAAGAATGTGGTTTGGTTCAATTATGATAATCGCGCTCATTTCTATAGGAGTATGGGTGTTTTTTCAAGCTCCATGGATGCAGCAGAAAAGCTCAGGCGAGTTAAACACTAGTGAAGAAGGCACAAGTATTCTCGACATTCAACCGATAGAATCCGACAGCCGGCCAAACAAGCAATTTGAACTAACGGCTGAAGAAACCGAGTGGAACATACAGAAGGGGGAGTCCGTCCAGGCCTGGACCTATAATGGAAAGGTCCCTGGTGAGTCCTTACGTGTTGAAGAGGGCGATTTAGTCCAGGTTGAACTGCACAATGAATTAGATGTTCCTGTCACCATTCATTGGCACGGCGTCATTCTCCCGAATCGCATGGATGGAGTTCCGGGGGTGACCCAGGATGCTGTAGAACCTGGGGAGTCCTTTACTTATGAGTTTATAGCAAAAGACGCAGGGACGTATTGGTATCATTCACATCAACATAGTTCTCTCCAAGTGGACAAGGGGTTATATGGACCGCTTGTTGTTGAAGAAAAAGGAGAGAAATCTGAACATGATGAGGTTTTCATTTTAGATGAATGGGCGGTGCACCAGGATCGCGAGAATTGGACGAACATGGGTGGCATGATGATGGGTTCCATGCAGGGAGATGGTGAAGCAGATACGAAAGAAATGTACGATACCTTTACAGTGAACGGCAAAGCGGGCGATGCGATCAAACCTTTGAGAATGGAAGAAGGAGATACAGCAAGACTTCGGTTTGTGAATGCCGGCTACCAGCTGCACCGACTCATTTTTCCTGAAGGATCGATGGAAATGATCGCTGTTGATGCGGAACCTGTGCAAAGCTCAGGAAAAAACAATGTGTTGGAGATTGCCCCGGGTGAACGGATCGATGTCAAATATACGAAGGGAAAAGGAGATGAAATCATTGGGGAAACGCCCTCGATTGAAAACTCTCAGGATATGCAGATCCCTGTCCTCTCTTCGGATTCCGGTGGAGAGAATCTACAAGTGAATGCGAAAGACGTGGCAATCAGCAAAGGGACCTCCCATGAGAGTGAGGAGCTGCTCTTTGAGACTGTACCGGATGTAGACGTATCGTACGATATGAATCTCAGTATGGGGATGAACATGGGAGAAGGGATGACGTGGCAGATCAATGACCGTATTTTCCCTGATACACCGCCGATTCAAGTGGAAAAAGGAGACATCGTAAGAGTGGACATCACCAATGAAGGACGTTTAAATCATCCCATGCACTTGCATGGCCATCGTTTTCAAGTGGAAGCGGAAGATGGAGGAGCGGTCGTGAAAGATCTGATTAACGTGAAACCTGGAGAATCGTATACGATTTACTTCGAAGCGGACAATAGAGGGGAATGGCTATTCCATTGTCATGATAATAATCATGCGGATCGTGGCATGGTGACCATTGTAGATTACAAAAGTGTTTATTCACCTTTCGAACTGAATCAGACGAATCAGCCCTAATTTACAGAAATGGAGGTTATAAGATGAGTGAAGAACATTCTCCTGAAAAACATAAAGAGCACCATCATGAAGAGTCTCATGAAGGCCATGATCATTCTCACGAAGGTCATGATCACGGGGCGATGATTGATGATTTTAAGCGAAGGTTTTATATATCCTTAATTATAACAATCCCTATTCTAATCCTTTCTCCTATGATTCAGGAGCTTTTGGGATTCAGCTTCACATTCCCGTTGGATCAATACGTGTTATTCGCTTTAGCTACATTCGTATTCTTCTACGGAGGGTGGCCTTTCTTGACGGGGGCTATCGATGAACTGAAAAATAAAAACCCCGGGATGATGACTCTGATCGGGCTTGCCATATTCGTGGCCTATGCCTACAGTTCCCTCGTGGTATTCGGATGGTCAGGGAGAAACTTCTTCTGGGAGCTTGCGACTTTGATCGATATTATGCTCCTGGGTCACTGGATTGAAATGAAATCTGTGATGGGAGCTTCCAATGCCTTACAGGAATTAGTGAAGCTGATGCCGAGTGAGGCTCACCGCCTGACAGAAGACGATCAGGTAGAAGATGTACCCGTCCATGAACTGAAGGAAAATGATCGAGTCCTCGTAAAGCCGGGAGAAAAAATTCCGGTCGATGGCAAAATTGTAGATGGGAAATCTGCGATCGATGAATCTATGCTTACGGGGGAATCGGTGCCGGTAGAGAAAGCAACGGGCGAAGAAGTGATCGGAGGTTCTATTAATAAAGAAGGAAGTCTCACACTGGAGGTAGAAAAGTTAGGAGACGATACCTATTTATCGCAAGTGATTACACTTGTGGAAGAAGCACAGAATTCCAAATCCAAAGCACAGGATTTCGCGAATCGCGCAGCTAAGTGGTTGTTCTATCTGGCTCTTGGCGCAGGGATCACAACGTTTGTGGTGTGGCTTGTCTTAGGATTTTCATTGGATGTAGCGTTAGAACGTATGGTCACTGTCATGGTCATCACATGTCCTCATGCTTTAGGGTTAGCGGCCCCTCTAGTTGTTGCGGTTTCTACTTCCCTTTCTGCAAAACAGGGACTCCTCATCAGGAACCGGACACAGTTTGAAAATGCACGTAACGTTGACGCCGTTATTTTTGATAAAACAGGGACGCTCACAAAAGGGGAGTTCGGCGTGACCGACCTTATGCCAGAAAAAGACGATGAAAAAGATCTTCTTTACTGGGCGGCGAGTGCGGAACAGAACTCTGAACATCCATTGGCTCAAGGTATTCTGAAGGAAGCAGAAGACCGGGAGATCTCCCTTGGTAAGGTGGAAGACTTCGATTCTGTAACTGGAAAAGGATTGAAAGGAACGGTGGATGGAAAAGAAGTAAAAGTCATGAGCCCGGGCTATATGAAAGAGAACGAATACGACTATGATCAGGACACGTTCAGCCGCTTATCGGAAGAAGGGAAAACCGTTGTCTTTGTCCTCCTGGATGACACCTATCTCGGGATGATTGCCTTAGCAGATATGGTCCGGGATTCTGCGAAGGAAGCTGTATCTGAATTGAAAGAAAGAGGGATCCGCTCGATCATGCTCACAGGGGATCACCGAAGAGTCGCTGACTGGGTGGCTCAACAAATCGGCATTGATGAAGTGTATGCGGAAGTCATGCCGGATCATAAAGCGGATCAAGTGAAAAAAGTACAGGCAGAAGGTAGAAAAGTGGCGATGACCGGTGACGGAATCAATGATGCGCCGGCGCTCGCGACTGCCGATGTAGGAATTGCTATTGGAAGCGGAACCGATGTGGCGGTGGAAACAGCAGATATTGTACTTGTGAAAAGCAATCCAAGAGATATCGTATCCATCGTAACCTTATCCAAAAACACGTATAAGAAAATGGTTCAGAACTTATGGTGGGCAGCGGGGTATAACATCTTTTCCATTCCACTGGCCGCAGGCGTCCTTGCTCCTGTCGGCATCGTGTTAAGCCCGGCTGTTGGAGCTGTCCTCATGAGTCTCAGCACAGTGATTGTAGCGATTAACGCCAAACTCCTCAAAGCAGACTAAAGTCGGTTTTTGGCATTCTGCACAGATTCTGCACAATTAGAGGGTAGGATGAAAACAAATAGGTTTCCCCCTTGAAAATGAGAGGTTATATGAAGCATAAAATATCAATTAAATTAGGATTACTTTTCTTAATTTCTATGATTTTAATAGAACTTTTGCTTTTCGCGGTATTATATACCACCGTTTCTTCCCATCGGATCAATGAAGTGATGGAGGGTTTATTGACGCGCGGCGCAGGTCATCGGGATGTTTTAGAGAATAATTTTGATGAATCCACTCTCGCTCACGTAGCCTTGATGGAATCGGAGGCTGTTACAGAGGTAATCATTACCGATGGGGATGGAAACATCTTATCGGAATCGTTTAATGAAGTAACCTACCCGGATGTATTCTATGAAGCGATTGACGGAATGACAGAAGACAAGGAGAGGATCATTGAGGATGAATGGAGAACGGAGCCCTATGTGGCTACGGTCTCCCCGATTATTGTGAAAAATGAACAGATCGGAAATGTGTTTATGTTTTCTCCCTCTGATGTAATTCGCAGCATCATTGGTCACCTGACACGGCAGTTTGTCCTCGTTATGATCGTCCTAATCTTGGTCACGATCCTGATCGTTTTTGCGCTTTCCAAGTTTATTACGCGTCCTCTTATTCGGATGAAAGAAGTGACAGAGAAATTAAGTACCGGCAGAGTGGAAGAGTATCTTGATGAACATCCGAACGATGAGCTGGGGGTTCTTGCCTCGTCGATCAACCGATTATCTGAAGATCTCGAACGGATAAAAAAAGAGCGTCACGATTTTTTATCTGCGATCGCTCATGAATTGCGGACGCCTCTGACTTATGTTAAAGGCTATGCCGATGTGGCAGCAAAAAAGGAGACATCCTTCGAAGATAAAGATAAATACTTGAACATCATCAAAGAAGAAGCCACTCACTTGACCGACATGGTTCAGCAACTTTTTCAACTTGCAAAAATGGATGAAAATTCGTTTGCTATTGATCCTGAATTTGTTGATGTGTCCATAGTTCTCAAAGAGGTAAAGGATCATCTCCACCCCCTCTTAGAGGAAAAGAAATCCCATTTGTTCGTAGATGTTCCATCAAATACGAGGATTTATGCGGACCCTATGAGATTGAAACAGGTCTTTTTTAACATCGTGGATAATGCTCTCCGTTATGGTGGAGAAGAAACAAAGATAAAGATTACAGCAGGAACAGAAAGCCAGCACGTAATCATCAGAATATCTGATGATGGGCCTGGAGTTCCCGAAAGCGCTCTGCCTTACTTGTTCGAACGGTTATACCGGGTGGATAAGGCGAGATCCAGAGAAATCGGAGGAACAGGACTAGGCCTTTCCATTGTGCGGGAAATTATTGAAATGCATGAGGCAACCGTCAAAGCTTTTAATGATGAAGGGTTGACCATATTGATCACTTGGCCAAAGGAAGATAATAATGAAAAGAATTCTTTTAGTCGATGATGAAAAGCGAATGTTAGACTTATTAGAACTATATTTGATCCCTCACGGATATGAAGCTCACAAAGTAACAACCGGGGCGGAAGGGTTGGAAGAACTGCGCACCTATGCTTATGACCTTGTTCTTCTGGATATTATGATGAAGGATATGGATGGAATGGAAACATGCCGGCGGATACGTACTTTCAGTAAGGTTCCCATCATTATGTTGACTGCAAAAGATCAGAAAGAAGACGTCATTCGTGGTTTGAAAACAGGAGCGGATGACTACATAACTAAGCCATTCGATGAAGAAATCCTTATTGCTCGAATAGAAGCCTTATTGAGGAGAGAAAATCCACAGACCTCGATCGATGTGAATGGCTTGGAGTGGAATAGTGATAATTACGAATTGCGCTTCGGGAACGAGGAAATCGCTTTGACACCGAAAGAGTTTCAACTCTTAGGCCTACTGCTCAAACACCCGAATCATGTCTATGATAGAAATGATCTGCTCGATCTCGTATGGGGCATTCAATCAGACACAGGAGGAAGAACGATTGATTCCCATGTCCGTCACATCCGTGAGAAAATCCGGCGCTCAGGATTTCCGATTAATGACCACTTGAAGACGGTCTGGGGTGTCGGATACAAATGGATAAATAAGTAAAAAACATGTTTACTTATACGGGTACTGGGTATTATAAATGTGTAAGATTATTACAATAAGGAGGAATAAAATCATGGCTCACCAGCAGTATCAAGAAACTCTGAAGGTATTACATGAATGCATGGAGGCATGCAACCATTGTTATGATGCTTGTCTTAAAGAAGAAGACGTGAAAATGATGGCAGGGTGCATTCGTCTCGATCGTGAGTGTGCAGACATTTGTGGATACTTAGAAGCAGCGATTACAAGAGGCACTCCTTATGTAGCAGAACTCGCATCTGTCTGCGCTAAGATTTGTGATGATTGCGGGAAAGAATGTGCCAAGCATGATCATGACCATTGCCAAGCGTGTGCGAAAGCCTGCCAGGAATGTGCAGATGCTTGCAGAAAGATTGCGTAACATAATTAACAGATCAGCTTCTCAGCTGATCTGTTTTTATTTTGCATACAATACTTCTCCTATATCCTCTCGAAATAGTTTGCTACAGCAACTTTTTGGACAACGGATAAACTCCCAGGCTTTGAATGACGAGGGAGATCAACACTGTAGCAAAAGCTAACGATAGAAACATTTCATGATCACCCGTGTGCTGAACCTGAAAACTTAAAATGAGAAATATGGACATCGTCCCTTTTAGGCCGGACCATGAGATTACAGCTGATTCACGCCAGGAAAGTTCCTTGCGCCAATGGGGGAAAAGGGTTGTACTGCCTGCGATAATGAGGAACCGCACGACCATCGACAGGATAAAGACCAGGAAAGCGAACCCCCAGACAGGTGAGCTTAGATAGGGAGCGGAGTTGATTCCTATCAGTAGGAATAGTAGAGACAGCAGCGAAATTTCAACGATTCCCCAAAAGCCATCCAAGGTATCCTTAAAATGTTCTTCTTTTATGGTTCGACCGTATTCAAAAGAGAGCATAAGACCAGCAGATACGGTGGCGATCACACCAGATACTCCCAGGTGTTCTGCCAGGTTAAAGATGCCATAGGCCAGAACGATACTCAGCATCACCTGATATTCTTTGTTATGGGTGTAATGGATGCCCTTGCTCATCAACCATCCGAATACAATGCCTAAACCTGCGCCTCCTAAGGAAACGACTAGAAACTCGCCCGTAAATGACAGGAGAGAGAACTCCTCACGGCTTGTGTAGATGCCGAGAAGCACAGAAAACATTACGATACTCGTCCCATCATTAAGAAGTGATTCTCCTTCTACGACATCCGCTATTTTTTCATTCCCCGTAGAGTTCTTTAGGATGGATACAACGGATACAGGATCGGTGGGCGTTAGGATGGAAGCGAGAAGTAAAGCACCGATGAAAGAGAGAGAGAAGAAAGTTCCGCTGACGGCATAAACAAGACCCCCTACGATTCCGAGCGTCAACAAGAGTCCGGCAGTAGCTAGAAAAAGGATGAAACCCATATGTTTTTTAAACTGCTCCGCCGGAAACCGGTAGGCGGAAACAAATAAGAGAGCGGGAAGAAATGCATGGTAAATCATATGTTCTGTTACTTCGATGGAAGAAAAGTAAGGAACGAAGGATAAACCGATGCCAATAAAAACAAGAACAGTAGGTACAGGTATGTTTTCTTGCTTTTTATCGAGGGTGAAGATGAAAAAGCCTATGAATAAGAGCAGGATTCCTTGAATGATGGACATGGTCGAGCCTCCTTTTTCTATGTATGGTTTGCCATTATCCTCTGGGTAAAATAATTAAACCTCATTCTACATGGCTGGATACTACGGCGAAGCCGACCGGACCGAAGGGGAAAGGCACACAGGTGTCGGTCATGTGATTCAGGATTGAGTTGCGTATGAGAAAAGCCCGTACAAAGAATGCACGGGCCTTCATCACTGAGGATAGATTAGAGGATATCAATTGAAGTTGTGAGATATCAATTGAATCTCGAATATATCAATTGAAATCCAAATATATCAATCAAAAATGAAAAATATCAACCAAGATGCTGTCACCCTTACTCTCCGAAAGCCTCCGGCAGCATTTTAAATCCATCCACTTCTGCATCTTCTTCCACTTCAATCATAATGCAGCGTTTCCCTTTGTAATTGACCTGTCTTACAAACTGCAGATCCTGGGGGCTGATTGAAATATTGGCGATCTTCGTATTGATTTTAATCGACTTGGAGTTGTATTTCGGTACGATACTGCTTGCTTTCAACTCATAGCCTTCTTTGTCGGTAATCTGTGCGAACGCGTGCTTCACTTTTTCAGAATCCACTTCTTCACCACTCGATTTCAATACGCGCTCGACATCTCTGTAGTCGAGCTTCGGCGGGGTATCGTCTTCGTTTTCTTCCACGGTACGGTTGATCTCACCATACACATTGGCAAGGGTGGCAGGGCTCAACTGGTCCCCGACAACGTCACGGATGACTTCTTCGAAAATGGCTTTATCCTCTTTTGCTGTCATGATTTCTTCTCCGTTTAATACGTCTTCAATGAAACGATAGTCCGGTTCGTTCGCTTTTCCGGCAGAGTAGAGGATATGGTTCACATCGGAAGCACCGTCCGTAATTCCTGGGAAAAGGAAGCCGGTCATCGGGTTTTTCAGATCGATGACAGGATCGACTTCAATTTTATATTTGAATTCTTTCTCGATATAGTCGAACTGGATTTCTTTTTTCGGGTCTTCGGTTTTATTGATGCTGCAGAGGATGAATGGGTTTGAATACACAGCGTCACGGCTGCTTTCCTCTGACTCTTCACTGCGGCGCCTCGTCGGTTTCATATATTCTGCGCGAATGAAGGAAATGACGACATCCTTCTCATAAGGGTTGTCCCGGATAATTTTTTCCGTCATCTGAAGCATTTGTTCCTTCCAGTCATCTACATGATTACTTAATAAACCTTTATGTAATATCAGCTGGCTGTTTTCTTCGGCTTCGCGTTGAAATTTCAGTTCGAACAACTTTTCGTCGAGCTGCCCGGTGAGAAGCTTTTTGAAATTGTTCATATACAGCTCTTGTTGGTCTTTATCCAGCATTTCAAATGGCTGGCTCTGGTGATGAAAAATTTCTGTCGTTTCCTTCATGATATAGACGTTGAAGATGTTCTTAATCTTCAGTAGGTCGTTGTCAACTTTAAGCTGCCTGCGGATGCCGGCAATGTCTTTTTTGTCCATCCAGTGTTCACTCCTCATCTTTCGCTCGTTCTATAGTTCTCTTATTTTACCACAGGTTCAGGAAGGACGATAAGAAAAACAAGGAAGTCCGGCCGTGCTTCGTCGTATATCTTTAAACGCGTGGTCATACATTTTTAAGGTGAACATTGTTACAAAGGAGGTGGAGTTTCTGAATAAAGAAATGGAGCAATTGTTCAACCGGCTGATCGAAATTGAACATGTCTCAACGACCTTATACTTAGCGATGTCAGCGTATATGGGGAAGAAAAATTATACAGGGATGGCCAATTGGCTGCGTCTTCAATCAGAGGAAGAACGGACACATATGTTGAAGTTGATTGATTATGTCGTAGATAAAGATGGAACGGTTCAGTTGTCGCAAATCCCCGCCCAGCCGACAGACTATGGTTCACCCCTCGAAACGTTCCAGAAAGTGTTGGAACATGAACAATTTGTCACCAACTCTTACCGTCAGGCTTTCAATTATGCGAACCAGACCGATCCCCAAGCGGCTGTCATCATCCAGGATTTCTTAAGGGAGCAGATTGATGAAGAAGCTCAGAGTCAAACAATTGTGGACCGCTTGAAACTTGGGCAGGATAATCCTTCAGCCATTTTATTGCTGGATCAAGAGTTAGGCCAAAGGCAGGCGGTATAGAATGGACGGTGATTTTTGACCTTTATCCCCTGACGGGAGTGGTGGGGCTGTTTTCATAAGGAAAAGGATTCCCCCGTGAGGGAATCCTTTTTTTTATTAGTTGTCTTGTTTTGCTTTTTTAGATTTGCGTGCTTTTTTAGCTTCTTGTTTGTGAGCTTCATTAGCTGCTGCGCTGCCGAATTCCTGAGAAAATTCAGTGTCGGCTTGTTTAGGGTCAAATCCCTTTTTGTTCTTTTGCTCAGCGTCGTGTTTCTTTGTTCTTTTCGCCATGATTGTTCACCTCCGTCTCCTTCTTATTATGAATCGGAAATGAATTTCTCATGTAAGCCAGGGAAGAAATTCATCTAGAAACGATACGAAATCCAATGTATAATAAGTGAAGTAAAAAAATAGATGGAAGAAGCGTGTGCGCCTTCTTCCATCTATTTTTTGTTGTACGTCAATGAGGAAGGAGGAGCAGGTATGGATTTTTTTGAGCGAATGGAGCAAGAGACGGGAGTCCTTTTAAACGAGGTCCAGCAGCAGGCGGTGGTGCACACGGATGGGCCGCTGCTATTGCTTGCGTCACCGGGGTCAGGGAAAACAACGACACTGAATATGAAAATCGGTTATTTGCTCCTTGAGAAAAAAGTGGACCCGGAACGGATCATGGCAGTCACATTCAGTAAAGCGTCAGCACGGGATATGTCGGAACGTTTCGATCGTTTCTTTTCCGGTCTGACGAATGAAAAAGTCCACTTTTCCACCATCCACAGTTTCGCATACAAAGTGGTCCGCGAGTCGTTACGGAAGAATGGTCAGGATTTCCAGCTGATTGAAGGAAACATCAGTGATGAAGAATTGAAAAAAGGCTGGGACGGCCCGGAAGTTCCGCTTCATAAGAAGTTCATTTTGAAGAAGTTGTATGAAGATACAAATGGTGTGCAGATGACGGATGATGAGATGGACGAGCTGATGAGGTATATCAGTTTTGTGAAGAACCGGCTGATTGAAGGGAAAGAGCTTGAACGTGTCTCTTGTCAGGTGAAACAGGCATCAGCCATTTATCAATCATATGAAGCGTTCAAAAAGAAAGATCCGTTCAAGTTGCTGCTTGATTTTGATGACATGCTTACGTATTGTCATCAAATCTTATTGGACGATGCAGAAATCCTATCCAACTATCAGCAGCAGTTTGAGTACATGTTGACGGATGAAAGTCAGGATAACTCGTTGGTCCAGCATGAAATCGTTGAATTGCTGGCCAAACCGCAGAACAACCTTTGTGTCGTAGCGGATGATGATCAGTCGATCTTCATGTGGCGCGGCTCGGATGTCGATAAACTTCTGGATTTTGAAGAGACGTATCCGAACGGAACTGTGCTGACGATGTCCCAGAATTACCGCTCATCCGAGGATATTGTGAAAGTATCCAATCAATTTATCAAACGCAATAAGAAGCGGTATGCGAAAGAAATGTTCACAGAAAATGAGGCGCACACTCCCATCGAGATCAAAAACTTGAGTAATTATGAAAAGCAATTGAAGTATCTCACTGAGCAGCTGAAAAAGAGAGGCCCGGGAGAAGAGGTGGCTGTTCTTTACCGCAACAACGCCTCGGCTGTACCGATTGCTGATCAGCTTGATAAGGCCGGCATCGATTTTTACATGAAAGACATCGATCCGAAGTTCTTTAAACACTGGGTCGTAGAAGATATCCTGAACTTTATGCGTTTTTCCTATAATGACCGCCGTGTCGATATTCTCGAACGAATTCATACGAAATTCAATGCTTACATTTCGAAAAAGCAGATCTTCTTTTTGAAAAAGAAAAACAGCCAGGCGTCCGTTTTTGATCGGCTTTTGGAGAGGGACATTCCTGACTATCAATCAAAGAACATCAAGAAAGCGAAAAAGCTTTTTAAAGACATCAACGAAATGGAGCCCGCCCAGGCGATCCGCACGATAAGGGAAAAGCTCGGTTACGATCATGCCCTGCAGAAGATGTCCGAGAAGTTTGGATTCAATGCTGAACACTTGATGAATATCTTGAACACTCTGGAAAAGATCGCTGAGGGGTTAGGGTCACTGAAAGGATTTGCTGATCGCTTGAAGGAGTTGGAGAAGCTCCTTCAAACTTCGAAGTACAATAAAAATCAAAGCGCCTTGACACTGACGACGTTCCACAGTGCCAAAGGTCTTGAATATGACAAAGTGTACATGATCGACCTCGTCAATGGCGTCATTCCTTCAAAGGATGATATGGAAACGTACCGCAATAAAGAAGCAGGACCGATGGAAGAAGCCGTCCGTCTTTTCTATGTAGGCATGACGCGCGCGCGAACAAACCTTGAGTTGCTGACGTACAACTACAAAGGCAGTGAACGCGTGACAGAGTCGATTTTCCTGATGAACGTGAGAAGGATCCTTCAGCCGGAAGGGGAGAAGAAGACGCTGAAAAAGCGGAAGCGCCAAGCCCCTGATTTATCAGACGAAAACCTGCTCCGAATGGATGATGTTGAGATTGGCAAACGCATCAATCATCGGAAGTTCGGTTCTGGTATGATTAAGGAATTTGATAGCGATCAGATCGGCATCCAATTTGAAGAAGCAGGTTATAAGGAACTTTTGTTAGAGGTTTGTTTGGACAATGGGTTATTGAGTAAGGGTTGAAAAGAAATAGAACGTTAAAAAACACCAAGAAGGTGCCAGGTCCTTAGGATCGTGGCATCTTTTTTATTTCATTTATTAAGGATATTCATTTGATTTCCACTAACCGTTTCATTTACATTCTTTTACAACTCTTTCACCTCCTCTTATCGTTTACTTAACAAAAAGTATTTAACATAGGTTCTATAAGGTAATTCTTTTTGCGAAGTGATAAAACCCGGTGTACTAATTACCCGACCGGTGTTTTACTGGATCGGTGTCGTAAGAGGAGCAGGCTTGATTCTATTGCTCAGAAGGAGATTCGGTGAAAACTAAACGACTTGATCGCAAAGGAGATGAAGTCTGATGATCCGAAAACTAAGCATCATCTTCATAACGTTGGGACTCTTGGTGGTTTTGGGGAACGGTTCCCAATGGTGGTTACAAAGTCAGGTGGTTTTCTATGATCACGAATTGCAGACGGATAAGCGCGAAGCTTCTTCAGTTTCTGAACAGGCGAGAGAGTCCTCCAATACTGTGGACTATGTTTCTGCTGAAACGGGTGAAGGGATCGGAGAGCTGACAATTCCTAAGCTTGGAAAAAAGTATCCTGTGTACTACGATTCTGATCCAGACAACGTAAAGAAAGGGATCGGGATGTTTGACACATCGTTTACATCACCCCCTTCTGAAGGTGAACACACCGTTCTTGCTGGTCATAGGGAGACAACGTTTGCCGTTCTTGATGGCTTAGTGGAAGGGGATTTTGTCTATCTCACGGAGAACAATATCGAGTATGAATACCAAATTAATAAAATATGGGTGGGTGACTCGGAGGATCCATCATTCCTTGTTCCCGCATCATCTCCGACTTTGACGTTTACCACTTGTTATCCGTTCGACTTTATCGGTTCTGCTCCTGAGCGTTTTATCGTACAAGCGGATTTAGTAAAACAGCAGGAAATACAGTGAGTAACAGCCCTCTCCTTTTTAATAAAGGAGAGGGTGTTTTCATTCGTTTTCACTTAAATGAAGGATCATCGAGGGGAACGGGATCTTTTGACCTTCAGATAGACGAAATCAAACAAAGTTTTAACGCCATTGTGGTCATACTCTTCACTCAATCTGATATGTATTAGTAAAAAGGAAGGGGGCAAATGTAACGGGTTTAAATCTCTTTGGAAAGGAGGGTTGAAGGTGGATCAAGAAACAAAAACGAAGACTTCAAGCCGTGAGGAAGAGAAAAAATCTTCTACAGGTTTAGAGGAAAACACCGGAGGTCTGCTTGCCTATTTGCTTGGCTTTATCAGTGGCATCGTCTTTCTTATTATTGAAAAAGAAAACCAGTTCATCCGTTTTCATGCGATGCAGTCCGTGATTCTATTTGGTTTCTTTTTCATTTTTGGCTTCGTCGTCAATTTCATTCCGATCATCGGGCTTTTTGTAAGCTTATTGATGGCTCCAGTTACCTTGGTTTTGTGGATTGTACTGATGGTAAAAGCGTATCAGGGAGAAAGGTATCATTTACCGGTGACGGGGAAAATGGCGGAGGAACAACTACAGAAAATGGTGAAAGTATAAATGTGACGATGTGACTGCCTTTCTTTTTTTAATAGAGGGCAGTCTATTTGTTTTGCAGGAATGAAAGGTTTCGGTGTCGAAAGGTCCTGAAAGCATAGGGAAGGTATGCGGGATAGAAGGGAGAATGAATGATGAATATGGATCCTGTTAAACAAATCCTTGAACAGAACTCTGTCATGATCCTGGATGGCGCTTTAGCGACAGAGCTTGAAGCTTATGGCTGCGACTTGGACGATCCGTTATGGTCGGCGAAAGTTCTGTTGGAAAATCCGGAGGCCATTAAGGAAGTACATAAAGAATATTTCAAAGCGGGAGCGGATTGTGCCATTACTTCCAGTTATCAGGCTTCGATCGCAGGGTTTGCGGAACGAGGTTTTTCTGAAGAGCAAGCGTTATCGTTGATCAAGAAAACGGTGGAGCTTGCAAGGAGCGCAAGAGACGAATATTGGGAAGAAGTGCCTTCAGTGAACAAAGTGAAGCTGTTAGTGGCCGCTTCAATCGGTCCTTATGGAGCTTATCTAGCAGACGGATCGGAATACATCGGAAAATATGGGGTGACTGATCATCAGTTGATGGATTTCCATCGTCCGAGAATGAAAGCATTGGTAGAAGCCGGGGCAGACCTTCTCGCGATGGAAACTCTCCCCTCTTACCAAGAGGCGAGAGTCTTGGCCGCATTATTAAAAGAATTTCCTGAGTCGTATGCCTGGATGTCTTTTACATTAAAAGATGGAGAGAAAATCAGCGACGGGACGGCTCTTCGATCTTGTGCTGAAGAGCTGAATGACAACAGACAAATCGCTGCAATCGGGGTGAACTGTGCCCCAATGGAGATAGCTGCAGATGCCGTGGCTGTCCTGAAAGAACATACAGATAAGCCAGTGCTTATGTATCCGAACTCCGGCGAAACGTATAATCCAGATTCCAATACGTGGCACGGAGAGGGGGGCGTGGTAGGCTTTGATGATGCTTCGGAACGTTGGATTGATCAAGGGGCATCAATCATTGGTGGGTGCTGCCGGACGACGCCTGAGCATATTCGTGGGTTGGCGTTGAAGTGGAAATGAAAGGATAAAAAAGAAGGGTGACGATAGAGTCAGCCCTTCTTTTTTCGCTTCTATTGAGTGTGTCGGTGCAGGAAGTCGAGGACTTTCCTGTACACATAAATTTCATTCTCTTTCTTGGAAAAACCATGTCCTTCATCCTCAAGGACAATATATTCCACATCTCTACCTTTCTTTTTCAAAGCTTCAACCACTTGGTCGGATTCCGCTTTGACTACGCGTGGGTCCTTTGCGCCCTGGATGACGAGCATCGGTTTTGTCATCGAATCAAGGTAGTTGATCGGAGAGTCTTCTTGTAGCTTTTCCTTATCCTTTTCAGGGTCACCGACAAACTGTGCGATGGCCGGCTTCCAATGTTCAGGAACGGAGTCAATGAAGCTGAACAGGTTGCATGGGCCGAAAATATCGACGACCACTTTGAAATATTCCGGATGCCTGCCATGAAGCAGAAGCGCCATGTAACCTCCGTAGCTTCCGCCCATCAACAGAATCTGATCCTTCGATGCGTACCCTTCCTCAATCAGCCAGTCGAGACCAGCGACATTATCGAGCCTGGGAGCATGACCCCAGTCGCCTTCAATCATTTTTGCGAATTCCTGACCATATCCCGTCGATCCTCGGAAGTTAGGGGCAAACAGGCTGTATCCTTCATGGACGAGAAACAGAAAAAGAGAGCGGAAGGAAGCGCGCTCCGCAGCTTGTGGCCCCCCATGCGGCCAAAGAATCATATGACCGTTATCTTTTTCAGGTTTGGGACGGTAGAGAAGAGCTTCAATTTCCAAGCCGTCAAAAGATTGATAAGTGACATAATCTGGCCTTATCAAATACTCATCTTTTACACCTGGGACTCCGTATTTCGTCAGCGGTTCCCAGCCCTTTTCCGTCTGTTTAAATAGATTGGAAGGTACAGTCTCAGAGTCACCGCGAAGGTAGACCGTTCCAGACTCAGCAATGACTAATTGATCGATCACCCCGACGGGAGAATCGAGCTGTTGTAGTTGCTCCTCAACTCGCTTAAAGCGATAGAGGTTGTCGCGTACACCTTTTTCACTGATGATATACAGCGAATCCGTGGTCTGATCATACTTCAGTTGCTTGAAATCCTCTGCCTCCATATGAACGACTTTTTCAAAATCCTTCGTTTCAAGATTGAAGCGGGCAAGATAGGAAAAGTCACTTTCGTAATTGGTGAGCAGGTAAATTTCCTGTTCGGAAACAAAAACTGCTTCGGACACCGTGTGTTGCGGCTCAGGTGAAGGGGTAAGAAGAAGGTCTTCCTCTTCTGTTTTTACATAAAACAACTGGTATGTATTCGAAAAACTTTTCATATAGAGGAGGCTTTTTTCCTCGGGGCTTTTGTCGATGAGAATCGTCATTCCTTCTTCACCGTGGATGATGACTTCTTCCTCATCGGTGTCTATGTTATAGCGGTAGCCTTTCATGAACGTCTCGTCGTCTTTTGTTGACGTATAGTAAAGGTGCTTTCCGTTTTCCGATAGAAAGGGGAGGATGTGGCGTGCGCCTTCTTTTTTCCTAACAGGTTGAAGGGTTCCTCCTTGAGGCGGGACGGCATAGATCTGGCCATTCTCATCACCATCTTCATCTACAACGGCAAGGACGAATTCCCCTTTAGGGTCGTAGGTGATGTGCTCACAGCTCTGATTATGGAAAGTTAGTGGATAGGGAAATGTATTCGGCAGGTCCATCGCCCATAAATTGTATTTGCCATTCAAGTTTGTACTGAAGACAAGCTGGGATTCATCCGGACTTACAGCGAACGTCTCTATTCCATAGGTTTGAAAAAATTGTTCCACATCGGGTTGCGGGAAGTTTAACATGATTGATTCCTCCTGGTTTTTTGAAATGTCCCTTTTATACCATTCGATCATTTCCTGAATATCCCTTTTTTCTTAGTAAAAAGGACCGAAGAAAAGCAATCGCCTCTTCGGTCCTTTTGGTTTTATGGCTTGACCGGCGTCCTATTTCCGTAAAGGATCCTTTCGATCATCGCCTTGTCCATATTCAAATGATTCATGCCATTCTTATGAAGAAGTTCCCGGGTGTTTGTATCATCGAAGCGAATGTTTTTATTCCAATAAGGACGGAAGACGCTCATCGGAGCATTGAATACCTGTTCTTCCTTCGTTAATTCCCCGTCGTAATCGGAAGGGACCATTTCGATATTGTGAAAGTCAAGTTTCTCCTTGATCATTTCAAATAACAAACGATTCGTCGGGGGATGAGGATTGGTAATGTGATAGATGGCTTTTGAGTGATCTGTTCTAAGAGATGCGGTAAGTACATCTACCACATAGTCGACAGGGACGAAGTTTTGACTCGTCTCTCCTGTACATAGAAACTTGAACGTTTGGTTTTGAAGTTCCTTTTTCCGTTCCGTCCGTTTCTTAAGAATCTCAAGGCCACGAATGACTCCATATAAAGCGAAACTTGTGTCCGCTTCCCCGGTTTCCGAATCACCGATAATGATGGATGGGCGGAAGATTTTTATATTTAACTCATGATTATAGCTTAGTACAAGGTGTTCAGCGTGACATTTGCTTTCTTCATAAGCGTTCACAAATGTCTGCTCTTTTTCGTGTAATTCCTCAGAGGCGTGGCGTTTCATTCCAAGCGTGTACGCAGTGCTTACATAATAAAAGTTGGCGGCCTCTATTTCCTTCGCCAGATGAAGAACATTCTTTGTTCCATCCACATTGACTCTGAAAGTTTTCTCCCGTTCATTTTCATCAAAAGATAGGAAGGCTGCGCTGTGGTAAACCGTGTTAATCTCCTCTCTCAAATCCTGGAGTCGCTCTTCGCTGACCCCCGCATTTTTAAGAGATAGATCGCCTTCGATGATGTGAAGGTTTCCTTTGGCGTCTGACGGAATTTCACACTTAAGGTTTTCCGCTTTCCGCAGGCTTCTTACTAAGGCATATACGTTATGACCCTCTCTCAGCAGTTTCAATGCTAGTTGTTTTCCCAGAAAACCTGTAGCTCCTGTAATCAAAATATTCATGTTAGCTCCTCCGATGTCTCATTCATCAGTCTATATAGAACCTTGTCGTTCATAATAGAAGAAAGATTTCCAAATCTATAACAATGGACTGCTCTTACTATCATTCATAGTGCATACAAGGATAACATATAGCTAACGGAATGTTGTGAGAAAAGTATGAGAAAACATTGGAAACAGCCCATTGGTCGTTATTCCTTGTAACGTCTATTGCAAGGGAATTGGGATACTCTATGAATAATAAGTAAAGAAAGGATCAGGCGTCTTACCGGATGAGTCTGATTCTTTTTTTTATTTGAAAGAGGTGGGAGGTCCTAGTTCGGAATGTATACATTTGGGACTTCATCCTAAAAACAGTTAGTCACTTCTGTTCATTTTGTCTACTCAAGCAGGTTTTTGCTGAAAGAATGAAGTATTTGGTAAATAACCTACAAATTGGGAGGAATTTGATGAAGAAGAAACTATTAACAGTAGCTGTAACAGGAGCACTTTTGACAACAGGTGGATTGATTCCAGGAAGTGGCACCGTTTTGGCTGGAGAGAACGGACCGAATGGACCGAATTACAATGGTAATGAAACCATAAAAAATGAACGCCTCCATTCTTATGAAGAGATGACTGATTTCTTACATAAGCTGGACCAGCGTTCAGATGCGCTTGAGCTTGAAGTCTATGGACAGTCCGTTAAGGGAAGAGATTTATATTTAGCGAAGTTCGGGACCATGGATGACGACAAGCCTACTGTCCTTTTCCTTACCCAGCAGCATGGGAATGAAACCCTGACGACAGAAGGTGCGTTGGAAGTCATCAAATATTTGACCTCTAATGGCAAGAGCGTAGAAAACATTCTTGAAAATGTAAATGTTCTCATTGCCCCGAGGTTGAATGTAGATGGAGCGGAAGGGGATGTGAACTTCTCTTTGGATGATTACGTATCAGGCACACATACGCGCTACAATGCGAATGGTGTAGACTTGAACCGTGACCACGTCGACCGTGAGCAGCCTGAAACGAAGGCTTTACATGAGGAAGTACTGCAAAAATACAGCCCTGACTATATGATCGATTTACACCATCAGGGAACGCAAACAACGCTCGGGGATACGGGTGAGCTTGTTTCTGGCTCTATTTTGTATCCGACTAATGGAGAAGTGGATGAAGGGGTCCGTGAACAGTCTAAGAAATTGGGTGCTGTCGTTTATGACGCCGTAGAATCCAAAGGGTATGGTCTTCTTTCCAAATATCCTGGTGGAACGGCACAAACGATCAGCCGTAATGGGCTAGCCGCCGAATATGGGATCTCTACCCTGCTATTCGAAATGCGTGGCATGGCCGATCATTACCGTGAAGACTATGTCCTTGGTCAAAAGAGCAATGGATATCTGATTCAGCAAGCGGTCACAGCCATGAAAGCCACACTGAATGCTTTAGCGGATGGTTCACTTGAATCGGCAGATCCATCCTTTTGGGATACACTGCCGGAAAGCAACTATGATGGAGAATAATGTGATGGGAGCTTCCTTGTTAGGGAGTTCCTTTTTTTCTACTTAATGTGACCCTGACTTCCAGCGTGCGAACCGATCTCTCCGTAGCGCGATGCCGATCGAGAAAGAAATTCAATGATGGGCTGTTTATTTTCAGCAGGCAAGGGAATGGTTTATCACGAACGAAAAAGAAGGTGAAGAAGGTATGCTCTTTTCTGGAACGAAAATATCAGATTTATCGATCACATCTGTACTACTTATTCTGGTTGGATTCCTTTCGCTTGGAATCAGCATTTATTATTTCATTGATTTGACCAACAGCATTTTGCAGAAAGAGAAGTTCGCCATTGATCAGCAGGCTTTCGATCTTGTGAGGGCGACTGCGTTTGGTGGAGCGGAACCACTAGCCAAGGGGATTTCTAAGGCGGGATCTGTTATTTTCATGGTGATTGTCTCCTTAATTCTCGCTGTCTATTTGTTGTTCTTTTCGCCATTCAGTCGCTGGGTAGGTGTATATTTCATTCTTGCCATGGGAGGAGTCAGTGGTCTCACGGCAGGATTGAAATCGTTCTCCAGTCGGGATCGACCAACGTTCAAAGGCGATTATCATGGTGCGACTTCCAGTTTTCCAAGTGGCCATGCATCGGGCGCGCTCGTTTTTTATGGTTTCATTATTTATCTTTTCGCCATCAGCAAACTTGAACCTAAGTGGAAGTGGACCATCAATGTCGTTTTGGCACTCATCGCAATCTTGATCGGTATCAGCCGTGTTTATTTAGGGGTTCATTTCTTCACAGATGTCGTTGCAGGTTATTTGTTTGGTTTAGCCTGGCTTCTTCTGTGCCTTACTGCTCTTGAAGTGACGCTATGGCATCAACGCAGGAGGCAGATGTTGTCATAATCCCTTCTTTTTTCATGCGCTCTCTTTTTTTGAATAGATTATAGAAGAGTGAGCAAAAAGGGGGCGACCACATGGCTGTTATTAAAGCTCCAAGCAAACATATCGACATGTTGGCACGATTGCTGCGAGCGGAGGCTGTTGGAGAAGGGAAGCAAGGAATGCTGCACGTAGGTGCTGTCACAGTAAATCGGGCCAGGGTGAATTGTTCGGACTTCAAAGGGGTGAATACCCTGCCTGAGGTCATCAACCAGCCGAAAGCATTTGAAGCGCTACAACACGGAATGTATTACCGAAGGGCACGGGACAGTGAGAGACGTCTGGCACGTAGGAACGTGAAGGGGTACAGGAGCTGGCCGGCAAAGTACAGTTTATGGTACTTTAGGCCGGACGGAGATTGCCCGCCGACGTGGTATGGGCAGAGTCAGGTCGGAAGATACAAATCCCACTGTTTTTATGAGCCTGCCTCGGGTGAATGTGATGAAATTTACAATTCATTCTAATCATGAATAAGACTGACAGGTCGCATCTCGCCTGTCAGTTTTTTATTTTTAAAACATGCGGATAAGGAAAAGCGCTCTCTATGTTTCTTACATCGTGCTGAATAAAACCAAACACAGAGGGTATGAACATATATAGATGTTCATGAACTGGAGGGTCAATAATGGAGAAGATGAATCGAGGGGTTATTACAGCCCTATCGGCAATTGGAATCGCGCAAGCCTTAAAAATTTTCACTCATAAAAAAGTGACCGGGGAATGGGATCTGAAGCAGATTGCCACCACAGGCGGCCAACCGAGTTCCCATTCGGCTGGTGTGTCAGCGCTTGCGACATATATCGCTGCCAACAAAGGGTCGCGTCATACAGAAACCGCGCTAGCGACGATCTTCGGTGTCATCGTCATGTATGATGCTCAAGGAATCCGAAGACATACAGGAGAAATCGCTCAACTGGTCAATGACCTTGAAGATAACTTTGCCGCGATTTCTAGCGATTTTCCAAGTTCGGAATTTGTCGAGCGTGATAAAGAATTGAAAGAGCTTCTCGGTCATCAGCCGATTGAAGTGCTGGGCGGAGCCCTTTTAGGTGTCGCTCTTGGATATTTTTCTGCAAAGCTCGAAGGATAATAAAAAGCAATCGTGCGAAAAGTAAGACCAGGAGGTGATTCGGATGAAACATTCGAATAATCCTGGAAAAGATGTATTTGCAAACTCCGGAACGAATGTGAGTGAAGTGAAGCGCCGCAATGAACAATCGGGGCTCTCCTACAATCAGGTTAAAGAAAAGCTCGCTCGCAAACCAATTCAAAAATGATGGTAAATAAAGGCCTGCCCGGTGATGGGCAGGCCTCTACGTCTATCTAGGAATGAATTATAGGTCAAGGAGTGGAAAGATGTCCTAATGGAGCGACATCCAGCACCAGCGTCCTTAGCTACTGTTCTTCGGTTACATCAACCGCAGCGGTATTGTTGTTCATATAAGCAGCGGATAAGTGGTCATCTTCTTTGTTGCGTCCCTCAAGAGCTGCTTGAAGCTTCTGATTGGCAGATCCACGGTCTCTGCCTTTTGGATTGTTTTTCTTTCTGCTTTCGCTGTTTTTACTCATTTTCATCCTCCTCCTGTTGGTTCCTTCTTACTTTCTCCAAGAATCCTTCCCCTATGACTTACTTTTCACCCTTATTGATGAATGAAACGAACCAGTTTGATAAGACTAAGGAAAAAGCACGGATATTGCAGTGAATGACTGAATGCAATCCAAATTGGAGGAGTTCAAAATGCCAGAAAGCCCTCGTTTATCTTCTTCCGAAATTGGTACGTTGTGGATGACTTATCAGCAGAAGACGATGATTCTCACGATGCTTGAATATTTCATCGAACAAGCGGACGATTCTGAAGCGAAACAAATCATGACGAATTTAAGGTCAACCATTCAACCATATGTCGGCAAAATTGAATCCATGTTTAAACAGGATGATGTACCTGTTCCTATCGGTTTTACCAAGGATGATGTGAATACAGGGGTCCCAAAGCTTTTCGATAATGGTTTTGACATTATGTTTTTACGTTTAGTGAAAGAAATCAGCATGGGGATGCACACACTGAATTTAACGATGTCGTATCGCCCGGATGTCACGTTGCTGTATCAGGAACTGACCCAGATTACTCAAAAATGCTATGACGATTGTACGCAATTTTTATTGACCAAAGGCTATCTTCCAAGAGCTCCTTACGTGGCGATCCAAAAGCAGGTGGAGCATGCGAAAGGGATGAATTATTTAGGGATGTTCAACCCTTTAAAAGGAAAGCGGGCATTAAATACCGTTGAAATTGCCCACATCCACCATTCCATTGAGTCTAATATTACGGGGATGCAGATGATTTATGGATTCGCTCAAAGCGCCTCCCATAAAGATGCCAGCGATTATTTTTATAGAGGTGGAGAACTAGCGAAAGGCCTGATTAAGGAAATGAGTGAAGTCTTATTGCAAAACGACATACAAATCCCATCAACTGCCGGTGGGAATATCACCAGTTCCAAACTTCCGCCGTTTTCGGATAAGATCATGATGTATTGTGTCAGCCTGTTTTGCAGTTTTTCGCTGGGGGGGAATTCTTTAGGAACAGCGTTCAGTTTACGGAATGATTTACCTGCGAAATTAACCGTCTTTATGAAAGATATCTTCGAGTATGCCCATGAAGGCGCTAAAATCATGATTAAGCATGGGTGGATGGAAGAACCGCCACAAACCATTAAACATTGATGAAGAAAACCTGGCGAGGATTCGTCAGGTTTTTTATGTCAAGATTTTTATGTTGACATCTACTCCCTTATCCGTTAATATCGTAAAAGTCATTAAAACATATCAATTTACTCGGTTTTAAGGAGGATTTTAAAATGAAAAAGTTCGTTTTGCTTTTATCCATAGGTTTGTTAGCGATGGTGCTGGCTGCTTGCGGAAGCAGTGAGGAAGGCGATCAAGCTTCTTCTGGTGAAGAAAATGAGTCCGAATCTTCTGAGCAGACCTTGCTTGAACAGATTAAAGAAAGTGGAGAATTGGTGATTGGTACAGAAGGGACGTATCGTCCATACACCTTCCACGATGAAAATGATGAACTGACTGGTTTTGACGTAGAGATTGCGCGTGAGGTAGCGGACCGTCTTGGGGTCAAACCTGTATTTAACGAAACGAAATGGGATTCCATGTTTGCCGGCCTAAATGCTGAACGTTTCGATATGGTTGCAAATCAGGTTGGGATTACGGAAGAACGTCAGGAAGAGTATTCTTTCTCTGATCCTTATATTCAATCTTCCGCAGTGGTTGTGACTCATAAAGATAACGAGTCCATTCAGAGCTTTGAAGATTTGGAAGGTGTCAATGCTGCCCAATCCATGACGAGTAACTATGCAGACATTGCCCGTGAGAATGGAGCAGAAATTACAAGTGTGGAAGGATTCAATGAGTCCATGCAGCTTCTTGCGACAAAGCGAGTGGAAGCGACAGTCAACGACCGTTTGTCTGTGCTTGATTATTTGAACAACCGTGAGGATGCCCCTGTGAAAATCGCAGCCCGTCAAGATGATGCTTCTCAAAGTGGTCTGCTATTCCGTCAAGGCAATGAAGATCTTGTAAAAGCCGTCAATGAAGCCCTTCAAGAAATGAAAGACGACGGCACATACCTTGAGATTTCCGAGAAATGGTTTGGTGAAGATGTATCTAAGTAACATCTTTACAGACCCTCAAATGGAAAAATATATCGATATTATTGTGAGCTCTTTTCTCCCTTTGGTGAAAGGGGCTTTGTACTATACCATTCCGCTGACGCTGATTACATTTGCCATCGGATTAGTCTTGGCTGTCATTACTGCGCTCATGAGGCTTTCCAACATGAAAGTGCTCCAGTGGGTGGCTCGTGCCTATGTCTCGATCATTCGCGGGACACCTTTGCTTGTGCAATTATTTATCATCTTTTTCGGACTCCCGTCGGTGGGCGTGACGATTAACCCGTTGTATTCTGCTATTATCGGTTTTTCTTTGAATATGGGCGCGTACAATTCTGAGATTATTCGTGCGGCCATTTTGTCGATCCCTAAAGGGCAGTGGGAAGCTTCTCACTCCATCGGAATGACTAATTTCCAGGCCTTGCGACGAGTCATTCTGCCACAGGCGACGAGAGTATCGATTCCGCCCTTGTCGAACTCGTTTATCGGCTTGATCAAAGATACCTCGTTAGCCTCGACCATTACGTACACAGAAATGTTCCGAAAAGCACAGGAAATCGCAGCAACGAACTATCATTTTCTACTCGTTTATACCGAAGCAGCCGTGATCTACTGGATCATTTGTATCGGGCTTTCTTTTGTACAGGATCGTGTAGAGAACAGGTTGGATCAATATGTCGCAAAATAGGAGGCAGCTATGATTACCGTCAAAGACCTCAACAAATCTTTTGGAGATTTGCATGTACTGAAGAATATCAATATGGATGTCGACCGCGGAGAAGTGGTGGTTGTCATCGGACCCTCAGGTTCTGGGAAAACGACGCTGCTCCGTTCTTTGAACATTCTTGAGACACCGGAAGAAGGAGAAATCACGATTGGAAATCAGTCGATGGATTTTTCTAAGCCTTCGAAGAAAAAACAGATCGTCGAATTCAGAAAACAAACCGGAATGGTCTTTCAGAACCATAATCTTTTCCCACATTTCACCGCACTCGAAAATGTGATGGAAGGACCCGTGACTGTTCAGAAGGTATCTAAAGCGAAAGCACGTGAACGAGCGACGGAGATCTTAACGAAGGTCGGTCTGGGTGAGAAGCTTGATGCTTATCCGCATCAACTCTCTGGAGGTCAGCAACAGCGTGTTGGCATTGCTCGTGCCCTTGCTACTGGAGTGGAAGTCATTCTATTTGATGAGCCGACCTCGGCTCTTGATCCTGAGCTTGTCGGTGATGTTCTTAATGTCATGAAAGAGCTCGCGCAAGAGGGAATGACGATGGTTGTCGTTACCCATGAAATGAGCTTTGCGGAAGAAGTGGCCGACCGGGTCATCTTTATGGACCAAGGGGCCGTTGTGGAACAGGGGACCCCGGAGCAAATTTTCCAACAGACGAAAGAACCCCGTACCCAGCAGTTCTTAAACCGGATACGTAAGTAAAGTCAGGCGATTCTGCCTGGCTTTTTTTATTTGCCGAGTTAGGGCATTACTTTTCAGAATTAGGTCGCTATTCGTAATAGAAAGGGCGTTACTCTTGGGCGTTGAGTCGCTATATACTAGACTCAGGGAGTTATTACTTTTAAAGTCGTTACAGAAGATAGATTTGTTTGAATATTCTTTACTTCCCAGCCATAAACTCATAAACTGTGAGTGAGCAAGTATTTTCCATTACATACGTTGGAGGAAATGCTATGAAAACTTTAGAGCGTGTAAGCATTGTAGAGTATGAAGACAAGTATGCAGCATCCGTTGCGAAAATGTGGAATGAGAGCCGCGATAACTGGGGTGGTGATGCTGTTGTAACGACAGCTGAGGATGTCATAGAAAAGGAAGCGAAATCTACGAACCTTCATTTGTTCCTTGCTGTAGTAGAGGATGAAGTTGTCGGATATTGTGGACTTTCGGAATATAAAGAAGATACAGGTGCCCTTTACATCCCCTTGTTAAATGTTCATCCAGGGTATCAAGGGTTGAAGATTGGGAAGAGATTGCTGGTTCAAGCCATAGAAAAGACCGTCGAATACGGTTGGCCCCGGCTTGATCTTTTTACGTGGCCGGGAAATACGAAAGCGGTACCGCTTTATAAAAAATGCGGCTTCTTTTGGGAGGATCGGGATGATACGACCCACCTCATGAACTTCATGCCGCAAGTCATGCAAATCGAAGCATTGAAATCATTTTTCGAGAAGCATGACTGGTACTCGACGAGTGTACGACCTTTGGAAATCAAGCCTGATGGAACAAAGGATAGAGGGTTCACCTTTTATGAATATCGGTGGGAAGCGGGAGACGAGTTTGTGCGTGTACGGTTCGAGCGCACGGGTCGTGGCGTCACGCTCATTGAAACGAACGACTGGCGGGTAGAAATGAATGTGACAGATTTTAAACTATTAGAAAATAAAGATTACCCTGTGACCTATCAAGTGGAGAACTTTACGAGCGAACCACTGGAAATATCTTTGTCTGGGAAGTCTTCAACCCTTGTAAGAGAAAACCTGGATGAAGAAGCCATTGTGAAGTCTCGCTGGAGTACTTCATCCAGCGTCCAAGTTCAAGTCCCGGACCAAGAACCAAGCCCATGGAAAACCCACCCCGTCATTGGAGCGGAACTCGTGATCAATGGCGACCGCATCCCTTTGAGAACGGGCGTTTTTCCTCTTCAGGCAGGAAAGGTGGATGTTCGTACAGTTCATAAATATTGGCGTCCGAAGCAAAAGGGAACGCTCTATTTGGATGTGGAAAGCCGTATGGAAGAAAGGGCTGTTTTGACGATCAAGTTGCCTCATCAAAAAGTCCTCGAATGGGCGGATCCATCGGTGAAAGTCGAGGTAGAAGGCAAGGGGCGCACGACCATCCCGGTATCTGTGGAATTGTTAAAGAATGGCTTTTTGAATGAGGATGTGGAAGTGGATGGACGTACAGAGGATGGCCATGCTTTTTCCTTCCATACAAAGATCGCGCTTGCATTTCCAGGGTTCGGCGGGAAATTCGGAGGAGATACCGATACGGACTGGTACGGTTATAACGGGCCTTATTTTGTGAAAGTTGAAAAAAGAAATCATATGGTGTCTGTAGGATCAGTCAGGTCCAACGAAGAACCGCTGCTCCTTTTGACTCCAAAGATTGGTCATCCTTTCAGTGAAGAGTTTTCGAAAAAGATGGCGACGGCAGTCGAGTATATTGAACTGGCTGAAGCTTTTGTAATGAAAACCTCTCTTGAGTCTGAGTCCTTCCCGGGAATTTTGCTGAACAGTTACTACAAAATCTATGGCGACGGACTGGTCGAAATCCACCATGAGCTGATCAATAACGGGGAGAAGGATTACGAAAACCTTCATTTGCTGCAGCCTGTTTTTCCAAAATATAAAGCTCTGGCTCTCCCGGAGAAAGACGGCGTGGTCGTGGGTACGGAAGCGTTGATTCCTTATACGGAATACTTACGTGACAAGGATCTTTCAGAACGATGGCTGTACACGACGAACCGTGCTGGAGATACGTTCGGGATCGCGTGGCCGGAAGAAGCGAAGGGAAGAAAAGATGATTGGCGCTTTGCTTTTGAGTACAAACTTGACCGGCTTTCTTCAGGGAGTAAAAACTGTCATGGACCAATCCGAATTGGTGTGAATGTTACTTCTCATTGGTCAGAGTGGCGTGAGCTGATCATAGGTGAAGGAGAGTCCCTCCCGGAAAAGCCTGTGTTTGAGATGGTACCGAAAGAAGGGCTTGTTTCAAAAGCGGGACAAGAAGTGACACATTCGTTCCGTTCTTTACTGATTCCGTATTTGTATGGGGGGTTGACAGTTGAAGATGACGGGAATTCCTATAGGAAAGAAGCGAAACGGGAGGACGGTGTGACTGCGATCGATGTACCAATCATCCATGAGCGGCCGGGCTTCGTTGCTTTGTCCGGCACCTTCCGTTCTGAAGGAAGAAGCGCAGATTTCGAGACATATCAGCTCGTCGAGGGAGATCAAAAGGTGAAGGTCACCCAAAACGAAGATCGGTGGACGGTGGATAACGGAGTACTGACGTTCACAGCGTCGACGTCTTATTTTCCTGGGTTCTATTCCCTATGTCATCAGGGGCGCGAATTCTTTCATCACCAATATCCAGAAGCAGGTCCTAGAAGCTGGTGGAACCCATGGGGCGGAGGGCTCCGATATGTCCTGGACGGTGTGAGTCCTTTTTCAATGATGAAAGAAGAAACGAAAGTGGAATCCATTACGAAGAAAGATCAGGAAGGCAATGATTGGACGGGTGTTTGCATGGCTACAACCTTTCATGAACATGAAAAGATGAAAGGCTTGACCTTGAAACAATACGCTTTGACATTGCCTGAAGTTCCGGTCGTAGCGGTCTATGCAGAAATTGAGCAGAGGGCTCCCCGTACCTTTGCCGCAGAGGACATAACGCTGGAATCCTTTTTGAAACCGGATGAGAACTTATCCTCATGCTTTGCTCGGGTCCCGACAGAAGGCATTTTCCATACGTATTATGCTGGAGTGGAAGAGTATGAGCTCGAATCCGGTCCTGCTGTTGTCATTGGTTCGGATGGCAAAAGTGATCACCTGATGATGGTTCAACCCCAGAAGCGGAAGCTCTCAGAAATATATATGAATCAGGACGTTTTCCTCGCTGCATCTGTTCATGAATGGTCCGCTTCCTCACAAAAGGTAGCGGCTGTCGAGCCCACATTCTTTATCATCGGTGAACATGAGGAACCGTGGAAGCAGCATCCGTTCCACCGGATTTCTTTCAAGGAGAAGTAATATGAAAATTATTGATGCTCATATCCACTTCTCCCGTATTCAAAGTTTCAAAGACACGGGAGAGGACTTATCCCGTGTTGACTATACAAAACAAGGACTTCGCGAAGAGATGGAACGTGGCGAGATTGCTTTTGCCATCGGGATGGGTGTGACCGAGGGCAGCGAAGGCTTTCCGGATCGCCATGTTACGACGCCGATGGGGCTTGATTTGGACGAAGTTTTGCCGCCAGGGGTGGGTGTGTGTCCAGGAATCAACCCCTTCTGCTTGGGGCAGGATGCACTGGATCGATTAGAAACAGAACTTCAAAAGCCTGAGACCGTTGGTGTGAAAATCTATCTCGGTTACTATCCTTTCTACGCGTATGATGACATCTACCAGCCTGTCTATGATCTTGCTGCTGCCTACGAGGTCCCTGTTGTTTTTCACACAGGAGATACGTATTCGGAATGTGGGTTGTTAAAGTACTCCCATCCGCTGACATTGGACGAAGTCGCAGTTGCGAGGAGGGACGTCAACTTCGTCATGGCGCACCTGGGGGATCCCTGGGTGCTGACAGGCGCGGAAGTCGTTTATAAAAACAGAAACATGTTTGCTGACTTGTCCGGGTGGCTTGTCGGAACGAAAAAAGAACTGGATGAAAGACTCGTTGACAATCATTTCGACCATGTCCGCCATGCGTTGACCTATTGTGATCATTACGAGAAGTTGCTTTTTGGTTCTGATTGGCCGCTCGTCCCAATCAAGGATTACGCCGGCTTTATCGGTGATTTTATTCCTTCGAAGCATGTGGAAGGTGTTTTTTATGAGAATGCCTGCCGTGTTTTTCCTAAGATTAAAAAGATGATGTAAGCAAGCCCGTCCCTGACTCGTGGGGCGGGCTATTTTTACATGCAGGAGCCCCGTGTAGGTAAAAGGGAAAGAGGGGAACACTTATGATATGGTAGAGGCAACGACTGAAGCGATAAAGGAGATTTTTATGGATACACATAAAGGATGGAATTTGCAACAGAGTTATACGAAGCTCCCGGATGCTTTTTATACAAAAACAGCCCCTTCTGAAGTTGAAAATCCTGAACTCGTTCTCTTTAACGAGTCACTCGCAGAGGAATTAGGCTTGAGTACAACACCGACTCCAGCTGTATTCGGTGGCAATGAAACACCTGATGGAGCGGAACCCATCGCGCAGGCATATGCCGGCCATCAGTTTGGCCATTTCACCATGCTTGGCGACGGAAGAGCCGTATTACTTGGTGAACAGATGACGTCAGAAAATAAGCGCTATGATATTCAATTGAAAGGATCAGGACATACACCTTTTTCCCGTGGAGGTGACGGACGGGCGACGCTTGGTCCCATGCTCAGGGAATACATCATCAGTGAAGCGATGCACGGGTTGGGAATCCCGACAAATCGAAGTCTCGCTGTTGCTACGACCGGAGAGTACGTCCAGAGGGAAGACCTTCTTCCAGGTGCCGTTCTGACCAGGGTTGCTTCCAGTCATTTACGTATTGGAACATTTCAATATGCGGCCGGCCTCCAAGATCACGAACAACTGAAGACCCTTGCTGATTATGCAATCGAACGTCATGATCCTGATATCTTTGATGCTGAAAATCCCTATTTGGTCTTTTTTGAAAAAGTGATCGAACGGCAGGCCTATCTCATTGCTCAATGGCAGCTCGTCGGTTTTATTCACGGCGTGATGAATACAGATAATATGACCATCAGCGGAGAGACGATCGACTATGGCCCGTGTGCGTTTATGGACACCTACAATCCCAAAACTGTTTTCAGTTCCATTGATCGCCAAGGGCGCTACGCCTATTTGAACCAACCCCCGATTGGAGCTTGGAATCTGGCTCGTTTTGCAGAGACCCTGCTACCGCTTTTCCATGAAAATCAGGAAAAAGCCGTAGAATTGGCGCAGGAAGCTCATGCCAACTATGAAAAGCTCTATCACACGTACTGGCTAAACGGAATGCGGGCAAAACTGGGGATGATGACAGAAGAAGCCCAGGATCAACCTTTAATTGAAGATTTACTGGAGATCATGGAAAAGAACGGAGCGGACTATACGAACACTTTCCGTGCCCTCGCCATCGGTCGTCCCAATGAAACATCCTTGTATGGGAAACCGGCGTTTACCAACTGGTATAATCAGTGGCAGTCGCGTTTGGAGCGTCAGGAGAGCGGTGAATCGGATGTCCAAGCATTAATGAAAAAAGCGAATCCTTCTATCATTCCGCGTAACCACCGTGTGGAAGAAGCGCTTGAAGCCGCGGTGGAAGAGGGAGATTTTAGTCTCGTAAAACAGCTGCTTTCTGTATTGGAAGATCCTTACGCTTATACGGAAGATCAGAAAGCTTATGCAGAGCTGCCAGAACCATCCGATCAACCTTACCGGACCTTTTGCGGGACCTGATTAGAATAGCGAGCTAACTCTGGTTAGTAACGACCTAACTAGAGATCGTCCATGACTCTGCATCAGCCCATTTATGCTCATCCAGCTTTTTCAGTTCTTCAACCAGCTCATCGTAATAGTTCCATTCTTATATTTAAGATCAGAGCTTTTGACAGAGGACTTTGGTCGGATTATAATAGTATGTATAGCAACTATTTAGGGAGATCACATATGAATTTAAGTTTTCAAGATTATATAAGCATCAAGCTTCACCAGACAGATTTAAAGCTGACGAGCTATGTGAAAGCACAGCTGCAGCCTTACAACCTTGCCCCCGAGCAGAACCTGATTATGATGCTGCTTTGGGAAAAAGACGGAATGACGCAGAATCAGCTGGCTCATCATTTGAAGAAGGATAAGACGAACATTGCCCGCATGGCTTCGAACCTTGAGAAAAAAGGGTTCATCAAAAGGAACTTTTGTACAGAAGACAGGCGTTCGTTGGAACTTTATCTGACGGAAAAAGGACAGGAGTTAAAAGAACAAGTTCTACCTGTCGCGGAATCCTTCAATGATGCGGTAACTAAAGGCATTTCAGAAAAAGAACTACAAGAATTGGATCGGCTCCTCACAAAAATGCAAAACAACATCGAAGGGTGAGGAGCCCTTTTTTAAGTAGATAGTAGATATAGCAACTAATTGAAAGGATGGATGACATGGCAAACTTTCAAAGAGCAGTGAAAGATCATTGGTACGTCCAATATCAAGAGATGGGATTCCCGGCGATTCAAAAAGGATGGGTCCTTCCCGCAGACAGGTGGCGTGACTTCGATCCGTTCATCCTGATGGCGGAGGATTGGTTCAAAAAAGGGACATTCCCGGATCACCCGCACCGTGGATTCCAGACGGTCACGTATGTCGTCGATGGGCGGCTCGAGCACATCGATAATGCAGGCGGCCGTGATATTCTTGAGCCGGGAGACGTCCAATACATGAATGCCGGCTGGGCGGCAAGACATGCAGAAGACGGCGTGGAAGACGATGTCGCTCATACATTGCAATTATGGTTGAACCTGCCGAAAGACAAAAAGAATTCAGAAACCATCTATCAAAATGTATATGGTGAAGACGCTCCTGTCGTCCCTTTTGATGGGGGAGCAGTGAAAGTGTTCTCTGGGAACGTTGCTGGCGTAGAAGGACCGTTGAACTCCATTGTGCCCATTACGCTCAGCGAGGTCACACTATCTGAAGGGGCCACTTTCACCCTTGATCTACCTGAAAACCACAATGCCTTCCTATACGTTCTTGCAGGAGATGTTGTGGCGGGGGAAAATGAAGTGAATTTGAAAAAGCATGGGGTGGGTACGCTGTCTTTCCTTGAAGAAGGAGAGGGTTCCAGTGAGTTGAAACTCGTTTCCAAGAAGCGTCGCACGAAGGTGCTTGTTTATTCTGGTGCACCCATTCGGGAAGAAATTGTCCCGCACGGACCATTTGTTATGAATTCAATGGAAGAAATCAAACAGGCCTATAACGACTTCCGCCAAGGAAAATTCGGACCTCCTGCTGTATGATGAAAAGATATCTCGGGAAAAACAAAAGACGCTTGGATCTTTCCTATCCAAGCGTCTTTTGTTCTGGGCTCTTTTAAAGAGCACGCCTTTGTATCAAGATTGATTTCATGTTCTAATTCCTTCCCTCTTTCTGCTTTTTTTCAACCTTTTATCTGCTTCATAGGCATGATAAAGCGGTCCCGATGCAAGAGCGAAGGCTGCCATCATTCAATACCAATTCACTTTATACCTTGATTTTCTATCCAATAGAATAGAAGAAATATTTAGTAAATGCTAGACTTGATATACAAAATTGTCCAATGAGGAGGATGTGGAATGGATTTTAAGATCATGGAGGACTTCCGTGCATTTACAGACTTATCCCGACGCTGTTACCCTGGCATGAAATTGCATTCTAAAGAAGAGCAGGAAAGGTACACAGAACACCGGAGGGAAATGGCTCAGAAGGAGGACATTCACACAATCGGTCTTTATGAAAGAGAACAACTCGTAGGCGGATACATCGCCTATGACCATGTCATGAATGTATATGGTCAGCAAGTTCAAGCGGGTGGAATTGGAACCGTAGCGGTCGATCTTCCATACAAGAAACAAGGGCACGCGAAACGGATCATTCAGCATTTTTTAGGAGAGGCGAGAGACAAAGGTCAAACAATCGCCCACTTGTATCCATTCCAGCCATCGTTTTATAAGCGGATGGGATTTGGGGTGGGACCGCGGCTGTCGACCTATCAATTTCACCCTTCACAGCTTCCCTCCTACAATGAAGGAGAGACGGTAGCAGTGTTGAATGCAGCTGATCAAGATGAAGTGAAAGCATGTTATGACACATGGGCGAAAGAAAACCATGGGGCGACGGTTATTCCTCCGTACGGGTTCGCTTTCCTTGAAAAAGAAGAGCTTCACACATTCGGAGTGAGAGAAGAAGGCAAGCTGACAGGATACGTGACGCTTGAATTCAAAGAGGGTGATCACTTTTTACAAAACGATGTTCATGTCAAAAACTTCTTCCACACGACGATAAAAGCCTATCGCGCGCTTATACAATATCTACATAACCAAAAAGATCAGGTGCGTTCCATCTATTTTCCGACATTTGATCAGGACTTTGCTTATTCACTGAACGATCCTGTCCATGTTGATGAACAGCTCATCTTTTCCATTTACCATAAAGTCAGTGAAGAAGGCAGGGGATTGATGTATCGGATTTTGGATATTCCTGCTTTTCTTGAAAAACTCGTCGGGACCTGTTTCGGAACGGATACGGTCAAGGTCGGCTGGAAAGTGAGCGACTCCTTTTTGAATGAAACGTACGAAGCGGTCTGGCAGTTTACGAATGGAAAACCTGTGGCCACACATGAAGAGGCTGAAGTGTCCATTGAGATTGATATCGCTCATTTTTCTTCTTTGATGATGGGCTGTGTATCGCTTTCTAGTTTGCTGAGAAGTGGAGCGGCTGACAGCAATGGACGTGCGATTGATCTTTTTCAGTATCCCGATTACCCAAAATCCTGGACATTTTTCTAACAGAAACCATACCTATATAACATGTAGATCTAGGTGTGGGGAGAGGGAAAGATGAGAAGGAAGCATGTATTCGCAGCTGTGGAGCGTTTTGAAAGCGGTCCTTTTGCAAAAGTGCTCGAGGCTTTTCGGGTACGGTATGAAACGATCGGGGAAACAGCAGGCACCATCTACACGACCCCGCTTTCATATGAAGAGCTTATCGCACTGGCTGACTTTATGGATGTCAGTGTGTATGCTTTGGAATTACAGAGAAAACTTTCTTTAAAGAATTTTGAAGAGAAATTGCAGTCTAAATATCCCGGCGTGAAGCTTGAACAGCTGCTGACTGTATATTTTGAAAAGGAAACTGTTCAGAAATAATCTAGTACCAAGGTTGACGTGGGTTGGATAGGGGTATATAATAAAGTTAATTATTCTTGTTCGGTTAGGAATGAAAGCTAAAGGAACTTGAAAGTGACTTTCGTCTTGAATGAATAGGCAGAGCAATTATAGTAATACAATGTGGATCATCATCCACGCAGGAGGTAACAATATGTTACAAGGTACAGTTAAATGGTTCAACGCAGAAAAAGGTTTCGGATTTATTGAAGTAGAAGGTCAAGACGACGTATTCGTACACTTCTCTGCTATTCAAGGCGAAGGATTCAAAACTCTAGAAGAGAACGAACAAGTTTCTTTCGAAATCGTTGAAGGCGACCGTGGCCCACAAGCGGCTAACGTTCAAAAATAAGTAAGATAAAAAGACTTCCGACTCGTTCGGAAGTCTTTTTTTATGGCGAAATACTGATATATTTGTGGAAGTCACCGATAAAAGCGCAAAACCCACCGATAAATACGCTAAAGTAACTGATAAATAAAGAAAACCTACCGATACACGGATACAAGTTACTGATAAAATAAGAAGTTGCTAATATATGGTTGGAAGGCGCTAATAAAAGTGCGAAACCTGCTAATATTTGGCCTGAAGTTGCTAATAAAAGGGCAAAAGCTACTAATATATTGCGCAGACCTGCTAAAAACCTACTCCCTAATAGCTTCAACAAAAAAGCCAGACTCCATAAAGAGTCTGGCTTCATTTCGTTTACACCCACGTATAATCTTTTCCCCAGCTTTCTTGAGCAAGCTGACGGATGCCGTCAACGATGGAATTTTCCACTGCATACGCATCCCCTTGCTCATAAGGGTTGTAGTGGAATGCGTATAAGCGGGAAACGAACTGATGAAAAGGTAAAGAGCTTTCGCCTTCCATTTCACCATTCCCGATGACGCTTGGCTCAATGTTCTGGCCCCAGTTCTGGGAACCGTCATTGTTCGGGTTGTAAAAATAGATTCTTTCTTCACCGCTCGGGTCTTTCGCGATTCTCGTAATGGAAACGGCATGGAGGCCGAGCAGTTTGCCGTGCACGTTCGTAATGAAAATGCCGACAGGGTTCGGGTAGATGAGTTCGTAATCATCGTTGTATTCCGTATGGTGTGTGGCATAGAAAAGTTTGACGAATCCAGGGTAGTCAAGGACGTATCCGGTAATCGGATCGAACACAGAGCTGAACCCTTTTTGGACCCAGTTTCCATAAAAGGCCGGATTGACCCAGCGGTGACCGTCTTCTCCTCGTAAAGCGACACGAGTCATCATTTCGCTGTAGATCTTGTCCAGGTGTGGAACGAGGACAAGGGACACAGGGTCAAGTTCTTTATCAAGGTCCGGAGCTAGCCCGCCTTTCAGCTCTTTTGAGTGAATCGGTGTTCCTTCAAACGTGAAGTCAAGATCGCCATCACGTGCGGCACGTGGGATGATTTCCAGTAAAAATCCAGGTGCGTGCTGCGCCCATAAGCTGATGCCGCGGGCAGCCTGGCAGGTCGGATTGAACCCTTGCCCGACGCCGAGTGGCTGACCGAGTACTTGAATGGTGCCGGCGACTAGGATGCTGTTCGCGGTGACCCCTTCGCCTGTATTCGTCGTGGAATAAAGTGCGTTCCGTACATCCGGTCGGATATCAAGTTCGACCAATCGCCTTAGCCCTGGTGCGACAGGGGAGTGTGACAATACCCCACGTTCAAGTAACATCGAAAGGCCATAAATCGCTTGACGTGTTCCGGGAAAAATAGAAGCCCGGATCAACTGGATGACGAGTTCACGGTGCTCCTCGAGGTTAGCGCTGCCTTTGCTGTTCAAATTCAGGGCATAAGCAAGAAGCGCAGGATTTCTCTTACTCAAAAAGCGGATCAGTGTCGCATGATGCGGAGATACGAGTCCCGTTTCGCGCATGGACTGTGCGAGTGCGACACTCTCAGAAATAAGATCCGTGCGTGTGAGTGTCTTCAACTGTGAACGGTACGCATGGACGTCGTTGAATTGAGCACTCAGTTTAGAAGGCCCTTCAATGGCAGCAATAAATTGCTTCAATTCTGTCTTTCCTTGCTCATCCGAATCTTGATCGAGCATTTCCTTTGCCATCCTGATCATGGATACAATTCGCTTCACCATGATCGGGCGTTGCGCCGTTAGTCGTTTGATTTCAAGAATCAAGGTTTGGATCAGTGCACTTGATGAAAGGTGAGTGGATAAGAATTGAAACAATTTTCCTGCCTTCTCATCATTCTCGTGTTTTTCAATCCTGGAACTTTCACTGGCGTCCGGGAAAAGGAGGTTCAAGTTCAGGACCATCACTTCATTTAAGAATTCTTCGGCCATGTCAGGTGATACGTTAGGGTTCGTCGCTTTTCCTTTGGCAATGGCGAGCATACGCAGTTCGCTGAGGACTTCGATGATCATAGGAAGCCCCTTCGCTTTTAGGGAACCGGCTACAAGAGGAGGCTGGAGTTTTTCTGCTGCCTCCCATGGTCCATCTTGAAATACACCCGCTTCTTCCAAGCGTCCGGCATGCTGATATAAGTTTTCAAAGCCATCCTCTGCTTCAATGAGGCGATTCGCTTCCTGGTACACATCTGTCTGGTACTTGGATTTTGCGAAGGATGGAGCTTTATCTAATTCGTCTAAAGCATAGATGAAACGTTCGACAAGGGCACTCGTCGTCTGAGGCATAAAACCTCTCCTTTCTCTATCGCTTGCGTTTATACGTAAAAGTTGTATTGTTCGTATGTCTTCAGCAAATCGGTCATCTCTTCACTGTCACGGCCATAGAAAAAGATCGTTCCATAATGGTTTCCGAAGCCGACGCGTTCGGCTACTTTTCCTTGAGGAGGGGTGAACATATCATGCTTCTCGAAATATGGATGATCCTCAAGCTCTTCAGGAATCTTCAAGTCTTCCACATAATCTACATTCGGGTGAACCATCAGACACCCGGCGTAATTCTGATAATCGTAAGGGTCTGGGAAGAATTCGCGGATTTCTTCTTCTGTTGTATTCGGATCACTGCAAAGGATTTGAGCTTCATAGGCGCTGAATCCGTAAGCGCGTTCAATCAACTCGAAAATGTGACCTCCAGGTACGCGGGCTGCTACCTCTCCAAAGTGGAGCGTTCCGTCCTGGGTGATGAAATATTCGGGATGGATGACGCCGTACTCAATTTCGAAAGCGTCGACCAGTTGTTGAACCGCACGTTCAATCAAAGGACGTTTTTCCTCTAAACTTGGGGAAGCAGGGACGAAATTAGAATAGCCAAGCTTCACATACTCAGTAATATTAAGGAAGCGCACTTTGCCTTTATGGATGAACGCCTCACAGGAAAATTCCTGACCGTCGAGATGACTTTCCATCAATAATGGGAAATCCGTATCCTGAATCCTTTCAATGTCTTCATTATTATAGATGGCTAAGTGACCGACGGAGCCTGCCTTGTCCAACGGCTTAACATGGATCGGGTCGAGGTGATCGCCCTCCAGTTTCAGCAAGGCTTCGTTGACGCGTTTTAAGAAACGTTTAACATCTTCCTTCTCGTGGGCCTCTTCGAAAACGCCGACTTTAATACCAGAAATTTGTGCTTTCCGTTTCATCATCCCTTTGTCGCGAAGCAATAAAGAGCGATTGAATACACGAGGATCTTCACGGAAACGAGCGTTCAGCGCGCCGGCCCATTCCACACATTCTTCATATAAAGGAACGGCAACTTCAACACCCATGTCTTTCAACTGTTTGTACAAATGATCAGAGCTTTCATTGAGCTTATTGAAGTCCCATCCTACAAATGGAATTTCGTGCTTTTCTGCATAGGTCTCAAACTCTGCAGGTCCGACAACGACGAATGGACGGTTCATACGAGCTGCAGCCTCGATGGCCTGTACACTCCATCCGACTAAAGCCGTGTAATACGGTTTCGTTTTAACCGTCTCATCCACAGTCGCATTCAATTCAAGTTGATCTAGATCCATTTCGAACCTCTCCTTTGTCAGTGAAAATATAAGTATAGGAAACTTTGACACTGTTACTCTTAAAGTATCAGAATAGGCCAAAAACTGTAAGCTTTATTGGCGCATTCGACAAAACTAGTGTTTCTTCTACAAGAAAACGACGAATGGGTAGGTAGGAGTTCCCAGTCGATTTCCCAGGAAATAAAACGAACCTTCGTTTAAAAGAGTTTAGAAGAAGGGAATTTCGTCAAAAGTATAGTACTGAAAAAGGAAGGTGCCTATGACAAAACAAAAGACCTATCAGGATCGTTTGAAAAAGCTCGACCCCAGGAAAGCGGTAGAACGGGGGAGGGCATATTTTTCGGAGAAAGAATATGGTGAAAAGCTTCGTACCTACAGCAGTCGGATCGGGACTAAAATCGTCTATTATAGTTTGCTGTTGTATTATGCCTTCAAAAGCCCAGATACGCCGAAAAAGGCAAAACTGACGATTGCGGGAGCGTTAGGGTATTTGATCCTGCCCGTCGACGTCATCCCTGATTTCATTCCCGTCGTTGGTTTTACGGATGATAGTGCCGTTATCATTTATGCTGTCTATCAAGTAATCTCTCATATTGATGAACATGTGAAAGAACAGGCGCAGGCAAGACTATTGAAACTGTTTAACGGGGAAGTTGATCTTGAAGAGTTGGAAGACCCTGTAGAGAAATCAGAGTAAGCAAGGAGACCATTTCCAGGTTTCCTTGCTTTTTTCATGTTCCACAATCATGTATAATAAGCGTGTTTTGTAAAAGGGAGAAGATACAATGTCAGCAACTTTCCAACACTTGAAAACGAACGGAGCGTTTTTCAAGTATTTAAATAAAAAGAATCAATATAAACAGCCTGTTCGTGAGTGTATGCTGCGGACGATGGCGAAACTTCAGGATACAAACACGACCGAGCACCGCCCGGGGATGCTGCTTGGGAAGATACAATCCGGGAAAACACGTACGTTTATCGGAATAATGGGCCTGGCGTATGATCATGGCTTTGATCTGGTCATCCTCTTGACAAAAGGGACGAATGCGCTCGTCAAACAAACCTATGCTCGTCTTCATGAAGAATTCGAAGGGGCCATCGACCATGATGCCTTGCAGGTTTTCGATATTATGAACATGCCTGACAATCTACGAAAGTATGAATTATCTCAAAAACTGGCCCTCATTGTGAAAAAGGAGACCCACAATCTCGATCGTCTGAAGCAGGCAGTGCTGGAAACATACCCAGATTTACAAAATAAACGCGTGCTTTTCATTGATGACGAAGCAGATTTCGCAAGTGTCGCTTACGAATACAAGCGGGAGCAAAACGTCAAGCAAATGCGGGTGATTGCATCAAAAATCAATGACCTTAGAAAAACGCTTGACCGCCCCGCCTTTTTACAAGTGACTGCGACTCCTTATTCCCTTTACTTGCAGCCGGAAGAAATGAAGGTCCATGAAGGGAAAGTGTTCGAACCGATCCGCCCGGCGTTCACGGAACTTGTTCCTGTCCACGACCGTTATATCGGTGGGGATGTTTATTTCGACAAAAGTGAGAAAGACGGTCATCTTGCTTCTTACCTTTATCATGAAGTGGATGAAAAAGAGCTGGAGGTCATGAAGAAGATGGATGGCCGCCGGGTCAAAATGGACCGATTATTGAGCCAAAAAAATATTACGAACATCCGGAAGGCGCTTGTGAACTTTATCGTAGGCGCGAGCATCCGCCGTTTTCAGCAGCGCATGAAAGGCCGGAGAGAGCAAAAGTATTCTTTTATCATTCACACCGAACGTGGGAAAAATGCACATGCCTGGCAGGCTGAATTGATCCAAGGGTTTGAAACCCTGCTCATTGAAGGGGCCCGTTCGGAATCACAGGAGTTTCAGATACTTGTCCGTGAGTCTTACGACGATCTTATCCGTTCGGTGAACACCTTGAAAAAGACACCGGCTCCTACGTTTGAAGATGTATATGAAGAAGTCCGCCATTCATTGGATGAAGAATATATGGTAAATAGTGTGGTCAACTCGGAAAAAGATGTCAACGAACTGCTCAATCATAAGGGAGAATTGAAACTCCGAGCACCGATGAACATCTTTATCGGCGGGCAAATCCTCGATCGGGGCGTGACGATTCATAATCTCATCGGCTTCTTCTACGGAAGGAACCCCAAGTCTTTCCAACAGGATACGGTTTTACAACACTCACGAATGTATGGAGCAAGACCTGTCGCGGATCTTGCCGTTACTCGTTTTTACACCACTCAAAAAATATATGGAGTTATGAAACGAATCCATGAGTTCGACAGGGAGCTGAGGAACGCTTTCGAACGTGGCGGGCATCACAAAGGTGTCGTTTTTATTCAAAGAGATCTCAACGATACAATTATGCCCTGTAATCCAAACAAAATCTTATTATCAAGCCTTACGATGATTAAACCACACAAGCGTATGCTGCCTGTTGGTTTCCAAACAGGGTATAAAACGCATATCGAAAAAACGATACGCAGGATCGATCAGCTTGTCGAAAAAGCGATCAATAACGCACGTGTCACCAAGGAAGGTGCCTCCCTTGTTCCAGTAACAAAGGCTAAGGAAATACTCAGTCTTGTTCATGAGACGCTTGAAATGGAAACAGGCTATGATTTTTATCTTGATGAATATAGAGGAATCCTGGATTACTTGAGTTCTGAGGCTCAGGAAGATGCTTTTGTCTGGCTGCTTACAAAAACAAACCGGCAGATTCGTCGTTTTAAACAGGATGGGAAGTTCGAGAATTCTCCTGATACTCCAGGTAAAGGGACAGGGGAGCTGACGATGGCACGAAAAGTAGCCCAACAACACCCGGCCTTGATCATGCTTCGACAGGAAGGAAAAAAAGAGCATGGTTGGCGGGGAGCGCCATTTTGGTGGCCTGTCCTCGTTGCACAGGCAGAAACAGCTCCGACTGTGTACGCAAATAAGACGATCCATGATTAACAAAAAAGTCTGACCAATGGGACAATTGGTTCAGGCTTTTTTCTATTCCATTTTTTAAGGGTATTGTATAATAGGAGAAAAGATTGATGTCGAAAAAAGGATGGAGGTGGAAGCAATGGAAGCGGTCGGTGAATATAACGGATGGCTCGTGCTTTTGTCAGTAGTGGTGTCCATCTTGTCTTCTTATACAGCCTTGCAAATTGTCAAACGAATGTCCTCCGTTCAGCATACCAGGTATAAATGGCTGATCCTGGGAAGTCTGACTTTCGGTGGTGGCATTTGGTCGATGCATTTTATTGCCATGCTTGCTTATGACATGGGCATGCCTGTCGTATACGACGTTGTTTTGGTTGTATTAAGTATAATAGCAGCTGTTGCTTCCAGTTTCATCGCTTTTTTTATTATTAGTAAAGGATTGGATAAGAAGGCCTGGCGGTTTACGGGAGCACTGTTAATTGCTTTGAGCATCGTGTCCATGCATTACATTGGGATGGACGCCATGAAGATGAATGCTTTGATTGAGTATAATCCATGGCTGGTGGCGACATCCGGAGCTATTGCGTTAGCAGTTTCCTTTGTAGGGTTACGAATTTTTTCCTTATATGCTCAAAAAGAGAAGAGCGATAACAAAAAGGACCACTTGAAAGGGTGGGGAAGTTCTACGTTCATGGGGATGGCGATCTGCGGGATGCACTATACGGGGATGGAATCGGCTGCCTTTTTAATGGAACCAAGCGAATCGCCGATCAGTGGTCCCGTAGTTGATCCGACAATGCTCGCCTGGCTGATTGCTGGAGGAGTTCTCTTAACCATCGGATTTTTAATCGCGTTAATCAAATTTGATACGGAAATAGAAACGACAAATACGCGACTTGAAGTGGCTAACGAAATGTATCGTTCTATTTTGGAATCCGCCAACGATGCGGTTGTGACTTCAGATGAACAAGGGATTGTTCTGGCCTGGAACAAATCAGCTGAGCGGACATTTGGGTATAGGGCTGATGAGATGATCGGTGAGCTTTTAACGAAAGTGATGCCTGCTCACTTTAGAGATCCCCATCAAAAAGCCATCGAGAGATATAAACAAACTAAACACGCTTATGTGATTGGAAAGACCGTAGAACTTGAGGGTTTACATAAAGATGGATCGACATTTCCAATGGAGCTCTCCTTATCGACCGTGGAAGATGAAGGAACCACCTACTTTACAGGTATCATCCGGGATATTACAGAGCGTTTCGAAAATGAAAAACGGATCCGTGAACTGGTGTATAAAGACGACTTGACCCATCTACCTAATCGACGAGCTCTTTATGAACAATTGGCGGGTTATATTCAGGATGTGCAAGAAAACCTTGCTGTCATGTTTCTGGATTTTGACCGGTTCAAACAGGTCAATGATGTGTATGGACACCGAATGGGTGACTTGTTGCTAAATGAAGGGGCAGTAAGGGTGAAATCCCGCCTTTCCGAGGGCTATTTCATGGCCAGACAGAGCGGGGACGAGTTTATCATTGTTCTGCCGTGCACAGGTGCGGAAGGCGCGAAAGACATCGCAAAGTTGATCATAGAGGAAATTGCCACTCCCTTTACAATAGAAGAGAGAGACCTCTATATTTCAGGGTCGATAGGAATCAGTCTTTATCCAGACGATGGCACCACGCCCGATTTGCTCATCAAGCGCGCAGATACATCGATGTATCAGGCAAAACAGAAAGGTGGAGGACAGTATTGTTTTTATACGGAAGAAATGGATCAGCACATCGCTCGGAAACTCCAATTGGAAAACGGTCTCAGGAAAGCCATCGAACAGGAAGGAATTGGTGTGCATTACCAGCCGCAAGTAGACGTTTCTTCCGGAAGAATCATTGGCTTTGAAGCCCTGGCTCGCTGGAATCACCCGGAGCTTGGTTTCGTAGGACCGGATGAATTCATTCCTCTGGCAGAAGAGACGAAATTGATCGTCCCTCTTGGAGAGAAAATCCTGTTCGAAGCGTGTCACCAATATCGCCAATGGATGAAAGAAGGGCATAACCTGGAGAGAATCAGTGTCAATTTATCAGCGATCCAGTTCATGGATCCAACCATTGTATCTACCGTTGAACGCGTACTTAAAGAAACGGGAGTGGCCCCTGAACATTTGGAAATCGAGCTGACCGAAAGTATTGTACAGGATTCCATACAGGCGGTGCCTGTCATGAACCGTATGAAAACCATGGGGGTTCAACTCGCGTTGGATGATTTCGGCACAGGGTTTTCATCACTCAGTTACTTAAAAGACTTCCCGTTAGATACATTGAAAGTGGATCGTTCATTTATTCAAACCATTCATGAGAATGAAAAGGATCGGGCGGTTGTGGACACCGTTATCCAATTAGCTGAACGGCTCGGGTTAAGTGTCATTGCAGAAGGGGTGGAAACAGAAGTCCAGCTGGATTATCTTCGCAGCCGGGGGTGTGCCGAATATCAAGGGTATGTCTTCAGCAAGCCGTTAAACAAAACAGAAGCGAGTGCTCTTTTAACCCGTTCGATGGCTATGTAGTAAGCAGAAAACATAGGGAGCATTTTTGGAAGTTGTAGGACAGAAAAAAGACCCAGTGTATGGGTCTTTTTTTTATTTCTTATTTTTCAATGGGCTCATCAAATAAATCTGTGAATTTGGCGACGTTCTCGTAACTGAATTCGAACGCCATGCGGACTTCTCCAAATCCAGGTTGATAGAAGTACCCCTGAACTTCATAACTGCCCGGGTTTTCTCTGACTTTAGTGAGATGGAAGTATCGTTGGATGAACTGGGCCATTTCCTCCAGTTTCTTATTCCGGACCTTGATCCATTGCCCTCTTAATTCTTCAGTTGGAAAGTCAGATTCTTTTAACATTTGCTCACTCCTCTAAGGAAATCAAAGCTATGAAACTGTTTGTTACCATTATACTATAAAAGCTCACAGTGATTTTCAACTGCTATCCGAAAATTATGACACTCTCTTCCTTAACCTTTAAAAGCTTATGAGCATGTGAACTAGATTATTAGTCAATATTTGAGAGAGTATCATGTCAAGGTGAAGATTTTTTTAAAATGTTCTTTACCTTTACGTAACGTTACCCTTTATAGTGGGATTTGAAAAGGGGGATTCATTTTAATGATGAAGATTACCGAAGTAGCGAAGAAACTGGAAACGACGCAGAGGACGATACGTTTTTACGAAGAAAAAGGATTGATTACACCTGGAAAAGCGAGCAATGGGTACCGTATATATACGGAAGGTGAGGTCAGGGATCTGCGTACCATCCTTGCATTGAGGGAGGTTGGATTATCTACAAAGGAAATTAAAAAGGCTTTAGATCATTACGATGACTTGACGGACTATTTACACAACCAGCGTTCATGGCTTTATGAAGAGATGCTGCAGATCAAAGATATGGTGGCAACGGTGGAACGTATGATTGAGGTCAGTGGGAAGGAAGAAGAGGAGGAAGCGATGATGGATATGGCCCGTGAGTTAAAAGCTTTGAAAGAGAAGCGGACAAGCTGGCGCGATCGTTGGAATTTTGATGAACAGGCGAAAGATTATGATGACAATATTAAAACCACGGAGTACCGTTTCAATGTTCATGAACATTATGATGAGGCTCTGTCTAAGGCCCATACTTGGGTGGAAGCATCTTCTGGGGAGAAAGTGGTCGATATCGGAGCGGGTACAGGGAATTTGACCGGATTATTCGTGGATCAGGGCATTCCGATGGTTGCTGTCGATCAGTCGAAAGAGATGTTGAAGGTGTGTGCAGAAAAACACCCTCAAACGGACATACGTCTTGGTCATTTTCTTTCTCTTCCTTTAAATGATAAAGAGGTGAATTTCGTCGTCTCGAGCTATGCGCTCCATCATTTAACAGATGAGGATAAGGAGCTTGCTCTTGCAGAGATGGATCGAATCCTGGGTGACAACGGGCGTGTAGTCATTGCTGATTTAATGTTTAGAGATGATTCACACAGGAAAAGCGTACTCGAGAGCTACCAAGAATCAGGGAACGAAGAAGCGGTGGAGGCGATTGAAGATGAGTACTATGCCGACCGCTCACGCTTAATCAGGTGGTGGGAAGAACGGGGTTACAAGGTGAAAGCCCATCCGTTTAATTCGATTCTCCACCTTCTCTATGCTGAAAAAGGTGAAAGGAGAATACCAAATGAATGATTATATTCAGACGATGCGCCGCATGATCGGCCATGAAACATTACTGACTGTCGGTTGCGGGGCAATTATAGAAGATGTCCATGGTCGTATTCTCATGCAGAAACGTTCTGATCATGGATTGTGGGGCATACCTGGAGGGCTTCTTGAGATTGGAGAGAGCTTTGATTCGGCAGTTAAAAGAGAAGTGAAAGAAGAAACCGGACTGGATATAAAAGCAATGGACTTGTACGGCATCTATTCAGGTGAAACAGGTTTTGCTACATACGAGAATGGAGACAGGGTGTTTAGTGTCCAGATCATCTTTCGCAGCAGCTTCTATGAAGGGGCCCTGACAACAAACGATGAGAGTAAGAAGCAGGCTTTCTTTCATGCTGAGGAGATTCAAAAAAATCTTCTGAACCCTCATCAGGCGCCCTTTATTCATGATTGGTTAAGTGGAACTCGTACACCGGTCATCCGCTGAGGAACCCCTTACTTACTTTCCACAAATTTTCCACATTTGTAAGAAAGACAAAATATTCCTTGAAGAAGCCTTGTCATGACAGTGTTCAGAAGGTCTCATGTGTGATGCGGGGGGCGTGACCGCTGATATCGGTGTGTTTACAGACGGTAGTTCCGTGTTACAATGGCTAACACAACGATGAATAAAGGAGAAATGACATTGAATAAAAAGTGGTTATTAAGTTTACTCTTTGTAGCGTTCGTTTCTTTACTAGCTGCCTGCGGTAACGATGAAGAAGGCGCTTCTGATAATAAGGAACAAGAAAAGCAGGAAGAAACAGAACAAGCAGAATCCGGTGAACAACCTGAAGCACCTGAACCAGACCTTGAAGGTGTCCCTGAAGTTGTCGCTAGTGTAAATGGTACAGAAATAAAAAAAGAAGAATTTGAAACGTCTTATAAAAGCCAGTTCCAGCAAGCAGCGATGCAATCTCAAATGACAGGTCAGGAACTTGATCAGGATCAACTGAAGAAACAAATCGCTGAAAGCCTGGTAGGACAAGAGCTGTTGGTACAAGAAGCCAATAATCGTGAATTTACGGCGTCTGAAAAAGAAGTAAACCAGACGCTCGAGGAATATGCGAAGCAACAGCAGGTCGGTTCTGCTGAAGAATTTCTTGCAGCGCTTAAAGAACGAGGAATGAGCGAGAAGGAAGTAAGATCTCAAGTTCAGACTCAAGTTAAAATTGATAAGCTGATTGCTGAAGAGGTTGGAGATGTAAAACCTTCAGAGGAAGAAATCAAAGAAGCTTATGACAAAATGAAAGAACAGCAAGAAAGTATGGACACAGAACAAGAAGTACCTTCCTATGAAGAAGCTAAACCAACAATCGAACAGCAGTTGACTCGTCAAAAAGAAGGACAAGCGACTCAAAAACTTGTCGATAACCTTCGCGAAGAAGCAGAAGTCACCGTTAATCTATAAGACAAACAAGAAACCAGACCTAATAAGGTCTGGTTTTTTTGTGCGTTTTTCGCGGGATTGGATGATTTTGTAAGACCTGGTCACCCATAAAATGGGTGACCAGGTCTTACATATTCTTACATTTTAAATGAACATGGATACGAAGATGGCTGTGATAAAGCTTGCGAGTGTTCCTCCGATGATGGCTTTTAGTCCCAGTTTAGCGACTTGGGATTGCTTATTGGGAGCTAACGAGCCGAGTCCTACAATCAATTGACCGATGGATGACAGATTCGCGAAGTTACATAAAGCAACGGACATAATGGCCACTGTCTTTGGTGACAATTGATTCACCATTTCCTGCAGGTCCCGGTAAGCCAGAAACTCGTTGGCTGCAAGTTTTGTCCCGATTAATGAAGCAGCTTGGAAAGCATCAGGAATTGGAATGCCTATCAATATGGCGAATGGATAGAACAAGAATCCGAAGATCGTTGATAGGTCGGTATTAACGACACCTAACAATCCATTGACCAATGCTATTATACTAATGAAAGCAATCAAGAGGCCACCAATGTTCAAAGCGAGTTTCACACCATTGACAGCACCATCAGAGATCGCTTCAAATACATTTGCGTGACCTGAACCGGCCATCCGGACATTTTCATCCAGTTCGGATTCTTCCACCTCGGGTTCAATGAGCTTGGCAACGACCAGTGACACGAATGGTACGCTGAAAATAGAGATTAAAAGATACTTCAAATCAATACCCATTCCTACATAACCGACCAGGATAGCGCCGCTGGCTGAAGCTGTTCCTCCGACCATAATGGCGAAGGTTTCAGAGCGAGTCATTCGAGCCAAGTAAGGCTTCACGAGTAACGGGGCCTCTGCTACTCCGAGAAACGTGTTTCCGACAGCACTGAAGGACTCTACTTTCGATGTTTTTAAAAGTTTTCCAACAATCGTCCCTAAGATTTTCACAATAAAAGGTAAAATACGTAGATGATAAAGAGCAGAAATCAATGCAGATATAAAAATGAGTGCACCTAACACGTTAATTGCGAACAAAAACTCAATATCTGTTTGAGCAAATAAGGGACCAAAGACAAATTCGATCCCTGCCGAGCTGTAATCAATTACGCTTTGGATGAAGAGAGCAGCTTTCTTTAACAGTTGTTGACCGACGGAAACATTGAGCATGGTGTACACAAATACACCTTCCAAAGCTAAACCGGCGAGAATGGTGTGCCATTTCACCATTTTTCGGTTGCTGCTGAGCAGCCAAGCTAAAGCAACAATGGCGACTAATGAGAGTAGTCCTGTAAGAATGTTCATGATGTGTTCCTCCTTGGAATAGTTTACGGATTCCTTCTTGTGGAGGTAGGATGTCTGACAACCTAATATAAATAAAAAACCTCTTTCCATAGTAAAAAGGAAAGAGGTAGAACAGGTCATATAAAAGAGCCTGAACGTATCTTTCCTTATAGTCCGGCCATTTACGGTAGCCAGGTAGAGACTTGTGGACCATATTTCCACATTTATATAAGGAATCCGTATGAAGTTGATAGTTTGAAATTCTAGCAGACGAAAAAGAACGTGACAAGAGATTAGTGTAATGTTTTAATATACTAAATATTCTAAATCAATACAGAAGATTCTATAAGGGTATCATACAAAGGCTTCCATACGAATGGAGCTTCTCTAAAGAATTCCTTTTCATAAATGAGTACTCCAGTACACGGAAGGTGTAGTTTTCATATTTCTTCTAAGGGAAAAGGATGTAGTGTACAATAGGTGCTACTGACATTTTGTGTGTGAGGTTGAGACTGAAAAAATGCAAACCGTGAACAAGGAGAGGGAGACCATTTTCTAGCCCTCATACTTAAAAATTGTCCATCATTCAAGGAGGAATAGCCCCGTGATCATTGCGATCATCTTTTTGCTGTTCGTGTCGCTTTTCTTCTCAGGAAGTGAAACGGCTCTTACAGCAGCTAACAAAATGAAGCTTCAATCGAGAGCAAAGAAAGACGATAAAAAAGCAGGTAAATTACTAGATTTACTCTCACACCCCAGTGAGTTCATCACTACTATTTTAATTGGGAATAATATCGCTAATATCCTGTTACCAACGCTTGTGACTACATTAGCTATTCAATATGGATTTAGTGTTGGGGTGGCTTCTGCCATCTTGACGGTAACCATTATTATTTTTTCGGAGGTCATTCCAAAGTCGGTGGCCGCTGCTTTTCCAGATCGCATTGCTCTAACTGTATATCCAGTCATTCGTTTTTTTGTCATTGTGTTTAAACCCATCACCATTGTATTGAACCGGCTAACAGGATTTATAACCAGTGCTTTATCAAAAGGGCAGAAGAATGAATCGTCCATCTCAAAAGAAGAGCTCCGCACCATGGTAGACATTGCCGACTCTGAGGGGACGTTTAATGAAGCAGAATCCCATAGGATCAAAGGTGTGCTTGATTTTTATAACTTGAACGTAAAAGATGTGCTGAAAACGCCGCGGGTCGATATGATTGCGATTGACAAGGAAGCTACTTTTGAAGAAGTCCGTGACATGGTGGTTCAACATCCATTCACCCGCTATCCTGTTTATGGGGAGGACATTGACGATATCATCGGCGTTTTCCACTCGAAGTACTTAATTTCGTGGGCGATGGAACCGGAAAAGCCGTTCATGGAATACACGTACAAAGATCCTTTGGTTGTCTATGAGTTCCATAAGATTGAATGGGTGTTTAGGAAAATGACCAAAGAGAAAAAACACATGGCTATTGTTTTGGATGAGTATGGGGGAACCGAGGGAGTTCTAACCCATGAAGATGTCATTGAAGCGATGATTGGTTTGGAAATTGAAGATGAGATGGATGTAGAGAGTGATTCCATCATTGAAAAAATATCAGAAACAGTGTTGATCTGTGATGGGAAAATCACCTTGCGCCGTCTGAACTCTATTTTTGATACAGAAATTCCGGAAGAGGAAGATGTCCTTGCAGGTTACCTGATTAAGGAATTCAATGATTTTCCTAATGAAGGGGATGTATTGGAACAAAATCATCTAACATTTAAAGTGTTGGAAATTGAAGGACGTATGGTACGAAAAGTACAGATCGTTAAATGATTTTGAAATTGAACATAAGAAAGACCCGGTCACTATCACATGGGACCGGGTCTTCTTTCATGTTTATTTTCTTATTGGTGCATTGAGTTCGTGGTCTTTCACTTCGGCTTGTGGTAGCAAGATCTTTTCAAAATCGAAAGCATTCAGTTCAACATTGTCTCTCACCTTGTTCGGTAAATCAGGATTGGCAAGTGCTCCAGTACCTATGGAAACAAGATCGGCTTGCCCTGAATCGAGAAGGCTCTCAGCACGCTCTTTCTCCTGAAGTTGCCCGTTGGCGATGACCGTGATGCCGCCGTAAGTCTTAGCAGCACCGGCAAGCGTCTTGGATCCTTCACCGAAGGAAGGGGCTGTCGCATCACCATCTGTGACGTGAATGTAATCCAATCCCGTCTTCCCTAGTGCACCGAAGATCTGCTCGGCTTCTTTTTCACCACCGGCCCATTTGTGGGTCTGGTCGGCGACTTTACCTTGAGAGATACGGATTCCGATGATGAAGTCTTCGCCGACTGCTGCCAGGATTTCATCCACGACTTCCAACATAAAACGCAGACGGTTTTCAACCGATCCTCCATACTCATCTTCTCGCTTGTTTAAGTAATCGGTTAAGAATTGATCCAGAAGATAGCCGTTGGCTCCGTGAATTTCCACTCCATCAAAACCAGCTTCCTTTGCACGACGCGCAGCTGCTACAAAATCTTCTTTCACCTCTAAGAAGTCCTGATCATCCATCGCACGTGGCGTCTGGAATGCGCCTGAACCTCCATAAAAGCCCAATTGTTCTCCTTTTGGAGCGATGGCAGAAGGTGCGATCGTTTCATCGGTGTACGCATTTCCCTGGCTTTGGCCCCCTGCATGCATGAGCTGAGCGATGATAATGCTTCCTTCATCGTGAACAGCATTCACAATCGGTTTCCAAGCATCTGCCTGGATATCTGTCGCAATCCCGGGTTGATTGTTGTACCCCTGGCTGAAGGTCGTATCGGGATAAATGCCTTCCGTGATGATGGCACCGAATCCACCTTTGGCAAAACGCTGATAATACTTTGTCATACGATCGTTAGCACGGCCGTCCGCTTCGGCACTGATTCTAGTCATCGGAGCTACGACATAACGGTTGTCCAATTGTTTGCTGTCTAATTTATAGGAATCAAATAACATGGAACATCCACCTTTCTTATGATCATTGTAATAAAGGTTACTTGATTTTTATCTCAGTTTCAAAATAAATGCTCAGCTCCACCACATTCATATTCTCCGGCGGCGATTATAAACATTCACCCGCTTGGCTATCGCATAAATTTATTTTTGCGTTACAAGCTAAGAGGAGAGGAATTTATAAGGGAGGAGGGGGACCTATGTCGCAGATGGAGAGCAATGAACGGATGCTTACTGATAATTTGGATCAGAATGTCGAGCTTATTCAACAAGCTTTTTTTCACACAGAAGATTTAGTTGTGGAAGCGGTTGTCTTTGGACATAAGAAGGGGAAGATCCTTTACATTGATTCACTAGCTGCCAAGGATAAGGTGATGGACTATATCATCCGCCCTCTCAAATTAAGCAAAGGAAAGAATGCTCTTGAAACCCTTCAAGTTTCAGAGGACAAGCAGACGGTTACGGTTCACACACTAGTCTCTGAACTTCTGAGTGGAAGTTGTGCCTTGTTAATTGAAGGGGAAGAAAAAGCTATTTTAGCTTCTGTGCCTGTGGAGGAAAAACGGGCGATCAAAGAGCCTGATTCGGAGCATATTATCAGTGGTCCGCATGATGGATTCGGAGAGTCCATAGATACAAATTTGATGCTTTTGAGGAAGAGGATCAAAGCCCCCTCTTTTAAGATGAAAAAATATGTGTTTGGCCATTTAACAGATACAAACGTTGCTCTTATGTACATTGATGAGGTGATTGATCAGAAAGTTCTTCATCATATTGAAGAAAAATTAAACAGCGTCAATCTTCGAAAATTGCAGACGTCGACAGGCCTTCTTGAAGTGATTCAGGATAATAAGCATTCTCCGTTTCCACAGGCTTTAAGCACGGAAAGGCCGGATCGTGCTGCGTCTTATCTGCTTGAAGGAAAAGCGGTATTGATTGTGGACGGTACCCCGGAAGTACTCGTTTTACCGACGACTTTTTTTGCTTTCTATCAATCGGTCGATGACTACTCGATGCAGTGGATTGTTGGGTCCTTCTTCCGGATCATTCGTTTGATCTCCTTTTTGATTGCTGTGACACTTCCAGCTATGTATATCGCCATTGTCAGTTTTCATGCAGAAATTTTACCTCTTGGTCTTCTTTACAGCATTCGTACATCTATTGAATATGTGCCTTTTCCGCCTATATTAGAGGCATTACTGATGCAGGTCATCTTGGAGATTTTAAAAGAGGCAGCTATTCGGCTTCCGTCTCCTATTGCGCAAACGATCGGGATTGTCGGAGGTCTTGTAATTGGGACAGCGGTTGTGGAAGCCGGACTGGTTTCCAATACGATGATCGTCATCATTGGTCTGACAGCCATTGCCTCATTTGCCGCTCCTTTTAATCAGATGGCCGTCATCTCACGACTGCTTGGTTTTGTCTCAATGATTGCGGCGTTTTTATTCGGTTTATTCGGCATCGCAATCATATTAATGGCCATCATTATTCACTTATGCAAACTGGAATCTTTCGGAGAACCTTATTTCGCCCCATTAGCTCCATTAAGAACGAATGAAATGGGAGATTTTATACTTCGTAAACCAAACAAAAACGGGGCATCTCCAAGCTAGGAGGGATTTCATTGAAAAACGGCCGTTTGCTCACGAAACTTCAGATTTACTTGATGATTATTCAAGCCCAGTTAGGAATAGGTCTTCTTTCGCTGCCCAATTTATTGGAGATGGAAGTAGAACAGAATGCCTGGATGCCTGTACTTATTGCGGGAGCGCTTGTACAACTTACAATGATCATCTATTGGTTGTTAATTAAAAGGTTCCCAGGCACATCCTATCATGAAATTCCGTTATTAATTACAGGTCCTTATATTGGAAGAGCAATAAATATGGTCAACTATGTCGGCTTTTTAATCATAGGTGCGTATTCTATGATCCTTTTGGTTAATTTGGTGAACAACTGGCTACTCCCTTTTACACCCGTATGGGCCATCGCCTTATTGATTATTGCACTCAGCATGTATCTAACCTTTTCGGACTATCCTGTCGTAGCTCGTTATTTAGTTGTTTTATCGGTAGTGCTCATACCTGTCTTTATCCTGTTGACGCTTATTTTATTTCAAACCCCTCTTGAAGTACGTCATTTGATGCCGGTGGGCGAATCCGGTTTTTTAAAGGTGATCAAAAGTACTGAAGCGGACTTGTTCGCAGTATTAGGGTTTGAACTGATGTTGTTTATTGGACCATATGTACATATGAAACATTCGAAGCTTTTACGCACGGTTTCACTTTCCAACGCTACTATTACACTGATTTATTTTGTAGTCATTGTTCTTTGTGTGATGGTTTTCAGTCCAGATGTCCTGAAGCAGATAAGAGAGCCCGTCCTTTATTTAATGCGTTCTCTATCGTTTAGAACGGTTGATCGTATCGATCTATTGTTTGTATTTATCTGGCTTGGTCCTATGACGGCATCGGTAATTATTTATTTGCTGATTGCCAGTAAAAGTATCGCGGGCGAAGGGAAACCCTTTCAATGGACAGTTATCATAAGCGGGATCATTATTTTTCTACTGGTTGTTTCAGCTTCCTACAGTGTGGAAGCTTTTCAGTTGTATGATCAAATTTTGAAGTACACCATCTATGCTGTTGTATTTTTTCTTCCTGCCTTGCTTATTCTCTTATCTTACCTATTGAAAAAGAAGAAGGTGAACACATGAAGAAAGGCATATTTCTGTTGTTATCTTTGTTGTTGCTTGCCGGTTGCTGGGATCAGGAAAATTTAAGCGATCGGAGACTTATTAACGGCATCAGTTTCGATAAATCTGAAGAAGACCCAAACCTTATTAGAGGAGGCATACGGGCCCTGAACATTAAATCACAGGGGGGAGGAAGAATCGAAGTAAGAGATGAATTTTTAACCACGATAGGACCGACCACTGGAGAACTCGGGCATGAGATTAAGAATTATGTGTCAGGACGTATGGACGTTACAAAAACATTTATCGTTTTTTTGGGTGATGAGCTCTCTAAAGAAGGGATCGATCCATTACTGGAGCCCTTCTACCGTGGTAATCTCGGGTACTTACCTTCGAAAGTGGTCGTAGTGAAAGGGGAAGCATTAGAAGTTCTAAGTATTAATAATGACGAAAGTCCAATTGCTTTTCGTGTATTGAACAGTGTTCGTTCCGCAGAACTCAACACACTCCTTCCGAAAGAAACCTTGTTCACTTTATGGAATAAAATGGGTGATGAAAGAATTGACCCCGTTCTCCCCCTCGTGGAAAAAGAAAACGATTTGTCAAAGATCACCGGTTTAGCTCTTTTTAATCAAGACAAATATACTGGAAAAGACTTGGACACCAGACAGGCTACCCTCTTACTGCTCATGCGCGATGATCTAGGTTTTAAAGCAGATGTTTTTATCCCTTATAAAAAAAATCCTGAACAGACATATCAGTTGTCTATTATGGGACTCAAGAGGAAGCTCGTTACTAAGGTCTCCAAAGACGGGGCGATTACTAGCAGTCTTGAGCTGAAATTAAAAACCGAACTTAATGAAAATCCACTAAGAGAGTCAGACCTCAAAGATATGGAAGCACAAGCAGAAGAAGAGTTGACAAAAAGAATGAAGGAAGTGATAACCGTCCTTCAGGAAGCACAAAGTGACCCGTTAGGAATCGGGATGGAAATAGCGGCGAAATATCCGGAAGAATGGAAACGTCTCGATTGGGAGAAAGAGTATAAAGAGGTTGAGATCCAGGTGGGTGTAGAAGTTGTGATTGAGAAGACGGGAGGCTTGCTTTAAATGAAAAAATCCTGTGTGATAGAAGGTCACACAGGATTTTTTGTTTAAGCAAACTGCTTCAAAGCCCGGTACATTTCCTCGCCTTCATCGTTCAATACATGACCATTCCCATGGCAACGCCCACATTCTGTGCTGTAACTCGTTTCTTCAACTGCCATTTTCCATGCCGTCTTTTCACTCGCATGATTCACGCGGCTATAGTGATCCATGATCATATTCGCTTTGCTGTCATCATATTCCTTGTAGGTTCCGGTTCCGTGGCAAAGGGGACAGACGTTGTAAAGATGACTCACCGTTTTTGTATTCAAAAAGAACACTTCCTTTTGATTTGATATAGTTAAATTATGATTGATTTTATGGAATATTCAGACTAATTGCAATAGGTTTTGGACAAATAAAAAAGAAAAAAAGTCATTCGTTCACAGATTTGTGAAAAATGCCTACTGCTAGTCTAGTGAAAGATAAATTTCTGTAAGCGAAAGGTCATCCTATTTGAGGATGACCTTTCGCGCCAAAGAGCGGTCGAGTCGCGCCAAAGAGCGGTCGAGTCGCGCCAAAGAGCGGTCGACTACCAAAAAAAGCCACCGGGAGATTCCCGGTGGCGACTGCCTATCATTCTATTATTTACCGATGAACATTTGTGTCCAGTAGTTTCCGTCTTCAGCATGACCTACACCAATATGAGTGAAGTTAGGGTTCATGATGTTTTCACGGTGACCTTGACTGTTCATCCAGCCTTGGACAACTTCTTCTGGAGTCGTTTGTCCCATGGCAATGTTCTCACCAGCTGTACGGTAGTCGATGCCATAAGACTTCATCATGTCAAATGGAGAACCGTAATTCGGGCTGTTGTGAGAGAAATAGTTGTTTTGCTGCATATCAAGAGACTTGTCTTTAGCTACGGCGCTTAGTTCAGTGTCTAGCTTCAGTGGAGCAAGTCCTTGTTTTTCACGCTCTTGGTTCGTTAACTCAACGACTTGTTTTTCAAATGCAGATACTTCAGATGTTGCTTCTTCTTGGGTGTTTTCTTCTTTTTGAACTTCTTCTTCAGCAGGCTGCTCTGGTACTGGAGCTTGTTCTGCTTCAGGTTGTGGAGCAGGCGCTTCTTGTTTAGACTCTTCTTGATTAGTTTCTTCTTTTGCAGGTGCTTCTGCTTTTGGCTCTTCTTGTTTTGGTTGTTCTGGTGGTGCTTGCTGATATTTTTGTGCGAATTGATCAAAGAAAGACTGGAAATCTACTTGTTGAAGATTGTTGTTCTTTAGAGCTTCTTCATTTTTAGTGATCCAGTTGTTCAATTGGCTGGAATCTATTTGAATCGTTTTTGTTTCTACTTGTACGTTTTGCTGTACTTCACCTGTCGATGCAAGGGAAGTAGCTGGTGATGCTAGTAAGGATAGAGCGAGCGCTCCTGATACAATCAATGATTTTTTCATCATGTTGAAAATTCCTCCTTGAAACCTTTGTTTTTTGGAACGACTCCATCGTACCACTGAACTTTTGTAACATAGGAGGATGATATTTCCATTAGATTATAAGAGAAGATTGTTAGATTCGAGGGGCCTTTAATCTCAGTTTTTTTGAAAAATCTTATAAAGCATTTTTTTGGAATAAAAAACCTTTGAATAGATATTTTACTAGTTTATCTGGGTTGACAGACTTTTGAAAAAGGTCTGTTTTTTACGAGTGTGACAGCAGTTTTACAAAGATTAGGATGGGATTAAAGGCTTCATGAGAGGATGGACTCCTTTTGCAGCACACCTGACAAAACTCCTGCAGGCAATGGTCTACTATAGTAAAACCCTTGCGCTTCTTCACAATTCCATTCTCTTAGGATCCTTATTTGTTCTTCGTTTTCAACCCCTTCTGCGGTTACCGCAATACCGAGGTTTTTCGCAACGAATATGATGGATTGGACGATGACCGCGTGGTTACGGTTACTCGATAAACTGCAAATGAACGAGCGATCGATTTTAATTCGGTCCAGTGCAAACATGGAAAGGTAGCTTAAGGACGTGTAGCCGGTCCCGAAGTCATCCATCGTGATTTGCAAGCCAATGTCACGTAGAATCCGTATCTTACTTATCGTTTCTTCGGTGTTTTCGATGGCCAGCGTTTCGGTAATTTCCAAATCAAGATGATAGGGAGACATGCCGGTTTCTTCTAAGATAAGGAGTACCATTTGAGTGAAGTCTGGATGCAAAAACTGTTTTGTTGAAATGTTGACCGACAAATGGAAGTCGAGCGCATGTTTCTTCTTCCATTCGACATATTGTCGGCAAGCTTCCCGTAACACCCACAACCCAAGAGGGATAATCAGGTCACTCCGTTCGGCTAGTGGGATGAAGGAGCCAGGACTAATCATTCCATTTTCCGGGTGGTCCCAACGGATGAGTGCTTCCACACCTTGGATTTTTCCAGAAATTAAATGAATCTTAGGTTGATAGTGAAGCTCGAAGGCTTCTTTGTCGATGGCCGCTTTCAGATCTTCAAGAAGGACGATCTCAGAGACGTTTTTTTCTTCAAAAGCGGCGGCATACTCCATATAGTTGTTCCGGCCATTGCGTTTTACTTCGTACATGGCCATATCCGCATGCTTGATGAGTGTATCAAAATCTCTGCCGTCTTCAGGGAAGTAGGACACACCGACACTTAACGTGACATCCTTATAATAATCGCCGATCGTAAAGATTTCTTTCATGGTTTCGTGGATGTTTTCAATCGTTTGACGGACCATGTGCCGATCTTCAATTTCGGGAAAGCACAATAAAAATTCATCTCCACCGATGCGGGCAATCAAATCTTTGCTCCGGACAATGGTCTTTAGTCTTTCAGCAACCAGCTGAAGAAGTTCGTCTCCCGCCATGTGACCGAGGTGGTCATTAATGTGTTTGAAAAGGTCGATGTCGATCAGGACGGTTGCCAAAGGGCGCTTATCATCCATGGTCAGCTTTTCAATTTCCTTTTTCATTCCCCTACGGTTGAGCAGTGAAGTGAGTTCATCGTGATAGGCGAGAAAATTGATTTTTTCCTGGGCCATCCGTTCTTCGGTGATGTCTTTGACAATCCCGTACACTCCGGTCACCCGCCCCTGGACTTTTATAGGGATGCCTGTGACAAGGATGGAGCGTCGTTCTCCATTCTTCTTAGTCAAAGAAGACTCAAAGTTGGCTGTATCTCCGGTTTTCACTCGCTCGTAAAAATGAACCACACGCTGGGCTTCCTCTGGAACGATCAAATCGGGAATACTGAGCTGGATCAATTCTTCATGAGGAAAACCTGTCAGTTCGTAGGCGTAATGGTTAAACGCTGTAAAACGGCCCTCCATGTCCAAGTGGAAAATGGCATCAGGATTGTAATCGTGGAGGGAGCGGTATTTTTGTTCTTGTTCCTGCAGCTCTTCGTGTTTCTTCTGTAATTGGTCTTGTTGATGGGTGAATTGATGTTCAATATATGTAATAGTGATCGTGAACAACGTGAGCACGCTCGTCCATTCGACGGTCGTCATCAAGAAGCTGTTGTTTAAGAAAAGACGCTCTATAAACGCATAAAGCACGGAGCATAGAGCAATTCCGATTAAGCCGAAAAGACTATGTATGGTCAAGGAAGACCTCGATTTTCTTATAAAAACCTCTTCTATATGAATATGTTCAAAGATCCTTGTCGCGGTATAAATGGTCCCGAGCATCAAAAGTAAGGAAGATATGATGTTCTCTTTGCTGAGCATGATGGTGTTGGAATAAAAATTCGTCAGGATATATGTATAGAACAGGAGAAATAGACTGATCGCCAAGCTTAAGAATAGGTGCATTTGCACATTTTTCTGCTGTAGGGGATCTGCTTTTAATTTCTTGTTACCAATGTAGCTCATCGTGAGGAAGGTAAGGAAAAAGAAAGCAGTAAAGATAAGAATGTTTTTTCCAAATAGAAAGAAAGAGTGGGTGGTGAAAGGAATGGATTGTTGAAATAACATCGCAAGGGTGGGGATCCATGTCAGTATAAATCCACATAAGAGGGCGAGGATGAAAGAGAGGCTCACTTCATTCAATTTTTGTTTCCATTGCCCCCGCGTGATGAACATGATCAATTTCATCAGTGTGATACAACTGAGGGTACCGACGATTAGAAACAGTAGCTGGACACCCATGTATTCTCACTCCCTTTCCTAGATCTTTAGAACCATTATAATCGTATTATTTAAAATATTCTACAAAAAGCCTTATTTTTACCATAGAACGTCCAGTGTGATATAGTGAAGAAAAGAGGGAGGCGGATGTTGATGAAACCAATGACCATTCATGTCAAGCAGCCGAAGAAAGATTTAGCGCTTGTTCCATCCCGTATTGTTTTTTATGAGCAGATGCAGCTGGTCGAAACGTTCGATGATCAATCCCGGTGCCATATGCTCTTCTTTTATAAGCAAAAATATCTGACGGCTGTCCGGACGACACGGTTAAAGCTTCAATCCTATGTAGCCCGTGCACTCAAAGAAGGGACAATTTATGAATCCCCGCACCCATATTTACAAGCTTTGATTGAAATGAACGCCCCTCTACACAAAGTCAGCTATCCTCAGCTGAAAAAGAAAATTGAACGTCCATATTCCAGACAGGAACAGGCGAAAATCCTCACCTTTTTTGAATCATTCATCCCCAAGAAACAATTATTCCAGGATATGAAATCTCTCTTTTATCAATACCGTCGTGAAGGAAACATGTCCGGAGCATATCGGGTGATTCGGGTGATGCGTGACTTTGCACCGAACAACAAGTTTGTGAAAGAAATGGCCAATGACCTCTCCTACCGAGAACTTGCCAACCTATACTTAGAACAATCGCACACACTCATGGAACGCGACCCGTTGTTTAAGGAAACCTATGCAATATTCGAAGACCACCAACGTCTTTTGGAGCAAGAGCATCGATGGGTTGAAGCGTCATCTCATCTGTTAACTCATTTTTATAACCAACCGACCCCCGAAAACTACCAATTGTATCGTGACTGCCTGTCTAGATACTTCGATGGCGATAGCCGAACCTTCTTACTTGAGCGAATGTCTCAAACCATGCCATCCTTCCCATCCGTAAATGAAGATCTTTTTCAACATTACGTAGTAAAAGAAAATACAAATGCAGCGGCGCGTCTTTACACCGAACGGGAACTCATGCTGAATGAGAAACAATTCAAGCAGATGACGTCCTTACTTGAAAAAAATTGTTTTCATGAGGATCCCGTGTACTTTATGCCTTTCATGAGTCGAATCACAGCTCAGCACCCGGAAGAAACAAGGGAGCTATTGGATACCTTCGTTATAAGATTGCTGGACACAATGGAGGTTGAACAAGTCTATGATTCTCTAAAGTCTTTCCCGAAGAAGAGCTCGCTCATGAGAAAAGTGGAACGAATGAATGAAATCCGGGAAGACCTGGATTGTATGCAGGAGCTCGGAGAACTGTACTATGGATTTCATCAGCTTGAGAAATCCATTGAATGTTTTCAAATGGAAATGGAGCTCAAACCGAGTACACCCGAGCCGCTCAGATGGCTTTCGAAAGTGTATGCAGACAAGCAGATGATGGATGAATCGAAGGCTTATCAGCAATTGTGTGTCGATATCCAAAAGTGGGCATAAAGGTGATTGACGGCTGAGCGTAAATCTTATATAAAAGACGAGAGAGTCATATTGGGGAGAAAGTGGGGAGAAGAGAATCAAGTTACGCCATTTCATTGAACATAAAAGTTTTTCACGCTTTATATTAGCGGTTATTTTGATCAATGCTGTCATTATCGGAATCTCTACAGATGACAGAATTTATCAAAGCTACCAGTCATTATTCATATTCTTGGACATTTTGGTTTTATCGATCTTTACGATTGAAATCATTTTAAAGCTTGTCGTTTATCGCAGCTACTTTTTTAAAGATGGTTGGAACATCTTCGACTTTGTCATCGTATTTGGAAGTCTCGTGCTATATAACACTCATTTCGTTGGCGTGTTACGAATATTACGTGTGCTTCGAGTGCTGAGGACGATTTCAGTTGTTCCTTCTCTAAGGAGGCTGACAAGCGCTTTATTCCTTGCCATTCCCGCCATTGGGTCCGTCATGATTCTCATGGGTATCATCTTTTATGTATATGCGATAATCGGGGTCACCTTCTTTGGGGACATCGCTCCTGAATACTTTGGAAATGTCGGCCTCAGTACGTTGACATTATTCCAAGTGTTTACATTGGAGAGTTGGGCAAGTGGCGTCTTCCGTCCGATTTTTGCTGAAATCACGTGGTCATGGATCTATTTTGTTTCCTTTATTGTTGTTTCTGCTTTCATCATTTTGAATCTGATTATTGGTGAAATCGTCAATAATGCCCAGCAGCTTTCCGAACATGCGGAGGAAGAAAGTAAAGATATGGCGAAGATTATGAATGATCTTGATGAGCTGAAGCAAATGTTACGCGAGCAAGATCGTAAGAATAATAAAACAGGGTAACTCAAAAGGATCGCTGTCCAATTGCTGGACAGCGATCCTTTTCTAATTCCTAACCTTTTCCGTAGTTCCTAAACGCATACAAACGTTTCTAACCAACTGAGTTTTTTTAACTGAAACTCAGCAACTTCGCCTTTTATGTTTAACTGTGAAGTAAGTAAAGTTGTATGTTTAGTTGAAAAATAGCAAAGCAATCGAAATCGGAATAAAACTCCATAGCAGAATAATGACACAGAAGCCCATAATGTCTTTTACCTTCAATCCGGCTATTGCAAGTAGCGGCAAGGCCCAGAATGGCTGGATCATGTTCGTCCACGCATCCCCCCAGGCCACGGCCATCGCCGTTTTGGCGGTGCTGACGCCAAGGTCCATCGCAGCTGGAATCATAATCGGAGCCTGAACCGCCCACTGTCCGCCTCCGGAAGGGACGAAAAAGTTAACAATCCCGGCACTGATAAAAGCGAGCACGGGAAACGTGAATTCGGTTGAAATGCTCACAAACCAATTCGACATTTGATCAGATAGACCAGATGCGACCATCATGCCCATGATGCCTGCATAGAAAGGGAATTGAATGATGATTCCGCCAGCATTTTTCACTCCATCGTTCACGCTGTTCAAAAATCTTCTTGGTGTCTGATGAAAAAGGATTCCTAGGAATAAGAAAATAAAGTTCACAATATTTATATTGAGGTCAAACCCATTTCTAACAAAGTGATAGACGATAAACGCGAGACCAAGCGCCCCAATTAAGTAAGAGATGATCTTGCTGTTTTCCATACGTTCTGCCGGAGTCAGGTCGGCAGTAGTGGCGGCCATTTGCTGCTCGGCCTTATCTTCGTTTTCTAAGAAGTCGAGATTGTTTTTACTAAGGTCACCACTGGATTTAAGTAACCACAAGTTAAGTAGAGGGAGAGATAGAAGTAAAGTCACGATGATAAAAATATTCATGCTGCTGAATAAGGTGTCCGTAATAGCGATGGAACCAATCGAATCGGCTAGAAAATGGTCTTCTGTCGCAATGGTCAATGGAATGGATCCTGAAAAACCTCCGTGCCAAAGAATGAATCCACTATAAGCACTGGCCATTAATAAACGATAATCCACGTTTGGCACTCGTCTCGCTACATGGACGGCCAGGAGCGCCCCAGCTACAAGTCCGAAGCCATAGTTGATCACACAAGCAATTCCGGCTACGAAAGTAACTAACAAAATGGCCTGTCCCGGAGTTTTGGCGAGCGTACTTATTTTAGATAAAGCGGCTTTAACCAAAGGAGTATTAGCAAGTATGTATCCCGTGACAACAATCAAAGACATCTGCATGGCAAAGGCGAGAAGATTCCAAAAGCCGTCTCCCCAAAATTGCACCATTTGTCCTGGTGAACTGCCTGTGAAGAAAATCCCTAAACCAAAAACGACAAGTGTCAAAATGATGGCGAACAAAAACGCATCTGGTAAGAAACGCTGCACCATCCGATCGAAAAAGTTTGTGATTCCTCGAAGCATCCTAAACAACCTCCTAATTATGTAATCGCTTACAACTACACCATTAAGTCTCCATTAGTGGGCAGGAAATTTCAAGACCCAAGTGTATTTTTTTCCTTGTCAAAAGTTAGAAATGGTCATATACTACATTACAACACTAATGCACCCATTTAGAGAGTAGGTGATCCATTGATTCTCGATACCGACGGCTTGAAACCAATCTATATTCAAATTGCCGAATGGCTGGAAAGCGAAATTTTGCGTGGAAACTTTCAGGCGGATGAAAAAGTTTATTCGCAATACAAACTGGCCGATCTATATAATATCAACCCAGCCACAGCTGCCAAAGGTCTGACGAAGCTTGCAGAAGAAGGGATTCTCTACGACAAACGAGGACTAGGGAAGTTTGTCTCGACCAACGCTAAACAAATCATTATGGATAAAAGAAAAAATCAGACACTGAGAAATTTAGTTGAAGACCTCGTCATGGAAGCCGGAAGACTTGAGCTTTCAAAGGATGAAACCATTAAGCTGGTCAGAGATGCTTGGAAGGGAGATCAAGAATGAAAGCAATTAAATGTAAGGATTTGAATAAGCGTTATTATCGGATGAATGCGCTGAACGACCTTTCTTTTTCTATTGAAGAAAATAAAATTGTCGGTGTAATCGGCAGAAATGGAGCAGGGAAAACGACGATGCTGAAGATCATCGCTGGTTTATTGAAGGAGAAGTCAGGAATTGTCGAGGTGTATGGAAGGAAACCGTTCAACAACTTGTTCGTGTCTGCCAATACGATTTATATCGATGATGCTATGAATTTTCCGACAGCGCTCACCTTAAAAGAAATTCTTGAGGAGGGCAAGCGGTTTTACCACCATTGGGACCATGACTTAGCACTAAGTTTGTTCGATTATTTCGGATTTGATTCAAGGCAGCATCATAACGAGCTGTCCAAGGGCAAAGAAAGTACGTTCAACATGATTGTCGGCCTTGCTTCAAGGTCCCCACTTACGATTTTTGATGAACCAACGACAGGGATGGATGCAGCCGTCCGAAAAGACTTTTACCGTGCCCTACTGAAGGATTACTTAGCGCATCCGAGAACCATTCTATTATCGACGCATCATCTAGAAGAGATGGAAGATCTGCTCGAAGAAGTGCTTGTGATTCATGAGGGGTCTTTGAGACTGCACATGTCGATGGATGACTTAAAGGAATATGGATTGGGTCTCACTGGAAAGAGAGATGTGGTTGATTCATTCCTAATAGAAAAAGAGATTCTATGGAAAAAAGAGCAGGCGTTTGATACGTGCTACGTGGTAGTGAAAAACGATTTTACGGATCATGAATACCGGCGCATGCAGGAGGCAGGGATTCAAATTTCACCTGTTAAAGCGAACGATTTATGTATCTACCTAACTGAACCTCAACATGGAAAGGGGAGTGTGGATGATGTCTTTGATCGAAGTACAGACGTCTGAAATCGTCAAAAAGCAAATCGGCTATAAATGGAAATCCTATACAGGTGTATTCACTTCTCTTGTGGTCATCCAGCTTCTCGGACTCTTGTTTTCATTGAATGGTTCCGGTTCAATGGGTAGCGGAAGAACAGGATACGATGTGAACATTACCTATTACACCGCAGACATCGTGGTAGGTTTCACGATTTTCTGGGGATTTCTTACGGCTTTTCTATTAACGACGAAAGCGTATCGGGAAGATGATTTCGCATTTGTTACAAATAGGAAGACGAGTACACTTTCGACGATTGCTTTTCTGTTTGTCCTATGTGTCATTGGTGCGGTGACCGCTTTGCTGTCCAGTTTTACTTTGAAACTATTTGCCTATTTTATATTGCCTGGAGAAGAAATGCTTCTTACTCAGGGTGTAGGGAATGGGAGCGCATGGTTACTTGGTATGGTTGCGACCATTCTTATCATTTTTTTGTTCAGCAGCTTAGGCTATCTGGCTGGAATGATTGTTCAGTTGAACAAAATGCTCGTCATTATTCTTCCAGTCGTTGTCATCGGTTTAATGATCTTGTTATATAGAGGCGGATTTCCAGTTCAGGTATATTTCTTTGAATTCTTTTTTGAGGAAAGCAATGCGTGGCTTTTCACACTGAAGACTCTCTCTGCGACGACTATTTTCTACGCTCTCGCTGTGTTGGTTTCTAACCGTCTGGAGGTGAAGCAATGATTATTGTAGCTTTCTTGCCGGTCCTGATCTTGCTTGCGGTTTTTATTGCTTTAAGCCTTCTCATTAAGAAAAGTTCACGCTTCGGTTTTGCTCGTGGGAAGACGGGACTCTGGATGCTTATCGGTTATTCTGTCCTGTTAGTTGGCTCCACGATTGTTTTTCTCGTCCTTCCCATTGGCAGCACGGAATTGAGAGGACAAGAGAATGATAGAGATGCAGAGCAGAAATCTCAGCAATTCTATGAAGCCGTTCATGAAGGAAAGGTGGATGACATGGAAGAGTGGCGCATCCATGAATGGTCGTTTCCTTTTAACGACGAACAAATTGTTCTTCAAGTATTAGAAAATGATGTGAACGGGGTCAACATTTTCGTCGAACATACAGACGAACTTACTGAGACCGTGGAAGCCTTCTATTATCAGACACCCCTGACAGTCAACGGATACGAAGTGGAAGAGAAGTATATGCCGGCCGTGGTCCTGGGTGCGACAACACTTTCAATCTATCCAGGAGAAACATTGAACTTGAAATATAAAATGTTTGGCACTGAATTTCCTTTCCGCCTGTTCGGTGAAGAAAATGGCTATGCGTGGGGAAGGACTACCGTATCCCATTGGAACGGGTCCGCGCTTTATATTCGTGTCCCTGAAGGGCTGGATGTTGTTGCTGATCAGAATGCTTATACAGAAGTGAATCCATCATAAAAAGAGAATGGAAGGTTAGCTTCCATTCTCTTTTTATGATTTATTTCTTTTTTTTGCCGCACCCACAGCCGCCTGCTTGTTTACGAGTTCGTTTTCTTGGTGTTTGGGTAGTGTCTGTCTCGCTTTTTTGTTGTGTTCTTTGTCTTAGAGCTTCTCGATGTTTTTTATTTCTCATATTCCTTCTCCTTTCTTATATATATCATAAGCAGTCCTACCTTAAATGGAGACGGCTCAATCGTTAAGGGGAGAAAGTGATAAATGAAAAACTTCTAACATAAAATGGAGCAATCGGTTTTCTGTTAAAAGGGGGCGGAGAGAGTGAAAAAGGATCCTATCCAGTTACAGCAGAAGTTGATTTATTATAGGGCTGAGTTGGACAAATACAAGAAAAAGGTGAAGGATTATCAAGATAATTATCATTACTCCCAACTGGAGAAATTAAAAGTAGAGAATGAAGAATTACAAGAGAAAATTGAACAATGGAATCATGAAGAATCTGTCTTAAATGGAGAGTTAACGCGGAGAATTCAAGGGTTTGAGGAACGAGTAAATCGTTATGAGGAACAAGAGGAAAAATACAAGACTGAAATAAAGGATTGGCAAAATCGAGCGATCGGGTGGAGCCATAAGGAAAAAGAATTATCTGGTAAAGTTCAGGACCTGGAGGGCGGACTGGGAGAGACAAGAAGAAGACTCTTCCAATCTCAAAGAGATCTTTCCATGCTACAAAGAAGCTATGCGGAAATTCAGCAAAAACTACAAATAGTAACAGAAGCTAAAGCGGAAGCGGAAGAAGAAGTGAAGAAACTAAAAGAATATCTAGCCGATACAAAGAAAAACTTTTCTCTTGAAATTGATAAACTGGAGAATGAATGTGCACAGTTAAACAGACGTCTTGAGCAGAAAGAACAAATGGTCTTACAAGCACAACAAGATTTTTCTTTTCTGCAAAATAACTTCAATAATGAGCGGACCGCGAGACTCAATGAGCTGAAGATGAAAAAGAGAGCTCAACAGGAAAGCATAACAATAAAAAAACAATTGGATGAATCCAATCAAAAGCATTCAAAGGCAGTGGGAATTTGGAAAAAGAATAAGGAAGAGTTAGAAAAAAAGAATGAAGAACTTACTCAGCGTTCACAAACCTTCATGGAAGAAATAAAAGGTGTGAAAGAATCTCTGGCTAAAGCAAGAGACGATTATTCAGAATTAGAAAACACCTATCGGAAAGAAAAAGAACAGTTTGAGAAGGAAAGGCTGAAAGAGAAACAAGACGCCCATAAAGAAGTGAGTAAATGGAAAGAAGAGTGTCAGACCGTCAAGGGAGAAGTGAAAAGGTTACAAAAATCTCTTTCTGCTAATGAAGCAGATACAAAACGAATGCTTACAAAAATAAGTAAGCTCAATAATGAATCAGAAAAGCAGAGGAAAGAGAACGAAGCATTGAAAAAAGAATTGGATGCTTTCCAGTCTCCTCCCTATCTTGAACAAATCGGAGAAGGGGAGTTTTTTTCACAGATGGAGGAACACATGAGGTACATCTTTGGAGAAGAAGTTTCACCTTCAGGAAATCAAGAAGGAAAGGTCGCTTTTATGAAAGTATTAGAAAAGAAGTTGGAAGAATTGGCGACGAATCTTGAGGAAAACAATAAAGAGAATGAGTGAAAAAGACGCCTATATGGCGTTTTTTTTCTTTTATAGATGGCATAAAAGGAACAATTTCACACAATTGGGCGTTCGCACATAAATTAGCGGTAGAGGTGGTGAGAATGAAAGATGGCTTAAGGGAATCTATGACCGACCCTTTACAAATGGAAAAACAAGAATGGAAAAAGCGCCAGATGCAGCATCGTCTGAAGCAGATATTGACCATATCCTCGCCGATTTTCATTGTTTTGCTTTGGGAGTTTTTATCAAGAACGGGACTGATTGATGCCCGTTTCTTCCCGCCGCCGACAGAGATTATCGGAACGTTCTGGGCGATGGGGATGAGCGGAGAGCTGTTTCATCATGTCGGCATTTCTTTGTTTCGTATTTTCGCGGGCTTTTTGCTGGGGGTCATACCCGCCATTGTGATTGGTCTCCTGATGGGGCTATATGGACCGATCCGGCATTTCCTGTCGCCACTAATCATGGCATTGATGCCGATTCCAACCCTTGCGCTTCTGCCGATCATCATCATTTTATTTGGTGTCGGTGAAGTATCCAAAGTGGTGACGATTGCGGGAAGTGTGTTTTTTCCTGTCGTCATTAATACAGTAGCGGGTGTTGTGAACATTGACCGCATTTATTTGGATGTTGCGAAGAATTATGGAGCGGATTCGAAGCAGTTCTTTTTCAAAATCGCTTTGCCTGGTTCACTGCCGGTCATGCTTGAGGGCATTCAAATGGGGCAGGCGATTGCACTTTTGACCATTGTCGCGGCAGAAATGATGGGAGCCAACTCAGGGATTGGGTATTTGATCTGGACATCGTATAAAGCCTTTTTGTTAAAAGAAATGTTTGTCGGACTCGTACTCATTTCGTTCTTCGGCTATTTGTTTTCCATTATTCTACGGGGACTGCAGGCCAAGCTGCTGCCATGGCGCTAACTGATGAAAGGAGCGACAAAGGATGGAGGCTAAAATATCGATCAAGGATTTAACGAAGGTTTTTTATAAAAAAGAGAGCCGCGTGACGGCATTAGAAGGGATTTCGCTTGATATTGCAGACGGGGAATTCGTCTGTCTCGTCGGACCGAGCGGTTGTGGGAAAACGACTTTATTAAGGATTCTGGCTGAGTTAGAAAAGCCAAGCGGGGGGACCTTTACGATTGCGAAAAGCAAAAAAGAACGCCCGCTGCAGTCAATGGTTTTTCAGGAACGCGGGGTCATCCCGTGGTTGACCGTTGAAGGCAACGTCAGTTTCGGTTTAAAGATGAGGCATTTGCCTGCAGACGTAATCAAGGAACGTACCGCTTATTATTTGAACAAAGTGGGGCTTGAGAAATTCGCTAAACTCTATCCAAAAGAGCTGTCCGGCGGAATGAAACAGCGCGTCAGTATTGCCAGAGCATTTGCGAACGATCCAGAAATCCTCCTCATGGATGAGCCATTTGCTGCACTGGATGAGCAGAACAAATTCATTTTGCAGGAAGAATTATTGAATATTTGGTCGGAGACGAAGAAAACGGTCTTATTTATTACCCATAGCATAGATGAAGCGCTCCTACTTAGCGATCGGATCCTGTTAATGAGCTCGCAGCCCGGCACCATCATTGATGAAAAGCGAATTGACCTGCCGCGTCCTAGGAATATGGAGCAGGTACGGGCGGATCCTTTGATGGCGGAACATTTTGTCGAGATATGGAATCACCTTCAGGATGAAGTGCAGCGTTCGCGTAAATAGTGAAAGAAAGGGGATTGGAATCCCATGGTGAAAAAAGTATGTCATCTGTTTTCTTTTTTGTTCATCATCTTTGTGTTGTTCGGCTGTGCCTCCGGGGATAATGGGGAGGATACAGGCAGCGGGGAAATCACTGACGGCGATTTTGCCCCATTAGATAAAAAAGCGACGGTGGTCATTGCTGAAGACGGGGCCGCATCGGGAGCCGGATTTTATATTGCCGAGGAAAAAGGATATTTTGATGATTACAACATTGATATCAAGTTCACAACGTTCGCTAATAGTGACGACATGCTTCCAGCGCTGGCAGCGGGTGAGGTGGATATTGCCGGCGGCGTATCTACAGCTTCCTTTTTCAATGCCATCGCTCAGGGCATTGACGTAAAAATCATCGCTGATAAAGGGCACTATTTTGATGGCAGCTCGTACTTCAGCTTTGTGATCCGTGAAGATCTGCAGGATGAAATTAAAGACTATAGTGATTTGAAAGGGAAGCGGATTGCCGTTTCATCGAGAAATGCCGTCGATGATTATATTTTTCAGCGTATGCTTGAACATGCCGGGTTGACGGAAGACGAAGTCGAATTTGTCCTCATGTCTGATTTTGGAAACATGCTTGCAGCAATGGGCAACAAATCGATTGATGCTGCTTTGCAAATCGAGCCTCTGATCACCCAGGGAGAAGCGCAGGATCTGCACGTCCGCTTCGGTGACGCCACAGATTTCGCTCCGGATGCACAAATTGCGATGGTCCTCGGGTCTCCTGATTTTATTGAAAAGGACACCGACGTTTCCGTCCGATTTATGGCAGCTTATTTGAAAGGGGTACGTGATTACAATGATGCGTTCCTATATGATAAGGGACTGGATGAAGTCATTGAAATCATGACAAAGCATACGGCGTTGAAAGACGCTGGTGTTTGGAAGAAAGTCGGTGTAACAGGGCTCGATCCGAACGGTGAAATGTTCATCGACGATATTAAGAAGCAATTCGAAATGTATGATGCGAACGGAGCCATCAGTGGGGATATTGACTTCAATGATGCCATTGACACATCTCTTTCAGAAAAAGCGATGGAAGTCATCGGGCGATACGAACGATAATACTTTTTCTGAAAAAACTCTTGTCAGCGAATGGTTTTTATTGTAAAGTAACCATTAACTCAATTGAATAATTCTTATCAAGAGAAGCAGAGGAACTGGTCCTGTGAAGCTTCAGCAACCACCAACATCGGTTGGCCGGTGCTAATTCCAGCAAGTGATGATCACTTGAGAGATAAGAAGGAATGAACGGATACGTTTCAAGAGCCTTCTTATGTGAGAAGGCTCTTATTTGTTTGCCGTCTTTTTTAGACCAGTATTTTTCTCGCGATAAAACCGACTATTCTGATGAGTTATATATATAAAGGAGGTCAAATCATGACAAAACCATTGAGCAACGCTTTCGCACTTATTCCATTTGCGATCTTTATTTTACTTTTCATTGGTTCGGGCATCATCACAGGGGATTTTTATCAAATGCCCGTACTGGTCGCACTGTTCGTAGCGCTCCTTTTTGCGTTAACCATGAACCGTAAAGCAGATTTCCAAACGAAGATATCCCAATTGACGAGAGGGGGAGGACACCCCAATATCATCTTAATGGTCATTATTTTCTTACTTGCGGGAGCTTTCGCTGCCGTAGCATCCGGAATGGGCGCAGTTGAATCTACCGTCAACCTTGGTCTAACGTACCTCCCTGGCGGTTGGATGGTCGTCGGTTTGTTTGTGATCGGCTGCTTCATTTCCATATCCATGGGTACATCGACAGGTACAGTGGTTGCGCTTGCCCCGATTGGAGTAGGCGTAGCCGAGCAGACAGACATCGGTCTTGCCTTGGTCATGGGGGCGATTGTCAGTGGTGCGATGTTCGGGGACAACCTTTCTGTCATTTCGGATACGACCATTGCAGCTGTTCGTACACAGGGAACCGAAATGAAAGAAAAGTTCAAAGCGAATTTCTTCATCGTTCTACCGGCAGCCATCATTACCGCCATCATTTTTGGTGTGATGACCGCTGATGCTTCGGCTAGTCTGAACGAAAACTACTCGTACAATATTGTTGAAATCCTGCCTTACTTAGGAGTACTTGCATTTGCAATTGCCGGGGTGAACGTCATTTATGTCCTGATCGGCGGCATTGTTTTTGCTGGTGGAGTCGGACTCCTACTTGGTAAATTTTCCGGGATGGAATTCATAACTCTCGTAGGGGATGGATTTACGAATATGCAGACGCTTGCCATGATTGCGATTTTGCTGGGGGGTCTTGTGGAACTGATCCGGGCGAATGGAGGCATCGAATTTTTGCTGCAAGCCGTGAGCAGGAAAGTGAACTCCAATCGTGGTGGAGAGCTTGGCATTGCTGGGATTGTGACAGCCATCAATTTTTCTACAGCGAACAATACGATTTCCATCATTACAGCAGGACCCCTGGCCAAACGGATTTCTGATGAATATGGGATTGAAGGACGTCGTTCTGCAAGTATACTCGATATCTTTGCCAGTTCCGTGCAGGGAATCATTCCTTATGGAGGCCAAATCCTGGCGGTAGCGGGTGTCGCAAGTATTTCTCCTGTCGCGATTGTTCCATTTTGCATTTATCCCATCCTCACAGCTGGAGCCGGTCTTTTAGCGATTGCTTTCCGATATCCGAGGTTCACAGTTAAAAAAAGAAAAGCAGTGTTTAAGAACGCTTCTTAAGAGGGGGGGGGCACCTGATTCAGGTGCCCTTTTTATGTACTTTTTTTACACTCATTTTAAAATATCATGACATATTATTTTAAAATGAGTCGTTTGGAATAGTAGGAAAGCTTTGGAAAATGAGGGGGGAGAGGACGATTAGGGTCTTAAGTGGTATAGACGACTATATCTATTTCCGTTACGCTTTTATTACAAAATGTAAACGTTTACAACAATATTTCTCCTGTACCGACTTAAGATGGCATGGGTTTTAGCGGAAATGTTTTGCAAAAGGGTCTTTTTGGATAGGAAGGCACCTTTTACAAATAGATAAATCAAGGAGGAATGGCGAATGAGAATGGCAGGCAAATGGATGTTGATCTTTACACTGACCATTGGCATGATGCTGCCATCGTGGTTGATGGGTACAAAGGTGGAAGCTGCTGAAGAGGACGGATTATCGGATGTCATCATTTTTGAGAACGTACCGCAAGCAGATGAGACGGTGGAAGGGGACGAGTTGACTCTTTCCGCACTGAACGTGTATGAAGACGGACACTTCACAAAGGTGGATGACGGACTCGTTTGGAAATCGAAGAATTCAAACGTTGCCACTGTCTCGGACGATGGAACGGTTACTTTTACAGGAAAACCGGGACGAACATGGGTGACGGTATCGAATGGCCATTTTGAAGACCGGATCGCTCTGGACTACAAGCCCGATCCTTCAAAGAAAAAGAAGGGGAAGCCGGAATTCAAACCGACCATTAAAAAACAGGACGGTGATCGTTACGACCTCGTTCAACATGCACTCGCCAACATGACGATGGAAGAAAAAGTCGGTCAGATGCTCATGCCTGATTTCAGGAAATGGGAAGGCGAAAATGTGACAGCAATGCTTCCTGAAATTGAAGAGATGGTACAGAAATATCACTTGGGCGGTGTCATTTTATTCCGTGAAAACGTTGTGACAACAGAACAAACGGCCAAGCTTGTGTCTGATTATCAAGCCGCTTCTGAAAAGTATGGTTTACTCATGACGATCGACCAGGAAGGTGGAATCGTGACACGTCTCCAATCTGGGACAGACATGCCTGGAAACATGGCCTTAGGTGCCACCCGATCGGAAAAAATCGCTGAAGATGTAGGTTCAGTAATCGGAGCTGAACTTGAATCTCTTGGCATCAACATGAACTTTGCTCCTGTCATGGATGTAAATAACAATCCTGACAACCCTGTCATCGGGGTTCGTTCTTTCGGGGAAGATCCGGAGCTCGTTGGAAAAATGGGTGTGGCGTACACGAAAGGATTGCAGCAGCATGGGGTAGCTGCAACGGCGAAACACTTCCCGGGTCATGGGGATACGGCAACAGATTCCCACCTCGGTCTTCCTGAGGTTCCTTACGACCTTGAGCGTCTGAAGGAAGTTGAACTGTATCCGTTCCAACAGGCGATGGATGCAGGCATTGATGCGATCATGACTGCCCATATCACTTTTCCGAAAATCGATGACACGAAAGTGATTTCCCAGAAAGATGGTACTGAAATTGCACTTCCAGCTACGCTTTCTAAGAAGGTACTTACGGGGCTGATGCGTGAGGAGATGAATTATGAAGGTGTTGTCGTCACGGACGCTTTGAATATGAAAGCAATTGCTGACCACTTCGGCCCGGTGGATGCCGTTATTCGTGCGATCAATGCTGGAACAGACATTGCGCTCATGCCTGTAGGGCTCGAGGAAGTGGCTTCAGGTGTTTATGAGGCTGTAGATTCTGGGGAAATTCCAATGGCTACGATTGAAGATTCGGTCGCCCGGATCCTTACATTGAAATTAAACCGAGGCATCATTAAAGAAGAAACGCCTCAGCCGATTGATGAAAAAATCGCAGAAGCGGAAGAAGTGGTAGGTTCAGAAGCACATAAAGCTGTTGAAAAAGAAGCGGCTGAACGTTCGATTACGCTTGTGAAAAATGACGGGGTCCTTCCTTTAGATGCATCAGGTGATGAAGAGGTTGTGGTCATAGGTAACTCGTTTATCGGTGACCTTGCAGGTGCTGTATCTGACCGCCATTCAAATACGACCTTGATTAAAACGGGTGAAAGTGAATTAACGGCCGAACAAAAACAGACGGTAGCTGAAGCGGACAAAGTCATCTTCGGAACATACACGTACAATGTGTACACGCGCTCGGCAGCTCATCCTCAAATGCAGTTGATGCAAGAGGTGATGGCGAGCACAGATGCAGAAGTCATCGGGGTTGGAATTAGAAACCCTTATGACGTCATGGCCTATCCAGGAGTGGATGCTTATATCGCACAATACGGCTTCAGAGATGCGAGCTTTGACGCTACAGCGGCTACCATTTTTGGTACAAACGATCCAACCGGCCAACTGCCTGTGACCATTCCAAGAGCTGACGGTGGCGTATTGTTTGAATATGGTACAGGGCTCAGTTACTAATCGTTTTTTAGAAGAGGGGCTTCGCGCCCTTCTTCACCATAATTAAAAGGGAGAGGTTTATTATGAAAAAATGGTTGATGCTTGCCGTCGTTTTGATGATGACTTGGTCGACGTTCTCGGTTGTTTTTGCGGATCATAATGGGAACCCTGGTAAACACAAAGGGCACGATAAAAAAGCAGAATCTTTCAAGCTTGGAGTAGAAGTTCTTTTAGATGAAGAAAAAGAACTGATTGAAGGTAAGAATGTGGGTCTGATTACAAACCCGACCGGTGTTGATCAAAACTTAAACAGCATCGTTGATCTGTTACACAACGATGAGGATGTTAACCTTACGGCGTTGTATGGCCCGGAACACGGGGTCAGGGGCAGCGCTCAGGCTGGAGAGTATGTAGAGTTTTATACAGATGAAGAAACAGGACTTCCTGTGTACAGTCTTTATGGCAAGACACGAAAACCGACTCCGAATATGTTAGAGGACATCGATGTGCTGCTGTTTGATATCCAGGATGTAGGTACGCGTTTTTACACGTACATCTACACGATGGCTTATGCGATGGAAGCGGCTCAGGAAAATGACATCCCATTTGTTGTCCTTGACCGTCCGAATCCATTGGGTGGCGAAAAAGTAGAAGGTCCGGTATTGAATGAAGACTACAAGTCCTTCGTCGGAAACTATCCGATCCCACTACGCCACGGGATGACAGTTGGGGAGCTTGCGAAGTTTTTCAATAACGAGTTTGAGATTGGTGCGGATTTGACGGTCGTGGAAATGCAAGGGTGGAAGCGGAGCATGGATTATGATGAGACAGGACTAGAATTCGTTGCTCCTTCTCCGAACATGCCGACCGTTGACACGGCTTTCGTATATCCGGGCGCAGCCTTGATTGAAGGTACAAATGTATCTGAAGGGCGCGGTACGACTCGACCGTTTGAATTGATTGGCGCTCCTTTCATTAATAGTACAGATCTGGCGGCAGAGATGAATGCTTATAACCTACCAGGAGTAAGGTTCAGAGCGGCATCCTTCACCCCATCCTTCTCGAAGCATGCAGGGAAATTGACCCATGGGGTTCAGATCCATGTCGTCGATCGTGAAGAGTTCAACGCTGTAGAAACCGGTGTCTATCTCGTGAAGACGATTCATGACATATATCCGGAAGACTTCGAGTTCCGTGCGGAAAACTCAGCAGGCGTCTCCTTCTTCGATCTATTAGTTGGTAATGGCTGGATCCGCGAAGCTATTGAAAACGGCGAGTCCGTAGAAGATATGAAAGACCGTTGGGAAGACGATCTTAAAGACTTCAACAAAGTAAGAAAACACTACCTCCTTTATAAATAACAACAAGAAGAATAAGGGGAAATTTGACACACCAGGTCATCCGAAATATGGATGACCTGGTGTGTATATTTTTTCCAGTAAGCGGCAGATGTTGAGTCAGAGGTCTTAAGTGGATGCGAATTTGTTACAAGAAGTTGGACTTTATGATAAAATTTGTAAATATTCATACATATTTGACAAATGGAAAGTGAGGTAATAAGCATGGGTGCACAATCAATGTTAAGTGGGGTATGGAACCGGCTTTGGACGATGCACTATGAAGCAAAGGATTTACTGAGCTTTATGGTGAAAGGAAGTGGCAGCGGAACATCAACGGCGTCTCAGACGAACCAGAAATCGGAAGGTCAGGACCCGGGGCCGTCCTTTGATACGCGTCAAAAAGTGGGGCTTTTCTTGGGACCAATTTTGTTTGCGCTTACACTTCTGTTTTTGGAAGCGGACGGGTTATCGCAAAGTGCTGTAGCAGTTTTAGCCAGTACCATCTGGATTGCCACGTGGTGGATCACAGAAGCGATTCCGATTCCTGCGACATCCCTTCTGCCTTTGATTCTTTTCCCTCTCACTGGAGGGCTGGACGGTGGTGCGACGGCTTCTTCCTATGGCGATAATACGATATTCCTGTTTATGGGTGGTTTCCTTATTGCGCTTGCGATGCAAAAGTGGAACCTGCACAAGCGGATGGCCTTGTTTATCATCGCATCCGTAGGGACAAGCACCGAGCAAATCGTGCTTGGGTTTATGGTTGCTACGGGGACCTTGTCGATGTGGATTTCCAATACAGCAACGGCCATGATGATGGTCCCGATCGGCATGGCGGTTATCTATCAAGCTTCTGAACAGTTGAAGAAAAAAGGGGAAGCGGTGGATCACGAGAATTTCAATTTCGGTAAAGCGGTCATGCTCGGGGTCGCCTATAGTGCTTCCATTGGTGGACTGGCAACTCTGATCGGAACACCACCGAACACGATTTTTAAAGCCGTTGTTGAGCAAACCTACGGAATCGAAGTCAGTTTCGCCGGCTGGATGGCGTTCGGTGTTCCACTGACGATTCTGTTCTTAGCACTCGCCTGGTTCTATTTGGTTAAAATTGCTTTCCCTATGAAAATTAAAGAACTACCTGGAGGCAGAAGAGTCATCGGGGAGGAGAGGCGTGCGCTCGGTGTCATGAGTGTAGAAGAAAAAATTGTCATGACCGTGTTCGCTTTGACAGCAGTGGCGTGGATATCAAGATCATTTTTACTCGTACACATCAATGAAAATATCAATGATACGATGATCGCGATGAGTGCAGCCATTCTCCTTTTTCTCATACCTTCAAAAAACAAAAGGGGAGATTATCTCCTTGATTGGGACACAGCAAAAGGGCTGCCATGGGGAATCCTGCTTCTCTTTGGTGCAGGTCTAGCTATTGCTGCTGGATTTCAAGAAACGGGCCTTGCTGAATGGATTGGTACGCAGCTGACGATTTTAGATGGCGTCAACCTGATCCTGATCGTTGTCATCGTTGCAGCGCTCGTCATCTTCTTAACAGAAATTACATCGAATACGGCTACAGCGACGATGATGTTTCCGATCATGGCCTCCTTAGCCAGCGCTATCTCGGTTCACCCGTACAGCTTAATGATTGCAGCGGGTGTAGCGGCCAGCTGTGCGTTTATGCTGCCTGTGGCAACCCCTCCAAACGCTGTTGTTTTCGGAAGTGGCTATTTAAGAATTCCGGATATGGCTAAGGCTGGACTTTGGCTGAATATTGTTGCCGTCGTTTTGATTACCATTGCGATCTACTTCTACTTGCCGTTCGTTTGGGGGATCGATTTAACGACATTCCCGAATCGTTTTAACTCATAACAAAGGATGATGGATATGGAAGCTGCACAACAGAACAGACAACCTTACACGCCTGAACAAAGTGAATTTTGGCGTGTCACCATCGCTTTGATGTTAGCTTCCTTATCCATATTCTCAACCTTATATGTTTTTCAACCACTGCTCCCTGTGTTTACTGACCAATTTCAAGTATCCGCTACGGAATCTAGTTTTCTCATGTCAGCTTGTGTGATTGCTATGGTCCTCGGTCTTTTTGTTCTCGGTTTTTCTGCCGACCGATATGGTCGTGCTGTTGTCATGAAAGTTTCCTTGTTTATAACAGCAGGGTCTCTCATCCTTTTGCCATTCATGCCAACATTCGGATGGATGGTTGTGGTGAGATTTATACAGGGCTTCTTTTTAGCGGGCATCCCCGCGGCGGCGATGGGGTATTTAGGAGCTGAGGTCGCTCATAAACACTTGGGTCTTGCCATGACCTTATACATATCCAGCAATGCCCTCGGGGGAATGGGAGGGAGAGTTGTAGGTGGATATGTGACGGATATGTTTAATTGGCAGTCGACTTTATATATTTTTGCTGCGTTTGGATTGCTCTCAGCTTCTCTATTTCTAGTCCTTTTTCCAAAAGAACGCTTTTTCGAAAAAACAAACCAGTCCATCGGTGATGATCTGAAAGGGATGCTGGTACATTTGAAGAGCCGGTCGATGCTCGTTTTGTTCCTCATGGGGGTATTGCTGCAAATTGTCTTTACGGCCATTTGGACTTACATCCCTTTTCATTTACAGGGAGATCCGTTCAATTGGTCATTGAAATGGATCGCCTTGACCTACTTTGCCTATGCATTTGGAGTCCTTGCGCCCCCGCTGGCAGGGCGTGTGTCTGATGTGATTGGATTGAAGAAAGTGATGTTCACTGGTGTGACGATCCTCATCGCTGGTGCGTCCCTGACCGCACTTCCATCTGGAACGTTTGTGCTCTTAGGACTATGCCTCATTTGTATGGGTTTCTTTGTCGCTCATTCCATGGCCGCTGCCCTTGTCAGTAAATCCGCGACCCATCATAAAAGCGGAGCCTCAGGGTTTTACTTGATCAGTTATTACATCGGGGTAGCCGTGGGCAGCACGGCTATCGGTACCCTATGGGAAAATTACCAATGGACAGGTGTGTTGAGTGTCACTTTGATGCTCATCCTCCTATTTATCTTCCTGCCACTCTATAAAAAATGAGTGATGTAGAGTTCATCCAAATACTGGATGACCTGGTACACCTTTTTATGGTAATGACCCATGTTATAATATGGATAAATGAATCATGCTTCTGATCATTAGAATGAACAGAGTCTGATAGATATAGATGTTTAAAGAAAGGGAGAGGATAGAATGGAAGAGACTCCTCTCGTTAAGGGAAATCAGGTTGACCATCAGACACGCTGTGCGCACTATCACAGTGATGTTGATGTGATCGCCATACGCTTTCACTGCTGCGGGGACTATTATGCGTGTTATTCCTGCCATCAGGAACAAGCAGACCATGAACCGAGTCAATGGCCAAAGCGCAAATGGGATGAGCGTGCGATCCTATGTGGAAGCTGCAACCATGAGTTAACCATTCATGAATATATGAAGTCGTCTCAATGCCCCGTTTGTCGGCATGGATTTAATGAAGGCTGCCGCCTGCATTATCCTTTATATTTTGAAATGTAACCGCCCATCTTCGTGGGCGGATTTTTTATGTGGGAAGGAGGGGGGAGGCATGGGAAAGTGCCCTAACACGAGGTGAAAGTGACTTAACTTAGATACAAAGTGCCCTAACGGCGTTGAAAGTGACTTAACTCGAGGTTAAAGTGACCTAACGCCAACCTAGGCTGGATATAGAAAGTAAAAATCTAAAAAAGCCGAGTCTATTTTAACTCGGCTTTTTTTAATCGTGATATTTACTCCCCTACAACAAACTCAAAATTCCCTTCAAACTTAACTTCTTTCCCTAGTAGAACACCGCCAGTTTCAAGAGCCGCATTATACGTTAATCCGTAAGCTTCACGATCGATTTTTCCACTCACATCAAAACCTGCAATCGTGCTGCCATCCATAGGGCTCTTGGATGTCCCGTTATATTCAACCGTGAAGGTCTCCTGAAGAGTCACTTCTTTAATGGTGAAGTCACCTGTTACTTCGAATTCATCATCCGAAACCTTTTTAATAGAAGTGCTGCGGAACACAAGGTTCGGGTATTGTTCAGCTTCAAAAAAGTCGCCGGAACGAAGGTGGCCGTCGCGCTGGCCGTTCCCTGTATTGATAGAAGATACCGGAATGGTAACGGTCACTTGGGCAGAAGGTAAATCATTCAAATCACCGGAAAACTCTACGTTGAATGTTTCGAATTCCCCCTTCGCTTTTGATACCATCATATGTTTAATTTGGAAATTCAAGCTGCTGTGGACTTGATCCAACGTTAAATTTGTCATCTTTCATTCTCCTTTGAAATAAAATATTTTGAATTCTAAATAAAACTATACCCCTCAATTATTTTGAAGTCAAGATATTTTATGTCGAGATATTTAAAATGTGCAAAAAAAAGCCCTGGACCTAGGGGTGTCCGGGCTGCCTGTAAATGTATTCATTTGTTCATTCGAAAATGGGCATTCAGTTGCCCGCGAAGCATCCGTTCCATTACCTTCCCTTTATTGGAAGACTGTAAATCTTTCCGGATCTCGTACGTTTGTACACCTTCCTCTCGTTTGTCAGCGATTTGCAAGAGGGTTTCAACATCAGAAAAAGAATACTTGCGCGTTCCTCTCTTGGTACGTTCTGGATAAATCAATTCCCGCTCTTCATAATATCGGATCTGTCTGAGGGAAAGGCCTGTAAGTTCGTTGACCGTACCAATCGAAATGACTTTTTTGTGCTTGTAAGACGACATCACTTCTCCTCCTCGATGTTGCACCTCCTTATGGTCGTTCAACCCTTGAAGCGAGTGCTTCGAGCTCCGTTAACGTTAACGATTGGAGCATTTCGTCAGAGGCTTGATACATCCCTGCATCAATCAGTTTTTGAATGTAATGTTCTTTCATACTTTCAACGGCGGTCCTCAGATGGTTCTTCATTAAGGTTCACTCCCGTATGTGTGAAATTTTTCCTTAGTTGGCACAGTAAATCGTCGGGGTGGAAAAAGAACGATGATCTCCTCCTTTTCTTATCTGATGAATATAGAATAGCGGAAAAAAATACGTATGTCACTCATTGTGTAAGAAAATCTAACATAAAACAATAAGTTTGTTAAGTTTTATGACATCAACACATTCGACTTTTTTCACCTCTACCTCTGGAAAGGAAATGGTATTATAATAAAGAAAAAATAATAGGATAAGGTGGGAACATGGATGGCTTTAATGACTTCAGATCTAACGATGACAGATGCGTTGAATAGCATAGGAGAGAACATCTTGCTTGCAGACCTCAATTATGATCTGGTGTGGATGAATGATGAGGCCAAAAATCTTTTCACAAAAATTGCTCCGATGTTCGGATATGAGCACGTGGACGATTTAATTGGGGGGAATATGGACAATTTCTATACCGATTCTTTGAAGAAACAGGATCGTATGGAAAGACTGAATAAGAAACATCAAGTGCGGATCAACATAAAGAATAGGTTTGTCGCCGATACAGTCATTACACCAATGAAAAATACAGAGGGGGAAACCAGTTACTATACCATCATGTTAATGGATGTAACAACGAAGGCTGAGGAAGAGGAGCGAAAGGATCACCTCATTGAATCCCTTTCCATTCCTATTCTGAAAGTATGGGACCATGCAGTAGCTGTTCCACTCATTGGTGATTTGGATGAAAAAAGAGTGGATCACCTGATTTCCTCGCTACTGAAGGAATGTACAGAAGGTGATATCCAATACGCTTTAATAGATTTGAGTGGAATTCATAAATTCAATGACCAGTTCAGCAGACATTTAAAGCAGTTGAATCAGTCCCTGCAGTTAGTCGGAACCGAATGTCTTGTGGTAGGGATTACACCTAAGCTTGCTCTTTCGTTCCAATACTTTGACAAAGGGTTGAAAACATTCAAAAATACGTACGCAGGATTGCGTTACATTATACAACATGATTCTTAAAGAGACTTGCCCCAGGCAGGTCTCTTTTGCATAAGAAGGGGAGGGATTTTGGTTAAGCTGCATGATTTTTAGTTTATCACCCGTCCATTTAGTGAATGATTTGGATAAAAGGACGGTGAAGGAACATGTGGATGAAGCACTCATTCTTTAAGTACATCACAGCAGCTATACTTATCCTTATCCTGTATTATTTTTTAGAAAAACTAGAGCTTTTGAATCCAGTAAAGACGATTTTCGGAACTTTATTTTATCCGATGTTAATCGCTGGGTTCCTTTTTTATATTTTGCGACCTGTTGTACACTTTATGGCAAGATCGAAATTCCTGCCCCTTCCTGTTGCGATCCTCTTTGTTTTTGCCGTAATCGGGACGCTTATTTATGGAAGTATCCGTTTTTTAGCAGGTACGATAAAAAAACAGATTACGGATATCTCGGAACTACCTGAAAAAATCAAACAGACGGCCGAAGAGGCAGGGCAGAAGCTTGAGCAAAATGATATGGGGATGGTTTCCGTTCCTTCCATTCAACAGCGTGTAACAGAATATTTCGGTGGATTGACTCAACAAATTGGTGAGCATATGATGAGTGTTTTTTCGACCATCGCGGGTGCGACCACGGTGTTAATAATCGTTCCTTTCGTTTTGTTTTTCTTTTTGAAAGATGGCGATAAGCTGATTCCTTTTTTAAAAAGAGCCTTACCTGAAAAACATAAACCTCGGGGAGAAAAGGTGCTCAAAGACTTAGATTATACGGTCTCATCCTATATTATCGGACAAGCGACCATTGCTGCTGTGGATGGCGTTTTGACATACATCGGTTACGTCATCATAGGTCTCGATTATGCACTGATTCTAGGGATATTCGTCATGTTAACTTGTATCATTCCGTTTGTCGGTCCTGTCATTGGTGCCATACCGGCGATTGTGGTTGCACTCATGCAGGAACCTTCCATGGCTATTTATGTAATCATCACGTTTATTGTTGTCCAACAATTAGAGGGGAATTTAGTTGCCCCCTTGATCTTTGGAGAACGTTTGGATATCCATCCGTTAACGGTTATTTTGTTACTTGTGGTAGCCGCACCGTTGTATGGAGTGGTCGGGATGATTATCGCAGTCCCTACTTATTCCATAATAAAAGTGTTGCTGAAGCATGGGTATGATTTTTATCGGCTCTATCATCCTTGAATAGAAAAAAGTCCAGGAAATTGTTCCTGGACTTTTTTAACTTTATGTTATCAATTTTTGAAGTGGACGTTGCTTATAATAAACCCGCTTTTAGGAAGGGCGGGCATCTTCTTCAAACTGTAGCTGTAGTTTTGTTTTGGAACATCATAGCCTAAATGCTTGGTCATGTAGCGGAAACTGGCCTGCAATACTTCAATGGTCGGCCATTCTCCCGGGCAGCGGTGTCCTTTATAATATCCGCCTCCGCCTTGAGGAACCAAGTCGAACAATCCGCCATCCCAGTTGATGAATCTCTCAGGATTGAATTGGTCCGGGTTCTCCCAAATTTTAGGGTCATGGTTGATTCCGTAAATGTCGATCAAGACCAGTTGATCTTTTTTAAACGGGTATTGCTGCCATGTGAAATCATGGTCGACCCTCGCTCCGAGAAAAGGAACAAAAGGGAAGTACCGCCGGACTTCCTGTGCGAACCTGAATAGATATTCATCATCCAGGGCGACGCGCGTTTGAGTTTCTGGATGTTCATGAAGGGCAACAGCGCCGAATGCGATGAATTTAGAAACAGCTACTAGTGGACGAATCACATTCAATACTTCAATAGCTGCCATACGTGCATCTAAAGGTTGGCCTTCCAAATCTTTATGCATAGCCATTTCATAGATGGCTTTTCCTTTTTCTGCTTCAAGGTTCCCATGTCGAACCTGTAAAATTAATTCTTCCATCCACTCTTCCGAACGTTTGCGTGCTCTTCGGCTTTCGATGTGCTTCGGGCCGACCGCGCTGAATCCATCGATCATATTACTCAAATCCCTGGTTCTTTTCTTTACTTCCTTTTCCGCTAATGGGATGCCGGCCCATTCACAAGCTGTCCGGCACAGCAGCTCCCGGGACTCGTCATAAAGCGTCACCTTTTTCATGCTGTTCCACTTTTTGGTGAACTGTGCCCAGTTCTTCGTGGTGATTTCATACAGTTCCTGGAGGGCATCGGGAGTCATGAGTGACATGAACAATAACTTGCGATGCGTGTGTGCATCCCCGTCCATTGTCTGAATGGCATCTTCACCGAACAACGTTTTCAATACTCGTTTAGGTAAAGCATCCCTCCGGTTCATACGACTGGTATCATAAAAAAGTTTTGCCCCTTCAATTCCGCCGAGAAGAGCTACCTTTTCTCCTAGAACCCTCGTTTCATATACATCCAAGTGGTGATTTTGAACCCGTTTTGGTATGAAGTTATATCCGTCTTTAAAAATGGCAAGTGTGTTGTCGATTGTCTTGTCTTTTGGCACTTTAACCGTCATTATGTAACGCCTCCTATACTAGCAATCTTATAATCTTCTTTATTCCTTTTTCTTCATCTCAATAAACCGTCTTAAAAAAGTTCATAAAACCTATTGAATTTTCATGCATGAAAATGTATAGTTACTAACTATCGTGAATTGTTTATTTATACTTAATCATGCATAAAAATGACAGAGGAGGACGAATCATGGCTATTCAACATTCAAAAGTAAGCAGTATTCAAACATCTACATCCTATACAATGAAACAATGGATGAAATTTCTTCTACCATCTTTGGTCGGGGTCTTATTATTCCTCGTCCCTATCTCTGTTGATGGACGGGTGACCATCGGACTTGGTTTGATGGCAGATGGGCTCCAAGCGGCTATCGGTCCCTGGATTCCTTTGTTTATGACTATTGTAATTTCGCTCTCCGCTATAGGGAGTGTGGGAGTTAAAGTCGTAAACAACAAGATAAGGAATCATCCATTCATAGCAAATGTTTTTGATGTAGGACCGTTTTGGATGGTTTTGCGTTTCCTTGGAGCAGCTTTTGCTATTCTGACACTCTTTGGGGCAGGACCCTCTTATATCGGTTCTGAACTGACAGGGGGCGTTGTCCTCTATGACTTGATTCCTGTTCTAATGGTTTGGTTTCTATTTGCAAGTTTATTTATGCCACTGTTGTTAGAGTTCGGTTTGATGGACTTAATTGGAACGGTCGTAAGAAAAGTGATGCATCCACTGTTCAAGCTTCCTGGTCGTTCATCCGTAGATGCGATGGCTTCGTGGATGGGGAGTGGGACGGTAGGTGTGCTGTTGACCACCCAACAGTATGAAAATGGTTACTATTCCAAACGTGAAGCGGCGGTTGTTGCAAGTAATTTTTCCATCGCATCCATTGCATTCAGTCTCGTGATTGCGAAGTTTTTATCGATTGACCATATGTTCGTATCTTTCTATTTCACGGTCGTTGTCTGCGGGGTTGTAGCAGCTGTCATTTGTCCGAGAATCCCACCACTTTCGTTAAAAAAAGAAACGTATCACGAACCTGTCGGGAAACAGATTGATGAAATTGTGCCTGAAGGGACATCCACTTTCAAATTCGGTCTTGACCAGGCGGTAGCCAAAGCCGATCAGGTGAAAAGCGCTGGATCAATAGTAAGAAAAGGAATCTATAATGTAGCGGATATTTGGTTCGGTCTGATCCCTCTTGTAATGGCTCTTGGAACGATCGCTCTTGTCATTGCTGAATTCACCCCGGTGTTTACATGGCTCTCCTACCCGTTCATTCCATTTTTGAACCTGCTGCAAATTCCTGAGGCTGCAGAAGCCGCACCGGCGATGATCGTTGGATTTGCGGATATGTTCCTGCCAGCGGTGGTTGGAAGCGGGATTGAATCAGAATTGACGCGTTTCATTATCGGAGTCATGTCATTAACACAGCTGATCTACATGTCCGAGATTGGCATCCTATTGATTAAATCCAAGATTCCAATCAATTTCTTTGAGCTTTTTGTAATTTTCCTGCAGCGTACAGTTATTACTCTACCGATTGCTGCTCTGCTTGCTCATCTATTATTCTTTTAACCTTATCTACAGGAATGAAGAAGATTTCTAGATTTCAACTGAAAATCCTTCATTCCTGTAATGAAAGCGAAATACACCATAAACTTGGCCTATTACATCAGGAGGAACATTATGACACAACATTGGACACATCGATTAGAACGGATGTCGGAGAGACTTGCCCCGAGTATGGCTAAAGATCATCCGAATCTGCCAGTAATTAAAGAGGAAGGGTGCTATTACTTCGGCGTGGACGGAAAGAAGTATTTAGATTTCACATCCGGGATTGCCACGACAAATGTAGGGCACCGTCATCCAAAAGTAGTTCAAGCGATTAAAGAAGGAGCAGACAGTCTTGCTCATGGACCATCAGGCGTCATCATCTATGAATCTATATTGAAGTTGGCTGATCGCCTTGCTGAAATTATGCCTGGAAACCTGGATTGTTTCTTTTTTGGAAATAGCGGAACGGAAGCCGTAGAGGGAGCAATCAAGTTAGCGAAGCATGTTACGAAGCGGCCTTATATCGTGTCTTTCATTGGAGGGTTCCACGGAAGATCCATGGGAGCTTTAAGTGTAACAAGTTCAAAGAGTAAATACCGTCAGTTTATGCAGCCTCAAGGGTCCTACCACATCCCTTTTGCAAGAATAGAAGATAGTCCGAACGGGGAAGATCCGGAAGTTTTTGTTGTCCATCAGCTAGAGAAGGACTTCCAACGATTGTTTGACCATCAAGTGACACCTGATGAAGTCGCTGCTGTTATTGTAGAACCTGTACTTGGAGAAGGTGGTTATGTAGTCCCTCCGAAAGCATGGTTGAAAAAGCTTAGAGAGCTTTGTGATGAGTATGGTGTTTTACTAATCTTTGACGAAGTTCAGACTGGGTTTGGGAGAACAGGTGAATGGTTTGCTGCTGATACGTTCGAGGTTGTTCCGGACATCATGGCAATCGCTAAGGGGATTGCGAATGGCTTGCCTTTGAGTGCTACAGTGGCCTCTAAAGAGTTGATGCATCAATGGCCACTTGGAAGCCATGCGACGACTTTCGGCGGGAACCCAATCGCTTGCTCCGCAGCCAATGCGGTCCTTGATGTCATGGAAGAAGAACAGCTGCTAGAGAATGCGAAGGAGCAGGGGGCTTATGCGGCTGGTAAGTTGAAAGAACTGCAGGAGAAACACCCTGTCATTGGGAATGTCCGTTCAATTGGCTTGATGATTGGTATTGAAATTGTTGATCCTGTAACGAAAGAACCAAACAGTGAAGGACTTTTTAAAATTCTTGATCAAGCACTTGAAAATGGGGTGCTGTTTTACTTTGGTGGAAATAAGACTGAGATTATCCGGATGATTCCACCTTTAACCATCACAAAGGAACAGCTGAGTGAAGGTTTGAGGATGTTTGAAGAAGCCTTGGTTTCATATGAAATGGAGATCGGGGTATCTCCTGTGTCAAAAAGTTAACAAAAAAGGCGTAGCTGAATATCAGCTACGCCTCGTTTATTTACAATAGGGGAGGTCATTACATGCATAGGTTTCGCTCCTCATTTATTGTTTGTGGGGGTTTTACTTAGCTGATTTTTCCGGGTAAGCGTCAATTTCTGTTTTCTTTTTCTCGTGATTATGTGAATAGACGGTCAATCGCCGAAATAGGCAAGAGTGTGATGAATGTCGTAAAAAGAAGCTCGGGAATAATGACTATAACCATCGGGGCCTGTTTGTTCCCTTCAGGGCACTCCTGAACCCTATATTTTCCATTTTGTATATAAGCGTCTCAAAACTTGATATCTCATCTTTGAGTGTTGTAGAGTATGAAAGAGCTATTATAGGTAGAAATAGGTGAATGAATCCTGATTAAGGAGGATCTTTATGGAAACAAAAGAATTGAATAAAGGGAACGGATGGGCGCTCCTCCCGTTTGGAGTATTTATCCTGCTTTTCATCGGCTCTGGAATCCTAACCGGTGACTTTTATAAAATGCCAGTATTGGTGGCTGTATTTGCTGCCATTCTCGTAGCCCTTTTTATGAATAGAAAAACGGCTTTTCAAACGAAATTACAGCAATTGACGGAAGGTGGAGGGCATTCCAACATTATCTTAATGGTGATCATCTTCTTATTGGCAGGCGCTTTTTCTACAGTCGCTGAAGGGATGGGAGCTGTTGATTCTACCGTCAACTTAGGTTTGAGCATATTGCCAGGAAACTTGCTGATTGTCGGTTTGTTTATCATCGCTTGTTTCATTTCCATCTCTATGGGTACATCTGTAGGAACAATTGTTGCTTTGGCCCCTGTTGGGATGGGGATTGCAGAGCAGACAGATGTTGCCGTTGCTCTAACGATGGGAGCGATTGTCAGTGGAGCTATGTTTGGCGATAACCTTTCCATCATATCTGATACGACAATTGCCGCCGTCCGGACACAAGGAACAGAAATGAAAGACAAGTTCAAAGCAAACTTCTTTATCGTTCTTCCGGCTGCGGTCGTAACGGCTATTATTTTTGGTGTGTTGACAACGGATGCAGCTTCCACGCTCCAGGATGACCATCCGTTTAACGTTGTAAAAGTGTTGCCGTATCTTGGTGTTCTTATTTTTGCAATTATGGGTATCAATGTTATTTACGTCCTTATGGGAGGTATTGGTTTCGCAGGATTAATCGGCCTATTGATGGGGGACTTTTCAGTAATGGAATTTGTCACTCTTTTAGGCGATGGGTTTGCCGGCATGCAGGAATTGGCTTTGCTGGTCATTCTGCTTGGGGGACTTGTTGAATTGATTCGTCAAAACGGTGGCATTGATTTCCTTCTTCGCAAAATAAGTCGAGGTGCTCAATCGAATCGAGGTGGAGAATTCAGTATCGCAGGATTGGTCAGCGCCGTGAACGTATCTACGGCCAATAATACGATCTCCATCATGACAGCCGGTCCTCTCGCTAAACAAATTTCAGAACGGTTTGAGATTGACTCGAAAAGATCAGCGAGTTTGTTGGATATCTTCTCCAGTTCTGTCCAAGGCTTGCTTCCGTATGGTGCACAAATTTTGTCTGTGGCAGGGGTAGCGAGTATTTCACCTGTCAGTATTGTCCCTTTCTGTTTTTATCCGATCCTGCTTGCTGTTTCAGGAGTTCTAGCCATTGTCTTTCGTTTTCCTAAGTTTACGGTTCGAAATTCATAGGTTCAAAAAAATAGAATAGGGAATATTCACAGTACCAGGCGTTTCGTCTGGTACTGAATTTATGATCTGGGTTTATTCTTAAAGAGGAGATTGATTTATGGAAGTTTCCATTGAGGAGATTAAGAGCAGTCATATTGAAGTGTTGCATACATGGGAAATGGATGAAAAACTACAAGTGCAAACAGGTGTGGATGTCCCGCGTACATATGAGCAATTCTTTAAAGCTTATGAATCCTACTTCAACGGTGAAAAGCCTAATTTATACATGAAAGCTGTGGTTTTGGATGACCGATTAATCGGAAAGGTGGAGTTGTTCCGAACGCCAGGAAAAGATTTTATCGGTATGGTAATCGCTGAAAAGAGGAACTGTGGTGTTGGAACAGAGGCTCTTCGTTTATTTCTTGAAGAGATCTATGCCCTTTTTGGTATGAAGAATGTTTTTGCCGAAGTTTACGAGGATAATCAGGGAAGTTTGCGCTTTTTTGAAAAGAACGGGTTTGTACCCACAGGGGAAATCACAGAAGAATGGTTTCGTGGTAAAGTGAGACCATTGGTAACATTGAGAAAAGAACTTGAATGACGCCTGTCCATCACAAAATGATGGGCAGGCGCTTTTTATTCTATGGTGATTCTCATGTTCTGTTTGTGGGATAGGGCGGCTGCTTCGTTGACGGCCGTCAACTGAAGGGCATCTTCCTTTTTGATGGTCGGCTCCTCTTGATTGAGGATGTCATCTACCCATTGTTGCAAAGGGGAATGGATAGGAGCAGGGAGTTCAGGGCATGTCCATTCGTTCATCCCATGGGTACGGCTTTTGATCCGTACCTTGCTTCCTTCGACCATAAGTGTCCCATCTGTTCCGTAAATCTCGAGCTGGAAAGGACTCCCGGATGACACAAAGCTTGATTCCAAAACTGCAAGAATACCTGAATCATACTCTACGGTGGCAACAGAGTGATCATCGACACCTCGGCCTGTAAGTGAATGCAATCGAGCGGATACAGCCTTTGGTTTTCCGGCGAGGCGATTCGCCAAATAAATGGGGTGGGCCCCAAGGTCGATCAAAGTCCCCCCTCCACATTGGTCCTTATCAAAAAAACGTTCAGGGAGCCAACCATTTGGATGGTCATCATTGGGGACCGCTCCATTATGGGCAACACGGCATCGAATCATGTTTACAGTACCGAGCACACCTTCATCTACAACTTTTTGGGCATATAGATAATAGTCGGAAGTTAATCTAGGTAAGGAGATCATGAAATTCACGCCAGCACCCTCTATGCTGGAGAAAATTTCTTTATCATCTGTTCGACTTAAAGAGAGTACTTTCTCTGTGTAAATATGCTTTCCATGGTGGGCAGCGGCCATGATGATTTCTTTATGGAGATTTGTTGGGCTTGTGAGAATGACACCATCGATTTCCGGATCTGAAAGGACTTGCTTGAGGTCGTCATCGAAAGGTACACCAAGTTCCTCCGCCCACATTTTGCCCCGTTCTATATCTTCATCCCAGACTTTTGAAATGTGAATAGCGGGATTTTCAGAAGCTTCTCGTGCATAATCAACGGCATGCACGTGCCACTTGCTTAATAATGCTACACGAATCATCAGTTCAGCTCCTTATTGGTTATCATTGATTGTAATCAGGGCCTGTTTAAGATCATTGAAGGTCTCGAGCTCCTCGAAATTCATATCAGATTGAATGGCTGCGATGGCCATTTCTGTACGAATTCCGGTCAGTACCGTTCTTGTACCGAGCAATTTAATGGTTTTTGTTAAATTGAACAGATCATTAATAAAGACCTCGTTGAATGTAGCAATTCCTGAAAAGTCAATGAATAATAACCGCAAACCGTGCTCTTTGACTTTATGTAGCGTGTGATCTTTGACTACGTCGAAGCGTTCCGTTGAAAATTCTCCGACCAATGGAAGGACAGCTTGAAATTCGTCGATGAGAACGACAGGGGTAGAGACCGCGTTCAAATGCTTCTCCATTTCTTCATGTTCTCTTTCTTTTGTCTTATTATAACTATCTGTCGTCGCGCGTATCGCTGCGTCAAATGCAGTGACAACTTCTTCAGCTACAACGAAGCCTTCTTCGATTTTGGCCTCCTTAATCAAGTTTGAATTCCGCATATGCTTCATGAGAGAAAGACGGAAGACGCTCAACACATCCACGGTCTGTTTTAGAAGGACGCCTTTAGAATAGAGGTAATTTTCGGTGTCATAGCCGATGGCAGCTGCATTTGTTTCATCTGGGTGCTGCAAGAGGCTTTTAGCTACACGGTCCAGAAGTAGACGGAGCATTTCAAAATGATAATTCAGATCCTGATCGGTATAGTTGATTTGAAGCTTGTCCAACGTTTTGGGGAGTAATTCGTTTACTAATGTGGTTTGGTTATCATTAAAATATTGGGCTAAACGTTCATTTAATCGATCCATTTCGTTTTCTCCTTCCATTTACGTTAGTTTTTCTTATACCCCATTTTATCCTAGTATAACGATTTATGGGAGATTTCATCAGAATTTTCTGTAGTTACCACGGTGAAAAGGGAGCAGGTGAAAAGTAGTCTTATGTACTAGAGAAGTTTGAATCTAGTACCAGGTACTGTGGGGTGGAACCAAGGTACCTGGTATCCAAAAAGATAACCCGCGTCCCAGGTTTGAAGTAGTTAGGTGTCTGAACCCACACCAAGGACAGCTACATATTGATTGTCAAAGAAGGGGCCAAAGCCATTGCCTTTCCATGTGAGCGGGGTTTGAACTAGTCCCAAGCCATCCGCATTATACTGGCCGATGATCCGTTGAAAGGCAAACAATTCATAAACACCGTCTCCATCAAAATCGATGGGGTAAAGAGTATTTAAGCCAGAGACGGACCCTTGTAGCGGTGCTTTTAATGTTCCGTCTTCATCATAAATGTCTGATAGGTACTCAGGATCCCTATTGCTTAGATCGATAATGAAAGAGAGGTCAAGGGTTTTGTTTAGAACTTCAACTTTATACTGGTTTTGATAAGTGACTTCATATTCGTAGGCTTCATCAAATGTTTCATAGTCGAAGAGGACTCTTGCCTGGTTGTTCAAAAAAGAATATAAATAGTAGTATCCATAACCGCCACTTCCCCCAGAGTCCATGCTGATCATAATGTTATCGACACCGTCTCCTGTGAAATCACCGAGAAAAAGGCGCGGTTGATATCCCATGTTCGTTTTTAAGGGGACACTATAGAAGATGCTCGTTTGTCCATCCTGAATGACCAGAGTGATGTTTGAAATATACGGACTATTCGGTGTTTTTTCTCCTACTAGAAAAACTTGGTCTGGGATGAGATCACCATTTACATCTCCTTTGGCATAAGAGAGGATATTTGAAGTTGGTAAAGGCTGTTGCTGCCTGTATGCATAGGGGTACGTGTACATAAAGAAACGCCACCTTTTTTCAATACTTTATGCAGAATGGGCAAGGCATGACAATAACCATATAAAAAAGAGCCGTATAAAACGGCTCTGGGTTCATTAAAGACGGCTGAATCCTTCTTGCTCAAGGAAGTTGACGGCTTCTTCGTAAGAATTGAACGTACCTTCCAACTGTTCTTCAGCGTAAACATGGAAACCATCCTCTTCACGCATTAGAACAAGGGACTGATCGTTGTCGTTCAGCCATTCTTCCATGACTGGATTTTTTTCGGCAGGAGAGAGGGACAAAGATTCGATCGCTTCCCGGATTAATGCGCGGAGTTCATCGGCGCTGATTTCCTTAATGTTGACCATCCCTTTTTCATCCGTAGCATATCCATCTAATTCACCCGCATAAACAAATCCGTTGCCATTCGGGTGGAGTCGGTAAACGACGATTTTTTTATCATAAACACTTTCTTCATAATGAAAATTCACTCTTCCGAGAGAGATCTCTTTCTTTTCAAGTTCAGGGAATTCTTCAATGATGTTCAGTTTCTCTTCAAATGTAAGCATAAGCTCCTCCTGAGATTTTTTGTAGCCCTAGTATAGCACAAGGAGGCGACCGAACGCCTTATTGCGTTTAAAGAGGAATCGTGGTATAGTAAATGGGCGATGAGCTGTTTGTGTAAGACGAAGTACATGCTTTTTATAAAGCTAAACGACGAATGTGGTCGTCGGTATATTCGCGACAAAAATCGAAAGCCTTTCCTCCATGGAGGAAAGGCTTTTTTAATGCATTTATTTTTTTCCGAAGTTCATCCGTGCGTAACGCCCACGTACCATTTGGTAGACACCATATAAGATTAATCCAACGGCAGCGATCCCCAGGAGTACCTGTCCGTAGGGCTGCTGGGCAATTTCAGAAAGCGCTCCGTCCAGACCTTTGGCCTCATCAGGATTTGCCGTAAGGGCCGTTTGAATAAAGAAGAATCCGATGAGTCCGAGTACGATTCCTCTTGCAGATAACCCGAATTTACCGGATTTTTCTGCTACATTCCTTTTATGACGGTCCATTTCCGCAGTATTCATCTTCTTCATAAAGCGGCCTGTACTTCCTTGATATAATTCATAAATACCATACCCGATGACAATAGCTCCAACAATCCCGACAAGCCATTGACCAAAAGGCTGGGACAAAAGTTTAGCTGAAATCGTCTGTTCTGAATTTCCACTGCTGGAACCAGCATGGAGGGCGATTTTTATAGCATTGAAAGCCAGGGAACCGTAAATTACAGCACCTACAATATAACCGATTCGAGTAATTAACCCTTTCGCATCCGTTCCTTCATTATTAGGATCCATGATGGCTTTAATGGCGAGCCAGGAGATATACCCGATCAAGCCAATACCAATGATCCAAAGTAATATCTCTCCAAAAGCGACACCGGCAAGAGAGCGGAACATTCCTGAAGTACCTGTTGTTTTCCCACCAACTCCAAGAGCGGCCATCAAAGTTAATACACCGATAAGAGCATAAACAATACCCTTGGCCATAAAGCCAAGTCTTCCGAACCTCCGTACCCATGGTTTGATTTCTTCGCTTGCTTCTGAACGCTTGTTTTTGTTTGCTGTCATCGTAGAAGCCATAGTATCCCTCTCATTTCACTAGAATGGTTTCTAATCTAATTCCCACAAATGTAGGAAAAGAAACGTGCCGTAAAAAAAGAAGTGATATAATGCAAGGGAAAGAAAGGTGACGGATCATGTACTTAACAGTGGAAGAAACGGCAGAATATCTTGAGCTGCCTGAAGACTATCTCCGGCATTTAATCTTGAATCATAAAATTAAGGCCATTTATGATGGACGGCAGTATTTAATCAATAAAAATCAATTCTACAATCACATGGAACAAATGGAAAACTACCGGAAAATGATTCAAGAATATCTGAGTGAACCTATTCCTGAAGACCCGGATGTTAAAGACGAAGATTAATGGAATAAAACAAAAGAAGCAGAGCCTCTACAGCTCTGCTTCTTTTGGAATAAAATGGACAGAAAAACAATGCATTTTTCGAATATATATAACTATAGATTCAGCCTCGTGTAGCAATGGCTTCTATTTCCACTTTTGCTCCTTTAGGGAGTTTGCTAACTTCCACAGCAGCACGAGCCGGATAAGGCTCAGTCAAATAACTCGCATAAACATCATTGACTACCGCAAAATCATCCATCGAGTCCAAGTAGATGTTCATTTTTACAACATTCTTGAAAGAAAGGTTTACTTCTTCAAGTATCGCAAGAATGTTTTTCATCACTTGGTGTGTCTGTTCTTGAATATCATTAGAGACAAATTCCATCGTCTCGGGGTCTAGCGGGATCTGTCCGGAAATAAAAACGATATTCCCGAGGTCTGTGGCCTGAGAATATGGACCAATTGCACTTGGTGCTTGATTCGTTGAAACAGCTTTAAACATGACTGCCACTCCTTTATGTAGGTTTTTAATCATCCTATCACGATTTCTGTGATAGAGAAATAGAATGATTACCCGGGAAATATCGACAATAGATTTGAGAAACCTCCATAAATCAAATAGAAAATAGCGAATAATGCTTATTTTGTAGCATTTTTGTCCGATACAATACGTATATCCTGGTTAAATGAGATGGGACATCATTATTTCTGAAAATTATTTTAAAATAGTAGTTTAGAGTAGATTATTTAGGGTATGGTACGAATGAAGGAGATGAAATTATGCCTTACAAAGAGCGGTTAGAGAAACAAATAGAAGAATTGAGAATGCGCATGTATGAAATCTACAACAATAATCCAACGGATGATGAACTATTGAGAATTTCACAAGAATTAGATGATTTATTAAATCGTTTTCGTGAAAAGAGACAATACCAATGTTCCAATTAAGACAGGTGAAGAGTACATAGGGCAATATGTGTTTGAATGAATACAGCCACTATGGTATCTTAAAATCAATGCCGCCCTGGCAATCGAAACGACTGCGGGAAACTTAACCATTTCTACAGGGTGGCAGGTTACATAAGAAACATGAACTCCTGCGAGTGACGCAGGAGTTTTTTTATGTTCAATTTTTTTCCTGGTTCCAATCATGTGAAAAACAGTGCCCCACTTATTTAAGCGATAGAAAGTAAAAACACCGCTAAATAATCTTGGTAGCGCTTAATTTTTAAGAAAAAAAAGATAAAAATATAAATATTCAGAAAAATGGGTTGTGATTCGACAAAATCATCGCTAGAATACTTCTTACATTCAAATTTGAAAGGAGGCTCAGCGATGATCACATTTATCGCATCTATTGTTTTACTTGTCGTCGGATATCTTTTTTATGCAAAGGTGGTTGAACGAATTTTCGGAATCAATGATCAGAAAAAGACACCTGCATATGAAAAGAACGATGGTTTTGACTATGTGCCGATGAGCTGGTGGAAAGCGAGTCTTATCCAGCTATTAAATATCGCTGGGCTTGGACCTATATTCGGAGCTGTGATGGGAGCGTTATATGGTCCCGTAGCATTTATCTGGATCGTTGTTGGCTCCATTTTTGCTGGAGCTGTCCACGATTATTTCTCAGGAATGCTTTCCCTTCGTCATGGCGGAGCTCAGTACCCGACACTTGTAGGGAAGTACTTAGGCCGTCCCGCTCGTTCGGTGATTAATCTGTTATCCATTGGCCTTATGATTTTAGTAGCTGCAGCCTTTACGGCTGGTCCGGCTCAGTTGATGGCAGAAATCACGCCACTAGGATTTTTTACATCTGTATTAATCATTTTTTCATATTTTCTTATTGCTACTCTTCTACCTATCAACAAAATTATTGGAAAAGTGTACCCGATCTTTGGAGCCATCTTAATATTCATGGCTGTCTCCATAGGGATAGGGATGTTCTTCTTCGACCACCCCATTCCTAATTTGACGGTCAGCAATCTTCATCCAGATGAATTACCAATCTGGCCGATGCTGATGGTGACGATTTCATGCGGAGCGATATCAGGCTTTCACAGTACACAGAGTCCAATACTCGCTCGAACATTGAAAAAAGAGAGTGAAGGAAGAAAAGTGTTTTATGGAGCCATGATTGCTGAAGGAATTATTGCTTTAATCTGGGCAGCTGCGGGCATGACCTTCTTCGGTAACACAGGAGGTCTTCAAACCGCACTGGCAGAAGGAGGCCCAGCCGGTGTCATTAATGAAATCAGCAGCACGACACTTGGTACGCTGGGTGGAATCCTTGCCGTTCTTGGTGTCATTATCCTTCCAATTACTACGGGGGATACAGCACTACGATCTTCACGTATGATGCTTGTTGATTTTGCCCGTCAGGTCAGTAAAAAGAAATTCGACGGAAAATGGACCCCCCTGCTATTCGCAATCCCGGTTACGGTTCCAACGTTCCTGTTAACGCAAATGGATTACAGCTTTCTTTGGAGATATGTAGGATGGTCCAACCAGGTGGTAGCCACAGTGATGCTTTGGACAGGAGCCATGTATTTGTTGAAGAATCACAAATTCCACTGGATCTGTAGTGTTCCTGCTCTGTTCATGACGGCTGTAGTAAGCTCTTATATTTTCTACGCTCCTGAAGGGTTTGGTATGGAGTATTCCACTTCTATGATCTTAGGATCGGTCATCTGGGTTGCCGTTGCCACATGGTTCGTATGGCAGGTAATTAAACAGAAAGTGAGAAAAGAAGATACCATCATTACCTCAAAAGCAGGATAATCTAAAAGCCGCTTAGCCTCAGGCAAGCGGCTTTTATTCTTTTCCATCTTATTAAAGATAATGGCAGGATTCTTGAATACTCAGTTTCGAGAAGTTTCCGGGTTTGTTGCCTTGTTAGGCGTCAGGGGAGGCTGGGAAGCTACTTCGCTTTCCTGTGGGGGAGTGGTTTTGAGACACTTACATCGAAAAGGGGCGGAGGGGAATGGCGAGACTCCTGCGGGAAAAAAGTGCAGGGTGAGACCCCACAGGATGCAGTCCGAGGAGGCTCACCGCGCTCCCGCGGAAAGCGAGTTATTCCCCGCAGCCCCCACCGCTCAACAAAAGTATCGAAACTGAGTCTTCAAGTAAAGGGAGCGTTTGTGGGAGTTGGTATTTCTTTGTAATGAGCTTATTCCTAGTAACCTTATAGGATTTTTATGATATGATGATAAGTAACAAGAAGAAATGGAAAGGAGTCGGTTCGATGAGCAAAATTTATATCCTCCATGAGAACGATGAATGGACCGATCATTTAACGGAGCGTTTAGAAGAACTCGATTTACCATATGAACTTTGGCATTTAGATCAGGGAACGCTTGATTTGACAAGCGAGCCACCGGAAGGGGTTTTTTACAACCGCATCAGTGCTTCTTCTCACACAAGGAATCATCGTTATGCGCCTGAGTTTACTGAAGCGGTGCTTGCCTGGCTCGAACGCCATGACCGCACCATAGTAAATGGCAGCCGTGCTTTAAGGCTTGAAGTAAGCAAGGTCAATCAATACATGGCTTTAAATCAAGCGGGCATTCGCACCCCGAAAACGATTACGGCTGTAGGGAAAGAAAATATTCTGGATGCTGCGCGGCAGTTGGACATGGAATCATTCATAACGAAACACAACCGTGCCGGAAAAGGGCAGGGAGTTCAGCTTTTTCATTCTACGGAAGCGTTGCGTGAATACTTGGATGGTGAATCTTTTGAGGATCCAGTCGATGGGATTACATTGATCCAACAATATATTGAGGCTCCAGAGCCTTATATTGTCCGTCATGAATTCGTAGGTGGAAAGTTTGTCTATGGGGTGAAAGTGGATACGTCTGAAGGATTTGAACTATGCCCGGCAGACGCTTGTTCGATTGAAGACCTGTACTGCCCGACGGATGCGGAACCACAAACACCTAAAGCAAAGTTTGAAGTTCTTGAAAATTATCGACCATCCATCGTTGATGATTATGAAAGATTCTTACGAGAAAACAACATTGACGTAGCTGGGATTGAAGCGATTCAGGATAACGAAGGTCGTTTTTACACCTATGATGTGAACACGAATACAAACTACAATTCGGATGCTGAAGCAATAGCAGGAACTTATGGCATGCTTGAGCTGGCAAAGTACCTCGGAGGGCTTTTAGAGAAGTCACATGTATAACAAAAAGATCGATCACATGAACGTGATCGATCTTTTTTAGTGTCGTTTGCTTAACCAGAGAACTCCTGATTTGGCGAGTCGAGGAAGGACGCCTGTCATAGGTTTTTGAAGCATGTTGCCAAATCCGTCGTTCTTCCCAAGAGAGCCGAGGGCCCCTTTAAGTTTCACCTCAGACGGACGTTCAGGTACGCGGTCTCTAAGGACGGCATTGAGTACGTCGGCAACCTTCTCTCCTTGCTGGCCGGCAAGCTGCGCACTAGGAGAGTGTTCGGAGGCTGCGCAATCCCCTACAACATAGACATTTTGATGGGTGGGCACTTGGTAAAAATCATTGACGATAACTTTTTCCTGGTCATCCTTTTCAAAAGGAAGCTCTCTGACAAGGAAGTTTGGACGGACTCCTGCGGTCCATACAGTCACATCGTTCAAATAACAAACCCCATTGTTGCATACGCCGTCTTTTTCAACGTATTCTACGTTTGCTCCGTGGATGACTTCTACTTCATTATCTTTAAACCACTTCTCCACGTAATCTTGAATCTTAGAATCGAAGGCCTTCAATACCGTTTCGCCACGGTCCAATAAGCGAATATTCAAATCGGGTCTGCTTTCTCGCACTTCTGAAGCGACCTCGATCCCACTTAATCCAGCTCCGACAACAGTCACCTTTCCATAGGCCCCAAGGTTGTTAATAGCGAAGCCCGCACTCCTTGCTTTCGAGAACGTCTGCACACTTTCTGTGAATTCTCGTGCTCCTTCGATGCCGTGATAGTTATCCTCACAGCCTAGACCAATTAATAAGTAATCGTAAGGAAGGCTTTTTTCCCCACCTTTGATGATAATAGTCTCATTATCTGTGTCGATTTTCTCCACTTCATCAAAGACATAAGTGACTTGCTCGTGTTTCGGAAAATCAACGCGCGCATGACGGTCAGACTCTGTTCCTGCTGCTATGGTGTAAAATTCAGTTTTTAATGAATGGTAAGGATTCCTGTCGACGACAGTGATATGTACATCTTCTGGGATTTGATCGAGCAACCCGTGCAGAGTGTTCATACCGCCATAGCCGCCCCCCAAAATAACGACTTCTTTCATCTTTGTTCCACCACCTTTTCCTTAATCCCCTTATCGAAAACGCTTTCTGATTGTTACAACCTTTAGAGTACCAAAATTACTGGTGAAAAACTAGAATGATTAAGCAAATTCTCTCATCTTTCCTTATTATTCGATTCCCTCTCCAAAAATATTTAAAAGTCTAAATGTCTCATCCTTAACAAATTCTTTCACCTAAGCTCTCGATTGTGGAAGACTCAGTCTCGAAACCAATTCTTACACAATTCTGCCATTATGTTTAATAACGATGGTGGATAGTTCAATTTCGAAGTGAAATCTGGTACATTGAAGGCAGAAACGGTTAGAAAGGAAACGATAATGAAAAAAATACATAGCGATCTTTTGCAATTTAGAGGCACTCATTATGATTTTGGGTTCTTTCAAGGTCAACAGCTGAGAGATTCGTGGACAGTGAAGAATAGAGAGAAACAATGGCGGGTGAGGAAGCCTCGCTTTATTGTAGAAGAGCAGGAAGTGAAGGAAGCGATCACACGCTTTGCACCAGGTGTATGGGACGAACTTCTTGGACTGAAGTATGCGTTGGAATGGCCGATGGAAAAAGTGATGATGGAATTCGGTGGATACCGCATCGATTACAAGCGGAGTGGATGCTCGATTATGACTGGAGACGGCTATTTCATTCGGAATTATGATTATATGCCTAAAACGTACGAGGGCCGGTACAGCCTTTTTCAACCGACCGATCAAGGATACAGTATCATAGGGCCGACACAGCGCATTACCGGACGTATGGATGGGATGAATGAAAAAGGGCTTGTGATGGGCTATAATTTCATGCACCGCAAACGCCCTGGGGACGGCTTTATTTGTTGTATGATTGGACGACTTGTGCTTGAGTCCTGCGCGAACGTAACAGAAGCTGTTCAAATGCTACGTGAGATCCCTCACCGCCACTCATTTAGTTACATTGTATTTGACAAAAGCAATGTGACTTATGTAGTGGAGGCTTCTCCCCGGGGAGTAGAGGTAAGGGAAGCGGACGTGTGTACGAACCATTTTGAAATTATGAAAAAGGAAAATCGAAATCATCTTGTGGATTCTAAGAAGCGTATGGATGCGATCCAATCAAATCGTGAAAAAATCCAATGTGCTAATGATGCTTTCCGGTTAATGAATGATACAGATCGAGGTGTATTTTCTAAACTGTACAGCAATTGGGCAGGAACCATTCACACATCCGGATACTTACCAAAAGAAAACAAAGCCTGGTTTGCTTTAGGTGGGGATCGAGAACCGATGGAATTTGATTTCTCTCGTTGGTTGAATGGAGAGGACCTCGAAGATGAAAAGGTAGTTGGAGAAGTGGATACCGACATTCCTTTTGCTCACATGGAGGACGGCGCTTATTGGAGTGGTAAGAAATGACCGTGCCCTCATGTGTGATTCGTAAGGGGCATCCAAAAGATGCACCTAATACGATGATGATTGCTAAGGAAATTTTATCTGAAGGATATGGGTTGAAACATCTCTCTGAATTCCACGATTCTCTGGAAAAAGAAAAAGCATGGATCAGCCGGCATGAAGAACCTGAGTTTTTTCTGGTGGCAGAAAGGGACAGGGAGGTGGTCGGTTTTTTAAACTTTAATCTGGGTTCTCTATCTGCCACAAGACATCAAGGCACATTCGGTGTTAGTGTGAAAAAGGACGTAAGAAACTTGGGGATTGGACGGGAACTCGTAACCGCCATGATAGCAAGATGCCGGCGAACGGATGGGCTTGATATTATACGGTTGAATGTATCGGCTTCCAATGCACGAGCCATCCACCTTTATGAGTCTCTCGGTTTTCAAAAGGAAGGATGCTTTCAAGATTACATTCGGAAGAACGGCAAAAGTGAGAATCTGATCCACATGGCACTGCATTTACATTCATAAAAGGAAGTGATTGGAAAATGCCAGAGAAAGTGATCGTCTCCTGGAGCGGTGGAAAAGATTCGGCCCTGGCCTTGCAGAAAGTGATGGATGATGAAAATTATGAGATCGCGGGCCTTTTTTCCACCATCTCTGAACATTCTTTGCGTTTACCTGTCCATGAAGTCAGTCAGAATCTGCTCATGAAGCAGGCGGATGCCCTTGGCCTACCACTTGAGATTGTCATGGTCCCGGAACGTCCATCGAATCAGGTCTATAACATGGTTATGAAAAAAATGTTTGAAGGCTTCAGGGAAAGAAAAATCAGCAAAGTGGTGTACGCTGATCTGTTCCTTGAAGATATTCGATCATTCCGAGACCAATTATTGAAAAAGAATAAGATGACGGGCGTTTATCCTTTATGGGGGATGGGTTCACAGAAAGTGGCCTCAGAGGTCATTGGAAATGGATTTCAGGCAGTGGTCACTACCGTTGATACACTGAAGCTGGATCAACGACTCCCCGGAATTCTTTATGATCAGGGGTTTCTGCATTCCTTACCCTCTGATATTGACCCTTGCGGAGAAAATGGTGAGTTTCACACATTCGTTTGTGATGGCCCCTTGTTCCATACCCCTTTGAGGGTCCAGCATGGGAACCGATTTGAGTCACATGATGGCAGGTTTTCTCATGTAGAGTTGGATGAAGAGTAGACATTCCTCTTTGGAATAAGGTATAACTAAGAAAACACATTGTTGGAGGTTACTATGGAAGATATTTTACAAATGAAAGATAAGAACATCGTTGTCATGGGTGTGGCGAACCAGAGAAGTCTTGCCTGGGGCGTGGCTAAATCCCTTTATCAGGCAGGAGCGAACGTTATTTTTACATATCGAAAAGAAAGAAGTTATAAAAAACTTGAAAAGCTGCTGGCAGAAGGTGGGTTGGATGCGAAAGCCATCGTCCAATGTGATGTGAACAATGATGAAAGTATTCAGAGAGCATTTACAGAGATCGGTGAGAAAGTCGGAGTCATTCATGGCGTCTGTCATTCCATTGCTTTTGCCCATGCCGAGGATTTGAAAGGGGATTTCATCGAAACTTCCCGCGATGGGTTTGCTTTTGCACAGGACACAAGTGCTTATTCTCTTATTGCGGTTGCAAAAGCCAGTCAACCTTATATGACAGAAGGCGGATCGATGATTGCCATGAGTTATCTCGGGGCTGAACGAGTGGTCGAAGGCTACAACGTCATGGGGGTAGCAAAGGCATCCCTTGAAGCTACTGTCCGTTATTTGGCCTCTGATTTAGGTAAAAATCAAATCAGAGTCAATGCCATATCAGCTGGTGCGGTACGTACCCTTGCAGCGAAAGGCGTACCAAGCTTCAATGAAATTTTACACAAAATTGAAGAAACCGCTCCTCTGAAAAAGAATGTAACGCAGGAAGAGGTCGGCGATATGACACTGGCCATGATGAGCCACTTGTCACGCGGAGTGACAGGGGAGATTGTCTACGTTGATTCGGGGTACAATATTTTAGGTTGATGGAAAAGCCCCCTCGCGCAGGGGGCTTTTTCTTTGCTGAAAACGTTTTACAGCTTCTGTTTGGGGAATGGACTCTTAGATAAGGAAATCAACACAGGACCAATTCATTAGAACGGAGGCTATCGGATTATGCAAAGACAACAAACCATTATTGAAGAGTCATTGAAAGCCATTATGGAAGATGAAGATTTTCTGCCTGATTTAAAAGCACAAACACGTGAGCAAGCATACAACTCATTAGTCGCCCTGCTCTCGACTCCGAATCATATCCACAAATCTTTCCTGCGCATCACGACAGAAAATGGCACGATTGTAAGGATCCCTTCATTCCGCGTACAACATAGTGATACCGTGGGTCCTTATAAAGGTGGAATTCGTTTTCATGAATCGGTTGATGAAGATGAAGTCTCCAATCTAGCCAAATTGATGACTTTAAAAAATGCCCTGCACGAGCTTCCTTTTGGCGGAGGTAAAGGGGGAGTGGTCATCAACCCGAAAGAATATACAGTAAAAGAACTCAATTTGATATGTAAGAAATACGTCCAATATTTCAATGATATCCTCGGGCCTGACAAGGACATTCCAGCTCCGGATGTGGGCACAGGGGAGCGGGAAATGGACTGGATGATGGGCGAATTCAAAAATATTCACCCTGGAGAACCGTACCGCAACAGTTTTACTGGGAAAAGCATTGTCAACGGAGGATCACTTGGAAGAAGAGAGTCGACCGGGAAAGGGGTCTACTATACGTTCCGGTATATGATGCATGATTTCGTCAATGAACATAGAAAATGGCTGGGTGATACGGAAAACATTTTTGCTCATACCGCACTTGACCATGCCGATAAGAAGTTGAAAATGGCCGTCCAAGGCTTCGGTAACCTTGGTTCTGTTGCTGCGCTTGAAGCCTATCAATGCAATCATCTGAAAAACCGTGTGGTGGCTGTGAGCGATGCGAATGTCATGCTGTATAACTCAGATGGTCTGGACATTCCTGGTCTTGTCCAATTCGCGAAAGAGCATGATGGGGACCTGCCTTCCACAGAACAAGAACTGAACGAGCATGAGCTTGTGGCAGAAATAAAAGAGAGGGATGATTTATTGACAATGGATGTTGATGTTCTGATTTTAGCAGCGTTAGAGGATCAAATCCACAAAGATAATATGAAAGACATTCAAGCGAAAATCATCGTAGAAGGCGCAAATGGACCGATTACAGAAGAAGCGGATCGATATCTTGCGGATAAAGGGGTATTGATTGTCCCAGATATCTTAGCCAATGCTGGTGGTGTCATCGTTTCTTACTACGAATGGGTCCAGGGGAGAGAAGCACAGTTCATGACGGAGGATCAGGTTTTCGAGAGACTTTTCGATAAGTTGAAAGGTACCATGGATACGATCCTTCCGCAATTTTTCGGGGATCCGTTCCCGTTAAGACAAAATTGCTACATCCATTCCGTCACTAAATTATCGACGATTATGTACCGTCAAGGAAAACTTTATTAAAGTGTAAAAACTCAGCCTTACATGTAAGGCTGAGTTTTTTTGCACATATTTTCTTAGAAAAGGGAAAATTAAAGGAAGAGTGCTTATTTTAAAGGAGGAGTTGGAATGCTTGAAGGTAGATCAGCGTTAATTACTGGTTCCGGGCAGGGGATTGGACTTGAGATCGCCACCGAATTTGCAAAAGCAGGCGCAAAGGTCATGCTTAATGATATCAATGAAGATACCCTCAACAAATCAGTAGAACAGCTACGATCCCAAGGACATACAGTAGAAGGGGTCGTTGCCAACGTAGCGAAGGAAGAAGATGTGAAAAATGCCATTGAAGAAACAGTCAGTAAGTTCGGTAAAATTGATATTTTAGTCAATAATGCAGGGATCCAGCATGTTGCTCCAATTGAGGACTTCCCTAGCGAAAAATATTCATTGATCCTGGATATCATGCTGAAAGGTCCATTCTATGGAACGAAATACGCGTTTCCACACATGAAGAAGCAAGGCTATGGCCGAATTTTGAATATGGCTTCTATTAATGGACTTATCGGTTTCGCAGGGAAAGCTGGTTATAACAGTGCCAAGCATGGGGTGATTGGGTTAACGAAGGTAGCTGCTCTAGAGGCGGCGGATCATGGGGTTACGGTTAACGCAATCTGCCCGGGGTATGTAGATACACCGCTAGTTCAAAACCAGTTAGAAGACCTTGCAAAATCAAGAAACATCGATAAGGAAAAAGCGTTAGAAGAAGTTATTTATCCACTCGTACCACAAAATCGTTTGCTTCAAGTGCAGGAAATTGCAGACTATGCGATTTTTCTTGTCAGTGAAAAAGCGAAAAGCATCACAGGTCAAGCAGCGGTCATCGATGGTGGTTACACTGTTCAATAAAAATGAAACACGCCCTCTTTACAGGGGGCGTGTTTTTTCATTTACCAAAAAAGCTTCCCTCCTAAGGAGAGAAGCTTTGGTTATTTAATTAATGCCCATCATAGCAAGGAAGATAATCGCAATGGTTGCAATCATCGGAATAAGAAGACCGACAACAAAAACATCCTTGTAGGAATCTTTGTGGGTCAAACCTGTAACGGTGAACAATGTTAATAGAGCCCCGTTATGAGGGAGTATGGAGGCTCCAGACGCTACCGAAGTAATACGGTGAAAAGCTTCAAGGCTTAACCCCTGATCAACAGCAATATTGTAATATTCCTGTCCGAGAGCTTCGAGAGCGATGCCCATTCCACCAGATGCCGAACCGGTAATCATCGCAAGCAGACTAACGGCAAAAGCTTCAGAGAAAAACGGGCTTAGTGGGATACTGAAAATCAATTCCTTAACAGAATCAAACCCAGGTGAAGCCGTAACAACAGTACCAAATCCTACGGCAGCACTCGTGTTAATGGTAGCCATAACCGAACCGGAAGCCCCGCCATTGATTGCTTTGATGAAATCTTTATAATCTTTCCAGTTAAAGATCATGATTAAAATGATCCCGATGAGCAATGCAGCTAAAATGCTGATGTCGAAGGCGTTCAATGTCAAGACTACAGCTATTAGTGGAATGGTGGAAAGAATCCAGTTTGGAAGTTCTTCTTCGTTCACACTTTTAACTTGGTTGTCACCTTCAGGCTCTGTAAATTTTTCATCTTTGTTGTTCAGCTGTTTTTCACGGAATTTCAAGTAAAAATATCCCCCGACAGCCATGATCAAAGCGGCAACAATCCCTAGAATTGGAGCGGCCATCGTGTCTGTCTTGAAGGTGTTGATGGGAATGATGTTCTGAATTTGAGGTGTTCCAGGAAGTGCCGTCATTGTAAATGTGAAAGCCCCAAGTACGAACGTCGAAGGAATCAACTTTCTAGAAACATTCGCTTCACGGAACATGGCTACAGCCAATGGATACACGGCAAAGACCACAACAAACAAACTAACTCCGCCATAGGTAAGAATGGCTGCCGATAAAAGCATGCCAAGAATCGCACGTTTTTTACCAATTACGCTTGAAATCTTATGAGCAACCGACTGAGCGGCTCCCGTATCTTCCATCAATTTTCCGAAAATGGCACCGAAAAGGAAAATCGGAAAGTAGTCTTTCGCAAAGTCGACAAACCCCTGCATGTAGGTATCTGTGTATGCGGGCAGGATATCCATACCGCTTAAAATTGCCACAATACCTGATACCAGTGGCGCAATCCAGATGATGGACCATCCAAGATAAGCCAAAAGCATAAGTAATACGAGTCCAATTAGGATACTGATCATGATGAATCCCTCACTTTGTTTAATATCTGTTTTACTTTGTCCAAAACTTAAAAATAAATGAGGAATTCCACATGAATTCAAATGGGTAAAAGAAAACTAGCGGTTGATCCTTTGCTAAAGCTCTCTATACTTGAAGACCCAGTTTCGAGAATTTGAGGAGTGGAAGGGGCTGCGGGGAATGGCTCGACTTCCGCGGCAGCTCACCACTCCCCACAGGCAAGCGAATAGTTTCCCCGCCACCCCTGACGCTTTACTCGGGCAACGAAGCTTAACCACTTGAATTTGTGTCTTACAAAATCCTGCCATATCGTTGAATAAAAAAAACCGAGTATAACCTCTAAGGTTATACTCGGTTTTGGTAATTATTGATCAGCCTGTGTTTCGCAGTCCAGCTGCGATTCCGCTGATGGTAAGAAGAACTTCTGTTAATATATCTTCGTGATCATCGACTTGACGCAATTCTTTAATGAGTTCCACTTGAAGGAAGTTCAATGGATCTACATAAGGATTACGAAGTCGCACAGATTCTTTAATGGTCGGTTGGTGATCAAGAAGTTCTGCATCTCCTGTGATTTTCAGCAAGATGTCTTTGGTGCGATCGTATTCTTCCACAATGTTTTGGAAAATGCGTTCACCAAGTTCTTGATCATTGACAAGGGCTTTATACTCTTTTGCTGTTTGAATATCCGCTTTCGTCAGGGCCATCTGCAAATTATTGATGGTAGAACGGAAGAACGGCCAGTTCTCATACATTTGCTTGAGCACAGCCAGGTTATCTTCGTTATTCTCAACATAACTGGCAAGTCCTGTGCCGGCCGCGTACCAAGCTGGAATGAGCTGACGGTTTTGTGTCCAAGCAAAAACCCACGGGATAGCTCTTAAGTTTTCAAACTTAGAACTGTCTTTACGTTTCATTGGACGGGAACCGATGTTAAGCTCACTGATTTCCTGTAACGGAGTCGCTTCGTTAAAGTAAGTCAAAAAGTCGGAATCACTGAATACGAGCGACTGGTACTTTTTCAAGGATACATCAGAAATTTCCTCAAGGGCTTGTTCCCATAGTTCTTCCCTATGGTGACCTTGTTCGGATTCTTTTGAAATATTCATGGCGCCTTCGAGAAGGGTAGAGGCTCCTTGCTCAAGGCTTCGGTATGCAATATCCCTCAGAAGGTAACGGGAAGAGAGGACCTCTCCTTGCTCGGTAATTTTTACGCCTTCACCAAGAGTCTCTACTGGCTGGGAAAGCAAGCTTCGGTTCAACGGTCCACCGCCACGTCCAAGGGATCCTCCACGACCATGGAAGAATTTCAATCCAACATTGTATTCATGGGCCATATCGTGAATTTCCTGTTGGGCTTTGTAAAGTCTCCAGTTGGCTGTTAGTGTTCCGCCATCTTTACTTCCATCAGAATATCCAAGCATAATCTCCTGGTGATTTCCATGCTTGTCCAAGTGTTTGCTGTAGACATCCATTTCAAATAGAGTCTTTAAAATCTCAGGGCCTGCTACAAGATCGTCGACGGTCTCAAGAAGAGGGGCCACGTTCAAGTTGCTTTCCACTGTGCCATCTGCATGCAGACGGTAGATGCCAGCTTCCTTCGCTAGTACAAGGACTTCAAGAAGGTCACTTGCAGATTCCGTCATACTAATTAAATACACTTCAATTGAACGCTCACCGAATTCCTTATGAGCTCTACGGATCATCTGAAAGACATTCAACATCTTTTGTGTCTCTTCAGAATAGTCTTCGTTCAATAATGAAATCGGACGTGGATCCTTCAATACATCTTGGAGGATTTCAAGCTTGTCCTGCTCTTTCAGGGAAGCGTAGTCCTCGACAATTCCCACTTTTTGTAGAAGTTCTGAGACAGCTGATTCATGTTCGCCACTATGATTTCGAATATCGAGTGTAGCGAGGTGGAAACCGAATAGTTCCACTTGACGAATCAATTTGCGCAGTTTTTTCAGTTCGCGCTTGTTCGGCTGGTGCGTTTGTGCACTGTCACGAATTTGACGCAAGTCCTTGAGAAGCTCGTCCGCATAACCGTAGCCGATATCAGACTTACCTACTTGACGAAGACGTTCCAGGATAATGGCGAATTTACGGCGGTAAATTTCGCGGTCCACACGCCATTTCTTCCCTTTTGGAAGCATGGGTTCTTCTCGTTCAATTGCGTTTCTCAACTCATCGGTGACGGTTACCTGGGTGGAAGAATGGCTGAATCGCTTCATCAGCTCGACGAGTACCTCATCATACTTTTTCAAAACCAGTTTTCGCTGTTTTTGAAGCGTCTGCCATGTAATTTCAGGTGTAACGTTCGGGTTTCCGTCTCGGTCGCCGCCGATCCAGGAGCCAAAACGTAGGAAGTTCGGGACGTTCCAATCTTCATTTGGATAGTGATCTTCCAACCGAGTTTCGAGCTCCTGGTGGATATCTGGAAGCACATCAAATAAGGTTTCGTCAAAATAATAAAGCCCGTTGCGCACTTCATCCATAACGGTTGGCTTACGTTCGCGTAATTCATCTGTCTGCCAAAGAACTGTGACTTCATTTTGAAGGCTGTCCTGTAAGCTCTCACGTTCGCTCTTCGTTAATTGAGGATGGTCAAGCTTTTTAAGGATTGTTGCAATACGCTTCTGGATCTCAAGCACAGTTCGCTTTGTAGCTTCTGTAGGGTGGGCGGTAATAATTAATTCCAGAGAGAGCTTATTCAAGACCTCTTGAATCGCACTCTTAGAAAAGTCATTGTTTTTCAAATTCTGTACGGCGCTTTCGAGTGAGAATGGTTGAGCGCCATGATCTTCTCGTAATTGGTATTCGCGGCGACGGCGAATACGATGATTTTGTTCAGCGATATTAACGAGGTGGAAATAAATCGAGAATGCGCGGATGACTTGGGAGCGCATCGGTGGTTCGAGGTTTTGAATCTCATCTTTCAGTTGGTTATATGTTGAGGGATCTGGATTATTCCTCAAGTCTTTCGTTAATTGTCGGATCGTTTCTACTTTGTTTAGTAGTTCCTCTCCGCCGTGGTGGACGAGAATATCACCCAGCATTTTTCCTAATGCATGGATGTCCCGGCGTAAGGGAGTTGTATGATCGTTTGTGTTTTTTACAGTAGTCATACTTTCACCTTCCTGTCAGATCAATTTAAGTAAGATAAAATTGCCTATGTGTTTCATAATGTTATCAGAATAATTTGCATAGTCAAACACTTCGAACCGTGATACCATCAACAGTTACCCTGTTTTAAAGGTCAGAAAAATATGGCAAGTATAAGGATGACAACGAATGTAAGCGTTAACTTATAATCATGCATAAACATACTTCTACTATTTTAAATTCTTTCCCATCAAAACACAAAATGAAAATCTTAGCTGAAGGATTTGGAAGAATATGTATGACCTGGTCACCCAATGTCTTCCATAAAAATGGGTTACTGGAGCTCTCCTCTTGGTGGGGTGTATAGATATGGGGAGAGTATGAAAAAGTAAGAGGGGAGAACGCCACGCATTCTCCCCTCTTAGGTGTTATGTATATTTATTGAGACTCATTTCATAAAGGCTCCATAATTCGTCTTCGAAAGGGCGGTGGTTTTTGAAGTAGCGGTCTTTGGTGAAGCCAGCCTTTTCGTAACAGCGGATTGCCCCTTTATTGAAGTCGAAGACACCTAATGTCAGTCTTTCTAGTCCGAGGTGCTGGAAGGCGTAAGTGGAAATTAGCTGAATCATCTGTTGGCCATAACCTTTTCCTCTGTATTCGGGAGAAACGATGACCTTTCCAATTCGTCCCTGTTTTTTATCTTTATCTATACGTCCAATGGAGAGGTGTCCAATGATTGCATCCAATGATGGATCATACACTTGGAAGGCTCGTCGGTCTTGGGCATCGGTGTAATCCATCAGTTGCTGGTGGGTTAATGGGAAATTGAACATCGGCCCTCCCCATTGCATAAGGAATCTTGGTGATTCAATCCAACTAAGCAGTATTGGAAAATCTTTTTCTTGAAAAGGGATTAAATGAAGCATGGCCTTTCTCCTTTCATTACTTTTTATCGATGATACAATACTTTTGAAAAATTATGAAAAAAATCGTGACATTACATCTATACACATGGGATGATAAACTATTGTACAGTTAACGTTGGTAGAGGAGGGAAACTAGTGGCAGATAAAGAAAAAGATCAAGATCAAGTCATTGATGAAGCTGTAGGAGAAAAAGACATACGAAGGTTGGAGTTTCGTGGAGGAGTCTTTACCGCGACCATTCCTTTGGTGTTTTTCATCATATGGGCGATTGTATTAAGTGTCACAGGGCTTGTGACCGAACAAGCATTAGTATTAGGGATGGTCATTGGAATTGCCATTGGTTTATTCCTATGTAAGTCCAAATGGTCGGATTATGCACAAAGCTTAATATCCGGCATGGCCCAGCCAGTAGGGGTCGTTGCCATCATTGCCTGGTTTTGGGCAGGAATGTTTGCAAACATGTTATCCGCTGGCGGATTAGTCGACGGCCTTATTTGGTTCGGTTTCCAATCCGGACTGGAAGGGGGAGCTTTTGTCGGCATTACTTTTCTTCTGGCAGGGTTGTTTTCAACAGCTGTCGGTACCGGTTATGGTACAGTAGCGACTTTTGGTGTTCTGATGTATCCGGCTGGAGTCATTCTAGGAGCAGATCCTGTTATTCTCCTGGCTGCGATTTTGAGTGGAGCGGTCTTTGGAGATAACCTGGCCCCTGTATCAGACACGACCATTGTTTCTGCAACAACTCAAGATGCTGACGTACCAGGAGTTGTGCGTTCGCGTTTCAAATATTCCATTACTGCAGCCATTCCAGCTCTCATTTTATTTGTAATTTTTGGCGGTGGTGGAGAGATGGGCAGTCAGCAAGTGGTCAGTGAGCTTCAAAATGAAGTTTCACCTGAAGGTCTTCTTATGTTGGCTCCATTTGCATTGGTTCTCTATTTAGCCTTAAGTGGTCACCATTTATTGACCTCGCTTTCGTACGGGATTTTGGCCGCAGGCGTGTTTATCCTTCTTTCCGGTCATTCCTTGAAAGAGGTCCTGCATATCCATAAGAATGATGCGGGAGAAGCGGTGATTGAAGGGGCGTTAATTGATGGAATCAGTGGCTATTTCAATATGGCTATATTAATTTTATTCATATTGGCAGCCGCCTATCTGTTGGACGTAGCAGGTACGATGGATGTCATTAAAAACTTCTTCTTGAAGCTGATCAACAATGTTGTCCGCCGAGCTGAACTTTCAATTTTCGGAATAGTCGCTTTCTTGAATGTATTTATAACGATTAACACGGCAGCTGAGATTGCTGCGGCACCTTTTGTTCGTAAATTAGGTACAGAAATGAATATTCATCCGTACCGTAGAGCCAACTTGCTCGATACCGTCACATCTTCACTTGGCTACATCTTCCCTTGGAGTGGCGGAGTTTTGCTCGCATGGGCTACCGTCCAGGGAGCAGCCGATCAATATGATTTCCTTCCTGTAGTCGGACCCGGAGAAGTCTTTCCGTTCGTCTTCCAGGGATGGTTATTATTGATTGTCATGTTTATTGCGGCATGGACAGGATGGGGACTTCGTTACACCGGTAAAAATGGTGAGGAAGTTAAACCAGAGGATTTTAAAAAGTAAGTAGTAAGAGTAACCCCCTGAGTGGTCACCACTCAGGGGGTTGTTTTTGTATTACGCATGAATGTGGGTCTTTACTTCTTTCATTTGATCCAGGTGTCGTAGTTCATGCCAACCGATAAACTCTACCCATTGTTCCAAGTTCATATCTCCGAAAGCGGGATGAGGGAATACGCGGTTTTGCAAAGTTTCCTCTTCTTTATTATGAATCAGGAACAAAGTTGCTTCGCGTGTCTTTTTCAAACCTTCTTTTGCATCATCCAGGGTTTTGAATTCTCCCTTAGGGCGGACAGCCTCTGGTGCTTCAACTTTATAGTCGCGGTTCGTCGTCTTATGGATCGGTTTTTCTGTTGCCTGTTGTGTGTCTCCCTGTTTAAGAGCCTGGTTAATCTGATAAACGATTAGTTGTTCCATTAAGTATAAGTGTTCTAAAACTTCAAGAATTGACCAACGATCTTCTTCAGGCTTAACGGATGCTTCTTGATCTGAAACTTCCTCAACAAAATGGAGCAGTTCCTTTCTTTTCTCATCTAAGCCATACATACAGATTCTCCCTTTCAAGTGAAGTTACATAGAGTCTATCACAACTCTAATAAAAGTTTCTTTCCCCAGCCCCTCCAAAAATGAAACCTTTTCCACCACCCTTCGTATGTACAGACAAGAAAAGGAAAAAAATGCATGACCAGGTCATACAGATTATTCCAATTTTAAGTAAGGAGGAATCAGGTGAAGAAACTCCTTGGAGCTTTTATCGTTTTCCTTTGTTTTATCGGGGCTGTGGTATTCTTTGTCGATAAAGGTGAATCCGTTCTTCAAAGTAAGGAAGAGGTAGAAATTGGTGTACCAGGTGTTACAGGATATTCCATTACATATGACAGCAAAGGTACTGAAATTCCGGGTCTTTGGGTGGAGCCGGATGATATTGATGGAAAACTTCCCTTACTCATTCACAATCGTGGAGGGGTGGGAGAAAGTTCGTTGACTGATGCACAAGAACTTATAAACCTATCTTATTGGGCGAATCAGGGGTATGTTGTACTCGCGACTCACTATAGGGAGAACGCAGAAAAAAAGTTTGAACCAACCCATACGGAAGATTTTGTTCGAGACGTGCTGGATATAAAAAAGGTTGGGGCAGAGTTGGCACATGTAGATGAAGAACGAACGGTCATGCTTGGATACTCCCGTGGCGGATGGATGAGTTTACTCGCTGTTCAACAGGATATGGAGGTTGATGCTGTAGCTGTCATTGGAGGCATTACCGACTTGGAGCAGCTATATCTCACACAGCCTGAACCTGTCCAGCAACAAATTGCACAGCTAATGGGAAAACCAGGTGGTGAACAAAGCTGGTATCGTGAGCTTGCCCCGATTCATTGGGTGGAGGATCTTGTTGTACCAACACTAATGCTTCACGGAGAAAGAGATCAGACAGTCCCGGTTGAACAGGCACGAGTGTTTGCAGACTTAATGGAACGTGATCATGATCTTCATCGGTATGTCGAATATGAAAATGGAGATCACGGTCTGAGTCTGCATTTCGATGAGTATGCTCCTGAGGTGTTGGATTGGTTTGAAAAGCATCTAGAGGAGAAGGGGAAATAAAATGTATATAGGCCGGTTTAATCATCGCCACTTAGATACAGATACGCAAACTTTAGGACTCGATTTTGATCCATCGTGGTATAGAAGCAATGAGGAAGCATAAATAACCTTAGAATACGATAAGGAGGAACATACAATGAGCGACTACTCCATTGATGAATTTATTAGAAAAACGAAGCAGGATGAATCAGAGAATGATTATTTTGAACTGGAGACCCCGAGAATTCTCGAGGTAAACCTCCTCGATCAAGTGTGGGCGAAAGCGGGTGCGATGATTTCCTATAATGGAAACATTAAATTTGAAAGAGAGGGTATCCTTGAGCATGGCGTCGGCCGTTTATTTAAAAAAGCAATGACCGGCGAAGGGAGTTCTTTAATGAAGGCCACTGGCCGTGGGCGCCTTTACCTTGCAGACCAAGGCAAGAAGATTACTATTTTCGATCTGGATAATGAAACCATTACGGTGAATGGGAACGACCTTCTTGCCTTTGAGCCAAGCATTGACTGGGATATTAAATTAATGAAAAAAGTAGCCGGTATGGTTTCTGGCGGCTTGTTCAACGTGACCCTCAGCGGAAGTGGACGCGTTGCGATTACTTCGCATTATGAACCATTAACATTGTTGGTCCGTCCTGGAGAACCTGTGATTACTGACCCACATGCTACTGTTGCCTGGTCCGGACACTTGGAGCCCAATTTCAAAACAGACATTAGTTTTAAAACGCTGATTGGACGTGGAAGCGGGGAGTCCATTCAAATGGAATTTGAAGGAGAAGGATTCGTCATTGTGCAGCCGTTCGAAGAAGTTTACACGACGGGGCAGAGCTGAGCTGGAGCGGATTTTTTTACAGACAGGCATGAGCATGTTAAGCTTTGAATAGAATAAAAGCAAAGAAATACTCGATGTGCTTTCAATAGAAATTTTTAATTTGTTATCCTTTACTTCGTTACAAAAACGTAGTACTATGGGTACTAACAAAAAATAAATAACGGAAACTTCTTATCCAGAGAGGCGGAGGGACTGGCCCTTTGATGCCCGGCAACCATCGAATCAATCTAAGGATTGACGAGAACGGTGCCAATTCCTGTAGAATGGATCACCATTCTAAGAGATGAGAGGATCGTGCGGATATTAGCGACCCCTTTTCTTACTGGATAAGAAAAGGGGTCTTTTCGTGTTAGCACCATAACCGTCAAGGCTCTCGATAGAAGTTGCGTTAAGGGAAAGGAAAGATGTCAAATGGCAACAGCTATTTTCGGTGCAGGATGTTTTTGGGGAGTAGAAGCGTTTTTTGAAAAATTTGAAGGGGTCACAGAAACAAAGGTCGGTTATATTGGCGGCCATCTGAAGAACCCAACATACGAGCAAGTGAAAGCAGGTAAGAGTGGACACGCGGAATCAGTGAAAGTGAACTACGATCCCACTGTCATCACCTATGCAGAACTTGTGAATATCTTTTTTGAAGCTCACGATCCGACTTCCCGCAATAAACAGGGAATCGACGTTGGTCACCAATACCGTTCTGTCGTTTTTTATTCAGATGCAAGCCAGCAATATATTGCTGAAGAAAAAATTAAAGAGTGGGAAGAAAAAGGAATTTTTAAACGTCCGATTGTGACAGAAGTAGAAGAGGCAACGACCTTTTATGAAGCCGAAGAATATCACCAGAAATATTTACAAAAGCATGGCTCCGCCGCATGCTCCATTGGATAATAAGAAAGGACCCTTTCACAAGGGTCCTTTTTATTTCGGTGAGGCTCAGCATCAAAAAACTTTGTGCTATGAATCAGGAAGGCGTGGATGCCTCTTTAGGACCCTGCCAAATCTTTTATCATCCATAAAAGTTGATGGAAGAAATCAATCTTCCTTTTGCCTGGATACATCCATGGCTTTTAAGAAATAGGCTGTAGGGAGAAGGATGCCGATTCCTGATTCAAGCAGTGCAAAAAAGCGTGCCATCCCAACAGGCAGCATGTCCCCATAACCCACGCTCAATAATGTTTCCCCACTAAAGTAAAGCAAGTCCAAAAAGGCTGGGTCGACAGGTTCACGGGATGATAGACTAGTAATTAGAATGACTCCATCTAAAGATAGCAGATAGTAAAGGAATGCAAATCCCAATAAGACACCTGTGAGGACAAAAAATAATTGAAAAAAGAGTGCTGTGCTGAAGTAGCTTTTTCTGTACGTTTTATTCGTGAAAAAGTACACGAGATTCGCTGCAATGAAAATGATTGCAACGAGGAATAGAGTTTGTACCATTTTCTCTTCTCCTTTTTAAGTAATATGGAAAGGCTATTTCAGCGTCTCCTGGGTAAAGACGAGCAAGCCGTTATAGAAAAAGTACTACCCTGTGTAGAAGTTGCTGTAAACATAAATGAGAGGAAAGGGGCTGGGCTTTTGTGGATAAATGACGCAATATTGATCGTGATGTGTGGCTTCATGGTATTGGGAGCCCTTGATTATTATGTACTTAATCATCGCCTATCTCTCGGCTGGAGGTTTTACGAAGCGTTTATGATGATGGGACCGCTTGCTCTGTCGATGGTCGGGATCATCTCCCTCGCTCCTGTACTTTCCCAGTGGTTGTCCCCAGTCATCCGCCCAGTGTTTTTATGGTTTGGGGCAGATCCATCAATGTTTGCATCCATGATGCTTGCTATTGATATGGGGGCCTACCCTTTGGCAGAAACCCTAGCCTTAGAGGAGGAAGCGGCTACCTTTTCCTGGGCACTCCTCGGCACGATGATGGGTCCAACGCTTGTTTTCACTATTCCTGTTGCGCTTACGATTGTAAAAAAGGAGGATCGACCCTTCTTTTCAAGAGGAATTTTAGCTGGTTTAGTTACGGTGCCGATCGGATGTTATGTCGGGGGTGCTCTGGCAGGATATGAATCCGTTTGGATGTTACGTAATTTGACGCCGGCGATTTTGCTTTCCGCTGTCATCGGGGCAGGGTTATGGCTTTTTACAAACGTAACGATCCGGCTATTTTCTTATTTCGGAAAAACCATTGAAATCATAATCATTACTGGTCTCGCACTTATAATTATTGAAACATTGACAGGGTTTGTTGTACTCCCCGGGATGGCTCCTTTATCCGAAGGGATGGTCATTGTCGGAAGGATTACCGTTACATTAGCTGGCGCATATCCTCTTGTGGCTTTTATCAATCAGCGGGGAGAAAAATGGATAGGGCGACTGAGTGGTAGATTAGGGGTGAATTCTACGTCCTTAACAGGGTTGATCGCCTCCACGGCGCACCACTTACCTATGCTGGCGACGATGAAAGACATGGATGAACGAGGAAAAACCGTCAACGCTGCGTTTGCTGTGAGTGGAGCGTTTGTTATTGGCAGCCATTTCGCATTCGTGGCGAGTGTGGAAAAGGATATGATCTTTCCAGTATTGATCGGTAAATTGACAGCAGGCCTCTTAGCTGTTGGACTGGCTTTGTGGATGACGAGAGAAAGCAAATCATTTTCTTCGAGTGTCGAAACTCTATATAATGAAAAGTGAATCCACTGAAAAAGGAGTTTTTTCATGAAAACAGAAATGAGAAAGCATTATGATGAATACATTGAAAAATTCAAGAAAGCAACTCCTGAGGAAATTCAAGAAAAGATGAAGAAAGCGATTGATGAACTTGAATCTTCAAATGACGGAGATGGTTTGTCTACAGGTGAGAAAGCGCCAAATTTCAATTTACCTGACGCAAAAGGAGAAACGGTCGAACTGTATGAACAATTGAAAAGTGGACCGGTTGTCCTTACATTTTACCGCGGGGGCTGGTGCCCTTACTGCAACATGGAACTGAGAGCCTATCAGCAGATTCTAGATGAGATTCATGGACAAGGAGCTGAATTAATGGCGATCAGTCCACAAACTCCCGATCAGTCATTGACCACCCAGGAGAGAAATGAACTGAACTATCATGTACTGAGCGATGTTGGCAATGAAGTGGCCAATCAATATAATTTAGTGTATCAATTACCAGATTATCTTGTTGAGGTGTACAAAGACAAAGGGCTGCAGGTGGATAAACACAATGGCGACGAAACTTGGACCCTGCCTGTCTCCGCCACTTATATCATTGATGCAGATGGTACGATTGTGTATGACTACACGAAGGCTGATTACAAAGATCGAGCCGAACCATCTGATGTTCTTGAAGAATTGAAAAAAATAAACACTTAATAACTTACAAAGCGCCCTCTGGATCCAGAGGGCGCTTTCATTTTTTTACATAAAGAGATTCAGATTCATAAAGAAGAAATAGGTAGCAAGGATGAATATAAGGATGCAGGACTGCAGACAAAGCCCAACGATGCTGCATACCTTTCCACCTAGGGCGTAACGATATCCAGGGGCATTGGTGGAGAGCTCATCAAGAGCTTTATTGGCAAAAAGAAACCCCAACCATCCAAGAATGATACCGACGAAAGGAAGAAAAATGGACATCATTCCTAACACACAAGATGTAACGGCCTTTTGATACATCAACAATCACCGCCCACTACTTTGTATATCGATTGGCGTAACTGCTTGCGACAATGGAATCCGGTTTAATCTTCGCTTCCATTCCCAGTGACTCGATTCTGGCCATCATTTCATTTACATAGACTCTTGTCCTGTTTCGATCTCCACTCCCGATATCAATGTGTCCTTCAATTGTAAACGTGGCTCCTTTATAGATATAAGGCAGGACAACTTCAATGAGGGCGTTCTTCTTTTCTTCCGTAAACAAGGAAGCCACTTGTTCCGTTAATGATGTCTCGTAGGAAATACGTTCATGCAGGGTAGTCATTTCTCTGTGCACTACTTCTTTGCGGAAACAGGCCCAGGCCCCTTTTCCAACTCGTTGGATGACAATCCCGGTAATGAACAGGGTGTGGGAGGGGTGAACTTGAGAATCCGTCCCCATCATTAACTTGTAATCCCCAATAGGATCACTTTTCATAAAGGTCAGAATATGAGAAAACACTTCTTCGAACTTCATTTTTTTATGGGTGAGGTTTTGAAATACATGGGATTGGTTCACAGTAGCCAACTCCTTAAATTTTTCAAAAGAAAGGGATTGTACGTCAATGAGCTAGTGACCATTCTGTTATTAAGATATTCATAGACCTACTCGAAAGATAACATGAATTTATCGAGAGTATGTGTCAGTGTTGAAAAATTTATGTGCATTTTCATTGAAAAAAAGATTTATCCCAAATGTGCCAAAGGAATCAGCACCACAAATCAAGAAGGAGTATTACACACAAGTTCCGAAACTAAGTATTAAATAAAAGCTCCCTTTACTTGAAGACTCAGTTTTGAGACTTTTGTTGAGCGGGTGGGGGCTGCGGGGAATAACTCGCTTTCCGCGGGAGCGCGGTGAGCCTCCTCGGACTGCGTCCTGTGGGGTCTCGCCATTCCCCTCCGCCCCTTTTCGATGTAAGTGTCTCAAAACCACTCCCGGAATCAGCTGCTTCTATGCCATGGTAATTGGAGGGAAAGAAACTTTTAATTGGAGGGAAAGAAACTTTTAAAGACGCTATTCTACATACGGAAAGCTTGTTATATAGCGCTTTATGCTTTTAAAAGAGGTGGAATGGAAGACACTCCCTCTGAGCAAGGGGTTCGTTCATCACTTTCATGAAAGGGGTGGTTGGGAAGATGCGAGACTCCCGTGGGAGAAAGGAGATAGGCGAGATCCCACAGGACAAAGTCCGAGGAAGCTCGCCACTCCCCCACAGGAAAGCGAGTAGCTTCCCAGCCACCCCTGACGCCCAACAAGGCAACGAACCCTGGAAACATCTCGGAACTGAGTCTTCAACAATCCTGCCATATACTTAAATAAAACAATAACGAAAGGAGGGGGGGTGGTGGTCGAGGAGGTCCTTCGAAGAATTCCTTCTTTAAACGTAGGAGAAGGATTCGTATTAGGAATCGATGGTTTGAGTCGTTCAGGTAAAACGACGCTCACAGAGAAAATAGAAAAGGAACTCAAGAAATCGTCTTTTCCAGTCGTTACGTATCATATCGATGATTACATTGTGGAAAGAGAGAAGAGATACAATACCGGGTATGAACAATGGTACGAATATTATTTTCTGCAATGGGATGTCAAAGCATTAAAGGAAGACTTATTCGAAGTGCTCGAAAAAGAAAGGAATTTAGTTATTATGGAAGGTGTGTTTTTGCAAAGGGAAGAGTGGCGAAGCTTTTTTGATTTTGTGGTCTATGTCCAGTGTCCAAGAAAAGAAAGGTTTTTAAGAGAAAGTGAGCAAACGAGAAAGAATATCGATAAATTTAAAGAACGGTACTGGAAAGCGGAAGATTACTACATAGAAAAGGTCGAGCCTGAAAGACAAGCCGATTTGATTATGAAATCCTCCTTATGAAAACAAAAAAGGAGAAAAGGCGCACCTCTTCTCCGTACATGTGTTAAAAAATAAAGATCCACATAAGAATGGCTGTTATGACAAATGTGATGGCGTAAATGGTCGTCAGTAGCGGAATGCTCCCTGTATCACTCCCTGCGTTTTTCAACTGTTTGGCGTCATCTTCGGGTGACGATGTGTTTTCAGGTTTGTTTACATGTTTAGCTATAACGATTGTGCCTATCAAGGCAGCTACCGAGGCAATGATGGCAAGTCCGTAATAAATCGGGTACATAGGATGCGCTCCTCTCCCTTTTGTTACTATTATTATAATAGAAGAAAGGTGGAAGTGCTAAAATTCTCTATGCTACATATTTTCAGGTGCCTGAATCCCGAGAATGGACAACCCCTCTTTTAATTGGTGGTTAACGGCATAAATCAATGAAAGGAGCGCTTGTTCCTCATCACTTCCCACTACTTTTGTATGGGCATAAAATTTATTGAAGTGACGGGCACCGTCCAACAGGTGTCTGGCAAGCTTGGATGGGTCATACTCCTGATAAGCCCTTTCAATCACTTCAGGGAAAAGGCGGATGGTTTTGATCAGCGGCCAAGCGGATGCTGTTTGAACGTCTGTTACAGGTTCATTGGGATCAAAGTTCCCTTTTTCTAGTAAGGATACGGTTCGAGCATAGGTGTACTGAATGTAAGGAGCCGTATGGCCTTCAAAGGTAAGCATATCCTCCAAAGAAAATTCCACATCATTGCGACGATCGTGTTTAAGGTCGTGAAAGATGACAGCACCTACCCCGACTTGTTCCGCGACCTCTTCCGCGTCCTTCAATTGAGGGTTCTTTTCCTTTATATTTTTCGCAGCTTGGGAAATGGCCTCTTTCAGCGCTTGTTCAAGTAACACGGTCTTCCCCTGACGTGTGGACATTTTCTTGCCGTCTTGAAGCATCATTCCAAAAGAGATATGTTTTAATTGATCCGCCCAGGCAAGATCTGCTTTTTTCAACACATGCTTGATCTGCTGGAAATGAAGGGTTTGCTCATGGCCGACCACATAGAGTGCTTCATCAAAGTCATACGTTTTCTTCCGATCAATTGCAGCTGTTAAATCCCTTGTGGCATAAATGGTCGTGCCATTACTTTTTCGAATAAGGCAGGGAGGTAATTCTTCCTCATCAAGGCGGACGACTTGTGCGCCTTCTGATTTCTCCAATATCCCTTTTTCCTGCAACATGTCGATGGTCGTATCCATCTTATCATTGTAGTAGGCTTCGCCTCGTGTCAAGTCGAAGGTGATGCCTAAGAGATTGTAAATCTTTTCGAACTCTTCCAGTGAAACGGCTTTGAACCATTTCCACAAGGCCACCGCCTCTTCATCGTTATCCTCCAGTTTCTTGAACCATTCTCTACCTTCGTCAATGAGGGAGGGGTCTTCTTTTGAAGCATGGTGGAACTCTACATACACTCGGGTCAATTCTTGAATTGGGTTCTGCTTGAGACTTTCTTCCTGACCCCATTTGTGATAAGCGGCTAATAGTTTTCCGAACTGAGTACCATAGTCTCCGATGTAATTGATCTTCACCGTTTCATACCCACACTTTTGAGCAAGGTTAGAGAGGGCATTTCCGATTACCGTGGATCTTAAATGGCCCATGGAGAAGGGTTTGGCAATATTGGGAGCTGACATATCAAGGACGACAGTCTTTCCTTTTCCAAATTCGTGAGTCCCAAAGGCTTCCGGGTCTTGGTAAAATTGGTTCAACGTATGTTCAGCGACAAACCCCTGAGCAAGAAAAATATTAATGTAGCCGCCTATTGTCTGCACATCTTTGAATATCGGATGTTTCAATTGACTGGAAACTTCCTCAGCAATCAGATGCGGGCTTTTTTTCAACGTCTTTGCCAGCGGGAAACAAGGAAAAGCCAGGTCACCATGGCTGGACTGCTTAGGGGTTTCAATCTGTTGCTGCACCCAATCCCTTGGATATTCCTCCCCAAGGATATGAGCGATTTGCAAGGCAAGTATTTGTTTTTCCATAAACGACACCTCCATAAAAATAAAAAACCCCGTCTCTAAAAAAGAGACGAGGTTTGTGCTCGCGGTACCACTCTTATAGCTATCGTACAGCCACTCGACGTTGTTAACGGGGGCGTCCCCGGCTTTTTCCCTACTCCATGATTCAGGAAAGCTTCTCAAAAGTCCGTTTCACTACTGAAATCCTGCTCAGGCTTCCACCACCCCTGAGTCGCTGGCCTGTTTCTGGTAGCTACTCTCTTTTTCCTAGAATTTCTATATTTGAAAAGATTATAGCGGAAAGCATTTCCTTTTGCAATCCTTTCCTTGCGAATATCTTGGTTTATTTGGGTGAACATACGATATAGAGGTGATAAGTGATGGATTGGATTTGGAAAGCTGTTCTCATTATTATTGTAGGGACAATCATTCTTCGTATTGCCGGTCGGAAATCCATTTCACAGATGACGTTATCACAGACAGTCATCATGATTGCGATTGGTTCCTTACTGATCCAACCTGTGGCGGGGAAAAATATATGGGTGACATTCGGTGTGGGGGGAGTGCTTGTCCTTACATTGATGGTTATGGAATTCAGCCAGGTGAAATTCGATTTTATGGAACGCTTCCTCACAGGCAGGTCTGTATCCATCATTGAAAATGGACAGTTAAATGAAAAGAATATAAAGAAACTACGTTTTACTGTCGATCAGTTAGAGATGAAGTTAAGGCAGAGCAACGTCACGTCCATTGCTGACCTTAAGTCGGCGACCCTGGAACCAAACGGGCAGGTAGGGTTTGAGTTTAAAGAACATAAAAGACCAGCGACAAAGCAGGACATTGATGACTTATACCAACAAATTACTTCGTTAAAACAAATGTTAAATCCAAATCAGGCCGCACAAATCCCGACAGCGAAACCACCTGGTGAAGATTTATTTAAGGAAGTAGAAACGAAGCAACACCAACAAGTTCATCCTGATCGTTTGAATTAAGTCCCCGTGCAGGCATTTTGATCTATTCCTTGATATAATGGAACAGAGGTGAGAAAAGTGGAATCCGTAAACACCATTGAAGAACTACAGGGATTTGTTCATGAACATCCGCTTTCGATTGTTTATGTATCCAGGCCCGGATGTTCGGTCTGTCATGGTTTGCTTCCGCAAGTAGAGAACTTATTAAACGACTATCCTGAAATTGTATCCAGGCATGTGAACGCTGATGAAGTTCCACAAGTGGCCGGAGAGTTTTCAGTCATGACGGTACCAGCTGTTTTGATCTATTCTGAAGGGAAAGAATTATTCCGCAAAGCCCGCTTTGTTCCGCTCGGGGAGTTGAACCAGCAGCTTGCCAAACTGAATCATTTCATTAATGAAGGATGACCATCTGTTGAAACCCTCAACAGATGGTTTTTTCATATGTTCATACAAAAATATAAAGTCTGATAATTCCCTCAATTTTGCTTTCTCCGGCTTTTCTTGAAAATTCAATCCGCAAATACATGTCTGAGACGAGATTATTTGCGATGAGAAGCGATGAACTGGAAATACCTCTCCATGAAACCGTTTACACTAACTAATTGGCGTATATAGACCCGACTTGCCTAAAACCCCTTGAATAAGATTTGCCCAATGTTATGATGAAAAACGTCTTAAATAAAGCGAACAAAAAATGCGAACGGGAGAGATTAACCCAAATGATTAAACAAACGATTGCTTTTCTAGGTGCAGGCTCTATGGCTGAAGCGATGATTTCAGGCATGGTGGAATCCGGTAATATTCCAGCTGAGAACATCATCGTGACCAATAGAAGTAATCAAGAACGTTTAAACACAATCAATGATAAATATGGCGTACGCACAGTATTGAAAGATGAGTTGAATTTTGCAGAAGTCGACCAATTCATTTTGGCGATGAAGCCAAAAGATATTGATGCTGTACTTGCCGATTTAAAAGATAAATTGACAGCAAACCAAGTACTTGTTTCTGTACTTGCGGGAATCTCAACATCATATATGGAAGAACGATTGAATGAAGGACAGCAAGTCATCCGCGTCATGCCGAATACGTCAAGCATGCTTCGCGAATCAGCGACAGCGATTACTCCAGGACGTTTTGCAGACATGGACAATGTACTTGTTGCAAAAGAACTACTGAAATCCATTGGCGAAGTTTTCGTCATTGAAGAAGATAAAATGGACGTCTTCACAGGAATAGCAGGAAGCGGACCCGCTTACTTCTATTATTTAATGGAACACATTGAAGAGACAGGGCGTGCAGAAGGCATGGATCGTGAAACTCTTCGGGAAATCGGAGCGCAAACGTTGCTGGGAGCAGCAAAAATGATGCTGGAACGTGATGAAAGCCCGACAGAACTACGTGAAAACGTGACATCTCCGAACGGTACAACAGCTGCAGGTCTTAACGCTCTTGATGAAGCAGGTGGAGGTTACGCGATCTCTGAAGCGATTAAAGGAGCAGCCGGCCGCTCGAAAGAATTAAGCAAAGAACTTGAAGGACTACTTGTAGGCAGTAAGTAAACAGAGCAAATTGATGCGAAAAAGTTAAACAGGAGTGATATGTTGAGTCAAGATAAAAAAAGGGTAGTAATTAAAATAGGGAGTAGTTCCCTTACCAGCATGCACGGTGAAGTCAGCCGCCGTAAATTAGAAAAATTAGTAGATGAAGTCGTCCAATTGAAAGACGATGGCCACGAAGTTCTACTCGTATCCTCAGGAGCCGTAGCCGCAGGTTATCGTAAACTCGGTTGTCTAGAGCGCCCGAGCTCTTTGCCTGAAAAACAAGCAGCCGCATCCATTGGCCAGGGTTTATTGATGGAATCTTATTCCGATCTTTTCCTATCTCACGGTTATATGGGTTCCCAGATCCTCATTACCCGTAGCGACTTCTCTGATGAAGACCGCTACAACAATGCACGTAATACGATTAATGTCCTGCTTGAACGCGGCATTATTCCAATCGTCAACGAAAATGACACAATTACGATCGATCGACTGAAATTCGGTGATAACGATACACTTTCTGCAAAAGTAGCAGGACTTGTGGACGCCGATCAATTGATCATCCTATCTGATATTGACGGACTTTACGATGCAGACCCTAGAAAAAATGAGGACGCTAAACTACTTGATAAAGTCCACGAAATTACCCCAGAAATCGAAGCCGCAGCTGGTGATCCAGGTAGTGCAGTCGGCACAGGCGGTATGAAGTCCAAGATTGACGCATTCAAAATTTCCATGGCATCCGGCATCTCTTCCTTCTTAGGAAAAGCAAACACGCCGAACATCGTTTATGATGCTGTGTACGGAGATGCAACAGGAACGTATTTTGAAACAACGACAGATTCTGAAAACCTTGACCAGAAGAAGCAGTGGATTGCCTTCAACTCCGGTCCAGAAGGCGAAGTCATTATCGACCATCGTGCAAAAGAATCAATCGTTGAAATGAAGAAGAGTCTCCTGCCGATGAACGTTCATCATGTGAAAGGACGTTTTGAAAAAGGTGCGGTTGTGCGCATTCACGATCTTGATGGAGATGAGATCGGTCTAGGCGTTGTCAATTATTCTTCAGATGAGATGGAAAAAATGATCAGTCTGACTGAACCCGAACTTGAATCATATGAACAAGCAGCAATCGAACGTAAAGATTTCGTCTGCCACTTAGAAGTTGCCCTGCCCGTAGGTGTTTAAAATAATCAAGGAGGTCTTTGATGACACTAACAACTAATGTGAACGTTGAAGCACAAGCAATTGAAGCGAAGAAAGCTTCGAAGAAATTGATGATCCTTTCTGAAGAAGAGAAAAATCAGGCACTGAATCACTTAGCCGATGTACTGGAACGTGAATACGAGACGATTCTAGCTGCCAATGAAAAAGATTTGGCAAATGGGCGTGAAAAAGGCTTCACCGATGCATTCATGGACCGTCTATCCCTTTCTAAAGAGCGTGTAGCTGAGTTCGCACAAGGGTTACGTGATGTTTCCAAACTTGAAGATCCAACAGGTCAAGTGGTGACTGATTGGACACTTGAAAATGGGCTGCAAGTTGAAAAAGTAACCGTACCTTTAGGTGTAATCGGTATGATTTACGAAGCACGCCCGAACGTGACCGTCGATGCGACTGGTCTTGCACTTAAATCCGGTAATGCGATTGTACTGAAAGGTGGATCTTCTGCGATCAACTCGAACCAGGCAATCGTTGAAGTGATGCACCGTGGTCTTGAAGAAACGAAGATTCCGAAAGAAGCGGTACAATTCATCGCATCCACAGACCGTGCTGCAACGAATGAACTTTTCAAAATGAAAGAACACATCGACGTACTCATTCCGCGTGGTGGTGGAAAGTTGATCCAGGCTGTTGTTGAGAACGCAACAGTACCTGTACTTGAAACAGGTGTTGGGAACTGCCACATCTATGTCGACAAACACGCAGACGTTGAAAAAGCGATCAACATTCTCGTGAACGCGAAAACAGACCGCCCGGCGGTATGTAACGCTGCGGAAACACTTGTCGTCCACAAAGAGTGGTTGAACGACAATAAAGATGCGCTTATCGCTGCATTGAAAGAAAACGACATTGCTGTGCACGGCGATGAGTATATCCTGGATATCATCCCGGGCTCTGTTCTTGCCGGCGAAGAAGACTGGGCGAACGAATACTTGAGCACAGACATCGCCGTTAAAGCTGTGGACGATCTAACGGATGCGATCACACACATCGAAACGTACGGCACGAAACACTCAGAAGCGATTGTGACCGAAGATGCAGAATCAGCAGAGACATTCTTTGCACTTGTTGACGCTGCCGCTCTATATCACAATGCCTCCACACGTTTTACAGACGGTGGTGCGCTAGGCTTTGGTGCGGAAATCGGTATTTCCACACAAAAATTGCATGCCCGTGGCCCAATGGGACTTCCTGCGCTGACAACCGTGAAGTTCTTGATGAAGGGTACCGGCCAAATCCGATAAGGTTTTTAGCGGAAGGGAAACTCTCAGGAGTTTCCCTTCTTTTTTTTTGTGTTTGTGGAGGGTAGGAATGTGCCTTAATGGTGGGGGAAAGTGACCTAACGCAATCGCAAAGTGCCCTAACTGAATTTAAAGTGCCCTAACTAGTAAGGAAAGTGACTTAACGACTGCTGAAAGTGACCTAACTAAATCTATCGTATATTTTCTTGCCTTAGAGTGACGATTGTTGTGGGTGCAACATTGGTTTAGGAGGTACGAGCCACCTTTACGGATCCGATCCCAGTTGAAGCACGGAATTCTCCATTTGTAATCGTGTTTCCGATCAGCAGTTGATGATCTCTCAATAATTGTAAATGAGCATCCTTCGATTACGCCCCACACCGTCCACATAGCCAGTGATCACGACGGCGGATCATACCCAGCAAGCGGCAAGAGGGACACGGCACTCCCCCATTGATCTCATCTTTTGAAATGCCGTATTGTTTCATGACATCCGAATCGTAAGGAGTGTAATCTGATTCAACCTTTATGGATAATTTGTTCAAGTCTTCGTCAGACCAAACATTTTCTCCTGTGAAACCTTCGATGAATGCTCTTAGATGAGTAGGAAGCTGTTTAACGAGAAGGACTCTCTTCCTTTTACTAAGATCTTCTCCTTGAGATGTAAGGGAGGCATTAGAGTTAGCGATGACTATGAAAGAGTGTATGGGGATAGAGGGGAAGCAGGATTTCTGGAGCCAGCGTTGCAACTGGAACATCTGCAATTCTACTTGTACGAAGGGATCTTGAAATATCTCACTTTTTCCTTCTATTTTCCTTATGAGTTTCCGGTGGTCAAGGTCGAAATGGAGTTCCCCTTTGTAGTTTTTCACTTCCAGAATAACTAGGCATTTCTTAGAAATAAGCAGAGTGTCTATCTGAAAAGGTTGGATCCCATCGTGAAGTCTGACATCCTGCATGCTTATCCCTGGCAAGTACTTCATGTAGTGATCAGCTGTTGACTCACCAAAATGCCCGGCAGACAAGCGGCCTAGACGGTTTGCTATTTCCTCTCTGAGGGGATGATGGGTGGTTATTCTATTAAGAAGAGATTCAAGCTTTAAAAGTTCTAATGATTTTTCTCGATACATGTTCTGACTCCTTTTACAATAAATTCATTCTATTATATGATGGTGTAATCTTTATTTTTAGGAGGGATTGGATGAGACAAAGAGAAGCAGTAGAGAAGATAACGGGAAGCTTGAAAGAAGATGACCTCGTGAAGGCTGTGTTTCTAAAGGGTTCGATGGGGCGTGGGGAAGAAGACGAGCACTCGGATGTGGATTTGTATGTGCTGGTCGACGAGGTGGACAAGGGAGCTTTTCTGAAAAATAGACAAAAGCATCTCGAAAGCTACCAGCACATCATTTTTTATGATGATATCTTTATTATCGCTCCTCAGATCATTGCTGTGTATGAAAACTTGCTTCACGTGGATCTTTTTACGGTTACTGAGGAAACATTCGTACATAAAGATTTTTTCCGTGTTCTCTATGATCCGGAACAGCGTATGGTAAAACATGAGCCTCATCAGAATCTCTATTTGTCTGACAAGGATTTTTTATATGCGGTCGATGACATTGCTTTCTTCTTTCTGCAATACAAGAAAGCGGCTGATCGTGGGAATGACATGTGGGCTGTAAAGGTAGCCAATGATATAGGCGTGAATGTGGCTAAGGTTCTACTACAAAAATATGCACCGGATCAAGCGCAGCTGGGTTTAAAGGCTGTTCCGAATGCGCTGCCCTCTTTTTACGTTCAGGAGATGGAGAACGTGTATCGCAGTATATCATTGGACCGTCATGAAAAGGCCGTGGTTCTAATGGCTGCTATGATGGAAGACCATCTGGAGTGGCTTGAAGATTATTGGGGGAGTGAAGCTTATACCATTCCTTTCTTGAAGAGAATGATAAAAGAAATGAAAAATAGAACTCCCTGATTAATCAGGGAGTTCTAACCATTAAAATGATTGTCCGGCCATCGCTTGAGAAAGCGTGGCGGTTGTTGTGACATTTCTGAAGTCTACACCGAGCTGAACGGCTGTCTGAGCAATTTCAGGTCGAATACCGACAACGGTTGATGAAACACCTATCAGTTGTAGACTATCAATCAATTGAAAGATTTGTTGAGCCACCATCGTGTCGACCAGATAAACACCGGATAGATCGATGTAAAGGACATCAATATCCTCTTCCGTACAGTTTTTTAAGGTGTTTTCCAAAATCGCTGACGCACGTTCGGTGTCAATATTACCGACTAATGGGAGTAAGGCACGCTCATTGGATAACTGAATCAGCGGTGAACTCAATTCGTTAATCACCGTACGTTGATGATCAATTTTTTTGTTCAACTGATTGGATTTTTCTTCTGTAACTTTAAACATGATCTCATCAAAAACTTCAATTAACAAACGTTTCCATTCATTTTCCAGGTCACGGGAGACGGGCGTTTCCTGTTGAAGGATGAATTCTTCCAGGAAATCCAAATACTGCTCACGAACACGCATGAATTCCCGAATGATTTCGTGGGTAGGTGTGTTTAAATGCTGCGGATCTCTGCCGACATTTATAATCCAACCGTTGATTTGTTTGAAAAAATCGTCACGCTCCAATATGAAAAGCTGGCGCATATATTTGTGAAATTCATAGTTCTGAGCTTTTAAATGATTAACGACTTCTGAATCCGTAGCTGCATACACCCCTGAAACGTCATGTTGATTCAGAGAGTTGTACCACTCATCTGTTAAAACTTCAGCTTTTTGCAAAAGAAAGTCATGTAAAGCTTGGTTCGGTTCCATTTGCAAGCTCCTCTCTGTTCTATGAGCCTCTATTTGACTAGTTGGAGAGGATCATCAGTTACTCCTATTATAAATGGTATAACTATTCATTTCCAATAGGATTGACTTAAGGTTGTTAAAAAAGGGAATATCAAAACGAGGAGGTGGTGAAATGGCTATAAGAGAAGTATTAATAGAGCAGTTGAAATCTGTCTACGATGAAAACAGCTGGTTCGTATGTTTCAATAATGCCGTAAGAGAATTGGAAGAGCCACAAGCAATGGAGAAACTGCACGATCACTCCCATTCCATCGCGGAAATCGTTCATCATCTTTACTTCTACAACGAAAGATACTTAAGTCGTTTCCGTGGGGAGGAAGTGGCTGAGCGACCCCGTCACTATGATACATTTCAAAATCATGGACAAATGGAGTGGCACTCACGAGTGGCTGACTTCCAAATGGTTATGACGATGTTTAAGCAAGAGCTTCTATCATGCAGTCAGGAAAAGCTTGAAATGTGGGCAGAGACCCTGTCGAATTTATTTATGCATAACGCTTACCATATCGGACAGATTGTAACGATTCGAAAAGAAAACGGATGGTGGGGAATAAATCCGGTAGTGAAGGGGTAGGGATATGAAAAAAATAGGGCGGGGAAATTACTCGCGCTTATTATCCTTTCCGTGTATCTATTATGTAAAGCGTGCAGGAACAAGGTTCCATGCACGTTTTTTTATTAGTCTTCGTATTTAGACAGAGCATCGTCTATTTCGTGACGTGTTGCCATCAATGGAGTCGTAGGTTCTAGACATGTGATGCTGCAGAAGCAATCCAGATCTACAGTAATGCAGATTCCTGTAGCGCGAAGGTTACGAATAGAATCACCCGGGAAATAGTCGCATACATCTTTCTTCCTGCAAGATTGTACAGCGCGTGCTCCCCCATTTGATTCAGGAAGCAAAAGCTCCAGTTTGACACACTTTCCATCATTGGTGAATTTCTTCGCTCTGAAAACTGGAGAGCTCAAGCAGGCAAGATAAGTGGAGCTATTAGACATTAATTGTTTACGAATAACCCCGCTACCGATGAAAGGTTTGCAGTCTTTGCAGTACAAAATGAATGGGATGGTTGTGTTACGTGGTGACTCTTCAGCAGGTGAAAGCAGATCACGAATGGATCGCCCGCAGCTGACATCGCAACATCCATTGTCCATCAAGGCAGCCACTTCATCTTGAGCTTTAATGATTTCTTTAATAACATCGCGGACGCAGTTGTTATCTCTTCCTTTACAACTCATAAAAGCATTTCCTCCTTTATTTTTTCTCTGTATTCTATGGTTTCTCATAGAAAGAGCTTGTATAGGTGCCTACCATTCTAAGAATCTTCATAGATTGTAAAAATGCTAGGTGAACGCCAAGGCACCCAGCAGCTGAAGGCATATCTTATAGTACTGAGAGTTCACGAAAGCTCAAAGTTCATGGTCTACCACGCCATGGAAAATTTCCCTACGGTCTGGTGCCAGCGTACACTGGCATCTTTTTTATTTTTCTTTATTACGCTTAATGGCCTCACGTGGAAAATAGATTTCGAGATAAAAGAAATCGTTTTCTGTATGGAGAGTCAGAGGGGCTGGGAAAAGAAGGACTATAATTCTAAAATATGAATAATGATTCACTTTTTGTTGAATTTTCAGAATAGTAGGTATAAAATGGATGCATACTAACCGTTTGGTATGTTTCTGTGAAGAAGGAGGAAAAAAGGTGAACTTTGATTATTCCGATAAGGTGAAAGGCTACCTCGAAAAGCTGCAACGGTTTATGGATGAACATGTTTATCCCAATGAGTCGGTGTATGAGGATCAATTAAATGAACAAAAAGACCGCTTTTCAGAAGTGCCACCTATCATGGAAGAGCTGAAATCGAAAGCGAAAGAGGAAGGGCTTTGGAATTTATTTTTACCTGATGATACATATGGAGCCGGTCTCTCGAATCTTGAATATGCCCCGCTTTGCGAGATGATGGGGCGTTCGCTTATTGGTCCTGAAGTTTTTAATTGTAATGCACCTGATACGGGGAACATGGAGGTGCTGGCGCGTTATGGAAGTGAAGCTCAGAAGGAAGAGTGGTTGGAACCTCTTCTGAAGGGAGAAATCAGATCCTGCTTTTCAATGACTGAGCCGGATGTGGCTTCTTCCGATGCTACAAACATTAATTCGAGCATTATACGGGACGGAGACGATTATGTCATCAATGGTCGGAAATGGTGGTCTTCAGGAGCAGGAGATCCACGGTGTAAAATCGCCATCTTTATGGGGAAAACGGATCCGGATGCCAAGCGCCATGAGCAACAATCCATGATTCTTATCCCTTTGGATACGGAAGGTGTTCAGGTCAAGCGCATGTTACCTGTATTCGGATATGATCATGCTCCACATGGACATGCGGAAATTGATTTTCACAATGTCCGTGTCCCGAAGGAAAACATGATTTGGGGAGAGGGTAAAGGGTTCGCCATCGCCCAAGGTCGTCTGGGACCTGGAAGAATCCATCATTGCATGCGATTGATTGGAGCAGCGGAACGAGCGCTTGAGGATTTATGTAAGCGCGTTCAAAACAGAGTGGCTTTTCATCGTCCTTTAGCGGAGCAAGGGGTCGTAAGGGAGTGGATCGCCGATTCCCGGATTGAACTTGAACAAGCACGTCTGCTTACTTTGAAAGCGGCTTATATGATGGACACGGTTGGGAATAAGGAAGCGAAAACCGAAATCGCCATGATTAAGGTGGTCGCCCCGAATATGGCATTGAAAGTTATTGACCGGGCGATACAAGCTCACGGTGGGGCAGGAGTCAGTGATGATTTCACCTTAGCTGCCCAATGGGCAAACTCACGAACTTTGAGGCTGGCAGATGGGCCGGACGAGGTTCACCGGAGACAGATTGCTAAACTTGAATTATCCAAATATGAGGAGTGAGACCATGCATGTAAAAAATCTTTTTGATTTAAAAGGGAAAACCGCACTTGTTACGGGAGGCGGACGTGGGCTTGGTGAACAAATTGCTGAAGGTCTTGCCGAAGCAGGGGCGAATATTATCGTCTGTTCCCGTAAAAAAGAGGCGTGTCAACAGACGGCTCTCAGGCTTGGGAGTGAATGTGGTGTGGAGGCACTTGCGCTTGGGTGTGATGTCACGAACCCTGAAGACATTGACCGTGTAGTGGAGGAAGCGTTAGCCAAATTCGGTACCATTGATATCCTTGTTAACAATAGCGGGGCTACGTGGGGCGCGCCAACGCTCGAAATGCCACTGGAAGCATTTCAAAAGGTAATGAACGTCAACGTGACCGGAACTTTCCTTATGTCTCAGAAAGTTGGCGAGCAAATGGTCAAACAGAAGTCCGGAAAGGTCATCAACATTGCATCTGTTGCTGGTCTTGGTGGTGCGGATCCAAGGTTTATGGAGACGGTCGGCTACAATGCCAGTAAAGGTGCGGTCATCACTTTTACAAAGGATCTAGCAGTGAAGTGGGGCATGCACAACATTCAAGTGAACGCCCTGGCTCCCGGATTCTTCCCGACAAAAATGTCGAAAGGGGTACTTGAGCACGGGGGAGATTTTATACTCGATCGAACGCCGCTCGGACGCTTCGGTTCTGAGGAGGACTTAAAAGGAGCTGCTCTATTTCTAGCATGTCGAGCATCCGATTATGTCACCGGGGACGTCCTCGTTGTTGACGGTGGCATGCACGCTTCCTGTTAATGGATTTTGCTGAGTTAGGACGGATGGATATGAAAGAGAGAATGATGGACTCAATCATAGAATTATTCGGTAAAAAGGGGTTCCAAGGCACCTCCATCCAGGACATCGTTGATGCGAATGGAGTGACAAAAGGGACATTCTATTACTATTTCAAAAACAAAGAAGATGTACTTGTTCACATTCATCAATCTTTTATTGATCACCTGCTGGAGGGACAAGAAAATATCATGACAAGCGAAGGTCTTTCCAATCAGGAGAAATTGTATAGAATCGTAGAGTTGTTGATCGGCAATATCAGAATAAACGGTCATAGTGCACTCGTGTTCTTTCAAGAAATGAGACACCTGAGTGAAGAGAAGACTGCGATCATTATGCCAAAACGCCAACAATTCCAATTGAATATACAGAAAGTGTTGGAAGATGGGATCGCGGACGGAGAATTCAAGAAGACTCTCCGTGCAGACATGCTATCCTATGCGGTCCTTGGAATGGCGAACTGGAGCTATTTTTGGTACGAACCCGAAGGAGAAGTGGAAGAGAAGTCTTTGACTGATTTATATATGCAGTTGATTTTTAACGGAGTGAAGGAGGAGACGAATGACCATTGAAAAATTAGCGGTTGTCGGTGCGGGCAGTATGGGGCATCAGATTGCCATGCTAGGTGCATTAGCTGGATATGAAACAAAGCTCCAGGACATTAGCCAGGAATCATTGGAAAAGGCTGAAGCGAAACTTGCTGGGATTATGGAGAAGTGGGTGGAAAAAGAAAAAATTTCTAAAACCGTGCGTGATGAGGCCTTTGCCCGCCTTCATTTTACAACAGAATTGGAGGAAGCGGTCTCAAGTGCAGATCTTGTTATTGAAGCTGTCGTTGAAAAACTGGATGTGAAACGGCAAGTGTTTGCAAAATTGGATGAGTATGCTCCATCTCATACAATTCTTGCGACCAATTCTTCCACAATCGTCAGTTCATTGATTGCTGATGCAACGTCGAGGCCTGAAAAAGTTTGTAACATGCACTTTTTCTTCCCGCCCCTTGTGATGGATTGCGTGGAAGTCGTCAAAGGGGAACATACCTCAGAAGAGACGGCTGCTGTAGTTATGAAAGTGTGCGAAGAGATGAATCGTACCGCTGTTCTTTTACAAAAAGAAATCTCAGGATTTATTGCCAATCGGATTTTGTTTGCTATTCAAAAAGAAGCGATGAGTTTGTATGAGGGTGGATACGCGGATTATGAAGACATCGATAAAATCGTGAAAAAAGCACTGAAACATCCAATCGGCCCGTTTGAATTAATGGATCTTTCCGGTATAGATGTCGGTTATTATGTCATGCAGCAGCAGTATAAGGAAACCGGCGATCCTAAAGACCGGCCATCTAAAACGATTGAAGAAAAAATGAAAGCAGGAGAGCTTGGCCGCAAAACTGGGAAGGGTTTTTATACCTATGAAAGCTCTGTGAAAAGTTGAGGAGGAGAACGAATGCACGAAATAGAAGTGAACGTGAGATTTTGTGAAACCGACTTATTGGGGCACGTGAACAACAACAACTTCTTTGTCTATATGGAAGATTCACGAATCCGCTTTTTTAATGACTTGGGACTTGTAGGGAATGATTGGAATTTTATCCTTGCATCGACGAAATGTGATTTCATCAAGCAGGTGTACTTCAATCAAACACTGATTATTCGCAGTCATGTAGCAAAAATTGGGCGCTCAAGCTTTCATTTAGAGCAGGAAATGTTTGAAAAAGAGTCAGGTGAACTTGTGGCCAGGGGCTTGTCGGTCATTGTTCAATTCGACTTTGAACAACAGCAAAGTGTTGCCATGACCCCTGAGATGAAAGAATCCTTGGCATCCTATCAAATGGTAGCAAAATAAAGGAGGTTCTTCATGGTTTATACAGAAGATACAAGACCTGTCCGCCAAGGGGAGGAGCTCGACGTAAACAAGCTTGAGCGTTTCTTAAGGCGAAAGTTGGAGGTACCTTCAGGTGATTTGCAAATCAGGCAGTTCGGGGCGGGGCATTCCAATCTAACGTATGAGTTGTCGGTGGGAGAGGAGTGGAAAGCAGTCTTACGTCGCCCTCCCATGGGCCCGGTCGCTCCTAAGGCCCACGACATGGAACGTGAATTCAAGGTTCTTCAATCTTTACATCCAGTCTTTTCTTTGGCGCCGAAACCCTATCTCTATGAATCGGGTAACCTGATTGGCCGCCCCTTTTTTCTCATGGAACGTAGAGAAGGTCTCGTATTTGATCACGCCTTCCCAGAAGGTGTAGAAGCGACAGATCAGCTTGGGAGACAACTTTCAGAAACGATGGTCGACCGGCTGGCAGAACTTCATTCACTGGATTACCAACAGACTTCTCTTAAAGATATGGTCAAGCCTGAAGGATTTATGGAAAGGCAAGTTCATGGATGGATCAAACGCTATGAAAAAGCGAGAACTGATGATGTGGTTTCCGGGGAGCGTTTAAAAAAATGGCTGATCGATCATATCCCTTCATCTAAAGAAGCTGCCATCATTCACTATGATTACAAGTTGAACAATGCCATGTTCAGTAAAGAAGATCCTTCACGAATGGTAGGATTGTTTGATTGGGAAATGACGACCGTAGGAGACCCATTGGCCGATGTTGGTGCTGCCATGAGCTATTGGATTCAGAAAGACGATCCAGAACTTTTGAAAACGGGATTGGGGAAGCCGCCGCTTACGGTACAGGATGGTTTCTATTCAAGAGAGGAATTCATTCAACGCTATGCTGAAAAGAGCGGTCGACATGTGGATGACATAGACTTTTATTTGACCTTCGCCTATTTTAAGTTGGCAGGTATCGTTCAACAAATCTATTACCGCTATAAAAATGGTCAGACACAGGATCCGAGGTTTGCAGGAATGCATGTGTTCGTCAATCAATTGATTCGTCATGCGGAAGAAACAGCAGGTCTCTAGCATGGGAGCTATCCAAGTCATTTTTAAAAAAGAAGATATACAGCCGGAAAAGTTAAAAGGGAAAGTTGTCGTCGTCTTTGACGTCTTATTCGCCACATCCACGATTACAGCTGCGATTGCGGATGGTGCTTCCAGTGTCATTCCAGTGTTCAGCCCGGATGAAGCTCGGAAACTAGCGGAACAATTTGAAGATCCTTTCATCATGGCTGGAGAGGATAAAGGGAGGGGAATTGATGGATTTGAACCACCGTTAAGAACCAACTTGAAATCCATCATACAGAACAAGCACCTCTTCTTGACGACGACAAATGGGACGGTTGCCTTACACCAATCCACACAGGCTTCCTCTTTATATGCCGCTTCACTGCTGAACAATCCAGCAATGGCTGCTCATATGGCAGACCTTCATCAAGGAGAAGATATCGTTCTCGTCTGTGCGGGCTCAAGCGGAAAATACACGGTGGAGGATTTTTATGGCGTCGGCAGTCTAATTTATCACATGCAAAAAAGGGACAGGTGGGAACTTTCGGATGCCGCTGTCACAGCTCTCGGTTTCTACGAAGGAAGTGGGCCCGCAAAAGAATTATTGAGAAACTGCAGAATAGGAAAGTTACTTGTAAAAGCCGGGCTTGATCCGAAAGAAATTGATTTTGCTGCGGAAGAAGGTTTATTCGATTCGATACTTACGTATGACCGTGAAAGCGGACAAATCAAGGAGGGGAAAAATGCAACCAGTTCAGCATAACATTCGTGGTGGAGAGTTTTTGATATCGGAGATTTCAGAGGACGCTGTGTTCACACCGGAGGATCGGACCGATGAGCATAAGATGATGGCTTCCACTGCTCGACAATTTATTACCCGGGAAATTCACCCCAATAGGGAGCGGATCGAAGGCGGAGATTATGATTTTGTAGCTGAGAAAATGCGTCATGCCGGAAATATAGGACTTCTCGGTCATAGTATTCCTGAAAATTATGGAGGGCTTGGCTTAGATAAGATCAGCAAAGGGATCGTTGGTGAAGCATTAGGAAATGCAAGCGGCTATAGTGTTGCTCACTCAAACCATACATGTATAGCTACATTACCGATCACCTATTTCGGTACGAAGCAGCAAAAAGAAAAGTACTTGCCTAAACTCGCATCTGGAGAGTATATAGGGGCTTATTGTCTTACAGAGCCTGAAGCTGGTTCCGATGCCCTCTCCGCTAGAACCACAGCCGTGCTTAATGAAACGGGGACTCATTATCTATTAAACGGAACCAAAATTTATATCACGAATGCCGCTTTTTCCGATACGTTTATTGTGTATGCCAAAGTAGATGGAGAGCACTTTTCCGCTTTCATCGTTGAAAAAGATTTCCAGGGACTTTCCATCGGACCTGAAGAAAAGAAGATGGGAATAAAAGGGTCTTCGACTTGTTCTGTAGTGATGGAAGATTGTGAGGTTCCGGTTGGAAATTTACTAGGGGATGTCGGTAAAGGACATTTGATCGCTCTTAACGTTTTGAATTTAGGGCGTTTCAATTTAGGGTTTGCCACAATGGGAGCAGCCAAATACAGTTTTCAGTTAGCGATTACCCATGTGAAAGAAAGGAAACAGTTTAAAAGAAGTATTGCAGAATTTCCGGCAACGAAGGAGAAACTCGCCTTGATGGCGGCTCAAATCTATGGTACGGAATCTTTGCTTTATCGTACGGCGGGTCATATAGAAGCTTCGCTCCACGATCACTATGATTCTGAAGATCGTCTATCCACAGCTAAAGCAATGAATGAGCATAAGCTCGAAGCTGCGATTTGTAAGGTTGCCGGGTCAGAAACGTTGGACGAGGTGGTGGATGAGTCCCTACAGTTGCATGGAGGAGCAGGATTCATCAAGGAATATCCCATTGAACAAGCTTATCGAGATTCAAGAATTAACCGGATCTTTGAAGGGACCAATGAAATCAATCGCCTGTTAATTCCAGGTGCTTTTTTCCAAAAAGCAGCCAAAGAAGAATTTGATGCCGCATCACTAATGGAGAAAGCGGAATATTCTTTGAAGAACGGCGGGTATAAACGCTCCGAGAAACGGCAGGAGGCCGTGGCTTTATTCAAGGATTTATATCTTGTATGTGCAGGGGTGGCTTACCGAACATACGGAAAAGCCATTCAGGAAGAACAAGAGATATTAATGAAGCTTGCCGATCTTGCCATTGAAATTTACCGCGTCGAGTCCGCAGTCTTAAGGACAAGGAAAGCCGAACATGCGAAAGATTCGGGCCTTCCATTAAAAGAAATGATGTCCTACACGTTAATTGAACAGTCTACATTGAAGGTGCAGCGTTCGATCACACAACTTTTATCCGCGCTTTTGCAAGGGGAGGAACGTGTTCAAACTTTACGTCATATCCCTGTGCTTTTAAGTGAATATCAATGGGAAGGCTCCATGGAAAGAAACCGCCAGCTTGCCGATCGTATGATTGCTGCAGGTCAGTACGTATCATAAAAAGGAGATGACGAATATGAAATTAGGTAACGATCACTTAACTGTCGATATTAAAGGTCCTGTATTATCCTGTGTACTGAACAGGCCGGATTCATTGAATGCTTTTTCTGATCAAATGATCATAGGTCTTCAAGAGGCCCTGGCTGAAGCCGAACGTAATGATGATGTGAAAGTTGTGGTGCTTTCAGGGGCCGGCCGATCTTTTTCAGCGGGTGGAGATGTGAAATCCATGGGGACAGCTGATGCGCAGCATCTGTATGACCATGTGGGAGAACTCAACCAATTGATTTTGAAAATCAAAGATTTAGCCAAACCAGTCGTGGCAGTGGTGCATGGATACGCAGCAGGGGCTGGTTTCAACCTTGCGCTTGCCTGTGATCAGATCCTGGCAGGGGAAGAAAGCAAATTTGTGCTTAGCTTTGCACAGGTCGGACTTGTTTCGGACGGAGGCGGTCATTACTTTTTATCACGATTGTTAGGCCCGTACCGTACGAAAGAACTTCTGTTCCGCGCAGAACCTATTCCTGTTGAGACAGCTGCTGAATGGGGATTAGTCAATCGTGTCATTCCACTAGCTGATTTAGAAGAAGAGGCTATGAATTATGCCCTTGCTCTTTCCAAAGGTCCGGGCAGAGCGATGGGGATGATGAAAAAGATCGTCGATCAGGCCGATCGCTCCGATTTAGCTACGATTCTTGAGCAGGAAAGAATAACACAAACGATGATGGTCACCACCCAAGACCATAAAGAAGGTGTGCAGGCCTTCAAGGAAAAGCGCAAACCTAACTTTGTTGGGAAATAAGGAGGGGAAAAAATGAAAGCGATTCAGTTTAAAGAATATGGCGCGCCTTCTGTATTGGAGAAGGTGGATGTCGACCGACCAGAGCTTGAACAAGGAGAAGTTCTTCTCAAAGTTCATGCCATCGGAGTGAACTATGCGGACACAGCAAGGCGTGAGGGGGCTTATGTAGTACCCACACCACTTCCCTTTATCCCTGGAGCAGAAGTTGCCGGGGTCGTTGAAGAGGTAGGCGAAGGGGTGAGCCGTGTCGCTAAGGGAGATCGTGTCGTGACGCTCATTGGCTCAGGGGGCTATGCAGAATATGTGAAGGCGAATGAGAGTACTTTGATCCCCATCCCAAATGAAGTCACAGATGAAATCGCTGTGGCTTTACCCTTACAGGGGTTAACCGCCTATCATATTCTCACAACGATGGGGAGGCTGGAAAAAGGAGAAACCGTTCTTGTTCATGCAGCGGCCGGAGGCGTTGGTTCCCTTGCTGTCCAACTAGCCAAACATTTCGGAGCAGGAAAGGTTATCGCGACGGCCAGCACAGATGAAAAGCTGAACTTAGCTCGTGATTTAGGTGCAGACTATGCCATCAACTACACGAATCCGATGTGGCGTGAAGAAGTAATGGAGGCCACGGATGGCAGAGGAGTCGATGTGGCTCTGGAAATGGCTGGAGGCGATATTTTTCACGAGACCGTCAAATGCATGAGAGCATTTGGAAGAGTCGTAGTTTATGGGGTTGCCAGTGGAGAGCCGCCCCAAATGTATCCTTCTGGTCTTATGAATCGAAATCTATCGGTCATTGGATTCTTTTTGCCACAGATTATGAAGAAGCCTGTCCTGTTTGAAAAGAGTTTGAACCATTTATTGAAAATGGTGAAGACTGGTGAATTGAAGTTGACTGTCGGTGGTGTGTTTGATTTAGAGGAAGCGGCTCATGTTCATGAGGTCATGCAGGCCAGAAAAACAAAAGGAAAGCTGGTCTTGAAGCCATAACATATAAAAAGTACGGCAGACTTGTTCTGCCGTACTTTTTTTGCAGGAAGAAGAGAGGATTCTGTCGAATACAAATGACCACAGATGAAAAGGGGGAGAAGACTAATGTTTGAACAAAAAATCGATGAAGAATTATCACTGAAGATGATTGACCACCGTGATGCGGAAGAGCTATTCCGACTATCGGATCGTTCCAGGGATCACATAAAAACATGGTTGCCATGGATCCACTTTACAAAAGAAGTGGAAGATACAAGAAACTACATAAAGATGTGTTTACGCCGTTATGCAGAAAACAACGGACTGACCGTTTGTATTCTATATCAAGGAAACATTGCAGGTGTCGTTGATTTTCATGAAATTGATGAGAAAAATAAAGTCACAAGCATCGGTTACTGGATGGGAGCTGATTACAAAGGGAAGGGGCTGCTTACACGTTCCTGTCGCGTTCTGTTCGACTATGCGTTTAAGACACTAGGTATGAACCGAATTGAAATTCGGGCGGCTTCTCAGAATACAAAGAGTCGTGGAGTGCCGGAGCGATTAGGTTTTAAGCAGGAAGGTGTCATCCGTCAGGCAGCCCGGCTTTATGATGAATATACGGACCATGTGGTTTACGGAATGTTAAAAGAAGAGTGGCTGATGAAAGGGGAAATCACTTGAACGTCACATCCGTGGAACATATCCAAAAAAAGAGCCCGCTAAAAAAGGAATGCGAGGACGCTTTTGTTCTAAATGAACAAGCTGGTATTTATGGCGTTTTAGATGGAGCTACTCCGCTCGTCTGTTTTAAGGATGAAGCAGGTCATAATGGAGCATATCTTGCCGCACAAATTTTCAAAACCAAAATGGAGCGGTTAAAGGGTGGAGAAGAGTTAGTGAAAGCCGTAGAAGAAGCCAATCTACATTTAAAGGATGAGATGGAAAGGTACGCTGTTCAGACAGAACTCGGAGAAGAACGCTGGTCCACATGCGTAGCTGTTGTTAAAGTTATGGATGACCAGATTCATTATGTGCAGCTAGGGGACTCTATGATTCTTGTAGAGGATGAGAATGGAAAATTTATGGTTGTCACAATTGACTCTGTCAAAGGGATCAGCGAAAGAGCCAAGAAAAAACGTGTCGAAGGAAGAAAGGATGGGGAAAAGATCCCCCCTGAAAGTTATTATGATATACGTATGAATAAGCTTCGCTACAACCGGCGGCTTGCGAATGTGGAAGGTGGCTATACGGTTGCCAATGGAATGCCTGAAGTGATGGACTACCTTGATCAAGGAGTAATCAATGGAAAAGGAGTTCGGAGCCTCTTACTTATTTCAGATGGTTTATTTCATCCTGAACTTACCCTTGAAGAAACTTATCAAAGAATTCGAGAAGTCGGGTTGGAAGGTTATGTTCATGAATTAACGGAACACCTGAATAAACATTCTCTCCATATCGATGACAGAACAGCGGTGTGGATTAAATTCAACTAAGCGCACCTTCATATGGAAGGTGCACTTCGCTTTGTTTTTTATGTTACGACGGCCAGGACGAAGCCGTCATATCCTTTGCTTCCCACTGTTTGAAAAGCTGTGGAATCAAGGTGGGGGTGGTTGTTTAATAAGTCAAACATCTCTCGTATGCCCAAAATACTCTTATCCTTGCTTTCTGAGTCGAGCAGTTCTCCATCCCGTACAACATTATCTACTAAAATCGTTGTACCAGGCTTGGATAACTTTAGAACTTCTTTGATATAGTGGGGATTATTATTCTTATCTGCATCAATAAAAATAAAATCGAAGGGTTCCCGTCCTTCTAAAGTAGGCAAAGATTTGAGAGCGGGACCGACAATCACTTCGATCTTATCCTTCACTCCTGCCATTTCCATATTCCTGGAGGCTACTTCCGCATGCTTCGGGTTGAATTCTAGTGTAGTGACGTGACCATCTTCAGGCAGGGATTTCGCCATCCAAATGGTGCTGTATCCACCGAGAGTGCCAATCTCCAATACATTTTTTGCGGCTTTCATTTTCACAAAAAGATGAAGCATCTTTCCCTGAATGGCAGACACGTCGATGGAAGGGAGTTCTGCTTCTTCGTTTGATTCTAGTACATTCTCCATAACAGGATCTGCGGGAATCAGTTGATCGATAAAGTACTGATCCACTTGCTTCCAAGTCTCCAGATTACTCAAACAAACCACTCCTTATGTATAAGTTTCTTCTAGTGTAATCCTCTTTCACTAAAAACTCGAACAAAAAGGTGCTACTATAACCACTTCCTTATTAAAGTATATTGCAAGTTTCTTGAAGACTCAGTTTCGAGACTGTTATTGAGTAGCTTCCCAGCCACCACTAACGCTCAACCTGGGTAACGAACCCTGAAAACATCTCGAAATTGAGTCTTCCACAATTGGGAGTTTTAGTGCAAGAAAAAAGAGCTCAGGTTGCCTGAGCTCTTTGGGGTTAACCGAATAGTTTTGGAATGCCCTGGATTAGTGACATGCCGCCCATGTAGGACATGGCAATGACGATGAGGATTCCGAAGATGGTCAACCATAGCGGGTGTTTGTAGTCCCCGACGATTTTCTGTTTATATGCAGCAACCAGCATGACACCCAGCGCAATAGGTAGAATCAAGCCGTTTAATGACCCGACAAGAATCAACACTTTGACAGGCTCACCGACAGAAACGAATACGGTGGTGGAAATGACAATAAACGCGACAATAAACCATTTATGGTGCTTGTTGATTGTTTTATTGAATGTACGGATGAATGAGACAGATGTATAAGCCGCTCCGACGACAGAAGTTACGGCCGCTGCCCACATGATGACACCGAAGATTTTGTAGCCGACATTTCCAGCGGCTGCCTGGAAAACAGAGGCTGGTGGGTTTTCAGGGTTCAGGGTGAAACCTGAGGCTACAACACCCAGGGAAGCAAGGAAAAGGAAGATTCTCATAACAGAGGCAATTCCAATCGCAGACACGGAACTTTTTGTGACTTGCGGGAGTGCTTCTTTTCCTTTTATACCTGCGTCTAGAAGACGGTGGCCGCCGGCGAAGGTAATATAGCCTCCAACGGTTCCCCCGACGAGTGTGATAATAGCCAGAAAATCAATCGTATCAGGGACGAATGTTTTCGTGACGGCTTCCCCGACAGGCGGTTGGGCAGAGAACATAACGAAAATCGTCAAGGCAATCATAACGAAACCAGCAATTTGTGCGAAGCGGTCCATGACTTTACCAGCTTCCCGCACGAGAAAGACGGCGATGGCTACAATACCACTGAATAATGCTCCCATTTCAGGTGAAATTCCGAAAAGTACATTGGTACCTAGGCCAGCGCCTGCGATATTTCCAATATTAAAGGCTAATCCACCGGCAACAATGAGCACAGATAAAAATACTCCAAGGCCGGGGAGGAGGCTGTTAGCGATATCTTGAGCTGGTTTTTCAGATACGGCAATGATTCGCCATATGTTCAATTGGGCCCCAATGTCTATAATAATGGAGATTAAGATGACGAATCCGAAACTTGCTGCAAGTTGTTGAGTGAAGTGAGTCGTTTGTGTTAGGAAGCCGGGACCGATCGCGGACGTCGCCATCAGGAAAGCGGCTCCTAACAGGAGACTTCTTGTCGATTGTTCTTTCATGGAGTAGCTCCTTTGTTATGTTGATTGTAATGTATGAATTCTCATATTTACTTATTTTGTGATAAATTTACTGATGGATTGAAGTGTGATTTCTGATTCTCTCAGGGCTTTTGTAATATAGTTGGCGAAATCGATCGCGCTTGCTCCGTCACCATGAATACAAATCGTATGAACATCAATATCAATATCCGTGTCTTGTACGGTACGGACCTTGTTTTCTTTAATCATGCGAATGACTTGTTCCACGGCCTGCTCGTGATCGGTGATGAGTGCGTTTGGTTCTCTTCGTGAAGTAAGTGATCCATCCTGTTGATAAGTTCGGTCTGAGAATACTTCGCTTGCTGTCTTAAGCCCCTGTTCACGCCCGGCTTTCACTAGTTCACTTCCTGCCAGTCCAAAGAGAACTAGTTCAGAGTCCACATCGTAAATAGCTTTGGCGATGGCTTGCGCCAAGGATTGGTCTTTCGCAGCCATGTTAAAGAGAGCTCCATGAGGCTTAACGTGTTGCAGACGTCCCCCTTCAGTATCCACGAATCCTTTCAGAGCTCCGATTTGATAGACCACCATATCATAAGCTTCCTCTTCGGAAATATCCATCGGACGTCGGCCGAAACCCGCTAGATCTGGAAGACCTGGATGGGCGCCGATCCCGACGTTATGTTCCAACGCCATTTGGACCGTTTTTTTCATGATAGATGGATCTCCGGCGTGGTAGCCGCATGCGATATTCGCGGAGGTTACGTATTTCATTATTTCCTCGTCGCGGCCGATGGTATAGCGGCCGAAACTTTCTCCCATATCACAATTCAAGTCGACGATATGCATAGATTCTCCTCCTTATAGTCGTTTCGTTTCAATCCCTCTCTGCAGTTGTTTTAAGTTTTTTTCTTTTTCTAAGAGCAGGCGTTGAGCTTCTTGGTGAGAAATAGGTGTAAATCTGATACTTTCTCCGGGCCGCATTTGTGCGACTCTTGGTAGGTCAATTGAAGCCACTTGTCCGATTTTGGGGTAACCACCAGTGGTTTGGTGATCTGCTACAAGTAAAATCGGATTCCCATCTGGAGGTACTTGAATGGTTCCGAACGTGACTGCTTCTGAAACGATATCTTTCTTATTTTCAAGTTTTAAGGTTCCGCCGTTTAAACGGTAACCCATTCGGTCTGATTTCGAATCAATTTGAAAAGGATCGTTGAAAAATTGTTCTTTACTCTTTTCTGTGAATAACTCAAATTCACGGCCGGCCATAACTCGGATCGGCTGGTCGTCCCTTGTATAATTAGTGAACTCCGGGCCGACGAACCAGGAAGTTTCTTTAAAGGATATAGTCTTATCCGCAGGTTTAAGTTGTTCTGTTGAGTAAGGAAGATGGAAATCAGAGTGACCAAAACGAAGCTGGTCTCCTTTTTCTAAAGTGCGTCCTTCAAAGCCACCCATGTTTGCTCGCAGATAGGTGGACGAACTTCCCATGACTTTCCGTACCTGAAACCCTCCGGCAATGGAAAGGTAGCATCTGAACCCTTGTTTGGGTTGTCCAAAACGAAGTTCGCTTCCTTTTTTTATGTACAATGGTTTCCACATGGCGACACTCTCACCGTCAATCATTGGCGTGAGGTTTCCTCCGCAGATAGCGATGAAGGCATCTTCTTGAAATTCAAGGACAGGCCCCATAAGTGTCATTTCCATTGTCGCCGCATCGGCAGGATTTCCGACGAGGAGGTTTGCGATTCGGTGGGCCTGTTGATCCATGGCTCCACTTACAATGACTCCATCTTTTTGATAACCGTATCGTCCTATATCCTGAATAGTGGTCATCAATCCCGATTTCAGTACAGAAATCATTGTTCCCCCTCCTTTAGTTGTTTATATTCTGCTTCATTAATGCTAGTGAAACGAATGCGGTCTCCTGCTTGAAGTAGAGAAGGGCGGTCTCGGTCCGGTTCGAAAAGTTTGAGTGGAGTTCGGCCGATCAATTGCCACCCTCCTGGAGTTTCAATAGGATATACTCCCGTTTGCTCTCCGGCAATCCCGACAGTGCCTGAAGGAATCGAAAGCCTTGGATCGTCACGCCGGGGAGCGGCAATTTTTTTATTCATTCCTCCGATATAAGGAAAGCCGGGTGCAAATCCAATCATATAGACAAGGTAATCCCCATTCATGTGGGTGTCTATGACTTCTTCTTCGCTCATGCTATTGTGTGAAGCTACGAAGGAGAGATCAGGTCCCCATTCCCCTCCGTAGCATACAGGTATTTCTATAGTTCTCTCCTCAGAGTGGTAGGTGGAGGATTGGGATAACAATGCTAACACTTCTGTTCGGGCCCATTCATAGGGAAGGAGATCTTGTGAACCTATCTGTTTAGCTATGTAGTAGGGGTTATATAGAATGGTTAGAGTTGAAAAAGCTGGAATGTATTCGATCATCCAGCCGGGTTTTTGTTCATCTAGTTGTGCGGCAGCTTGACGTACCTGTTGATTAGTTTTCTCATTGATAGATTCTCCAAAATCAATAAGGAGAGCCTGATCTCCAAGAGGATGAATGCTTATATTCAAAAAAATACCTCCTATACACTTTTGAAAGTAGTGATGCCAAACAACTATACAGACTTGTGAGCCTTGAGTGAGCTAACCGTTTAAATTTGGCAGGAAAATATCAAAGTATGTCATTTTTTCTAACTTATCGACGTTAATATCGTATCCTATTTTTTTAGCTGTTTCAATTCGACAAAGGTCCCCGATTGGTTTGAACGAGCTTTGTTGTAGGGAATAAAAAAGATAAGTAATGAATGAGGAGGACGAGTAAAATGCCATGGGATACCGATGATTTTCCAAGTTCGTTTAAAAACTTGGAGACACCAGTCAGGAAAAAAGCGATCGAAATAGCGAACGCCATGATTGATGAAGGATATAAAGAGGGCCAGGCCATTCCTATCGCTACAGAGCAGGCAAAAGAATGGTATGAAAACGCAGATGAAAAAGAAATCAATCGTGTGAAACAGATGAGCGATAAAAACCTAAAATCAAGAGACGAAGAAAGAAGTCGGGGAGAAAGTCGACCTGAACTTCTTGAAAAGGGACAACATGTAGTGGCACATGAAGAGGGCTGGGCAGTTAAGACGGAAGATGCGAAACAACCTTCTAATGTTTTTGACAAAAAGCAGGATGCGATTGATCGAGCGAAAGAGATTGCTGAGAACAAAGGAACGCAAGTAGTCGTTCAAAAAAAAGATGGAAGTATACAGGAAAAAATGGCATTTGATGGAGAATCTTAGGTTTACGTCTTTTCTTAACAGGATATATAGCTTATATAACAATTATTCAAGGAGGAATTCAAAGTGGCTGAAAGTAGAAATCAAGCAGAACATGTAGTTTCTCATGAAGATGGTTGGGCTGTTAAAGCAGAAGGTGCGGAACAACCGACGAAAGTGTACGAAAACAAACAGGATGCGATTGATCGTGCAAAAGAGATTGCACAAAACAAAGGAACTTCAGCGGTCATCCATACCAAAGAAGGAAAAATTCAAAATCAATACAACTACAGCAGCTAATTGAACATAAAAAAAGCACTCGCCCAGAGTGCTTTTTTTATGTGGTTCGTTGCCCGATGGGAACGTCAGGGGTGGCGGGGAAGTTATTCCGCGCAGCCCCATCCACTGACAAACATCTCGAAACAGAGTCTTTACAATCGGAAGCTTTTGTTGAATGAGTGACGGGTAGGGGAATTGTGATAGAATACGGAAGAGACTGAATGTGGAGGTTCCAAAAATGAATGGACAAAAAAGAAATGACATTAAAATAGGGGCAGAAGTAGAAATCGTGCTGAAAAAAGATCAACGAACAGGAGCGCTGACCAGTGGGAAAGTGAAAGATATCCTTACCAAATCCCCGAACCATCCTCACGGAATAAAAGTGCGCCTGGAAGATGGTCAAGTCGGTCGAGTGAAAAACATACATTCCTAAAATAGTCTTCCTGCCAAGCCAAAGAGCCCATGTGAAAACATGGGCTCTTTGGCTTTATTGAGATATTTAGAATGTACGATTACACATGACTCTTTTGTTTTTCAAAGTTTCTATAAGGCATTTCAATTGTGAAAAAAGCACCATCTTCATCTTCTGTCACTGCTAGGATGGTGTACGTTGAACCAAAGATTTTCTCCATGGCATAGTCACCATTATCAAATGGCTCGCCATCAATGGAGAAACCAGTTTGCAGTAACGTATGGCGGTTCTCTTCTGTGAATTTACTGATTTCATTGAGTTGAACCATGGGCCGGACAAGTGTGTCTCCTTCGGGCTCATCAAGAACATCGTAGTTTATCTGTATGTTCACCAAATCCCGAGCTTCACCAAGCATCTCCAGGACGAGGGTTTTAAATTCTGATAAGTCCATAAGAAAGCGGACATCTTCCGGTTCAATACGGTCTAAGTACCGGGACATTTTATAAGCCTCCTTTTATACATCTATGGCTTATATTACCATGAAAGGATTTCTTTAAACCTATGTAAATTGGAAAAGCGAGAAGGACGGCCGCCCTTCTCGCTTTATATACTTTCGGAAAATATCAAGTTTTACCCACTTGCTTTTTTTCGCAAGGGTTGTGGAACTTTGTCCATGTTAGTGCCGCGGTTCAAAAATTCTACATGGTAGTTTTTGGCAACTTAAACGACGCAATCCCTACCTCTATTGCATCCTTACAGCTCCGAAGCTGATCCAGTGTGATTAAGTTGTATCAAAACGTAGCAGAATGCCAGTCTCATACAAATCACTCTTTTCTTTTCCGAGTTACCTTCTCTCGAAGGCACTATCAATACATTATAAACTCTACGTTCATAGATGTCAATAGTGTACGTTTTGTTAAACTACCATCAATTCATAAGTTTTACGATCGAACGGCCGCGTGTTTTTCCTTGTAGAATGTTTTCGAGTGTTTCGGGCACTTCATTTAGAGTGCGCACAACTTTAATTCGATCAAAGACTTCTTTGATTTTTAAATCATTAGCCATTCGATGCCACACTTTTTTCCTTAGATTCATTGGGCAATTGACGGAGTCAATTCCAATAAGGCATATACCCCGTAAAATGAAAGGATAAACCTGTGCAGGCACTTTTGTACCCCCGGTCAGACCGCTTACTGCTGCGCCTCCTCCATACTTCAATTGACTAAGAAGGGAGGCGAGCTGTTCACCTCCGACAGGATCAACAGCTCCAGCCCAACGTCCACTCGCTATAGCCTGAAGATTGCCGTCATAAACTTCTTCACGCGAAATGATTTTAGAAGCACCTAAGTCTTTTAAGTATTCCTCATGTTCAGGACTACCTGTGCTTGCTTCCACGGTGTAGCCTCTCTTAGCCAGCATGGCTACTGCTATACTCCCTACGCCGCCGGAAGCTCCGGTTACTAAGACAGGCCCCTCCTCAGGAGTCAGCCCGTTTTCTTCTAATCGGTGAATGGAGAGAGCAGCGGTGAAACCAGCAGTCCCGTATATCATTGCTTCTTCTGTCGTCAACCCTTCGGGAAGAGGGACGATCCATTTGGCGGGGATGCTTGCGTATTCACTAAATCCACCATGATGATTGACGCCAATTTCATAACTGGTAGCAATGACAGCATCGCCCTCTTTATACTGTTTGTCAGAGGAACGAACCACTTCTCCAGCCAAATCAATTCCTGGGATGATCGGATAATTTTTGACGAGGGGATTATCCGGCTGGGTAACCATCCCGTCTTTGTAGTTGATGCTGGAATAATGGACTTTTATTAAAACATCGCTGGAAGGGAGGTCCGAGAAGGAAGATTCCTGCACTAAACCTTGCACACCTTCTGCGGTTTGATCTACTTTATATGCCTTGAACTTTGTCAACGTTTCACCTCATTTCTGCATTTAAGGACGAAGGTCTTCGTCGTAGTCTTCTTCAGTAACGGAGTCCTGTTTGGATTTTCTTCCTTTTTCTTGTTCGCGTTCTTCTTTCTTTACTTCTTCATTTGGAATACCATCAATCAGCTGTTCTTTTTTAAGTTTTTCTTGAAAGCTTTGGTCGTTTTCAGATACTTTGTTTCGTTTTTGATCAGCCATCTCTTTCACCTCCAGAAAATGGGTGTCCCGGTTATAATTCCTTTTTCCATATGGGGTTAAACGTTGATCTAGCATGAGAGGAAAGAAAAAAGCCGTCCATAAGATGGCGGCTTTATTTATCAGTAAATTTACTTTTTATGGATTGGAACAGCGAGGTTTGTATCAAGTAGTCAAACGTTGTGCTGATTACCAGCCCGTGAATGATGACACCTAAGATAGTGAAGATCACGATAATGATATGTCCGGTCATCGTTTCTGGTTCGAATCCAGATCTCCCGAAGAAGGTGAGGGAAAGGATGGCACTTACCCACGCGTCTCCGTAACTATCTAATTCATTTTCAATTAAATGTAAGGGAATAATCAAAAGGAACACAAGAATAAAAGTGGCTCCCGTTACCGTTAAAAGATGCTGCCTTTTAAGGAAGCGTATAAAAGGCATCGTGTAATATTTTGTGATGGACTTCAACCTTAAAAGGTGAAGGATTCTTGCAAATCTAGCAAATTGGAATATCGCATCAAGGGGGATGGCAGCGATAACAATGAAAGGGTGTTTTTTTATGAATCCCCATTTGCTGTCGGCTTTATATAATCGATAAAGGAAGTCGAGGAAGAAGATGGACCATGTTGTCCAGACGATCACACTATTATAGCCGGTTTGCTGCCAAATCGTGGCGACGGATAGGGCTGCAAGAGCGACCATGAATAATTCATAGATCGTTTTACTAGATTTTCTATTTTGTAGTCCCATCGTCATGTCTCTCTCCCTGATTTTGTCGATTCGACATTATTATATCATTCTCTGATTGGGAGCACATTAACTTTGGCGGATGTAATTAGCCCCGGATTCTGTGATTTGCGTGCCGGCCCGGCCACGTTTGATGGTAACGAACCCTCGTTCTTTTAACTCTGTCAACACTCTGCGAATCTGTTGCTCGGATAAAGGGGGGGATTCATCCAGAGAAAGTTTTTCATAGATTTTTTTGCGGCTTGCATTGACCATCGATTCGTTTAATAAAAGGACAATCTTTAAAACTTTTTTATTTATTTGATCATCCACAAGGCTTGTTGTTTTCTGTTTTGTCTCCTTCTTCGGTCTTTGGAAAAAATCTTCACCAGGAAGGTCATGAATTGAAATCGTGTCCCCCTCTGAAACCGTAAGAAGGTAGGATATCGTATTCTTTAACTCCCGAATGTTTCCGAACCAATCATAGCTCATCAATTCGCCGATCAACCCTTCACCGAGGGATTTATTTGGGGTGTGGTTTTCTAATAGAAATTGTTCTACAAGCGAAGGAATGTCTGTTTTTCGTTCTCTGAGTGGAGGGACAGATACGTACAAAACTTTAAGTCTGTGATAAAGGTCTTCTCTGAATTTCCCTTGTTCGATCAGTTCAAGTAAATCTTTGTTTGTAGCTGCGATGATGCGTACATTAATTGGAATGGTCTTGGATCCTCCGATTTTACGAATTTCCATTTCCTGAATTACACGCAATAAACGGGCTTGTAGCTTTAAACTGATATCTCCAATTTCATCAAGGAAAATAGTTCCCCCATCTGCCTGTTCAAATAATCCTTTCTTACCGCCTTTTTTGGCACCGGTGAAAGCTCCTTCTTCATAGCCGAATAGTTCACTTTCCAATAAGTCTTCGGGTAGTGCGCTGAAGTTCACAGCAAGAAAAGGTTCGTAAAGGCGGTCGGATTCATGATGGATGGCGTGAGCGAAAAGTTCTTTCCCGGTGCCGCTTTCCCCATGTATTAAAACGGGGAGGGGGGTTTTCGCAAGTTTATACCCGATGTTTTTCGCTTTTTGAATGGCCGGGCTGTTTCCGATGATATCTTTGAACGTGTACTTCGCGATATAGCCTGTTTTCAACAAGTGTTTACGGGCCGCTTTTTCCATCGTGATGGTTTCATCCGAGTTTTTGAAGATGAAGATGACATTATCGCTCTCTTCCCATTGGACACGATAGATCATGAGGTTGTAGCCGTTTAAAGAGAAGTATAATCCTTCTTCTTGAGGGGTGGTCATGAAATCGAGAAGTTTAGGATCCTTGAATAATTGATGAACAGGCTTTCCCATAGCGTGTGTGTGTGAAAGTCCGCTGTATTCTTCAATGAAAGGATTAAATACGGTAACCTTTTGTTCGGAGTCAATGGCCATGACACCATCGTTCACTCCATCAACCACCTGCTGAAGGTGTTGGTTTAAGAGCTCGGTTTGTTTGTTCATTTCCGATAGCTTTTTGCTGAGCTCGATGATCTTTCCGGTGTACCGGTTCGAAATCATTCCCCCGAGTTCTTCTTTTAAATGGAAGTGATCGAGAATTTCAATTAATGTTGTAATGTCGATCAGGCGGACCCCGATGTCAATGATCTTCTCTGCCGAAGGAGGCACAAGGGTTACCTCGCCTGGAGTAATGGCAGTAGGAATGTCGTGTGTATTCTTTTTACCAGGATAATAAGCGGTGAAGGAAAGGTGGTTCAAGCCCATCTTTTCTAAGGTGTCAATCGTTTCTTGTGCCATTTCGAAGGTGTCATTGACACATAGGACGGAGGTTCCTTCTTCGAGTTCCAACAATCGCTCAATGTGTTGATAATTAATCGTGCGGATGGCTGTTTTATGTGGTGAGCCGGGAGCGATGTAGGGAGCAGCTTCTTTTTCAATTAAATAAGAGGAAAAGATGATTAAATCATCGCTGATTTGTTCTGGTACATATTCATCCACGGCATAGCTCTCAATATGAATGAATTCTCCTAAAATGTCTTCCAATTGTTCATGCAGGGTCGCTTGGGTCTCTTTAGTTCCTGTTAACAAAGTTAATTGGTTTTTCATCCGATCACCCTTCTTTTTAGTTCTTATTGGTTTATATTATAACACCCAATTAAAACCTATTTTGGGTGAACAGCCTTTTTTTGAGGCGGAATATTCAGAAAATGTTTTTGGCATGAAACTTGCATGTAGATTAGTGGAAGGATCATAAAGGGGGAAAACACATGGATAAGAAGCGGAAAAAGAAGTTTGAGATGCCTCATACGTATGTCATCATCTTTTTCGTTGTCCTATTCGCAGCTCTATTAACTTATTTAATACCTGCTGGGACATTTGAAACAAAAGAGGTAACGTATGACAAATCAGGATCAGAAGAAACGCGAACTGTCCTAATACCGGATAGTTTTTCGGTAGCTGAAGAAAATGCTCAACAAGGGACAAGTTTGTTTGAGCCTTTTGGAGGAGCTGGTCTATTAAATTATGTATTTGAGGGGTTAGTTTCAGGAGATAAGTGGGGTTCGGCTGTCGGAGTCGTCGCTTTTATACTCATTATTGGTGGAGCCTTTGGAATCATTATGAAAACCCGGGCCGTCGAGGAAGGGATCCTGTCCGTCATTGACCGGACGAAGGGGAAAGAAGTGCTGATCATTCCAATTATGTTCTTCCTATTTTCTCTGGGCGGCGCTGTCTTCGGGATGGGCGAAGAAGCCATTGCATTCGCTATGATTCTTGTACCACTCGTGGTTGCCCTTGGGTATGATGCCATTACAGGAATCATGATTACTTATGTAGCCACCCAAATCGGATTTGCGACATCCTGGATGAATCCATTTGGAGTAGCGATTGCTCAAGGAGTTTCAGATGTGCCTGTCCTTTCAGGAACACCATTCCGATTTACTATGTGGCTGATCTTTACGGCTATTGGTACTTTCTATACGTGGAGATATGCAAGTTCTGTGAAAAAGGATCCGACTCGGTCATTAGCTTATAAATCCGATCAATACTTCAGAGATGACTTTGAGAAACAAGATTTGAAAGTCAATTTTAAAATTGGTCACGCGCTTGTCATCTTGACTGTTGTTTTAGGGGTAGCTTGGATCATCTGGGGCGTTATTCAACATGCCTACTATATTCCGGAAATCGCAAGTCAGTTTTTCACTATTGGTCTGGTTGCAGGAATCATTGGTGTGATTTTTAAATTGAATAACATGAGAGTCAACGATATCGCAGAAGGGTTTGCTCAAGGGGCAAAGGATCTGTTGCCAGCTGCATTGGTTGTAGGGATGGCGAAAGGGATCATTATCATTTTAGGAGGAGATGACCCGGCGACAGCTTCTGTACTGAATACGGTTCTTCATTCAGCAGGTCAAGTGTTCGAAGGGGTGCCTGAGGTGATTTCTGCATGGCTGATGTTCTTATTCCAATCGGTCTTCAACTTCTTCGTCGTATCAGGATCAGGGCAGGCGGCTTTGACGATGCCGTTGATGGCACCGTTAGCTGACATCGCAGGTGTAACGAGACAGGTAGCCGTACTTGCTTTCCAATTAGGGGACGGTTTGACGAACATTATCGTACCTACTTCTGCGGCGCTTATGGGAACACTAGGTGCAGCACGTCTGGACTGGTCCAACTGGTTCCGTTTCATCTTCAAATTCCAGTTGCTTCTCTTCGGACTCGCGTCAGTTTTTGTCGTTGTCGCTGTACTCGTCAATTTCAATTAAATGAGAGAACACAGGAGGTATAAGATTTGATTACTCTAATAAAACAGGCTACCGTATATGCTCCTGAGTTTTTAGGAGAAAAAGATGTCCTGATTGCCGATGGACGAATTGCTGATATCCAGGACCATATAGACTTGTCAGGGGATCAGGTGAACGTCATAGAAGCCCAAGGAGAGGTGCTGACTCCTGGATTTATTGATGGGCACGTTCACATTACAGGTGGCGGCGGAGAAGGAAGTTTTCGATCCCGCACACCTGAGTTGACGCTGACGGACGCCACCTTAAACGGAGTAACCACTCTTGTTGGTGTCATTGGCACGGATGGGACGACAAGGACCATGACAAATCTTGTAGCGAAAGCACGCGCTTTGAGGGAGGAAGGGATTACCTGCTATTGTCATACTGGTTCTTATCAAGTCCCTGTAAAAACATTAACAGGTAACATCGAGGACGACATTCTGTTGATTGATTTGATCATTGGAGCGGGAGAAATCGCCATCTCAGACCACCGATCTTCTCAGCCTACCGTTGAAGAAATGGCGAAGATCGCTTCCGAAGCGCGGATCGGTGGGATGCTTTCAGGGAAAAAAGGGATTGTCAATGTGCACGTCGGGGATAGTCCAGATAAATTAGAACTTATAGAGAGAGTTATTGAGACGACTGATATACCTATTACACAATTTTATCCGACACACATCAACCGTAATTCTGATCTTTTTGAAGCAGGGATCCGATACGCTAAAAGGGGAGGGTACGTTGATTTTACAACGAGTACAATCCCTAAATTTTTAGAAGACGGAGAAGTGAAAAGCAGTGAAGCCCTGAAACGCATGCTTGATCAGGGGGTGTCGGTTGAACAAATTACCTTCACTTCCGACGCTCAAGGTAGCCTTCCGGATTTTGATGATAAGGGCAACTTGATTGGTTTGAAAGTAGGGAAGGTAGCCTCCTTGTATGAAGCTTTCCAAGAGGCCGTTGTAGAGCAGAAGGTGAGCATGGAAGATGCCTTGCAGGTCATCACCCTAAATCCGGCATCTATTTTGGGTCTTCATACGAAAGGGAAGCTGGAAAAAGGGAAAGATGCAGATCTTGTTATGATGGACCCGGAAACACTGAAAATTTCCCGTGTCATCGCTTTAGGGAGAGAAATGGTCAGTAATGGAGAACCACTAGTTAAAGGGACATTCGAATAAGCAAAAAAGTAAACACCCCAATCCGGTATATCATCTGGTAAGGGGTGTTTATTTATGTAAATCATTATTCAACTAACTGGCAACATTGTGGAAGGCTCAGTTTCGAGACTTTTATGGGAGCTTAGGGGCTCCGGGAAAAGGTTCGCTTTCCGTGGGCGAGTGATGAGCCTCCTCGAGCTAACGCTCTGCGGGGTCTCATCTACCACGCATTTCCCAAGTTTATATCCGGTTCCGGCGCCTAGTGAGACTTCCCTCGCTTCTGTACGATAAGTCAACATCGAATCGCTATGCTCTTCGGGTTTTCTTTATCTCCGCCAGCTCAGTCCAGTCCATACGCCGCTGACCAAGGCGCCTGCACACTTAAGGTAGGAGTCTCACCGTTTCCCTCCGCCCCTTTGCCATAAAGAGGTTCTCGAAATTCCTCTAACAGACTGACAACTTCTGTAGGGAAGACCTGCTCAGCCACGCGTTATATAGTTGTTTTAACCAAAAATCCCACACGAATAAGCGTGGAAGCAGGGTCTGGGAAACGTCCGCATGAAAAGCGAATGGAGACACGAACGTTTTTTTTTTTTCTAATGACCGATCCAAACCACTGTAAATCGTCGTTTCCCTGACCCCGTATCCATGGCCAGGGAGTGTCATTCATTATTTCAACCAGGCCAGGCTTCCTTTAAGGGAGTGCGGTATGTGCTCATCGCGCTCCCGCGGAAAGCGAGCCATTCCCCGCAGCCCTACCACTCAACAAAAGTCTCGAAACTGAGTCTTTAAATAAAGGGAGCTATTGTAGAAGATGGAAGATTTTTTATAGGTCCAGAATCTTTCTAATTCTGTACCATTTTTTTGAGATTAAGATTTTCTTTGGTTTGATGAATCCATCCCTGAACTGGTAGAGCTCTCCGTTCTCTTCTTGTATCCCGAGCACCTCCGACTTTACCTGTTGTTTTATGTATCTTCGAAACGGGAAGGATTTGTACTTTTTTGGATGGTAATAGGTTCTTGAATATAAATGAGGGTATTCATAAAGGGCACCCTCGTAAATCAACTGGAGTTCTTCGTGATTGCGGAAATCATCTGGAGTAACAAGAGCACTCGGTTTGTAAAAAAGGTTGAATCCTGCTCGTTTAAGTACTTCAGCTACGAATTGGGAGCAAAAATAACTGGATTTCACATGAATAGGCTGGTTTGTAGGTACACCTAAAAGACCTAAGTAATTGTAAAAGTAAGTTTTATAGTTCTTAGCGAATGCTTTAAGAAGGCGCTCGAGCTTTTGATATTTTCTTCTTGTCATTTTTAATTCATAAACGGCACAGGTGGCGTAGGGGTACCAGCTGAATGTTCCTTGAACAAGATCTTCCTGAACGAATCCTCCCCAAAAAGGGTTTGTCGGTCGACGTCTACCGAAACTATACAGGCGCTTCATATTTTTATCGAGGGAGATCGATGCGTGGTTGTAGGGGGCTGCGGTGAAAGCTTTAATGGCTTGGTTTGTGATCGTGCCTGTGTTTGATAGTAATAAGTAGACGGATTTCATATGGTTCCCTCCCAATTGGATGTTTCTGTAAATATACTATAGGAAACTATGAAAAGGAACTTATTCGTTTCTCTAACCAGCTTCGTGTGGTATTCTCAATTTAAACAATAAATGAATGGAAGGGAAGCAGAAGTGCGCATTCTAAAAAACTTGATGAACTTCTTCTTTTTTGCTGTCGTGGTTGCTCTGGTGCTGTTCTTTTTGGTCCCACAAGTAGAAAAGGAACTTCCTCAAGGTGTTTTTTACAAAAAAGATGTCCCTTTGCCCACCAACCTTCACCCGACAGTGGAAAAGCGGAAAGAACAACTGGTTGAAAAGGTAAGGGAAGCAGGGATCAACATTGTTATAACAGAAGGTCACCGATCTGTTCAAAGACAGGACAAGCTATATGAACAAGGTCGTTCATCTGAGGGGCAAGTTGTCACTTATGCAAGGGGTGGGGAGTCCTATCATAATTATGGGCTTGCCATAGATTTTGCGCTTGAGAACGAAGGTGGCCGGATCATTTGGGATACAGAGTACGATGGAAATGGAAACGGACGATCAGATTGGTTGGAAATTGCTGAAGCAGCTAAAGGTCTTGGGTTTGAATGGGGAGGCGACTGGGAGAATTTTAAGGATTATCCTCATTTGCAAATGGACTTCGGATTATCGATCAGGGAATTGAAAAGAGGAAAGAGGCCGAAAGTAGACGAATACGCAGATGAAGAATAGAAAGAGAAAAGGTGCCCCTGAGTTCAGGGGCACCTTTTCTGTCATTGTTGATATTCTTCGTAAGGTTTGATCATTGCATGGATTGTTTCAATATAAGGCATGCTCAATCCCACTTCGCTGCCCAGGCGTAAAGCTCCACCATGAAGGTGTTCAACTTCCAGCGGGAGTCCTTTTCGTCGATCTTGATGCATGGATGATGTCATTTCATCATCCAATCCGCGTAACCGTTCAAATGCCTGCTGCACTTGTTCATCTGTCAAATCGATGTGGTGAGCGTTTGCAAGTTCTTTCATTTCCGTAAGAATTCGCTCTGCGATTCGGAACGTTTGAGGATAACTTCGGACAACGCCAATAGGCTGATTAACAGCTGTTGTAATTCCAGAAAATGCGGTAATGAACATGTATTTTCTCCACATGTCCTCCAGAATGTTTGTACTTAAAGTACTATTCACATTCGCCTGGTTACAAGCGAGGGCAAGTTCTTCACAGATGGCCTGCTGAGACGTATGGAGCGGTCCGAATACGAGGTCATGGAATGGGCTCGTATGGACAACATGCCCAGCTTCATCAAGGGTTGCAATGATGTAGGAAAGTCCGCCGATAACAGCTTCCTCCCCCAATTCTTTTTGCAATATGCTGATGTGTTCCATACCATTTAAAACGGGATAGACTTTTGCTCCTTTGTTTACCAAAGCTTTCAGCCAGTCCAATGTACCATGAAGGTGGTAGCCTTTAACGGCAAGAAAAACAAGATCAGGATTCTCGATTTCTTCTGGACTTCTGGCAATCACAGGGTCTGGCACTTCATAATCTCCCATTTCGCTATGTAGCTTCAGTCCGTTTTTTTCAATCTGCTCGGCTCTTCCTTCACGCACAAGGTTAATGACATCATGACCAGCTTCCTGCCACCGTGCCCCGAAATACGCACCTAAGGCTCCTGCCCCTAAAACTACAATTTTCATATATCGACACCTCCGAAGAAATTATGCTTCTAACTCCTTACTGCGTTCTGTTGTAAAACTTGAAGTAATAATTCTTGTCGTTTCCACTACATTTTTAATATGATCGTCTAAATATTGAATAATATCGTCGAATCCTGCAGTTCTCATGATTTCATGGTAATGGTCTTCACTATTAAATATGGATTGACCGAGAACGAGTTCTTCATCTTCCTCAACGTCTACGATATTCAAAAATCCCATTGAACCTTGGCTGCCGGTCAGTTTATTGGAAAAATATAGATTATGGTCGAGAGCCCCATGAGATTTTAAGAGATTCCCGGTTTTTCTGCTCAATTTCATAAATTCATCCAATTTTTTTTGTTTTACTCGGAAAAGACATATGACTGTAAACATCGCTATCCCCCTTTGGTGAATTAGGTGCTCAGGATTTATTATCCAGGCTTGTAGCGCGGCCGGCATCTATTAAAAGAACGATGGCAGTCACAGTGTGCATGACCCAGCCGATAAAAGGGATCGCTCCGATAGCACTTGTGATCATACCGAGAATACTTCCCACGTAGGAACGCTTGTCTTTAGCTGAGACAACGAGGGTAATTAAGTGGAAAACAAACATGAACAATAACGGCAGCCATGCATTGCTGAATATGAAAGCCCCACCTGCTATAGGGATAGCCAGGAATGCTTCACAACCACCTGTTAACCACTTAAGTAAAGTAGATAGTTTCATTGAAATCTGCTCCTTAATGTTTGATCTGCTGTGTTAGAAGAGAGAGTAGGGGAATAGGTCTCTATTCCTTCCTTTCCACTCCGTGGGTTGTTTCGAAACATTCTATCAAAAGTGTAAATGAATCTCTACTTTTATCCGTATTTCGACATCGTCCCTATTATATCCTCTCTTTTGAGGGGATTTAGTTGTGTTCATTTCTTTTTGGGAAGGGCAAGAGATGATACAACAAAACCTCCGGGGATCCCCGGAGGTTTTGTTTTCTTTCAATCTTTTTAGATCGGTTTGTCCAGCTCCAACGCCCAGTCCCTCGAGACATAAGTCGATGGCCACCGTGAGGGAAGATCACCTCACTGCGGCGCTTGTCTTATGCTTTTCGAGTCTACCAGGGTGATTCCCCACTTCAGTCTGTCCAGCTCCAACGCCCAGTCCCTCGAGACATAAGTCGATGGCCTCCGCGAGGGAAGATCACCTCACTGCGCCCCTCGTCTTATGCTTGTCGGGACTCCCGGGCGTTTCCGCCTTTCTATCTTACTTACTTGCTTTTTGCAGTTTTTGAATCATTTTCAGGCTGCGGCCGGTTCCGATGGCTACGGATTCCAGTGGACTTGGGGCCATGTGTACAGGTACGGAAATTTCGTTGGAAAGCCAATCCTGCATGCCGTTAAGCAAGGAGCCCCCTCCGGTAAGGATGACACCGTGGTCTACGATATCTCCGCTTAGTTCTGGTGGGCAATCTTCAAGGGTTGCACGAATCGTTTCTAGTAGCTGTTCTAGGGACTCTTTCAGGGCTCCTTGAATTTCCGTTGATTTTAGTTCGATGGTTTTTGGAAGACCAGTGACCATGTCACGACCTCTTACTTCCATCGTTTCTTCTGGGTGATCGATAAGTGCGTAGCCGATTTCCATCTTGATTTGCTCGGCTGTGCGCTCTCCGATTAATACGTTGTAAGCTTTACGCACGTGCTGGATGATTTCCTCATCCATGACGTCTCCACCTGTACGAATGGATTTGCAGGATACGACACCACCGAAGGAAATGATAGCTACTTCACTCGTTCCGCCACCGATATCTACGACTACGTTGGCAATAGGTTCATCAACTGGAAGGTCAGCACCAATTGCGGCTGCGATTGGTTCTTCAATCAAATGCACATTTTTAGCTCCATAGCTTTTCACTGCATTATGAATGGCACGGCGTTCAACAGAAGTTGAGCCGGAAGGCGTACAAATGACGACGGTCGGTTTACGCATGGAGATGCCGGATTTTTTGGATACTTTTTTCAAAAGCTCCTTCAACATTTGCGCGGTCATATCATAATCAGCGATAACACCATCTCTCAACGGGCGGACAGGGATGATGTTTCTCGGTGTCTTTCCGACCATTTCTTTTGCTTCTTTTCCTACAGCCACCACGTTTTTCGTTTCTGTATTGTAGGCGACAACAGACGGTTCATTAAGTAAAATTCCTTTTGATTTTGAATAAATCAATATATTAGCAGTACCAAGATCGATACCGATTTCTGCGTTTGATAACATGTAGACGTACCTCCAAAGGTGAAAGATTCTATTTATATGTCTTCTCATATCATAGGATTTTTTTGGGGGTTGAACAACAGGAAATTCGTGGTCGGGAGAAAGTGGTGCCATATGTCATGCCCCGTGTATAATGGGACTAACGATAGACAGAGGAGTTTTACTATGAGTTTTTTGAAACATGAAGAAATCATAAAGCGGTGTGAAAAAATAAACCAATCGTATGAAATCGACCCTTCATTTTTTGACGGGATTGTTGATGAATTATTGGATAGTGAACAAGATACAGAAACTGTGATATTAAGTGGTTTTCAGAGATTGCTGACCGAAGTCGACCACGAAATTGAGCGGATGGAGGAATTCACCTCCATGAAGCCGAATTGTTTTATGGGATGTGCTTTCTGCTGCTACTTCCCGATTGTCATTACGAAAATGGAAGCGAAAATGTTGTTTTGTTCCATTGAGAACTTTTCGGAAGATCGAAAAAAAGCGATTTATGACCATTGGGAAAATTATTATGAAAAACAGCAGGACAAATTGCAAAAAGCTATGGCTATGGATTATGAAGCGCCAGAAACAAAACTGGAATACAAAAAGTTGAACCTGCCTTGCCCGATGCTGGATCCTGAAACTCAATTATGTATGGCTTATGAAGTGCGGCCGATTCCTTGTCGTACCTATTTGAACTATAGTGATCCGCAGGTGTGTGCAGATCAGCATATGCCAAAAGAACCGTTCAGCTATGAATTTCTTTATCAATTTTATTTCGGAAGTATGAATGAGTTAATACAAGCGCTCTATGAAAATGGCGAAGATGTTTTTGTTGATTATCCGATGGACGCTTGGAGTTATGATTACCTCCCAGCCTGGATTAAGCAATGGAAAGAGGGGACCTTAAGTGAAGCATAAACTCTTATCTTTGAATGTCGGTCGTCCGGAAACCTATCAAACGGATAAAGGGGGATTGAACAGTGCCTACCGGAAAACCCCTGTCAAAGACCCTATCCATTTGACTTATACGAACTTTGAAGGGGATGAACAAGCAGATAAAAAGAATCACGGCGGCCGGGACAAAGCTGTATGCCTTTATCCAGCCCAGCACTATAGGCACTGGGAAGGTCATTACGGTCAAGAATTTTCTTTTCCTTCTTTCGGTGAAAACTTGACTGTAGAAGGGATTGACGAGCGTGATATCCACATCGGCGATATTTTTCAACTTGGAGAAGCCGTCCTGCAAGTATCTGAGCCCAGAAAGCCGTGCTATATTATAGCTCGAACTCATGGAATCGATGATTTTCCAGCACGTGTCATGGAGAAAGGGTTCTCGGGTTTTTATTTGAGAGTGCTACGGGAGGGGAAGGTGACTCCTTGGGACTATATGACCTTAATTGAGCCTCATCCCGATGGAGTGACTGTGAATGATGTCAATGAGGTGCGCTACCATGATCGAGATAACGACACTGAAATTAGACGGGTTGTGGCTGTCGAACCACTCGCTAGTGGTTTGAAGCAATCGCTGAACAAACGTCTACAAAAATGAGAGGAGATAGAGATTGTGAATCCTTTTTCAGAACGGGCTTTGCAGTTAGCTTTAGAAAATGTAAACGCTGGAGGCCACCCATTCGGAGCAGTTCTTGTTTGTAACGGAGAAATTATTGCCGAAGGTGTAAATGAACTTCATCTCCACCCCGATGTCAGCGCTCACGCTGAAATGGTAGCGATTAAAAAAGCCCAACAAGCAAGGGGGGCCATTGATTTGAGTGATTGTACGATGTATGCGAGTGGAGAACCTTGCGCGATGTGTCTCACTGCCATGTACTTCTCGAATTTAAAAAAAGTTATCTACTCCCAATCCGTTGAAGATGCCAGTCGTGTTGGGCTTACCCTTTCAGAAAAAGTTTATCACGACCTTGAAAAACCAAAGAACCAACGGGAAATCACGATGATCCATGAACCGATTGGCAGTTGTGAATTAGATGCAATGAAAGCCTATGCGACGAAAAAAGGATAGGGGGCAGAAAGATGGATTATGGCCACTTGGTTGAGGAAAAGATTAAACAATCCATGAAAAAAGGGGATTTCGACAACTTACCTGGAAAAGGAAAACCACTTCCCAAAGACGAATTCGCTCATCTGCCTCCAGAACTTAGAAACAGTTATAGGATTCTAAAGAATGCCAACATGCTGCCTGAAGAAATGGTCCTGAAAAAAGAAATGATAGAAATTGAAGATCTCTTAGCTGAGATTAAAGATCCGAAGTTATCCGCTCACTATAAAAAGGAATGGAAAGAGAAAAAGCTTCGCTTTGATATGATGATGGAAAAGAGAAAAATGGACCAATCCGGGGCATTCAAACAATATCAAAGCCAAATTGACCGGCGTTTCGGATTTTGAATGACGCGCGGATTTTTATATTTATCAATGGTTGAGGTGGTCATGAGAAAACGTATAGGAGGCAATGAAATGTGTGGAAGGTACACGTTGTTAGCTGAAGAAGCGGAAATATTGAGAGAGTATGGAATCGAAAGGCCGATCAATGGTTATGAACCACGGTATAACATCGCACCGGGGCAAAAGGTGCTGGCGGTTATCCATGATGGAAAACAAAAACGTGCAGGTTATATGAAGTGGGGGCTTGTCCCTTCGTGGTCCAAAGATCCTAAGATTGGCTACAAAATGATAAACGCAAGAAGTGAAACCGCTCATGAAAAGCCCAGCTACAAAAGGCTGATGAGTCAAAAACGCTGCTTAATTGTGGCGGATAGCTTTTATGAATGGCAAAAGACCGAATCAGGAAAAAAACCTGTGAGGATCCAACCTGAAAAACGTTCACTTTTTGCTTTTGCCGGTTTGTGGGACCAATGGGAAGGGGATGAAGAATCCCTTTACACTTGTACGATTCTCACTCAGGATGTGAATGAGTTTATGGCTCCAATTCACAACCGTATGCCCGTGATATTGCCTGAGGGAAGGGAGGATGAGTGGATTGAACCAGTGAAATGGTCGCCTTCAGATGCCAAGGGTTTTGTTGAACAACTGACAATGGACGACCTCCGTGCCTATGAAGTCAGCGACTACGTCAACTCAGCTAAAAACGAAGGCCCTGACTGTATCGCTCCGATAGCATAACGATTATTTTAATGGATAAGTCAGGGTGGTGTAATAAAATAATCATTAAAATATATGGTGAAGAGTTTGGATGGATTTATTTACCTCTTTTTCCGCAAAGTTCAGTCAAGTATCATATTAATGTTTTGCGGAGAAGGGGGATTGTATTTGTTAAAAAGAAAGATTGTAGCTGGTTCTATCACAAGTTCTATATACGCCGTTGTTCTAGGGTTCATCATGGCGTTCAATAGTGGGCTGAGTGGTTTAGTAGTTTATCTACATACAGTGACTTTACTTATACCTGTAGGTTTGTTATATAGTCTTCCATTGATTCTCTCATACGGAGTGGCCGCATCCTTTGTAAGCGAATGGGTAGGAGGATATATAGCGAAAATCACTGGACAGCCCAAAGCAGAATTGTTGTTTTCAGGTTTATTGCATATGTTTTTTGGAGTTATCTTTATGTGGGTCAGCTTGGGAGCAGCTTGTATTTTCTTTTCCGTTGATCTGTTCTTAAAAAGTAGAAGAAAACATTTTACTTGGGGGATTGTGTATCGAAGTTTCCTTTTACCAATAGGAATAGGGTTATCGTTTCTGATTATTCTGTGGGTGGTGGGTGGATTAGCTTAGTTGTAGTTCCTATGCCCTCATTAATCCTATTCAAACAAGGAGTTTTCTAGTAGTTTACTTTACACCATAAAAAGAGCTTACCGCAACGTAGTGCGGTAAGCTCTTTTTGAATGAGAGATCAGTATTCAAGGTTAACCGGCTTGCCGTTGTTCGCGTTCTTGTTGTTTTTCTTTTTTGGCGACTTTCAGGAACTTGTTCGTTTCGGCAGCTACGACCCCGGATAGGAGTAATAGTCCGATCAAGTTCGGGAAGGCCATTAAGCCATTCATCACGTCAGCGAAAACCCATACTGTGCTCAGTTGGGATACGGCTCCTACAAGGACAAACGCTACGAACACAATCTTATAAACACCGATAAAGCGTTGTTTCGTCAAGTAACCGAAGCATTTTTCACCATAGTAGGACCAACCGACAATGGTAGAGAAGGCGAAGAAGACTAAGCCTATAGTTACAATATACGCCCCTACATCACCAAGGAAAATTTGGAATGAGGTAGAAGTCAAGTCAGCGCCGTCCAGCCCGCCTTGGTATTGGCCTGCCATGACGATCGTTAGACCTGTCATTGTACAAACGATAATGGTATCGATGAATACTTGAGTCATAGAAACTAGTGCCTGGCGTCCTGCATAGTCCGTACGGGCTGCAGCAGCAGCGATCGGTGCAGAACCGAGACCTGCTTCATTGGAGAAGACACCGCGTGCGACCCCATAACGAATGACTGTCCCGAGTAGACCGCCACCAAGGGCACTTGCTGTAAATGCATCATTGAAAATAGTGCCAAATGCCGGGATGACCATGTTGTAATTCAGAATAAGTATGATTAGTGCACCAATAACATAGAAAATAGCCATGATTGGAACAAAGAAAGCCGTGACTTTCCCGATACTTTTAATTCCTCCTAGCAAAACTAAGCCGGCTAACAGCGTAAGCAGCACTCCCGTCACCCATGGAGATACATTGAACGTGCCTTCCATAACATCAGAAACGGAGTTGGACTGGACCATGTTTCCAATACCAAATGCAGCAACGGCACCGAAGATCGCGAATAAGAAACCGAGCGGACGTCCGAGCCATTTGGTTTTCAACCCTCGAGATAGATAATACATAGGCCCGCCGGACATTTCACCGTTCTTACCTTCAATTCTGTATTTAACGGCTAGTACAGCTTCGGCATATTTTGTCGCCATACCGAAAACAGCGGTCACCCACATCCAAAAAACGGCACCAGGTCCACCTAGAACAACGGCCGTTGCTACACCAGCGATGTTTCCTGTTCCGATGGTTGCAGCAAGAGCTGTGGTGAGTGCCTGATAATGCGAAATATCCCCTTTTTCATTCTTTTTCTTCTCTTTGCTTGGTTTAAAAGCAAGCTTTAGAGCGTAAGGGAGGGTTTTAAACTGAAGAAACCCCAGGCGGAGTGTCAAATAAACCCCTGTTCCTACCAATAAAATCAGAAGGAACGGTCCCCAGACAATTCCACTTAATTCACTTAAAAAACTGTGTAATGCACTACCTTCACCCATCATCTTCCCCCTGTCCATATATTTAGTATTTGTCCATATATTAAATATTCCGAAAATTAGAAACAAATGTCAAGGTCATTTATGTACAAAAATAAAAAAAGAACGGTTGATTTCGACATGAAAAGGGAAGATATTTAGGTGAACTGTTTTGATTAGGCAGGATTTTTGACGCTTTCATAGAAAATAAACAGATGAGAAACACTACATTGGAGGAACATAGTTATGATTCGTGTATTATTTGTCTGCCTCGGTAACATTTGTCGTTCCCCTATGGCAGAAGCTATTTTTAAAGATCTTGTGAACAAAGAAGGATTGGATGAAAAAATAACCGTCGATTCTGCAGGAATTGGCCATTGGCATATCGGTTCTGAGCCTCATGAAGGGACACGGGCAATCCTTGATGAGAAAAGCATCTCTTATGAGGGCATGAGTGCAAGACAAGTGAAGGCATCGGACTGGGATGACTTTGATTACTTAATTGCGATGGATGATAAAAACATCCAGGACTTGAAAGGAATTCGAGAGAAAAATGATGTAGTGGTCGCCAAACTGCTGGACTTTGTACCTCATTCGAAGGAAAGCGAAGTGCCGGACCCATATTTCACAGGTAATTTTGAATATGTGTATGACCTCGTCCATGATGGATGTTTTAAACTGTTAGAAAAAATTAAAAACGATCATAATCTTTAAGGAGGATGTTTATGGGACAGAGTAAACTTTGGAAAGGTGTACTGATAGGAGCATTAGTTGGAGGAGTAGCAGCACTTATGGATAAAGAAACCAGACAGTATGTAGGGGAGAAATCACGAGCTACTGGTTCCAAATGTCAAAGTTATGTGAAGCAGCCTTCAGAAGCCATTCACAGAATTAGAGTGAATTATGAGGCTTTTTCTTCGCAAGTAAATAAAGGAGTGGAAGATCTTCTGGAATTATTGGATAAGGCGGAGAGTATGCTGAATAAAGTAGGGGAAATCAATCAAGAAGTGAAAGAGCAGCTGAGAGCTGTCGACGATTCAAAAGAAGCTTCTTGATCACAAGAGGTGAGGGAATATCGTGAAAATCATCAAGAATTTTGGCAAAGAGCTGTTTGCTCGCTTCGGTGAAGATGATGTCGGAGGGATGGCGGCTCAACTGTCGTATTTTTTTCTACTATCTTTGTTTCCTTTTATGATATTCCTACTTACATTGCTCGGATATTTACATATTGACGAAGAACGTGTGCTTGCTTTCGTCAGTACCTATGCGCCCCCTGAAACGTTCGATTTGATTACGGAAAATGTTTCTTCCTTATTAAGCGGGGAAAATGGTAGTTTGTTATCCATCGGTTTACTAGGCACCCTTTGGGCTGCATCTAATGGGGTTAATGCCATTATGCGCGCATTCAACCGTGCACATAACGTCAAAGAGAACCGTTCGTTTCTTGTATCGCGTATCATCGCAATTGTCCTGACAGTGGCGATGGTTTTTGTAATCGGAATTGCTCTTTTGCTGCCTGTACTTGGTCATACGATCGGCATTCAACTGTTTTCTGTCTTCGGACTTTCAGAAAACTTTTTAACGTTATGGAATGGGATGAGGTGGGTCATTTCATCCATCATCTTTTATATCGTATTGTCTTTTTTGTACGTCATGGCACCAAATAAACGGTTGAAATACCGTGATACCGTCCCCGGGGCGGTGTTTGCTACATTTGGCTGGCAGTTAGTTTCCCTGTTGTTTTCTTTTTATGTGAGTAGTCTTGGGAACTTCTCTGCCACCTATGGGAGTTTAGGTACAGTGATCGTACTCATGATTTGGTTATACCTTTCAGGAGTTGTCATTATTCTGGGAGGGGAGATCAATGCCATGAGTCATCATCGTAGAACGAAAGAGACGTGGGGGTAGAAGATATAAAGAAAGGCGGGACCGTGTAAGGTTCCGCCTTTCTTATTTATTTTAGTAATCGTAGTCCATTCAATATCACGAGAATCGTACTCCCTTCATGTCCTATGACACCTAAAGGAAGATCGAGGACTTGCAAGAAGTTGCTCACAATTAAAAGCATGATCACGGTTATAGAGAAAATAATGTTCTGTTTGATGATTTTGTTCATTTTGCGAGAAACTTGGGTAGCCTCTCCAATCTTGGGAAGATCGTTTTTCATCAATACAATATCTGCTGTTTCTAAGGCAACATCTGTACCTTCCCCCATAGCAACGCCAACATCAGCTTCTGCGAGCGCCGGTGCATCATTGATCCCATCCCCAACCATACCCACATGAGAAAAATGGTCTTTTAATATTTTGATTTCCTGAAGTTTTTGGTCAGGCGTACATTCAGCGATATAGTTATCCATTCCTACTTCTTCAGCAATGGCTTTTGCCGTGCGGTCATTGTCACCTGTCAACATAATGGTGTAAACACCATGGCTTCTTAGTGTTGAAATAGCTTCCTTTGCTTCTTTTCGAACCGTATCTTTCAGGGCGAAGAGGGCGACGATCTGCTCACTCTTTGCTACAAAAATCACGGTTTTCCCTTCCGAAGCCAGGGTTTCTGCAAGGTTATCTTTATAGGTAGTTGCTGCTTCTTTCCCGACAAAATCGGCTTTTCCTACTTTCCACTCCTCGTTATTGTATTGTCCACTCACACCCATCCCACTGTGATCTTTGACATTTTCGACCGAAGAAAAAGAGCAGTCATTTTTTTTGGCATAGTTTACGATTGCTTGGGCTAGGGGGTGGTTGGATTCATTTTCAATGGAAGAAACGACAGAAAGAATGGAAGCTTCCATGTTCATTTCTATTGGAAGAAAGTCAGTGACCTCTGGCTCTCCTTTCGTGAGCGTCCCCGTTTTATCAAATGCGATTGCTTTTAGATGAGAGAGGTGTTCAAGGTGTACGCCCCCCTTGAACAAAATCCCATGGCGTGCACCTTTTGATATAGCCGATAATGTTGCAGGCATAATGGAAGCGACAAGGGCACATGGAGAAGCGACGACAAGTAGAATCATGGCCCGGTAAATGGTTTCCATCCATGACCATCCGAACAGAAAATGTGGGAGGAATAACATAAGACCCACCACGGCTAATACGATTTTTACATACGTACTTTCAAACCTTTCAATAAACAATTGGGAAGGGGATTTCTCACTTTGAGCATTTTGAACCATGGTAATGATTTTTTGGAAAAGTGTTTCATTCGACGGTTTGGTGACAGAGACGACAAGGCTGCCGTCAACGTTCATCGTTCCTGCGAAAACTTCTCCAGTTTCACTTTTGGTAACAGGGAGAGATTCACCGGTAATGGCACTTTCATTTAACGTGGAATTGCCTTTCACAATCCTTCCATCTGCAGGGACACGTTCCCCGGGTTTGATTAATATTTGATCGCCGATTTGTAGCGTTTTTACAGGTACCCATTCATACCCGGAATTTGTAATTAGGAAGGCTTCTTCCGGCTGCAAACTCATTAAGGAAGAAATTTCTTTATGGCTTTTGTTCATCGTATATGTTTCCAGAGCTCCACTTAGAGCAAAGATGAAGATGAGAATGGCTCCTTCAGTCCAGTATCCAATGGAAGCAGAGCCGATAGCGGCTAGAATCATGAGCAACTCAACATTCAGCGATTTTTCTTTTATTGTCTCTTCTAATCCTTCTTTTGCTTTAGCGAAACCACCAATAAGGAAAGCTGTTACATATAAACTGATATATACAGATGGTGCCCAATGGTGTTCTCCATACCATGCAACTAAGATAAGTAGTCCGCTGATCACGGCTGCCATTAATTCAACATGTTCCTTAAGGGTGGAAGGTGATGGTAATTTCCACCACTTCAAGGGAGATAAGGTTCGTGATTGATTCATACAATTTTCAACTCCTTTTGTTAATTGAGAATGAAAGTCAATTAATAAGGTGAAATAGAGATTTTATTTAAAATTATTTTAATTTAATACATGTTATTATGATATCACGAAAGGGTGAGAATACAAGTGGAAAAAATGGAATGTGTAAAAAAGGATCCAGGCAGTTGATATTACAGGTGTCAAGTTGCTATATTAGACAGGTGCAAAAAACATATGGAAGGTGGAAAAACGAATGCGCAAAGGTCTTTTATTCATACTTATGCTTATGCTTGCCGGATTTCTTGCTGCTTGTGGTTCAAGTAATGAAGGAGAAAGCAGTTCAGATAGCAATGGAAGCGAAGAAGCTTCCGATAGCAAATGGAGTGAAATCCAAGAAAAAGGGGAGATTGTTGTCGGTACTTCCGGTACACTTTTCCCAGCTTCTTATTATCCAGAAGACTCTGATGAGATGACTGGATATGATGTGGAAATCATGAGAGAGGTAGCGGATCGCCTCGGTCTTGAATTGAAATTTGAAGAATACGGAGTCGATGGACTACTTTCTGCCATCAACAGTGGCCGTATCGACGCAGTGATCAACGACATGGAAGTGACGAAAGCTCGTCAAGAACAGTTTACGTTTAGTGAACCATATAAATATTCTTATTCCACTATGATTGTCCGTGAGTCTGACTTATCTGGAATCGAGAAATTAGAAGACCTCGAAGGAAAAACACATGGTGGTGGAGCAACTACCGTGTTTTCACAAATTGCTGAACACTTCGGTGCAGAAACGAAAACATACGGAAATGTAACCAATGATGTGTACTTGCGAGATGTCGAGAACGGGAATACAGACTTTATCATCAATGATTACTACTTGCAGTCTCTTGCCTTAAAAGCACTGCCTAATATTGAAGTTCAATTACACCCGGACTTGAAGTTCCATCCGACGAACTCTGCCATTGTTATGCCTAATGATGCCTCTCAAATGAAAGAGGAAATCGATGCTGTGTTACAAGAGATGAGAGACGATGGAACCCTTACGAAGCTTTCTGAAGAGTTCTTCGGTGGCAAGGATGCTTCTAAAAAACCAGAAGCAGATATCCGTGAAATCGAAGGTCTAGAACTGTAAGGAGATCCTTATGTTAGGTATCGAAATAAACGAAATTCAAATCGAAAAACTTTTTAACGCGGAGCGTGCCTGGGCAAACCTTCCTTTTATTCTTGAAGGTGTGCCCCTGACCTTGCTTGTTGCTTTGAGCGGTATGCTGGTCGGGCTCGTTCTGGGTTTCTTTTTAGCACTTGCGAGAGGATCGGATTATATCTGGCTCAGATGGCCAGCCCGATTTTATATTTCTTTTATGCGAGGTACCCCAATTCTCGTGTATTTATTCGTTTTGTATTTCGGACTTCCTGTTGTAGGAATAAAAATGCCGGCAACCGTAGCGGCAATCATTGGCTTCGGAACAAACAGTGCAGCGTATATTGCAGAAATCAATCGAGCTTCTCTGAACAGTGTTCCGAACGGTCAATGGGAATCATCCCGCGCCCTGGGTTTTACGTATTGGCAGGCGATCAGGAGAATCATTATGCCTCAGGCAACGAGAATTGCTATCCCGCCGCTTGGTAATGTCTTTCTTGATTTGCTGAAAGCCACATCACTTGCTGCCATGATCTCTGTGCCTGAGATTTTGAATAAAGCACAAATCGCAGCAGGTCGAACGGTCGATTCGATGACGATGTACATTACAGCAGCCCTTGTGTATTGGCCGCTTACTATGATTTTTTCGGCTCTTCAAGATTATTTGGAGAAGCGTCACAACCGATATCTTTAAACGAAAAAGCCAGAGCTTTTCATTCAGCTCTGGCTTTTTTCTATCATTATATATTTTTACTTCTTTGAACCTGCACCTCCGTAATTTGAATAGGTACCAAGTACAGTTTCCTTAATGAAGCGCTTCTGGAATGAAATGAAAAGTTCCCATCTCTAGAGAGTGAGGCGTGTACTTAACCTGAGAATTCGAATGTTTCATAAACGTAAGGTTCCTGTGGTGTTTCAATTTCAGTGATTTCCTTCGGTTCGATCAAGGGAAGTTGCCATCCGTTATAATCCACCATGTTGAGAACCCCTCTAACTTCAACCCAAGTATCATTTTTATATGTGTTTAAATCCACCCCCTGAACCATGATTCCATAGATTCCACCATCAGCTACGCAGCAACTAATTCCAAAGCGTCCCACAACGATCTGATTTTCAGGGTAGCTGTCTTCGCGGAAAACAAATCCATTCATGACAATCTCTTTTCCGAGATATTCTTCCATGTGGTCTTCCATCAAGGAAATGGTTCCAATGTAATTGTCTTCGTTTAAATGAATAACATCGGCTTCAGTCATAGATTCGTAAAGGTCTGGATATCGCTTTTTAGGAGTTAGGACGCCCGGATTTAATTCAATTGGGGCAATATCCTCTACGTCCGTCGACAGTTCCGTATCAATTTCAGGGTTTGTGTTGCGCATCTCGTATTTAAAACCTTTATTCGCTGCAGCAGAGCTGCCCATGACATGATCGGAAAACATCATTCCAGTCAAAACAGGTGCAATGAACAATGCGTAAATCCAAAAAGATTTTATTTTTGACTTGGGATAATGGTGACCATGGGCACATCCGCAATTTTCATGCTCTTCTTCATTTCCAGTTTTAAAATATTGGATGGCTCCAAGGATCCCTACGACTATAAGTGTGAAGTACACATAGGGCATCATACGAGGAGCGATAAACTTTTGTATATCACCGCTGATCAACAGTTTCAATAGAAAGAGTGCAAATCCAAAAAGAATGACAGCTCTTAAGAATTGATGCGTACCAGGCTTCATCAAATATTCCTCCTATTCCCGTTATAAGAAAAAGACATCAAAAAGGATGGTTATTGTGTAGACAATGATGCTGACAATTCCGATAAAAGCGAAAACAAATCTCTTTTTAAAATAGGCAAACATGAGAATGGTGTTTTTCAAATCTGTCATTGGTCCATAAACAAGGAAGGCAAGTAATGAACTTGTAGAGAAAAGACCTTTGAAAGAGGAAGCGACAAAAGCATCGGCTTCTGAACAGAGAGACAGTACATAGGCGAGGGACATCATGACTAACGGTCCCGCAAGCATACCGTTACCAAGTTCAATGAGAAAATCCCTTGCCAGGAAGGTTTGAACGATGCTGGCAAAAAGGGCACCTAGAATGAGAAACTTCCCCATATCGAAGAATTCGTCACTGGCATGTTGGAATGTTTCTGCTAAACGATTCCGCTCCAGATGGTGATGGTTATGATGATGATTATGTACAGAAGCATTCTTTTTATTTAATTGCCAGCTGTTACCGAAGTAAGCGTAAATCACAGCACCGATAAGTATGGAAACAATAAAGGCCAGTCCCATCCTTGCCCAAGCAATGGTCAGTTCTGTTTGAAAGGCGTAAAAAGTAGAAAGGAAAACGATGGGATTTAAAACAGGAGCGGAAACAAGAATAACAATCCCTACATGGAGAGGCATTCCTTTCTGGATTAGTCGGCGTACAATCGGTACGATGGCACATTCACACACAGGAAAGATCGCACCAATAGTAACGGCAGGGAATAGAGCAAGAGCCGGGTTTCTTGGAATGAAACGTTTCAATGTTTCTTCCTTCAAGAACGTTTGAATGACAGAGGATATGAATACCCCGAGTAGAACAAACGGAATGGCTTCAAGCACGATACTGATAAAAATTGTATTCATATCCAGCAATGAAGAAGGTACAGGCCATATACGATCGAAGGGGATCGTGTCTCCAAAAAGGAACAATACAAAAAAGATAACGAGTAAAAAGTATCCTAATCTGTAATTCGTGGAAGAATGGTCTTGATTCAAGTAGAATCCTCCTTTATGATGGAATTTGCATTTAAATCGTAATGGTTATGAATTATCCTATTCTATTAACCAGGAATTTAGAAGATCTGTCAATAGATTTCGAGCAGGCTTTTTTACTTAAATGAACAGATGAACTATAATTTAATTCGTAATGATTATTATTTCGAGAGGGATTGACCATGGAAAATCGAACAATCGTAAAGTTAGAAAATGTATCTTTTAAATATGATAGAGAATGGGTCGTCCAAGACGTAAACTTGGACATTCAATCGGGGCAGTTCCTCGGTCTAGTCGGTCCGAATGGCTCAGGGAAGTCCACATTGATTAAGTTAATGCTGGGACTTGTTAAGCCAGATCATGGTTCCATTCACTTATTTGGCCAAACCTTAAAAAATTATCAGGATTGGCAGGAGATTGGATTCGTCTCACAGAAAGCCAACAGTTTCAATTCTGGTTTTCCTGCAACCGTAATTGAAGTTGTAAAGACAGGGCTTGTCTCCCGTATCGGAGCTTTTAAGTTTTTTAATAAAAAACATAAAGAAAAAGCCTTAGAAGCTTTGAGAGTTGTAGAGATGGAGGAATATGCCTACTCCAATATCGGAGAATTATCAGGAGGACAACAGCAGCGTGTGTTTATTGCAAGAGCTTTAGTGAGTGATCCCTCTTTGTTAATCCTTGATGAACCGACAGTCGGGGTGGATGCCAAGCACGTAACGGAATTTTATGATTTGCTTGGTAAACTAAATCAGGAGCAGGGGATTACCCTTTTGATGGTCACCCACGATATCGGGACGATCACCGAGCATGCGACACATGTGATTTGTATGAATAAAACTGTTCACTTCCACGGAGCTTCTGAAGAGTATAAGGAGTTCAGTGAAGAGGATCTCAATCAACTTTATGGTCATTCCGTCCAGCAGCTGACTCATAATCACACGCATCATGAGGTGAACCACAATGATTGAAAGCTTTTTACAATATGAATTTTTACAAAACGCCGCGATAACAGGCATCTTAATCGGCATCGTTGCTCCATTATTGGGAGTGTTCATTGTCGTAAGACGCTTGTCTTTGATTGCGGATGCCTTATCCCACATCACATTAACTGGGATTGCAGCAAGCTTGCTTATTGAAAAAAGAGTGACCACCGTCAATGAATGGAATCCGATTTACATGGGAATGGCCTTTTCCGTGTTCGGCGCGATCTTGATTGAGCGGCTTCGAAAAGTGTATAAACACTACGAAGAACTTGCTATTCCTATTATTCTTTCTGGGGGAATTGGAGTCGGTGTGATTCTCATTTCTCTTGCAGATGGATTTAATACGGATTTATTCAGTTATTTATTCGGAAGTGTAACAGCCGTCAGCCGTGATAGTATGTGGACAGTACTTGTGATTACCTCGATTGTCATCCTTATCGTTATTTTGTTTTATAAGGAGCTTTTCGTTCTCTCCTTTGATGAGGAGCATGCATCAGTTTCTGGTGTAAATGGAAGATGGATTCATTTGTTATTTATTGTTATGGTGGCACTGGTTATTGCGTCATCTATGCAGGTTGTGGGGATTTTACTTGTGTCGGCTTTAATGACTTTACCAGTCGCTTCAGCCATCCGTATTGCCAAAAGCTTCAAGCAGACAATTGGTCTATCCATCGCTTTTGGAGAAACCTCTGTCCTGATCGGCCTCATTTCATCCTATCATCTGAGTGTTCCTCCAGGCGGGACGATTGTCGTGTCAGCTATTTTAATTTTAATTATGTCGATTCTTTACAAACGAGTTCGAGCTCAACAATGGATAAAGGGTGAAGCATAATGAACGTAGAGACCGCTTTACAAAGACTGAAGGAAAAAGGGTTTAAGAGAACGAAGCAGCGAGAGCGTATTTTGGAGATCTTTGTCAAACAAGATCAATATATCGCGGCGAAAGAAATCTTAAAGGAAATTCAAAATGATTTTCCAGGTGTCAGCTACGATACTATTTATCGCAACCTTTATATGCTGACAGACGTGGATATATTAGAAGCTACAGAACTTGGTGGGGAAAAGCATTTTCGTTTAGGCTGTGATACACATGGCCATCACCATCATTTCATTTGCACCACTTGTGGAAAAACAAAGTCGATTGAATTCTGCCCGATGGATAGTATTAATGAGAACTTGCATGGATATGATGTTGAAAACCATAAGTTCGAAATCTATGGCAAATGTCCGCAATGTCACTGATTTATCCGGTATTAAAAGAAACCTGTGTTTTGAACGCGGGTTTTTTTAATTGTGTCAAAAAGTAATCGTTACTATTTACAAAGTGTAACGGTTACGATATAATCTTTTTGGAATACGAGGAGGTCGACGAATGAAAAAACTAGCAATCTTATTATCTTTTATACTTACCATTCTAGTGGTTACGGCTTGTGGGAATGAAGAAACATCAACCGAGCAGAATAAGGAGAAAACAAAGGACGAGAACGGGGAACTAAATGTCTATACTACGGTTTATCCTTTGCAGTTTTTTACTGAACAAATAGGTGGAGAGACGGTAAGCGTTCAATCTATTCTACCACCAGGTTCAGACGCTCACACGTATGAGCCAACGACGAAGGAAATGGTGAAACTGGCGGAAGCGGATCTATTTATATACAATGGTGCAGGTTTAGAAGGCTATGCAAAGAAAATTTCTGACTCTATTCAGCCAGAGGGTGTAGAAATCCTGGAAGCAGCAGCGGATATGGACCTAAAAGAACATGTTCATAACCATGGAGAAGATGTTCAGGCGGAAGATGAGCATGCACATGAAGAAGACAGTCATGGAGAAGATGAACATGCACATGAAGAGGACAGTCATGGAGATGATGAACAAGCCGATGCAGAAGATAGTCATGAAGGTCACGACCATGGCGAAATGGACCCTCACGTTTGGTTGGATCCTGTAAGAGCTGCGCAAATGGCAGAAGGAATCAAAAGTCAGTTAATTAAAATGAATCCAGATCAGGAAGAGCTTTATGAAGAAAATTATCAAGAACTACGAGCAAAATTGATGGATTTAGATCAAACGTTTCATGATCGTGTAGAATCTAAAGCTAAAAGCAAAGTTATTGTTTCCCATGCCGCCTATGGTTACTGGGAAGAGGCTTATGGAATCGAGCAGATTGCCGTATCAGGACTGAGCCCGACAAATGAGCCTTCTCAAAAAGACCTTGAAAATATTGTTCAAGTTGCCGAGTCAAATAACCTCGAATATGTAGTTTTCGAGCAGAATATTACTCCGAAAGTTTCAGAAGTCATCCAAAATGAGATTGGAGCGGAAGCGCTTCGTTTCCACAACCTTTCTGTTTTAACGGAAGATAATGTGGATAACGATGAAGACTACTTTACGTTGATGGAGCAAAACCTTGATGTACTGACTACAGCATTATCTGAATAAACAAAAGCTGCGGACAAGACGTCCGCAGCTTTTGTTATACATATTTGTTTAAGAGGAGTTTTAGTTTCAGGCCACTTAAACTCCAGAGGTGCATTACCCGTGTCGTGGGTGGGAAGCAACTGGATCTTTCTTGTAAAGGGTAGCTGCAAAGACAATGATTAACAGGCTGACAATGACGTAGAAAAATGATAGGTTCGGCCAAAAGTCTAAGAAGATTCCGGACAAGAAAGGCCCTAAAATACTCCCGATACTAAAAGCCATGCCACATAAAATGTTCCCAGCAGGAAGAAGGTCTTTAGGCAACAAGTCTGTCATGAATGAAATACCTAAAGAGAACAAGGAACCGACGAATAATCCGCCTAGTGCGAAAGTGGCGAAGAGAGCAACCACAGAGTCTTCAAACAGAGCCGCGGCAAGGAAGGCAACGATTCCCCCTGCTACGACGGTCAAGATGACTTTCTTCCTTCCGATCCGGTCGCTCAATGCGCCTAGAGGAATTTGAGAGAACAAACTTGCTGCAGCAAAACTCGGAATAATCAAGGATAATAAGTTAACATCATGTCCAATCCTCATCCCGTACACAGGGAAGATTCCATGAAGGGTCGCTTCTAGAAATCCATAGGCAAGAGGTGGTAAAAAAGCAACCCATGCCAGGCGGATGGCTTTGGAAAACCTTTTGATTGAACTGGTTCCATAAGCTGTGGTATGGTCTTTTTCAGGTGTTTCATTTCTCACCCAAATCATGAATAACCAAACCATTAAACTTAACAACGAAGAAATGAGGAATGGTACATAGACACCGAAAGTCAACAGGTTGGTCATCAACGGGCCAAGCGTAAAGCCGACACTGAAAAACAAGCCGTAATAAGCGATGCTTCGACCTCGGTTATGTTTTTCAGCGGTGGCCGTAATCCACGTTTGAGTTCCGAAGTGAAGGATCTGGTCACCGATGCCAATAGTGACTCTTAAAATGAACCAGAACCACAGCGCCTGCCAGAAAGGGAATAAGGCAAGAGACACAATAACCAAAGCTCCTCCAATCATGATCATTGGTTTATATCCGATTCGTTGCAGTGGTCTTTCCATGAATGGAGAGGAAAGTAAAATCCCTATATAAAGCCCAGTAGCATGCAATCCATTGATAGAGGAGGAAATGCCGTTCTGCTCAAGGATGACAGCAATCAATGGAAGGAGCATGCCCTGGGAAAATCCCGATATGGTTACGAGACCGATTAAAATCCAGAATCGTGTTTGTTTGGATACCATAAACTGCCCCCCTTTTTCATACTTCCTTATCGTATAAGAAATCGATAGAAGGGGACAAGTTTTTCTTTCTAATAAGAAGGTTATTTCCTTACTGAAAACGGTTATTATAAGACTAAAGGCGCAGCATATTGTCAAAGGAGTGAATGAATCATGGACTTTTATTTAAAAGAAAACGGTGTTCGCACGTCATTCGAGTACGGTCAAATGAACATTTCAGGTGATGAAACGTTTGGTTTCCGCCCTTATCAACTTATGGTTGCCTCCATTGCAGGTTGCAGCATTGGAGTCTTTAGGAAAATCCTTGATAAACAACGGACGGAGTATGAAGACATTAAAGTGACGGCTGAGGTTGAGAGGAATCCTGATGAAGCCAATCGTATTGAAAAAATCCATCTCCATTATGTTATTAAAGGATACCATTTGAATCAGGATAAGTTGTTGAAGAACCTTGATATTTCTCAAAAAAATTGTTCTATGGTTCAGTCAGTAAAAAACAGCATAGAAGTAGAAGAAACACTTGAGTGCATTCAACTTAGCAAGTAAAATGAAAGAGCGTTATCCTGAATTTGGATAAGCGCTCTTTTTTTTGTGCATGTTTTTTACATATTGGTAATACCGTCAAGCCTTAACCATTATGTCTAGCATTATGTAAAGGAAGAGGAGAGGAATGGAATGAGGAATGTTTTTATCAAAGCTTTCTTTTATCTTGTAGGATTAATCATTATTTCCCTTGGGATTACATTAACCATCAAATCAGATCTAGGTGCGGGTGCTTGGGATGCTGTGAATGTCGGTCTGTCTGAGACCATTGGTTTTACTGTAGGGAGTTGGGTTATCATGATCGGTGCTATGCTGATTTTTACAAACGCTATCATTGCAAAAGAAAAACCGGATTTACTGGCTGTCATTACAATCTTCGTCATTGGACAATTCATTGATTTCTGGATGTTATCCGTATTTGATACGTTCAGGATTGCATCTTTCTGGGTTCAATTGACGGTGCTGGTCGGTGGGATTGCGATTATTGCCTTTGGGGTTTCTTTATATTTACAACCGAAGTTTTCTTTGAACCCCATCGATGGATTCATGGTTGCTCTGCAGAAGAGATTCGGTTTTAGTTTACGAACGGCCAAAACGTTGACGGAAGTTTTTGCGCTTGTCCTTGCAGTCGCACTTGGAGGGCCGATTGGAATCGGTACCGTCATTATCATTGTCTTGATTGGACCTTTTATTCAGTTTTTCGATGGGAAGGCGAACCACGTCATGAACAAGATGCTTTCATGATTCCTTGTGTATAGTCCGGGCCGTTTTTCACAAAATATAAAAAAAGAAAGGTGGCCCATGATGTGAAAAGAAAGTGGTTAGGACTGATCATATTTATTGGGATTTTCATGTTCATTAGTGCTGGATCGATATCAGCTGAAAATAAGAAAACAGAAAAAGAGAGTGCGATTCCGAACCATGTACTGAACATATCCAAAGACAACACGTATCCGAATTCAACAGATGATCAAGAGTTGTTGGAAGCGGAAGAGATTACAAAAGAATTGATGGAAGATACGGATGTTCGAGTGACGAACCCGCAGTTGATTGAGATGTTGAATGAAACATCATTGAAACCATCGCCGTTCGCCATTGGTTACAGAGGTGAGATTTTTTTAGGGCGATGGCCGCTGGCTTACGAATCTAAAGAGACAAATATCAATTGGGAATACCAGGAGATCAATACGAATGAATACAGCAACCACGGTGGGAAACAAACAGAGAAGCTGAGTTATGTGCAGAAAGAAGAGAAGCAGATCAAAGGCGGTTTGACTTCAAGAATTAGTCATAGCGACCAGATGATGAAGCTTATTCTGCTAGAAGCACAAAAAAATACCAAGCTTCCACTTTCCTTCAATACGGTCATTGGTAAAGGGACTAAGCAAAACAATACGTATGGTGTACCAACAAACAAAGTAGGAATTCTGCATGCTTATGCACCAGCTGTCAATGAAAAAGGGGAAGTGACCTTTGGTGATGTGTACATCCAGCTCAAAGGTTCGAAAAAAACGTTGAGCGTAAAAAATGTCACGAGGCAAGGGATCGGGGCATGGATCCCGATCCAAGATCACGTGAGCTTTTCATTCGAAGTGAAGTGATGGTCCCCATGACCAGATGAATTCAATTCAACGCGCTGTTCTGCCATGAAGATATTGTTTTCAAACAACTCTTCAGCTAGAATGAGGCGCGTTTTTTTTGCTGCCGTCCAATAGACTAGGTCATTGACTACAGCCACGACTGTATATTCATATCCACGGTGTTCATGGTTTAAAGAGGACATGCCATACACTTGGAACGGTTCATAAGGCTTATCGGTCAAATCTTTCTTCAAGTACTCATGCAATTCCTCATTCAATCGCTCACAAGCTTTTTCTAAGACTTGATACGCTTGTTTGGGGTCTTGGTGAAAACTTGTGGTGACTTTTTCGATGACGCGCATGTATTCAAAGTTGTAATTTTCAATGGTTTTGATCTGACCATTGCTGATGGTTAATAATTTCCCGCTCCATTGACGCACCTTCAAAAACCGGAGTCCTATGTCTTCAACTGTCCCGTGAAAGGTGTTGTTAACGGAGATGAAGTCCCCTTTATGAAGCTGCTTTTCATATAAAAGGAACAGGCCGGCAAAAAAGTCTTTGATCAGGCTTTGTGCGCCAAACCCTACAATAATCCCGATGACTCCAGCACCGGCAAGTAATCTTTCGATGGAAGTGAATTCATCAAGAACGACAAGAATGAAGCCGATGAGTGCTGTGTAACTGATGATGGAATTGAGCATAGATTCCAGGGTGTTTTCTTTTCTTTCCTCAATGAAGTCCGTTTTTTTGAAAAACGTATGAATGACTTTACGGAGGATGAGGACAACTACAAAAAGGATAGCTGCAATTAATAAAAGTCTTATTATGGGGTTTTCTTCCAGGTAAGCATTAAACTCGTTTAATGACATGGATTCGTCCTCCTATAGGTTCTATCAAGCATTATAGCATTAGTGGGGGATGGATTTCTTCTTTGTGGACAGGCCGATTGACATGTACTATGATGGACGTGGCCAAAACGTGAAAGTATAAAGAAAAGAGGTGCAGAAGAATGTCACAACAAGAACGGATTGAAGATCTGAAAGTGCGCCTGGCGGATTTTATGGGACGTATTGAGAAGTTGGACCCGGAAGAAACGTCTGTTGAAGATATTGATCGTCTGATTTCCATGTTGGAAGATCTTGAAAAAAACATGGGGTAAACGGTGATCGTCAGAATTGACTCTCAATTCATTTGAGGGTTGATTTTTTCACGTTCGTGCTTTATCATGATAAATCGTTAATGCATGAAAAGAATGAGAGGAGAATGTTTTATGGCATGGGCAGTTGTCGTCTCTGTCCTGGTAATGACAATCTTAAGTTTATTACGTGTGAATGTCATTATCGCTATTCTTGCCGCAGGTTTGACTGCCGGCCTCATGAATGGGGAAACCTTGGTGAGTTCCTTAGAACTGCTTGTTGGCGGTATGGGTGAACAGGCAAGCGTGGCGCTTAGTTATATATTGTTAGGAGCTTTTGCAGTAGCCATCAGCTATTCTGGAATCACATCACTGCTTATTGGTTATCTGCTCCGAGTTTTAAAAGATAAACGTACGATGATGGTACTTGTCATCGCATTTGTAGCGAGCTTGTCCCAAAATGTAATCCCTGTACACATTGCTTTTATTCCTATTTTAATTCCACCGCTACTAAAATTGTTTGATGAAATGAAATTGGACCGCAGGGCTGTTGCTGCAGCCTTGACCTTTGGTTTGAAGGCTCCTTATGTGATGCTGCCAATCGGTTTTGGATATATCTTCCATGAAACGATTCAATCATCCATGAGCACCAGTGGAATCGACCTTGGCATTGGTTCGATCGCTCAATCCTTGATCATTCCAGGTTCAGGGATGATCGTCGGTCTTTTGATTGCCATTTTTATTACGTATCGGAAGAAGCGTGACTTGCCGGATGTGGATGCAGAAGGGAACGGGGTTGAAGTCGAAAAAGTACAATCAACTGGATTTAACCTTAATCACTTCTGGACTCTTGTAGCAATCGTAGTCACCCTTGTCATTCAAGCGGTATGGCAGAATCTTATTCTAGCTGCACTCGCGGGAATTATCCTTATGTTCATCTTCCGCGTTGTTCCTTATAACAAAGGAGACAAAGTAGTGAATGAAGGAATCGGGATGATGGGCTTTATCGCTTTTGTTATGTTAGTAGCAGCGGGTTATGCAAACGTACTGACAGAAACTGAGTCTGTATCAGCTCTTGTCGAAGTCAGTTCCGATTATCTCGGTGATAACCAAGCATTCATCGCTTTCTTACTGTTACTTGTCGGGTTGATTGTCACGATGGGGATAGGTTCTTCATTTGCCACCATTCCAATTCTGGCCGCACTTTTCGTGCCGATTTGTTTGTCAGCAGGGTTTTCACCAATGGCAACAGCTGCGCTAATAGGAACGGCTGGAGCTCTGGGTGATGCTGGTTCTCCTGCTTCTGATAGTACACTTGGACCAACATCTGGTCTGAATGCGGATGGAAGGCACAATCACATTTGGGATACTTGTGTCCCTACATTCTTACACTTCAACATTCCACTGTTCATCTTCGGATGGGCGGCATCGCTATTTTTATAAAAGGCATGTGGGTAATTTTCCCACCTGCCTTTTTTTATATTCACCAGATGTTCACACATACTAAGAAAAAAGTGAGTGGTACGTGATGTGGAAAAGAACATTCGCCTTGTTCATGGCGTTATTCCTCTTGATTTTGCCAAACCAGACATTAGCAGAAGGCTGGGGGTTTAGTAAAAAGAAAGATGGTTCCGTTCCTGACGTCGGAAGGTACGGGCCTATGATTGAGAAATATGATGGTTTTTATGTAGATCCTTCTGGTGACCCGGTGGTTTATTTGACTTTTGATAACGGTTATGAACAAGGATACACAGGTCAAGTGCTCGACGTATTGAAGGAAAAAGATGTACCCGCTACTTTTTTTGTTACCGGTCATTATATTGAAAGCGCACCGGAACTTCTAAAGCGAATGGCGAAAGAAGGCCACTTGATCGGGAATCATTCCTGGAGCCATCCTGACTTTACAAAAGTATCGAAAGAGAAAATGAAGCAAGAGTTAGAAAGAGTGGACCAGGCCGTCAAAGAGTTGACTGATCAGGAAGTGATGACTTTTGTTCGTCCGCCCCGTGGAACTTTTAATGAGAGAACATTAGAATGGGCGAAAGAATTTGGCTACACGCATGCCTTTTGGTCCCTCGCTTTTGTGGACTGGGAAACAGATAAACAACGCGGTTGGGAATATGCCTATAGGAGTGTCATCGATCAAATCCATCCAGGAGCCGTCATCCTTCTACACACCGTTTCACAGGATAATGCGGAGGCTTTGTCTCAACTTATTGATGAACTTAGAAAAAGAGGATACAGGTTTGGAAGCTTGAATGATCTCATGATTAAACAGTTGGTTCCTGCTCCTGTTTGGGGCCTCTAAAACTAAACCACTGCACATTCCGTGTGGTGGTTTTTCTTTTTCATTTATATTGTAGGAGTTATAAGGTACCGTGACGCAACTTCTCTATTTTTTGACCTGTCCTCATTAAGTGAGCCGATTCCTCAAATCCCTCACTCACATGAGAGTTTCGAAATGGAGACTTCCAAGAATAAGGGCATTTTCAAATCGGAGGAGCAGTCTAGGGATAAGAATTATTGCAGGTGGACAAATGTATGGGGATGTAGAAGAATGTTTGAAAAGGAATGAAGATGGAAATGAGTAAAAGAGGATATTAGGGCATAGTTCCCATTCTTAACAAATTATAAACAAATCGTCCGACAAAAGGGAGGAAAAACAGTTTGTGGAAAGAAAAGTTTAAAGCACATACATTTTATGATTTTGATTACACATTGCTTCGATGGGCGTTTGACCCTCTAACCCGTATAAACCGGGAAGAGCGTTGGGTCGATGTTCCAGTGAAGTTAGGAGGAAACCATCACATTGTCCGTGTCCAGGGACTCGGCACAACCGCTGATCCTTCTTTTGAAGTGTCGAGTGACAGTGAGGAAGATAAAGAAGCGTTGCTCTCTCATATATCTGATTTATTTCAATGGGATACAGATATAAAAAAAGTGCATCACCATTTCTTGAATACCAATTTGAAAACAATGTTCCAGGCACATCCAGGCACACCGATTGTCAAGGATTTTCATCTTTATGACTGTTTGATGAAAGTCATCATCCACCAGCAGTTGAATATGAAATTCGCTTATACGTTGAGTACTCGGTTCGTGGAAACACTGGGAACAAAAAAGGATGGGGTATGGTTTTACCCAGACCCTGAAACTGTAGCCGAAACCCCTTATGAAACGTTAAGAGAATTGCAATTCAGTCAGCGAAAAGCAGAATATGTTATTGATACATCACGTTTAATTGTGGATGGGAAGCTGGATTTGGCAGCATTAGCAAATGAATCAGATAAGGAAATTATGAAGCAACTGGTTAAAGTTAGAGGGATTGGGCCTTGGACAGCAGAAAATTGGATGATGTTCGGTGTTGGCCGACCGAATCTTTTTCCAAAAGCCGATATCGGCATTCAAAATGCACTAAAGCTTTATTTCAACTTGGAAACCAAACCGACATATGAGCAAATGGAGAATTGGAGTAAGGAATGGGAGCCGTATTTGAGTTACGCCTCATTAACGCTATGGAGAAGCATCGAAGGATGAAAAGATACAAGAAAATGGTCATAAACTTGTCTTCTACCTCATAATTTGTAGTAAATACAAAAATAATGGGTGAATTGTTTTGAAAATATTCAAAATTGTTAAGGCTTACGTTATAATGATAACCGTACTGGAAAATATTGAACGGCTAAAAGGAAAGAGGTCTTAATATTGGTAATTAGAGAGAGGTATTCTGACCAAGTGCATAGCGGCGAAATTTTGGATGTTCTAAGTTTGAATGGTACACCTGCATGTTTACTGGATTTGCGTCTTCAAACAGTTACGCTTAATCAGCAAATGCAAGGAACACTTCAACTGCAAGAGTCGGACATGTCGTTCTCTCAGTGGATCCGCAGTTTTGCTCACACGGGACAGCAACGCCTTCAGCAGGTTTTGCATAATCTTTTAACAGATGGGCTCAGAGAATCGTCTGTCCAGTTGACAGATGCGAACAGGCATAAATATCAATGCAAAATGGTTCATTTGACAAATGGTCAGATTGCTTTTTCCTTGAAAAGTATAAAGGACCTGGTCGATGGCCCTGCCTCCATGACTCTCTCTTCGAATCAGCAAGAAAAAACCACATTGTCTTTAAACCAAAGTGTTGGTTATCAAAACCACCGAAATATGATACACATGTTTGGATCGGAGTCTTCTCCCATGAAAAAAAGAATGATGCACCTTGTCGATAAATTTCCACATGGTCTGGCATTGATCAATCACAATTGGGAAGTTACGTATGCCAATCCCAAAATGGAAGAGATGACAGAAGTCCCTTTCTTCCAAAACTATTTCAAGAAGTTGTGGGATATATTCCCAATACGTGAGCACTATCATTTCTTTCAACAGTATTTAAGGTCAATGGAAACTCAAGAGACTGTGGAGTTTGAGGGGTATCTTAAGGAAACCAATACAGATGTCCATGTTACTGTTCATCCTACGGAAATGGGGATTACTGTCTTTCTCCAGGACATCACAGAATACAAGAATCAATTGAAAGCCTTGAAGGCTTCGGAAGAAAGGTTTGCATTGCTTGCCAATAACATTAAGGATGTCTTCTGGATCAGCCGGCCGGACTTCAAGGAACTCCACTACGTCAGTCCAGCTTTTCAGGAGATGTTCGGCATCTCCCGTCGGGAAGCTTTCCTCGATCCGAACTTGTTTATGGAAAAAGTTCACGAATCGGACCGTGCCTCTTTAAGGACAGCTCTAGATGAGATGGCAAAAAAAGAAAGTGAAATAGAATTTCGTCTTTCTGGTGCTGAAGAAAAAACGAAATGGATTCGTACGAAAGGCTTTCCTGTTGAATATTATGGAAATTCTTATGTTCTTGGTATTCATGAGGATGTAACAGAATACAAAGAGATGTTAGAGCTTAAAGAGAAATCCCAACAGCTCTCTACAATTACTCAAATGTCTGCTGGTATTGCTCATGAAATCAAAAACCCGTTGACTGCGATTAAAGGGTTTCTGCAAATTGGGGCAGCTAATCCTGAATTGAGGGATAACTATCAAGAGATTATCCTCGACGAAGTCAATCGTATTGAAGCCATCGTTCAGGATTTCATGATGCTATCCAAGCCGAAATCATCGATTCAGCTTGAGCAGGTAGATCCTGAACAATTGGTTTCTTATGTATTGCGGCTGCTTGAACCAGAAGCGAATGAAAAGCAAATATATCTCCTGTTTGACTGTGATCCCATCCAGGACACATTTGAAACGGAACCGAAGCGGTTGAATCAAATTCTTATCAACCTTGTCAAAAACGCTATTGACGCTGTGGATCTAGGGGGAGAGGTTCGTGTGTGCATACAGATGTCCAGCTCTAACCTAACGCTTTCCGTTTCAGACAATGGACCTGGTTTAACACCACAAGAGCTTGCCAAAATCGGTGAACCTTTCTTTACAACTAAAGAAAAAGGAACTGGTTTAGGAGTGATGGTCACGAAGAAGATTGTTTCAGACCTGAATGGAGAAATATCATACGAGAGTCAAAAAGGTACCGGTACAACAGTTACCGTAACCTTACCAAAATAAAATTCTCAGAAAAAGCATCATCCAAAGGGATGATGCTTTTTTATTGTTTTGAGGTGAGAACATTTACTATTACCCAAAGGACTAACGGAAACCTTATATGCAGAAAGTGACTAATTTCCTTATATGCCATCAGGATTCATTAAATTTCGAAATTTTAGCCTTTGACCCTTTATTATTATTAGAAAATTCCACATTCAATCGCTTACATTAAATAAATTATTTTTTTGTAATCAAAGCTGTTTACAAACGTATTTATGGGCTCTATAATCCCGATTGTACTACAATTTTCGTTCGACAAATTCCAACCGATTTACACATAAAAGGAGGCTTTCTGATGCTTAAAAAAGTATGGTCTTTTCTATTAATGAACTTAGGTGCGCTCGGAGTCGCCATCAATGTCCATTTTTTCCTATCACCAAACGATCTTGCCACAGGAGGAGTAAGTGGTGCTTCGATCGTACTGAATAAAGTCATTCCAGATCTCTCGCTAGGAATGATTATGATTTTCTTGAACGTTATACTCTTTATTGTCGGCTTTATATTCTTAGGCTTTCAATTTGGCCTGAAAACCATATATGCAAGTTTCGCTCTTTCCTTTATGGTATGGGGGCTGGAAGCATTTTTCCCTATGCAGGAAGCTTTAAGTGATGATCTACTCATTCAGTTGATTATCGGTCAGATTATCGCGGCATCAGGAATGGCACTTGTTTTCCATCAGGGAGCCTCTACCGGTGGAACAGATATCCTAGCTATGATCCTGAATAAATTCTTTTCTGTTGAAGTCGGAAAAGGGGTCTTGTTTTCCGATATTGCGATTGCAACATCATCCATCTTCCTTTTCGGACCAACGGTCGGAATGTACGCATTTTTCGGGGTCATTTTGAATGGCCTGGTTATTGACTACATGCTGCAGCAATTTGAAGACAATAAAGAAATTGTTATTATTAGTCGAGAAAGTGAATTAGTCCGTTATTTCATTGTCAATCAACTGGGACGAGGCGCTACGATTCATCAGGCGAAGGGTGCTTTTAATCAAGAAGACAAAGAAGTTATTACGACGATCCTAAGCCGTAAAGACTATACAAGGCTAAAAAAATATATGACGGCAGTAGACGAACAAGCCTTCATAACCGTTCACTCCATGAATGAAATTCTTGGAGAAAACTTTAAACGCTTGGCATAAAAGGTGGGATAACATCCAGAACCGTACGTTTACAGAAACGCTCAATGAGCGTCAATCCAGAACGGATGACGTATACGAATACTTGAAAAACCACATTTTGTTTCGCCATCTACCTCCGGGTACCCAGCTTGTCGAAAACACGATTGGAAAAGAATTGCAAGTTTCACGAACCCCAATCCGCAACGCGATGAAAAAATTGGAAGAGGAAGGGTTGGTGAAAATCTATTCCAATCGTGGGGCCTTTGTCGTGGAACCTACGCTTGAAGAAATTAGACAAGCCTTTGATATGAGGCGTCATTTAGAAAAGATGACCCTTGAACAAATCTTTGACCAGATGAATGAAGAAGATTTCGTTCACTTGGAAGAATGGATTGAACATGAAAGAGAAACCTACGAAACACGAAATATCCTGGAATACCTGGATGTAAACAAGCAATTTCATATGACCCTTGCGTTAAAAACAAAAAATACGTTTTTGATTGACTTTACGGAACGAATCCTTAATCAAATCAATGTATATCTTATGTTGTACGATGTGTTTGTAGATGAAGACCTATACGAAAAACAGCGCTTTAAAGAACATGAACGCTTGCTCGAAGCATTAAAAAATAAAGACTTGACCCGCTTGCTCCAATTGATCGATCAGCATATGGAGAAGAGCTTGAACTACATGTCTATAAGTCAGAGGAAAAACAGGATAGAAGAACAGAAAAAGAGCCTTTAATTCAGGACGATTACTGTCCAGATTTAAAGGCTCTTTTTCTTTGTAGGCGAACTGTTTTAAGTAAGATGCTGAAGTTAATGACAATGACTGTGATCAACGAAGCCAGCGTATAATTGAAGTTCTTGGTAATCATGGATACAGATAAGAATGCAACGACCATGATGGCGGATATGAGAAATAATTGATACTTGCTTAGTCCAAGCTGTTTACGAACGGGGCGAGCTTCCACTGATGATCACTCCCTGTTTATGCTTACACGTATTATATGAAAAGTTAAAATAATTTGTCAATTCAAGTATATGTACCATACCCTCAAATACTCCTCTTTATTCAACTAACTGGCAGGATTGTTGAAGACTCAGTTCCGAGACTTTTATTGAGTGGTTGGGGCGGAGGGGAATAGCTCGCTTTCCGCGGGAGCGCGATGAGCCTCCTCAGGCTGACGCCTTGCGGGGTCTCACCTAGCACTCTTTTCCCGCAGGAGTCTCGCCATTCCCCTCCGCCCCTTTGCCAAGGAAGTTTCTCGAAACCACTTCCAGAAAATCAGCTTGTATGGATGTGAGGAGTGGAACCCAAATACAGGGTAGATCAATTTCCAAAACCACTGCTTTCTAGTTATAAAGATCTCTATATAGATATTTCACAATCTAGATCCTTGCTTGACAAGTATATCCTCCTGCGACTCCCTTAGGTACGAAAACAAAAGTAGTTTCGTGACACTTATTTGATAGAGGGGCGGAGGGAAACGGTGAGACTCCTATGGGACGAGTGGGACAGGTGAGACCCCGGAAGGCGTAGCCTGAGGAGGCTCACCGCCCGCCCCATGGAAAGCGAACCTTTTCCCGGAGCCCCTAGCATCACACAAACATCTCGAAACTTAGTCTTCAACAAACGGGAGCGTTAGTAGTATAATTATTTATGATTCATTATTTGAAATATTAAGAAAAATTGCTATAATAGATATGGACAAACTGAACAGTCGCTCATAATAAAGGAGGCCGCTATATGAAGAGAGAAGAACTGATTGCTCCTGAAAGGTACAATGTCGTTTCTGAGATGGAGAAGTACGCAAAAGAAACGGGAAGAAAAGCTTTGCTATGGTTGAATGAGCAAGGTGACCAAAAAGAAGTTACATATGAAGAGTTAATGAAAAATGCGAACAAAATTGGAAACGCTTTCCTTGAACAAGGATTGAAGCAAGGGGATAAAGTCCTCGTTATGATCCCTCGCTTGATTGAAGCATATCAAGTGTATATCGCGGCGCTTAAAGTAGGACTTGTCGTTATTCCAAGTTCGGAAATGCTGAGAACAAAGGATTTACAGTATAGAATTTCACACGGAGAAGTGAGTGGTGTCATCAGCTATTTCCCCTATACAGACCAATTCCATGGTGTTAATGAATTTGATGATTTGATTACTTTTTCTGTAGGCGGGGCGAAGGAAAAATGGCGGGACCTTGATTCTCTTATGGATGACCATAGTGAGGAGTTGTCGCTTGCGGACACTTCTAGAGACGATATGGCATTCCTTTCTTATACCTCTGGAACGACGGGGAATCCGAAAGGTGTGGTCCATACACATGGATGGGGATATGCCCATTTGAAGACGGCGGCTGATAAATGGCTGGCGATTCAAGATGGAGATACGGTTTGGGCGACAGCAGGGCCGGGATGGCAGAAGTGGATATGGAGTCCTTTCCTTTCTGTGCTCGGAACAGGTGCACAAGGTCTGATCTATCAAGGGAAATTCGATCCTAAAAAATATTTAAGCTTGATGGATGAGCATGACGTGAATGTTCTTTGTTGTACCCCGACTGAATATCGTTTGATGGCTAAGGTAGACAATCTATCTGAATATAAATTAGAGGGTCTGCACAGTGCCGTATCTGCAGGAGAGCCATTAAATCGCGAAGTCATCGACACGTTCCAAAAACATTATGATGTAACGGTGCGAGATGGTTACGGCCAGACAGAAAATACGCTCCTTGTTGGTATTATGAAAGATATGGAAGTGCGCCCTGGTTCTATGGGACGGCCGACGCCAGGAAATCAGGTCGAAATCATTGATGAAATGGGAACGCCTGTAGAAGCTGGTGAAGTAGGAGACATTGCCGTCCATCTGGATACCCCCGCCTTGTTTAAAGAGTATTATAAAGATCCTGAGCGTACAAAGATGTCCCGCCGAGGCAATTATTACGTGACAGGTGATCAGGCTAAAAAGGATGAAGAAGGTTATTTTTGGTTCGAAGGCAGGAGTGATGATATCATCATTAGTTCAGGTTATACAATCGGACCGTTTGAAGTAGAAGATGCTCTTGTCAAACATGAGGCTGTCCAAGAATGTGCCGTCGTTGCAAGCCCGGATGAAGTTCGCGGAAACGTTGTAAAGGCCTACATTGTCTTACAAAAAGGGTTTGAAGGAAACGAGGAGTTGGTTTCCGATCTTCAAAATCACGTGAAAGAGTTGACGGCACCGTACAAATACCCTAGAAAAGTTGAATTCATACAGGAGTTGCCGAAGACCACATCTGGAAAGATACGAAGAGTAGAGCTTCGTCAAAAAGAGAACGTTATGAAATAAGTGAAAGATGACAAACCTGAAGGTCGAGGATGGCCTTCAGGTTTGTTATGCTGAAAAGGAAATTTCAGTAAGGAAAGAAGGAGGGGCATATGATTCGGAGTGTTAAGCTTGAAGATGCGCAAGGGATGGTTCCACTAATGGAAGCCCTCGGTTATCCATCAAGTAAAAACCAGATAAAAAATAGACTGCAAAGCATAGTATCACAAAAACATTACCAAACTTATGTCTATGAGGTGAATAACGAACTGCTTGGCATGATTGGGATGATTTTCAGTGAAGCGTATCATACAGATGAACCACACGTGCGGGTCATCGCTTTTGTTGTGCTTGAAAAGGAACAGGGAAAAGGGATAGGGAAGATGCTCATGGAAAAAGCCGGGGAGTGGGCGGTCACCAATGGTGCTAAAACCATTATGTTGAATAGTGGAAACAGATCGGAACGAAAGAAGGCTCATGAAATCTATCACTCCTTTGGATTTGAGGGAAGAGCGACAGGTTTTTACAAACGACTGTAAAAAATAATCTCGTATGATTAGACCATAATAAATACATGAAAAACTTTTAGGGAGGGTGGAGTTTGGGTGAAAATCAGACTGGAAGTTACATATAAAACTCCGAAGAAAACGGAAGCATTCTTTAGGTCAGAAGAGATGACGATTGGACAGGCTTTATTAATAACAGAGGATCTGGAAAAGACAGGACGAGCCAAATCGATTACCTTCATCGACGATTATGATACAACATGGAAGCGGAAGGATTTACAAAAATATTTGGATGATCTTGAAACGGAACCTCATGATATTACTGTCTATTTTGATGGTGGATACGAAATAAAGGAGCGTAAGGCAGGTTTGGGTTGTGTCATCTATTATACTCAAAGTGGGAAAGCCAAGCGTTTTCGAATGAATGCCCTTGTTGATGAGTTGGATACAAATAATGAGGCGGAGTACGCAGCCTTACATTTAGCGATTCAAGAATTGGATTTTATGGGGGTACATCATATACCTGTCCGGTTCTTAGGAGACTCTCAAGTTGTAATCAAACAACTGAATGATGAGTGGCCGACGATGGAAGAGGTTTTGAATGATTGGGCGGACCGTATTGATGAAAAACTAAAGCAGATGGGAATTGTGCCTTCTTTCGAGGTGATTTCAAGGAAAGACAATGGAGAAGCGGACAGACTTGCTACACAAGCCTTGAAGGGAGTAGAGGTGACAAGTCGTTCGGAGTTGGAATAAAGGTGAAAAGTCGATGGATGTCCATCGACTTTTTGCTCTCATTAAGGTGTGATGGTAACAGGAGTTCCCAGAGGGATGGTTCTTGCTAACTCTTCTACATCTTTATTAAACATCCGGATACATCCTTTAGATACGGCTTTTCCGATAGAGGAAGGATTATTAGTCCCATGAATACCATAATGCTGTTTGGATAAACTCATCCACATCGTTCCATAAGGTCCTCCTGGATTTGGAGCTTTGTTGATGATGAAGAAGTTTCCTACGGGAGTTGCTGAAAGCATGCGTCCTACAGCGATCGGGTATTCTTTCTGCAATCTACCATCTTTGTATAACCGCAATCGACGTTTGGCTGTAGATACTTCAATTCGATATGGGATTGTATCTGGGTTTGGAAAACCTGGGATATTGATTCTTTGACCGGGGAAAATCATATTCGGGTTTGCTATTTGGTTTGCTGCCAGGATATCTCTCAAGGGCGTACGATAATCTTTTGAAATTTGAGCTAAGGTTTCACCTGTTTTTACGATGTGATTCATTTTATCCCCCCACATAAAATGCTTATACCCATTTTATGTGGGAAAAGAGATGATTTGCCTATCTAATATTTCCTCAGAAGAAAGGACCTGACGTAACCAGTCAGGTCCTTGTTGCTAGGCAAGCCTTTATAAGACAATGGTTTTATTTTTATGAACGATCACACGATCTTCAAGTGCCCATTTAACGGCTTTGTTCAGTACACTGCGTTCAATTAAGCGTCCTTTTTTCTTTAGATCATTCACACTGTTCCTGTGATCGACTCTAATAACATCTTGCTCAATGATCGGTCCTTCATCGAGATCGTCTGTAACATAATGGGAAGTGGCACCAATTAACTTCACCCCACGTTTGTAGGCGCGTTTGTGAGGGTTAGCACCGATGAATGCGGGCAAGAAAGAGTGGTGAATGTTAATAATCTTAGATGGATGACTGTCTACAAACTTAGGGGTGAGGATTTGCATGTATCTGGCTAAGATAATTAAATCAATATTGTACTCTTCTAACAACTCCAACTGTTTCTCTTCTACCTCTTCACGGATCTCTTTATTTGCCGGAATGTAATAAAAAGGGATACCAAACGACTCGACAATTTCTCTCGCTGATTCATGGTTACTGATCACGAGCGGAATGTCCGTCACGAGGTCACCGCTTTCCCATTCATATAAAAGTTCACGCAAGCAATGAAGTTCCTTGGATACAAAGATAGCCGTGCGTTTCAGTTCATGCAGGAAGGTCATTCGCCAGGTCATCTCAAATTGGTCTGCAAGGGCATGGAAGTCTGCTTTTATTGTTTCTTCCTTGGACTTCATATTTTCTGAAGCGAATACGATCCGCAGGAAAAAGGTCCCTTCTTCATGATCTGTCGTAAATTGATTCGATTCCACGATGTTTGCCCCGTGTTCGTAGAGGAATGTTGAGATACTGGAAACGATTCCTGGCTTATCTGGACAACTGACGAGCAAACGGGCTTTATCCTCATTCTTGGTTAAGTAATGTTGAATTTGTTGGTTGGTCGAAGTCATCAACACTCATCCTTCCTTTTTGTTCTCCCCATTATAGTCGAGTGAAAGCCGTTTGGAAAGCAGGGTCATGTTTGGAAATGGGGAAATTCGGATACATTCTCCATGTAGCAAGTAAAATAAAATTTTCTTTCTATAAAGGAGAAATGAAAATGCGTAACTATTTAAAGCATTATATAAACGGTGAGTGGGTAGAATCTACAGGTAATGAAACAGAGGATGTCATCAACCCTGCAACAGAAGAAGTCATCGGTACCATTAGTCTTGGAACGAAGGAGGATTTGGATAAGGCAGTGCAGGCGGCACGAGATGCTTTTCCATCCTTCTCTCAAACCTCTAAAGAAGAAAGAATCAAAATGCTCGAAAACATAGCTGCTGAATATGAGAACCGTAAAGAAGAAATTATTGAGACGATCACGGAAGAATTGGGTTCACCAAAATCCATTTCTGAAAACGTTCATTATATGATGGGGTATAATCATTTTTCCCAAGCGGCGGAATCGTTAAGAGATTTTTCATTTATTGAAGATCGTGGAGGCCATACGGTCATGAAGGATTCGGTAGGCGTCAGTGGCTTAATCACCCCATGGAATTTCCCGACAAACCAAATTTCAACTAAAATCGCCAGTGCATTTGCTGCAGGAAGTCCCGTGGTTGCAAAACCGGCAGAGTTGACCCCTTTTGCGGCCATCATATTAACTGAAATCTTTGACAAGGTCGGTGTTCCTAAAGGAGCTTTCAACTTAGTAAATGGCTCGGGTTCGGTTATTGGTGATGGCATCAGCTCACATCCAGATATCGATTTTGTATCATTTACGGGCTCTGGTGCTGTAGGTCAAAAAATCATGCAGAACGCGTCTGAACGCATCGCTAACGTTGCACTTGAACTGGGAGGGAAATCTCCATTAGTCGTGCTTGAAGATGCTGATGTTGAAAAAGCGGCTCGTGCTGCAGTCAGTCACATCGCTACAAATAGTGGCCAGGTTTGTTCAGCTGCCACAAGAGTGCTCGTGCCTTCCTCTATGAAAGACTCATTTGAGGAAGCTGTTAAAAAAGTGCTTCCAGAATTCCCTGTCGGCGATCCTCAAGGAGATAACCATATCGGTCCATTGGTTTCCAAAAAACAGTGGGACACCGTTCAATCATATATTGAAAAAGGACAAGAAGAAGGGGCTACACTTCTTGTAGGCGGAACAGGGAAGCCTGAAGGATTAGACAAAGGCTATTATGCCAAACCTACAGTGTTCACAGATGTGAATAATGATATGGTCATTGCCCAAGAAGAAATATTCGGTCCGGTCACATGCTTGATTACTTATGACACGATAGAAGAAGCCATCGAAATTTCCAATGATGTTAAATATGGCCTCGCAGGTTATGTGTTCGGTGAAGATGAACAGACACTAGCCAAGGTTGCATCCAGCATCCGAGCAGGTCGAGTGAAGATCAATGATGCAGAAGCAGATTTCGCTGCACCATTTGGTGGATATAAGCAATCTGGTATAGGAAGAGAATGGGGCGATTATGGTATTGAAGAATATTTAGAGGTGAAAACAGTTTTGGGCTATCCAAAATTATAAGATGAAAAAAGGCGGAGACTATATTCCGCCTTTTCTCTTTTTAAAAAGAAGGAAGTATTTTGAAAAGAATGAAACCTTCCCCTCATATTGTTCGTATAAAAGGTAGATTCATTTGTATGGAACTTGTGAAGAGGTGGAAGAATGAGAAAAAAACTAAGCATTATTGGTGGGCTTCTGATCCTTGTTTTATGTGCCTGCATATACGTCGATCAAAGGTATTTTTTTAACCCTATAGCGTTTACCCAAGATAATGTTACTCCTTATCACTGGAGTGAATATGAAAGACCTGTAACGATTACATATTACGATTTAGGAACAGAAAGAAAAGCATACATACTAGAGCAGGAAAATGCTGTCCGCAAGTTCTTGGAAGAAATGAAGAGTAGCCCGCCAATAAAGGGATCATCTACAACTTCAGAAGTGGAAGGGGCACTTAAGCTTTCATGTGAAGGAGATACCTTATTGGAAGTTTACTTCTACGAAGGTTACTGGGAAATTCTTCGTGAGAGCGACACAATGTATAAAATGACCCAGGATCTCCAAGGATTAATCGAAACACTCTAGCCGGCTGGAACTTCATTCCAACCGGTTTTTTAATTTCTCCATCCTTCCCAACAGCTTCCTATACTTGAAGACTCAGTTTCGAGGAGTTTATGTGAATTTAAGGACTCCGGGAAAAGGTTCGCTTTCCATCCGCCCTGACTCTCCACACAGCAAACGAACACCGAAACATCTCGAAAATGATTTTTCTGCAATTGTGTCATATTGTTGAAAAAAGTTAGTCAGAAGGGAGTGAAGGTGCCCTTGTACATGGATGGTTTTGTTCTTTTCCTTATGGATGAGGTTGTAATATACTTGGAAAGGATATAGATAATTGAGGATTTAAGGAGGTCTGTGATCCATGAATAAATGGTTTACGCATATTTTTAATATCATCGTCGGAATCCTGATTGTCGCCGAAGGTGCTGTATATATTTTCATGAACAATAAAGATGGAGAATTCCATTTACGAAGCATTATGATGACAGCTCTGTTATTTTTAGCTTGGGGAATGTCTTATCGTAAACAACTAACTAGTGAAAATTCAAGTGCTTGGCTAATTGTTACCATTATTATTTTGATACCTATGATCCTTCCCTGGTTGTTTTTTATCTAGAAGTTATGTGAGCCATTTGAACAGCCCAATACTTCCGAATGTTAATGCTGACAATAAATAAATGTAACCAATGGCTCTGTGTTTTCCTTCCTCACTGTTTGTTTCAATGGCTCCTGCAAAAATTAAAAAAAGCACACCAAGGATATATAAGGTTACTTCAACACCTGAAAAGGGAGAAGACTTAAGTGTAAGCCAACTTTCCACAGGAATGGCTGTAAAGAGTGGGAAATGTAAAGGATTCAGGCGATCATCCCACTTTTTCTTCTGTTCAGACATGATTTCCCAACCTCATCTCCACGATTTATTTCTTTTTACTTTCCACTTTTATTTTCTTTTTGTCAATCCACGACAAGATTTGCGTTACTTTTCTACTAGATAGGGTATTAAACATACATGCTCATTTGCCTTCTGTCTTTACACTTGTTAGAATGAAGCTCGTGTTTTTCTCCGTACATACCCCCGCTAAGTTGAATGATTTACCTCGTGCAGAACAAACTAATGAAGGAAGAAGTAGAAAGGATGTATGTCATTTGAAAACAAAATTAATTGATTGGCCGACGTTTATCGGCGCTCTCGTGTTGTTGCTCGGTGTTACGTTACCACTGATCATTTTCCCGGAAGCCGGTAAAGAGGTTGTATCACAAGCAAATACGTTCATGACGGAAAACTTTGGTGTCCTTTATATGATTATGGGCTTTGTTATTTTTGCTTTTCTTGTTTATGTTGCTTTTAGTAAAAATGGATCGATTAAACTAGGGGACGAAGGAGAAAAGCCTGAGTTCAATACATTCTCTTGGGCGGCGATGCTATTTGCTGCCGGAATCGGTTCCAGTATTTTATACTGGGCAGTTATTGAATGGGCGTATTATTACCAGGGACCCCCGTTTGGTATAGAACCGGGATCCAAAGAGGCGATTCAATGGGCATCGGCCTATGGAATGTTCCACTGGGGACCAATCGCATGGGCGATTTATACATTGCCGGCTCTGCCGATTGCTTATTTTTACTATGTTCGAAAAAAACCAGTACTTAAAGTTAGTGAGGCTGTCCGCCCAGTGTTAGGTGATTCTGTTGACGGCCCACTTGGGAACGTTATTGATGTGTTATTCATGTTCGGACTATTGGGAGGAGCAGGAACGACGCTTGCCCTCGGTACACCAATGATTGCACAAGGAATCAATAGTTTGACTGGTATACCGGCAAACTTAGGTATGAAAACAGTCATTATGTTATTGTGTACTTTGATCTTTGCGATCAGTTCATATTCAGGCCTTAAACGAGGGATTAAAGTCCTGAGTGATGTGAACTTATGGCTGTCCATCTTCCTGCTGGCCTTTATCTTCATCTTTGGACCGACGCGATTCATCAGTGAGACAACGTTCAACGCGTTGGGGATATTAGCGGATAATTTCTTTAAGATGGCCACTTGGATGGAACCGTTCGGTAATTTAGGTCAGTTTGAAAAAACAAGCTTTCCTGAGTATTGGACCATTTTCTACTGGGCTTGGTGGCTTGTATACGCTCCGTTTGTCGGGTTGTTTGTTGCACGTATTTCCAGAGGACGTACAATTCGTCAGATGGTACTTGGAACAATGGTATACGGAACACTCGGTTGTGTCCTTTTCTTCGGAATCATGGGGAACTTCGGTTTGTATATGCAGTTGACAGGACAGTTCGATGCGATCGCATTTATGGATGCGAATGGTGCACCTGCGACCATTGTTGAAATCATCAACCAACTTCCGTTAGCGAAATTCATGGTATTGATCTTTACCATCCTAGCGATTATTTTCCTTGCAACGACTTTCGATTCATCATCTTACATTCTTGCTTCCGTTGTACAGAAAAATGTGGAAGGGGAACCTTTACGTTGGAACCGTCTCTTCTGGGCATTCGCGTTGTGCTTGATGCCACTTGCGCTTATGTTCCTCGGTGGACTGGATACATTGCAGACAGCTAGTATCGTCGGTGGATTCCCACTGATCGTGATTATGTTCTTACTCGCGTGGTCATTCATGAAAGCATCCAATACAGATATTCGTGAATCTGATGATTATGAACCGAGTACGATTCATATTAGACGTTGGAAAAACCGCAAGAAGAAGAAAAAGCGTTCGGCTCTTGAAGCCCTGGAAGATAAACCGGATCAGGATTAATACAAAAAGAGGTTTTCCTAAGTTTAGGAAAACCTCTTTTTTATTTGGAATTTAATTTAGTGCGCTGAACATTATCGGGGAAGGTAAGGTTTGGCAGAGAGAACCTTAAAGTCACCATTGTCGATTAAGAATTGTTGCAGTAGGTGAAGGTGGTCCCCACCGATGAGAACGAGGATGCGGTCACCCTTCTCCGCGAGTCTTGAGATATTTGCGGCTATCGCCAGATCACGGTGATGCCACTGCTTCAGCCATTGAACCCCAACTTGATGCTGCCTGTCCCCGACACGTGCCAACTTCATATAGATCCTTTGGAGTTCTTTGCTATAGTCGGGATCATTGACATAGTGTAAGATGTTTTTGATTGTTTCATTGTTTTCCATCGACTTGAGTCTATTTTGAACGTCCATGATTTCTTTGAACAAGGAAGGTTGATGTTCTTTTGCCCATTCAAAGACTTGGTTGAGTGACGGTCTCGACATATCCACCATTTCGTCTACCGGATAAACGGATGGCAAGTCCATTTCATTGGCAAGCCGGAAAGCAAATTGTTCAACTTCATCGTAAGTGGGCGTAAGGGTGTTATTTTTAAAAGCTCTATATTTACGCTCCATTTCTTCCTCGATTAAGAAAGGTTTTTCAACAGTGATTTTCGTCGGCTTGAAATTTTTCAGTGAATGGACGATTTCCCCAATTTCCTCTTGTTGATCATTGACCATTTCAGGGTTCATAGACATGTGAAAGGTTCCTACGAGCAAAATTACCGGTTTGGTCAAATCAATCTCTCCTTCCTTTTATTATCCCTTTATTTTGAATGGAGGGAGGACTTCTTCCCCAAGTTCCTGCACCACTTCCTTTACTGGTCTTTTGTTTTTGGAAAGACCAAACATTAAATGATTAACGCCGATGGAACGATACTGCTCAATCAGATCCATCAGTCCTTTTCTCCCAACTTTATATCCAGCAGGTATTTTTTCAGTAGGAGCATCTGGGTTTTCTTCGAGTTGCAGAGGAAGTGGCATAAAGAAAGGACGGAATGCGGATTCGTCATGGAAATGCTTCACTTTCTCTCTGTACTGAGAGATGGTTTCTTTCTGCTGAGCTGGACGTTGTGGGTAAAACATCCATCCGTCTCCATGCTCCGCAACCCAATCCAGTGTCTGTTGGCAATAGCCTGTCATAAAGGTGGGGATGCGTTTTTCTGGCTTTGGAACGATGTTTGACCGATTCATCGTTCCAAAAGAAGATCGAACATCAGGAAATTCATTGTAGATGGCTTCATTGAAGAAATAGAATGCTTCCCTGAACCATTCACTCCGTTCCATAATGGGAATATTTAATCCTTCAAAGTCCTTTCTTCGATCTCCGGATGAAATCCCAAACATTAGCCGCTCAGGGAAAAGTCTTTCAATACTCGCCACTTCTTTGGCTGTCCTCAACGGGTGTCGAAGCGTCATAACAAGGGCCGCTGTACCTAAGTTGATTTGTTGTGTATGGGCCGCTACGTAGGTTAAATAAATCAAACTATCAAAAATCTGCCCTGTCGCTGGGTCTTCAAAAGTAGGGTCTTCTAATAGAACGTCCTGGAACCAAAGAGAATGAAAGTTTAATTCTTCCGCTAGTTGTGCCATTTGGATTTGGTCTTTCATTTTGGGAGCGGACTGGTCATAGTTTTCGATAGGAATGGTCAAGCCGAATGTGATTTGGTCTGGCTGCAGCATTCGCTGGTACCCGCGATGGTCTTGAAACAAAAGGAATCCTCCTCCATTTAATCGACTATTTTCTATTATAATGAGAATTTCGGAAGAAAACTAACCATAAAGGTTAATCATGAAAAGCAGGTGTTCATTTGTTGGACAGGTAATACACAAAAAATAAAAAAGCTCCCATAGGAATGGGAGCCTCATGAGTCATTATAATATATAGATGGTTAGATAGAGAAGGGTGGTGAGAAGAGCCGATCCTCCTGCGACACTTGCGATTTCAGTGGCATCGTATTGAATTCTTTTTTTCATATTTAATATCCCCTTTCGAATGACTGGTATTAAAATCGGAGCAGACTAGCTTAAAACATTCTACTTAGTAATACGATTGAATAGTCAGAAAGGTTTCATTTATATTACAATAACATATCAAAAACATTTCAACCAAATGTGACAAAATACGAGATAAGTGGAAAAGGACGATCTGAGAGATCGTTAGAAGGTTCTGATATAATGGAAAGAGATTTTATTGATGGAAGAATCTACATAAAGAGAGGGGAAATCATAATGGGAACCTATGAGTTGACTTGGGATTTAGATTCCATTTTTCATGGAGGTAGTGATTCCAATGAGTTGAAAGAGTATGTGAGGAAAACCGAACGGCTGATGGATGATCTGGAAGGATCCATTCGTACATTTACACCTCCAAAAAATACAGATCAAACAGAGGAACTCGACCAAATTGTAGAGATTATGCAAGTAGTGTCAAAACGATTGAGTGAATTTGGCGCTTTTGTAAGTTGTCTAAGTGCACAAAATGTACAGGATAGAAAAGCGAGTATGTGGCAATCGAAAAGAAGTGAATTGGGTGCACGTTTAGGGAATACATTAACTGAAATGGACCAGGTATTTGTTCAGGTCGATGATGATGTATGGAAATCCTTATTGAATCAGCCCCCTTTTCAAGCCATATCCTTTGTTTTGAATGAGAGACGTTCTCTTGCTAAGGACAAATTAGAAGTAGGGAAAGAGTCTCTCATCAATGATTTGGGTGTTGATGGATATCATGCGTGGGGGCAAATGTACGATGCTCTTGTTGCAAAGTTATCCATTGAGGTGAATGGGGAAAAGTTATCTGTAGGTCAAGCATCTAATCAATTGGATGACCCCGACCGTTCGGTTAGAAAAGAAGCCTTTGATAAACTTCAGGAAACATGGGGAGAGGCTTCCGACCTATTCACAGAAACGCTGAATCATTTATCAGGCTTCAGGCTCCAGACCTATAAACACCGCCGTTGGGATCATGTCCTGAAAGAGCCCCTCGATTATAATCGGATGAGCCAAAGAACGTTAGATACCATGTGGGAGACGATTACGAAATATAAAAAGCATTATGTTCCCTATATGAAAAAGAAAGCTGAAAAATTAGGGATTGAAAGGTTGAGCTTTTATGATGTAGAAGCACCGATCGGAGAAGCCAATCAGAAAATGAGTTTTCAAGAAGGGGCAACGTTCATTATCCAGCATTTTAGGAAGTTCAGTCCCAAAATGGCGGATTTTGCTGAAATGGCTTTTGAAAAAAGGTGGATTGAAGCAGAGGACCGGCCTGGAAAACAACCTGGTGGATTTTGTACGAGCTTCCCTGACAGCGGGGAAACGAGGATTTTTATGACTTATTCAGGTAGTCCGTCCAGTGTAGCGACCCTTGCTCATGAACTTGGTCATGCTTATCATCAGCATGTAATGGATGAATTGCCTGAGTTGAATCAAGGTTATGCGATGAACGTTGCTGAAACGGCATCGACATTTGCAGAGATGATTGTTGCGGATGCGGCCGTTAAAGAGGCAGCTACGGAGGCTGAAAAACTTGTGCTTTTGGAAGATAAAGTTCAGCGCAGTGTCGCCTTTTTTATGAATATTCATGCAAGGTTCTTGTTTGAAACGCGTTTTTATGAAGAACGCAAGCAAGGGGTCGTTTCAACGGAAAGACTGAACGAGTTGATGACAGAGGCTCAACAAGAAGCTTACGTTCAAACGTTAGACGAGTACGATCCGACATTTTGGGCTTCCAAGTTACACTTCCACATCACGGATGTCCCTTTTTATAACTTCCCTTACACTTTCGGTTATCTGTTCAGCATGGGAATTTACGCGAAAGCCATCGAAGTAGGGCCGGAATTTGAAGAGCGATATATCGCTCTGCTTCAGGATACGGGAAGGATGAGCGTGGAGGATCTTGCGAAGAAACATTTGGATGTAGATCTAGAAAAACAGGATTTTTGGGTGCATGCCTTAGATTTGTGCCTTTCTGACCTTGAGTCATTCATGGATTTGGTTTAATCAAAAGAAGGAGGAGTGAATGATGGAGGAAAAGTTAATCCCACAAGAAGAAAAGGAAGAACGAGTTTCCCAGTTAGACGGTTGGAAGCTGACGGATGAAAAATTCATTGTTAAGCGGTACCGGTTTAGTGAATTCCTGACAGGCGTCCAGTTCGTTAATCATGTCGCTGAGTATTCAGAGGATATCCAACACCATCCATTCATCAGCATTGACTATAAAATGGTGACCTTGAAGCTGACTTCTTGGAATGCGAAGGGGCTTACAGAACTTGACCTTTCCTGTGCTGTGAAATATGACGAACTTTATAATTCAATCAAATGAAGAAGAAGCCGCTCCCCGCATGGGAGCGGCTTCTTTTATGTTGAGGATGAAGGGTCTAACGACTTCACTTGTTCATTTGTAAATAATGGCGAATCACTGGCGGGCATGGCCAGACACTGAATTTCCTTTTCTGTGAATGGGTGAATCAATGTAAGTCTTGCAGCATGGAGAGCCTGTTTGTAATCGATGCTTCCTTTTCCACCGTACATTTCGTCCCCGAGGAGCGGGTGTCCGATATGACTGAGGTGTACACGAATTTGATGGGTCCTGCCGGTTTGCAACTGTAATTTCACAAGAGAGGCATCATGGGAGGCATCGTAAGAAAGAACTTCGTAATGTGTTTCCGCATGCTGGCCACCTGGTGAGACACGTCTTCTTACAGGATGATGGCGGTCTTTTCCAATCGGTTTTTCGATTTTTCCACGACGCGGTTTCAACTTTCCATGAGCCCAGGCCAAATACGTCCTTTTGATTTTCCGCTCCTGCAGCTCTTTTCCCAACATGGCAATAGCAAGATCATGCTTGGCAAAAAGGATGGCCCCTGAAGTATCGCGGTCGAGGCGATGTACGTATTTCGGGGTGGCCTCAATGCCATTCATTTGAAAGTAAAAAGCGACTCCATTGACCAGGGTGTCATGCTCGTGCGGGGTATTCGGGTGCGTGAACACGCCGGCCGGCTTATTGACGACCAATATATGATCATCCTCATAAATGACGTCAATATCCATATAAGTCGGCGTGACTTCAAGTGGTTGCGGGCGGAAAAGCCGAACACGTAAAACATCGCCACTTTTGACTGTCGCTGTCTTCCAATGAGGATTCTCATTGTTTAAAGTCACTTCTTTGTTGGAACGAAAACTATGCATCAGTTTTCGTGGTACATTCCATTTTTTCTTCAGAATTTTTTCGATTGTCAACCCATCCCATTGATCAGGGACGATGACCTCAAGCCAATCCCCCATACGTTTCGTTTTCATTTCTACACCTAATTTCCTAAATTACTGAATACCCGGTGCGTAAATCATACATATTGGTACCAGGTACGAACTGCCCTATATTGTACTCTTTCCAGTACCATTTACGCAATCACCTCTATGTTGTACCTTATGTTGTGTACCTGGCCCCCTGGGAATAAATGGGGGGTCAGGCTTGAAAAGTAGGATGATAACAGTGGAGCTGCTAGCTGTTTAAGAAGATGTACTTAGGCTACTGATGTTAACGATATGTAAAGCTGGTATCTATGGTAATAGAACTATGTTATAATAGAAGGGTTGAATAATTTGTGATACGAAAGAGGTGTGTGCTTCATGCAACACAGAGATGATATTCGTAATATAGCGATCATCGCGCACGTTGACCACGGAAAAACAACATTGGTCGACCAAATGCTTCACTATTCCGGAACTTTCCGTGATAACGAGCATGTCGATGAGCGCGCTATGGACTCTAATGATTTGGAAAAAGAACGCGGAATCACGATTTTAGCCAAAAATACCGCCATCAATTATAATGATGCGCGTATAAATATTCTAGATACCCCGGGTCACGCTGACTTCGGTGGAGAAGTAGAACGTATTCTCAAGATGGTTGACGGTGTCCTTCTTGTTGTTGATGCTTATGAAGGCTGTATGCCTCAAACACGTTTTGTGTTGAAAAAAGCATTGGAACAAAAATTGACACCGGTTGTCGTATTGAATAAAATCGACCGCCCGAATGCTCGCCCGGATGAGGTAGTCGATGAAGTTCTCGATCTGTTCATCGAGCTTGGCGCAGATGATGAGCAGTTGGAATTTCCTGTCGTTTATGCTTCCGCATTAAACGGAACTTCTGGAGATGAACCAGAGGACCAGCAGGAAACGATGGATCCAATTTTCAAGTTGATCATGAACAACATCCCAGCCCCTGTAGATACAAAAGAAGAACCATTACAATTCCAAGTGACGTTGCTTGATTACAACGATTATCTTGGCCGTATCGGAGTTGGACGTGTCTTCAATGGCTCAATCAAAGTAGGTCAGCAAGTATCCTTGATGAAGAAGGATGGATCCGTGAAGAACTTCCGTGTTTCCAAGTTGTTCGGTTTCATCGGTTTGAAACGTGTTGAAATTGAAGAAGCAAAAGCTGGAGATATTATCGCCCTGGCTGGCTTGGAAGATATTAACGTTGGAGAAACGGTCTGTCTGCCTGAACACCAGAATGCGATGGAAATTCCTCGTATTGACGAACCGACACTACAAATGACATTCCTTGTCAACAACAGTCCTTTTGCTGGCCGAGAAGGAAAATATGTAACGTCCCGTCAAATTGAAGAACGTTTGATGACTCAGCTTGAGACTGATGTCAGCTTGCGTGTCGATCCAACAGATTCTCCGGATGCCTTTACGGTTTCAGGACGTGGTGAACTACACCTTTCTATCCTAGTAGAAAATATGCGTCGTGAGGGCTATGAGCTTCAACTTTCCAAGCCGAAGGTAATCCTGAAAGAAATCGATGGACAGACGTGTGAACCGGTAGAACGTGTTCAAATTGATACACCTGCAGAATACCAAGGTGCGGTCATGGAATCCATTGGTTACCGTAAAGGTGAAATGCAGGACATGGTCAATGATGGAAATGGTCAAGTGCGTCTCGAGTTCCTAGTACCATCTCGTGGTCTGATTGGTTATTCTACAGAGTTCATGACGCAAACACGTGGTTATGGTATCTTGAACCATACCTTTGATGGCTATGCTCCACTTGTAAAAGGTCAAGTCGGCGGCCGTCGAGAAGGTGTTCTGGTTTCTCTTGATAAAGGGAAAGCGTCCACTTATGGAATTATGAACCTTGAAGACCGTGGAACCATTTTCGTTGAACCTGGTACAGAAGTGTACGAAGGAATGATCGTAGGGGAGCACAACCGTGAAAACGATCTTACCGTCAATATTACGAAAGAAAAACACTTGACTAATATTCGTTCAGCGAACAAAGATACTACAAACACCATTAAGAAAACTCGCCAAATGACGCTTGAAGAAGCCATTGAGTATCTTGATGATGATGAATATTGCGAGGTTACACCTGAAAATGTTCGTCTTCGTAAGAAATACTTGAATAAGAACGAACGTGAGAAAATGGCGAAGAAGAAAAAGCTTCAAAACACAGAAGTGTAATGATCAATAGAAAAGCCCGGGGCATATCGGTATGCTCCGGGCTTTTCGTATATTTATTGGATAACTTCAATGGTTTCTTTTTGATGGCCATGAATGTCCTCGTCTGGTTTTTCATAATGAACGTTGATCGTGTACGTTCCAGGTGAGGGAAAGGTATAGGTTGTCGTGTATTCCCCGCGTTCACTTTCTTCAGCACCAATATACACGTGTTTCTCCATCTGATCAGAGCTTATTTCATAACGCACTTTTGCTTCAGAAAATGGTTCTTCCATGTGGTTGATATGTGTGGTCAATGTAGAGGATTCTCCCGCTTTGAAACTTTGTTCAGTCATCAAGTGGACCATGAATTTACCACGATCATCTCCATGCTCGTGTCCGCTGGCTTCTGCTTGCTGTCCAACAGCCACCTCAGTTTCAGGCATTGTGTGAAGGTCATCTACCTGAGTATGGGCAATCACCTGATACGTACCTTCTTTTGCAAAGCTATGAGTGATGGTGTACACTCCGTTTTCTGTATGCTTTGCTTCGAACGTTTCAGATGAATCCTGTCCATCTTCACTATTCCAAATCTCAAATTCTACATATTCTGCATCCGGTACTGGTTCTCCACCTTGGGTGACAGATGCTTGAATGGTCGTTTCTTCATTTAAAGGCAGAGGTTGATGCTCGAATTCCACTTGTACTTCAGGGACTTCAGCAGCCTTGTTTTCTTCCTCCGCTGATGAGGAATCCTGCTCGTTATTATTTACAGAACAAGCACTCATGACGAATAACAAAATAATGGATAAGAATACTTTTTTCATAAGGCATCTCCTTTATCTGTGTATTGGAGTCGTTGATAGCCAACCTACAATTAGGATATCATTTAAAGCTTTGACATTCTTGCTTGATTTTAGACTATCTGGTGACAATACTTCATGATTTCATAAAAAAGAGGGGAGCTTTTAAAAGCTTCCCTCTAATTGACATTGTCATTATTCCAGTCATAGGTATAAAAACGTTCGTTTGTCACCCATTTCAACGCTTCGGGATCATTGACCTTTATGCCTTCTTCGAGCATCTCGAGCATTCGTGCGGTTTGTGAGATGTGGGCTCTCATCGCTGCTAGCTTTTCGTTTTGAACAGAGCGGATGTCATTGATCACATCAGGCTGCCCCAACTTCTCTTCCGTATCATTAGCAAAAGCTACCGCGTGAAACTTCGGGCGAGCTTTTTCATCAATTTCCCTCAAAGCTCGGACGACTGCGCGTGCAGTCGCTTCATGATCGGGGTGAACGGCAAAACCAGGGTAAAAACTGATGACTAATGAGGGCTGAAGTTCATCAACCAAATGGCGGACCATATCTTTCATTTCCTCATCATCTTCAAATTCAAGCGTCTTATCTCTCAAACCCATCATGCGAAGGTCTTCAATGCCCATTGCTTCTGCAGCTTTAATCAATTCTTTCCTTCTGATTTCTGGCAGGGACTCTCTCGTTGCAAACGTTGGTTTACCAAGATTGCGCCCCATCTCTCCGAGTGTGAGGCAGGCATAGGTAAGAGGGGTTCCTTGTTTTATATAGGATGTAATTGTCCCGGAAACCCCGAAAGCTTCATCGTCGGGATGAGGGAAAATAACGAGTACATGTTTTTCTTGTTCGATCATTTTCTTTCACTCCTTCAAGAGGATCACTAATCTTCATTATTGCTTAAATCAGAAAAAATGAAAAGTCATTTGTTTATAAGCTTATCTCTATCCATCACTTATTATTTTACTATCGCTCCCTTAAAGGAAGCTTGGCCTGGTTGAAATAATGAATGACACTCCTTGGCCATGGATACGGGGTCAGGGAAACGACGATTTGCAGTGTTTTGGATCAGTCAGTAGAAAAACACACACGTTCGTGTCTCCATTCGCTTTTCATGCGGACGTTTCCCAGACCCTGCTTACATGCTTATTCGTGTGGGATCTTTGGTTAAAACATCTCTATAACGGCCTGGCTGAGCAGGTCTTCCCTACAGAATTTGTCAGTCTGTTAGAGGAATTTTGAGAACCTCTTTATGGCAAAGGGGCGGAGGGAAACGGTGAGACTCCTGTGGGATGTGCGTGGTAGATGAGACCCCGCAGAGCGTCAGCTCGAGGAGGCTCATCACTCGCCCACGGAAAGCGAACCTTTTCCCGGAGCCCTAAGCTCCCATAAAAGTCTCGAAATCGAGTTTTCCACAATCCTCCCATATACATTAATAACTCCCTAGTAGAATAACCATCCTATACGAGAGTATTAGGTTTATGTTCTCCCTTTTAAAGGAAAGCAATCTTTAGATTGTAAAATGAAGGGAGTTTATGAACATGGAAGAGAGAATTGAGTATTTGACGGATTGGCTGCGTACGAAGACAGAAGAAGCAGGTGCCGATGGGCTTCTGGTTGGGATCAGCGGTGGGATTGATTCTGCTGTAGTATCGTATTTGATTAAGCGGGCATTTCCTGAAAAATCTTTAGGGGTGATTCTGCCAATTAATAAAGGTGTGGAAGACCAAACTGATGCACTGGCTGTCGTAGAAGGGGCGGAGCTTGATTATATCGGTATTGAATTGACCGATGCCTATCAGACGACTTACGACACCGTTAAGAATCAGTTGAAAGAAAAGGGCGATTGGAATGAGGATAAATCACAGCTTGGTGGTGCGAATCTTCAAGCAAGACTCCGAATGAGTACGCTTTATGCTGTAGGGAACAACTACAATTACCTTGTCGTTGGAACGGATAATGCAGCAGAAGATTATACCGGTTATTTTACGAAATACGGAGATGGTGGCGTGGATCTGGTTCCTCTGATCAACCTGAGGAAAGAAGAAGTAAAGGAAATGGCCAAAACTTTGAATGTTCCAGACTCTATCCTTCATAAAAAACCGAGCGCTGAGCTTTGGGAAGGACAAACGGATGAAGAAGAGCTTGGCATGTCTTATGATACAATTGATGCTTTTCTCAGGGGGGAGAAAATCGACTCCGAAGATGAGGAAAACTTGAAGCAACGGCACAAAAAGACCGAACATAAGCGTCAAGTTCCGGCAGGCCCCGATCGGTTCCAAGGAGCGTGATCACCTTTTATGAAGCAGGATACAGCCCTCATCATCATTGACATGATCAATAAAATGGACTTTGATGGTGGAGAAAATCTACTTAAAAACAGCCTTCCTGTCGCAAAGCGTTTGCGTGTGTTCAAAAAAGAGGTCAAACAGCAAGGTGTACCGGTCATTTATGTGAATGACAACTTTGGGCTTTGGCAGGACAATGCATCTGAGTTGTTAGAGGAGTGTAAAAAGGGGACAGGAAAACCGGTGGTTGAAGAAATGGAGCCTGATGAAGACGATTATTTTATCATAAAACCGAAGCATTCAGGCTTTTTTGGAACACAGTTAAGCATCCTCTTGGACCATCTGAAGGTCAAGAACTTAATTTTGACCGGAGTAGCTGGTGATATCTGCGTTATTTTCACAGCGAATGATGCTTATATGAGGGAATACAATCTTTGGGTGCCGGAAGATGGCATAGCCTCTGAGTACAAAGAAGATAATGAAAATGCCTTAAGAATCATAAAACGATCGTTGGCTGCCCAAACAGATTCGTTGGATTGCTCTCTTTTGGGGCGCATTTTCAGCAGTTGACAGTAACGAGTACATGTCATATATTATAAGTGAACACAGGTGATGGTTTCACGAATGTAACTTTTAACCCGTGAAGGAGAAATGATTTATGAGTGTGGTTGTTCTTAACTAATCCATGAACTGGATACGTCCTGAAAAAAAGTATGCGAAAGCATGCTTGGTTTGTTATACCCTTTTTCAGGAACAGTTAAGAACAAGCATAAGCATAGCCGGATAAAACGATCCTAAAAGCTATGACTGGCTTATTCAGTCATAGCTTTTTTTCGTACATTCGTGGAGCTACATTCTATATGTGTCTACGAAGTCCGCAGCGAGCTATCTTCAGCTTGTTGCGGACTTTTTTATTTTTATGATCACCTGTCATAATGAGGAGGAAAAACATTGAATCAGCAAACATTTGATAGTTTAGGTTTAAACAATATATTAACAAGAGTGAGTGATTTCGCTCATACCGATCAAGGGAAAGAAACGATTCTACATTTGCAACCATCCAATGACCAAAAAAGATTGGAAAGGATGCATGAGGAAGTTAAAGAAGCCAGAGCCATTATTGATAGTCAGAGTCATGTACCCATTCATACCCTGGATGACATTCAGGTCATGATTGATCAAGGGAACAAAGGTCTTTATATCCGTCCGCAGCAATTTGGCTCCCTCGTCTCTTTTTTAGAGCATTGTACAAAATTGAAACGGTTTATGAAAGATAAGCAGATCCTGGCCCCGACCATCTCTCTCTATGTAGATTCCATCGCGGATTTATCCCAGTTGGAAGAGGAGATTTACGGAAAAATACGTCATGGACAAATTGATGAATCTGCATCGAAAGAGTTAGGGAAGCTGCGAAGAAAAATGGACAAAACTCTCAGTGATATGAAAACGAGGATGGAAAGTTCAGCTAAAAAATATAGCTCTTTCCTCCAAGAGAATAGGCCGGTGGATAAAGGAGGTCGACTAACCCTTCCTGTCAAAAGAGAGAACCGGTCCAAAGTGAAAGGTGTCATCCTTGATCAATCTTCTTCTGGTGCGACGTTATTTATAGAACCAAAAGAAGTGACGTCCCTTCAAGAGGAATTCGGAGTTTTAAAAATGCAGGAAGAGCAGGAGGTGGAACGGATTCTCTATGCGTTGACTGCCTCTGTGCTGGAAAAGGAACATGAATTGAATATTGCTATGGAAACAATGCACCAGTATGATGTTCTTTTTGCAAAAGCGAAATACAGCAAATTGATTGATGCGTATTCCCCGATCTTTTCCCAAGGGGAAATTGAAATCAGGGAGGGACGCCACCCTTTATTAGGGGGGAAAGCTGTTCCACTGAATCTCCATATGGGGGAAGATGATCAAGCCCTTCTTATTACTGGGCCAAATACTGGGGGGAAAACGGTAACGTTAAAAACGGTAGGGTTGTTTTGTTTAATGGCGCAATGTGGACTGCCGATTTCTTCACAACCTGGAACCAGATTGCCTCTTTTCCAACATGTTTTTGTTGATATTGGTGACGGGCAAAGCATCGAAGAGAACTTAAGCACCTTCAGTTCAAGGCTGACGAACTTGATTCATATTTTGCAGCAGGCCAATGATCATTCCTTGCTACTCCTGGATGAAATCGGTTCTGGTACAGATCCAGGTGAAGGGATGGGATTAGCCACTGCCATTCTTGATCAACTTGCTAACAAAGGCTCGACCATTTTGGCGACCACTCACTATAGTGAAATGAAAACCTATGCCATGGAAAAAGAAGGATTTGTTAATGGAGCGATGGCTTTCGATCTGGAAACTCTCAAGCCTACGTACCAGCTGCAAATCGGAACAGCAGGGAAAAGTCAGGCATTTGATATCGCCTATAAATTAGGACTGCATCCTGAAATCCTCAATCATGCTTATGACATCACATATAAGCAAAAGGGGGGCTTTATGAAAGACGACCAGCTTTTGAAAAATCCGTCCTATGCTAAGCAAGTGGCCATCAACCGGTACAGACAAAAACGCAAGGTTCAAAAAAAAGAGAAAGCAGGTTTTCAAATGGGGGATAATGTATGGATACCTGCAGAAGAAGAAATGGGCATTGTGTATAAAGGACCGAATGCTTTCGGGAATTACGTCGTTCAAGTTAAGGGTGAAAAGAAAGAATACAATCACAAGCGCTTGAAACTCCACATCTCAGCTGATGAACTATATCCTGAGGATTATGATTTTGATATTGTATTCAAATCCAAAGAATATAGGAAGGTTAAAAAAGTGATGGACCGGAAACATGTGGATGGGTTAACTTTGGAAGACGAAGAATAAGCGTACACATCGGGGGAGTGCTAGCATTTCAATTGGAACAGAACAACGTGTTATTCTGAAGTAAACAGCCAAAAGGGGTGAAGCATGTGAAGAAGCGGACGAAATGGGTCATGATGATAGCCATACTTTCATTGGTTGCTGTTTTTGCCATCCCGGAAGCTTATGCCTATTTAACAAAGCGTAATTATGATAGTGAAGCTGTGACAGCAGATGAAATACCTGAAGGCTATGAGGTGGCTACTCTGGCAGGGGGCTGCTTTTGGTGTATGGAGCCTCCATTTGAGAAATTGAAGGGCGTCCATAGTGTCATATCCGGTTATACGGGAGGGGAAACAGAAAATCCTTCTTACGATGAAGTATCTTCCGGAGGAACGGGCCATATTGAGTCTGTTCAAATCTATTATGATCCAGGCGTCATTTCCTATGAGCAGATTCTCGATGTCTTCTGGAGACAAATCAACCCCACCGATGACGAAGGTCAGTTTGTGGATCGAGGGTATCAATATACGACCGCCATCTTTTATCATACTTCTGAACAGCGGCAAATCGCTGAACAATCCAAACAGGAACTTCAAAATTCCGATCGCTTTCAAAAAGAATTAGTCACCCCTATCCGGGAAGCGGAAGAGTTTTATAGAGCAGAGGAATACCACCAGGATTATTATAAGAAAAACAAATTGAGATACGATTTCTATCGTGGGAATTCAGGGCGCGATCAATATTTAGAAGACAAATGGGGAGAAGGATCAGAATTGGACCTTCCCAAGAAATAACCTCGATCATTGGAGGCCACCTTTTATACTAAAACAAAACCCCTTCGTGTAAACGAAGGGGTTTAAATCATTGATATTCAATAGCTTTCTGTTTCTTTAGGAATGGAAGGATTAGCATCCGTATCCATACTTGTATAGCCTACATAACTAAAACCGATGACAATAACCATAAGAATGGCAAGTAAAATTTTTCTCATAATATTTCCTCCATCACTACAAAACGACAGAAAAAAGCAGGTTTTGTCGAATATTGTAGATTGTTGCTTATTCTATTGTAATTGTTAAAAAATAAGATTACAAGCCTATCTTCGGCTAAGAAACCATTTTTAAACCGATGACTCCGGCAACGATGCAAGTGATGAACAACAGACGTTTCCGATTCGCTTTTTCTTTAAAGAAGAAGATGCCCAGCAAAACGGTCCCTGCCGATCCAATTCCTGTCCATATCCCATAAGCCGTTCCTATTGGAAGATCTTTTAAAGATAAAGAAAGGAAATAAAAGCTCGCCGCACCTGCAAGGACAGCCATGAACGCTGGTTTCCGTTTTTGGAAGCCATCCGACAGCTTCAAAAAGAACATGGCCGTCATTTCACCTACTCCAGCCATCATTAAAAATACCCATGCCATGCTTATCCCTCCTGTTGTACCTGTTCTGAATTAGTATCAGACATTTTTAAACCAATAATGCCTGTGATTAAAAGAGCAATAAAAAAGACTTTCCCAGCTCCGCCTCCGTCGCCAAGAAAGATCATACCAATTAAAGCTGTACCTGCTGCCCCAATCCCTGTAAATATCGCATACCCTGTTCCAATATCAATCACTTTCAATGCTTTGGTGAAAAAAGTGAAGCTGATAATAATACAAATGATGGTAATGGTTGAAAAGAGGGGGTCCGTGAATCCCTCCGACAGTTTCAATCCAACAGCCCATCCGATTTCGAAAAAAGCACCGAAGAACAAATAAATCCATGCCATCTTTTCATACCTCCCTAATACCCCGGGTTTTTAATGCCAAGCCAAAAAATTTGCCAGCTTGCTTTCTGTCTTTCTTCAAAAACTTCCCGGTCATAAAAATTTTCTTCCAAAAACAAACCGTCAATCAACGTATAAAATGCTGAAGTCAGCGTATTTGTAGAAAGAGGGCGGATAATTTCTTTCTCTATTCCACGTTCAAACACCGGGCGAATAATCTCAGTCATACAGTCTTCCACCATCAAGAAGACTTTTTTAATTTCAGCTGCGAAATCTTCGGGCGGAAAAAAGGTTACACGCTTGAAGAACATGCCTTCTGTGGAGTGAGCCATGTGTTCCAAATAGACACGGTAGATCTCATGGAGACGATCAGCCACGGAGTCCTGGTCGATGGATTCTGCCTGATTCATTAAATGACTCTTTTCTCTTTCTCCCACATCATAAAGAACATGAAGAAAGATATCTTCTTTATTATCAAAATGATTATAAAGAGAAGGTTTTTTGATTCCAACAGCTTCAGCAATATTGGCAAGGGTCGTATTTTCGTATCCATAATTGGCAAAGAGCTTAAGACTCTCTTCAATAATCGTTTCTTTTGTCATTCAGCTCTCTCCTTTCACTAACTAACGTTTGTTAGTTTTATTTTACCACGCTGTTCGATCGTTGTCCAGAACTCTAAATTCGACATGTTTAGTCATGATTAAGGAAGGGAATGCTTTGTAATAAGAGGACTTATACCATAATAGGAAATGGTAAGAATGAAGGCACACCATTTGGCAGGATGCCTGATACTAAAACAGAAGGGGATTGAATCGGTGAACCAATATAAACTGGATCGATACGAAGGGGCTTATGCGATTTTGGTCGAAGAATCCGAATTTAAGAATGAACTTTCTGTACTCAGAGAGAGGCTTAGCTTTGTGAAACCAGGAGATTATGTTGAAATAGAATTCGATTCCATTGGTAATCTTAAACATGTAGCTATTTTGTCCAAATGCGACAAAATGGAAAAGGCTTAAGAAGAAGTGCGTCAGCGGCTCAGCTATTGAACCGTTGACGCACTTCTTCTTTTTTATTCCACAATTCTGCCATTAAGTTGAAGATATGGAAGGGGCTTGTTATTTATTCATAATATTTAGATAATTATGTTGAATTACCTTGCATTTCTTTTGTATATCATCATAATAAAAGTAAGAGATTTGTACTGGGGGGATACTCATGCTATTACGGAATGCAATGGACCTCTTGGATGAAGGGGTACTGATTAGTAACGAAGAATACACGATCACTTACGTCAATCCTGCCTATGTAAAGATGTTTCAATTAGAGGAAGAGCGGATCGTTGGAGAAAAACTCAATCATTTGTATCCGGATGTAGCACCAGAAAATAGAGTCCTATCCAAGTCCATCCAAGAGAAAAAAGACATAGATTCTGAAGGGGTGGAATTTCAGTGGAAGGATATGGACATGGTTCTTCATATTTATACTAAACGTTTCATTCATGAAGGAGAGAACTTTGTTCTCATCCGTATTTTCAATATGACGGAACAATCAAAAAGAGAGAAAGAGTTAATTCATATGATTGAAGAAATGACAGCTAATATTGTAACCATTGCTAAAGGTTATGCCCTTTTACCATTGCAGCCAATTTTAAGAGAGGAACAGCGCCACATCTTATTAGAGAGAGTACCTGTTTTATGTCAGGAACAGAATGTGAGTCGACTGGCGATCCAATTTTCAGGAATTACTTCGATCGATGAAGAATGGGCAGTCCTTTTGAAAAACCTTATGATGAGTCTTAAATTGTTGGGCATAGAGGTTGTTCTTGCCGGCATGCGTCCACAGGTAGTGATGCAATTTGCAGAAAATCATATTCAACTGGATGGGGTGCGAACGTTTATGAACGTACAGCAAGCAACGAAGTATTTTCTGGAAACGGGGTTGAAGCCAACGTTCAAGTAAATATAAAAACCTTTTATCGATCATGCGACTGCAAATCTCATTCTGACCTCAAGAAAGAGTTTTTCATTTATTATCTATAAAGGGAGACCAGTAAGTTTACTCCGTGATAAAAGAGCCTTCTCGCACCCATCATTTGTTATGTCTTCAGCCATCACACGATGAAATCAAGGGGAGCAGCCCTCATGTGTCCTAAAGATGGTTATGAGCCAGAACCCTCCCCTTGAAGAATATGTACTCAGAAAATATTATCGGGCTCCTTTCTATACTCCTTCATAATTTCTCCTTTCACCTTCTTCCAGAAAAAATCAGTCATTCCTTTTCACTAATAAAAGAACACAGACTGTCTGTTGTTTAATGTGCTATAATACAAACAAATGTTCTTGAAAGGTGATCGATATGGAAGAACTACTGGACGGACTAAACCCATCACAACAAGAAGCGGTTGTATCTACAGAAGGATACGTCCGCGTCATTGCAGGTGCAGGTTCTGGCAAGACAAGGGCCCTGACTCATCGGTATGCCTTTATCGTAAATGAGCTCGGAATCGACCCGGCTAATATTTTATCTGTAACTTTTACAAATAAAGCGGCTCATGAAATGAGGCGAAGGGTGAAAAAATTAATTGGAGGAGAGCAGGACACAGGATTCATTACCACGTATCACGGATTTTGTGTCCGTGTCCTACGGGAAGATATCCACCGGCTTTTTTACCCGAAGAATTTTGTCATTTTGGACGTGGAAGATCAGAAGATTTTACTGAGAGAGATTTTTGAGGATATGGGGTTAAAACTGAATGATAAAACATTCAAAAGGATTCTTGATAAGATTGGTATCCTTAAAGGAAACACGCATTATGTACAACAAATGATTTTACGTGGACAAATGCCTTCCGTAGAAGAATCAGGAGACCTCGACAGTCAGATTATCCAACAGTACCTCAAGAAGCAAAAGCGTGTGTACGGGCTGGATTTCGATGATTTACTCAATTTTGTTTTCACTCTCTTCGAACAGAGTAAAGAAGTGCTTGAAAAGTGGCAGGATCGACTTTTTTACATACAGGTCGATGAATTTCAGGATAGCAGCTTAAAACAATTCGAACTTGTGAAAATGCTTGCTGAAAAACAGGGGAATCTATTCGTCGTTGGTGATCCCGATCAAACCATTTATGAATGGCGGGGAGCTGACCCTAAGTACATGGTGGACTTTGAAAATTACTTTCCTGCTGCTCAGACCATCTTTTTAAAGGAAAATTACCGTTCCACACCGGAGATTCTCTCTTTGGGAAATGCCTTGATCCGCAATAACTACTTCAGGGTGGATAAGGACATGCTTCCTGTCAATCCTTCAGGAGTGAAAGTGGTTCACTATCATGGGAAAGACGAGATACAGGAAGCGAAATGGATCGTGAATAGGATTAAACAACTCGTGGAAAAAAAGAAAGCGAATTTGAGTGAGATCGCCATTTTGTATCGAGCGAATTACTTATCCCGTTTTGTGGAACAGGAACTTATTGCTGAAAATATCGAATATACGATTTTCGGTGGATTTAAATTTTTTGATCGCCTGGAAATTAAGGATGCTCTCGCTCACTTGAGGATGATCGCTTTTCAGGATGATTTGTCTTTCAGTCGCATCATTAATGTACCAAAACGTCAAATTGGGAAGAAGCGTATGAGTTTCCTCAGGGAAAAAGCGGAAGAGGAGGGACAATCCCTCTATGAAACCCTGAAAAAATATGCGGACCATGATCGGCTGAGGCGAACAGGTGCTCAATCTTTCATTGACGCGATTGAATATTTAAAGGAAATCAGAAGCAAAAGAAAAGTTTCGGAACTGCTTCAAGAAGCTATGCAAGTGACGGGATACGAAGCTTATCGTAGAGAGGACGGAGATCAAGAGAGGTTGGATAATATGACTGAGCTCCTTCATTCGATTGTCCAGTATGAGCAAACGCTTGGGGAAGATATTGATTTGGACGAATACTTGCAAATGGTTTCTCTCTATACAGATAACGATAGGGCAGACCAGATAGATTCCATTAAACTCATGACGATTCATACAGCCAAAGGACTGGAGTACCCTTATGTATTTGTTATTGGTATGTCAGAAAGTGTACTCCCCAATGTCCGGGCAATCAGGCAGAGGAAAGAGAGGGGGCTGGAAGAGGAGCGCAGGCTTGCCTATGTAGCCGTGACGAGAGCGGAACAGGAACTCTATTTGACAGAGTCTGAAGGGTTTCAAAATGGAGGGCAAAAGAAATACCCTTCCCGTTTTATATTTGAAGTCGAAGATCGTTTCTATGACCGTATCGGAGAGTTGGATGAATCTCTCATTGAAGAAGCGAAAGAATATATTCGTGCCACCCATCGTCTGGAGAGAGAGCCTTCTGGGGATTTCTTTGAAAAAGGAACCCGGGTCAAGCATCCCGTTTTCGGTGAAGGTTCCATCGAAGAAGTCGATGAGAAGAAAAACAATTATCTGGTCTTTTTTGACCGTCTTAAAGCCCCCAGGCCAATCAGTCGTAACTTTAAAAAGCTGGAAAAACTATAAATAAATCAGAAGAGCCGTCCCAACATACGTGACGGCTCTTTTTGGAAATCTCATAGATGAAGTTTTATATAGCATTTGCAACATTCATGGCTTTTTCTGCCCGTTCTTCTTCAGGGCCATAGTATTCGAGCTGATAGATGACATCTAGATCACCATCATACCATTCTACAAAGATATGATCCTCCTTTTCCTGGACACCGGCTACAGCGCCAGAATTCAAAGGGACCTGCAGTTCTGATTCTTGGAGAATGTTCCCAGGTTCATACAACGTGCTTACCTCGGCTTTTTCTGAACCATCCGATTGATAGAGGATATCGACTCTGTCGTCTTCCACTGTTGACTCAACCTGAGTGACTTCGAATGGCATATCTTCAGGGAGACCAAGCTTCTCCTTTTTTTCATCTGATAAAGAACTCACCGGCTGAGCGAACGTCTCCGGATAAGCCGTTTTCAAATCCTCAAGGGATAAATTTTGCGAAGAACAAGCTGCGAGAAAAATCAATGTTGCGATCAGTAGGATTTTTTTCCACATATTTTCCACTCCTTGCACATAAAAAAGAAAAAGTTCCGTTCACATTTTATCATACTTTCCTCAATATGATTCTTAAAAATTCTGATTTATAGCAACCAAAGGCTGGGTTTTCGGGTAGGGTGTCCAACAAAATTATAGAAAAACGTGAAATGTTATTCAAAAAATAGTCGGATTTTCTTATATAACTTGAAACGTTTAAGGGAATCAAACGTAATAAAGAGTAGACAAATAGAATGAACAGACTGGGTGACGGGTCAAAGGGGAAAATCTTAATCATAGTGAAAGGTAGGATGACATGGAAACTATTCAAATTCGTACGTTTCTTGAAAAAGATTTTGACGCTGTCCAGCAATTAAATGAAAAAGAAGGATGGAGCGGCCTTGTAGAACGAGGCGAGGAAACATTATGCTCCTGGTTGAATTCAGAACCAGCTTTAGTTGCCGTTGTAGATGGTGAAATCGCCGGCTTTCTCCGAGGGCTCACGGATGGTTCCATCACATTGTACGTGTGTGATTTGCTTGTGAAAGAAAGTTTTAGAAATCAGGGGATTGCGGAGAAATTGATCCAAACCGCTCATGAGTGCTACCCAAGTACGCGGGTGGAAATGTTGGCTTCCACAAAGTCCGAAGGGTACTATGCAAATCAAGGGTACCGCTCCTTTTACGGATTTAGGAAATCAGCTGAAGAAATGTAAAAAAACAACTGACTCGATGATCTCGGGTCAGTTGTTTTCTTTTATATATTCGTCCTCTTCCTCAGGGGTAAGGAGGCGCTTGGCTTTTCCAATGGTGCCGCGCTGCATTTCCCAAATCGTGTTATGGTCAGCTACAGCATTTGAAAAATCCTCATCGGCCCATTTCATTAAAATTTGCTTATAGACATGCTTATGAGTTAAATCATTCGTTTCCAAATGTTCGAGCAGCCAAGAAATACGGAGGGGGTGAATTTCAAAAAACGTCCATTTCTCATCTGCTTTCACTTTCTGATGTGCCATGCCATGAATGTATTCCTGGTATTCTTTGTCTGTCAATTCTGGCCCCGAAATCTCTCCTCCAAAAGGATTTTTCCCATCTCTCTCATAGGCTCTCAGTTCTTCCGCATTCACTGTTCCTGTGACACCATGAGCTATGGTTGCCCCCTGGGTTTGTACATACAAATAGGCTCCTGTGACGGCACCGATACATAGACAGAATGAAAACCATAGGATTAATCTCTTCATGTGCAGCCCCCTTAAAAGTGTTTACCAGTAATTTCTATTATATAGGAAGGGGGAGGGGAGAAAAAGAGAATGGATACAAATAAACTTGTATGACCTCTCCTTAACTATCGACATAATGAGCTAATTTTGCTGCAAATGAGCGTGGGATGAGCTTGGATGCAAAGGCTAATCCTTGATTCATCACGCCGGGGATCACCACACGTCTGCCTTTCACAAAGCCGAGGAACCCTGACTTGGCTACCGATTCAGGCGACATCGTACTGTTTACAAGTTTCGTATGCTCTGCTTTTGCCGTTTTGAAGAAGTTTGTATCTGTTGCGCCCGGGCATAAGGTAGTGACCGTTACGCTTGTATCTTTAAGCTCTTCTACAAGTGCTTCTGAAAGGGAAAGAACGTAGGCTTTTGAAGCATAGTATACGGCCATTTTTGGACCAGGCTGGAAGGCAGCCGTGCTCGCTACATTCAACACCCCTTTAGGGATGGAGCGGAAGCGGGCGGCTTTGATTTCAGGTAAGAAAAGGTGGGTCAGTTCAGTAAGTGCATTGATGTTCACTTGCAACATTTTCTGTTGGTCCAGCAGAGGGAGGTCTTCGAAAGCTCCATTCAGCCCAAAACCAGCGTTATTTACAAGAACAGTGACATTCAGACCTAATTCTTTTACCTTGCTGTACACAACTTCTGCTGCTCCAGTTTCTGATAGATCCTGAGGAATGATTGTGATTGGATGACCATCCAGTTCCTCTTTTAATTGATGAAGCTTATCTTCGGATCGTGCAACGACAATTAAGTGATACCCTGATTTAGCGAACAGCCGGGCAAGTTCGTATCCGATACCGCCCGAAGCTCCTGTGATCAATGCAGTTGGCTTCATGTAAATCTCTCCTTTAACAACTTCGTATGCAATAGATGCTAATAGTTTATACCCTATAATCATGAAGAACAAATCACATGTTTAAAAACCATAAATAACCAGACTGGGTCATCCAGAATTTGGATGACCCGGTCTGGTATGTTTTGGGGATGTTTTGTCTAAACGATCTCTCTTCGCTTCAGTGTCTGGATAGCTCCGAATAGGAGGAAAATAATCGACAGGATGGTGATCAATCCTGCCATCCAGAGATTTTGACCGACTTCTCCGCTTCTTAGCAGTGCTGGAAGATGAGAGACAATGCTTGTAGGGCTCCATTCCAAAAGGTGAGAAAAAATACTTGTAATCAAATTTAATACAAGGATAACGCTGATTGTTAAAAACAAAACAAGGCCGGGAATTTTCGTCCATGTGTTCATGAAGAGGCTAATACTGATGACGAAAATAATATACAGGACATAGAAGGCGACTGAACTCATGACGTGAATGAAAGAAACGTCACCAAAAAGAAGTTGCACATAATACCAGCTTGCTATTAAGCCGACGAAAACAGAAAGAAGAACGAGTGAGACATGGGCCGCCCATTTGGCGGTCACATAAGCACTATAGGATACCGGCTTTACGAGAATCAGCTCCGCTACCCCTGACTTTCGTTCTCCAGCAATGGTTCCCATCGTAATCAGGGCGATGACGAGCACGCCAAGTGTGTTAATTTGTGAGATGCTCATCATGAACACATTTGGTGCCGGCGGAGTCGGGATATTAAAGGTCGCCCCATCAGGAAGTCCTCCGGTTGACTCAAGGATCTGCGGGAGATAATAAGTCGTTAAAGGATCCATGATACAAAAAAGAATAAAGACAAGAGGAACCCAAACCCACCTGTAATTCCTTGCAGATTCCAGACACTCTTTTTTATAGATGGTCAGCCATTGCATGCTCTTTCACCACCTTCATAAATAGATCTTCAAGTGTTGTTTGACCTACCTCAAAGAATAGAAGCGGCCATTGTTCCTTGTTTACAAGATCTAAGAGAACGTCACGGGCCTCAGGGACATTCTGCACATATACATGGAGCTTTTTCTTTTGGATATCTGTGTGGGTGACAAACGGGAACGCCTCTACTTTTTCCTTGTATGATTGCATGTCTCCTTCAAAACGAAGTGTGATCTTATCTAACTGGTGTCGTTCTTTGACATCTTGAAGAGAGCCAGATTCTACGATAGATCCTTTATGCATAAGGAGAATTTCATCACTTGCCTCCTCTGCATCGCTAAGAATATGGGTGGAGTAGAGCAACGTAGCTTCTTGTTTCAATTCTTCCATCAAATTCAATACGTCTCGCCGGCCGATTGGATCTAACGCAGAGACGGGTTCATCAAGCAAGAGCACGCTGGGCTTGTGAATCATGGCTTGTGCAATTCCCAATCTTTGTTTCATCCCACCGGAGTAGCTGGATATTTTACGGTTTTTGGCATCCGCGATGCCAACACGTTCCAGCAACCGTTCCGCCCGCTTTTTAGATTCCGGATAAGGAATATGAGAAAGGCGAGCGACATATTGAAGAAACTCCTTGCCAGTCATCCAATTGTGAAACTGAGGATGTTGAGGCAGGTAACCGATATATTGGCGAATATCCCCCCTCATCCCATTGGAGAGGTCCACTTGGCCAGAGGTGGGGTGCATGAGCCCTGCGATTATTTTCAAAGTTGTGGTCTTCCCTGCACCGTTGGGGCCGAGCAAAGCGGTACATTTACCTGGTGGAAGGTCGAAAGTGATGTTCTTTACCGCATATTCTTTATCAAACATTTTTGTTAAATTTTTCAAGTGAATCATCACTACTCTTGACTCCTTCCAAATATAAAATAAGCAATGGGGCCAATCGTGTTGATGAATAAGATAATGAGCGCCCACATCCATTTCGGCCCTTTTGTAGCTTCTGCACGTATCAAGCTTACAAGAGCTGTAATCATCAAAACTACTTGGATGATGAGCAGGGGAGCGATGATCGCTAAATTATCGTTGATAAATTCAATGGCGTTTTGAGTGAGTAACATGAGATCACCTCCTTATAGGTTCATTTTTTCTTATCTCTAGAAGATATTATGATTTCCCCTTCGTTTCTTTCCTCCGCCAGACCGTTTTCCATAAGATGAAAAAGATGATACTTGGCACTGGAAATTGAATCAAGCCTACGATTCCCCACAACCAGGGAGCTTTTCCGATTTTTCTAGCTTTAATAAAAAGAATGGAACTTTGTGTCATTAAAATGAGGGCGACAAGCAGCCAACCCCATACAGGCATTTCTTCAGGTCCATAATGCTTCATTGCCGCATCTCCACCATTTCGTAGCGTTCTTTATAGAAGTAGCGGATCAGAACGATAATGGAAATGACTTGTGCGAGCACAAACAAAAGAGGAACATAGAATAAGCTGAAAATAAGGAAAGATATAAAAATAAACGCACTGCCCCATAAGCAAGTCAATTCAAACCACAGCCGTCGGTACCAAAGGGCGGTCTGTTCTTCAATAAGATTCTCAAAGTAGGCGAGGGCAGGTTCCGTTGGTTCCATTTTTGTATCTGTGTGCCTGGCTGCTTCCTGAAGCTTTTCTTCCATGCTTTTCGATGTCTTTTCATCTGTCATCCATTCTCAGCTCCTTTCGTAATTTCTCCAGCCCATAATGGACCCTGGACTTCACTGTCCCTACTTTCACTTTGGTCATTTTTGCAATATCTTTATAGTCATAGCCGTAATAATGTTTCAAGACGAGGGGGATCCGATGTTCGTCCTCAAGTTTCCATAAGGCTTCCTGCACTTCATGCCAATCATTTGAAAAAGAAACAGGGGAGCGGGGGAATTCATTCCTTAGTTTCTCATCCAGTTTATCTTTCTTTTTTTGCTTTCGCTTGTAGTCCAAGTATGTGCGTGTAGCAATTTGAATCAGCCATGTAGAAAACTTCGATCGATGATGAAACTGGTTGATCTTCTGGATAGCCTTCATGAGTGTGTCCTGTGTCACATCATAAGCCAGCTGTTCATCCCCGCTCATTTTCCATACATATTTAACGATGAAGCTATAGTGTTCTTTCAAGAGTTCAGCGAGTGCCTGTTCATCTCCAGCTTGTGCCCTCCTGATGAGATCCGAATCCATATACATCCCTCATTTCGTTCCCTGACTATAAGACGTAAGCATTTGTTTAATCGTTCAAAATAAAGGTGAAAAATTTCTAATTTCCTATTTTTCATCATAAAAGTTATTAAAAGTCTCTGAAAATCACCAGAAAAAAGTTATTGAATAATCGGGAGCTTAGATGGAATTGTATTAAGATTCACGGCTTAAGAATTATTGGAACAGACTGGTTGACTTTATTATCTGAATTTTATAGACTATTGGAAAGATATTTTTAAAAAGTGGCTTTATTACAAAGTCGAAATAAGCAAGTTGAGTAGAGAATGAGTTGAGTTGAGGTATAGGATGAGCTGAGCTGAGTGAGCGAGGGATCTTCGGACACAAGGAGCCGATGGATTGCCTGGCCAATGACCACCCCTTTTCTATCCACTCGTTTTCATCCCTCAACGTCTCATTCTCCATGATAATAATGGAGAGGTGAGCCTTTATGACCACTTTTGATACATTTCAAAAAGATGCTGAAGAGCATCAGACCATTCCAATTACACAATCGTTTTATACAGATACGTTAACACCGATTCATATGTTTCATGCATTGAACCATGAAGCCGTGTACATGCTGGAGAGTCAGGACCCTGAATCCCCATGGTCGAATTATTCTTTTCTCGGTCTTGATCCTATGATGCAAATCAAAGAAGAGCAAGCACAGTTCCAAATTAAAGACTTTAATCGGAACGAGGTTACGTATTCTGAAGACTTCAAGTCTGCTTTTGAGAAGGTACTTGCAAACCTTAATGTGAAACAGCCTCCGATCGATCTTCCTTTTAAAGGAGGAGGGGTTGGATATATCAGTTATGATGCCATTTCAGATTATGAGCCCGTAGAGAGAGCTATGGAAGATGAATTGAATTTAGCTAATTACCATCTGCTTTTCTGCAAGACTTTAATTGCTTACCATCATAAGACGAAAGAAACAACGATTCTATCCTTTGCTAGAAAAGAAGCGGATCGCTCATTAAAAGAAATATACTCCGAAACGAAAAAACGGATAAAAGCCATAACAAAAGAGCTGCAGAATGCTGAGACACTTCCTGATTTAATGCTGATTGAGGATGAGACAGAGGATGAATCCTTCCAATTGAACAGCAACTATGCACCAGACAAATTCAAATCAGATGTGGAAAAAATTAAAGAGTATATCCGTGCGGGGGATATTTTTCAGGCGGTTTTATCTCAACGTTTTCATACAATTACGGACCGAAGTGGATTTGAACTCTACCGGGTGTTACGGAGAGTGAATCCTTCTCCATACATGTTTTATTTGAAAATGGATGAAGTAGAAGTCATTGGAAGTTCTCCTGAACGACTCCTTGAGGTGCGTGACCGAAACCTTGAAATCCATCCCATAGCTGGAACGAGGAAAAGAGGGAGAACCAAAGAAGAGGATGATGCTCTAGCTGAAGAACTTTTGCAAGATGAGAAAGAGTTGGCGGAACATCGGATGCTTGTCGATTTAGCACGAAACGATATTGGCCGCGTAGCTGAATATGGAACAGTGCAGGTAAGGGAGTATATGACGATCGGACGTTTTTCAAAAGTGATGCACATCATCAGCAAAGTAACCGGTCGATTAAACGAGAGCGTTTCTCCCATTGACGCCCTGATTTCTTCCTTCCCGGCTGGAACATTATCAGGGGCACCAAAAGTCCGAGCCATGCAGATTTTGAGAGAGCTTGAACCTACTCCTCGAAACCTCTACGGTGGTGGCATATTATATTTAGGCTTTGATGGAAACATTGATTCCTGCATTACCATCCGAACAATGACAAGAACAGGGAAAGACCTCTATATACAGGCTGGGGCTGGGATTGTTGCTGATTCCGATCCCGAAGCGGAGTATCAGGAAACATTGAGCAAAGCGAGTGCTTTGAAGAAGACGATTCAATTAGCTGAGAAGATATTTGAGAAGAGTGGAGAAGGAGTGGAGACGAGATGAAAGATACATTGAGTAGAGTTGTCGCAGGAGAGGAAATGACAGAACAGGAAGCGTTTGAAACGATGGATAGTATCATGAATGGAGAAGCGACGACCGGCCAGTTGATGAGTATGCTCAGCGTGATGCGTTATCGAGGAGAAACGGTGGAAGAAATGACCGGTTTCGTTCGAGCGATGCGTGAAAACATGACGAAAATGGATGTTGATGATCCTTCAATTGTAGATACATGTGGCACAGGTGGCGATGGGGCTTCTACATTTAATATTTCCACAGCTGTTTCCATTGTTCTCGCAAGTATGGGCGTGAAAGTCGCGAAGCACGGCAATCGGAAAGTATCATCCAAAAGTGGGAGTGCTGATGTCCTTGAGAAGCTTGGTGTGCCGATTGACACAACTCCAGAACAAGGGGCCCAGGCCATTTCGCAAAAAGGAATGACTTTCATGTACGCACCTCTCTATCACAAAGCAATGAAGCACGCGGGGCCTGCCAGGCAGGAACTTGGTTTTCGTACCATCTTTAATTTACTAGGACCTATGTCCAATCCTGCCAATGCTAAGCGACAACTAATTGGCATATACGATACAAATTATGCAGAGAAAATGGCAGAAACTTTGAAGAAACTGGGATCCACACACGTCCTTTTAGCAACAGGAAGAGATGGTCTGGATGAAATTACAATTACAGGAGAAAGTGATCTCGTCGAATTGAAAGATGGGGAGATTACTCGTTTCACTGTTTCACCGGAAGATTTCGGTCTCCCTTTAGGGAACCTTACTGATATTCGTATTTCTGAAACGGAAGAAAGTGCCCGGATCATTAAAGATGTCTTGTATGGTCGTGCAAATGAAAGTGCGACTTCTATTGTCACATTGAACGCAGCGGCTGGACTTTATGTGGCAGGAAAAGCAGAAGACCTCAAAGATGGAGTTCAGCAAGTACAAGCAGCGATCCGTGAAGGCACCTCAAGCAGGTACTATGAATCGATTGTTAATGAAAAGGAGAATCGTCAATATGCTTGAAACCATCTTAGCTGTAAAACAACAGGAAATCGAAAATTTATATTTACCAGAAGAGCAATCATTTCCTCATCACTCTCTCTATGACTCTCTTAAAGCTACATCTTATGCAGCTGGGTTGATTGCAGAGGTGAAAAAAGCATCTCCATCCAAGGGCATCATACGTGAGGATTTTAATCCTGTTCGAATCGCCCATGACTATGCCACAGCAGGTGCGCAAGCCATTTCGGTCCTTACGGATCAACATTTTTTCCAAGGACACCGTGATTACTTGACGGACATCAAAAAAGTGGTGGATGTTCCTGTGTTACGGAAGGACTTCATTATCGACTCCATGCAAGTAGCGGAGAGTGCCTATATCGGTGCTGATGCTATTCTGCTGATCGGGGAAGCGCTGGAAGCGGAGAAGTTACATGAACTTTATCTCCAAGCCTACGAGCTTGGATTAGAGGTACTTGTCGAAGTACACAGTGAAGAAACATTAGCGAAAGTACTGGATGAGTTTACACCAAAGATTCTTGGGATCAACAATCGAAACCTTCATACGTTTGAAACAAAACTTTCTCAAACCGAGCGCATGGCGACACTTGCACCGGCGGAGTCCTTGTTGGTTTCAGAGAGTGGAATTTCTTCCTATGATGATTTACAAAAAGTAGCTGGTTATGGAGCTGAGGGTGTGCTGGTTGGGGAATCTCTTATGCGTCAGAAGGACATCAAAGAAGCAGTCCGTCAGTTGTTGGAAGGAGTGAATGTTCGATGAAAGAACCGATTGTAAAATTATGCGGGAACCGATCTCTAGCAGATGTAGCTAAAACGTCTTCCTCCGAAGCATCCCACCTTGGTTTCATTTTTGTTAGGAGAACTAAACGGTATGTCCGACCTGAATATGTCGGACGCTGGGTGAAAAAAATCCGACCAAAACAAAAAATCGTCGGGGTTTTCATCGAGCCGACGATTGAGGAAATCGAAGAGATTCTTCATTTTGTCCCATTGGATGTCATTCAACTTCACGGGAATGAAACGGTATCTCAGTTGCTGAGGATCAAAGAAGCATTTGGTCTGCCTGTATGGAAGGTGGTTCATCACCAAGAGGTTGGCATTAAACAAATGGAGGTCTTCCGAGGTGTGGCGGATGGGTACATTGTGGACAGTAAAGTAGATGGAGTTTCAGGTGGTACTGGAGTCCGTTTCGACTGGGAGGCTGTGCCGACCTATCAGAGTGAAGCGTATGACCAGGGGGTTCCGTGCTTGATCGCAGGCGGAATTAACCCAGAGAACGTCACAGAGCTGTTGCATTACCGTCCGGACGGCATCGACCTTTCCAGTGGCATTGAGATTGGGGACGGTAAGGACATCGGTAAAATTCAAGCAATCACGAAAGAGGTGGAGCAAAATGTTGCAAGTATTTCCTGATTTAAAAGGACGCTACGGTGATTTTGGTGGTAAATATGTGCCGGAAACCCTCATGGGACCTTTGCAAGAGTTGGAAGAAGCCCTTGATCAGGCCATGGCTGATCCGGCCTTTATGAAAGAGTATCATCATGTATTAAAAGAGTATGCAGGACGCCCCACTTCATTGTCTTATGCAGATAAATTGACCGGTCACCTTGGTGGAGCAAAAATTTATTTAAAACGCGAAGATTTGAACCATACAGGTGCACACAAGCTTAACAATGCCATTGGACAAGCTCTGTTGGCCAAGAGGATGGGGAAAGAGAAAATTATTGCGGAAACAGGAGCGGGACAGCATGGGGTCGCGTCTGCAACCGTCGCCGCTAAGTTTGGACTTCAGTGCATCGTATTCATGGGTGAAGAAGATATACGGAGGCAGGAGTTGAACGTTTTTCGGATGAAGCTGCTCGGAGCGGAAGTTGTTTCAGTTTCTAGTGGAAATGGAACGCTAAAGGATGCCACAAATGAAGCGATCCGCTATTGGGTTGCCAATTGTGAAGACCATTTCTATCTGATAGGTTCTGTCGTCGGACCCCATCCTTATCCACGTATGGTGCGGGATTTTCAGCGGATTATTGGCGATGAATCTAAACGCCAGTTCTTAGAGGTAGAAGAAGAGCTTCCAGATCGCATTTTTGCCTGTGTAGGTGGTGGAAGCAACGCGATGGGAATCTTTTACCCATTCCTTGAGGACAGCAGTGAATTAATAGGGGTAGAAGCTGCCGGGAAAGGAACGGACACACTTGAACATGCAGCGACACTATCAAAAGGAACTCCTGGTGTGATACACGGATCGATGACCTATCTCATGCAGGATGAGAATGGACAAATTACCGAGCCTTATTCTATATCGGCAGGACTTGACTATCCAGGAATCGGTCCAGAGCATGCTCACTTATTCCAGACGAAACAAGTACGCTATGAAGCCATCACAGATAAAGAAGCACTTGATGCATTGAAGCTTTTGACACAGACAGAGGGGATTATTCCGGCGATTGAGAGTGCCCATGCTCTTGCTCAGGCATTTAAAGAAGCGCCTCAAATGAGCGAAGAGGAAACGATCTTGATTAACCTTTCCGGACGTGGAGATAAAGACATGGCCACATTAATGGAACATTTCCAGGAGGAGGTTTGACATGCTGACGAAGACATCATTTCAAGGGAAACTAACAAAAACGGATAACCTGTTCATTCCATTCCTTGTGGCAGGTGATCCAAGTCCGGAATTGACTATTCAATTCGCTTTGCGTCTGCAGGAGGAAGGTGCGGACGTTTTAGAATTGGGTGTCCCATATTCGGATCCACTCGCGGACGGACCTACTATACAACGTGCAGCTCAACGTGCGTTGAAGTCAGGGATGTCTTTACGTAAAGCCATTGAACTTGTACCGAAATTAAGAGAGAGTGGACTCGAGATTCCTGTTGTGATTTTCACTTATTACAACCCTGTCCTTCAAATCGGACATGACGAATTCTTTCAACTCTTAGAACAAAATGGAGTCGAAGGGCTGCTGATCCCTGATTTACCATTCGAAGAGAGTATGGAAATTCGTAGCCAGGCAGAAGAAAAAGGTATTGAATTCATTTCACTTGTAGCACCGAACTCAGATCAAAGAATTAAGCAAATTGCAGAACATGCCAAAGGTTTTCTTTATTGTGTTTCTTCTCTGGGTGTTACAGGGGAGCGAAAAGAAATGTCTGCTGAAGCTTTGTCATTTATTGAAAAAGTAAGAGAACACAGTCAAGTCCCGGTGGCTGTTGGATTCGGCATATCAACCAATGATCATGTCCAACTGGTAAGAAACTACGCAGATGGGGTGATCATTGGAAGTAAAATCATTCGTTTGATAGAAGCAGAACTTGAGAATATTGAAGAAGGTAGAATGGACGAAGCACTCGAACATTTCACCAAAGAAATTAGAGAACTCGTTCAGTGAGTTGAGAGAGCTGAGAGGAGTGGAGCAGAGTGATTTATATGATCGACCACTATGACTCTTTCACCTACAATCTCGTCCAGTACCTTGGAGAGCTTGGAGAAGAAGTCATCGTGAAGAGAAATGATGAAGTAGTAGTAGAGGAGATCATGGAGCTGAACCCGGATTTGATTTTTCTTTCCCCGGGTCCGTGTTCCCCGGATGAAACACCACTGACCCTGGAAGTCATCAACCGATACAAAGGAAGTATTCCTATTTTCGGTGTTTGCCTTGGTCATCAGGCCATTGCTCAAGTGTTTGGCGGGAGTGTGGTGCGCTCAGAGAGATTGATGCACGGAAAAACATCCCGTATTTTCCATGATGGGAAAGGGGTTTATGAAGGGTTAAGCAACCCGATGGTAGCAATGCGCTATCATTCCCTGATTGTAGAGCTCTCGGATTTACCGGAGTGTTTTGAAGTGACGGCTTCAACAGTAGAAGGAGAATTGATGGGCATCCGACACCTCGAATTTCCTATTGAAGGGGTTCAATTCCACCCGGAGTCTATTGGTACAGGGGAAGGAAAACAATTATTGAAGAATGTCATCCAAAATCGTGTGAAGGCTTTTATTCCTTAACATAACTGCTATATAAAAAGCTGGGACCTTCAGAGGGGTGCCAGCTTTTTTTAAATCTCTTTTTCTGCAAGCACCAGATTTGGATCTTTCATCTTAAATCTGCATTTTCGTGTGTATTTCAGGGAGAAGAGGGGGGGCATTCTCCATTCGATCACTTCTTTATTTTGATTTATTTATAGGTATTTAGAACTAATTTGAACGCAGCATTCTGGCGGTGATTTGCTTATTTAACAGAAATTTCGTAAGAATAAAGCAATTCTTGGAAAGGTTGTGGTTATCGCTTTCATAAAGGTATGTGAAAAAATGGAATCCTTAAAAATCGCGCGAAATAGCCCTTTTTCACCTCGCCATATGCTATTTTCACAAAATTAAAATCTATGTTAGTTTAATTATCGTTGTGTTCAAAGAGCGATTTCACATCGGCCGATGTTTTTAATAGAACAGCTCAACAAGAACCAGCCAACAAAAAACATCAGGAGATGATTCAGTAGTTATGGAACTGCAACAAGATCCAACTTTGTTATGGTTTATAGCAATCTATGGAATATTAATGGTCGGCATCGGTGTATTCATGTCGAAAAAAGTAGCCGGCAGTGAGGACTTCGTATTAGCCGGTAAAAGTCTAGGACCTTTTGTATTGATGGGAACGCTTCTGGCCACATGGACAGGAAGCGGAAGTATTTCAGGTGGAGAAACGTCTATGGCTTTCTCTTACGGGATTCTTCCTTCTTTGATGATGATGCTCCCAACGTTAGTCGGTATTATCATTCTTTATGTCGTCGCACCTAAAATCCGCGAACACGGCAAATTCACCGTTGCTGGTATTTTAGAGTCGAAATATGGGCGTACATCCCGTAACATTGCGAGTGTTATTATCATTCTTGCTTATGTCGGTATCGTTTCTTATCAAATGAAAGGCTTTGGATTCATCCTTAATTTGACTACTGGGATGACAGTCCAGACAGGTACGATGATTGGTGCTGCCATGATCATCTTCCTTGCGATGATTGGGGGACTTCGTTCTGTATCTCAAACAGACGCCATCAGTGGATTTTTGATGGTGGGAGGTTTGATCATTACGGTTCCTACAATTATTATGGTCGCAGGTGGATGGAGCGAAATCGTCGCTAATGTACCTGAGTCCCACATGAGTGCTACGGGTGGTTTGACAACGATTCAAATGATTGGTTATTTGCTGCCTTCTTTGTTCTTATTGCTTGGTGACCAAAACATGTATCAGCGTCTTGCTTCTTCTAAAGGAGATAAATCTGCGAAGCGCGCACAAATGGGGTGGCTGATTGCGATGATCGTCATTTCACCATCCATTTCACTGATCGCCTTCGCATCCCGTTCCTTATTCCCAGATATCGATCCAGGAATGGCATTGATGGCTACTACAGTAGCAATGCCAGTTGCTATCGGTGGTATTTTACTTGCAGCAGCGGCTTCCTTTATCATTACAACAGGTAACTCATACTTGCTGTCTGCAGCTACGAACCTGACTTATGACCTTTATGGTAAATATGTAAATAAAGATGCATCTGACAAGAAGCTTCTGGCTATGACAAGAATCTTCATCGTGGCCCTTGGTGTCTTCGCTTTTGTCATCATCAGTTATTTCCCAACCGTATTAAGTGTGCAAATGTATGCTTACACGGTTTATGGAGCAGGATTGACTCCAGCTGTACTTGCGGTATTCTTCTGGAAACGCGTCAATGCAATTGGTGGTGTATCTTCCATGATCGCTGGTGTGCTGGCAACATTGACATGGGAAATTGTCCTAGGACAGCCTTTTGAAGTGAACAGTGTAGTCGTTGCTGTACCTGTTGCGGTTATTGTCTTGATTGTCGCAACGTTATTGACGACATCTGGATCTCAGGCTAAAAAGGCAAAAGCTTCATAATTCAAAAAAAGCCTCCCGTTCTTCGGGAGGCTTTTCCTATTTTTGTAGTATTAAGTTTATTCTTCTTTCTTGTAGGTCTTGTATATATGATACCCAGAAGAGGTCTCTGATTTTATACAAGTGAAAGGGTGGTTAAACAACATAGGTCCATTAGGAATAAAAAAGCCACCATTTCAATTAGTAGAAATGGTGGCTCATCGTAGTGGAGCATAGCGGGCTCGAACCGCTGACCTCTTCGCTGCCAGAGTAAATTACGAGATTAATCTCTTTTTTATTTCATGCAGGTAAGTCCTGAACACCCTTTATAAACACTGGTATGACAGTAATTAGGCAAATCATAAATCTTATAGGTAGTTCCTGATATATCGAGGGGCACCATTTAGGGCACCAAAATAGGCACCACGTTGATTCAAAATATAAATCCTCTAAAAGGGTATAGGCAAGCTCACATTAACTAAACCATTTTGGGGGGATAATGATGGATAATCTTAAAGGAGAAGCTGTAGAATACCTGGCTGATATGCTTCATGAGTATAAAGAATCCAAAGATAAGGACTTTCTAGAGGTGAATGTAGCATCTCTAAGGCTAATTTCTATGTTAGAGGAGGTAATATATTTTTCTAAGCGTACATCGGCTCTAGAAAGCTTTGAGCCCAATTACGAACAGTTGGGTCATGTTGTAATCAATAAATTTAAGGAAGGGAATATGAAGAAGCGAGTGATGTTAGATATTAATGGCAGGGGAAAAGAGATATTAAGGACAATAGATGAATAATGAATCGGCAATAATAAAAAGCCTATCCAGATTAAAGGATAGGCTTTTATACATTCGGGATTACGAAAAAGTAATCCACCCTGCCTCCAAGCATAATCATTATACAATAAAAACCATTTTATTTGAAGTGTCTTTAATTGCAGGGTATTGGATAGTATTTGCCCCCAGCAATTATGCCATATTTTAATTTGACTTTGTTAGTTGAAGTGCCCCGTGATTTTTGTTGTTAGTAGGGTCATTAAAATAACGTCCATCTAATTTATCGTTGGTTATTTCCAATCGACCATAACCACGGTGGTTACTCATTCCTTTTTTATAATGTTCAGGGTCTTTATCATTAAAATATGAGTAGAACAGCTTTGTTCCTCCGCCGTCATTAACTTTTATTGATGTGGTATAACTCGATGACTTTGAATGGTTGAATTTTCCTCTAATACATATCTTTGACCACGTTTGTTCAATAATTAGAACTGCAGGCAAACTCTCCTCAAAGTCATAATATGAAGATTGAAATTCACCTCTCCAAGTTCCGTTCAAGTTTGGAGTTTGTACGATCCCTAACTGATGAAGTAATTTAGTCTTCCAAATAAATTTATTAAATAAGCTGTACAGTAAACCAAATATACCCATAGATGCTATAGATACAGAGAAACCAATAAAAGGAATACTATCAATCACATTATTTAAGAATGAAGTAGCTAAACCAGATATTAAGATGGATAAAGCTGCAAGTACAAACAATATCTTATTGCGATCTACATCAATGCTATATTCATGCATATTACCACTCATTCCAAAGATTAATAGCTTGAGATATAAACTCTCTAGCATCATATTCGTTCCATTGTTCTTGGCTATAGCCAAAGACGTAAACTTGTTCATTTTGACATACAAAGTCAGACATATCGTACTTGTTATCTTGTAACCATTTTAAGACATTATACACTCTTGTAGAAATGCTTATCTCATCATAATGCTCATCTGGTGCGTTATATAATAAGTTTTCTATAAAATATGATGGAACTTGTTCTTTTGTAATCATTTCTTTCTCTATTAATTTCTTCTTAATGTTTTTGAATACTCTGATGGCGGGCTTGTACCTATTGTTAACTCGTTGATTTTTCGCCGCCCCTTTTGTATAATGTACTTTGGGAAAATTAACTACTTCGCGTCTTTCATTCGTGGTATAGAACTTTATACCTTTAATATATTCTCTGTCCGCATAGCTTTCACCAAAAGATGTGTACTTTCGATATTCAAAACATGGCACTACATCAGCTTCATAATTCCCATCATCTATCTTTATTGATTTATTCCCTACATCAACCTTATCAGACCCAAAAGAATCCTTAAGTGTCTCAATTACTTCGCTTTTAAAATCGTCCCAGGTATATGTCGCATCGTTAAATGCTCTATTATAGATAGCAGTTTCATGCGGATCTAGAGCTGTAACATCACTAGAAAAAGTAGCATCACACTGAACTACAACATCTACATCGCTATTCCCATATATATTTGTGCTATTCCTGTAAGAACCTTGAAGGTAAATCTCAAGTTGATTTTTCTTCTCAATCTTAGAATCAGATGCTTTCAGCTTTCTTTCGATCTTTTCTCTTAAAGATTTTGGCGTCTGTGTAGCCCCTTGATTAGACCATGTTTCTAAAGTTGATGTAGGTATAGTCATATATATCCTCCGTCCATTTGGAATTTTCCAAAAAATTCAACAAAAAGATTATAACATAAACAATCTTTCCTATGAAACATAAAAGGAAAAGGGGACAATTTAAGTAGTCACTGTTAAAGTTTAGTGTTAAAAGTAGTAGCGAAATTAATTTTTAATTTTTATGGAGGCTACTCTTTGTATTGTGGGCATATTAACAACCCTCTGTTTCTATAAGTCTTAGTATTGGGATAAATGTTCTAAAAATTAATGTCCGTACCTATTTCCGCAACATAGGTGATAGGGGAGGTGTATGGGTGGCGATTAACTGTGACAAACTGACACTTATTAGAGGTAAGGGAGGGGGTGTATGTAATCTCAGTTTGACTACATAGAAAATCCTTCCAAAATGGTAGTGAGAAGCGATACAATGAGCTTAACAAACGGTTAAAGGAGCCATTGTATGACTATAGAATTAATGGACAAAAATTTTGGTGTGAAATTTAATGAAGAATTGATTATGACAAGAGACACCCTCCGCATTGTGTCTCCTTTTATAAGTTACAAAACTGCTAATCATCTAGCCGACTGGCTAGAGAGAACAGACAATGACATAAATTGCACCATTATTACCCGTTTTAACCGTGAAGAATTCCTCCAAGGTGCTAATAGCTTAGAGGGTTTAGAAGCATTATACAAATCTGGAGCTTCTATATATGCTCTTCAACATCTTCATAGCAAACTTTATATCTTTGACAATAAGAGCGCAATCTTAGGTTCTGCAAACTTCTCGATTAGTGGGTTTTTCAAGAACCACGAACTAGGAATTTTTGTTAAAGATGAAATAGACTTCGTTGGAAATACTATTGACTATGTCAATGATCTTCTCTCTTCCATAAAAGAAGCTGGTAACTTCAAAGTAACTCAAGGTGTTATCGACAAAGAGAAAAAACAGGTGATTGAGCGACTTTCAGAGAGAACATCAAGAAGCACTAAATATAAAAACCAACATAGATGGGGAGCCATCATTGATAAGGAGGAAAACGAGAAAGAAATAAAGGACATTTATGTAGATGACAACCATTTCGACATTATCGAGAAAGTTATAGAGGATGAACCTACACCACCGACGAAAGGGACTGGAATTTGGCTAAAATTCGAAGGCACCAGCGAAGATAGAATACCGAACAAAAATCATTACAAAGAACGAAAAGTTCTATTGCACGAAATAGTCAATCGAACTTATTATCCACGTCCCCCTAGAAGTGTTCAAAGTGGGGATATTATATTTATGGCCACTTTGAGCTATGATAAAAACGGTGTTGAAACCCCAATGATCGTAGGTTATGCAACGGCAGGGGGGTATGACGACTCCAACGTTGTTGATAAAAGCGATAAGGAGTATTTGCGCTTTAACAATCGTTATCCGTATTTTATTGAGCTCTATAATGCAAGGTTTCTAAAGACCACGATTTCAGAAGGGATTTCCCTCATCGAGCTTTGCAATACTCTAAAGCACAATGTATATCCTAAAACCCAGATGAATCCGAATACCCCTATGAAAAGCATTTTAAAACGCCATCACCAAAAGGCCCACATCCAGATTACTACCGAAGCTAGAGACTACTTAATTAGACGGCTGGAAAGTTTATTTCAGGTAAGTGGTTATGATGATTTAGAAGAAGTTAATCGCTAATTAAAGCAGTTTTTTATTTGAGTGCCAGCCCCCTGTTAAAGTTTCTACATTAGATACTATTAAGGTTGGAGTTTTGTTTTTCTATCATTTACAGGTCCTTAAATAAAACAACCGCTCATAATTAACGTTATGAGCGGTTACTTCTACCTTTCTTAGAATGTTTCTTCTATTAATTTGATATTGCTTTCTTCATCTGAATAGTTTGTACCAAGAACTCCACGGAAAGCTTTAGATAGTATTGCATCATTCAAGTTATTCAGAGTGATATCCAGTTCTAATTTTTCATATATATTAGCTTCTTTCTTTAAAATGGTATTTACTACGTTTACTATCTCCTCCTGCTTCTTTTTTGGGGGGACAGGGACAGGGATCTCTCCCAATTCTTTCTGATTAATCTTTGGTAATACTGATCTAGAACCTGCTGTTGATGCTTTTTCTAAAAAGGTGGGGGATAGCATATACCAGTATAAATATTCTGTTTTCAGCTCTGTTTCGATGGGGTACATATCCGCACTGCATAATCCATCAGATTCGGCTACAATAACTTTTGAGAGATAGGGTCGAATTTTTGAATAAAGTATCTGGCCTTTGTAAAAATGATGCTTTGAGCTTTTCACTCCTGAATCTTTTACAAGATTATAATCTATCAATTGTCCCGTTTTACTTTTAATGTTATTGGGAGCAATTAAAGGTAAGTTTTGATATTCATCAGGGTTTACTAAATTAGACCTAACTTTTGCAACATCTTTGAATTTTTTCCATCCCCAAGAACTCGGTATACTATAGACTCTTCCAACTTCAGATTCTTTCTCAAAGGTCAAATCGGTATTATCGCTTTCACCCACGATTCCTTCTGTCAATTCACCTCGGAATGCCTTATCCAGTATTGCAGCACGTCGAAGTTCAAATGTTTCAATTGCTTTTTCATTTAATTGTTTTGCATTCTTTATTTTCACCACTAAGTTATTAACTTTATTCACTATTCTTAACTGTTCCTTATAAGGGGGCAAAGCGAAAGCTATATCCTCCATAGTACTTTTTCTGATAGAAGGAACAGCAGTTGCTTGAGAATATTGGTAAAAATCTTTACTGAGTGCCCAAAAAAATAAAAACTCATTATTCAGTACTTTTTCTTTAGCTCGAATGCCCATTAAGTTGTTATCAATACAACTCTCTTTTTTTAATTTTGCCCTTCTGTTTAACTTAACAGCCTCTCCTATTTTGGCAAATACAATTGTTTCTTTAGGTATTAATTTGGCTTTTATATTAACTCTCTCATTTTCTGTAATAGTATTCGGGCTTTTTTTTAAATAATGGTCATCCTCTTTATTAACAAGATTTCCTACTTTATAAAAGGAGATTTGATTATCATTATTACCTTGGTGTTTTTTCGGGAAAGCATTGCCACTAAAAAAATCAACAACAGTTTTTAACTTAACCCACATCCAATTATCAGGAATTTTATAAGGTTGCTCTTCTACTGGAACTAATGCCTCTTCTAACATTTTGTTCGATGTTTTTTTTACTTTCTTAGTCATCCTTACCTTCCTCCATTGCTCGTAATTCTTCGATGACTTCATTAAGCAGTGATACAGCCTCGTTTAACTTGCTTACTGCTTCTTCTGCTGAATCAATAGGATCAGGTAGGTTTTTATACACGGATAACGATTCATCTGCAATTAATCCAATGTCTAAATTTTCATCTTTTTTACTAATGTCTTCACGATTAAAGACATTCCAACGCTCATCATTCACCTTTGATCGATCTTCTGCTTGATAGGCTTTGATAAACTCATCAAAGTGCTTTTCTATCAATGGATTACGTTTTCCGAAAGTTTGCATGTTGGTACGCATATCATAAATCCAAACATCTTTCGTATTTTCTTTATCCTTCTCGCCACGTGTAAAGAAAAGTACATTGGTTTTTACGCCTTGAGCATAGAAGATTCCTGTTGGCAAACGTAAGATAGTATGAAGATTACATTTATCCATTAGATCTGCACGAACTTTAGCTCCTACTCCTCCTTCAAACAATACGTTATCTGGTAGGACTACAGCTGCTCTAGCTTTTCCATCTGATTTAAGAGAACGGTAGATGTGTTGTAAGAAATTCAACTGCTTGTTAGTTGTTGTAAATGTTAGGTCATCACGAGTAGGTCGCTCTCCACCTTTTTTGGTTCCAAAGGGTGGATTCGTTAATACAACATCATAGTTTTTCATATCCGTTCCAATATCTGATAAAGTATCACCTAACTTTATTTCTCCATACATATCATGAAGCATAGCGTTCATCAATGCTAAACGGTGTGTATCTTTTACTAGTTCCCCTCCTGTAAATGCCTCAGTACGTTGAAACTCTGCTTCCTTTTCTCCTAAATCAAAATAATCGTCAGTCTTAGAGCGAATATGTGTATCAGCAGCAATCATAAAGCCGAATGTTCCTGCAGCAGGGTCGTTACAGCGCTCTCCAGGTAGGGGGTTAATTAATTTAACTAGGACATCTATCAGAGGGCGAGGGGTAAAGTATTGCCCTGCACCTGATTTTGTTTCACTCGCGTTCTTTTCTAATAATCCCTCGTATAAATCACCTAGGCCTTCTTCTCTTGCACTGTACCAATCTAGGTCATCTATAGACCTAATAATCTTTTCTAGGTTTTTGGGTTCGTCAATATTAGTTGTTGCATTAGCATATATTTGTTGGATTATTTCATTCTCTACACTCCCCAGATCAATCAGTAATTGACGGTAGTGATTATACAGTTCTAAACCATGTTTATTGACCAATGAATTCCACCTATAATGCTCTGGAATATGCTTCTCGTTATCTTTTTCTTTCATCATTTTCAAGAATAGAATGTAGGTCAATTCTGTAACGTATTGGTGGTAAGTGATTCCATCATCTCTTAATACATTACATAGGTTCCATAGTTTCTGTACGATTTCCTGATTTCCCATTATGCTTGCTCCCTTTTGTCATACAATGCTGTATTAATTTTTTCTACAATGCTATCTAATTCCCCATTGAAAATTATGTTCAGTTGTTTATAACCACCACGACTCTTGAACGGTTCTACATTGAACGCTCTCTCTGGATCAGGGTCCAAAATACTTTCTTTAAGAAGCTGCTTTTCAATTCTTTGCAACCAATCTTTTTGAGCCTTTGGCCATACTTTCATACTATAAACTTTCTTCATTGCATTCTTAATCCGCTCTTCGTGACTCACTAATGGATCACCGATAGCCTGTTGACGAATAAAGCTAATGATGTCTGCAGCGATATCCTCATTCTTTGCATCCCGCCACGCTGCCTGAAGGTTGGTTTCGTTATAACCCATTTGATCTAGAGCTATTCTAAGTTGTCGAAGATTCTCCCTAGTCAAATCCCTAGGCCGAGTAACAACTAACTTAAGAGCAGGTATCTGGTTCATATTTTCTTCTATAAACTGATTAAAGCTTTCAAGGTAGTCTTCAGGCTTGTCCGCTTCTCCGTAGCCCCTAGATATCGATAACAGTTTATCTTCATGATCAGAAATGTATTGTTTTGAGTGTTTATTTCGATTCTCATCAATAAACTGAATTGCAGAGGGGGTCTTTTTGATTTCTTTAACAGTATTTTCGTGGTTAGAATGCTTTATCACGTTAATGAAGTCATCAACCGATTTCCCACCTGAGAGAGATTTGAAATCTTCATGTTCTTTATTATCCCACTTTTGCTTTTTCCTTTGGATTTTGGCTATCATCTCTTCCTTATGTTGCTTCTGCTGCTTCTCATCTTCTAATTGCTCGTACTCTTTGAAAAGCTGATCAAGTGTTACCTTAGAACTCTTAACCACAGGTTTCATACTCGTGTATGGCTTTAAGGACTCATATAGGCCGACGGCATCAAATATATCAAAATGATCCTTACCTATCTCGTCGTGTCGTCTAGTAGCCCTCCCCAGCATTTGTTCATAAAGTATCCTGGACCGAACTCTTCTTAAGAAGACTAAGTTAGATATACTCGGAACATCAATACCTGTTGTTAAAAGGTCTACAGTGACGGCTATTTTAGGGAGCCTCTCGTTTTTGAAATGTTTGATTGTACCCAAAGGGTCTTTAATTGAACCTGTGATTTTCATGACAAGATTATCATCTATTGCACCATATTTTTCTTCAAGTTCTTGTTTAAATAGGCGTACTACCATATCAGCATGATCGTCAGAAGCAGCGAATATTAGTGTTTTACCTTCTTGGTCTGGGTGGATGTAGTTTGCTAAGGCATTCAAGATTACTTTATTAAAATTCTCAGTTATTACTGATTTATTGAACTGAGTTACTTCTATATTGACTTCATCTTCCATTACTTCAGTCTCTACTTGACCTGATGCACTGTCATAGACTGATACTTCCTCTCCTACCTGCCACCCAATGCCTTTTTGCTTGAGTTCAGTGTCAAATTGGTATGGAGGTTCGTGATCAATCAGGTAGCCATCAATAACAGCTTCACGGTATGAGTAATTGTAAACAGGATCTCCAAAAATCTCCACAGTGTGAAGGGCAGGTGTAGCTGTTAGACCTATGCGAACAGCATCAAAGTAATCTAAAACCTGGCGATACTTACTTACATAGTCATTGTGGTCACGAAATGTAAGTTCAACATCTGTCATTTCTTTATCGAGTGTATAACCACGGTGAGCTTCATCTACCACTATACAGTCATACTTATCCACTGTAGGTACATTCTCTTCCACTTCGCTATAAAACAACCGCTTTACCATCCCTTGTACCGTGGCAATATGAACTTTAGTCTCCGAATCAGCGTCCTTATCTTCTAAAGACTGTAAATTGAATATCTGTGTAAAGGATTGCAAGTTTTCAAGCTTGGAATCCTTAAAAGCCGCTTCTGCCTGCCTTCCTAGAGCACTTCGATCCACAAGGAATAGTATTCTTTTAAAACGCTTTGTTTTAATTAAACGATAAATTAACCCTATTGCCATTCTTGTTTTGCCAGTCCCCGTAGCCATAGCAAGGAGGATTTCACGTTGGTCTTTTCTCAACGCCTTCTCAACAGACATGATTGCGTCTTGCTGATAATGACGTAAACCTAAGTAGTTCATGGTTTCATCTTCCAGGTCTTTAGTGGACTGTTGGACATCTTGTTTTAGTAGATCTCTCAAACCTTCTGGTGAATACCATGCTTTTAGTGGGCGGGGATGGTTTGTGCTTTTACGAGCATCAAGGAACCAAATCCCTGACTTTTCTTCGAGTTGCTGTAAGTACGGTCTTCCATTTGTAGCAAATAAGAAAGGTACCTGATAGTCACCCCACGGCTCATGTATGACTTCATCCGCTTTTTGCACCACTTGCTTTGCGTATGACTTTGCTTGTTGAAGGTCAGAGGGAATATCTTTACTGCCTCTCTTTGCTTCAATAATTCCTACAAATTCTAAGCCTGCAAAGAGAGCATAGTCGGCATACCCTCTTTTTAAAGGCCACTCGGCTATAGCCAAATTCCTACCTTTTTCAGGACGTACTCCTTTACTGTATCGAAGGTTCTCAGAGTCAACCTCCCACCCGGCCTGCTGTAGCTTATCATCAATAATCATTCTTGTCTCGGCCTCAGTAAAATCAACTAATAATCCGTAACGCTTTGCCATTTGTTTTCGTTGGTCTTTTTCTTGATCGGTTTTGTAAAGTTGTTGTTTTTGGAGTTTTGTTAACTCCTCTTGCAAAGTACGCGTTTTTTCTTCATAAGATTGAGCCAGTTTGACTAATTCTTCGTCATATTCTTTACTAGGCTGAGGTTCTATGTATTTTGGGGCAGAAAAATCCCACTCTCCATACACTTGCATAAACCATACACTTAATTGGTATGCCATGTGCAACAAGCTTTTTGCCTCTTCTGTTGTACCATAGCCCGCCTCATGTACTGCCTTGTTTCCTTTGCGGCGTATAGTATTTAAAATTTCATACAACTCACTAGTTAATAAATCATCTGATCTAAGGAAGGCTAGTCTATCGGTTTGTCTCGTGTCATAGCTTTCTTTAATCTCTTCATATGCATATATATATTTAGTTAGAGTTTCTCCCAACATACGTAACTTAATTAAAGACGTATTAGGGTCGTTTTCTACGTTTCGTTCTGCTGTTTCTCCGAGGTTAGCTAAAATTGACCAGTTATTATTAAGAAACTCAAAATTACTTTTTTGCAAATAATCACCTCAAAAGAAGTACTTTATATTCATTATAGTACATTCTGAAGGATGTGAGAATTGAACTATTTTCCTGCTTGGTATAATTCCATTTGCGTTAAACCTCTATTATGTATTACCTAGTGTTTTTCCTCAGTAGCAATTCACAATAGTGGGAGGGGGAGGGAGGTGTGTTAAGGTGCATGTGACTGGACCGCACCACACATCGCCTATGAGAACAAATAGAGACAACAAGCCTAGGGTAAAGTGCTGCAGACAAAAAGGACAACAATCGAAAGCCTGTATATCAACAGTACTTTGTTAACTAGTTTATAAATAATTAATCTACACACTAATAATATGTCCTTCTTGTCTTAATCTCTTCTTATAAAGGTATTACCTTCTCTTAAAGAAATTTCGTTCTGTACTTTCGATGTCTAAGTGTGGACCATTAGTACAAAAAAAGACGCGACATGATGTCGCATCTCTTCTATCGTTCCCATGTATCAACAGGAATACCTAATTCTTTCTCCAATTGATAGGGGTCAATGATTGAACAACGTTGTTGCTTGGAATCTAATGTCCGTTTAGCGCTGTAACGTTCTTTGATGTAGCCACTGTTATTCTTATTCTCGGAGAGGAAGTTTCTAAATTGTTTGTCTGATAACACGTCTTCATGATAGTTATATTCTTTACAGAATTTCCGAAGTTCTGCAAACCATCTTTTTGTTACAAACACTAACTCTCCGCTGTGTCTATTAAATGTATAATCTATACCATAGATGAAATTATTTGAGCTCCCCACCATGGTTGCAGTGTGTTCTAGTGCTTGGTCTAGAGAACTTTTAGCCTCTTCACCAGTAAGTTGGATTACTTGCTCTTGTATTATCGTGGGGAACGGTATAGATAGCTCTACTGCAAGCTCCCCCGCCAGGGTTTCAAATAAGCTCAATCCAGTTAGGGTTATTGCTATATTAATAGAAATGCGCTCAGGCAATTCGTAATAATCATCTAAGTATTCTTTGTGACTATTGAAAGTATCTTCAAGGTTTACTTGGCCATTATGAATCTTATTAAGTATCCATTGTACATACCCTCCCAAAAAAACACTCGAGTCTGTTTTGTTGAGCTGACGAAAAACAGTTTTGTACTCTTTGTTATTAGATAATGTATTAGGTGACAGTTTTGCAAGTACAATTCTTTCAATTAAGTTTGGTTGGTCAAAGGGCGTTTCCCCAATCCAAACAATAGGCGAAGTGTACTGGTAATCTATTGTGGATTGTGATTGGTGACCGCGTGAGTCATAAGTTGCTTTATAAGCATTTAAAGCAAGCCCTTTAATTTCACTTAAATAGTTTCTATTCATCTGCAAAGGACGGTACTCGTCAAGATATAGGGGCACCGCATTCAACGTATCCATTTCACGTATAATGGAGAACGGTGGGCGGGAACAAGACCTAATTTCATCGTTTCCGAATAGCTTTCCAAATAATTGAGCTGTACTTGTTTTTCCTGAACCTTTAGTACCCCACATCATTAACTGTGGAAATCCTCCATCAGCAATTTTTCGTATTAGTGGTGCCAATGGTGAGGCAAAGTGCCACCCTATAATTGGATAGATTACTTCAGCCTCATTTATTGAAGGGAGGAGGCGTAATATCTCGCTTGCGTGGTGTTCCCACTCATTAATCATTTTTAATGAGGTAGATCGTTCCAATGGAATTGGACTATTTATGAACTTTGAAATGAAGACAAGGTTAGGTTTTTTAACTATACCTTCGTGATTAATGCACTCATTATTTGTGATAAACATTCCATCATGTAGACCAATCTTGTTCACACCTGTTTTTTCAGTTACTTTAATCGTAAGCAAGTATTCTCTTAAATATTGAATATCTTTGTCCCCACCGAGCCAACTAACTTTACTACTATTAATGGCTGTAAGAAGCTCTTTCTTAGTTATTAGGGCTTTGTAATCCAGGGTTGTAGGTATTGGGGTACCATCGTTTACCACAATATCTCCTTTCAGAACTTCAGTTTCATCCGTTAAAATACGTTCTGTAGGTTTGAAAATGAAATTCGAAAGTCTTTTTTTATCTCTAAAGTAACAACCGCTCTGAACAATTATTTCTGTAGGTGTATAGTTGGTACCTTCACCCGAAGAAAGATTCTTTTTATCTTGTACCTTCTGCCATGCATTGGTTATGGTATTTTCCAGGTAAGGTCGTTGATGTTGGATTGGCCGCTCAAGAACCTTTTCACTAATTCTCCAATCTGGATTTGTTAAAGTGAAGGCGATTTCGCTTGGACTATGCCCATTTTCAAGCATTGAGCATATAACAGCAAATACCTTATCTGAGCGTGTACCGTACTCGCCGCCCTCAAGTATAAGGTTACGAATACCCATATGAACCCTTATGTCATCAAGGTCTATCTGTGAGTAACTATCAACTTTAATTCTTTCTACAACCTTAGGGTTCTTGGTTTCCACACTAGAAAGGTAATCAAAGTCCTTTAAGCTATAAACAGCCCCCGTGAATTCAATGATTTCACAACGTTTAGCATTTGTTTCCTCTTTATAATTCCAGCTTCCAGGCATTCTTAAAAGCCTAGGGAGGTCGCTAGTATCATCAGCATTGGTATATTTGTGGATGCGTTGAGTCAATTCCTTTATTTGTTCTCTATCCTTCTCTGAAGAAATGATAAACGGTGTATCAAACTTAAAGTAAGCATGAATACCATTTCCACTCGAAATGATTACTGAAGGAGGGGTGGGTAAGTTGTTTACTTTCTGTATAGCATCTTCTTTGTTGGAATGTTTAGGGTCAATATCTACCCATAAACCAGGTACATCTTTAATGTTTTTCTCCTTTCCTTCTTTCTGGCCACGAGTAGTAACACCAAAGTACACGTTTGTGTTACTTACTGATCCCGTTTCAATTAGACGGTGGACCAGATGTTCCTCTAAATCTTCGACTTCGATAAACCTCCGATCATTCATTTGGCTCCCTTTCATAATCCTGACTTCTATAAAGCCAGTTGTTCCTTGAAACCAGAAATTCAAAAAGCTGTAATTGGACATATTACTAGACATATTACTATCTCCTCTATTTTTTAAGATAGGCATATAGCGCCTTCACCCTCTATATACTTTGTTCTTTAAAGGTAGTTAAGGCGATATTTAAAAATAGTAGTCTTGGGATTAGTTTCTTCATCTATTGTCGTTTGGTTTCATAGTTATGTGGTGTGCAACACTAATCACAGGATTTTTCAGTTATATAAATTCGGCCCCCCTTCTCGATTAATATAGAAGTGCTTTTCCCTAGGCACTGGGGGGGTTAGATAATGCATTGAGCGCTTTTCGAGTCAACTTGGATCATATTTTAAGGTGACTTAACTTCCTGCCTTCACTGACGTATAGAGTTCACAGAGAAAAAATCTTTTTAAGAGGTGAAGGTAAATGATCATTATTGATGACTTTTTTGGACTTTGCTACATTCTAGAGGAGCTTGTCATACCTTTAGAGGACATCTTTACAGAGGAGGATGTTCATAATGGGTTATGTTAAAAAGGAAGGTTCAAGTTGGATGTATGTTACAGAATTAGGAAAGGACCCTGGTACAGGTAAAAGGAAAAGAAAGAGAAAGAGAGGTTTCAAGACGAAAAGAGACGCAGAGAAGGCGTTGTCTGTAATTGAAGCACAAATTTACGAGGGGACCTATCTAGAACCAAGTAAGAAGTTATACAAGGATTACTTACTCAATGATTGGTTTAGGATGAAGAGGGCGAGTATAGGTGAACAGACTATTGGAACCTATATGACCGTAGTTCATAAGCATATCATTCCAAACTTAGGACACATGCCTATGTCAACGATACATCCTTCACACATTCAAAACTTTATTCATGGCTTAAGTGAGAAGGATTATAAAGGTAGGACAGTTAAGAAGGTTCATGAAGTCATCAGGTCTTCCCTAGAACATGCGGTTTCATTGGATATTATACCCAAAAATGTAGCTGCAAAAGTGAAGTTACCTAGAATAGAAGATACTGAAATGGAGGTTTGGGATGATAAAAGTATGACCTCCTTCTTAAAGACAGCAGAAACCGATCGTTATTACATGGCTTTCTATATCGCTTTAACTACAGGAATGCGTCAGGGAGAAATTCTAGGGTTGAGATGGAAAGATATCGACTTTGAAAAAAAGTCATTATCCATTTACCAAACGTTACGTCATGATGGAAAAGGGTTTCTTTCAGGAGGGAAAACAAAAGCAAGTCAACGAACAATAGAGCTATCCAAAGAAACAGTGCAGACATTAAAGAAGCATAAAAAAACTATGCTGAAAGAGAAGCTCCAGGCTGGCGGGGAATATGAGGATTTAGATTTGGTAATCTGTACTGGGAATGGGAAACCAGTAAACCCTGCAAACATTAGAAGATCATTTAACAGGTTAATGAAGAAAGCAGTGGTACCTAAAATTACATTTCACGGGCTAAGACATACTCATGCTACATTTCTTCTGTCTAGAGATGTGAACCCGAAAGTGATAGCGGAACGCCTCGGACACACAGATATACGTATAACAATGAACACATATTCTCATGTGCTTCCGACCATGCAAAAAGTAGCTGTTACCCAAATTGATAGTTTACTTTCTTCTAATTAAAGGCTAGGGCACCAAATAGGCACCACTTATCATTTTGTGGTGCCTATCTTGATAGAATAAAAAAGAAAAAACCCTTGATATACAAGGGTTTTGAGTAGTGGAGCATAGCGGGCTCGAACCGCTGACCTCTTCGCTGCCAGCGAAGCGCTCTCCCAGCTGAGCTAATGCCCCATATGTTTTTTCGACAATTATTATTTTATATAGAGAGATGAAAAAAATCAAGAGTCTTTTGCATTCTTCTTCCAATCGTTGTTGTTAAACCAAACGTAAGCATTTAAGTAAGGGAGGGAGATCGTCCAATCACTTGAGAAAATTTTAGCGACCGGTGGTAGGTCTAGGGACCGATTCCAACCCTTACGTATCAGAAAGTAAGGAAGTTTTTACATCATTTTACAATATACTTAATATTCATAAAATTACAAAAACTATATTGACTTCTCTCTTTAAGGTTATATAATACTTTTATAACTATGATAACGCTTACATAAAGGGGGATTCTCGCTTTTGCCTATCTTAGAGGTCGAAAATGTTTCGTTGCAGTTCGGTGGTGTGAAAGCTTTGGATGATGTGTCCTATCACCTTGAAAAGGGTGAGATCTTTTCTTTGATTGGTCCGAATGGAGCAGGGAAGACAAGTATGCTGAACTGTATAAGCGGACTGTACAAGCCGACAGCAGGGTCGATCCGTTTTAAAGGAAAAGAATTACTGGGGATGAAACCGTACAAAAGGACTTCTCTAGGCATTGCCCGTGCATTTCAGAATATTGCTCTGTTTGAACATATGTCTGTGCTGGATAATTTGAAGCTTGGACGTCATGTCAAAATGAAGGCAGGAATTTTTACGGGTGGACTTTACTGGGGTGGTGCGGAGAAGGAAGAGGTCGTCCATCGTCAGTCAGTAGAGGAAGTCATTGAATTTCTCGAAATGCAGGAGATCCGCCACACGCCGGTGGGGACACTTCCATACGGGTTGAAGAAAAGAGTAGAGGTAGGTCGAGCGCTTGCCCTGGAACCTGAATTGATTTTGCTTGACGAACCGATGGCTGGGATGAACAGTGCTGAAAAAGAAGACATGGCCCGGTTCATTTTGGATATGCATGAACTGAATGGAATTACGGTGTTCCTCATTGAACACGACATGGGGGTCATCATGGATCTTTCCGACAAGATTGCTGTTCTGGACTTTGGGAAACGAATCGGTTTCGGTACACCTGAAGAAATTCAGAAGAATCCGGAAGTCATCAAAGCTTATTTGGGTGAACAAGAAGTGACCACATAAGGAGGGAACTGTGGAATGACGCATCGAACGCTGCCTCAGCTTTTGTTTGAAAAAGCAGATAAAGAAGGGAGGAAAGTAGCCTTTCGCCAGAAAAATTTAGGCATTTGGAAAGAATGGACCTGGCATAAATACTACAAAGAGGTAGAATCACTCGCCCTTGGTTTCCAAGAAGAATTTTCGATCCAAAAAGGAGACCGCATTGGAATCATCGGGGACAATCGACCGCAATGGGTTGTTACAGAACTTGCGGCTCAGTCGATTGGAGCTGTTCCTGTAGGGATTTACCAGGATGCTTCGCCGGACGCGATGGCCCATTACTTACACGAATGTGAACCTAGAATTTTAGTTGTTGAAGATCAGGAGCAGGTGGACAAGCTTCTTAAAATTATTGATTCGTTTCCTGCCATTGAAGCCATCCTTTTCTATAATGAAAAAGGTCTTCGGTCTTACTCCCATAACAAGCTGCTGGATTTAAAAAACGTGCAATCCATTGGGAGAACACGGGCCAGTGAAGACCCGTCTTTTTTTGAGGACCAAATACAAAAAGTAAAACCGTTGGATATTGCTTTTATTACGTTCACTTCTGGCGTGACCCGACATCCAAAAGCGGCAACTTTCACACATACCAACCTGATTCAAACAGCTTTATCTATTCATGAAGTAGATGCTGTAAAAGCCGATGACGACTACTTATCCTTCTTGTCACTCGCTTGGATTTGTGAACAAGTAATGGCGGTAGGACTCTCCTTGACGAGAGGGATGACCATTAACTTTCCTGAAGAACCTTCCACCATTTCAAACGATTTAAGAGAAATCGGACCACACTTGATCCAAGCACCTCCACGAACATTTGAGAACATGTTGAGCCGCTTCCAAATCCGAATGAATGATTCCACACGTTTGAAGAAAAAAGTATATGAACTTACCAGATCTGGTATAGAAAAAAACGCACGAGCAAAATTGAGCAACCGTTCGGTCTCTTTCTTATCGAAGATCAGTTACTCTATGAATGACTTCTTCATGTACAGTGCTATCCGTGACCATTTAGGACTTTCGCGTTTAAGAAGGGCTTACGTAACAGGCGGCAGGTTAAATAGCAATGCTTTTGAGTTCTTCCAAGGGTTAGGAGTGAACGTGAAACAGACGTATGGAATGGTCGAAACCACAGGGTATGCTTCTATTCAAAGGGATCATGAATGGACGTCGGCAGGTGCGGGCAAACCCCTGCCTGGTCTATCTATGAATATAGCTTCCCGAGGAGAGATACAAGTCGAAGGTCTACAGGTTTTTGCTGGTTATGTAGGAGGCTATCCTGTTACGGAATTTTCTACAGCGGATTACGGTCAAATCCTTGATACAGGGGAGATAGAAATCCGTGGAAGGATGGAAGAGCGATTAGCTTTGGATTCTACGGACGGGCAGTCCTCCAGTGAGATAGAAACCGAGCTTCGAAAGAGTCATTATTTACAGGAAGCTGTAGTCTTTGGTGAAGGTCGCTCCTATCTGACGGCCATGCTCACCATTCACCGGGCAAGCGTAGGGCGTTGGGCAGAGAAAAATCAAATATCCTATACAAGCTATCGGGATTTGACGATGCATCCAGAGGTCATTGACCTCATAAAGGGTGAAGTTGTAGAAATGATGGCATCCTTACCTGAGGAAAGTCGCATCAAACGGTTCGTCATCCTTCCTGAAGAGCTGCGACTGAGTGAGGGGGAGATGACGTCTACACAGAAAACGGTAAGAAGAAATGTGGAAAAAAATTATAAACGTTATTTAGCTGCGTTATATAACGATGCCGGACAGTTCGATACCCTTTCACATGTGAATTCTGAAGAAACGAATGAGGGGGAAATCGTGCCCGTCATCTTATTAGATCGATCACAGGGGGTGGCTTGAGTTGACTTTCTTTATGCAAATGCTGGTCAGTGGAATTGTAGTAGGGAGCATTTATGCGCTCGTAGCATTAGGGTTCGTCCTCATCTATAAAGCTAGCGATGCTCTGAATCTGGCAAATGGAGAATTCGTACTTATCGGATCATATATTTGTCTAACACTTGTCACTGCTTTGAAACTGCCTTTCCTAGTGGCTCTTGCGGTGACCCTGGGTGTGTGTGGGGTCCTTGGATTATTGGTGGAGAGAGTCGTGCTAAGACCGTTACTGAATGCGCCGACCATTTCTGTCATTATGGCAACAATCGGTCTCGGTAACTTACTCGCAGGGTTGGTCCATATGGTGTGGGGACACCAGACACGCGTGTATCCAAACCTCTTTCCGAACACCCCTGTGACTTTTGGCGAAGTCCTAATTACACCTGTTTATTTATGGTCGTTCATTATTGTTATGGCTTTACTTCTTGCGTTTACCATCTTCTTTAAATTTTCAAAAATGGGGGTCGCGATGCGCGCTGTAGCGGATGACCTTCAGGCAGCCGCCAGTATGGGAATCAATGTGAAACGAGTATTTGCTATCACCTGGGCGATCGCATGTATCGTTGCAGCTGTTGGAGGAGTACTGCTTGGAAACATAAACGGAGTCAACGCAACAATGAGCGTCATCGGCCTTACCGTTCTACCTGTGGTCATACTGGGAGGACTGGATAGTATCCCTGGGGCTATTGTTGGTGGATTTATTATTGGGATATTGCAAAGTATGGCAGGTGGTTATATCGATCCTCTTGTAGGAGGAGGATTGAAAGAAGTATTCCCGTTCATTGTCGTTATTTTAATACTAATGATCAAGCCATATGGTCTCTTTGGAAAAGGTGGAATGGAAAGGGTGTGAGGATATGAAAAATCCATTTGTCATGGAGTGTGGCAATTACAAAACCAGGTATGAGAAGGATATGGCTATTTTTTCAATCAAACGGGTGAAAATCAGGATGCTTGGACTAGCCATTTTAGCTTTTTTGTTCCCTTTATTCACTGACAATTACGTTATAGGACTTGCGACATTATGTGCAATTGCTTCCATAGGCGCCATCGGATTGAACATTTTGACAGGGTTCACCGGACAGATATCCATCGGTGTCGGGGCCTTCCTAGGTGTGGGAGGCTATACATCTGCCATCTTAACAAGTACGTTGGGGCTGAGCTTTTGGATAGCTTTGCCGGTTGCAGGTCTCATCACAGCATCTGTAGGAGCGCTGTTTGGAATTCCGTCTCTAAGATTGAAAGGACTTTACCTGGCGATTGCGACGTTAGCGGCACAGTTCATTATTTTGTTTATTATTAGCCGGTGGACAGGTTTAACAGGTGGAACCTCCGGCATGGTCCTTCAACGGCCATCCATTGGATCGTTTACTCTCATGTCTGCAGGCAGCTACTATTATTTGTGTCTCATCATTCTGCTTTTTACGATCGTCTACGCTCTGAATTTATTCCGCAGCCGTACAGGCAGAGCTTTTTTAGCTGTTCGCGATCGTGACGTAGCGGCGGAAATCATGGGAATTAACTTGTTCACATACAAGGTGCTTTCCTTTGCCATCAGTTCCTTTTTTGTCGGGATTGCTGGTGCGCTGCTCGCTCATTATACGATGATTGTTAGTCCGGAACTTTACAGCATAACGGTATCGATCCAATACTTGGCCATGATATTAGTCGGTGGCCTTGGTAGTATCCTTGGGTCCATTCTTGGAGCCATATTTATTACGCTTTTACCTGTGGGACTCGGTTTTATCATGGATTATATCGCTGTCTATATGCCGGATATGCAAAACACGTTAGCAGCCTTCCAGGAACTTGCCTTTGGTGCAGCAATCATCCTGTTTCTCATCTTTGAACCAGGGGGTCTTGCGCATATTTGGAGCAACATCAAAAATTATTTCAAAGTCTGGCCATTTTCTTATTAGTAAGTGGAGGAAAGGGATTTACACTCTTTGCTCTAAACTATAAAACAAATAGAAAGGGAGTCGAGGATTTGATTAAAACATACGCAAAGTCGACGATGCTTTTGTTGTGCTTCATCTTGTTGATGGGGATCATGGCTGCTTGTAGTGGAGAGGAAGGAGCGGCTGGTGGAGATGCAGCAGCTTCTGATGGTGATACTGTAAAAATTGGTGCACTCTTTGACATTACTGGTGGTACGGGTGATGTCGGTACTCCCTACTCAGAAGGTGAAAAAGCCTACTATGAATATTTAAATAGTCAAGGTGGAATTGATGGTGTTCAAGTCGAACTTATTGGTGATGATTACGCCTACGATATGGCAAAAGGACAGCGTTTGTACCAGGAGCTCCGGGATAAAGACAATGTATCAGCTATTCTTGGCTGGGGGACAGCGGACACAGAAGCACTCCGCCAGCAAGTAGCGAACGATCAACTTCCATATTTTTCTGCCTCCTATTCAGAAAACCTGAAAAATTTAGAAGAGAGTCCATACAACTTCCTGACAGCAGCTACATACTCAGACCAAGGAAGAGCTGTTGTGAAATGGATCAAGGATAATCACGAAGGAGACAATCCGACCCTCGCGCTTCTTTATAACGATACAGCGTTTGGACGTTCACCGATTGAGGACATCAAATCATACGCAGCTGAAGTCGGTGTGGATGTTGTTGATGAGCAAGTTATTCCGGTGACGGCGACAGAAGCACAGTCGCAAATGTTGAATATGCAGGAAGCAGCTCCGGACTACGCAATCATTCAGCAAACGTGGGGAGCGACAGCCACGATTTTACGGGAAGCTCAGACGCTTGGCATTGATACCCAATTTATCGGTTTGAACTGGGCGACTGGAGAAGGAGTTGTAGAAATTGCCGGTGACGCTGCTGAAGGAATGTTAGGAGTCGTGACCCACGCTTTTCCATATGAAGACTTGGAAGGACTGGCTGAAATGGAAGAGTATCTGGATTCTAAAGGAGAAAGCCTTGAAGATGTCAGTCAAAAATTCGTTCAAGGGTGGGTAACCGCTAAGATCATGGCTGAAGGTATAGGCAATGCCGAAGAATTGAATGGAGAAGGCATCCGTAAAGGGATTGAACAGATTAAAGACATGGATTTAGGTGGTTTGGCCGCTCCTGTCACTTTTTCGGAAGATAACCATGCAGGAACCAACCAAATCCGTCTGGCTGAAGTGAAAAATGGAAAATTTGAAGTCATCACGGATTATTTCAGTTATGAAGATTAAAAGATGGGGTCTCGTGAAAGAGGCCCCTTTTTTAAAGGATGGTGAACCAACATGTTAAAAGTTGATAATATCGAAGTGGTATATTCGAAGATGATTCTTGTCTTAAAAGGAATGTCCATTGAGGTGCCGGATGGAGATATCGTCGCTTTGCTAGGAAGTAATGGGGCAGGGAAGTCTACGACACTGAAAGCGATCTCGGGTTTGCTCGGGGGAGATAACGGTCAAGTGACGAAAGGGAAAATTATGTATCAACAGGAAGATATAACATCAATGAGTCCTGATAAAATTGTTCAAAAAGGTATTTTTCAAAGTATGGAAGGCAGAAGAGTCTTTAAGCATCTCACAGTCGAAGAAAATTTAACAGCGGGCGCGCACACGAGAAAAGATCGAAGAAACATAAAAGTAGATATGGAGCGGGTTTATCATTATTTTCCGAAGTTAAAAGCATTGCGTTCCCGACATGCAGGTCTGCTCTCAGGAGGCGAACAACAAATGCTCGCTATCGGAAGAGGAATCATGGCTAAACCCAAGTTATTGTTGTTGGATGAACCATCGCTTGGGATTGCACCACTTCTCGTCAAAGAAATCTTCCAAAATATTAAACAGATCAATGAAGAGGAAGGAATGTCCATTCTTGTGGTTGAGCAGAATGCCAATGTAGCACTCTCCATCGCCGATTATGGGTATATCATTGAAGACGGCCGCTCTGTTTTGGAAGCGCCTGTATCAGAACTGCTTTCTAACCAGGAAGTCCAAGAACACTATTTAGGGATGAGTGAAGAAGGACGTAAAAATTACAGAGATGTAAAATCCTATCGAAAGAAGCAACGCTGGATTTAGTATGAGAGGTTGTGGGAAACTGCTCTGATGTCTTAAGCTTAGTGTCAGAGAATAGGGAACATATACGAAATGGACACTTCCTGGACAGGAAGTGTTTTTTATTGTCCAGGAAATATTTCAGGGGAGGAAGAATATGAACAAAATGTGTCACAATAAATGGAAATTTGTTTAGAAATTGAGATTAAAGGAAAAAGACAGGTAATCAATGATGAAGAGGTGAAAAAATGTCAGAACGAAAAGTAAAGAACAGATGGTTGATCGCCTTAGGTGCGGTAGGGATTCATATTTCTATCGGTTCTGTTTATGCCTGGAGTAATTTCACAGGCCCACTGAGCGAAGAATTTGGCTGGTCAGCAAGTCAAGTGCAGTTGACCTTCAGTATCGCAATTTTATTTTTAGGATTATCTGCAGCCTTTTTAGGGTGGTTTGTAGAAAAATATGGCCCGAGGGTGGCCGGGATTACAGCTGCCATCTTTTTTGGTATCGGTGTGGCTGGATCAGGAATCGCTGTAAGCGCAGGATCCTTATGGATGCTGTACATATTCTACGGTGTTCTTGGAGGGGTAGGTTTAGGAGTTGGTTATATTGCGCCCGTTTCTACATTAGTAAAATGGTTCCCCGACCGTAGAGGTCTGGCAACGGGGATGGCGATTATGGGATTTGGGTTTGCAGCCGCCATTGCTAGTCCGTTGATGGATTTTCTTATTAATTCAGTAGGAATTGCAGCTACCTTCTATATTTTGGGGATCAGTTATTTTATCGTTATGATTGGTTCTTCCCTTTACATGTCCCGACCTCCTGAAGGTTGGACACCTAAAGGGTATGATCCAGATAATGAAACGGATACAGAGAAGCAGGATTTAGCAAATTTACGTGCGAAGGAAGCCTTGAAGACAAAGCGTTTTTATTACCTTTGGACGATGTTGTTCATTAATGTCACGTGTGGGATCGCTGTTATTTCTGCCGCTAAACCGTTGTTGGAGGAAAGCGTCGGGGTATCAGCCGCTACTGCAGCGACTCTCGTTGGTGTAATGGGGGTTTTCAATGGACTCGGAAGAATCGGCTGGGCAAGTGCTTCCGATTATATAGGTCGCGCGAACACGTATATCACTTTCTTTGTTTTGCAAATCGGGTTATTCCTTGTTCTTCCTTGGACAACCGCGACCTGGATCTTCGTTATTGCTTTTTCTATTATTTACACCTGTTATGGGGGCGGATTTGCTACGATCCCGGCGTTTATCGGGGATTTATTTGGGACAAAAGAACTTGGTGCCATTCATGGCTATATTTTGACAGCCTGGGCGGCAGCCGGCCTTGCAGGTCCGATTTTTGCGGCTTGGATGAAAGATACGACAGGAAGCTATGAGAACAGCCTCATTTTCTTTTCTGGTTTATTCGTTATTGCTCTGGTGGTATCCATTCTGACTAAGGTGGATGAACGGAAAAAACGAAAAGCATTGATGAATAAAGAAAAAACAGCATAAATGAAAAATGAAACTCGGATGCAGCTGATAGCATCCGGGTTTTTAATTTCTAAACTCATCAAAGAATGCTATGTAAGGTGCGACAGCTCAATTGTCAATGGTGCACGGGTGTTATTCATCATAAAACGGTAAGACTAGGCATAGGTCTCGTCCTTTTTAAAAAAGGTGGGGGCCTTATTCGTTATCAATGAAAAATTATCGATAAGGAGCTATAGAGTGTTGAAGATCGTATTTCAAGGTTAACCCAATGCGATTAGGGGAAGGGTTGAATTAAGAGTCATTGGCAGTCAGGAGGAATTGTGATGTTGTTTTCAGGAACGAAGGTTTCAGACCTTTCGAAAGCGTCTATTATTCTTATTTTAGCGGGCTTCCTATTGGTGGGTGGAGCCGTTTATTTCTTTACTGAACTTGCGGCAGAAGTGCTTGAACAGGAAAAGTTCGTTGTGGATCAGGCAGCGACAGATGTAGTGAGATCCATCACGACCCCGTGGATGGATACGTTTTGGGGATGGACCACAGAACTGGGGTCTGTTTTATTCATATCCATCGCATCAGTAGCCCTGCTTATCTTCTTATTGTTTTTTTCACCATTCAGCCGGTGGGTAGGGATTTATTTTGCCATCGTCATGATCGGTATTAGTTCTTTGACCAAATTGTTGAAAGTAACCTTTGAGCGCCAACGTCCGGAGGTGTTGGCGGAATATGATGGAACGGGCTTCAGTTTTCCTAGTGGACATACGACAGGCTCGGTTGTTTTTTACGGATTTCTCATTTACTTAATCGTCATCAGCCCCTTAAAGAAGCCTTGGAAATGGACAATAAACATAGTGCTCGGAATATTAATTGCACTTATTGGCCTTTCTCGTATTTATCTCGGAGTGCATTTCTTTACGGATGTTGTTGGAGGCACGTTGTTCGGTCTGGCATGGCTGCTCGTTTGCATCGCAGCACTGGAAATCACAATCTGGAATCAGAGGAGGAGACAATCAGGAAGTGTTCAAACCCTTTCAAAAGGGGAAACGGAAAGGAAGCAAGAGAAAGGATGATTGAGTTATGTTGTACATTTTAGTTATATTCTTACCGCCTTTAGCTGTTTTGTTTACAGGAAAACCACTAAAGGCACTATTAAATTTAATCTTGACCCTGATTTTTTATGTGCCGGGAGCGGTCCATGCGGCCGTAGTGGTGAAGGGTCATTATGACAGTAAAAAACGTGGATAAGAAAAAGGCCTGACAGCATTTCATAAGTTGTCAGGCCTTTTTTATTGATTCTCTTTTATACTCCTCGCTTATTTCCCCAGACAAGTGCATGCACTTGCGGGAGAACGCGTACTTTATTCAGTTTGGATGAGGCGACGACTTGGTCGATGAGCCATTCGTATTGGTCAAGGAGGTGACTGGCTAATGTCCCTGCTTCGCTTTCTTCCAAATCATCATTTCCGACTTGTAAAAAGAAGGGTACTTTGGGGTAACGTTGATGAACTTTTTCCGCATAGGTCAGGTCGTCTTCATTAAAAATGACGACTTTCAAGCTTGTGTGCTTTCCTCGATCAGCATATTCCAAACGGCTTATAATATCATCAAGAATGTCCCAGTCCGTCTTCATCCCAGAGCTTGGTGGTTTAGGTGAGATGGTCAAGTCGTCGATTTCGGTGAACCATTCCTGCCAACGGCTTCCCTGTGTTTCAAGGGCCACTTCGATACCTTTTTCATGGAGAGGTAGAATAAGCTCGTGTAAATTTTTTAATAGGGCAGGGTTCCCGCCGGAAATGGTGACGTGATCGAATTGTTCTCCACCAATGTCAAAAAGGCGGGCAACGATTTCTTCAGAAGTTAGCCGCTCAATGTCATGCTTAGCGCTGCCATCCCATGTGAAAGCGGAATCGCACCATGCACAGCTGTAGTCACATCCGGCTGTGCGGACAAACATCGTCTTTCTACCCACGACCATACCTTCTCCCTGAATTGTGGGTCCGAAAATTTCAAGAACGGGAAATTTATTCATTGCTCATCCACTCCCGTCTTGCTTCCGCATAACTAGTCGGTGTTTCGTATAGTTTTACAAACTCTACCCGACAATTATTTGGATCGCCTTTCAAAGCTTCTTCCATCTTTTCATAGATCCAGACGACCATATTTTCAGCCGTTGTATTCATGTTCGGCAGAGTGTCATTTAAATACCTGTGATCGAGATGGACTTCAATCTTCTCTTTCCAAATGTTCTTGATGTCACCGAAATCGATCACAAGCCCAATATCATCGGTAAATCCGCTGATGCCAAAGATTACTTTATACGTATGTCCATGGAGGTTTTTACATTTTCCTTCATAACAATGCAAGTGGTGAGCAGCATCAAAGGTGAATTCTTTACTGACGAGTACACGCTTTTGGTGGTACTTTAACTCTTGACGTTTGATGTCCTGATCGATTTTCTGCAAGTTTTCCACAATGGTGAATCCAAACATTATTCTGCCTCCTCTTTTTTAGCGACATAAGTATGAAGGCCATTCCTGCGAAGTTCGCAAGCTGGGCATTTTCCGCAACCATCTCCGCGCACACCGTTGTAGCAAGTCAATGTTTTTTCACGAACGTAGTCGAAAGCACCCAAGTCATCGGCCATCTCCCACGTTTCTGCTTTGTCCAGCCACATGAGTGGGGTATGGATAACGAATTCATCGTCCATGGATAAATTGAGAGTAACATTCAAGGATTTAACAAAAACATCACGGCAATCTGGATAACCGCTGAAGTCTGTCTCGCAGACTCCCGTAACAATATGCTTCGCACCAATTTGACGAGCTAGTATAGTGGCAAATGACAAGAATAATAGATTTCTTCCCGGTACAAAGGTTGAAGGAAGTTCTCCATCTTCGCCATCTTTTACTTCAATATCATCCCGGGTTAAAGCGTTAGGGGCTAGTTGATTGAGTAAAGACATGTCAAGGATATGGTGACGTACCTGCTGTTCTTCAGCAATTTCTTTCGCCACTTCAATTTCTTCTTTATGGCGTTGGTTGTAATCAAAAGTAACGACTTCAACGGAATCAAACTTCTTCAATGCCCAGAACAAACAAGTCGTACTGTCCTGACCCCCGCTGAATACAACCACAGCTTTATTATTTTTTTTCATAAAAAAATTCTCCTTTCATCATTGAAAAAGAGAATTCTACACACCCAAAAACATTAAAAAAACCGCACCTAAGGTAAGGTACAGTTCCATCCTTAGTTTTTTATAGAGGGTGTCGCTAGAACCTCTCCTGCCCTGAAGCAGACTTTATTTAATTTACCCTACTCATCTTAACACGAGAATATGCCCCTGGAAACCCTCGCCTACTCAACTTGCCCACATCAGCATTATTAAACAATTTGGCAGGATTGTGGAAGACTCGAATTAAAGATGCTTCTGGGTTCGTTACTAAGGTTAGTGTCAGGGTTGACTGGGAAGCTACTCGTCTAGCAGGACGATTCCGCATTTGAACACTTTCCTGTGGGGGAGTGGCGAGCTTCCTCGGACTTCGTCCTGCGGGATCTCGCCTAGATCCTTTTTCCCACGGGAGTCTCCCAGCTTCCCAACCACCCCATTTATTGTATTGAGAAACGAACCCTTCGCTGTGGGAGGGTGCCTCCCCGATCTTGGTATTATGAGCATTAAGCCATCTATAACAAGCTTTCCGCATGCAAAATTGTCTTTGGGAGTTGATTTCTCTCTCCAATTACCAAGGTATACAGCTTATTCTGAAAGTGGTTTCGACAAAGGGGCGGAGGCTCACCGCGCTCCCACGGCAAGCGAGCTATTCCCCGCAGCCGCATCCAATCAAATGGAAGAAGGGGTTATGAAAATGGGAATCTAAAAAACTTTTACGAAGAATGTGTTTATTGTGTTGACTTCTGCATATGATTTTGTATAATTATAAACAATTCATTATAAAAATACATTTGTGGACGAAGAGAGTACGTATGAAGATAGTCGACAGCGAGCCGGGGGCGGTGGAAGCCTGGTGACGGATTGATACGGAAACGCACTTCTGAGATGTTCGGTGAAAAGAGTAGCCAGAACCGGGAGCTCCCGTTATCAGCTTCGAGTTGGTCTGACATACAGACAATGAGAGTGGCACCGCGGATGATTCAAAATCCGTCTCTTACCCCAGGTAGGAGACGGATTTTTTTATGGACAATAATTGAGGAGGTTATTCATATGACAAAACCAAAAGTAGTATTAGCTTATTCCGGTGGATTGGACACATCGATTTCTATTAAATGGATCCAAGAAAAGTATGGGTATGATGTCATCGCTTTAGGATTGGACGTCGGTGAAGGAAAAGACTTGGAAACCATTCGTAAAAAGGCACTGGATGTAGGAGCAATTAAAGCCATCATGGTAGATGCCAAAGAAATATTAGCTGAAGAATATTTGATGCCGGCTCTTAAAGCAAATGCTCTTTATGAAGGAAAGTATCCATTATCTTCTGCTCTTTCACGTCCGCTCATCTCTAAACTGCTCGTTGAAGTTGCAGAACAGGAAGGAGCAGTTGCCGTTGCTCATGGCTGTACAGGAAAGGGGAACGACCAGGTTCGCTTTGAAGTCTCCATACAAGCCTTGAATCCTGACCTTGAAGTCATCGCTCCTGTTCGTGAATGGGGAATGACACGTGATGAACAAATTATTTATGCCGAAGAAAAAGGAATTCCGGTACCTGTCAACCTGGAGAACCCATTCTCTATTGATGCAAACATCTGGGGACGTGCTTGTGAAGCTGGTGTACTTGAGGATCCTTGGAAAGAAGCACCGGAAGCGGCGTATGCCTGGACCAATCCGATTGAAAAGACACCCGATCAACCGGAGACCATTGAAATTGATTTCATAGAAGGAAAGCCTGTCGCATTGAACGGAGAAAAAATGGAGCTTGTTCCTTTAATTGAATACTTGAACGAACTTGGAGGCAAGCACGGGGTTGGCAGAATTGATCATACAGAAAATCGCCTTGTAGGTATTAAATCGAGAGAAGTGTATGAAAACCCTGCAGCTATGATCTTGATCAATGCCCATAAAGAATTGGAATTTTTGACCCAAACAAGAGAAGTTTCTCAATATAAAGCCAATGTTGATCAGCAGCTTTCCAAAATTATATACGACGGTCTATGGTATTCACCATTACAACCGGCTTTATCCGCCTTCATTGATTCTACGCAGCAAGTGGTCACAGGAACCGTTAAAGTGAAGTTGTTCAAGGGACATCATACAGTGATTGGTAAGAAATCACCGGTCAGTCTATATAACGAAGAACTTTCCACTTATTCTAAAGAGGATGCATTTGATCACAATGCAGCTGTCGGATTTATTAAGTTATGGGGATTGCCGACAAAAGTCCATGCGGACGTTCATAAAGGAGCGAAGTTACTGGACCAGGCGGTGGTGAGCCAGCATGACTAAATTGTGGGGCGGTCGTTTTACCAAACCTACAAATAAATTGGTGGAAGAGTACACCTCTTCCATCCATTTTGATCAAAAACTGGCACTACAAGATATCGAAGGTAGTATCGCTCATGTGGAAATGCTTGGTGCTTGTGACATTATCCAATCAAATGAAGTGATGCAAATCAAGGAAGGGCTTCTTACGATCAAAGAGAAAGTGGAGAAAGGAGACGTCACTTTTTCTGTGGAGCACGAAGATATTCACATGAATATAGAAAAACTGTTAATTGATGAGATCGGGCCGGTAGGAGGAAAGCTGCATACCGGGAGAAGCAGGAACGATCAAGTGGCCACCGATATGCACCTTTATTTACGTGAAAAAACGAAAGGATTGATGGAGTTAGTAGAAGCTGTTCAATCCTCCCTCGTGGAGCAGGCGGAACAGCATGTGGAAACCATTCTGCCAGGTTACACTCACTTGCAGCGTGCCCAGCCCGTCTCTTTTGGTCACCACTTAATGGCTTACTTTTGGATGTTTGAAAGGGATAAGGAACGTTTACAGGACAGCTTGAAGCGTATCAACTGGTCCCCGCTTGGGGCAGCGGCTCTTGCGGGGACGCCCTATCCGATTGACAGACAAATGACATCCGATGCTTTAGGGTTCGATCAACCTTATCCGAACTCACTGGATGCCGTTAGTGATCGTGATTTTATTCTTGAGTTTTTATCTATTTCTTCTATTATGATTACACACATTTCACGTTTGTCTGAAGAGCTGATTTTGTGGGGAAGTCAGGAGTTCCAATTTGTAGAATTAGATGATGCCTTTTGTACAGGCTCGAGCATCATGCCTCAGAAGAAAAACCCTGATGTACCTGAACTCCTCCGTGGAAAGACAGGAAGAATTTACGGTCATTTGATGGGACTGCTGACGTTGCTGAAAGGACTGCCTCTTGCATACAACAAAGATATGCAGGAAGACAAAGAGGGAATGTTCGATACGGTTGAGACGTTAGAAGGGGCATTATCGTTGTTGGCACCTATGCTTGCATCGATGCAAGTGAAAGGGGACCAAATGAAGAACGCTGTAAATGAAGACTATTCGAATGCCACAGATATCGCGGATTATCTGGCTGTCAAAGGGATGCCTTTCCGAGAAGCCCATGAAGTGATTGGGAAAATTGTACTGTACTCTATTCAACAGGAAAAATACTTGTTGGATTTGACATTGGAAGAATACCAAGACTTTTCTCCACTCTTTGAAGCGGATATATATGAAAAGTTGAACCCCAATCAAGTCGTAGCTGCACGAAACAGTGAGGGTGGTACAGGGTTCGATCAAGTGCACAAGCAAATACAACTGGCAAAAGAACATCTTTCATGATGAAGGATGTTCTTTTGAATATGTCCTCAAGAGGGGCATCTAAGGTTTGAAAAGGAGCAGGGAAGGATACTATATCCATACCACCTTTTATAGAGAGGGATGATCGTATGGCGAAAACAGTTCAAGCTTACTTTTCAACAGAGAATGATGCGGAAAGTGCAAAGGCATCGTTGCAATCTTTATCGGTCGACCAGGATACAGTAGAAGCGATCCCTGAGGATGTAGATATGACTCCTGTTGTCCCTGTAGCAGGATCAACAAATTCAGGGGGAGGGACCTTCAATTTCACAGAGGTCGTCTCGCCTAAACATGATCGGGACAGCGCACTATCTGACAAAAAACATTTAACTCACGTGCTCCATTTTTCAATTAAGGAAGAGGAGTACGATCGAGCGATACAAGTAATTAAAGAGCACAATGGTCATATGGACAAAAAAGACTTCTAAAAACAAGGAACCCCTGCGAAGATGTATAAGGTCGCAGGGGTTTTTCAATGAATGCTCCATTACATATACAAGCTTGCCAAAAAGATTCCCATCGTTTCCTGATAGATTTCATCGAACTGTTCAAGGGGGAGAGGGTTTACCCCCAATCCTAATTCTACAGTGAATCCTGGTTGTCGAAACTCCTGGATAAACCAGTCCTTATAGCCGGAAAAACTATCTACATAACGGATGGGTTTGTAGCCGCTCACTCGTTCAAACTCATTGACGATCGTCATGGACCGAGGAGGTTCAAGCCCTTCGTATCCCCAATAGATCACTTCTCCCTGCGTGTGGAAAGCAAGCATTTTTTCAAAGTTACGGGCCCCCGCAAGCTCAGCCATCGCAACCGTCTCAGGCTCCGTTAGTGGTTGATAGCCTGGAAAATCCCTTGGAGCAGGAGATGTCGGCTTCCTTGCAGCATCCACTTCCCATTTGGCAGGGTATTGGTTGTTCAAATCTACTCCCCGGATATTGGCTTTCCACCCGGAGAAATCAGTATTACCATCATTGATACTTAATGCCATCTCCCCAAACTCCCCGTCAGGTGGTCCGTTCAAAACGAGATCAACACCGTCAGGATCGACCATGGGAACAATAGAGAGTGTCACTTCATTATAAAAAGGATTGATTTCTAAGCCGCGGATGGTCTCTTTATTTGTTAGTGCCAGCAAGTAGTCATTCAAAAATTGCATGATCACTGCTGTCGTAATCCATTCATTCGCATGGAAGGAACCGTTCCAATGCACCACTTTTGGTCCGCGCCCGATTTGAAGTTCAACAAGCTCTTTTCCCATCACACTATTCCCGATCGTCTCTCTTCTGACAAAAGGATATAGTTCGTAAAGTTCATTCAAATCAGTAGTTAGTACGTTGAAGTCATAAGGGCGGTTTCCATCGACGACTCGATAGGTCACTTGGACGGGAAGGGATAAAACTTCCCCAATTTGAAGCATTCTAGGATTAATGGAAGGGTTTAATAATGCGATCGCATCCAGGGAGATTCGACGCTCGCTGGCGATTTTCCAAAAGGTGTCCCCGGATTGTACACGGTATTGGCTTGTTTCATAGCCCGGTATGCGAATCGTTTGTCCAATTTGAAGGGAAGATGGTCCCGCTTGTGGATTGGAATCTATGATTAAATCTAACGGTACATTGAAAAGGTTCGAGTAGTACCATAGCGTGTCACCACTCCTTACTTTAACGTCCATAAGAGGCCCCCTTTTTTACAGTCCTTTTTATAACTATATGGAAAATGATACGTTTGATGAACAATCATCTCTCGACCAATTTTCATGAATCCCAACATAGCCGCTTTTTTTCAGGTACAATATAGGAATGGCCTTATTCAACTAACTAGCAGGTTTGTGGAAGACTCGGTTTCGAGCCTTTTGTTGAGTGAATGGGGGCTGCGGGAAATAGCTCGCTTTCCGCGGGAGCGCGGTGAGCCTCCTCGGACTGCGTCCTGTGGGGTCTCACCATGCACTTTTTTCCCGCAGGAGTCTCGCCATTCCCCTCCGCCCCTTTTCCATATCAGTGTCTCTAAACCACTCCCGAAAAATTAGCTATTTAGTTTGATGGGAGTATAAGGATAAAACTCCTATGCTCAGGTATTAGAATCATGAAAGCTTTATACAGAGCGTTTTATGCTTTTAACAATCGGGATAGCGGAAGACAACCCAACTTGGTAAAGGGGTTTGTTTCTCACATACATTGAATGGGGTTGTGGGGAAGCTCGGCGCTCCCCCACAGGAAAGCGAGTAGCTTCCCAGCCACCCCTAACTCCCATTAAGGCAAACGAATCCCGAAAGCATACCGAAACTGAGTCTTCCACAACCGGGAGCTTTTATGGAATAAATGACGGATTTAATTTTATAGAAAGTAGTGAAAAATATATGAAGACATTTGAGAAATTAGGAATATCAAGAGAGTTGACTGAAAAGCTGAAGCGGCAGGGGGTTACGTCACCGACACCTGTACAGGAACAGGCAATTCCACCTCTTATGGATGGAAAAGATATCATTGCCCAAGCTCAGACGGGAACTGGAAAAACGTTCGCCTTCGTTTTACCTATTTTAGAAAAAGTAGATCCATCCTCGGAGGCTGTTCAAGCAGTGATTGTCACCCCGACGAGGGAATTGGCTTTGCAGATTACTCATGAAGTGAACAAGCTTAAAAATGAGGACACCCATGTTTTAGCTGTGTACGGTGGTCAGGACGTAGCTAAACAAGCGAACAAATTGAATGGAAAAGCCCATGTAGTTATTGCTACACCAGGACGTTTATTGGATCATTTAAGACGAGAAACTGTTGAATTGAACCACATTCATCAACTTGTCATTGATGAAGCCGATCAAATGTTGGAAGCAGGATTTCTGCCTGATGTACAGGATATAATTAGGCAGTGTGGGACAGAAAGGCAAACGATGTTGTTTTCAGCAACAATCACTTCACAAGTCCATTCTTTAGCAAAAAAAATTACGGATAATCCAAAGCGGATTGAAGTAAAAGAGGAAAAAGTGACGGTATCTAACATTAAACAACTGTTATATGAAACAACCGATCGAGCAAAACAGGACGCTCTTATTCAAATCATGAGTGAACACAGACCATTCCTTGCAGTCATTTTCTGTAGAACCAAGCGTCGCGCGAAGAAGCTGAATGATGCACTGATTGCCAAAGGTTATGAATCCGATGAGCTGCACGGTGACCTATCTCAAGCCAAAAGAGAAAAGGTCATGCAGCGTTTCCGTGATGCTAAAATCCAGTACCTTGTAGCTACAGACGTAGCGGCGAGGGGGCTAGATGTGGAAGGAATCACCCATGTGTTCAACTATGATATTCCACAAGACCCTGAAAGCTATATCCACCGGATCGGCAGAACAGGGAGAGCGGGAGGCAAGGGGTTGGCGATTACTTTTGCCGCGCCTAAAGATAAGCCCGCTCTTAAACAAATTGAACAGCATATCAAACAAAAGTTAGAAAGACGATCTTTGGAGAAGCTTTCTCCGGGAAAAAGAGAAAAAGAAGAAGATAAACCATCCCGCTACAAAAAATGAAGAAGATAAGCCAAAAACCAGAGTTCCTCTAGACTCTGGTTTTTTTTGTGGGTTTATTTAGAAAATTACTGCAAAAAAAACAATAACATTGAGGAGAGTTATGAAATATGATACATTATAAACATAATTCCGAGTTAACGCATTGGAATTATAAATTATGAGGAGAGATGAACTTTATGGGGATGGAATTCGTCGACCTATTCAACCAATGGGCGAGTTCATATGACGATACAGTAGCTGGTAAGGATCCGGAATATCGTGAAGTGTTTGAAGGGTACGATGAAATGTTGGGGCGTTTAGCCAAGCTTTCCGTTTCCCCGGTTATGGAATTCGGAGTAGGTACAGCGAATTTAACGAGAAAGGTCATCGACCAAAATAAGGTCGTTCTGGGCATTGAACCTTCCTCTGAAATGAGGAGAATTGCTAAAGTGAAATGTCCCGAAGCTGCTATTTATGATGGGAATTTTCTCGAGTACCCGAAACTTCTTACACCGATCCGATCCATCATCAGTTCGTTTGCTTTTCATCACCTGACGAGTAACGAAAAAGTTGAAGCTATCCAGAGCTTCCGTGATCGTCTCGAAGATGATGGGAAAGTAGTTTTTATAGACACGATCTTTAAAGACAAGGAACATAAGCAACAGTTGATCAAAAGCGCGGAGAGACAAGGATTTTTAAATTTAGCGCAGGATTTGCAGGAAGAATACTACCCATTTCTAGAAGAACTAAGAGAGATGTTTGTCCTTAACGGTTTCGAGGTAACTTTTGAACAGCTGAACAAATACGCCTGGCTCATTCAGGCAAAAAAAGGAGAATGATCACATGCCAAAAATGAACGTTGAAAGCTTTAACCTTGACCACACGAAAGTGAGCGCCCCGTACGTACGACTAGTAGGAGTAACAGAAGGAGAAAAGGGAGATAAAATCTACAAATACGACCTTCGTATCAAGCAGCCGAACCAGGAACATATGGAAATGCCAGCCCTTCATTCTCTGGAGCATTTGATGGCAGAAAACAGCCGGAATCACCATGACCGCATTGTCGACATTGGACCGATGGGCTGCCAGACAGGTTTCTATATTGCCATCCTCAATGACGACAGCTATGACAACGTGCTAAATGTAATCGAGAAGACTCTTCAAGATGTTTTGGAAGCAGACGAAGTTCCTGCATGCAACGAAGTTCAGTGCGGATTTGCTGCGAGCCACAGCTTGGAAGGAGCTCAGAAACTGGCAAAAGAATTACTTGAAAAACGTGACGAATGGACGGAAATTTTTCAATAAATAACGGGAGTTGAGAATGCGATGGGTTACGTGAAGAATATACAATCATTGATTGGTCATACACCGATGATCGAACTCACTCATTCCGAAATCCCGAATCAAGCTAGAATCTTCGCTAAGCTTGAATTCATGAACCCAGGCGGTAGCATCAAAGACCGTCTGGGTTTAAAACTGATTGAGGATGCGGTAGAACGTGGATTGTTAAAGCCGGGTGGAACTATTATTGAACCCACGGCGGGAAATACAGGCATTGGCCTCGCACTTGCTGCGATCGGAAAAGGAATCACCGTCATTTTTGTAACACCAGAGAAGTTCAGTCAGGAAAAACAAACCTTGATGAGAGCTTTAGGAGCTCAAGTCGTAAACACTCCTACTGAAAAAGGAATGAAGGGAGCCATTGAAAAAGCGAATTTATTGGCTAAGGAACTTCCCGGTTCCTTCAGTCCGCAGCAGTTTCATAATCAAGCGAACCCAGATGCTTATTATGAAACCCTTGGCCCGGAGATCGTTCACGATATGAATGGAGAAGTTGATATTTTCGTCGCTGGTGCAGGTACAGGTGGGACATTTATGGGAACTTCCCGTTATCTAAAAGAGCGAATGGAGAATGTCAAAACCGTGATTGTTGAACCGGAGGGCTCCATTTTAAACGGAGGAGACCCTGGCCCGCATCGTACAGAGGGAATAGGGATGGAGTTTCTCCCTTTTTACATGAATCCTGATTATTTTGATGCGATTCATACCATTTCAGATGAGATGGCTTTCCGTCGTGTAAAAGAACTGGCTTTAAATGAGGGATTGCTCGTAGCCAGTTCATCAGGAGCAGCCTTTGAAGCTGCGAGGAGAGAAGCTGAAAAAGCAAAGCCAGGGGCAAAAATCGTAACCATCTTTCCTGACAGTAGCGAGCGATATTTAAGTCAAGGCATATATGAGGAGTGATGACATGAGGAAAAAAACACAGCTGATCCACGGGGGGATCACGGGTGATGAAAAGACAGGAGCTGTCAGTGTACCCATTTATCAGGTGAGTACTTACAAACAAGATGGAGTCGGTCAGCACCGTGGGTATGAATACTCGCGTACCGGAAATCCGACACGTTTTGCATTAGAAGAATTGATCAAGGACTTAGAAGGTGGACATAGAGGTTTCGCTTTCGGATCAGGTATGGCAGCCATTACAGCTGTTCTTATGACTTTTAACCATGGAGATCATGTAATTTTCACCGATGATGTGTATGGTGGAACGTACCGTCTTGTATCTAAGATCATCAACCGCTTTGGACTAGAAGCAAGTTTTGTTGATACCAGCGACCTGGATAATATCCAGTCAGCGATTACAGATCGCACAAGAGCAATTTACGTCGAAACCCCAACAAACCCTTTGCTTAAAGTGACAGACTTAGAAAAGGTGTCTGCTTTAGCGAAGGAAAAAGATTTGACGTTTATCGTTGATAATACCTTCAGCACGCCATATTGGCAGAACCCGATTGAATTTGGCGCCGATATCGTCCTGCATAGTGCAACCAAATATTTAGGAGGACATAGTGACGTCGTCGCTGGTCTCGTCGTTGTGAACAGTGAGCAGTTGGCAGAGGATGTCCACTTTGTGCTGAACTCTACGGGTGGTGTTTTAGGACCCCAGGATTCATGGCTTCTTATGAGAGGAATCAAGACACTTGGGATTCGTATGGAAGAAATAGAGGAGAACACACGTCAGTTTGTTGAGTTTCTTCAAGATCTTCCGGAAGTGACTGACATATATTATCCCGGTCTCGATGATCATAGAGGAAGTGACGTTCATCAAAAACAAGCGCGTGGTAACGGAGGTATGATCAGCTTTGACGTCGGCAGTGGAGAGAAGGCGGATCAAGTTCTCCGCAACGTAAAATATTTCACGTTGGCAGAAAGTCTCGGAGCCGTCGAAAGCCTAATCTCAGTCCCAGCGATGATGACTCACGCTTCTATTCCAAAAGCGCGGCGTGCAGAACTCGGCATTACGGATGGACTTGTCCGCGTATCCATTGGACTTGAAGATATCGAAGATCTTAAAGAAGACTTCCTCCAGGCTTTAAGAAAATAATCCCCAGAAAGGAGCACTCCACCAGTGCTCCTTTTTTCTTCCACAATCCTGCCATTTAGCTTAATATTTGTGCCTTTTGCATAGGTCATTCACGCCTGAGCCACACTAAAAAGGAAATTCAATCAGGAGTGGAAAAGAATATGGATTATACACATTATAAAAAACAACTGGAAGAGCGAAAAAGGGAGATCGAGCAGCGCTTAATGGACCATGACCATTTTGGGTTGGAACGTGGTTTTGCAAGTGATATGGCTTCAGGGGAATTGTCACAATATGACAACCATCCGGCGGATTCAGGCACCGAATTGTACGAAAGAGAAAAAGATATTGCTTTGCTTGGACATTTAAAAGAAGAATTGTCTGACATTCAATATTCTCTTATACAAATGGCCAAAGGAACATATGGGATTTGTGAGGAGACAGGGGAGCAGATTCCTAAAGAACGCTTGGAAGCTATTCCAACTGCACGAACGATTGCGTCGGCTTCCTCCAACCAAGATGTTTCTATGGATCGCCCTGTAGAAGAAGATGTCCTTTCAGAATTAGAAGCGAATTACGGACGGAACCATGATGATCCTGAATACAATGAACAAAATGCGTATGAACAGGTGGCCTCCTTCAATCAGAGTAGTATGACATATGATGATTCATCCTTGATGGACAATCAGGATGGCGTAGGCTATGTAGAGGAGTTCGAACCGTTTGTTTCTACAGATATGAATGGATATACAGGTCCTGATGGAGTCAGTTTTCAACGCAATGAACATTACGATAAATATATGGATAGTCAGGACGAGGCGGAAGATTCGTACTGATGTAAAAGACCTGAGAGTGAATGAAAACTCTCAGGTTTTTTTTTATCAATATCCAACTTCAATAGCTGCGTTCACAATGTACATTAAATCATTCTTATCCTCTTTTTCTTCTAGGACAATACCGCTTGTTGTCAACATCCCGCCTTCCATCACTTCAATGTTCACCTCACCGTAGGGGATGGCTTTTTTCACTTCTTCATGATCGAGTTGGTCGAAGTCGCATGGAAGGGCAAGCTTGACATTAATCTTCATATTATCCAGTGATTGTTCTGGTAATACAGAGCGGATCCCTGGCATGGAGTTTGTATGGATGGCATTTTTGATTGCACGTACTGCCGCTTTTGTAACATTTTGACCGTGGACATCTGTCCCCATTCCGGTCTGAATAAACATTAGTTGATCCATGAATATCCCACCTTTCCTTTTCATCCTAACACACAGGACGGAGCGATTAGAAAAGATTCCTATTTAATCGTTGACACACAATTCCGAACATCTGTATAATCTTAAACATATAATTAAAGCATACTATTTCTATAGGAATTATAATCATAAGGGTGTGACGTATTGTTTTTATCCATAGATCAAGTGGGGAAGACCTTCAATGGTAAAGGGGGAGACGGTTTTGAAGTCTTCTCTGGAATCGATTTGAATATTGAAGAAAATCAATTTGTCTCACTCCTAGGGCCGTCCGGATGTGGGAAATCAACGCTCCTTTCCATGGTGGCAGGCCTGGAAGATGTCACAACGGGTTCAATCAGGTTGGAGGGAGAAGAAATCAGGAAAGCTGGACCTGACCGCGGGATGGTCTTTCAACAACCATCGCTTTTTCCATGGCTGAATGTAAAAGAAAACGTTCTTTTTCCATTAAAAAGGCATGGATCAAAAAAAGAGGCGGAGGAGAGAGTGGATCGTTTCTTACAAATGGTTCACCTCAGCAGATTTAAAGAGAATTATACCCACGAGCTTTCTGGAGGCATGCAGCAGCGGGTAGCGATTGCAAGAGCGCTTGCCATGGATCCTAAAGTGTTACTTATGGATGAACCGTTTGGTGCTCTCGATGAACAGACGAGACATATTCTTCATGAAGAACTGATGAAGATTTGGCAGGAGACACAAAAGACGATTTTGTTTGTTACTCACAGCATTCAGGAAGCAATTAAATTATCTGATCGGGTCGTCGTTATGGGAACACGACCAGGGCGTATCATCGCTGACTTTGCCGTCGACCTTCCTCGGCCTAGGAAGAGGGACGATGAAAGGGTCATCGATCTTGAGCGGAAGGTCATGGATCTCTTGGAAGGTGAAATCAATAAAGTATTGAAGGAAGAACTTCATCATGAAGCTAGCTATTAAGAGGATTGGTTTTTTAGTTGTCGTTTTAGGTTTATGGCAATTGGTTTATTCCCTTGGTGTCTTTGAGGATATCGTGTTCCCATCACCAATCAAAGTGGGCGTCGCTTTGTATGAAGGGTTTGCTGATGGTGATTTCATTAAAGCATTGGGAGCGAGTTTTCGTCATTTATTTATGGGATTGTCCCTTGCCATATTGTTCGGGACCGTCATTGGGGTTCTGCTTGGGAAGTCGAAACAGGCAGATGAAACAGCAGGGATGTACCTGATTGCCTTACAGAGTATTCCGAGCATTGTGTGGGTGCCACTTGCTATTATGCTTTTCGGTTTTTCTGAATTTGCTGTCGTATTTGTAGTGGTACTTGGAGGTACGTTCGTCATGGCTTTAAATGTACGGACAGCTATTTATAGTGTTCCACCACATTTGGTCCGTGCTGCGCGGACGATGGGGACCAATGGCATTCCTCTTTTTTTTAGAGTGGAAGTTCCATCGAGTATCCCGTATTTTATGACAGGTCTCAGGCTCGCCTGGGCTTTCAGCTGGAGAGCCCTTATGGCTGGGGAGTTGTTAAGCAATGGTCCTGGACTGGGTTACTCTTTAAGGTACGCTCAGGATTATGCACGTATGGATCAAGTAATTGCGATCATTATTATCATTGGTGTTATTGGTGCTGTAGTCGATCAAGTTGTCTTTTCTAAATTAGAAAGAAATGTAAGGAAACGCTGGGGATTATTGAAATCATAGATAGGAGATGAGGAGAATATGAAAAAGTGGTTAACCATTGTTGCTCTTGCTGTCATGAGTCTGGTGCTCGCTGCTTGCGGTAGTGATGCAGGAGCGAACTCTGATGATAGTGGCAGTACAGAAGAAATTACCATTGGTTACTTTCCAAACATCAACCACGTAGCGGGTATGGTGGCAGAAACGAAAGATATGTATTCTGAAACATTGCCGGACGGAACAAAAGTGAACTACCAATACTTCCCGGATGGCTCTTCGTTTATGACAGCCATCGAAACAGGTGACATCCAAGGAGGACTTGTAGGACCCGGTCCAGCAATGAACCATTTTACAAGTGGAGCGGAAATTAATGTTGTTGCCGCAGGATCAACGGGTGGTACAGTTATCATGGCGAGAGAAGGAGCAGGCATTGACTCTCCAGAAGACCTGGCCGGAAAGACGTTTGTTTCTCCTAGGGTAGGGTGCACACACGATGTACAATTTGAAACGATGATGAAAGAGGAGTTCGGTATAACCTCAGACCGTATTGATGGTGAAATGAAGCACGTCACAGGTAAACCGGCCACCTATGCAAGCTTGTTTGAGACAAAAAATGTGGACGTCGCGACAGTTCCTGAACCTTGGGCATCTTCTATAGAGGAACAAGGAAGCGGTAAAGTACTTGTCGACACTCCGGATGTTGCTTTTGGTGAGACCTTGCCGGCAGCCGTGTTCGTTACCTCTCAAAAACTTGTGGATGAGAATCCTGATATGGTGGAAAGCATTGTAGAAGCTCATAAGAAAGCGACAGACTTTATTAATGAAAACCCAGAGGAAGCAAAACAGATCGCTATTGATAAAATCAAAGACATCACGGATCAAGAACTTTCAAAGGAAGTCATCGATCGCGCTTGGGAACGTATCGATTTCACGTATGACGTAAATGAAGAAAACCTTCAGAAGTTCGCCGATTCTTCCTATGATCTTGAGTTTTTGAAAGAAAAGCCGGACTTGACTGGTTTGGTGGACACGAGCTTCCTTGATTAAATATTTTGAAAAGAGACGGGGAATTTCACCCGTCTCTTTTTTTGTGGCTACATTTGATTGTCTTTAAACGGAATCAGCATGTGGCAATCCCAATAATATTTAAAACTCCCCTTTAGTTTTTATGATTTAGGTCAAACTATAAGGTACAGGAGGGATGCTCTTTGAAGCGCATTTCAATCGTTCTTTTCATAATTGGAACACTTTTCATGGCAGGGCAGTCGGTTATGGCTGAAAGTGAATATAAAATCGTCCATAAAGATAAAGTGACGGAAGACTGGGAAGTCCATGTTGATTATCCAAAATTTGAGCACTTGGAGAGTAAGGATCTTCAAGATACTGTGAATTTTCAAATCGTCCAGAAACTTGAAGATACACTAAGAGACGTAAAAAGAGGGGCCGGAGAAATGATGGGTGTCCCTTATCTTTATTATGAAGAAACATCGGTATTTAAAGAAAAAACCTTTTACTCTGTAGTGATGACCTCCCACATATCCCGGGGAAATCGCTACAATTCAACCGTCACCTCCATTAATTTTCAAGATGACCGGGGGGGATCAGTAAAGAAGTTGAAAGACCTCGTGTTTATCGATCGATTAAATAAAGAAGTAAAGAAGGCATTAGAAGCTGACCCGGAAATGTATTTGCAGGAGCCTTTTGCTGGTGTTCGAGATAATACCGCTTTTTACGTGAAGGATGAACGTCTTGTGCTCGTGTTCAATAAATTTGAGATCGCTGCTGGTGTTCATGGAACTCCTGAGATTTCAGTGCCTCTAAAAGGGATCCTTAAGGAAGAATTGGAGAAAAAAGTGCCTCCTTTGCCTTCTTATACATTATCCACATATTGAATGGTGTTCTAACAAGATCTCTCGGAGGTTATCCACTAAATTAACATTTGTTCGTGATGTTTCCATCCACATAGAAAACGGTCAGAACAATCCTTATATCAGTTGTTTGAATAACTTATTCACACTGTGCACAACCTTGTGGATAAACTTAATAACAGGCAAAAAAAAGAAGCATAAGTGCTGCTTATGCTTCCAACATTTCTTCTTCGTTTTGTTCTCCGTAGTAATGGAAAAGATATTGATCTTTTGTAATGACATACAGGTCATAGACATCATCTGTGCGGTTAATCCAGGAATATACTTCTGGATAAGCGTCGTTGCCAATGGATACATAAGGAATTTTAAGGGCCGCTTTCATTGAACGGACGTTGGTGCGCCGGATTTTCATAAAGATAGCTTCTACATCCAATTGGAAAAATAATTCCTCGAAAAACGCTTCTTTGGCCAACTGATTGTATCCTTTACCGAAATAAGGCTGACCGATCCATGTAGCTAAAAAGCCTTTGTTTTCCTGTATATCGAAAAGATTGATGGTTCCAATGGGCTGCCCCCACTCATCAAGGATGGTACGTGAAACCAATTCCCCCCGATCTTCAGCTTCTATGGTTTGTTTGGTCAAGAAGTAAAACTCGTCACTGGAAGATGCTTTGTGACGGACGTAAGGAAACACTTCAGGGTGGCTCATCAACTCAAATAAAACCGGGGCGTCATGTAAGTCACGCTTTTTTAGCATAAAAAATCCCTCCTTGAATGAGGAGGGTGGTCCAAACGCATAGGAAATAGGCGTTCACTGGTCAGTTCGGACCACCCTCGAATTTTTATCAATTGCTCACAAAAATTCGGGGTGGGAATCGAACCCACTAGAACCAGTGTCATAACTGGTGGCGCACCATTTGCCTTCCCTACACCAAAAGCTTATAAAATATCATCTAAACTTATAATAATCCACTCCGAAGAAAAAGTGAATAAAAACTTTGTAAAATGGACGTGGATTTTTTTACAAGTTTTTATAATTTTTGCTGATCTTTTAATACGGAAAATACAGCTAATCTCTCTGAATAAGTGGAGGCCTCTTTATCATACGCTCCAGTACAAGTGATGAGATTTAAACTGTGTGAATTGGTGGGACCGAAGATTTCCCTGATTGGGGCATCTTCATAAGGATAGGATTCCATTCTGCTTATTTCAAAGGTAAGCTTCATGTTATCACCATAAACATAAATTTCATCCCCTGGCTGCAAATCTTTAAGGTCATAAAAAACAGCTGGTCCGCTATTGCCGTCCACGTGTCCTGCAATGACCGCATTTCCTTGATTCCCAGGCATCGTTCCTGGTTCAAACCACCCGACATCGATTAAGTTTTTTGGAACGGCCATACCGCCCTCCGGTGTATAACCAAGAGCCTTAATAGAAGCATCCACATTAATCGAGGGAATTTGAATCCTGTCAGGTGTGATGCCCGATTGTTCGGAAGAAGCTTTAACAGCAGGGGTGTAATTTTGTTCAATTGTGGCTTTCTCTAATTGATCGCTGACTAAAGATTCCTTTACTTCTACACCTTGGGTGCGTGTAGTTTCAGATGTAGAAAGAACCCTGGGTTCCTCTGCAGGTTCTTCATTCAGCATTTGGAAACTGATGAAAAATACGAGGAGACCCAGGGCTAAAGGGGAAACTTTCCTTACCATACTTACGCTTCTGAGCGTTTACGAGTTAGCATAAAGCCAGCACCCATGGCTAGTACACCTAGAAGAGCAGCATACATCCAAGCGTTCGTAGTGGAGTCAGCTGTTCCACCAAAACCAGTAGCAGGCATCATTGTCGGCATGGCAGCAGAGTCTTGAAGAAGCAATACCTCTGGGTTATCGGCTGTTCCAACAGCGAAAGCACTATAAACTTTTCCTGCTTCAAGGTTTGTACCGGATAGGTCAATCAACTGTGTTCCATCTGTAGTACGTACTTCAAGGTCGTAGGAACCTGGATCAACTTCCAAATAATCAGTGACCATTGGGAATTCTGCACCAGAGAACAGAGCGTCTCCACCAATTGGGCCTACATCAACGGCTGGTGCTCCAGGGATGAAGTGTCCGACACGGACTTTAGCCATACCTTCCGTTGCTTCCGTAGAATCTTGGATAGCCTTTAATTGAATATTTTCTAAGTTATCAATCGCCGCAGCTGTATAAGCCATACCTGCTTCTACATTTACAGTGGTAGAAATGACAGGATCTTGTTCACCTTTTGTTCCAGCTGCATAAATTTCTACTGTATGTTCACCGGCGGGCACTTCCAAGTAATCTGTAGCTGCTTTAAATTCAGCACCTTCAACTACAGCTTCATCATTCAAATAGACGTCAACGGCAGGGGCATCAGGTGATGCGTGTAGAACGCGGACCATAGCGTTCTGGTCATGGCTGTCAGCCAACACAGAAGGTGCGAAGATCCCCAAAATCAAAACAACAGCAGCTAACGAAGAAAATAATTTTTTCATGTTCCCACTCCTTAAATTTTTTATATCCATTGCCGCTTCATGGAACGGCAATTTCTACAATAGGGTACTTCACAACGCGTTATGAAACTCTTGTACAAGTTTTGTATATCCATCATATACACCCTTTGTACAACTTTCAAACCTTTTGCTATGCTCAATATGTTTTTTGAGAGCATAGAAAAACACCGGAAAATCCTTCCGGTGTTAGAGTGCTTCACTATTCTTGGAAATATACCATTTTTCCGTCGATCATCGTCCAAATAGGTTTAGACAGATACTCGAATGGATGTCCACTCCATAATACAAGATCGGCGTCTTTCCCTTTCTCAATCGAGCCAACTTTGTGATCGACACCAAGGTTCTTAGCCGGGATGATCGTTATGCCTCGAAGAGCGTCCTCGACGTCTAGACCTTCTCTAGCTGCGAGCGCTGCACATATGTTCAAGTATTGTATGGGTGTATAAGGATGGTCTGTCGTAATGGAGACACGGATTCCGTGGTCATGCAGAATTTTATAGGTCTGCCATGTTTTATTTCTTAATTCAATTTTTGAGGCCCTTGTAAAAGTCGGCCCCACAGAGACTTGTAATTCTCTTCCTGCCAGTTGATCAGCAATCAAATGCCCTTCCGTACAATGCTCGATGCGCAAGTCAAGGTCAAATTCGTCTGCAAAGCGTAAGGCTGTGATGATATCGTCTGCTCGGTGGGCATGAATCCTCACAGGGATATCTTTGTTCAATGCCTGGAGAATCGGTTTGACACGAAGGCCAGGATCGGGATCTTTCATAGCGGCATAAAAGGTTTCCCTTAAGGTTCCCATGATGCCCAGTCGGGTGATGGAAGCATTTTTAGACTGAGAGTGTATTCGTTTCGGGTTTTCTCCTAAAGCGAGTTTTAGGCCGGCGGTTTGTCTGAGAATCATATGGTTGATCGTATGTCCTACGGTTTTAATAACAGAGGTCGTCCCGCCAATCATATTTGCACTCCCGGGCATAATATGAGCCGTGGTCACTCCAGCTTTCCTCGCGTTAAAAAAGGCAGGATCAAGTGGGTGGGCCCCGTCGATTGCTCTCAAGTGTGGAGTCACGGCCTCAATGGTTTCGTTTGCATCACTCCCAGCCCAGCCCGTTCCTTCATCATAAAGGCCGAGGTGGGTGTGGACATCAACGAAACCTGGGTATAAATCCAACCCTTTGCCATCGATAAATTCAGCTTGCTCCGGTAACTCGATCGTCTCCCCGTAATCGTGTATTTTTCCATCGATTACATGAACATATCCATTTTTTATAGAAGGAGATGTGATGGGGTGGATATTGACATTTTTTATAACAGTGTTCATAGACATACAGCCTTTCCCTTCAATATACAATTATTATACTTTAAAAAAGCCTTTTGGATAACAAAAATGAGCAAAGCTGAGCTTTGCTCATTTTATTGGCTCAAGTAAACTTTTACAAAGTCTTTAAGGAAGTAAAAACAATGTTTTACATGACCTAGGTTAAAAACTGATCAGAAAACACTTTTCAACCGTGTCTTCAATTAGTTTTTTTATTATCTGCTTCTATTCACGTAAGGGTAAAGAGGATCTTTTAAATGAAACTCATAGGTTTCTCCATCCACAATTCCTACCACCTTATTGCTATCATAGAGATCAAGCATAAACTGAGCCATCTCCTGGGCGGTGTGGAATTGTGGAACGTTTTCTTCATAGCTGAATTGGCCGACATCCATAGACCTTTCTGCGAACTCCGTTTCCGTTGCAGCTGGTGCCAGCACTTTGGCTTGCATAGGGCTTCCTTGAGCTTGAAGCTCCTGAGCAAGTCCTTCGGTAAAAGCACTTACAAAAAACTTGGAAGCGCAATAGGTAACGGCACCACCGACAATGGTGTATCCTCCACCTGAAGACACATTTATCAATTGTGTTCCTTCTTTTGCTGCATAATCTCTGGCATACAAGGAGGATAAGATCGTCAATGCTTCATTATTCAAACGAAGCATTTTTTCAATTTTCGGGAGTGCTTGATCTGAAATCGAGTCAAAGTTTCCGAAACCGGCATTGTTAATCCAAGTTTCAACTTCATACTCTTTTGTTCGCTCATAAAAATCATACACTTGTTCATTTTCAGCTAAATCTGCCGTCATGATGATCACGTCAATGTCTGCATTCATTTCAGTGATTTTGGATTTTAAGTCTTCAAGTTTGTTCTCTCGTCTGGCTGTAAGGATAAGATTCTTGCCTCGTTTTGCGAACGCCAAAGCGGACTCATAGCCGATTCCAGAACTTGCTCCCGTAATCACAGTATAGGACATTAAAGTTCCTCCTTTTATTTCAGTTACCTTGGCCAGGGGACTTGTTTTCCCCCATTTTTCTCAACTTGAACACTAAGAAATGCCCCCACTTGGAACATTCCTTTACCATAGTCTATTTATTTAAAATGGATGATAGGGCCGGTTGTAATTCTGGATAATGAAAGGTGTATCCAGAGGCCATCGCTTTTTTAGGGATGACACATTGTCCATCCAGAAGAAGTGTACTCATGTCTCCTAGGGCAGCTTTCAGGGCAAAGGAGGGAGCGGGAATCCAATGGGGTCGATTTAATACTTCCCCTAGAGTATTGCCAAAATCTTTGTTTCTTTTCGGATTAGGGGCTGTTCCATTTAAGGGGCCGTGGATATCTTGGTTTTCGATTGCGAAATGAACCAGCCCAACGACATCATCGATATGGACCCAGGACATCCATTGCTCTCCTGATCCTAGGTTCCCACCGATCATCATCTTGTAGGGAAGGGTCATTTTAGGAAGCGCTCCTTCTTCTCCTAAAATGATGCCGAAGCGGATATAGACTGTGCGTATTCCTTTTTCAGCTGCCTGGGAAGCGCGTGCTTCCCATTCCTCTACGACATTTGCTAGAAAATCATTTCCGGGTTCGGTCGTTTCTTCGGTAAATGTTTTGGTTTTTGATTGTCCATAATATCCTACCGCAGACGCGTTGACGAGCACACTCGGTTTTTCCGGGAGTGCATCGATCAAGTCCAATACGCCTTCTGTCGATTTGATTCGACTTTCTAAAATTGACTGTTTTCTTTCCTCTGTCCACCGTCCACTGTTCAATGATTCTCCTGCTAAATTTACAATGGCATCGAGAACAGGGAGTTCATTTTCCGGATGGAATTCCTCTTTTAACCAGCCGACATAAGTTACCTGCTCCGTGTCTTTGTACTTTTTCGGACTTCGTGTCAATATGTACACGTCATGTCCTTCTTGTACGAGCTTCTCTTTCAATTGGGTACCAACAAATCCAGTACCTCCTGTGATCGCGATTTTCATGTTCATTCCTCCTGTCCGTGTGAGGTTGTCAATAGTTTACTCCAATTGGCTTCGTTTGACGATACGCAAGTCGAATTCCATGATAAAATATGGTCAAAGAGGTGAAGCGGATGGCAAGACTTACAAAAATTACGACGCAGAAAAAACATAAGAACCGTTACAATATCTTTCTGGATAAAGGGAATGGGGAAGAGTATGGGTTCAGTGTCGATGAAGACGTTCTTGTAAAGTATCGCCTTCAGAAAAACATGGAACTTGATGAGGCCCTGATCAACGCGTTGATTCAGACCGATACGCTTCATAAATCCTATACCCTTGCGATCAATTATTTAAGCTATCGCATGCGTTCTGAAAAAGAGATCCGGGATTATTTAAAAGACAAAGAGACTGATCCTGAGCATATCGAAGAGATCATTTCACGGTTGAACAAGGAACGACTATTGGATGATCAGGAGTTCGCAAATTCCCTTGTGAGGACACGAATCATGACTTCGAGTAAGGGTCCTCTTCTATTGAAAAAAGAATTATTGGATAAAGGGGTGTCCGCAGTTAAAGCGGATGAAGCCGTTACTTATTATTCTTTTGATAAGCAATTTGAAAAAGCGATGAAATTTGCTGAAAAGAAACTGAGGAACGATGGTCGAAAATCTTACCGTCAACAAGTCCAAAACGTACAGCAGACGCTGATGCAAAAAGGATTTCAGGGAGGCGTGATTCAGGAAGTGCTTGCGAATTTGCCGGAAGATGAGGATGAAGATTCAGAATGGGAAGCGGTCGTTTATCAAGGGGAAAAGCTGCTTCGCAAATTCCAGTCCAAGTCTGAAGGTTATGAGCTGAAGCAGAAAGTCAAATCAGGTCTATACAGAAAAGGTTTCACATTTGATCTGATTGATCGTTTTATTGACGAAAATATGAAGGAATAAAAAAAGAACAAGCCGCCTGACTTAAATGTCAGCCGCTTGTTCTTTTTTACTTAAAAGTCCTTTTTTATCCAGGTCCTCAATCGCCTCATGCACATGATCGACAACAGTACTTGCTTTTTCCTTTACCTGATCATGAGCCGTTGACATGGCATAGCTGTGAGGCGTCATTTCGAACATGCTCACATCATTGAAGGAATCTCCTACACAGGCGATTTCTTCTGGAGAAATGCCGAGGCCTTCAATTAACTGTCTAAGTCCACTACGTTTATTGATCGATTTAGGCATCATATCCACACATGTTTCATGAGAAATGAAACTGTCAATCTCTTCCCCGAACGTTTCCTGAATTCTTTCGGCAGCTTTCATTACATCGGCTTCTTTCCCGTGCAAGGCAATTTTTGAAGGGATAATGGTTTGGCCGACCTGCTCATTCAATTCAGGCTTGACAATAATTTCGTGAAACATCTGTTCAGAGATCATATCGACAAAAGCGTTTGATTCTTTTGTGAACGTTTCATCTGCAGTAGAAACTGTTTTAATCATCGGTTCTTGGTCAATCGTCTGGATGATTCTTTGGGCTAGTTCGGAATCAAACGTTTTGGCATGGATTTGTGTATCTTCTTCGTTAAATACAAACGCTCCATTTTGACTGACGCGATGACCATTTACACCAACGCGCTTAAGAACCTCAATAATCTCATGGTCCATACGACCGGAGGCGACAGCAAGAGGTGGGCCCTCTTCCACCATTCGCTTTAATGCATCAATATCTTCGTTTTTAATATAATGATCTTCTCCAAGAAGGGTACCGTCAAGATCTGTGACAAATAGTTTAATCATTGATTCATCTCCTCTCCGTGCAGGGCGTTTCCCAGCACCTAAATGATTGTACACGACGTAATCGCTTTCACACAAAGAGGAAAGCTTATTCCTTAGCCTTCCACTTGTAAAAAAAACAAATCAAATATAGGATAGAAGTTATGAGATGACTGAAAACGCTTTTAGTGTAATTTAAGTGGGGGACCATTATGGAAAAGCAGATAAAGATAAAAAAAGTGCTCAATAATAATGTCGTCATTGCTTCCCACCCAACTTATGAAGAAGTGGTGTTAATTGGGAAAGGAATCGGTTTTAACCGGAAGAAGGGAGACGAAATTTCTTCTGAGAAAGCCGACAAGACATTTTTGCTGAGTAATGAACAGGAAAAAGAACAATATGTGAGTTTATTGCCGTACATCGACGAGAATCTGATTGACTTCATGAGTGATATCCTCCATCACGTCGAATCGCGAATGGGACAAGAACTCAACCAGCATATTCACGTTGCGCTGACGGATCACCTTGCATTCGCTATCAATCGAGCAAAAAAGGATCTTCAGTTCTCCAATCCATTCTTACTTGAAATTGAATCCCTTTATCCGAAGGAATATCAAATTGCGATGGAAGTCGTGACGATGATCTATGATAAAATGGGTATCCAGTTTCCGGAAGGGGAGGTAGGGTTCATTGCTCTCCATATTCACAGTGCAGTAACGGACAAGACGTTAAGGGAACTCAATCGCCATAACCAGCTCATCACACATCTTGTTCAACTTGTTGAAGACACGATGGACGTTCAAATTGATAAAAAGAGTGTGGACTACCATAGACTTGTTCAACATTTGCACAGGGCCATCGACCGTGTTTATCAAGATGAACACGTGGGGGATGAAATTCGTTTGGCAAACATGTTGAAAGAAGAATATCCCGTGTGCTATAATTTAGCATGGAAATTGATAAAAGTGATGCAAAAGCAACTGAATAAACCTGTAGATGAGTCAGAAGCGATTTATTTGACGATCCATTTGCAGCGTTTAACCCATAAAACCTAAAACGTACGTGTTACTGACACGATCAGGCATGAGTACATGAAGGTGAAGTGGTTATCATAGGGATAGGACTATCCTTATGGAACCTTTCACCTCGTGTGCTCATGCTTTTTTATTGTCCTGTTGATGAATGGCAGGATGAGCTATTATCCATACTCGGCGTCCTCAAAGGGACGCTTATCGTTCCCTCTTTGTTGAAAACGTTTTATTTTTCTGACAAATGGATTTTATGGGACAGAGGCTTGCTTCACAAAATAAAAAGGAGGAAAACATAATGTTCAAGAATGCTTTCGGCACACTGCAAAAAGTCGGTAAAGCCTTGATGACTCCTGTCGCACTTTTGCCTGCGGCTGGTATTCTTCTAGCTTTTGGTACAAGCTTTGCTCAAGACAACTTTGTTGATAAAGTGCCATTCTTCGGAACACCTTGGGTTCAAACATTGCTTCAAGTAATGGCTGAAGCCGGGGGAATTGTCTTTGCGAACTTACCGTTGCTCTTCGCTGTCGGTGTTGCCATCGGATTAGCGAAAGGAGACGGGGTAGCAGGTCTTGCTGCCATCATTGGTTATTTGATTATGAACGTGGTTATGGGGGTACTTGGAAATGTTGACGCCGACATGACCTCAGATCCTGCCTATGCCGAAGTGCTCGGTATCCCGACGCTTCAAACAGGTGTGTTTGGTGGTATTATTGTCGGTATTTTGGCCGCCTCTCTCTATAACCGGTTCTTTAATATCGAATTGCCGCAATTTCTCGGGTTCTTTGCCGGGAAGCGTTTCGTGCCAATCATCACTGCTTTTACCTCCCTTTTCTTAGGGATCATCATGCTTTGGGTTTGGCCATTTGCTCAAACAGGATTGAATGCTCTTTCTCACTTGATGCTGGAAGGGAATCAAACCATTTCAGCTTTCTTCTTCGGTTTGATTGAGCGTTCCTTGATTCCGTTTGGCCTGCACCACATTTTCTATTCACCATTCTGGTTTGAATTTGGTTCTTACACCAATGCTGCCGGTGAAGTGATCCGTGGTGACCAGACGATTTTCTTCGAACAGTTGAGAGACGGTGTTGAATTCACTGCCGGGACATTCATGGTAGGTAAATTCCCATTCATGATGTTCGGTCTTCCAGCTGCTGCACTTGCAATTTATCACACAGCAAAACCTGAACGTAAAAAAGTGGTCGGAGGAATCATGGCTTCTGCAGCCTTGACTTCTTTCTTAACAGGGATCACAGAACCAATTGAGTTCTCATTCCTATTCGTTGCACCACTATTGTTCGCGATTCATGCTGTATTTGCTGGTTTCTCCTTCATGATTATGGAGATTCTTGGAGTTAAAATCGGACAGACATTCTCTGGTGGTCTAATTGACTTCATCCTGTTCGGTGTTCTTCCAAACCGTACCGACTGGTGGTGGGTCATCATCGTTGGTCTTGTATTCTCTGTGGTTTACTACTTTGGATTCCGCTGGGCGATCCTCAAGTTCAACTTGGCGACACCTGGACGTGAAGATGAAGCTGAAGATGCAGAAGAAGACGGCGAAGTCGGCGATCTACCATTTGAAATTCTTGAAGCGATGGGTGGACAGAAGAACATCGACCACCTGGATGCATGTATCACACGTCTACGTGTTTCTGTGAATGATAAAAACGATGTAAACAAAAACCGCTTGAAAAAACTTGGCGCTTCCGGTGTAATGGAAGTCGGGAACAACATCCAGGCCATCTTCGGACCAGTATCTGATACCTTGCGTGGCCAGATGCAGGACATCATGGATGGTAAAACACCAAGATCAAGAGAAGATGCTTCTGAAATGAAGAACGCTGAAAAAGCTGCAGAAGCACCGGTCACTGAAGGTGAACTGGAATTTGTAAGTCCAATCAAAGGTAAGATCATGCCAATCACAGAAGTGCCGGATCAAGTATTCTCTGGTAAGATGATGGGCGATGGCTTTGCAATTGAACCGGAAGATGGTAATATTGTTTCACCGATTAATGGTAAAATCCTGAATGTATTCCCTACAAAACATGCGATTGGTCTTGAAGCCGAAAACGGCATGGAAATCCTTATTCATATAGGTATTGATACGGTCGGACTAAAAGGGGAAGGATTTACAGCTAAGATCTCTGAAGGAGACGAAGTTAAACAAGGTCAGGCATTGATGGAAGTGGATCTGGATTTCGTTAAAGAAAATGCTCCATCCATCGTGACACCTATTGTCTTCACAAACCTTCAAGAAGGACAATCTGTAAACATTAAAGCATCAGGTCAAGTCAATCACAATGATCCAGACATCATTGAAATTACTGAATAAAGAGGAGAGTTAAACATGGCAGAACAAACAATGAAAATTACAGCAGCTGACGGTGTACACGCACGTCCAGCAACAGCACTTGTACAAGTAGCAGGAAAATACCAATCCGATGTAAACATCGAGTACAAAGGTAAATCTGTTAACATGAAGTCCATCATGGGTGTTATGTCCCTGGGAATTCCAAACGGAGCAGAAGTTACTTTCAAAGCGGAAGGTTCTGACGAAGCGGAAGCTGTAGAAGCTGTAGTAGCTAAAGCAAAAGAAGAAGGCCTTGGAGAGTAATCTCTTCAAGCATAAGAAAAGGGCTTGCCATAATGGCAAGCCCTTTTTTATTTACGTATTGAGATCGCGCCAAAGAGAGGGCGAACCGAGCTAAAGGGAGGTCGACTCGCGCAAAGACATACGAATTTGCACCAATAAAAAGAGTACCGTACGCAAAACAGCCGCACGATACTCAATTGAATTAGCGATCAATGAAGATTTCGCTTCTACCGTCATCTTCTGCAAAGATCTGCTCAGCTACAACTTCTGGACCTTTTAGTCTTTCTGGATTTCCTACATGGTCCGTTTCGTTCCAGAATGGGGTGTTCATCCCACCCATATAAACAGCGGTCGCGGTCAATGAGGAGTCCTCCCATTCTTTGTGCAGGCTCTCTGTAAATCCGCGTACTGCAAACTTACTTGCACAGTATATGCTTTCGTTCTTCTTCCCACGTAGACCAGCGGTTGAGATAATGTTCAATACACGTCCTTCTGTAGTTTCTAACAGCGGAACGGCAAGCTGAGTGGTCAGAATTGTCCCTTTGACGTTTGTGTTTAGAAGTTGCTCTATATTTTCTTCGGTATACGAGGAAAGTTCTCCGAAGTGCCCAAGCCCAGCGTTGTTGATCAACACATGTAAGGAATCGATCTGTTTAACGGCTTCTCGGATCGATGATAGCTCTGTCACATCACAAATGAGAACCTCTGCTTCGCCACCTTCTTTGATGATGTCGTTTTGAGTGACCTGCAGGTGCTCCGCCGTTCTTCCTGAGAGAAATACCTTATAATCGTTTTTTGCGTAAGTTAGGGCAAGAGCACGTCCCAAACCTGTTCCGGCTCCAGTAATCCAAACATTCTTCATCCTCATCTCTCCTTATCTGTGTTGCTTTATATTCATTGTGAACAAACCCTGCTAGAATGTAAAGAGAGCTTGAATGGAGGAGGTTACAATATGGAAAAAAGATATAGTGAATACACACAGGAAGAGTTACGTTCTGAGATTGCGGAGTTGACGGAGAAAGCTCAAAAGGCGGAACAATTAGGAATGGTAAACGAATTTGCTGTTCATGAACGGAAAATCATTATGGCTAAATCATATATGATGAACCCGGATGATTTTAAAGCTGGGGAAACATTTGAAATTGATGGGGATCCGGAACATACGTTTTTTATTGAATATATGAATGGCGTATTCGCTTGGGGATACAGGAAAACGATACAAGGTGAGAAGGCGAGCGTTGAGGAGGAAGCTTTGCCGATTTCTATGTTAGGAAACAAAATGGATGAAAAATAAAGAAGCCGGGCACTTTTACGTGCCCGGTTAAATTAGTTTCGTTTGCGCATTTGGATTTCTGTGATTTGGTCTGCTTGCGTTTGTTCTGTTTCCCCATTTACACGGCTGCTCAAATGTTTGATGCTGCGGTGTGAATAGTTAGCAGTGGCCTTTGATTTGAAATTACGTTTACCCATGGTAATTCCTCCCTACGTCGTTGACATCACGATGTCTCGATCTAGCCGCTCTTTCCTGAGGTTTGCTATTGATCGTGCCGTCTGGACGTTTAGCGAGATATTCGCTTTGGTCATCCGGTGCGTGCGTCATTTTTACATTAGGGAAATTCTTTGCCTTATTACGCATCAGTAACCCTCCTCATAAGTCCCATGGAAGAGACAATATTAGTATGTACCTTCTTAGAGTCTGTATGTGTTACAATGGCACTGTAAACATTGCCAAATATGGAGTGGTCACATGAATGAAATTTACCAGCGTTTAGCTGAAAAATTATACGAGAAGAATCCGGAGCTAACGATAGACGAAGCAAGGACATGGGTGGAGCTTTTATGGGAAGATTTTGAATCCACACGAGCAAAGGCTGGTCATGATTACCAGGGGAAACAGGTGACTGAACAGATTGTTGTGCAGTGGATCCATCACTACGGGCCGAAACTTCATGAATTTGTTGCTACAAATCCAAAATACAAAAAGATGCTTGAGAAAAAGGGGTATCTTCATTAAAAGACAGGATTTGAAAAGGAGCCTCTCATCATGAGAGACTCCTTCTTTATGTTTTCTTTGTGCCTATGGTGCCTTCACATCGGGCTTACTTTATTCTGGAGTTTTTCTTCTGTAAATACCCAACCAGTGTAGGAGTTGAGGATTTTTAGATTGTCTCCATGCTCGTCATCTATTTGAGCTAACGCAACAAACGGGTAACGTCCCCGTGAGCGGTATCGAAGGTCAATGAACCTGACTTCTGTATATTCATCATAGTAGCTCATCTCATACCTGTAGACGGGAGAGAATGATAAAAACGCTTTGATGTTATGATCAGTCAATGCTTTTTGAACAACCGGATCATCATAATCAATCGGTTTATTGGTGAACGTATCAAGGATGGTTAAATGTCCGTTTTCAGCCCTTCCCACGTAATAATGAGTTGGCGTAGTGATAGCAATCCTCCATACGTTTTGCTTCATTGTGGGGGAAGTCGCTATTTGTTTGACATCCTTGATGTTTTCATGAATGAGACGAACAAGTTCTCTTTTGTCAAAGTACCTTTTCAAGTAATAGAGGGCGATAACAAAGTATAGGATCAGCCATAAAGTTCCGGGTTCTGCGCCTAAATTCCATGCGACAATGCCTGCAATGTGCAAGGTGAAAATATAGGGATCGAAGGTATTGATGAACCCATAAGCGACCCATCTTTTTGAAATAGGACGATATGCTTGAGTCCCATAAGCATTAAATACATCTACGAACACATGCAGTATGACAGCAAGAAAAGTCCAGAGCCAAAGGTGTAAAAAGTTCACCTCAGGGGTGAATAAATAAATGATACTGGGAATGCTGATCCCCCAGAGAATCACAGCAGGAATGGAATGTGTGATGCCGCGGTGGTGTCTGATGTAGACCGCATTGTTCCGCAATTTGAGTACCGTGTCTGAATCTGGCGCCTGAGAGCCGATCATTGTTCCGATGAGAACCGCATTGAAAAGGTCAGGGTCTGCATTAACAACTGGATCAAGTGTAGCGAGTCCTCCTAATGCAACACCCATGACGACATGTGTGCCTGTATCCAAGTTCCATACCTCCTTTGGCAGGTCGGACGTTCCAACAGTAGTTTATCACGAAGGGTGAAGAACGATGAAAAGAACTGAAAGAGTAAATAATATTTTAAAAAACTTCGACAAGAAATCCTATAGGAAGGATTTAATTCATTGGTTTAAAGAAGAGCAGCGGATTCTCCCATGGCGTGAAAATCAAGATCCTTACCGCGTCTGGGTATCAGAAATTATGCTCCAACAAACACGTGTTGATACGGTCATTCCTTATTTTAATCATTTTATGGATAAATTTCCTACACCTGATGCTTTAGCTCAGGCAGATGAACAGGAGGTCCTGAAAGCGTGGGAGGGCTTAGGTTACTATTCCCGTGCGCGAAATTTGCAAAACGCTGTGAGAGAGGTTGTATCCGAATACGATGGAGTCGTTCCAGCTGATCCTGAAGAATTAGGCAGCCTCAAAGGCGTTGGTCCCTATACGCGAGGGGCTATCTTAAGTATAGCCTATGATATACCAGAACCAGCGGTTGATGGGAATGTGATGAGGGTCTTATCAAGAATTCTTCGTGTCGAGGATGATATTAGCAAACAAAGTACGAGGAAGCTTTTTGAAGAGCTTGTAAAAGAATTGATATCTGAAGAGGATCCTTCTTCTTTTAATCAGGGATTGATGGAACTCGGTGCCCTGGTTTGTACACCCAAAACTCCTTCCTGCATGCTGTGCCCTGTCCAAGCGCACTGTAGAGCCTTTGATGAAGGAGTGGAAACAGAGCTCCCAGTTAAAACTTCTAAAAAGAAACAGAAGAAATCGCCATATTTGCTGCTTCTCGTTCAAAATGAAAAGGGAGAGGTTCTGATTGAGCAAAGACCAGACGAAGGTTTGCTCGCTTCTTTGTGGCAGTATCCGATGGTCCCACTGGAAGACGTAGGTCAGGAAGCGGTCGAGAATTGGTTTTATGGCGAATATGGTTTGAAGGTTGAAGTAGGGGAATCTGTAGACCGCATCAAGCATGTATTTTCTCATCTGATATGGGAAATGGAAGTCATCAAGGTTACTGTGAAAGAAGGAACGCTTGACCATGAGCGTGCAACATTCATTGCACCTGAAGACATGGAAGACTATCCATTTCCGGTGTCCCACCAGAAAGCCCACCCTTATATTAATCGATGACAGGATGAGTGCCGCTGGTCCAAGTAGCTTCTTGCTGCTCCAAACCCCCGCGGCGCTTAATTTCTTCATTGATTTCACGCAAAAGAGTAATGCCTTCTGAGTTCAAATACGGAGAAGATTGGGAAAGAGCATAGTGAAAGTAACCAAGCTCTTTTTCCTGCCATTTTTGTTTCGGCTCCATAGATAAAGCAGATAAATCACGTCCTACATACATAGACCGACCCTCCTTCGATCTTAATTTATGTCAAAATATTGAGGTCATACATGATAAAAGTCCCCAACTCACCATGTAACAAACCTGTAAAGTAATTGTAACGAAAGGGATTCCCGCCCTATATGACAATGTTTTTGGTCAAATGTAGGTATTTGTAGAAGTTTTGGAGTATTTACAAATTGTTGGCATTTGTGAATAATAGGACATAGGTTATTTGACCAAACAATTTAAACAATTTTTACATAGGGGAGAGTAAGAATATAATGAATAAAAAGAAATTGGTAACGGCTGTCAGTGGAGCTTTGATTGGGGCATCTTTGTGGGGAACTTCTGTTTTTGCTGATGAATTACATAAAGTGAAGTCTGGAGATTCACTTTGGAAATTGAGTTATCAATATGACGGGTCTATTTCAGAAATCAAATCTTGGAATAATCTTAGTTCAAACACGATTTACGTCGGTCAATCTTTGATTGTTGAAAAAGATTCATCAGCTTCATCTCAATCCGATTCATCATCTTCTTCAAGCTCTAACAGTACATATACTGTAAAGTCTGGAGATTCTTTGTGGCTAATCGCTAATCGTCATGATATGTCTGTTTCAAAACTGAAGAGTCTTAACAATTTGTCTAGTAACACTATTCACCCTGGTCAAGAGCTTTCGGTTTCAGGGAGTACGTCAAGCTCCAGCAGCAACACAAGTACTTCAAGTGACAGTTCCAGTTCTTCACAATCCACAAGTACTTACACGGTCCAAAGCGGGGATTCCTTGTGGTTGATTGCGAACAATCATGGAACTTCTGTTTCAAATTTGAAGAGTCTTAATGGCCTTTCTGGAAATATCATCTATGTAGGTCAAAAGTTGAAAGTTAGTGGAGAACCTACATCTTCTGGGTCTTCTTCCGATTCATCAGGCTCTAGTCATACTTCTACCACGGATTCATCTTCTTCAAACTCAGGATTTGTAGATGGATTAATCCAAGAAGCTAAAAAGCACATTGGTACCCCGTATCAGTGGGCGGGTACGTCTCCTGCAGGATTTGATTGCAGTGGTTTCCTTCAATATGTATTTGCTCAGGAAGGTGTAAGTATCCCACGTACTGTCGCATCTATTTATGCAGACAGCAGAATGGATTCTGTAAGTGGTTCAAATCGTCAGATTGGAGATCTTGTGTTTTTCGAAACTTATAAGCCAGGTGCTTCCCATGCCGGGATTTATGTAGGGAATAACAGCTTCATCCATACTGGATCTACAAATGGTGTTGAAATTAGTTCATTGTCCAGTAACTACTGGAGTCAACGCTATATCGGTACGAAAAGATTATCCCATTAATATTTTAAGCCGCTCCGATTGGGGCGGTTTTTTTCTATAAAAATTTTTTGTTTTTTGGAATGAAACACCCACCTCCTGTACACAATAATTTTTGCGGAGGTGATAAACATGGCTAAGCAACCGAAACAAAACAAAACAGCAGCTGGTACAGACGTTAACCACGTGAAACAACAAAACCAACAAGCTGCACAAGGGAAATCCCAATACGGCGCTGAATTCGCTCAACAAACTGACGCGCAGCACGTACAGCAGCAGAACCAAAAATCTCAGGCTAAGAAAAAATAACCTGAGTGGTTGGTAGGTTGGCCAGGCTGCCTTTTAGCCTGTATCAATCCCCCGATTGAAGAAGTCGCCCCTTTAGCGGGCGGCTTCTTTTATTTACATACCTTTATAATGTTATTCATCAATATGGCAGGATTGTGGAAGACTCAGTTTCGAGATGTTTCCGGGGTTCGTTGCTATGTTGGGCGTCAGGGGTGGTCGGGAAGCTACTCGCTTTCCTGCGGGGATGACGGCAAGCCTCCTCGTGCTTCGCACTGTGGGGTCTTGCCAGTCCATCCATTCCCGCGGGAGTCTCGCAGCTTCCCAACCACCCCTTTCGGTGTAAGGGAGAAACGAACCCTTGTACCAAATTGGATGGGTCTTTCACTATCCAACTGTTAGAGGTGTAAAGCGAAGTGGATTAAGCTTTAACGTACTGTTGAGGTGTTCTAGTCATCCACCTCCCATAATCATACGAGCTGACCTTTTAGGAGTGTTTTCGAGAATTTTTCATGGCAATGGGGCGGAGGGAAACGGTGAGACTCCTATGGGACGTGTGGGACAGGTGAGACCCCGGGAGGCGTAGCCTGAGGAGGCTCACCGCCCGCCCCATGGAAAGCGAACCTTTTCCCGGAGCCCCTAGAACCCCTCTATTGTCTCGAAACTGAGTCTTCCACAAACGGGAGCTATTGTGGAAAAAGGGCGATGGTTTTGTTCGATAATCCTGTCTCTGGTCCAATTGTTTTCAATCCACTTCATTTGTCGTTATAATAGATAGAAGGTGAAATGGAATAGAAAGGGAAGGGGGGATTGTATGCCCGGCCCAGAAGCAGGTAAACGGATAGAAATCCAAAGCTATAAGCACAATGGGCAGTTACACCGAGTTTGGGATAGTACCACGATATTGAAAGGGACAAGACATGTGATCATCGGAGCCAATGACCGTACGGAAGTAACAGAAAGTGATGGCAGAAGATGGATCACCAGAGAACCGGCCATCTGTTATTTCCACTCTAAATATTGGTTCAACATTATCGGTATGTTAAGGAATGATGGAGTATATTATTACTGCAATATTAGTTCTCCCTTCGTATACGAAGATGAGACCATCAAATATATTGATTATGACCTGGATGTGAAAATTTTCCCTGATATGACTTATAAAATACTCGATGAAGACGAATATGAAATTCATAAAAAACGGATGAACTATCCACATGTGCTGGATCGCATCCTTTATAACAACATCGATATTTTAATCAGGTGGATTCGTCAGCGGAAAGGACCGTTTTCTCCGGAATTCATCGATCAGTGGTATGAAAGGTATTTAACGTATAGATAATGACTGATTGCGCACTTATAAAAAGTGCGCTTCGTTGTTGTTTGAAAGGTTTAGAAAGAAGGTGTTGGTTTGGACAGTATAAAAAGGTATTTACGATTTGTGCAGCCTTACAAAGGGAAAATTATCCTCACTGTACTTATAGGAATCGTTAAATTTTCTATCCCTTTGTTAATGCCGCTAATTATTAAGTATGTCATTGATGATATTATCAACGCTGAAGATATGACGCAGGCCGAACGACTGGATCAGTTGTTCCTCATTTTAGGTGGAGCGTTTCTCATCTTCCTTATTTTACGCCCACCTATCGAATACATCAGGCAATACTTGGCGCAATGGATTGGGAGTCATATCTTATATGATATTAGAGAAAAGCTTTTCGATCATATCCAGCGTTTGAGTTTACGCTTTTATTCTAGAACGAAAACAGGGGAAATTATTTCCCGAGTTATTCATGATGTGGAGCAGACGAAAACGTTTGTCATTACAGGTCTCATGAACATATGGCTGGATATGATTACGATTGTAATCGCGATCATTATCATGTTAACGATGGATCCGTGGCTGACGCTGGTATCCATTGCGTTGTTCCCTTTCTATGGATTTGCAGTCAAGTATTTTTATGCGAGATTACGGAAGCTTACCCGTGATCGTTCACAGGCTCTTGCAGAAGTACAGGGGCATTTGCATGAGCGGGTCCAAGGGGTTCCTGTAACGAGAAGTTTTGCTCTTGAGGATCATGAACAGGAACAGTTTGATGCGAAGAATAAGAACTTCCTCGATAAAGCGATCACTCATACAAACTGGAACGCCTACACCTATTCAGTGACCAATACGATTACAGATCTAGCTCCTTTATTAGTTATAGCCTTTGCAGGATATCAAGTTATCACAGGTTCACTGACCGTCGGTACGATGGTTGCTTTTGTCGGCTATATGGATCGGGTGTATAATCCGCTTCGGCGTCTCGTCAATTCAGCGACCGTGCTTACTCAATCCATCGCCTCTATGGATCGTGTTTTTGAATTCGTGGATGAAAAATACGATATTGTGGATAAACCGGGGGCAAAGAAAATGGAACATGTGAGAGGGGATGTCAAAATAGAGGGTGTCTCCTTTAAATATGATGAAGAAGATCCCCTTGTCCTTAAAAACGTGGATCTGGATATTAAGCAGGGAGAGACCATCGCTTTTGTCGGCATGAGTGGGGGCGGAAAGTCGACGCTGATTAGCTTGATCCCTCGATTCTACGACGTCACTGCAGGTCGAATCTCTATTGATGGTACAGATATTAGAGACTTCGAAGCCAGATCTCTCAGGGATAACATCGGGATGGTGCTTCAGGATAATATTCTCTTTAGTGAATCCATTGCGATGAATATAAGAATGGGAAACCCGGATGCTACCGATGAACAGATGATCGAGGCTGCTAAAGCGGCTAATGCCCACGAATTCATTATGGAGCTTCCGAATGGTTATGACACATTAGTCGGTGAAAGAGGAGTAAAATTATCTGGGGGTCAAAAGCAAAGGGTCGCCATAGCTCGGGTATTCTTGAAAAACCCTCCGCTTCTCGTTTTAGATGAAGCGACCTCTGCGCTAGACTTGGAAAGTGAGCACCTTATTCAAAATGCTCTTGAACGCTTAGCTTCTGAACGGACCACATTTATCGTAGCCCATAGACTTTCTACGATCACTCATGCGGATCGGATTGTTCACATCGAGAATGGTGAAATCGTAGAGGTCGGCTCTCATCAGGAGTTAATGAAGAAGAAGGGGCATTATTATGACCTGTACCAAGTGCAGGAACTGGATGATCATAAACAAGAATATATGGGGACGTAACCAATAGCTCAAGGTTTAAACCTTGAGCTGTTTTTTCTGCAGGAGATATAAGAAGCCGAGTATGTTTGACATACTCGGCTTTGGTTTTATTTTTCTGAGGTTTGGATAAAATCATCCTGATGATGTGCCTGGTAACTCTTGAGTAACTTCTTGAGTCGCTCCAACTGATAGTGGTACTCCATCAGTTGCGAGGCAAGGGGAAGGAAGACCAGTTTATCAGGATTGTTGCTTTCTTGGTAAACGCTCATCAGTCGTTCAACTAGCAAAGGGATGTCAGGTTCTTCAATTCGTCTCAACGATTGTTTATGTGTGTTCTTAATACGGCCTTTAAGACTCAAAATTAATTTCTCATGCGCATTGACCAATTTATCAAGCTCTTGGACAACGGCATCTTGAAACTGTTCTGGAATTTGTTCAATTTTGTGTTCCAGACGGTAAAAAGCTTTCAGGACATCGAAAGATTTTTTTGTCGTTGTAATTAATTGACGGAATAGGACCATTTTTCTTCCCTTAGAAAAGTGGCTCCCTTTGAAATAAGTTCTCTCTTCTGAATAGAGAAGGTAGGTATGGTCAATCCATCGCATATCATCCTGTATTCGCGTGATCTCATATTTTAGAGCTGGTTCATCGGATAAATTTCTTGTCGTCACTCTCAGCCATTGCAAAATATCATTGGTCGCACGGTCAATTTTCGTGAATAGCCTTGTTTCATAACGCGGTGGAAGAAATACAAGGTTGACGATAAATGCCGCGAGAATTCCGAGCAGCATGGAAGTGAACCTGGAACCTGCAAAGTATAAAAAGGTTTGGTCCGTCGAGTCCATCAGGGCAATGACAGCTACAACAGCCAGGGCAATCGTGTTTTCGTTCATTTTTAATGTCGTTGTCAATCCTATGACAAGGATGATCGCAAATCCTACGATGAATGGATCGTTGCCGAGAGTAAAGACGGCTACGATGGCAATCAACGCACCGATCGTGTTGCCTTGTACTTGTTCGATGATGGATTGATAAGATCGATAAATGGAAGGTTGTATGGAAAAGACGACAGCGATCGCAGCGAGTAGGGGAGAGACGAAACCGATCAAATGACCGATATAAAGGGCAATCCCTACAGCTAATCCTGTCTTCATCATACGTGCGCCTAATTTCATGGAAGACATCATCCTTTAACCGTAAAAATATCTTATGAACGAAAAAGTGTTCACAAGAGACTTTCATAATGAAAAGTCGGATGCTCCCATTATACATTATTTCATATGGAGGAGAACAAAAGAAAAAGCTTATGCGTCATCCGCATAAGCCAAAGGGGAACCAGCCTAAGCTGGAACCTATGAAAAGGGAAAGAAATGAAACAAAGATCATAATTCGTGGGAATATTCAGAATTATGTATATATAATAGCATGAACATTTTATATAATCAACTAAATATTCAGAAAAAAACAGTGGAAAAATCTCCCCCCTGGAATCCAGGGGAGAGGGGGATTAATCATTGGCCATGGTCCGGAACGTTTTATCGACGGCGGTTAATGTTTGATCGATATCTTCGTCCGTATGAGCCGTGGTCAGGAACCAAGCTTCATATTTTGATGGGGCGAGATTAATTCCTTCAGCAAGCATCAGCTTGAAGAAGCGAGCAAATTGTTCCCCATCCGTATTTTCTGCCTGTTCATAGTTTTCGACTTTTTCATCTGTGAAATATACGGTCAGTGCGCCTTTCAAGCGGTTGATTTGAATTTGGATTCCGTGTTCATCGGCACGTTCCATAATGCCTTTTTCCAAACGACCTCCGAGCCGGTCCATTTCTTCATACACCCCTTGTTCTTGAAGTACTTCAAGACATGCGATGCCTGCAGACATGGAAGCGGGATTTCCCGCCATCGTTCCTGCCTGGTAAGCAGGTCCTAATGGAGCGACTTGTTCCATAATGTCAGCGCGGCCGCCGTAAGCGCCAATTGGAAGGCCGCCTCCGATGATTTTACCCATAGCTGTCATGTCCGGCTCTATATCCAAGAGTTGCTGAGCGCTTCCGTATGTAAAGCGGAAAGCAGTAATGACTTCATCATAAATGACTAAAGCTCCGGCATCGTGAGTCAGTTTATTCACTTCTTGGAGGAAACCTGGTTTAGGTTCTACGATTCCGAAGTTCCCTACAATTGGTTCGACAAGGACACCCGCGATTTCATCCCCGTATTTCTCAAGGGCTTGCTTGAACGGTTCGATGTCATTGAAAGGTACAGTGATCACATCCTGAGCAATTGATGCAGGTACCCCTGCAGAGTCTGGTGTCCCTAGGGTCGATGGACCTGAACCTGCAGCTACAAGGACCAAATCAGAGTGACCGTGGTAACACCCGGCGAATTTAATGATTTTGTTTCTTCCTGTATAGGCACGGGCAACGCGAATGGTGGTCATCACTGCTTCTGTACCGGAATTGACGAATCTTACTTTATCTAACGAAGGGATGGCGTCTTTAAGCATTTTGGCGAAGCGGTTTTCCAGCACGGTTGGTGTTCCATACAACACACCGTTCTGTGCAGCTTTTGTTATGGCTTCTGTAATATGTGGATGCGCATGCCCTGTGATAATCGGTCCATAGGCTCCTAAGTAATCGATATACTCATTTCCGTCGACGTCATAGAAACGGGATCCTTCTGCCCGGTCCATATAAACAGGAGTTCCGCCTCCTACGCCTTTGTATGCGCGGGAAGGAGAATTGACTCCTCCGACGATATGTTCTTTTGCTTCATTATATAATTGTTCTGATTGATTGAAATTCATACGTTGCCTCCTAAAACAATGCTATTCACTGTTCATTGTAGCATGCTTGTCCATATTGAATGACAAAGGTGCTTCCTGGATCCATGACCCAGGAAGCAGCCTTTGAAAGGTTCCTTCACTCTAGAGCGTTGAAACAGTAGTCCCGATCGATTACGAGGAAAGTAACACTGAGCACTCGCAAGGCTCAGTGCGAGCTGTTCTTAGTATAGGAATGCTGCACCAACGATGATTAGAAGGATGAAAAGAACAACGATTAGCGCAAAGCCTCCGCCATATCCGTAACCCATTCACAATTCCCCCTTTCCATTGTTTACTGTATCTTATGCAGACTTCGATTCGCGGGCTGTGCGTTCGCCCGGTTTTGGTTTAAAAATGGACCTTCAACCAATTCGACCTGGAATGGCAGGGTATAAAAGCACGCTGTCATTCATATGAACAAGTAGGGCTTGTTTACTTGTTTTAAAAGGGGCATACCTATGATTACGATCATTATTTCAACTCTCTCCCTTGCAGTAATTGGAGTGAGTCTCCGTCAAATTTTTCAATCCCTTGAGTTTGAACACAAAATATTCTCTGTTCAACTCTTCGTATCCATCATGCTGCTATATACGATTGTCATGGTTGGGTTTGGAATTATCTACGCTGCCCTGATCCTCCAAGGGATCGAGGTTTACAAGGCAGACGTTCCGTTCACCCCAGAATATTGGATTCACGAGATGATTAGAAGTGTGTACTTCAGTGGGGTAACCTTATTCACTGTCGGTTACGGAGATTTGACCCCTGTAGGGATTGGAAAATGGATTGCCATCATCGAGGCGATGGTGGGGTACACATTACCAGCTGCCCTTGTTGCGAAAGTATGGTTAAAGCATAAAGAAGAAAGCTGAAGTTGGAAGTTTGTCTATTTTTAAGTTAACCTAAGTGGTAGAAACCATTTAGGAGGGTCTTACCATGACAGTTGAAAAAGGAAAACAAGTACAAGACTTCACACTACCAGCAAACAGCGGCGAATCCGTATCCCTTTCTGATTATAAAGGGAAGAACGTAGTCCTTTATTTTTACCCTAAAGACATGACTCCTGGTTGCACGACGGAGGCTTGTGATTTCCGTGATCACCATGAAAGCTTCGAAGATCTGGATGCAGTCATCTTAGGTGTGAGCCCGGATCCAGTGGAATCCCATGAAAAATTCATCAACAAGCATGATCTGCCATTCCTACTGCTTGCAGATGAAGATCACCAAGTGGCTGAACAATTTGGCGTTTGGAAACTGAAGAAAAACTTTGGGAAAGAATACTACGGCATTGAACGTTCCACCTTTATCATTGATAAAGAAGGGAACCTTGCTGAAGAGTACCGGAAAGTTAAAGTTCAAGGACACGTCGAGTCAGCTCTAGAGTATATCAGAGAAAACTTATCGTAAAATCAGCCGAACCATAGTCTACAAGTGACTATGGTTTCTTTATCGTCTAATATAGAAGAAAAGGGGAAGGAGTTGATTTTATGAAGATTGTTTCTGCCATAAAAAGGGTCCCTGATGAAATCCAATTGAGGCTTCAAACACGTTTTCCTGAGACATCCTTTATTTTCTGCCACGGGATGGGGGAAGCTAAATATTACCTTGAGGAAGCGGATGTCTTCATTACATACGGAGAGGACTTGGATAGAGAAAAGATTCAGTCAGCCAAGAAGCTGAAATGGATCATGGTCTTATCTGCAGGAATGGATAGAATGCCTTTTGATGAAATTGCCAAAAGAGATATCCTCGTGACGAATGTAAGGGGCATTCATGCACAACCCATGGCAGAGTATGCGATTTCCATGTTGCTGCAAGTCTCTCGTAAAGCGAAGACTCTCATCCAACAAGAAGAGAAAGCAGAATGGAGCCGCCGTCCCGTCATGAATGAAATAAGCGGACGTACAATGGTTCTCCTTGGAACAGGAGCCATTCAGCAGGAAGTCGCTCGTTTAGCAAAAGCCTTTCAAATGAAAACGATCGGTGTATCGAAGTCAGGGAAAAAGAAGCCGTATTTCGACCAGACTTTTCCGGTGCAACAATTGGACCTTGTCCTTCCTCTTGCTGATTTCGTTGTGGCTGCGCTTCCGAGTACTCCAGGGACTAGATATTTACTCGAGGAGAAACACTTTAAAGAAATGCCTAAGCGCTCTATTTTTCTAAATATGGGAAGAGGAGACTTAGTTTCAACGGATGTGATTCTACATGCGGTGCGTCAAAAAGAAATTACACATGCTGTGCTTGATGTTTTTGAGGAGGAACCTTTACCTGAAGACCACCCGCTATGGCGGGAAGAAAATGTAACGGTAACACCACACTTATCAGGAATCTCCCCTCAGTATGTTCCAAGAGGGTTTGACCTCTTTGAAAAGAATCTGTCTGTCTTTATAAGTGGAGAAGGAGAATTAAGAAGTATTATTGATCCAAAACGGGGGTATTAAGGATGAGGATTTATACACGTTCAGGAGATAAGGGAAAAACTTCTTTAATATATGGTCAGCGAGTAGCTAAAAATGATATCCGTGTAGAAGCTTATGGCACATGTGATGAAGCGAACTCAATGATTGGTCTTGCTCTCAGCCACTTGAATCATGAAGATTGGACGGATAAGGAAGCTTTTTTACAAACCTTCCAGAAAATCCAGACGGTCTTGTTCCATGTAGGGGCGGAGCTTGCTACACCTAAAGGGAAAGATGTCATGTGGAAACTGAAGAAGGAGCATATTGATGAGTTGGAAAAACAAATTGATGAATGGGATCAGTCCCTTGATCCTTTGAAGAATTTCATTTTACCTTCCGGGCATCAGGCATCTGCTGCTCTTCATCTTGCTCGTACGGTGGTTCGCAGGGCAGAAAGGATAACGGTGGCTTTAGAAGACGAATTGGATAATCAGTTAGTCGTGTCCTATTTGAATCGACTGTCAGATTTTCTCTTCGTAGCGGCTCGTTATGTGAATCATCAACTTGGAGGAACAGAGACACCTCTAGATCCGGATGTATGAGAGACAAACTTTTTGAGTAGTGCTTTATATTGACAATTCCTTAATGGAAAGGTTACACTAATTGTAAGGATTCTAATTTAATAATATTATAAATCAAGAATCAGTTTATGAAAGCGAGGTGCATGACCGTGTCAGACCATCGACTCCAAGATGCCATTGATACACTGAAAGGCTCTGGTGTACGAATTACTCCACAGCGTCATGCGGTGCTTGAATACCTGCTGAATTCTATGACTCACCCAACAGCTGATGAAATTTATAAAGCTTTAGAAAGTAAATTTCCGAATATGAGTGTAGCCACGGTTTATAACAATCTCCGTGTGTTCAGGGAAATTGGACTCGTACGGGAGCTTACTTACGGTGATTCTTCAAGCCGCTTTGATTGTAATACAAGCGATCATTATCATGCGATTTGCGAATCATGCGGTAAAATCGTTGACTTCCACTATCCAAGTTTGAACGAAGTGGAATCATTAGCTGAACAGGTGACTGGATTTAATGTAAGTCATCATCGCATGGAAGTCTATGGAACGTGCACAGAATGCCAATCGAATAACGCTCATTAAAACTGGAAGCGCTAGGCTTTCAGTTTTTTATTGTTGAACTATAACTAAGCATAAAAGAAAAGCTCCACTGCATTTGCAGTGGAGTTTTTTTATCGAAGTCGCTGAACCATTCATTTATTGCTGGCCTTGCGTTTCCTTCTGATACCGTTTTTTATTGTATTTCTCATCAAAATCTTTTCCTTCTAAAGACTTGTCCATCGTTAGGGGCTGATCACAATGCATACACGCATCCACACGCCCAAGCATCTTGGTCGGTTTTTCGCAAGATGGACAAACGATCTGCACGGTTTTCGTAGAAAGCATACCGATCCAGAAGTACACGACTGTACTGAGACCGACGAAACCCATGCCCAGTATCATGAAGGTGGCCATCGCCCACATAACATCTTTGAATAACAACCCGATGTACATTACACCAATGCCGAGGAAAATCAGCCAGAAAGCAAAGGAACGAATCTTGTTGATTTTGCTACTGTATTTTAACGCCACTCAGGGTCCCTCCTTACTATCTACCACGTAGTATAGCATATTTTCTTTAGGCAAATATAATAGGAAAAAAGGATTTTGCCTAAACATAGCGAATAAACACAAAGAAAGGGAAATTGAATGTGGGGGAAAGAATATGGAAGATCTATTACGCCCGATTTATCAAGAAAAAGCCAGTCAAAGTAACACGCTGGGCATTCTTATATTAGAAAAGAAGAAACCGATTAGTCCTGTAACAGATAATTTTGATGTCATTCTATTCATTATTGTCCGGGACGCAGAAGAATTATGGTATGTAAAACATTATGAATTTGAAAATAAATCAGCAGCGATGCACATCGTGGATGAAAAGCTTCTTCAGCATTGGATCGATACAAGTTCATATCGTCGAGCCGTAGAATGGGTCATTAACGGAAACATCATTTTTGAGAGAAATGAGTATTTAACGACCTTGAAGGAACACTTGCGGGAATTCCCTCAACAAACCCGCAACTTAAAGAAGGCGATTGAGTTTGCGAAGTTGATTCGTAGTTACAGCGAATCCAAGGACTTGTATGATTCTGAGCAGTACTTGGATTCTTACAGTCGGATGGTTAACTCTCTTCATTATCTAGCGAGGCTGTCTATTATTGAAAAAGGATTTCATCCAGAAGTGACAGTATGGAACCAAGTGAAGCGAATTGAACCAGAGATCTATAAACTTTACCAGGAACTCATTGAAAGTGGTGAACCTACAGATAAAAGAATCCAATTAATGATCTTAGCTGTTGAGCACTCGATTAGTAAGAGATCAAGGGCAAGTGCTCAGCACTTGCTGCAGCTCATGAGTGAACGAGAAGAGCCGTGGTCTTTTGGAGAACTAAAAGTGCACCCTGAAATTCAAGAATACATCTTGGACTTATCCTCAATGATTGAATATCTTGTCGATCATGATGTCATTGAAGTTGTACCTCAAGATACAAAAGGACCGCAAGTATTCCATAGACGTTATAAGCCTGTCGACAAATATGTAGATCAGTGAAAAAGACCCCTCTTCTGAATTTGAAACAGGAGAGGGGATCTTTTTTATAAAAAGTTATTGACGGGGTAATTTACACCGTGCTATATTAATAAGCGTCGCATTAAGAGAGCGGCAACGAGCTAAACAAAATCATGAAAAAAGTTGTTGACACAAAACGACAGACATGATAAATTATTACTTGTCGCATTAAGAGAGCGGCAAGCCGCGAAGGGCTCACAAAAAATAAATCATAAAAAAGTTGTTGACACAAACAACTACACGTGATATATTAATTGAGTCGCTGTTTTGAAGCGGCAAACAAAACATTTGATCTTTGAAAACTGAACGAACCAACCAGTACGTCAAAACATTTCTTCTTTATAGAAGAGATTTGAAACAAAGCACATTCGGTGTGCAAA
>NZ_JAIEZV010000003.1 GCF_019599545.1 Halobacillus sp. Nhm2S1 | reverse complement strand
CTTTATATTGATGTGGTGGTGAAGGCGAAGAGGTCACACCTGTTCCCATGCCGAACACAGCAGTTAAGCTCTTCAGCGCCGATGGTAGTCGGGTTTACCCCCGTGAGAGTAGGACGCCGCCACGTTATACGTCAACCCTTCAGGAATATTCCTGAAGGGTTGTTTAGTTATGGATATCTGAAAACTTTTGGTAAAATAGTAGTGTACATAGAACTCTTAATTTTTTACTAAGCTGATCCAACCGTTGAGTACATGGAAATAAACTGAAATGTAATAAATGAAAATTTATTTAGGAGAGAAAGGATGTAGACAATGGCAGAATTGGTAAGGAAAAGGAATACGTTTTGGAATTGGAAATACGCAATGATGCTTTTATTAATCCCACTTGGTTTTTATTTTGTATCGTTAAAGGAGGACATCGGTTTTCTTCAACATATTTTCTTTGTAGGGATTATTGTATGGCTTGCCTTTGTCGGAGTATTTGGCATCACCAACCGTTATGAAAGACTAAAAACGTATGGATTCTTATATTTATCTAGCAGTCTTCTCTTCGCTTATTTAGGACTTGTATTTATTTGGTAGAAATTGTTGTGTTTCTTAGTAATCCTCGTTATACTGTATATGAGAATGTATGTTCGGAGGGACCCGAATGCAACTAGTGCGTTGGAGCTACTCAAGAAGAAAAATGGTCCGAGGGTATTTTGATAAATTCCCATATTCTACGGTTTATTTTAGAAGGATTCGAAGGTTTTATATTGTGTATATGGTCGATTGGGATGAGAGCGATCCTCTTGTTTCTCACGAAGATCGTGAAGAGATGCAGCATTTAATAAATGAGGAACTAGGTAGATTGAAAGAATATGAACAAAGAAAGTCGAGAAAGGGCTAACCCTCTCTCGACTTTTTTGTATCAACCTTTTTAAACATAAGCTCCCGATTGTGGGAGGCTCAGCTTTGGGTACTTTTGAGGAGCGTTGGGCCTGCAGGGAATGGCTCGTTTTCCGCGGGAGCGTGGTGAGACTCCTCAGGAAAGTCTATCGAGCCTTCCATCATCCTGTCAAAAGGTGAACAAGGTAGGGAAGCTATAGTTATTTTAGAGTTATGACATAGATTCCCATGCAGCGTGCATACCTGCAACTCTACCGGTGACCATGGCAGAGGTGATGTTGTACCCACCTGTATAACCGTGGATATCAAGGATTTCCCCGCAGAAATAGAGGCGTTCCATAAGCTTGGATTGCATTGTATTTGGGATGATTTCTTTTATGGACACACCACCGCCTGTGACGAAGGCTTTTTCAATCGGCTGGGAGTCATGAACATGGACATGGAAGTTTTTCAACATATGAGTGAAATTCCGTAATTTTTCATTTGATATGTTGGCAGACTTTTCATCCGGAGCTATTTCGGATTTCTCAAGAACGAAATCAAGTAGTCGTTCGGGCACCATACCTTTAATCACGTTCCTGAAAGTTTTCTTTGAATGTTCTTCCATCATTTTTTGAAGCCTTTCTAATAGAACATTTTCTTTCTCATCAGGTAGTGCGTCAATTTCAATGGTTACAGGACGATGTCCTTTCATGAATTCTTTCACCACATACTGAGAGCACCTTAGAATTGCAGGACCTGATAAGCCAAAATGGGTGAACAACATGTCCATCCGGTGGGTGACGATTTTTCTACCTTTTTCATTTAACACAGAGACATCCACGTCCCTGAGGGAGAGCCCTTGCAAAGTTTTGTTTTTAATAAATGGATCTTTGGAAAGAAGGGGCACTTCTGTTGGGAAAAGCCGAGTAATGGTATGCCCCGCTTTTTTCGCCCATGCGTATCCATCCCCAGTGGAGCCCGTGTGAGGTACAGCCTTACCACCTACAGCAAGAATCAGGGACCGGGTCACAATCTTTTCCTTGGATTTTAAGATCACATGGTGTTCGTTTTCTCCGTAATGAATGGCGTCCACAGGAGTTTCTGTGCGAACTTCAATATTCAATTCTTCCATACGGTTCAGAAGGGCCTGGACGACATCTTTGGCCTTATTACTGACAGGGAACATTCGTCCATGGTCTTCTTCTTTCAGTGCGACACCAAGGCCTTCAAAGAAATCTATAATGTCATAATTGTTAAATACAGAAAAAGGGCTGTATAAAAATTTACCATTTCCAGGTATATGTTTGATCACTTCATCTTCTGGAAGCCGGTTTGTGACATTACAACGTCCTCCGCCCGATATAGCCAGCTTTGTTCCTAGTTTTTTTCCTTTATCAATCAGTAGAGTGTCGACACCTTGCTCGGCGGCAGCAATTGCAGCCATGAGTCCTGATGGGCCTCCACCAATGACAGTTACTTGGTAAGTCATGGATGTCTTCCTTTCTTAGGTCATTCGTTCCTTGTTCTTCCTTTATCTATGATAAAATAGATGAGGTCGATTCTACAATAAAATTGAAGGTGAAAAGCGAATTATGTCAAAGATACTTAAAGGTACGATGTTATTAACGGCCGGAACATTTTTGTCAAAGTTTCTAGGAATGATTTATACCGTTCCGTTTGAAAATATGGTAGGTACGGAAGGAACAGATTTATTCTCGATTGCTTACGTCCCTTACAGCATATTACTTAGTCTTTCCAGTTTGGGAGTACCTGTAGCTGTCTCCAAGTTTGTTTCAAAGTATAACTCTTTGGGAGACTATGAAACAGGACGGAAGATGTTAAAAGCTGGTTTGACGCTTATGTCCATTACTGGTGTATTGGCATTCTTGATCTTGTTCTTTTCTGCAGAGCAGGTGGCTGCATGGACGGTTGGTGAAGACTCTGATCGCCTTGGACATGCCACGATGGTCATACAGATGGTCAGCTTTGCCTTACTTGTCATACCGCCGATGAGTATTACAAGAGGGTTCTTCCAAGGGCATGAATCTATGGCGCCTACAGCTGTTTCACAGGTGATTGAACAAATTGTAAGAATTGTATTATTGCTTGTTTCTGTTTTTATAATAGTACAAGTTCTTCAAGGACCTATTCCACAAGCGGTTGGTTTTGCAACGTTCGCTGCATTCATTGGAGGAATTGCTTCTTGTATTGTCCTTTATTGGTATTGGAGAAAGCGAAAGCCGTTTCTGGATCGTCAGTTAGAGGCTCAAGAGTACACGTATGGTCTGTCCAACAAGGATATGTTCAAAGAGTTATTCGCATATGCAGGTCCATTTATCCTAGTGGGGATTGCTACACCTCTGTATCAGCTTGTCGATCAGTTTACATTAGAAAAAGCAATCAAAGCCTCAGGGTTGGAGTATAACAATGCTTTTTCAATCATCAATTTCCTGAGTCATAAATTAATTATGATTCCGGTAACACTAGGTCTAGGATTATCGTTAGCTCTTTTACCGGCAATCACTCAGGCTTTCACTAAAAATGAGATGAACCGTTTGAATCACCAAATCAACCAGGCGCTACAAATCGTCGCCTTGTTGATTATCCCAGCTGTCGTCGGTCTTTCCGTAGTGGCTTTTGAGGCTTATGGGACATTCTACGGGGTGGATGAGCTCGAATATCGGGGAGATTTATTACGCTGGTATGCGCCTGTCGGGTTGTTCCTGGCATTATATACAGTAACTTCCTCCATCCTACAAGGAATCAACAAACAGAATTTTGCTGTCATAAGTCTTGGGACAGGCATACTGTTAAAACTGGGACTGAACTGGTGGCTCATTCAACTATTTGGAGCAAAAGGTGCAATCATTGCAACAGGCATTGGTGTTGCTGCAGCGGTTATCCTTAACTTCGCACGTATTTTCACTTCCATTGAATTCTCTTACCAACAGTTGTTTAAGAGGACGTTGCTCGTTATGATTTTGACAACAATCATGGCGCTCGTTGTGCTCTTGGTCAAATGGGTGCTCGGCTTCATTTTAGATCCGATGGAAAGTAGACTGGATGCACTGATTGTCCTGTTCTTCAGTATAGGTGCTGGAGGTCTTGTTTACCTGTGGTTAACCTATCAAACAACACTACTTGAGCGTGTCTTAGGTGATCGTGTTCGTGTATTGGATAGATTTTTAAAAAGAGGATAAAAGGAGGTTCTGACCAAGATGAGAATCGATAAACTTTTAGCAAATATGGGATATGGCACAAGGAAAGAAGTGAAAACTCTTTTGAAGGGTGGAAACGTACGAATTAATGGAAACCCTGAAAAAAGCCCCAAAACCCATGTGAACCCTGGTGAAGATCTGGTCACAGTGATGGGTGAGGAAGTAGAGTATAGAGAATTCATTTATCTGATGATGAACAAACCAGGCGATTTGATTTCTGCGACGGAAGATGCCCACGATCCAACAGTGATTGATATTTTGCAGCCTGAGGACCAGGTCTTTGACCCGTTTCCTGTCGGTCGATTGGATAAAGATACAGAGGGGTTGTTGTTGATTACGAATGATGGACAGCTTAATCATCGACTAACCTCTCCCAAGAAAGATGTCGGAAAAACATACTTCGCTGTCATTGATGGAGAAGTAACTGAAGAAGATGTCAAGAGATTCTCTGAAGGCGTCACTTTGGATGATGGTTATCAAACCAAGCCCGGGAAATTGGTTATTCTTGAATCTGGAGACGTTTCCGAAATAGAGTTGACCATCACTGAAGGGAAATTCCACCAGGTGAAACGTATGTTTGAAGCTGTTGATAAGAAGGTGACTTATCTTAAAAGGGTCATGATTGGCGAACTTGAGCTGGATGAGGATCTTGACCTTGGAGAGTACAGAGAACTGACAGATGAAGAGATTGACTATTTGATGGGAATCACCAACTTAGAACAATAGACATCTTTGAATAATCAACCAAAAAAACACCCGGAATTTTTTCCGGGTGTCATCTATATCCTCATCTTCTATGATATTTTGACTTTCTTTTCAGTGATTGTCCATTTTCCACGATGCGGACTTGATACAAGCCCGTTGTATTCCAAAATGCTTAAGTCCCTCTGCATAGTACGGTCAGTGATACCGAACTCGTCTGCTAACTCATTAGTCGATACTGTTCCTCGGTCTCTAATATAGAGGTAAACAGCTTTAATCCGATTGAGCATGCGGGATGATGGATGATTCAAAAAACCACTCCTTAATCGTCATTGTATGGAACTTGTGGTGCATGTGAATCTCTGAAGTTGGTTTCATTCTACAATAATGAGACGGAACGTGCTACTATAATCGTTTTAATTTACAGATTATTCATCTAATTTACAAAATATTAAAAGTTAGGAGGCTGGAACGATGATGTTACTTCGGAAGATCTTTTTTAAAATGGTAAGAGTCAACAACACTGTCCTTTTCACTGCGAGCGCTCTTCTTATTCTGTTCTCAAGTATTTTAATTGTTGTTGTGGAAAAGGATACCTTCCCAACTCTCTTTGATGGCTTTTGGTGGGTGATGACAACAGTTACGACTGTAGGATATGGTGACTATTTTCCGGTGACGGTAGCAGGACGTTCCATTGCGATACTATTATATGTCATAGGTATTGGACTTATTGGTATTGTGATAGGAAAAATTATTGATGGCTTAGCCATTTTCCGAAAAAAACGACTGGAAGGTGATATTGTGTATAAAGAGAGCGGTCATTTCGTCATTATTGGATGGTCTCAAAAGGCCCACTTTGCTGTAAAGGAAATGATGGAAACAAACAAGCAATGCAATATTGTCATCATTGATCAATTAAAAGAAGCTCCCATCCTTACGGAAAACATCCACTACATAAAAGGCGAGGCTTCAGACGAAGATACATTGGAAAAGGCAAACATTTCTCAGGCAAGAGCCGTCCTAATTTTTGCAGATGAGCGGATGGGGAATGAACAGATGACAGATGGGAAAACCCTCTTAATTGCTTCTTCTATTGAAACTGTAGCACCTAATGTTCATACCATTGCGGAGATCATGGAAGAAAAACATGTGAAAAATTTCAAGCATGCCCAAATCGATGAATTCATCGTTTCCAATGAAACAATTTCTTCTCTTGCCGTCCGTTCAGCTTTTAGAAAAGGTGTTTCGGGGATCTACGGGCAGTTGCTAAAGAGATCGGTAGGAGAAGACTTATATTACATTCCGAAAAAAGGCAATTGGGGAACCTATCGGGATGCTTTTCAGTCTTTACTTGATGATGGTGCGACATTAATTGCTGATCGGAATGATCTAACCATTAATCGTAAATTAGATGAACCCATCCCGGACGGGGCAGAGTTATATGCTGTATGTGACAAACCGACATATGAGAAAATTCTAAGTAGAGGAGATTAAGTATGGACTTTCATGCGTTGAGTAAAAAGTACGAAAAGGAATATGTAGAGAACGTGATGGAGTTATTGGAAATTCCAAGTGTATTTGAGAAAGATTCTATGTATCCCTATGGAAAACCTATTCATGATGCATTGGAGAAAATGCTGAGTATAGGGCAGGATGATGGATTTATCACTAAAAACGTGGATGGACATGGCGGTCATATCGAATTCGGAGAAGGAGATGAAATCATTGGTGTTCTTGGCCATTTGGATGTTGTCCCGGCAGGAGCTGGTTGGACCACACCTCCTTTTGAACCAACCATAAGGGATGGAAAGTTATACGCCCGTGGTGCTCAAGATGACAAAGGGCCTGTGATGGCTGCCTACATCGCTCTGAAACTTTTAAAAGAGGAAGGGTTCAAACCGAAGAAAAAAATTCGATTGATTCTTGGTACTGATGAAGAGCGAGACTGGAAGGGGATTGATTATTATTTTAAGAAGGAGTTGATGCCTTCTCTAGGCTTCACCCCTGATGCATCCTTTCCGGTCATTCATGCTGAAAAAGGGTTGTTAGACAGCTATATCACCTATCCAGTACCTGAAAATAAGGGAGAAACGAAGGTAGTTTCTGTACATGGTGGGGACCGTTTAAATATGGTGCCTGATGAGGCAGTGGCTTGGATTGAATCGCCTCTGAATATAGAGAAGGTTTTCAATGATTATTCAGCCGAGTACAAGCTAGAAGGGACAGTAAAGTCTGCAGCGGGACGATATGAGGTGATAGTGAAAGGGAACGCCGTGCACGCTAGCAAGCCGGAAGAAGGGTTGAATGCCATTACAGCTTTATTACGTTTCCTACAATCCCTCCCTCTGAATGGTGAGTATGAATCATTTATACAAAAAATATATAAGGCTTTTGAAACGACAGACGGTAAAGGACTGAATGTTAAGCAAATGGATGAAGTGTCTGGACCTCTCACTTCGAACCTTGGATCAATCGAAATGGATGAACAGACGTGTAAGCTTGGTTTCAATCTTAGGTATCCTGTAAGTGCAGATTATAGTGCCATAGATCAGGAATTAAATGATTTTGCTGCAAAAAATAAGGGTAGGTATGAGGTCTATGACCACCTGGCATCGATTCACCTGGAAAAGGACCATCCGTTTGTGAAAACATTGCTTTCTGTTTATAACAAAGTCACAGGTGAAGAAGCGGAAGTGAAGACGATGGGAGGGGCGACCTATGCGAGAGCCCTTGAAGCGGGAGTAGCTTTCGGTGCTTTATTCGATGATAGTCCGGACACCGCTCACCAAAAGGACGAACACGTAAGAATTACTGATATGATCAAAGCCATTGAAATCTATGCTGAAAGTCTATACGAATTGACAAGATAAAGAGAGAGGGACCACGTAATGCCCGAACAATCCGCGGAGAAGACATATCGTTTTATTCAGATGTTTTACTTTTTCACTTTTTTTGCCTTCGGTTCCATCTTTCCATTATTATCTGTCTTTTTAGAAGAGGAAAAAGGGCTGAGTCACACCGAAATCGGAATGGTCATCGCAGCCCTCCCCCTGGTCACTATTTTTGTACAACCGGTTTGGGGGATGCTGAGTGACTATACAAGGAATCCGAAACGATTATTGATGATCGCTTCCATTTTCGCTTCTGTACTAGGATTTTTTTATCCCTGGTTGCAATTATTCCCCGTCCTATTACTAGGTATCATTTGTATCGCGTTGTTCCAATCAGGAATTGTTCCTTTGTCTGACAGCCTATCATTGAATTTCGTCCAACGGAATGGAAAGGAATATGGCAACATCAGGCTATGGGGAGCGGTTGGTTTCGCTGTGGCTGTTTTTGTCTTAGGAAGGTTGACGGAAGCAACTGGTTCGATGACCTGGATTTTTTATTCTTTTTCGTTAGGATTAGTATTCGCCTTAACCACGTTATTTGAATTTCCAAAGCGCGCTGATGAGGTGACGGTTTCCTTCAGAGAAGGATTACAGACCTTACTCAAAGAAAAGCCTTTCTTGCTTTTCCTTGTATCTAACTTCCTCATCTTTGGTCCGGTCCTAGCGAATAATTATTATTTCGGTACGTTTATTTTAGCTGTAGGGGGGACACTTTCTGGAGTAGGTTTTGCTTTTTTACTTGCTGCTGGAAGTGAAGCTCCATTCATGAAATTCGCTCAAAGGGTCATCAATCGCTTTGGGATCGTATTTATTATTATCTTCAGTGCATCGATCTCTTGTTTAAGATGGTGGTTTTATTATTTTGAGCCTTCCAGTACAATCGTCTACGCAACGACAGTCGCCCAGGGGATCTCCGTTGGGCTTTACATACCTGCTGCTCTCATTCTAGTTCGGGAACTGGCACCCGCTGATGTAAGGGCTACAGCTGTGGGTTTGTATTCAGCTGTCGGAAACGGGCTTGGGAATGCTTGTTTTACTTTCATTGGAGGGCTGTTGATTGATCTTAGGGGTGTTTCTTTCATGTATGGCGTATTTGCTTTTATGACTTGTATAGGTATCATCATTCTTCTGGTCGTTAATAAAATGTTTCAACCTGAATGGAAGGAGCGTATGGCATGAGTCATTATTTTATTGGTATAAAAGTCAATGATGAGATTAGTGGAAAATTGATGAACTGGCAGTCCATTCTACGGGGCTCAATGAATTATAAAGATTGGACGGCCAAGGAAGATTTGCATGTCACACTAAAGTTTCTCGGCAGTTGTTCCGATGAAACGGTTGAACGATATGTGCAGCGTTTGAGAAATGAAAGTTGGCCTTCTGCGTATCCGTTAACTGTCGGTCCGGCCGGGGGATTCGGTGACCAGCAGCGGCCAAGAGTTTTCCATGCTGGAGTAGAGAGGGTACCTTCCTTAATGGAGACTAAAGAAAAAGTGGACTCTATTGGTGAAGAGTTAGGCTTTCAAAAGGAAAAACGCAAGTTCAATCCGCACATCACACTGGCGAAAAAGCAGGCAGAAGGGTTGTCCCCATTAATGGACGCTTCCAAGGACTCTGCCCTATTGGAGACGTATGAAATGGTCGTGAACGAATTCTCTTTTTTCCGTATCCATCCTGGAAACCATCCTAAATACGAAACAGTGGCGACGATTAAAGGTGGTCAGAAGATTTAATATGGCACAACTAATTAAATTGCAAGATTATATTTCCAGATATGAAACGAATATCTATCAATATCCAAGCCAGTTCGTAAAATTAAAAAATGACCATTGGAATAAAATGAAGAGTCGGTTCGAACAAGGCTGGACTGAAGAACCAACAGAAGAAGACATAAGAAGAGAAGAAGACACGTCTAAAGGAATTAAGAATTTTTTCAAAAAGAAAGCAAAAGAGGAACAGAAACTAAACAATGAAGTTTCGGTTAGTGAGGTGGAATTCCCTTCCTCTGAAGAAGACTTGAAGCAATACTACTTGGATGGTTTAATCCCATTTCAATTGAAGTGGGCGACGACCACGTTAAGGGAAAAATCGTTTCTTGCTTCTTCTTACAAAGAAAACAAGGATCTGAAGTATTTCTTACAACATTTTCCGGATACTTTCCTTCTTATGTTTGAGCCTGTTGTGCAAATGAAGAATGCAGAGGTAGAGATTGACCATCTGCTTATTGGGCCATCAGGTATTGAAATCATCTCTATTCTTTCTCACCCAAACGGTGAAACGATCCATCCCGTTTCAGAAAAAAGTTGGATTATTGAAAAAGAAGGGGTGCAGAGCAAGGTGCTGAGCCCGATGCACTCCCTCCGAAGGACGGAAACATTCGTGAAAAGCGTACTGAACAAATACCGATTGGACTTTCCATACCGCAAAGTCGTCTTATCCAAAAACATGCGATTCGATTCGGGACAGGTGCCCTATCAAACGGATTGGATTGGTAAAGACCACTACTCCTTGTGGTTGCATGAGAAAAGGGCAGCTAGGTCTCCGATGAAGCATAATCAATTGAAGGTAGCAGAATGTTTGTTGAAGCATTGTCGAACAACTGCTGTTAAACGTCCAGAATGGGACATGGATGAAAGTTTTATGGAAGGATGAGTTCCTTTTCCGGCACAGCCTGAGGTTTACCGATGTAATAACCTTGGCCAAAATCAACACCTAATCGTTGAAGCCATTCCCATTCCTCCTGCAATTCGATCCCTTCAGCGAGTACGTGGATGTTCAACTGTTTTGCCCGTTCCATTACATCGAATAGAAAAGCTTGATTATTCACGTCTGTGTGACAATTTTGAATGTAAGACCGATCAATTTTCAAATAATCCGGCTGGAGCAGGCTGAGCATCTCTAATGTGCTGTAACCAGAACCGACATCATCCAATGCCACTTTCATTCCTGAAGCCTTGTATGTTTCGAGGATGGACTTCAAATGTTCAACATCATCGATTTTCTCTGTTTCCACGACTTCAAAAACCAGGTCTTCTGGATCGATGTTGAATTCTTTAACGATTTGGAATGTGTGCTTCAAGCAAAATTCTGGGACATAAATCGTCGATGGTAAAAAGTTGATAAAGATCTTATCTCCTGAATTAAGGTGTTCGGACTTTGCTTTTACCGCCGTCCTTCGGGCTTTTTGATCAAGCATAGATTGTAAACCAGAGCGGCTGGCGTATGAAAATAATTCCCCGGGTGGTACAGAAAGGTCCTTCGTCCGAAGTAGAGACTCATATCCATAGACGCGGTTGTTCTTCATGTCCACGATTGGTTGTAAGTGTGATTGAAAAAGTCCGGAATGGATCAACTCCGCTAGTTCAGGGTATTGTAACCTTTCATATAAATGTCGAATGGATATCGGAAATGATTGAGAATTTTCGGTATTGAGAATATGTACCCAATAATCTGGTATCGTCTCTTCAAACCAATCGACGAGTGCCAGTCTTAATTCATCTTTATTATTATAGGTGTATATTTTTGCCTCTGGACTTTCATAGGTGTGACGAAGCGGAAATACATTCCCTTCTTTATTGGAATGTTTGGAGTTCAAAACTAATGCTCCCTGTTCGGGTATAAAGACTGAAGTACCACAATATTGACAATCGGTAGCCAAAATATATTCCTCCTTTTTTACTAATAGTATACTAGAATAATAGGAACGTTGTATAATGATATGATTACATAGGTAGGAGAAATGTCTCATGTACATAATGATTGTCAATCCCGCAGCTGGTAATGGCAAAGCGATGAACCTGTTTCGGCGGATACAAAAAGAACCGTTATACAAGAAAGAGAATTGTCGGTCATTTCTAACTCAAGAACCCGGGCATGCAGAAAGGTTGGCACTTCAAGTGACGAAAATACACCGTGAGACTTTAAAAGGTATTATTGTCCTTGGTGGCGACGGGACACTTCATGAAGTTGTGAATGGTATAAGACATTATTCTGAAACTCCTGTTTGTTTTATACCCGCGGGTTCAGGGAATGATTTTGCCCGGGGCCTAACCTTGAAAAAGGGAGGCTTAAAGCTGTTCCGATCCTATGTGAGAAATCCAAAGAAAAAAAAGGTCCTTCTTTCTGACTACATTCTTAATCAAAGGCAGAAGCAAGGAAGACGTACGTTTATAAACAGTATCGGTTTTGGGCTTGATGGTTTAGTAGTAGCTGCAGCGAATCAGCCAAAATACAGATCTTGGACTAGAAAGTTTCACATAACTAAACTTACCTACCCCTTTGCTCTTCTTCAGTCTATTTCTAAAGCCAAACCCATCCATTTTGAGCTTTTTCTTGATGGAAAACAAATCAACATCAACCAGGCTATGATGGTGACCATAACCAACCATTCTTATTATGGGGGTGGAATGAGGATTGCCCCGAAAGCGAAGATAAATAGTAAAGGGTTATCCATACTAGTGGTCAAACCGATTTCTAAAAAAAAGCTGTTGGCCATGTTTGTCAGCGTATTTTTTGGTTTGCATACGAGGATGAAGGAAGTGGAAGAGTGGAGAGCCTCCACTGTGCATATAAGCTCAGAACAACCGCTCCCTTTTCAAGTGGACGGTCAAAGTGGATCTTGCTTTGATTGCAGCATTAAGAAAGCGGAAACATCGACAACATTCTACTCGGATTGATAGATATCTCTTGAAAGTTGACAGAATGATGGGTTAATCTAAAATAAGGTAACTGTTGAATCGGTATCATGAAAATTTTGGATCATTACCAAAGTACGATATACTAGAACAACAAACAAAGACGTAATTCAATCACAAGAGGATTTGAGGAATTGAAGGTGAATTGGTTGGAACATATTCTTGGTAGTAATTGGACGATAACACCAGCAGGCGGTTCGACAGGAGAAGCCTACTACGCTCAGACCGAAGGGAAACGTTTATTCTTAAAACGAAATTCTTCCCCCTTTTTAGCCGTTTTATCTGCTGAAGGTATTGTGCCAAAGCTTGTTTGGACCAAACGGCTTGAGAACGGAGATGTAATCACAGCACAGGAGTGGCTGGAAGGGCGCGAACTAAAGCCTGAGGAAATGAAACATAGACGTGTGGCTAACCTTCTTAGCAAGATCCACCATTCCACAGAACTTCTTGATATGCTAATGAGACTAGGGAAACATCCGTTAACACCGGATGAAGTCCTGAAAGATATCAAAGAAAACCAAAAAATCCTGGATCAAGTCGATCCACGTATAGAAATTCATCAAGCCATTAAATTTTTAGAAAAACATGCTCACCATGTCCACCATGATGTACACGTCGTTTGTCATTGCGATACAAACCATAATAATTGGTTGTTGTCTTCCAAAGACCAGCTGTACCTTATCGACTGGGATAACGCAATGGTAGCTGATCCAGCTCTTGATCTTGGCATGCTTCTATACAATTATATCCCTGAAGATCACTGGAATGTATGGTTAAAAGAATATGGAATTTATCCTGATTCTCATATGTTTGAACGAATGAAGTGGTACTCTGTGTCGCAGGCGTTGGCTTTCATACAATGGCATCAAATGAGAGGCGAATACGATGAGGCTTCCATTCGGACAGAGAAGCTGAAAAAAATTATGAGAAAGCATGAAATCATATAAAAAAGTTCCATCTGAATTTATTCAGATGGAACTTTTTAAATTTCATACATATTCAACTAAATGGTAGGATTGTGGAAGACTCGATTTCGAGACTTTTATGGAAGATTAGGGGCTCCGGGAAAAGGTTCGCTTTCCGTGGGCGAGTGATGAGCCTCCTCGAGCTAACGCTCTGCGGGGTCTCATCTACCACGCACTCCCGCGGAAAGCGAGTTATTCCCCGCAGCCCCCGCCCACTCAAAAAAGACTCGAAACTTAGTCTTCAAGTAAAGGGAGCGATAGTGAAGGAGTAGAGAATTTGATGTAAAAAGAAAAACCGCTGCTTAAGCAACGGTTTTTTCAGTAGCTGGTGTATATTTAAGTTTCTTTTCTTTCACTTCAGCGCTCATCATTTCTGATAATTTTTCAAAAGGATATATAAATAGTGCATAACCTGCAAATAGTACAGAGAAAACAGCCAATACAGTCAGTTCAATTGCTTTAGAGATCATTTTCATATTCTTGATCATCACTCCTGTCTATTTAATAAGGCACGATACTAATGCTATATCAGAAAGCGCTTACAACCCAACCCCTTAAACCATTCATATTTCGAAATTTATCGTTGATATTCATATTGGTGTATTATTAGCTCATGCATCGTCTGATATAAACGGTTTACATCCGTTTTCCCTTATATAGCAAGGAAAACGAGAAAAATTTTTATTTTAAGCAGCTTCGTGGTACCATTTTATCGATAAGAAGGAGGAATCCATTACATGCGTTTAAGAAATAAACCGTGGGCTGATGACTTTTTAAGGGAAAAAGATGAAGTGGTCGTCCAACAACCGTTTGAAATGAAAGGCAAATGGAAGGAGCTTTTTGATAACCAAGAACAGCCCTTGCATTTAGAAATAGGTTCAGGTAAAGGTCAGTTCATTGCTGGTATGGGGAAACAGCATCCGGATATTAATTTTGTAGGATTGGAATTTGTGAAAAGTGTAATTGTCGGAGCTGTCAAGAAAGTCCTGGCAGCTGAAACAACCAATGTCCGCATGGTTAACGAAAATGCGAAAGACCTAAGGGATCTGTTTGAAGATAACGAAGTGGATCATATCTACTTGAACTTTTCAGATCCATGGCCTAAGAATAAACATGAAAAACGCCGTTTGACTTTCCATACGTTTTTAGAACAGTATCAAGCTGTGTTGAAGGAAGAAGGACAAGTTACATTGAAGACAGATAACAAAGGACTCTTTGAGTACTCTCTCGTAAGTTTCTCAAATTACGGGATGATATTGGAAGATGTCTCAGTGGACTTGCATGCAGATGAAGATCCTTTAAATGTCGAGACTGAATATGAAGAGAAATTCTCCGCAAAAGGGCAGCCCATCTATCGTTGTACAGCACGTTTCCCTGAATGATACCGTTTTCATTAGCTCTAGTTATTGTGATAAACTAGAGCTATCTTTGGTATTGGGAGGAGATTACGGTGGAAAAACTGAAATTGGGACGGGCTTCATTGACCTGGTTGAATGGTGGGGTGACTCATATGGATGGGGGAGCTATGTTCGGAGTAGTTCCGAAACCATTATGGAGCAAAAAATACCCTGTCAATGAAAACAATCAAATAGAATTGCGAACAGATCCGATTTTGTTAGAGGTTGATGGGAAAAAGATGCTGATTGATTCAGGAATAGGAAATGACAAGATGTCTGAGAAGCAAAAACGGAATTTTGGAGTTTGGGAAGAGTCTTCTATCCTGCGTTGTTTAGATAGCTTAAATATAAAGCCGGAAGAGATCGATGCCTTGCTTATGACTCATATGCACTTTGATCATGCTTGTGGAATGACGAGATGGGAAGATGATCAGCTCGTTCCTACTTTTCCTAACGCGATCATCTACACAAGCAAAGTGGAATGGAATGAAATGCGCCATCCGAATATGAGGTCAAAAAACACGTATTGGCAGGCGAATTGGGAAGCTGTCGAAGGAAAGGTACATACGTTTGAAAATTCCTTGGATGTGCTGCCCGGCTTGAAGATGATCCATACAAGTGGCCATAGCCATGGACACTCCATTATCACTTTTGAAGATGGGGATGATGTATTCATTCACATGGCAGACCTTATGCCAACGCATGCACACCAAAATCCGCTCTGGGCCCTCGCGTATGATGATTATCCAGTAACCTCTGTACATGAGAAGAAGAAATGGATGGAGTATGGGTATCAACGGCGTGCGTGGTATGTTTTCTACCATGATGCTGTGTACAGAGCGTTGAAGTTTGATGAGGAAGGACAAGTTCTGGACAAGCTAAAGGAGAAGGAACACCACTATCAATAAAAAATACCCTCGAGACCGAGGGTATTTTTTATGTTTAGGCTGTAGTTTCGGCAACGTCAACAATCGTTCCTGTTTCTGTATCGATGTAAAATTCAAATTGAGATGTTTCTCCGTCCTGGTTTTTAGAAATACCTCCACGGTACACATCGTAATTAATTCCATTCTTGTTCAATTCTTCCGGTTTCATGTAAATCCATGAACCACTGATCGGTCCTTGCTTTTTAAAAGCTTCTTTAGCAATTTTCAATGCTTTTTCAGGAGTCACTCCTTGGCCATTACTCAATTGCTCTTTTACTACATAGCCTGCCAATGCTCCTACACCAGCTGCTAGTGCGACTTTTTTCCAGTTCATTAACCAATCACCTCACAACTTATTTCTAACCCACAGTATACTAAATATTCCCGATAAAAGGAAATCAAAACTTATAAACACGACACATTTGTAGAAACGTTTTCAAAATTCCGTTAAACTATGGAAAGAAGGAAAAAAAGGAGATGTACATATGAATCAAGAAACGCAAAGTCTTTTTAAAACATTGACAGAACTCCCGGGCGCTCCTGGGAATGAACACCTTGTTCGACAATTTATGAGACAGGAACTTGAAAAGTACTCAGATGAAATTGTACAAGACCGTTTGGGCGGCGTTTTTGGATTGAAGAATGGGAAAGGACCTACTGTCATGGTGGCAGGCCATATGGATGAAGTAGGTTTCATGGTTACGCAAATCACGGATAACGGTATGCTTCGCTTCCAAACCCTTGGAGGTTGGTGGAATCAGGTCATGCTTGCCCAACGTGTTCAGGTCATGACAGAGAAAGGCCCTGTAATCGGAGTGATCGGCTCCATTCCTCCCCATAATTTGACACCTGAACAACGGAAAAAACCGATGGAAATTAAAAATATGCTCATTGATATTGGTGCCGATGACAAAGACGATGCTAAAGAAATCGGAATTAAGCCAGGGCAGCCGATTGTGCCGATTTGTCCATTCACGCCGATGGCTAATGAAAAGAAAGTCCTGGCAAAAGCATGGGACAACCGTTATGGTTGCGGCCTTTCCATTGAGCTATTAAAAGAGTTGCAAGGAGAAAAGGTTCCGAACAAACTTTATTCAGGTGCTACAGTTCAGGAAGAAGTAGGACTGCGAGGAGCACAGGTAGCCGCTAACATGATTCAGCCAGATATTTTCTATGCGCTGGATGCTTCTCCTGCTAATGATATGAGTGGGGATAAGAAGGAGTTTGGCCAGTTAGGTAAAGGTGCACTCTTAAGAATTCTCGATCGTTCAATGGTGACACATAGAGGGATCCGTGAATTTATACTCGATACTGCTGAAACTCATGATATTCCTTATCAGTATTTTGTTTCTCAAGGGGGAACGGATGCAGGAAGAGTTCATATGGCGAACGATGGGGTTCCATCCGCGGTCGTTGGTATATGTTCCCGTTACATCCATACATCTTCTTCCATTATTCATGTAGACGACTATGCAGCGGCGAAAGAGCTTCTAGTCAAACTGGTAAAAACAACAGATCAAAATACCGTGGACCAAATCAGAAGAAATGTGTAATAGAAATGGAAGTCACGCCAGCTGATTTCAGCCGGCGTGACTTTATGCTAAAATTGGTGAACAGGTCCCATTGATCTTGTATGAAGTCCTCAATCAAGAGAAATAATGGCAATAAACGGCTAGAGAAGGAGAAAGGTGCTCGCTATGCTGAAAATTTATGTGGGATCCCAAAACCCTACGAAAATTGAATCCGTAAAAAGTGTATTTCCGGACATGGAAGTCATCGGAATGGAAGTAGAATCGAAGGTTGCAGCTCAACCTTTTTCTGATGAAGAGACATTAGAAGGGGCAATCAACCGTGCGAGGGAATGTGCATCTCAAAACAAAGCCAATATAGGAATTGGACTTGAAGGTGGAGTCATGGAGATTGAAGATGATCTCTACCTATGTAATTGGGGGGCCTTAGTAGATGGGAAAGAGAACGTCTACACCGCGAGTGGTGCTCGTATCCCCCTTCCTGATGAAATTAAAGCAGGATTGGAAAAAGGGAAAGAGCTTGGAGAAGTCATGGATGAATATACGGACAAACATGATGTAAGAAAAAAAGAAGGGGCCATCGGTATTTTTACGAATGGCGTCATTCACAGGGAAGAAATGTTCACTCATGTAGTGAAATTGTTAAAAGGACAGTGGTCCTACGATCAATAAGAAAAGGATGCATCTTTATTCGATGCATCCTTTTCTTATGTCTTTCGTACATAAGATCCCAATTGAGGAACACTCAGTATCGAGATCATTGGGGATCGTTTGCCGCGTTGAGAGTCAGGGATGGTTGGGAATCGAGTCATTCCCTGCAGCCCCATCTACTCAACAAAAGCTTCGAAATCGATTCGACCATAATCCTGACCGTTACTTTAGTAGCCAATTAGAGGTTTATTCGTATAAGTAGGTGAGGACTTCAAGGGCTTGATCCAATGTCTCTACGGTGACATCAGCTTGATTAGATAATTCTTTGAGCGGGTGAATAAGAGATTCTGGTCTTACTAAAATTAACGGTTTTCCTGCTTGGATGGCCGCTCCTGCGTCCATTGCTGTATTCCACTGTTTGTATGACTCACCGAAATAAGCAATGACAGCATCAGATTTCTGGAGCATAACACGTGTTCTGAAATTATTTACGCTGGATGCAGCATCATCACGATAAACTTTACTTGGCTGTTCCCCTAGAATCTTCTCTCCGATATCGTCAGAAAGCGCATGATTTTCTTGGGGACTTACGAAGTGGATGGGCAACTTTTCTTTTTCTGCATTTTTTCTTATCTCATTTCGCCAATCATCATGAATCTGACCTGCTAAATAAATCGTTAACTCCATTGGTTTTTCCTCCTTAAAATTCCCTTTAGTTTAGTATGAAAGATGTGAAAAAGGAAGTCCAGCAAAGGGTCTTTTGCTGGACTTCTCTGTAGTTATGAAGATAATCTTTCCTCTTCATGGATGGGTTCTTTTTTGTTGTTAGTACTGGAAATTGAATGTTCTTCAAAGTCTCCCGTTTCCAATTGGTCTTCCGCTTCCTTGAAAGCTTCATCCATGACTTCCGATTCCAATCCTTCCTGAATCTGCTCTGTATTTTCTTCTACTGCTGTATTTTCATTGATGGTGAACTGGCTGATCTCAGCAGAAAGTTCCTGTGAAAGTCCTTGGAGATCCATAGCTGAATGGTGAACTTTTTCTATGGATGTTAATTGATTCTCACTAGAAGCGGCGACTTCCTCTGCTGTAGCTACTGCTTCTTCGGAAATTACACTAATACTTTGGAGCCTTTCTTTCACTTCCTCATTTACACGATCTACACCGTCAACGGCTTCATTTACTTCCCGGATTTGTTCATTCATAGATTGTACGTAGGAGGCGATTCGGTCGAAGGCATCTTTCGTTTGAGTGACAGCTTTACCTTGTGAAGATTGGTAGTGTTTAAATTTCTCTGCTTCATCAGAAAGAGTCGTCATTTGGGTGGACATGACTGTGACCATTTTTTGAATGCTTCCTGCTTCCTGTTTTGAACGCTCCGCTAATTTCCTAACTTCATCTGCAACGACAGCGAAGCCTTTTCCTGCTTCACCGGCCCTGGCTGATTCAATAGCGGCATTAAGGGCTAACAGGTTTGTACTGTCCGCAATTCCTTCAATGGTTGTGACCACTTTGTTTACTTCTTCAGATTTTCGTGAAGCGTTCTGAACTTCCTCTGCCATGTGGGAGGCAAGTTCGATGAAGTCTTTGGAAGTCTTTTCTAATTCGGCGACTGTTTGTAAACCGGCATCACCTTCGGTTTCTGCTTCCATCAGTCTGCCTGCTATTGTTCCTGTAGCTTTTTTTGTATTGGTGATCGCTTCTGTGACTTGCTGGATAAATTGGTGAGTTTCATCAATCTTTTGAGCTTGATCCTGAGAGCCAGCTGCTACGTGACTAATGGCTTCGTTCACTTCCTCCGCTTGATTTGCCGTTTGATTAGAAATTGTTGCCAGACTTTCAGAAGATGTATTAAGTATACCTGTTGCTTGAAGTACCTTCCGTACGGATTGTTCCATTCTGTCAGCCATGTGGTTAAACTGTAAGCCCAGCTCAGCCATCTCATCTTTGGAGGTCAAATCCACGCGATGAGATAGATCGCCGTCACCAATAATTGTGGCACTTTCCTTTAGACTGTTAATGGATTTTTTTATGGAACGAATCAAGAAGAAACCAGTGGTCAATATGGCTAATAATATGATTGCGCCAATAATTGCGAGTAATGTTGTTAACCATTGCTGTCTTTGTTGCTGCTCTTCAAGCATCGAAGCATTTAATTGATTGGCTGTAGACATCACTAGATCCACCTGACTTGAAACATCGGCTGCAATCCCTTCAAAGGATGCGCGAATGGAGTTTGCCTGTGTGAATGTATTATCCATGGAATTAATTGTCTGTTCATACTTTAAAAGGTTCTTGCTTAAGATGGAAGACTGCTCAGCATCCAAATCCATTTCTTTAATGGTTTCCTTGAAATTTTGAGAACTGGTTTTAAATGCAGATAATTGCTCAGAGTTTGGTTCATTAATGTAATTTCGTTCGCTTACTTTCATGGCGAGCAAAGAATTTTTCAATGGTTCACTATTCACGGACTCAATCACATCATTGAACTTTTTATAGGACGTTTGTATGTGTTGGTGCAGCCCTTTATCTTCAGTAAAGCCCACTAATTTGTACATATTCACCAAAGGACCTAGTTCTTCTTCATACTCAATAGCTTTTTTAGTGATTTCCGTGAATTGATTGCCAATCTCAGGATAACTTTTATACGTGTTGGCAAAGTTAGTGGCTTTTTCTTTTACTGATTGGATGGCTGCAGCTGCTGTCTCCCCTTGGTCAGCGCTTGGGTTATGGAAGAAAGTTTGTTGTTCAATCAAGGTTTTAGACATTAAGTAATTAATTTCTTGACTATCAGCGAGTGACTGTTGAACTTTTTTTGATCGTTGTGCCATCTCTTTCTGTTCTTGAAAAAAATATGTAGAAAAAACAAAGATGGCGAAAATTCCAACGACCGCCACGATCAACAGAAAACGCATCCGGCCTTTAATCGATCTCATTCGACCCCTCCTTCGAAAAATTTGCAAATTTCTCTATATACTGATTAATTATAGAACTTTTTATCTAGTAAAACAATAGGAGGAATACGCTGGAGAGGGTGTCTTTTGGCTTATATTGACTAAACATAAGTGTATTTACACCTGTTTGAATTGGGTGTATGATAGTTTTGGTCGAATCAGGAGGTTTAGCAATGCTTACTTTTTTAAAAAGAAAAGGGATTCAGTTGTCCTTTCAGGCATATTTTGTAACGGCGTTAAGCTATATGGCGTTAGGGCTCTTTTCTTCACTAATTATTGGATTAATTATTAAAACGATTGGCGAACAGACAGATATTATTGTTTTATCTGAATCATTTGTAGAGATGGGTACTTTTGCAATGGACACGAAGATATGGGGCGGAGCCATTGGAGCTGCGATTGCTTATGGTTTAAAAGCGCCTCCGCTCGTCATATTTGCAGCATTATTCAGTGGAGCTTCCGGCGCAGAGTTAGGCGGCCCGGCAGGAAGTTATATTGCAGCTCTAATAGCGACGGAATTCGGAAAAATCGTCAGTAAAGAAACCAAAATAGATATCATTCTGACTCCTTTTGTCACAATTATTATAGGTTATTGTGTGGCGGCAGCGATCGGGGCCCCCATTGGACGTTTTATGGCAGGGGTAGGGAGCCTCATTAATTGGGCGACTCAACAACAACCAATCATCATGGGGGCACTTGTAGCTGTTTTAATGGGAATTGCATTGACAGCACCTATTTCCAGTCTGGCCATTGCTTTGATGCTCTCTTTAGATGGCGTGGCGGCCGGAGCAGCCACGGTGGGTTGTGCAGCACAGATGATCGGTTTTGCCACCATCAGTTACAGAGATAACGGATTTGGCGGTGCTCTCGCTCAAGGGATCGGAACATCCATGCTTCAAATTGCGAATGTGGTAAAAAAACCACTGATCATACTTCCTCCAACCATAGCGGGAGCGGTGCTGGCTCCTATTGCCGCCGTCTGGTTAAGTGTAGAAAATAATGCGGCAGGTTCGGGAATGGGGACAAGTGGATTTGTGGGCCAAATTATGACATTTGAGTCCATGGGTTTCTCCTGGGAAATCTTCTGGATCATTGTCGTTTTTCACTTTATAGGTCCTGCTTTGATCAGTTATCTCGTAGCCTTCTGGTTCCGCAGAAAAGGGTGGATCCAACCAGGTGATATGATTATTCAATACGATTGATGGTATGCTAGAATAGCTGTGGAGGTGACCAGAAATGATTACACTAGAATCAGATCAGCAGATGAAAGAACTACAAAATAAAGAATCTGTCATTTTTCTATTTTCGGCAGACTGGTGTCCAGATTGCAGGGTGATTGAACCATTTCTTCCAGAATTGGAGGATAAGTATCCAGATTGGACATTTGTATATGTCGATCGTGATCAATTCATCCACATCTGCGCAGAAAACGATGTTTTCGGTATTCCGAGTTTTCTTGCCTTCAAAGATGGAGAAGAAGTTGGCCGTTTTGTCAGTAAAGACCGAAAAACAAAAGAACAGATCGAAGACTTTATCAACAAACTTGACCAATAAAAAGAAACAGACCGTGCCAAGGTGCGGTCTGTTTCTTTTTATTCAATCTCCATCCCCCAGACACTTGTGTCATAAGCTGAACATCAAAAGAATGAAAAAAATCCTACCATATCTTAGAATAGCGTTGTGCTTTTGTTATGAAGGTATAAATGTGTATAATAGAAAACGATGTAGTTTGAAGAAACGAAAATAAGAACAAATTCTTTCTTCCCATAATAAAGGAGGAAAAAAGATGAAAATGACAAGTATCAAGATGAAGAAAAAACTTGAAGAACGATTAGCGAATGATCAATGGAAGACGACATTCAATAGAGATAAAGATACTTTCCGTGTCGAGTGGAGTCACTCAGGAAAAGGAATTACAATTACACTGCCTAATGTAATTTCAAAGTATGAGGCACGGGGAGAGGAAGCTATTGATGAGCTTGAAGACCATGTGAAAGAAGCTCTTCGAGTTATGAATGAAGATCATAAGTTGACAGGCAAAGAGCAGCACATTTTCCCTGTTATAAGAGCCGCTTCTTTTCCAACGGAAACAGAACAGGGGAAAAAGTTGATTTATGTTGACCATACAGCAGAAACACGTATATATTATGCTTTGGATTTAGGCAAATCTTATCAATTGATCGATGAGAAAATGTTAAAAGATGAAGGTTGGTCTCTAGAGAGGGTCAAGGAAGTGGCTGGCTTTAATGTGCGTTCTCTTCCTGTTGAAATGAAAAAAGACAGCGTGTATGGAAATGACTTCTATTTCCATTCAGCAAGGGACGGCTATGATGCAAGTCGTATCCTGAATGAAGCTCTTCTGGAAAAGCTAAAAGCCGAGTGTAAAGGTGAGCTTGCCATCAGCATCCCTCACCAGGATGTTATTATCTTTGCAGATGTCCAAAATTCTGAAGGATATGATATATTAGCCCAGATGGCTATGAAATTCTTTGCAGAAGGAACGGTGCCTGTTACCTCCTTATCGTTTTTATATGAGGATAAGCAGCTGGAACCGATTTTCATTCTTGCTCAGAAGAAACCGAATAAGGATCGAAAGGAAGAGTAGACCATGGATGTATTTTACAACAAGCAAGGAATCGGAGATGTCCTGATTATTCCAATTAAAGAAGGAAACCGCGATACTTTTAAACAGGAAGCATACGGAGATGTAGTGAAAATAACGGATAGCAAGGACGGTTCTTTGCTTGGCTACAATATCTTCAACGCCTCTAAGTACTTTAACCTCGATGGGCAAGGGAAAATGCGTATGACCGAAGAAATGCTAACTCCAATCAAAGACCTTTTTACTGAAAATCAGCTCAACGATGTTCTAGACTTTGATTTAAGTCCAAAGTTCGTGGTTGGATATGTGAAGGAAAAAGCGGGCCACGAGAACGCCGACAAATTGAGTGTGTGTCAAGTGGATGTTGGAGATGAAACATTGCAGATTGTCTGCGGTGCGCCAAACATCGATCAGGGGCAGAAAGTCGTTGTTGCTAAAGTAGGAGCGGTTATGCCTAGTGGAATGAAAATTAAAGATGCGGAGTTGAGAGGCGTTCCTTCCTCCGGCATGATTTGTTCCGCAAAAGAGTTGAACCTACCAGATGCACCAAAAGAAAAAGGAATCTTAGTTCTTGACGAAGATGCTGTTATTGGGCAGCCTTTTGAAGTTTAATCAGGATACAGATAAGCAAAGTAGCCCAGCTGCTTTGCTTTTTTTGATTCAAAAGTCATTTTTAAAGGTATTGTAAACCAACCAATGCCTTAAACCTGTTAAAATAGGGATAATCCTATAAGTGATTTTAAAATTGAAAAGAGAGTGAACGTAATGTGGAAAGACTTAAGAAATAAGATGAAAAAATTGCTGGATACAGAAGAAAAAAATGACCAGGAGACGCTACATAAAATAGAAGAAAGAAAAGATGTAAACGCTAAAACAAAAATGACGTACCGCTACCCGAAACAAGGTGAATTTCGTTTTCCTGTTATTCCGGACGCTCCAGGAAAATCTCAAAATGAAAATGGAAGTTATCAACGTCCTCGCCGCAAGAAACCAGTTGAAAAACAGGAACCTGTGGAGGAGTTTTCCCAAAGAAAGAAAAGGCCGAGGAAAGAAGAAAATGGGACTGATGAGCTTCCGGAAGCTTCATCTATCCCCTTCACACCGACCGATGTTCCATCCCCTATTTACGGTTACCAAGCACGCCAACTTACTAAAGGCTTGGAAAGGTTGGAATATGCCGTTGAAGAACAGCAATCAAAACCGGAATTTTTTACTGATTCCAATGATGAAAAGCAATGGCAGGAATTGCGGAAGCGGATGAGAGCACGTGTCGATGAAGAAAATTCCAGACCAAAAGCTGTTTCCGATCTACCGAAACTCCTGGAGCGGGAAGAGGCGGCCACTACGGAAAACACCTTGTCCAAGGAGACGAAGGAAGAGCCAGGAAGTGAGTACCGGGGAGACATCAGACCAAGTATATCCAAAGAGTATCGGGGTCTCACCTTCGCTGATGAGGAAATGGATCAACCTGCAGAAGACTCAGTCGAAGAAACTTTATCGATGGACAATGAAAATTCAGGTGAAACGAACACACAGGATGTAGCCTTAGAAAAAAGAAAAGGAGAAGAACATGAAGAGGATGAAGTAGAAAAGGGGGGGCAAGAGAGCCTTTCTGAATCTCTGCAAGAGGCTATTCAAAGAGGAGAAGAAGACTCATTAAATCCTTCGGAAGTGAACGAATATGATGAGGATGAGACGACTTTAAATTCCTTTGATGATGAAAGAGAAACGAATGAAACACAGACAAGCTCGTTGGCTGAACTTGAGGAAACACACAGCGTGAATCATGACAAAGAAGAGCCAGCTTTATCCATGGCCGATGACCAAGAAGAAACAAGCACAAAAAATGAAGAAGTCGAAGCTGGGGGACTGGATCATTCAGATTCTAAAGTCACGGAATCACAGGGCACTGATGAGCAAACAGAACTTGAAAATGAGCAGGAGAACGAAGAGGGCCAAGAAGAACCTTCCTCTCTTAATAAGGAAGAGGAGATGTCTCCCAAAGAAAATACGGACCAGACGGAATCCGAATTAGTAGAAGAACACAGGGTAGAGAATCTTTCGTCCTCAACAGAACCTTATGATGAAGAAACGGAAATGTATCAACAAACGGAAGTGGAAAAACCTAAGAGTGCAGAACCACCTCAATCTGGGAACGAAACGCAAAATAAAATGGCCACAAATTCACATGAACCTTCGAAAAAGAAAGAGGAAGCAAAACGTAGTGTGCCATTTAATGTCCTTATGACGCCAAGGGACAAAAGAAATCGTGATCATGGCAATCCACCTAAAAGGCAGGAGAAGAAGCCTGAACCAATAAAAGATGAACCTGCAGGCAGCGAAGTCGTAGAAGAAAAAAGCAAAAGAATAGAGTACCATACGCCTCTTCATCTGCTTGAAGACCCAGTACGTCCGACTTCTCTAGATGATAGTTGGATAACAGAACAAATGGAACTGCTCGAAACCACTCTTCGACACTTCCATGTGCGTGCAAAAGTCGTTAATGCAATGAAGGGCCCGACAGTCACAAGGTTTGAAGTGCAGCCGGAACCAGGTGTTAAAGTAAGTAAAATTACCAACTTGTCTGATGATATCAAACTTAGTATGGCGGCAAGGGACATAAGAATAGAGGCGCCGATCCCAGGAAAACAAGCCGTAGGAATCGAAATCCCCAATAAACAATCCATGATGGTCGGTTTGCAGGAGATTTTTGAATCCGATGCTTTCCAAAATGATGATTCACCCCTGACGGTCGGATTAGGTCTAGATATCGGTGGAGATTCTATTGTTACAAACTTGAAGAAAATGCCTCATGGTTTGATTGCGGGTGCGACAGGATCAGGAAAGAGTGTATGTATCAATACGATCTTGATCAGTCTTTTGTATAAAGCCCATCATGAAGATGTGAAGTTTTTGCTTATTGATCCGAAAATGGTTGAACTAGCCCCTTATAATGACCTTCCACACCTTGTGTCACCGGTTATTACAGACGTTAAAGCAGCCACCACCGCATTGAAGTGGGCTGTGAAAGAAATGGAAGAGCGTTATGAGAAGTTTGTAAAAGAAGGGGTGCGGGACGTTGAGCGTTACAATGAAAAAATGAAGAAGCAACAGAGAGACTCTGAGAAACTTCCTTATTTAGTCATTGTCATTGATGAGCTCGCCGACCTAATGATGGTTTCCCCACAGGATGTCGAAGATGCTATTTGCCGCATCGCTCAAAAAGCAAGGGCCTGCGGAATTCATTTGCTACTAGCAACCCAGCGACCGTCTGTGGATGTCATTACTGGATTGATCAAAGCTAATATACCGACAAGGATTGCTTTTAGTGTATCATCACAAGTGGATTCTAGAACCATCATCGATTCAGGAGGAGCCGAAAAACTCCTGGGTAGAGGCGATATGCTCTTTGTTGAAAATGGTTCAGGTCAGCCAGTTCGTATTCAAGGGGCTTTTGTTTCTGATGATGAAATTGAAAGAGTGACTCACTATGTGAAAAAGATCGCTCCTCCGCAATACCTCTTTCATCAGGAAGAGTTGATGAAGCAGGTTTCCACAGAAGAAGAAACGGATGAAATATTTGACGAAGCTGTAGAGTTTGTTCTCGAGCAGAATGGTGCGAGTGCGTCACTTATTCAGCGCCGATTCAAGGTAGGGTACAATCGGGCTGCCCGATTGATTGACCAGATGGAAGCCTATGGAATTATATCGGAACAAAAAGGAAGTAAGCCGAGAGACATCTTATTAACAAGGCAGCAAATTGAAGAAATGATGGAGTGAATCCTTCATTTCGGCAAAAACCTTGTGCAAAACTTCTCAATTTTATATGATTAACAATGAATGAAAACGAGAGAGATTATGACCTCTATGTTTAAGGAGTTAAGCCATGAAGGAAATAGCACTGAAGTTGAATGGCGAAATCAGCCGGTTAACGAACAAAACGTTTAAATTTGATGAACGTGTAGCAGAAGGCTGGTTTTCTGCTGTCTACTTTTTAAAGACAAGAGATATTGTAGAAAATCATTTACCTGATAATAAAGTAACGATGCAATTTTTTCAAAAGGATCATGCGGTATTATGCGGAACCGATGAAGTCATCGCGTTGATTCATACGTTCGCCGAGCACCCGGAAGAGCTTGAAATCCATTCTTTGAAAGACGGAGATAAAATCAGTCCTTATGAGACTGTTCTAACAGTTACTGGTCCTTATCAGTATTTCGGGTTTTTAGAAGGGATTATTGATGGGATCCTAGCGAGACGAACTTCTGTTGCCACCAATGTATATAATGTCGTCAAAGCAGCTCGTTCATCCGGTAAGCAGAAACCAATCATCTTTATGGGGGACCGGGATGATCATTTCACGCAGCAATCAGGCGATGGGTATTCTGCTTTTATCGGTGGTTCCACAGCACAAGCGACCCACGCCATGAATGAGTGGTGGGGCAAAGAGGGCATGGGGACCATGCCTCATGCGTTGATCCAGATGTTCAAAGGCGATGTTGTAGCAGCAACGAAAGCCTATCATCAACAATTCCCGGATGATCAATTGATGGCCCTTGTTGATTACAACAACGATGTCATTACTGATTCTTTAAAGGTAGCTCGAGAATTCGGAGATGAATTGAAAGGTGTTCGTTTAGATACTTCACGTAACCTGGTGGACAAATATTTCTTAAGAAATCAGCATCTCATGGGTACTTTTGACCCAAGAGGAGTAAACCCTGAATTAATTTTTGCTCTCAGACGTGCCTTGGACCAGGAAGGCTACAAGCATGTGAAGATTGTAGTCAGCGGCGGATTTACCAAGGAACGAATTCGAGCATTTGAAGAAAAGAAAGTACCTGTAGATATGTACGGTGTCGGTGGTAGTTTATTGAAAATTGGAATTGGTTTTACAGGGGATAATGTATTAATTGATGGTGAACCTGAAGCAAAGGAAGGTAGAAGGTACAAACATAATCCACGTTTGGAGTATGTTGAATATACTGGAGCAGAGGAATGATCGCTTGAGAAAGGCACGGACATCGATGGTTTGTGCCTTTTGATTGGGTCATATTTACTTTTTCTGCAGTCCATTCCGTGATATGATTAGGTAATGCAGATGCGCGGTTTTATATAGTGCAACTTTAAATCGCATATCCATGATTATTACATATACTATACTTAAAGTGACCCACTTTATTTTGGAGGTTCTTGTTTATGACAACTTACCATTTCATTGGTATCAAAGGAACAGGAATGAGTTCGCTTGCCCAGATTCTTCATGATTCTGGTGAGAAAGTTCAAGGATCAGATGTTGAAAAACGTTTTTTTACTCAAGAAGTTTTAGAATCTAAGAATATAGAAATCCTGCCTTTTTCAAAGGGAAATATTCATGAAGGATTGACGATCATTGCTGGGAATGCATTTAGTGATGACCATGAGGAAATCCAAGAAGCAAGAGAGCAGGGATTATCTTTTTATCGGTATCATGAGTTTTTAGGAGAGTGGCTGCAAAATTATACAAGTATTGCAGTGACTGGTGCACATGGAAAGACCTCAACAACAGGATTATTGGCACATGTTTTATCTGAAAACTACCCGACGTCATATCTCATTGGAGATGGTACAGGTAAGGGGCATGAGAATAGCCAATATTTTGCTTTTGAGGCGTGCGAATATCGCCGTCACTTCCTTTCGTATCAACCGGATTATGCCATCATGACGAATATTGATTTTGATCATCCTGATTATTTCAGTAGCATTGATGATGTGTTCCAGGCCTTTCAGGAAATGGCGAAACAAGTGAAAAAAGGAATCATTGCTTGTGGGGATGATGAGCACCTTCAACATATCCAAGCGAATGTACCGGTTCTGTATTATGGACTGGCGGATACCAATGATTTCCAAGCTCAGAACATAACTGAAACATCAGAAGGAACTTCATTTGATGTGTTCGTGAGAAATAATTATTATGATACATTTACCATTCCACAATACGGCAATCACACCGTATTGAATGCGTTAAGTGTCATAGCGTTGTGTCATTATGAAAACATGCAGTCAGAGGAAATCAAAAAGCTTGCTACATTTAAAGGTGTTAAACGGCGTTTCACTGAAAAACAGTGGCATGATCAGGTGTTAGTAGACGATTATGCACACCATCCCATTGAAATTACAGCCACGATTGAAACGGCACGTAAAAAGTATAAGGACCGGCCTGTTGTCGCGATTTTCCAGCCTCATACGTTTACTAGAACTAAGACCTTCCTTAATGAATTTGCGGAAAGCTTGAATGAAGCGGATGAAGTTTACCTTTGCGATATCTTTGGCTCAGCCAGAGAGAATGAAGGGAAACTGACGATTAATCATCTGCAGGAATTAATTCCAGACTCCCGCGTATTGCAATTGGAAGAAGTCGATCAGCTTTCAGCACATGAAAATGGTGTTCTCTTGTTCATGGGAGCAGGGGATATTCAGAAGTTCCAAGAGGCTTATGAAAAGCAAAATGACTAATCTAACATGCGGCTTTTATAAAAGCCGCATGTTTTTTATTCTTCAATCAAATAGATCGCTAACTTGAGGATGACTTGATTTTGATCCAGCCAGAATCCCCTGACATATGAAAAGTCAATGGGGTTGGGAAACTACCAACTTTCCATTACATCCGGGCCTAAGGAATGACAGGGAATAAACCAATCCATTCCGCGGAAGTCTGCCTTCTTCTCAAGCACCCTCATTTGACTTAGAGGAGAAAAGAACCGTTATCCCAAAGGGGAAGTTCCATCTCCTACATGGTTTAGAGGGATATGTATGTTATAACCACTGTCCAACGTAATGGCAACATCTTACTGTTATGAAATTAAGTCATCTAGAACATATTTGGTGGAGTGGAATGTTTAGGCAAACGATCAAAGTAAAAGGGAACTTTTTCGAACAAAATATCCGAATCGTGAAGGAATTTGGGGATTAGATAGCGAATAAGTCCATTTATAGTAGCCATCACGTTTAGAAATGCCCATTTAGGGTATAAACTAAACTGTGTTGATTACATAAGAAGGAGTGTGCAGGGGGAATGATTATTATTCTGTACATTGCTGCACTGATTGCAGCAGTGGCTTTTGCTGTTCTTGTCATATTTTTGGCGAGGACACTTACGGCGGTGCGCCGTACGATGAACAATGTTGCTGACACACTTGAGGGTGTGGAAAAGCAAATGGAAGGAATCACCTTAGAGACAACCGAGCTCTTGAATAAAACCAATAAATTGGCTGAAGATGTCGGAGAAAAGTCACAAAAGTTGAATACTTTAGTTGACGGAGTCAAAGGCATTGGTGACACAGTTCAAGAGTTCAACCAGTCCATTCGATCTGTATCCAAAGGGTTAACCCAATCAGCCCATGAAAATACGGATACAGCAGCTCAAGCCATGAAATGGGGGCAAGTGGCCATCAATTTGTGGAAAAAAGCAAAGAAAGATGAGACTAAATCTTAAGGAGGAATTCGTTTATGACTCAACAAAATCAACAAAATGGTAATGGGAGAGATTTCGTACTAGGTTCCTTAATTGGTGGACTTGTAGGTGCTGCCGTCGCACTCCTTTTCGCACCAAAGTCTGGTCGTGAACTTAGAGAAAATATCAATAATAGTTCCAGTGAATGGAAAGAGCGTGCAGGGGAGTGGAAAGACGTTGCTTATGAAAAAAGTGGCGTATGGAAAGATAAGGCGGTAGAGTCTTCTTCCCAACTTTCTAAAAACGTAACAGAGAAATCCCAGCAGTTCAGTGGAGCTGTGAAAGATAAAGTGAAGAACTTCCGTTCAAATGAAGAAGATGAAGCTGAAAAAGCAGCTCAAGAAGTGGCAGAAGCCATTGAAGAAGCTGCACAAGAGCTTGAAAAGCAGCAAGATTCCACGACATCATCTAATTTATAATGAAATATGAGATGGGGGTTGAATATTCAACCTCCATCTTTTCTGTTGAAGGAGGAAACATCTTGAAACAAGAAGTGATTAAAAATAAAGAGGAATTTATAAACATCGTAGAAGCGAATCATGAGTTTTTCTTACTGAAGCATAGTTTAACCTGTCCGATCAGTGGAGCCGCTCACCAACAGTACGATCGCTTTGCTGAAGAAACATCTGTTCCATGCTTTATCCTTTATGTACAGGAATCGAGAGAATTATCCGACCACATCGCGGAATTTACAGGAATCCGTCATGAGTCTCCTCAGGTCATTCAGTTTCAAGAAGGAGAAGCTGTATGGCATGACAGTCACTCAGCAATCACTAAAGAGAGATTATTGAAAGTCTAACGTGTTTAGGCCTGCAAAAAAGCAGGCCTTTTTTGTTTAGGAAGCTAAGGATTATGAAAGTTCATTAAACTTTTCATAAAGAATTTCATGAAAACCTTTTATAGGGGTGACAACTGTCGAAATATTAGCTATAATTGTCCCTAATTATTTAAAGTATTCATCCATTTCATAACACTAAATTCTTTGTAGGGGGACGAACATAATGAGTAATCAAAATCTTGACCAGCTGCGTAGCCAATTAGATGAGGTAAATTTACAGCTTTTGAATTTAATCAATAAACGCGGTGATCTGGTAAAGGAAATTGGTCAGATCAAAGAGCAGCAGGGGATGAATCGTTTTGATCCTGTGAGGGAAAGAGCGATGCTCAATCAATTATCTCAACATAATAAGGGTCCTTTCGAGGATTCAACAATCGTTCACTTATTCAAAGAAATTTTCAAGGCAGCCTTGGAGTTACAAGAAGATGATCACAGAAAAGCCCTGCTTGTATCACGGAAGAAAAAACCTGAAGATACCGTTGTAGAAATTAAAGGAGAAAAAGTTGGAAGTGGAGCACCATCCTTCATCATGGGGCCTTGTTCCGTAGAAAGTTATGAACAAGTGTCAACGGTTGCAAAAGCTGTCAAAGACCAAGGGCTTAAACTTCTGCGCGGAGGTGCATTCAAGCCAAGAACATCCCCTTACGATTTCCAGGGGCTGGGGATCGAAGGTCTCAAGATGCTTAAACAGGCAGCAGACGAACAAGATTTAGCAGTTGTCAGTGAAATCGTAAATCCTGCGGACCTGGAAGAAGCACTGGATTACTTGGATGTTATCCAAATTGGTGCACGTAATATGCAGAACTTCGAACTTCTTAAAGCGGCCGGCTCTGTGAATAAACCGGTCCTATTAAAAAGAGGAATGTCTGCGACAATTTCTGAGTTCATCAATGCAGCGGAATACATTATTTCAAGAGGGAACCAGGATATCATTCTTTGTGAACGGGGCATCCGAACGTATGAGAAAGCGACCAGAAACACCCTGGATATCTCTGCGGTACCTATCCTAAAACAAGAAACTCACTTGCCTGTAATGGTGGATGTCACACACTCTACAGGGCGTCGTGACCTATTACTACCTGCTGCAAAAGCGGCTCTAGCCATTGGTGCAGATGGAGTCATGGCAGAGGTTCACCCAGATCCAGCTGTAGCCCTGTCTGATTCAGCACAACAAATGGATATCCCGACGTTCCACTCATTCATGGAAGAATTAAAAAATATTTAAAGACCCATATTTTATACATTCGAAGTCATAGATGAGAGCAATTGTTATAAAAAGTTAGGCTGGTTAGCCAGTCTAACTTTTTTTGTGTTCTCACGCTCTTCCAATTGATGATACTATGGAAATCTTATGAATCGAGTTTACCTTTACCATATTCTTTTGCAGGGAAGCGGCTATCCGTTATAATATTTAGGGTATAATAATACAGAGAAAAGTAACGAATATTGCGCGGGTAAGCGATTTATCGTATGATTATCCTATTGAACAAAATGAACGACTGGATTTGACGAAGGAGGATGCATGATGAATGTAACAATATATGATGTAGCAAGAGAGGCCAATGTATCGATGGCGACGGTATCAAGGGTGGTTAATGGGAACCCGAATGTAAAACCGGCGACTCGGAAAAAAGTACATGACGCCATTGAAAGACTAGGATACCGGCCGAACGCTGTGGCTCGTGGATTAGCAAGCAAGAAAACGACAACCGTCGGAGTAATCATTCCCGATATTTCAAGTATTTTCTTTGCTGAACTAGCACGCGGAATTGAAGATATCGCAACGATGTACAATTACAATATTATTCTGAGTAACTCTGATCAGAATAAAGATAAAGAACTACACTTAATTAATGCCATGTTAGGTAAACAAGTGGACGGGCTGATCTTCATGGGCGGAGACATTACCGAAGATCATATCCGTGAATTCAAAACTTCATCTGTTCCGATTGCTCTAGCTGCAACTGTGGATGAGACAAAAGAAACACCATCTGTCAATATCAATTACGAAGAGGCTGCATATGATGCGACGAAGCTGCTGCTTGAAAATAATAAGCAAATCGCTTTTGTTTCAGGACCGGAAAATACGGTGATTAATACAGAAAAAGTAGAAGGCTTCAAACGTGCCATGAAGGAAAGTGGTGAAGACCAGCCGGAAAAATGGATGGTCACGGGCGATTACTCTTATGATTCAGGACTTGAAGCTTTAGAACAGATCGTGGAGATGGACAATCAGCCAACTGCGATTTTCGTCTCTTCAGATGAAATGGCTCTCGGTATTATACACGGCGCACAAGACCGCGGAATTCGTGTTCCAGAGGACATGGAAGTCTTCGGGTTTGATAACACACGTTTAGCTACAATGGTACGCCCAACGCTTTCTACAGTGGTGCAGCCGATGTACGATATTGGTGCGGTGGCCATGCGTCTACTGACGAAATTCATGAATAAGGAAGAAGTAGAAGAGCAGAACGTCATTTTGCCACATAGAATTATCGAAAGAAACTCAACTCAGCAGAAATAGTACCGATATATGTACTATAAGGTACTTGTTCGAAACTGAGGAGAGAGTGGAATGACAAAAAAAGATTTATTGACTCCCATCGGAATTACTGTCGGATTTGCCATGGTCATGTTTGGGATCATGGCAAACGCCGGTTTCGGGGGATTTAAGTCGTTTATTCAAGTGTCTTCGATCTTGATCGTTCTTGGGGGACTTGCGGCAGCGATTCTAGTAAACTTCAATATGAATGAAGTGAAGCTCACGTTCCGTGTGACAAAAGAGGCTTTCAAAACGAGTGACATGAATTTAAGAGAGTTGATTACCTTATTCGTAAGCTTATCGGAAAAAGCAAGAAGAGAAGGTTTGCTTGCTCTTGAGACAGAATTGGAAGAAGTAGAAGATCCTTTTATTAAGAAGGGGATTCTTCTCGCTGTAGATGGGATCGAACCAGAAGTCATCAACGACATTATGAAAGCAGAAATCGTAGCTGTGGAAGAGCGGCATCAAAGAGGCAGAGCAATTATTGAGAAGGCAGGAGAGTATGCCCCTGCATGGGGGATGATTGGGACTCTGATTGGCCTGGTTCTTATGTTACAAAGCTTATCCAACCCTGCTACTCTTGGCCCTCAAATGGCTGTAGCTCTGCTCACTACTTTTTACGGTACATTGCTTGCTAATTTAGTTTTTATTCCAATGGCCGGAAAGCTTGAAAACAAAACGTATGAAGAAATATTCATAAAACAAGTCATTATTGAGGGTGTCATTGGGGTTCAGTCAGGACAAAACCCTAAAATCTTAGAAGAGAAACTGAGCGCTTTTCTATCTGAAAGCGATAAAAAACTAGAAGAAAAAGAACAAGTAGAGGAAGAAACATTAGGAGCTACAGCTAATGAATCTTAGGCGTAGTAAGGAAAAAAAGAAGGGTGCACCGAAATGGATGACTACATATGCAGATATGATTACATTGGTGCTCGTGTTCTTCATTCTTCTATTCTCCATGTCTCAAATTAATCTAGTAAAATTTGAAGCCATAGCAGAATCCTTTCGTAATCGGATGATCTTCGATTTTTATCCATCAGCTATTGAGAGCGACTATCCTACAGAACAGACCAAGATTCAGGAGAATGGGGAGAAAAACAATGAATTTGAAGACCCCACAGAAAACCCGGATCATGTTGCATCCAAAGAGGCCGAGCAGACGGAAGATCTCGAAGAACTAAAAAAAGAAATTGATGAGTTTCTTAAGGAAAACGAACTCAGCGACATTATTGCTGCCACTCAAACAGAGCGGGGAGTTGTGCTGGTCTTAGAAGAACAATTGCTGTTCGAAACGAGCCGTGCTGAAGTTCTGGATGGAGCGAAACCTTTCCTTACAAAAGTAGGGACACTGTTAACGAACATTCCTAATTTCGTGAAAGTGGAGGGCCATACCGACAATCGGCAGATCAACACCTATCGTTATCCTTCAAATTGGGAGTTATCTGGAGCTAGAGCAAGCAGCGTCATCCGCTATATCCTTACGAATACGGAAGGATTAGATCCTAAACGTTTTACTGCGGTCGCTTATGCAGAAACAAGACCGGTTGCACCGAATGACTCGGAAAAAAATTGGAGTAAAAACCGGAGAGTGGAAATTGTAATTCTTGATCCGGATTATGAAAGTTCCTCTAGCTAATTAAAGCCACTACTGAAAGAGTAGTGGCTTTTTCTTTGTTACATAGAATTGAATTTCTTTTGATTGTGGATTAATTGTAAGGCTTTTGCCAACACTTTTTTGTTTTTTTCCGTTATTTCTTCCCGGCGGGGGATTGGCTTGAATGCATCAGATGGATCATGCCATGTTTCTATCAGATTCACCGGAGCTTCCTTCTGCCATTTTTGAACCCACTCTACTGGTAAGGAACCTTGAAAAGGAGTTTGATCATTCATCACTTTCCAAATCTGTGCCCAGGCACGTGGGACCACTCTCCAAATGTCATAACCGCCCCCTCCGAGAGCAATCCATTTGCCTTCACAATATTCGTGAGCGAGTTCATGAGCCAATTTAGGAATAGCTTCGTAAATTTTCATTGTGGAGCACAAATGAGTTAGTGGGTCAAAATGGTGGGCATCCGCCCCATTTTGTGTGACGATGACATCCGGTTTAAAGAAGTCGACAATTTCTCTGAAAGCGGATTCATAAACATTTAAAAAAGATTCATCTTCCGTAAAAGCATCGATTGGTATATTGAAGGAATAGCCATAACCTTCTTTCAATCCACGTTCATTTACGTTTCCCGTGCCGGGAAAGAGGTATCGTCCTGTTTCATGAATGGAAAAAGTGCAGACGTTCGGGTCATCATAAAAAGCCCACTGAACACCATCTCCATGATGCGCATCGGTATCTACATACAAGACTTTAGCCTTGTATTTTTCTCGTATATATTTTATTCCTACGGCTCCATCGTTATAGATGCAAAATCCAGAGGCTTTACGTTCAAAACCGTGATGCAAGCCCCCGCCAAGGTTCAATGCGTGCTTCACGTTTCCTTCCATGACTGCATCAATTGCCGATAATGTACTCCCGACGAGTAACTGAGATGCTTTATGCATGCCTTTAAACATCGGAGTATCTTCAGTGCCTATCCCATACTCCATACCTTCATCTTCTGTCAATAACCCTTGCCCAGCTTTCTTGACAGCTTCGATATACTTCTTACTATGCGCGAGAGCCAACTCCTCTTCTGTAGCCAGACGTGGAGCTATCATATCCTTTTCAGATAACGCACCTGCAGCTTCTAACAATTCTTTTGTCATCACCACACGCATTTGATTGAAAGGATGATCCTCACGAAAACGGTACGTCGTAAAATCTTCGGAGTATACGAATCCAGCATGACAGGTCATGTTGGAATTCCTGGCATTTGAGGCCACAGAACTTCGTAGCCTTCAGATTTTAAGTCTTCGATCGTAGGCAAGGGATTCATTGTTTGGATTCTTACAACAATGATTTTATATTTAGGATCAGGTTTGTAAGGATAGATCAGAACAGAGCTGATATTCACTTTTCTTTTACCGAACACTTGAGTGACTTGTGGGAGTATGCCTGGTTTGTTGATCACTTTTACTTCGATTTGTGAACTTTGGACGTGGGTGCCCGTCAGTTGAATAAGCGTGTACAACATATCTTTTTCTGTTATGATTCCGACCAGCTTTTCATCTCGAGTCACGGGTACACAGGCAATTTCCTGCTCATAAAAGATTGATGCCACTTCCTCTACAAAATCGAGTGGATGGACCGTTGTCACAGGAGATGTCATAATGGAGCGAATCGGATTTTTCAGCTCTTCATAATTGGTTTCTTTTTCAAAGGTTGAAGGACTTGCATCTCTGACATCGCGATCTGAGACGATTCCAATGACTTCATTTTCTTCGTTGATAATCGGGATATGGCGAATATGATGTTCATGAAGGAGTTTCAGTGCTTTCTCAATAGTATCTTCAGGTGAAAGTGTAATGACTTTCTCTTTCATGATTTCTTCCACTAACATATGACTACCTCCTCATTCGGTATTGGTGTCTTGTTAAAAACCTTAATTTATCAAATTGTTCAACAGAAGACTCGGAAACATGGCGTCCTATTTTCACCATCAAGCAGTTTGCAGGGTGGGAAATGATTTCTGGATCATCGGTAGGAGAGGGGGTAAGTCCACCTGCTGCCATCATTTTTTCCATGACTTTTCGGTAATCCCAAATGTTCAGTCCCGTTCCTTTCAAATCCCAGTGCCAATAATATTCGGTTGAAATGATGATGTAGTTTTCCATGTACTCATCCATCATAGAGACTTTCAATAGTCGAGAACCAATCCGATAGCCACGAAACTTGGGTATGACTTCAATCGCTCCGAGCTCTATGAGGTCCTCCATGTTTCCTTCTGACCAACGTTCTAGAGGGTCTGGGTGGAGATAAGTTACATACCCGATGATTTCTTCGTTGTGCCTTGCAATAATAATGCGTCCTTCTTCAAAGTCTGCAATTCCTTTAATGGCCTCGAATTGTTTTTCTGAAGGACGGAAGGCAGTCAAACCTTCATTGAATGTGTACTTCTCAAGATCTTTAGCGGGCAATGGACCTTCTACGATGACAGGTCCATGTTCTGTGTCAAATGCCTCGTAATAATACGTCTTTTCATGATTCATTCAGCCACCACCTGTCATAGATTGATAGATTATTTTACTAATTTCCTCCATTATACATGAAACCCTGCTTGTTTTTCATGATGAATACAAAAATCCGACCGGCAAGCCGATCGGATTTTTCCTTTAATGTTCAATTTTATTGAGAGTCTGCTTCAGAATCACTTTCTCCTGAATCATTACCTGAATCATTACCTGAACCATCTCCAGAGCTTTCTCCGTCAGAATCCCCTCCAGAGTCGTCGCCTCCGGTTTCGCTGTCTCCGGAATCATTGTTCTCTGATTCGTCATCCCCATCTGAACTTCCATCATCAGATTCATTCTCACCAGAGTCATTTTCGTCTGAATCATTAGAGTTCCCATTCCCATTATCGGAAGAGTCATTTCCTGAATCAGAATTGCCTTCAGAATTGTCGGAAGAGGTTTCTTCATCATCCGACGGTTCTGGTGCGCCAGGATTCCCTACGGTCGTCGTTCCGGATAATCCTGAAGATTGACCGAAGTAATCGACGGCTCTTACAGCATAAATTCCGCTTCCTCCTGAGAAGCCGAGGGAATTGTCTGTCGTATTTCCAATAAACGAGAAGGAGCCACCCGGAGTAGAAGCGCGATAAACGCGGTATCCTACAACATCGCTACTGGAGGATGGTGTCCAGGAAATAGCCGATCCACTAGCACTTACGGAACTTGGTGCAGCCGGTGCCTTTCCATCGTTTTCGATAGAAGAAGCCGTGGATCCGATACTTTCTGTAGAAGGGAGAGCCACTTTAGACCATGCGCCTGAATTCGGTAAGAGTTCTTTTAATACTTCAGAACTTGTATATCCATTTTCTTCTAAGAATTCAGGGCTGAGTGTAACTCCGCCACCATCAATAATAAATTCACCAGGTGTGTTTGGACCTGCTACAACCAGTTGATCTTTGACACGTACAAAATCACCGCTGATCAAGCTGTCATCTACTTCTGTTGGTGCATAGTCGGCATCGTACAGATCGCTTTCCACAAGACCTACAGAAGAACATAGATCCGATGCCAGTAATCCTGATGTTGCACAATAAGACCGTGTCACCAAACCACCTGGGCTTTGAAAGTCGTTCTTTGGAACCATCAATTCTGGTCGGAGTTCAGAAACGGCATTGACAACATCCGCCCATAAGCCCTGTGTACGCCGGTTGTAGTTCAAGTGCTGCATGTTTCCTTCAGCAAAACCTGTCCACATGCCAACCGTAACATTAGGGTTTGTCGCCACAAACCAGGAGTCTCGGGTTGATTGTGATGTTCCGGTTTTTCCGGCCCAGTCCACGCCTCGATTATACAGCATACCGCGAACCCTGGAACCTGTTCCATATTCCAATACATCACGCATGACATCGATCGTCAGGTAAGCCGCCTGTGGGCTATATACTTCTGTTTCTTCCACTTCATGTTCGTAGATGGTTTCTCCATCTTTTGTTTCGATTTTTTCAATCATATACGCATCCACGAATTTACCCATGTTTCCGAAGGTAGCATAAGCGTTTACGTTGTTTTCGACAGTAATTCCGTACGTTAGACCGCCAAGTGCCATCGATTCGTTGGTATAGTCGGCTTTAACCAAATTCTCTCCCATTCCCATTTTGACCAAGTAGTTTTGCACGGGCTTTTGAGATTGAATCTGGTGATACTGTTTCACTGCTGGTACGTTATAAGATTGAGCGAGAGCATAGCGTGCTGAAACAAATCCTTTATGGTTCCTGGAAAAGTTACGAACTTCCTTACCCCCGTTGTAATAATAAGGTACGTCTGCAATGACTGAGCCGGGTTGAGCAGCCCCCATATCGAAGCTAGGACCATAGACGAGTAAAGGCTTCATGGTACTTCCATTCGAACGACGAGCTTGGGTTGCGTGGTTCAGATTTTCTTCTCCAAAATCGTATCCACCGATGAAACCGTAGATCTTTCCTGTCGAGTTTTCAATTATCACACTTCCCAGCTGCAGAGGAGAGTCAACTTTTATTTCTTCGCCTTCACTGTTTAAGGCTGTTTCTTTACCCCATGGCCAATTCCCTTCCGTATAGGAATCTCTCACTTTCTGCATAGCGTCATAGACTTCTTTATCTAGTGTCGTATGAATCTGGTAACCGCCGGAAGAAAGTTCTCGCTCGGCCATGGTGTTATATTCCTCCGATAGCTCATCATCCTCAGCAAGGTCTTCTTCGGTATGACCGTTTTCCTTCATTAAATGCTCTTTAATTCGCTCTTTCGCTCTGCCTTGGACTTCCTGGTTAATGGCAGGGTAAGTACCAAGAGCAGTAGCTTTTGGCTCGGTTAGTGTTTCTTCATTGATCTGGAACTTCATTGCTTCATCATACTCTGCCTGGGTGATGTACCCAGCCTCGTGCATACGTTCCAGAACTTCGTGCATCCGGTCGATTCCCGCTTCCAGGTTTTCTGGTTCTTTTATCGTTCCGTCATTATAAAAAGGAGTATAGCCGAACGGAGATTGAGGTAAGCCTGCAATATAAGCGGATTGAGCCAATGTTAAGTCTTTGGCATCTACACCAAAAATACCTTGGGCGGCTGTTTGTACCCCTGCTACATTTTGTCCATTCGCATTTCGACCGAAAGGTACAATGTTTAAGTAGGCTTCCAAAATCTCATCTTTATCAAGGAACCGCTCAATTCTCAATGCTAGCAGCATTTCCTTGGCTTTCCGTTCAAACGATACTTCGTTCGTTAGAATCTGATTTTTGACCAGCTGCTGGGTCAATGTACTGCCACCTGTTTTTACGGAGGAGTTGGTTACTTCTTGAACGACAGCTCGCATAACTGCTTTTGGAACCACACCTTTGTGTTCCCCGAAGTATTCATCCTCTGTCGCAATTACAGCATTTCTCAAATCTTCACTGACCTGATCCAGTTGGACTTCCTCACGATAGAGATCTGACCTGACGTCACCAATCTCAGTTTTTTCATCATTGAAAAACATGGTCGAGGTCTCTGAATAGTTATAAATCGTTTCTTTCATTTGCTCTTCGCTTCTAACCTCTTCATCTTTAACAAGAGAAGCAAAATAGCCGGCGCCTACACCACCTGCGAAAAATAACCCGATAACACCGATGATGATAAAAAATAAGATGACGTTCCATACGACATCATAGGTGATCCGGCCATTTTTCTGGATGGTCCCACTCTTCCATAAAGAGCGTAAATCCAGCTTTTTTCGCTCGTTTTCCGGTTTATTAGACATGATAATACCTCCTAAAAAATCCACCAATATTATAACACACCAAGGGGAGATAGCATATAATTCTACCCGTGGTTTATTGCTTTTTGGATTGTGTTGTGATAAATATATACGTAGATGAATATATGTGCGTTGAAGGACTGGAGTAAAAAACAATTCCCTGTTTCAGAGAGCCGGCGGTGGGTGAGAGCCGGTATATAGTTGTTTTTGAATTACGACCTGGAGCATTCTTCTGGTATGAATCAGAAGACGGTGAAATGCCGTTATCGATCGGAGTGGCACATGATACGTATGTGCAACAAGGGTGGTACCGCGAGACCTCGTCCCTTTATACAAGGGGATGAGGTCTTTTTTGTTTTCAGAAAATTCATCTCTTAGACCTTAGCACAAGTCTACTTATAACAGATTGAGGAGTGATCCAATGGATATTTTGAAGGATTTGCAACAACGTGGTTTGATCAACCAGATGACAGACGAAGAAGGATTGAAAAAGCACCTTGAAACAGAACAGGTGACGCTATACTGTGGTTTTGATCCGACAGCGGATAGTCTGCATATTGGACATCTGCTTCCAGTACTCATGTTGAAAAGGTTCCAACACGCGGGACACCGTCCGATTGCCCTTGTTGGTGGCGGTACAGGCATGATCGGTGATCCGAGTGGCCGTTCAAGTGAAAGGCAGCTGAACAGTGCGGAGGTCGTTCAAGGGTACAGTGAAAGTATTAAAGAACAGTTGGCGAGAATACTGAATTTTGATGAAGGTGAAAATGCAGCGGTTGCGCGTAATAACCATGAGTGGTTATCTCAAATGACTATCATTGATTTCCTTCGGGATACTGGAAAACACTTTGGCATCAATTATATGTTGGCAAAAGATTCTGTGGAGTCCCGCATAGAGCAGGGAATCAGCTATACAGAGTTCTCTTACATGATTTTGCAGTCTCTTGACTTCCAACAGTTGTATCAAAAAGAGAATTGCACCCTTCAAATCGGTGGAAGTGATCAGTGGGGGAACATTACAGCGGGTCTTGAACTGCTGAGACGATCTGCCGCAGGAGAAGAAGAAGTGGAAGCCTACGGTTTGACTGTTCCGTTGATTACGAAAGCTGATGGATCGAAGTTCGGGAAGACAGCTGGTGGAGCAATCTGGCTTGATCCTGAGAAAACGTCTCCTTATGAATTCTATCAGTTCTGGATCAACGCAGATGATCGTGATGTCATCCGCTTCCTGAAGTATTTCACATTCCTAAGCTTAGAGGAAATTTCTGAACTTGAAAAAGAAGTAGAGGTCCAACCGGAAAAACGTGTGGCTCAGCGTCGTCTAGCTGAAGAAATGACAAAACTTGTCCATGATGAGGAAGCCTTGAAACAGGCGGAGCGCATTTCTGCTGCTTTATTCAGTGGAGATATCAAGGCTTTATCAGGCGCAGAAATCGAGCAAGGATTTAAAGATGTTCCAACATACAATTCTGAGGAAAAAGAACCGCAGCTTCTGGATTTACTTGTGAACGCAGGCATCTCCTCTTCTAAGCGTCAGGCGCGGGAGGATATCGGCAATGGTGCTGTTTATATTAACGGAGAACGTAATCAGGATCTTAAACATACGATTGGTCAGGAAGATCGAATTGAGGATCGCTTTACGATTATCCGTCGTGGAAAGAAAAAGTATTTCTTGATCAAGTTCCAATAACAAGTGGAGAGGCAGACCATTGTGGTCTGCCTCTTTGTTTAATTAAAGCAGAGGGAGACTACTTCCTTTTCTGCACAATAGTTTTGATAAAAAAAGCGCCTATGAAATGTAAATAACATTCCATAGGCGCTTTTGTCGTGAATCTGCAAAAGCAGAAATTAACGAGAGTAGAATTCAACGATAAGAGCTTCGTTGATTTCAGAAGGAAGCTCAGAACGCTCAGGGAAACGAGTGTACGTTCCTTCACGCTTGTCTTCGTCGAAAGTAAGATATTCTGGTACGAAGTTATTTACTTCGATCGCTTCTTCTACGACGTTAAGCTTTTGAGATTTTTCGCGAAGGCTGATCACTTGACCAGGAGCTACGCGGTAAGATGGGATATCAACGCGACCACCATCAACAGTAACGTGACCGTGAGTAACTAGCTGACGAGCTTGGTTGCGCGTGCGAGCTAGACCTAGACGGTAAACAAGGTTATCCAAACGGGATTCAAGAAGCATCATGAAGTTTTCACCGTGGATTCCTTTCATGTTACCCGCTTCTTCAAACAAGCGACGGAATTGACGCTCAGTCAAGCCGTACATGAAACGAAGCTTCTGCTTCTCTTGTAGTTGAAGACCGAATTCGGATAGTTTTTTACGTTGGTTTGGACCGTGTTGTCCAGGAGCGTAAGGGCGCTTTTCAAGCTCCTTACCAGTTCCGCTTAAAGAAATACCATAACGACGTGATTTTTTCCAGGTTGGACCTGTATAACGTGCCATAGAAATTTCCTCCTTTTTATTTTATTTTGCATAAAATAAAAACAGTGTGTCCCTTCGATCATTGCTCATTATGTTTTCATGCACCTTCGCCCCAGCAGCAGAGAGTTACACGATGCACCTCATAGCGAGGAACAAAATGATGACAATGGTGGTTCACATAGGCTGCCATTTATTTTACACAACGAACATTGTAATCCTATTAGGGATAGAAGTCAAGGGGGGATGGAATGAAAAATGGGAAAAGCAATGGTGAGAGGACAATGAATAACTAAACAGCAATAGAATGATATAATAGTGAACAGTTAATAAAGATATATATTTACATATTAATGGTCGTTTTTGTGATTAAAGTAATGGTACAATATACTCAAATTGTTTGTTAGGGAAGATAGGTGAGTCGAATGATTGTCCAATCCCTCATAAAAAAGAGACTGGAAAAACTACAAAGTCTTTTGTTCGAATTTATGACTTCAGAATCACCCTATACGTTCGAACAGTTTGTTGTCAACCTGACTGATGAAATAAAAAGCTTTTCACATTCTTCTGTTTGTGCCATTTATTTACTGGATGAATGGAAAGGGCGCTTTCAACTTTATTCAAAGGGGGGAGCTGCTGAAGAATCATTGAGAATTCACTTTTCTTTGGATGATTTACATAACCAAAAGACAAGTGAACCTGACGTGCACCAGCTCATTGATGCAAAATCAGTCGGTTCCTCGTTAAGAATAACGTCCCTGTACTCTGAGGGTACCGTTTTTGGGTATCTAGTTTTGAAAGGGGCGTCTTCGGTGCAGATAGAGGATGGGTTCCTGGGTGCCATCGGTTTAGAGGTTACGAAATGCATAAAAAAGATCGAAGGCTTTTATATGTCCATGGAAGAAGAGAAAAAATACGAGTTGTTATATAAAGTAACTTCTCACTTTCATTCTTCGATCGATACAGATGGAGTCTTAATAGAAATCATTGAAACCTTAAGAAAAACCTATCCCGATTTTCAATACTATTTGCTGTTGTCGAATGATTATACGAAAGATAATGATCTGCCTGTCCGCGAGCTCACCTACGACATGGACCTTGAGTCAAGCGCAAGTACCCAGGCTTATTTAACAGGTGAAGTACAAATAGAAGATCATTTGGGTGAAAAGCGTTCCATTCTGTATGCTCCGCTTAAAGGGAAACAAGGCATATACGGTGTGTTAAAAGTAGTGACCCCGGATTATTTGTACTTTCCTAAAAAAGATGTTGAATTTTTTATTTTCATAGCAAATACAGCAGGGAAGGCTCTTGAAAATGCCCAACTTTATCAACAATCAAGAAAGTTAAACAGTGACCTGCAATTAATTAACTCCACCTCACAAAAGCTTAATTCCAATATGCGTTTAACTGAAAAGATTCGTTATATGGCTTATAAAATTCAACAGTCTTTTCATGCAGATGAAGTAGGTTTTGTGACGTATGAAGAGCTTTCAAGTCATAACGTTCTTGAGGGGAGTACGGAATACTTTACTTCTTCCGAATCAAGCGCTCTTGTGCATTATGTAATGGAATCCATATCTCATCAAGAAGGGCCGCTTTTCATAAGTGATTTGGAGGCGAAGCCGATCGACCATGTTCTGCAATATCGTTCTCTGATGGCTGTACCAATGAAAGATCATGAACATATCAGCGGTCTGGCTATCGTTCTCCATAAAGACCCGTATTTTTTTACGTTTGAGTCATTCAAGCTTCTACAGTCGCTGGTTGCCCACTCTACGCTGGCTTTTGCAAATTCAATTCTGAGAGAAGAGTTGGAGAAGGCGGTCATCACTGATTATCTAACGAAACTTCATTCCAGGGTTCATTTAGATCGGTGCGTGGAACAACATGTCAAGCATGATGAGAATGGCAGCTTGATTCTATTTGATATCGATAATTTTAAAAACATCAACGACACCTATGGCCACCAGGTGGGTGATGAAGTCATTTGTCAAGTGGCTGACATCATCAAAACCGTGATTGGTGATCAAGGTCTATCCGCACGGTGGGGAGGAGAAGAACTCGCTGTCTATATTCCCGTGCTTCCATCTGAAAAAGCCCATGATTTAACAGAAATAATCCGAGAAAAGATTGCGTTGTCAACTTCTCCTGCTGTAACCGTTTCATGCGGGATTGCTCCGTGGAGGTCAGAATGGCTCAGGCCGGACCGAAAGCAAATTGTCCAGCAAGCGGATCAAGCATTGTATAAAGCTAAAAGTTCTGGAAGAAACCGAATTGTAACCGCCCATCCAATTAAGGAGAAAGGCTAAAAGAAAGCCGCTGGAGTAAAAAACACTCCAACGGCTTTCTTTTAAATGTATTCTTGTAAAGTTTGGACAAATTCAACTAGTTTCTCTTCGTCCACTTCATCAAATCTTCCTTTGGAAGGGCTGTCGATATCCAGGACGCCGAAAATTTCATCATCTTTTACAATAGGTACGACAATTTCAGATTGGCTGGCAGCGTCACAAGCAATATGACCAGGAAACGCGTGGACATCTTCAATGCGCTGAACTTTTTTTTCGGCTACGGCTGTACCGCAAACCCCTTTGCCAGATGGGATCCGGACACAAGCGGGAAGACCTTGAAATGGACCGAGAACAAGCTGGCTCTCTTTCCACAGGTAGAAGCCGACCCAATTGACATCATCTAGGAACTGGTTGAGAAGGGAAGATGCATTGGACAAGTTTGCGATTTGATCTGGCTCGTCCTCGATGAGAGCTTTTAATTGTTTGATGACCAGATCGTATTTTTCATTTTTTGTACCTGTATAAGAAGTGGATTGGAACATGAATATACCTCCTAAGCTTATAATATTCGACAAAGAACAGAATTTTCTGTCGGTATTTGATGGACGATTGCAAGCAGGAAATCCAACAAATGTAGAGAATCTTTTCCTGAGGGGGAAAAATAATGAGCCGACCAAACGTAACGCGTGACAAAGTGTTAGATGTAGCCTGCCGCCTTTTCTACAGCCAAGGTTTCAATGGAACATCTGTCCGAGATATCGCGAAGGCAGCTAATGTTAATGTCTCGTTGATCCATTACTACTTTAAGAGTAAACAAGGCCTTTTTGAATCACTCGCCGTCAGCTATTTCGAGCCTTATCTTGAAATGCTGGAAAACGAGGAACCCTCAGAAGGCGAATATCGTCTAAATCAATTAGTGAAAAAAATTCTACATTATAAACAGTCAAATTATCAACTATCTTGTTTATTAAATAGGGAGCTTACGTTGAACACAACGTTTGCACGAGAGATGCTCGTCACTTACTTGGCGAAAGAGAACCATTTACTTACTCAAATCCTTTTCGATAAAAACTCCCATATTGATGTCACTTTTAAAGAAAAATTATGCCTGCTTCAATTGAAAGGACTATTAAATGCTCCGTTCATGATGCCACATGAGTTTAAAGATCCATTTATTACAGACGCTTCTCTCAACCACTTTGTAGAAATGTATAGTGGACTAATGAACGATCACCGCTCCGTCCAAGAGCTTGCTAAAGCTTGAGAATCCGGTGGTCGATCGAACTGTATCCTTGACCTAGCCCTGATGCTGTGTGAGCGTCAGAACCATAAATTAAAGGAATACCCATGGAAGAGGCTTGTCTTGCCATTTGTAATGGAGGGTAAGTCTCTTTGCAATGTTCCTTCACTACTCCTGCACCGTTATAATCAAGGGTAAATCCATGATTTTGAACGAGTTCAAGGAACGAATGAGCCTGCTTTTCCCAATTTTTCGGTGCGGGATAGAGGTGTTGGAATTTCTTCACAAGCGTCATATGACCGACACGGGTTGGTTTGTAATCGCCTAAATCACGCAGTACCGATTGAGTGAGCGTATCGTAGTAGGCTTGGTAAAGCCGCTCCACTCCACCGAAATCATGGATCGCATCCTTATACATATCGGGACTGTAGTCGATGCAGTACCAATGGCTTGGTCCCTTTAAGAAGTGAACGGATAGGATGCTGTCATCAAGAGAGGGGCCATAGGTATTTAGAAAGCTTTCCACCTCTTTTTCATACCCTTCGATATAATCTACTTCAAATCCTTTCTGAATCTGAATTTCCTTTTTGTATTCTGCTTTTAGCTGGTCGATTTCTTTTAAATATTCTTCCACTTGTTGAAAAGACATCCCGCTGTCCTTTTCTGGAACGGGATCTTCAAATGAGGAAGGAAGCGGCGCGTGCTCTGTAAATGTCATGGAATGATACCCGCGTTTTATGGCGTGTTCAATGTAACTTTTCAGGGTGTCTGAAGAGCCGTGGGGGCAATAAGGTGTATGGATGTGACCATCAATCATAGTCGTCTCTCCTTTGCGCTTGAAATTTTTGTCAATATGATAATAAATTTGAAATATTTTAGCCAAAAGGATGTTTTACATGGTATCATTATAAACAACTAAATCACAATTCGGAACGTAATACATCCGTATGGCACGTTTATTGTAAGGAGGCTGTTTATGAAGTACGTCATCGGGGCTATTTTACTACTCATCGCATTGTTCATCATAGGGCTGATTTGGCGGAAAAAGGTCTATGATGAAGTGGATCGCCTGGAAGGTTGGAAAATGGATATCATGAACCGACGCGTCACTGAAGAGTTATCCAAAGTGAAAAGTTTAAACCTTTCTGGTGAGACTCAGGAAAAGTTCGAAGCGTGGCGGGCTCGCTGGGATCAAATATTGACAAAAGAGCTGCCTGAGCTTGAGGAAGACCTTTTCGATGCAGAAGAAGCGGCGGATCGCTATCGTTTTAAACGAGTGAAAGTCGTCTTGGCAAACACCGAGAAAAAGTTAGTAGCCATTGAGGAAGACATCAAAATGATGCTCCAAGAGTTGGAAGACCTCCTTGATTCTGAAAAGCAAAGCCGTTTGGAAATTGAATCGATGGAGCCGGAATTGAAAGAGCTTACCAAACTTCTTATTCAAAACCGTCATCAATACGGCAAAGCTGTCCGCGTTTTTGAGCAAAGAGTGAGTGAATTGAAGGACAAGCTCCACGAATATGAACAATTAACTGAGCAAGGGGATTACATTGAAGCCAATACTCTTGTGCAAACGATACGTCAAGAGACTACTCAATTGCAGGAGGATGTCCAGCATTTTCCTGATCGATTGAAACAAGTGAAGATTGAATTACCTGAACAGTTGAAAGAGCTGAAAAACGGTGTAGAAGAGATGAAGTCGGAAGGTTACCGTATCTCTCATTTTGATTTCCTTCCAGAGTTACATAATTATGAACGGTCTCTGGAGGAAATGCTCGTTCAAATGGAGCAGGGGGATCAATCAGGAATTGAAGAAGCATTGGCAGAAATACAGACAAGAATTCAGGAAATGTATCAGCTGCTGGAAAGTGAAGCGGTGGCACATCATTATGTAGAAAAGCAATTTGTACCGCTTAAAGCTCAGTTGGATGAGTTGGAATATGTTTTGGCAGACACGGAACGGGAACTGGAGGAAATACAACAGACGTATCAAGTAGAGGAAGGACATTTGGAGTCTCACCGAAGCTTGAAGAAGTGGTTGAATCAAATGCGTAAACGCGTAACAAGCCTTGATTTCAGACGAGCAGATGGTGAAACTTCCTATGCCCTTCTCCGCGAAGAGGTTGAAGATACGGAGAAACAATTGCAAGAGCTTGAAGAACAACATGGATATTTCCAAGAGCGTGTCCAAAACCTCAGGAAAGATGAACGAGAAGCCAAGCAGAAATTAACGAAGATGGAAAGCCTTCTTTTGGATACTCATCGTAGATTAAAAAGAAGCAATATTCCTGGTATTCCTACGTCGATCTATGAAGATATGAAAGCAGCAAGTCATAAAGTAGATGAGGTGTTCCAGAGTCTTGAAGCCCAGCCGCTCGATATGGCTGTGGTCAACGAAAAATTGGATGAAGCTATGGAAATGACAGAGCAGTTGAGTCACGATGCTGAAAAGGTTATGGAAACAGCTCAGCTTGCAGAACGCGTGATTCAATGCGGCAATCGTTATAGAAGCAAGTATCCAATCTTAGCAGCTAAACTCCTTGAGGCGGAGGAAAAGTTCAGGTCTTATCATTATGAACAAGCGTTAAACCTCGCTACAGAGGCCATTAAAGAAGTGGATCCGTCTGCACTTTCCAAAATTGACAAAGAGGAAGAAGTCCTCGTTTAGGAAGTGTTTCATTTGAAAAAACGAATTATGGTTGGATTGATTTCGGGAACCGCTATCATATGGGGGATTGTCCTTAGTTTGATCGTTCTGAGCCCAGATGCTACGGTTTTCGATAGTAAAGAGCATGGCTTAATCAGGTCCTTCGATACAGAGGGTAAAAGCTTGAATCATTCACTAGCCGCTGGATTTTTTGAAAGAAACATGGGAGTAGAAAATGAGGTTTCAACGATCATTGGAGACAGAGCATTGACGGAAGACTGGATTAACGATGTTCGTGAAGACGGAAAACTCAGCATCGATACCCTCCTTGATTCTCTTGAACTAAATAAGAATGATAATAGTTAAGATGTAGAGCACCTGCGTAAGGCAGGTGCTTTTTATTGTTCATGGAGCAAGTGTTTCATTTGCCTTCGTGTTATGATAAAATAATGAGCTGCAATTCGAAAAAAAAGGAGTCAGAGCCCATGATTTACCTAGATAATAGTGCCACTACTCATCCGCACCATGAAGTGTTGGAGAGTTTTCAAAAAGTTGCGGACCAATATTTTGCCAATCCCTCATCCGTTCACCGTTTTGGGAGCGAAGCTGAACGTTTATTGGATCGATCAAGGAAACAAGCGGCCCAGCTATTAAATGTTGACTCTCAGGAAGTGGTTTTTACCTCAGGGGGAACGGAAGGAAATAATATGGCTATTAAAGGGATTGCGCTTCAACACCAAACAAGAGGGAAGCATTTGATTACGACTGTAATTGAGCACCCTTCTGTGATGGAAGCATTCAAGGCACTGGAAACATTGGGTTTTGAAGTCACTTATATAAATGTTGATCAGAACGGGAAAGTTAACCCCGAAGATATAAAACAAGCGTTACGAGACGATACGATTCTTGTCAGTGTGATGAGTGTGAACAATGAGCTTGGTACTATTCAGCCCGTGCAAAGAATCGGAGAAATACTCAAGGCTTATCCTAAAGTCTTCTTCCATGTCGATCATGTTCAAGGGTTAGGTAAAATAGACCTCTCCGTTAAAGATTGGGGCATTGACCTTTGCACTCTCTCCGGACATAAGATTCATGGATTGAAAGGGACAGGGGCTCTACTCATGCAAAGGCACGTGCGTATTTTCCCTCTGTTGCATGGAGGAAGCCAGGAATCAGAAGTCAGAGCTGGAACAGAAAATCTACCTGGAACGGTAGCGTTTGTAAAAGCCCTCCGTCTTCTCCATGAGAATCGGGAACAAAAAGTAAACCATTTAAGTACCATGAGAACGATGTTATGGAAAGGACTTATGCTGCGGGATTATAGTAAAATCAACTCACCGCAGGATGGAGCTCCTCATATCATAAACTTTTCCATTCCAGGATTTAAACCTGAAGTTATTATTCACGCCCTCGGGGAAGAAGGGATTTTCATTTCCACCAAATCGGCTTGTTCTTCCAAACAGCCGGACGTGAGTGCTGTACTCAAGGCATGTAACTTGGATTATGAGCGGACGACTTCTGCTTTGCGCGTCAGTCTTTCTGCATGGAATGAAAAAGAGGAAATGGATCTATTCCTGAAAAAGTTAGATCAAACCGTTGAAAACTTACAAGCGACGATGGGGTGAGCATAATGAATTTTGATCGGATTTTGATTCGATATGGTGAAATGGCGTTAAAAGGGAAAAACAGACGGGCATTTGAACAAAAACTGCAAAGTAACATTGCTATAAAGTTGAGAAAGTACCCAAACACAACGATTAAAAAGACACAAGGGCGCATGTTTGTCCTGTTGAACGGGGAAGATCCTCATGAAGTTATGAAAGAATGCCAGGAAGTATTCGGCATCCATAGCTTGAGTTTCGCTGTGAAAGTGGAAAAAGAAGAAGAGCAAATGAAAGAAGCTGTTATGCTGGCGTTCCGTGATGCAATGAATGCCAGCACATTCAAAATATCATCAAAACGAACAGACAAAACATTTCCTATTCCTTCTCAGGAGCTTAATCCTTTATTAGGTGGACATATCCTCCGTCAAACGGAAGATGTCAAGGTCGATGTGCACCACCCTGATGTGGAAATAAAAGTCGAAGTTCGACATGAAGGGTGTTATGTGACGGCACAGGATTACCGAGGAGCAGGCGGGCTTCCTGTTGGTACCACAGGGAAGAGCTTATTGATGCTTTCAGGAGGAATTGATAGTCCTGTCGCCGGTTATTTGACTATGAAACGTGGAGTCGAAATTGAAGCGATTCATTTCCATTCCCCACCATATACTAGCGAGCGGGCAAAGCAAAAAGTCATCGACCTTGCCCAGGCCCTATCCAAATATGGTTCAAAGGTAAAGATTCATGTCATTCCATTCACAGAAATCCAGCAGAAGATCCATCGTGAAATGCCAGAAGGATACAGCATGACCATTATGCGCCGAATGATGATGCGGATCAGTGAGCAGGTAGCTGCGCAAAATGACCTTCTTTCCATTACGACAGGTGAAAGTCTTGGACAAGTAGCCAGTCAGACGATGGAGAGTATGAATACAATTAATGAAGTCACAAACTACCCAATCATCCGGCCGCTTGTTTCTATGGACAAGTTAGAGATCATCGATATTTCCAGGAAAATTGGAACGTATGAGATTTCTATACGCCCTTTTGAAGATTGCTGTACAGTATTTGTGCCGAAAGCACCGAAGACAAAACCGACACGAAAAAATGCCAATTATTATGAATCCAATTCAGATTTTACCCGTGATATTGATAAAGCGTTGGAAGAATCCTATATCATTGAAGTCTCCCCTGACCATCAATCGGGACAACAAGACGATGAATTCGATGATTTACTCTAGATGATTTACCCTCTGGCCCGATAGCCAGAGGTTTTTTATTGTCCAGAAAATAAATGGAATGCAGAATGATGACACCTCGCTACCTGAAAGGAGAGATTTTCCCTTGTCTTTTAATGGCTAGTACTTCATTTCTGTACCTATATAGATTAAGGTATAGATAAAAGGAAGAAAGAGGGAGTGTTTATAGTGAAGCTTTGGTATGGTGGGAAAATATATACGATGAAAAAAGAAGGAGAATGGGTGGAAGCGGTCGTGACTGCAGAGGGAAAGGTGAAAGCAGTTGGTGATACCCAGCTTTTATATCAAACCTACAAAGATCAAATTACGGAAGAACACGATTTAAAAGGGGCTGTCATGTACCCTGGATTTACGGATAGTCATTTGCATATTATCGGCCACGGGGAGCGCTTGATGAGGCTTGACCTTTCGTTTATGAAGTCTGCAGAAGAAGTGAAACAGGCCTTACAACAGCACGCAGAACAACTTCCAGCGGGAGAATGGATTATCGGAGACGGATGGAATGAAAATCAATGGGAAGAAAAACGCATTATACATAAAGATGAGCTTGATGAGATTTCATCCGAACACCCGATGATGCTGACGAGGGTGTGTCGACATGCCCTTCTAGCCAACACAAAAGCGATGACCATGGCCGGGATTGAAGCAGACACCGAAGACCCACAAGGTGGGGTGATTGTAAGGGACGAGCGAGGAGAAGCGACAGGTTACTTCCATGACCAGGCACAGGAACTAATTAAAGATGCCATGCCTGAAGTGACACCTGAATATTTGAGAAAAGCTACGGACTTAGCCGTTAAGGACATGCATTCTTTTGGCCTTGTAGGCGGCCATAGTGAAGACTTAAACTACTACGGGGGTTTCAGAAAAACTTTTGACGCTTTTCTACATGTGATTGATGGGGTAAAAACAAAATTTCGTGCCCATCTTCTTATTCATCATGGCGTCATTGAACAGGTAGATCAAGAAAAACTAGGGTTCAAAAAAGGAACAAATTTTGTGGAATTAGGGGCCTTGAAAATTTTCTCTGATGGAGCTTTAGGAGGTAGAACGGCATGGTTAAAAGATGCATATGCAGATGACCCGGAAAACCATGGAGTGGCTATCCACACAAATGAAGAGCTTGATCAACTTGTAAAAGAAGCAAGGAAAAGGGACATGCCGGTAGCGGTCCACGCTATTGGTGACGGGGCTGTCGAAGCGGTTGCCAACGCCATCGCATCTAATCCCCTAAAGAACGGAGAACGGGATCGGATTATTCATGCACAGATTCTAAGCCCTGGATTAATTCATCAATTGCAGCGTTTAAATATCGTCTTGGATATCCAGCCGACATTCGTTGCTTCTGACTTTCCATGGGTCATTGAACGTCTAGGGAATTTAAGGTTGAAGAATTCCTACTCCTGGAAAACGTTGCTTGATGCAGGAATTAAGTGTGCCGGGGGATCTGACGCCCCCATCGAAGAAATTAATCCTCTGCTTGGTATCCGGGCAGCTGTAGACCGAAGGGCATCTTACGATCACGCTGTCTATCAATCCGAAGAGAAGCTTACCGTTTATGAAGCCATATCCCTTTATACAAAGGGGAGTGCTCAAGCCATTCACAAGGAGGATGAGCAGGGGATGATTCAGGAAGGCTTCCTTGCAGATTTCACTGTATTGGATAGGGATCTCTTTGCCTTGAAGTCCCATGAACTGGCAGATGCAACGGTTACCATGACCGTTGTAGACGAAGAAATCGTCTACCAACGCTCTTGATATCTTAACATTACTAGTTATTCAACAATCTGGCAGGATTGTTGAATACTCGATTTCGTGACTTTCATGGGAGCTTAGGGGCTCCGGGAAAAGGTTCGCTTTCCGTGGGCGAGTGATGAGCCTCCTCGAGCTAACACTCTGCGGGGTCTCATCTACCACGCACTTCCCACAGGAGTCTCACCGTTTCCCTCCGCCCCTTTGCCATAAAGAGGTTCTCGAAATCCATCTAACAAATTGACAAGTTCTGTAGTGAAAACCCGCTCAGGCACGCCGTTAAAGAGTTGTTTTAATCAAAGATTCCACACGAATAAGCGTGGAAGCAGGGTCTGGGAAACGTCCGCATGAAAAGCGAATGGAGACACGAACGTGTGTGTTTTTCTACTGTCTGATCCAAACCACTGCAAATTGTCGTTTCCCTGACCCCGTATCCATGGCCAGGGAGGGTCCTTCATTATTTCAACCAGGCCAGGCTTCCTTTAAGGGAGCGCGGTATATGCTCACCGCACTCCGTCGGAAAGCGAGTTATTCCCCGCAGCCCCCCACCCGCTCAACAAAAGTCTCGAAACTGAGTCTTCAAGTAAAGGGAGCTTATGTATAATAAGTATTTTTTTATGAAAAAGGAACTTCCAATGTGCTGGAAGTTCCTTTTTCAGGTGTTGGGTATTTTTAGAGAAACGTACGTTTAACGCGGTCCCAGTACGTATTGTTTTTAAGTTTGACGGTCTTAATGACATTTTCACTAAGATTGATCGTGACGTCATGAATATTACGAATGGAAAAGGCTTCGTTATCCATGCCGATAATCGGATAGTCATTACCATCTTGGCGGACTTTCAGCTTCAATGATCGTTCTCCACTCAAGATAAAGGAGGAACCGAGTGTGCGGTAGCGGTTGTTGTTAAGAGATGCGAGCTCACTGATCTGGAAACATGGAAGTTTTGGATCCACGACTGCGCCGTTGATGGATTTATTGTAAGCGGTGCTCCCAGTAGGGGTGGCGATGATTAACCCATCTCCGCGGAAAGTTTCAAAATGCAAGTCGTCGATGTGGACATCAATCACAATGGATTTGATCAACGTCGAGCGTACACTGCATTCGTTTAAACACATGAAGGTGGATTCATCATTAATGGTGGTTTCAATAACTGGGAAACGGCGTACTTCCACTTCAGAATTCTTCATCGCATCAATCATTTCATCGTGGTCATCAATATCGAAGTCACAGTAAAGCCCTGCTTCATGACCGGTTCTAATTCCTACATAAAGGCAGTCCTGTCGGAACCCCGATTTGCGGACAGCCTGCAAGAAGGTGCCATCGCCCCCTACAGCGATGATGATGTTGGCATCTGTGGAATCCTCAACGATATGGAAATCGTTGTCTCTGGCGAGTTGGAATAAGGACTCCAATTTATCATTTAATTCTTCGGTTTGCTGATAAAAAAAGTATAAATTTCTTCGTTGGTCGTTCATCTAGCATCCTCCTCTTATGTATAGCTTGATGTCATTTTATCATTTCATTCTTGAAACCGCACACAATTTTCAAACAAATCGGGAAAGTTTAACATTGTTGAATTGAAGGGTGGAATTCGATATGGTGGGTATAGACGAAAACGTAAACGAAGGTTGGCGCATCATGTTTGATTCAAACAGCTGCGCCAATTTCTTTTGAGATGGTCCTATAAAGTTTACCAAGCATGATTTTATTTGAAGGAGAATGATTATGAAGCAGGAACAAGTGGAAAAACTATTTCAATGGATCGATGATACTTCAACGGTAATATCTGAAGACTTGAATATTACCTATTTAGAAGCGATTGCAGAAACAATGGATGTCCTGTTCAATGGCCAGCCATTTGATGACATGGGAGAGGCTTTGCAGACATTTCTAACGAATGAACTGTTAAAGGTAAAAAAAGAAGAGTTTGAAAAAGAAGAAATAAGAAAAGCGGTTCAACTGGCCATTCTCAAGGGTATGAAGGGAGCTACTCAGCAGCAACATTTGATCACACCAGATTCTGTCGCCATGTTCATGGGTTACCTGGCTTCCAAATTGTTTGAAGGGGAAGAAAGCCTGAAACTCTTCGATCCGGCTTCAGGAAGCGCAAATTTAATGACTTCCGTTATGAACCAGCTGGATATGACGCTGCAAGCATATGCCAGTGAAGTAGACCCTACCCTTATTCAGCTTGCCGTTGCGAATGCCAACTTGCAAAAAAATGAAATTGAATTCTTCCACCAGGACAGCCTGGCTCCGTTCTTAATGGAGCCTGTCGATTTTGTACTGGCTGATCTTCCTGTCGGATATTATCCGGATGACGCTCAAGCAGCAAGATATAAGCTTAAAGCGGATGAAGGCTTGTCGTATGCTCACCACCTGTTTATTGAGCAGGGATTGAATTATACAAAAGAAGGCGGCTTCCTTATGTTTATTGTGCCGAACTTCCTTTTTGAAAGTGAGCAGTCTAAGGCGCTGAATGAATTCTTACGTGAGCATGCTCACATCGTGGGAATGCTGCAGCTTTCCGATAGCTTATTTAAAGATGAAAAGCATGGAAAGAGCATCTTGATTTTACAGAAAAAAGGTCAAGAAACGAAAGCACCTAAGCAAGCATTGTTGGCCAAGCTTCCTTCCTTTAAGAATCCGAATGGAATGGCGGATATCCTTGCTCAGATGAACCAATGGTTTGATGAATATAAAAGAACGCAATTGTGAGAAAATAACGAATATAACAAGTAAACGTTATCATAGCTCAGCGACCTTGAAATCGATGATAACGGGTGATTAAATAGTAGTGGTAGAAAATTACGAACCTATATTTTTAAGGGGATGAGCAACGTTGAGTAATAAAATTCTTGCTATAAATGCAGGTAGTTCATCACTGAAATTCCAACTGATTGAAATGCCTGAAGAAACTGTAATTACCAAAGGTCTAGTCGAGCGTATCGGCTTGAATGATGCTGTATTTACCATTGAATTCAATGATGAAAAAGATGAAACCGTAACAGATATCCCTGATCATGGAGAAGCTGTAAAAATGCTTCTTGATAAATTGACTGCGAATGGAATCATCGACTCTCTTGATGAGATCAATGGTGTGGGTCACCGTGTCGTTCACGGAGGCGAGCGCTTCAGCGAATCTGTACTCATCACGGATGAAGTTATCCAAGAAATCGAGGAAGTATCCGACTTGGCTCCATTGCATAACCCTGCAAACTTAACTGGAATCAACGCTTTCCGTGAAGTGCTTCCGAATGTCCCTCACGTAGCGGTATTTGATACGGCGTTCCACCAGTCCATGCCAGAACAGTCTTACCTGTACAGCCTGCCATATGAGTATTATGAAGACTATGGCATCCGTAAGTATGGTTTCCATGGTACTTCCCACAAGTATGTTTCAGAACGTGCTGCTGAGATGTTGGGACGTCCAGTGGAAGAACTTCGACTTCTATCCTGCCACCTAGGGAATGGTGCTAGTATTGCAGCCATCGAAGGCGGCAAGTCCATTGACACATCTATGGGCTTCACACCACTTGCTGGGGTTACCATGGGGACGCGCTCTGGTAACATCGACCCTGCATTGATTCCATTCATCATGGAGAAGACAGGTAAAACAGCGAATGAAGTCATGAATGTATTGAACAAAGAAAGTGGTATGCTTGCACTTTCTGGTTTCTCCAGTGACTTGAGAGATATCGAAAAGCGTGCCGAAGATGGAGATGAGCGTGCCGAGCTTGCTCTTGAAGTCTTTGCCGCTCGTATTCACAAATATATCGGTTCTTATGCTGCACGTATGCACGGAATCGATGGAATTATCTTTACAGCTGGTGTCGGTGAAAACAGTGTGGCTATGCGTGAACGTGTCCTGAAGGGACTTGAGTTCATGGGCGTGTACTGGGACCCTGCTCTTAACAAAGTTCGTGGAAAAGAAGCATTTGTAAACTACCCTCACTCCCCAGTGAAGGTCATGATTATTCCAACCAACGAAGAAGTCATGATTGCTCGTGACACCGTTGAAAAAGGACTATAAAAGGAAAAGCAATCGCACCCAGGTGCGATTGCTTTTTTTTGAGCTTTCAGTCTACAATATATGGTAAGGAACAAAGACGAGGAGGGAACGCTTTGTCACACCAACGAATACGTACGGAACTAAAAACATGGTTGGAGCAATACCAGCAATATCAGCCGAATGATTTTGAAATGGTTTATGATCATTGGGTTCAACAAAGTTTGACGAATGTGGATCCTCAAGTGAAAAAAGCATTTTTCTCAAAATTAGATGCCTGGTTTTTTCATACCCATGCTTTTTTACAGGGAACCTCTTATCAATACGAGGCCAGAGAACGGATACTAACGGTGGGGAGAATTTTTTCCAATCAGATTGAAAAAATTGAAGATATGGAGAAAGAGTTGACCGTAGAACAGTTAACCTACATAGCTGAGCAGCAGATGGCCAGGGGGCGTCTTTATTCATTTGCCCAGGGTGGCTTGACAGGGGCCGGCGGCTGGCTTTTCCTCGGGATGGATTACCCTCTGATGATGCTTATGAATATAAGAGCGATACAGCTGATTGGTTTAACATTTGGCCATGAAATGAACCATCCTTATGAAATGATGATTTCCCTCAAAGTATTTCATGCTGCTACCTTACCGAAAAGACTAAAAGCGAGTGCTTGGAACGAGTTAATTGAAGAAGTGAAGAAGAAAGAACACCCTTTCATCTTTGCGGGGGAGGATCAATTGACAGATGAAGGTTGGATGGAACAACCCATGAAACAGTGTTTTAAATCCTTATTCATCCTCATGTTCAGAAAGAAGCTCGTTCAAGGTCTACCATTCATCAGTATCGCGATAGGAGCTTACTCGAACTACCATTTAACAAAACAGGTGACAGAGTTTGCCATGAAGTTTTATCAATACCGTCACATAATGAACAAGGAAGGAGTGTCTTGATTGGCTGTTGAAGAACATAAAGCAAGAGGAAATGATTCCGTTTCCTGCCTTGTGCTCACCGTGAGCGACACACGCACAGAAGAAACCGACAAAAGTGGTAAGTTGATGATCGAAAAGCTTACGAATACAGGACACACGGTAAGGAAGTACCATATTGTGAAAGATGAACAAAGTCAAATTCGTGACTATACGAAGCGAGGGGTGGACGATCCCGACATCGATGCGATTTTAATAAACGGCGGTACAGGGGTTGCCCAACGGGATATAACGATTGAAGTGATTGAAGAGATGCTTGAGAAAGAGATGCCTGGCTTTGGAGAAATTTTTAGAATGCTTAGTTACACAGAGGATATCGGATCTGCGGCGATCTTGTCACGGGCCATTGCTGGTGTAACTGGACGAACGGCTATATTTTCTACACCGGGCTCTTCGGGCGCCGTAAAGCTCGCGATGGATCGATTGATACTTCCTGAACTTCCACACATTGTCGGAGAACTGAATAAAGACAAATAAAAGAACCCCGGGTCCGGGGCTCTTTTATTTATTTTCTTTTTCTTTTGCATCATCCGGGCGAACTACAAGCACATCGCAGGTCGCGTATCTTGTGATATGTTCGGATACACTACCGATAAAGAAACGTTCCATCGCATTTAAGCCTGTTGCGCCGCAAATAATAAGGTCAGCATTATATTTCGGAGCGACATCTTTAGCAATTTTCACTTTTGGGGAACCGTATTCAATATCAACAACTACGTTCTTCACACCGGCTTTTTCTGCTTTTTCCTGGTAGTCATTTAATAATTCGGTCGCATATTGTTCGGCGCGGATTGCAAGGGAACGATCATAGGCTTCTACGGTTGCAAAGGCTCGTGTATCCACCACGTGAGCTAGTACCAGCTTCGCCTCATTTCGGTTCGCAATGTCAATGGCTTTATTAAAGGCCACTTCTGCCGTAACGGAGCCGTCGACTGCCACAACAATATCCTTATATTCAAAAGTCATGCTGGATGCCTCCTCTCTTTTCTATATCTTTATTATATCATGCCTGATTATTGGATAGACGCGCATTTGACGCATAATTATAACAATTTTGAGAAAACTAAACAGGGAGGTGGTACACGTGAAGAAACCGAAGAATCCAATCGAGAGAGAAAAAGATATGGAGCAGGAACAACAACTTATGCAGTCGATCAATGAAAGTTACCAATCCGGCAATAAGAAAAAAGACTCCCGTTAATAAAAGCCCCAACAGCTTTATGCTGTTGGGGTAATTAAGTTATCTTCTCTTTATAAAGATAGGGTATATTGTGAAAATGACTAAGAATGTTGAAAAACCTGGTGACCATGCATCAGGAAGAAGGAAATAAAGTACACTTCCTGTCAAAATCGCTCCCATAGCTAAGATGTTCACGTATCGTGGTTTCGTTAATAAAGACAAATCTTCTTCGTTTAAACGTGTTCTTTTTACAATGAGGTAATCACTGCAAATCACAGCTGAGATAGGAATGATTAATCCACCAAGCATAGAAATAAAAGATTCTGCTTCATTTACAAGAGCAGGGAAACCGCTGAGCATCACACCTACTGCACCGAACACAACAGCGGCTTGAACTCTAGAAAGTTTTGGGAAGGTATTCAAAAGGCTGAACCCACCTGTATAAGCATTACTGACATTAATGCTGATCATGGAAATAATGGCTGTCCCTGTAATAATCGCTATAAGAAGCGGAGAATTCGTCAAGGCAGTGGATGATACATACGGGTTAATATCGTGAAACAGATAAGCAGAAGCAGACCCGATGACCGCTGTAATGAAAAAGCCAATCCCATTACCAATCAGTAGTCCATAAAACCCGTGAGCAGGGGATTTTGCATACCTCGTCATATCCGCTGATGCACTTACGCCTGATACATACTGAACAAACGCAAGGCTTGCAAAAAATAACATGGACGAGAATGACCCTTCCATCCCTCCATCATGAAGCATCATCAGTGAACCGGGGGTTTGATTTGTAGTAAAGTAAACATACAAGATCGTTGCTTCACCGATGAGTAATAAAGGTAAAAAATAGCTCATGGTTTGTTTTACCGCATCAAAACCAACAATCGCAAGTGCCACCATGAGTATGGAAAGCGGAATAGAGTAGACCCAAAATGGAAGATCTATCCCGGTCAGACGTAAGATTAGTTGCTGGATGACATAAGTTCCACCGATGGTTTGTACACTAAACCAATAAAGGGAAGTGAGGCTCCGGATCGGGGCGGATAAAAATCGGGTACCATTTACTCCGAGAATTGTACGCAGTGCATATTGAGCCGGGATGCCAAGTCGGGCACCTGGTAAGGATAAGAAGGATACTAGTAAGAAGCCGAGAAGTGCTCCGATGATCGTGGAGATGACCCCTGCCCAGAAGGAAAGTCCTCCTTCCAAGACAGCCAATGCGGGAACGAGGAAGTTGCCTGCATTGGCAGCTATGGCAATCTGTATGAAAGCAAAGCGGTACCAAGGGGTGTCCCGTTTTTCAGCGGGAACAGCCTCTAAACCATAATGTTCAATCATTTGTTTCCGGGGAGCATAAGCTCTCAAGACATTCACGTCCTTTCTGACCCAATCATTGTACAGAAAGGCGACCTAAGTGTAAATAAAAATAGAGACTTAAGGAGGTTTTAAAAGATGAGGCATGCACTGATTACAGCTGGCACCAAAGGGCTCGGGAGGAAGGTAGCCGAGCATATGCTGAAACAAAATCATTCCATTACTGTTACATATAGAAGTGATGAAGCTAAAGCCCTTTCTTTGCTCGACGATTTCCCTGAAGATCAAGACAGAATTCAAATTATAAAGGCTGACATGACAAAGAAGGAAGAGATCCATTACCTTACAGAAAAAACTTTGAAGCGCTTTGGTAGAGTAGATTTTTTAATTAATAATGCAGGTCCCTATATCTTTGAAAGAAAAAAATTAATGGACTACACAGAAGAGGAATGGAATTCGATGATTCGAGGAAATCTTGATGCGGTATTTCACCTTATGAAAGCCATTGTTCCTCAGATGAGAAAACAAAACTTCGGTAGGATCATCAACTACGGCTTCCAAGGGGCGCAATCGGCTTCAGGGTGGATCTATCGTTCTGCTTTTGCAGCAGCAAAAGTTGGTCTTGTATCCCTGACTAAAACCATTGCTTATGAAGAAGCAGAATATGGCATCACATCAAATATGATCTGTCCGGGAAACATAACAGGAGAGTGGAAGGAATCTTGCATTGAAGTGAGTAGAAAAAGTAGAGATGAAGAAACTCCGATCGGCCGCCCGGGGACGGGGGAAGATGTAGCAAGAACCATCGATTTTTTATGTCAGGAAGATTCAGATATGATCACAGCTACGATTTATGAAGTCACCGGCGGATTGGACGTTATCCACAGGCACCGGTAAGGAATAAGGAAGTGGTCGAATTTTGGATGTTCTTCATCCTATAGAAAACATTTGGTACAATGAAAGGGCTTTCTTTTCTTATTTTTGAAGACTTGCAAGATAAACATTACTAGAAGAAGTAAATTTCATGTATAGAATAAGGAGGATGGGCTGCGGTGAAAATAGGAGTACCAAGAGAAGTGAAAAACAATGAGAATCGTATAGCGATGACGCCTGCAGGGGTGGTCAGCTTAACCAATGCAGGGCATGAAGTATTTGTAGAAACCAGTGCAGGACTAGGTTCAGGATTCACCGATGAGCAGTACAGGGAAGCTGGTGCTTCAATCGTTAGTTCAGCTCAGGAAGCATGGAGTCAGGAAATGGTGATGAAAGTAAAAGAACCTCTTCCGGAAGAGTACGGATATTTTTATGAAGGATTGATCTTATTTACTTACTTGCACTTGGCTCCGGAACCGGAATTGACGAAAGCTCTTGTAAGTAAGAAGGTTATTTCAATTGCCTATGAGACCGTTCAAGTGCCGAGTGGATCTCTTCCGCTTTTGACCCCGATGAGTGAAGTAGCAGGAAGAATGGCCTCCCAAATCGGTGCTCAATACCTTGAAAAATCAAAAGGTGGAAAAGGAATTCTATTAGGGGGGATCCCTGGTGTAAGACGCGGAAGAGTCACCGTGATCGGTGGAGGCGTTGTAGGAACGAATGCAGCCAAAATTGCCATGGGTCTTGGAGCGGATGTCACCATCATTGACCTCAATCCTGAGCGTTTACGTCAACTTGATGATATTTTTGGTTCTGATATCAACACGTTAATGTCGAACCCGCTAAATATTCAAGAGGCCTTGGAGGAATCTGATCTTGTCATTGGAGCCGTTCTTATTCCAGGAGCTAAAGCGCCAAGTCTCGTTACAGAAGATATGGTCAAATCCATGAAAGAAGGATCTGTCATTGTTGATGTTGCCATCGACCAAGGCGGCATTTTCGAAACGACCGATCGAATTACCACTCATGATGATCCTACTTATGAAAAGCATGGGGTTCTCCACTATGCGGTAGCTAACATGCCGGGCGCTGTACCGAGGACCTCCACCATCGGGTTAACGAACGTTACGGTTCCTTACGCTCTTCAGTTAGCGAATAAAGGATATAAGAGGGCCTGTCAGGAAAATGAGGCACTTTATAAGGGCCTTAACACGCTTGAAGGACATGTGACCTACAAAGCGGTTGCTGAAGCTCAAGGTCTTGAATATACAGATGCCAATCAACTTTTTAATAAATAGAGAAATGTAAAAAAAAGCGCGGACTCCACGTCCACGCTTTTTTCATAACTTCTAAACCATCCCTGATCCCTAGCTCAGTGTTGAACTATGTCTATCAGAAAACCTGAGTGTTGGACAATCGGGAGTTTTTTGAATATTAATCTTTAACGTTGTTTTTAGGCAGATTTGATGTGATTCTGTTTTGTATCTTTTATGTCAGTATCCTTCTGTTTTCTAAAGATGGTAGCAATGATGGGGCCGGAAATATTGTGCCAAACACTGAAAATAGCACTGGGTACAGCAGCGAGCGGGTTAAAGTGTACAGCTGCAAGTGACGCTCCAAGACCTGAGTTTTGCATACCAACTTCAATGGAAATCGCTCGTTGTTTGGCCGGTTCCATATGGAACAGCTTTCCTAAACCGTAGCCAGCTAGATAACCAAGGATGTTGTGAACGACAACAATCGCGAATATAGCTGCCCCCGTCTTGGCGATTTGAGATTGATTGACACTTACGACTGCAGCGACAATGGCTACAATGCTGATCACTGATATAAGCGGTAGAGCCTTCACCGTTGCTTGTATTCTTTTCTTGAAAATGGCTTGGACGATCAAACCTAGTATAATCGGTACAAGAACCACTTTAACAATGGAGACAAAAAGGGCCCCTGCTGAAACCGGGAGCCACTGACTGGCGAATACCCAAACGAGTAAAGGGGTGAAAATAGGCGCCAGCAGAGTCGATACGGCTGTAATAGAAACGGAAAGAGCCGTGTCACCTTTGGAAAGGTAAGTCATAACATTGGAGGAAGTTCCACCCGGACAACATCCTACAAGAATGACACCTACCGCTACTTCTGGTGAGACAGGAAGGATAGTCACTAATAGAAAAGCGAGAAGCGGCATGAGCGTAAACTGTGCTCCCACACCTATGGCTACACCTTTCGGCCTTTTGAATACCTCCTGGAAGTCTTGTTTAGATAGAGTCAGCCCCATTCCAAACATGATAATTCCCAATAAGGGAACAATATAGGGGGCAATCCATGTGAATCCTCCTGGAAGATAAAAAGATAAGGCCGCAAAAGGAGAACCCAGATAGCGAAAGTGCTGCCTGCAAATTGACTTACTTTTTCTAATGTTTTCATCATATTCAACTCCTTATGTAGAAAGATATTTTCTGATTATACGCTCTTTTCAGAAAAAACAAAGGTGATTGACTCAGAAAAAAATGAAAAAAATCACGATATGGCCAAGAATTTGAGATTCTTTAAGTTCCTGCGTAAAATAAAAAGAAAAAGGTGAAACCTTTTAAGAACGAGACACGTACATACAGGTACACAGGGTCACAGTTGAAGGAGAGGTGAAGATTTGGGTTTCTTTTCTAGATTGTTTTCAAAAAGTGAAAAGCAGGCACCAGAAGTAAAAGAACGGACACCGTTGAATATCCAAGTCGGTGACATTGTCACATACGATCTTGTGGATTATGAAGTTGTAGGGAAAATCACGTATCGTGACGGTGGTTATGAGTGGTTCTCATATCAGCTATTAGAAGGTAATCAAACGAAGTGGCTGGCTGCTGAAATGGATGATGAGCTTGAATTAGGGGTATATGAGACGGTCAAACTTCCCGTATCTCTACCCTTCCCTGAAAAACTCGAATACGAGGGTCAAACCTTCTTTAAAGATGAAGAAGGGGAAGCACGCGTAACGGGAGAGGGGAGAAGTACAAACATTAATGGCCGGACGTCCCGTTATGCAGAGTATATGTCTGAAGATGAAAAGACGTATCTAAGCCTTGAATCATGGGGCAGTGAAGTAGAAGCGAGTGTTGGGTATGAGATCGAAGCCTATGAAATCAAAATTTTGGCAGGTTCAAAATAAGGAGGAAGAAAAATGTTTAAATTTTTTAATCGTGTAAAAACAGTCGTAGGTTCAGAGTTGAACGCCATGTTGGATAAAGCAGAAGACCCTGTGAAAATGCTTGATCAATTCATGCGTGATATGGAGAATGACATCCGCGAAGCTGAAAGTGCGGTAGCGAAGCAGATCGCGAATGAAAAGATGTTGAAACGAAAATACGATGACTCTCAGGCCCTTGTAGATAAGCGCATGAAGCAAGCTGAAAAAGCCATTGAGGCTGGAAATGAAGATTTGGCCCGCCGTGCCCTCGAAGACAAGAAGAACCATCAGGACCAGGCGGACCAATTCAAGGCTTCTTGGGAGCGTGCTCAACAGGATGCGAACAACCTTCGTCAAAAACTAGACGAAATGAAAAAAGAATATCAGGAAATGAAGCTGAAGAAAGATTCCTTAAAAGCGCGTGCCGAGTCCGCGAAAACGCGCACGAAGATGAACCGCACGATGTCTAACATTGGTGGGGATCAGTCCCGACAAGGTTTTGAGCGTATGGAAGAAAAAGTCATGCACTATGAAGCAGAGGCTGAAACGAGTGAGGATATGTCTTCTCAAAGCCGCTCCTTAGACGATGAATTCGAAGACTTAGATAACAAAGACAGTGTTGATAATGAGTTAGAAGAATTGAAGAGAAAGATGAACAAAGAGTAATCTCTGGTCCATGATTCGTGCCTGGCCAAGTGGTCAGGCACGGCTGTTTTATGGCCTGGGATTTTAACAAAGTCCGAGATACGGATGGGATTTTCCAAAATAGCGACATCCGGCTCCGGTGCCCGGTCTTCATGATATAAGCCATTCGGCTTGCAAAGGGGAAGTTTATCTTCTTACGGCCGTTTGATTAGGCGTGTGTTGACTCCGGGGCGTCCCTTGAGCCTTTGTTCTGTGGAAGGAGGATGTGTGTTGAAAGATTATGCAGGGATCATAGTCGTAGGAATCATTGCCTTTTTCTTATTGTTTAATGTATTTGGCGGAGATGACCAAAGAGGAATGTCAGGTTCTTATACCGAAGATACATATGGTGAATTGCCTTCGGAACCCGATCGGTCAAAAATTTTAAGTGGAATTGAAAATTCGGAAGAGGACGATATCGATTCATTGATTGAGGATCATTTCCCTCTATTGGATACGGTCCGATCCGAACAGGGGATCTCGAAAATTTATATGACAAGAGAACTGACGTTAAAAGAGGTGTCAGATTCTTTGTCCTCAGCGATACCTCCAGAAGAAATAAGTGAAAGGCAGGAAAATAAGCAGGCTCTCATTTATCCAGATCATTTTGTTATCCTACAGGAAAGTACGGAGGAGCCCGGGGTCATTACGATTGAACTTGCATCCGATAATTTTGTGAGGAACCATTATTCTCCGGGTTTCTTCAGTGGTTTATTTTTAGGGTCTATTCTTAACCGTTCTTTGGGGTCGAATGATTGGTATGAGCGCCGAAGGGCAAATTGCCAGCAGACAGGGAACTGTTATGGTGGATATGGGATGTACGGGAATTATAATTCAGGTGGAACCACTTCTATGAGAGGGTCCTCAACTCGCGGCGGCGGCCCTGGTACAGGAAAATAAAGGAGGTTATCATTATGGAACCATTTTTGGCTACGTTAGGCTATTTTGTGATGGCTGTTGTGATTGTTGTAATTGGTTTAGTTATCTTTGAGTGGTTAACCAGACAGTATAAGGATTGGGAAGAGGTAAAGCAGGGGAATCAGGCAGTGGCGATGTCGATTGCTGGAAAAATCATAGGAATCTGTATTGTTCTATCATTCGCCATTTATCATAGTTTCACTGTATGGGATACGTTAATTTGGGGAGCGTACGGAGTTGTCCTCCAAATGATTGCCTACCTTTTATTTGAATTGTTCACACGTAAGTTTTCTGTGGAAACGAAATTGAAGGAAAATAATACAGCGGTCGGAATCATTACGATGGGTGTCTCGATTGGTTTAGCCTTTGTAATCGGTGCGTCCATTACATAACGGCCAGAAAATATTTGAGAGAAGCCACTATGAATCATTCTCATAGTGGCTTTTTAACATACAAGTTTAAGTGGAGTGAACAAAGTGGAAGCGAATATTAGAAAAAGTCATTTTATATACTGGGCCTCAGGCATTGTTTCCATATGCGGGATTATCTTTGAAGTTTTATTTGGTGCGCTTGGCTCTTATATTCTCGGTGATGGTGTAAAGCAGTACACGTTAACGATCAGTTTGTTCCTTACCGGCATGGGGATTGGTGCTAGTATAAGTGAGAGAGTGATGAAGCAGCTGATTGTCACGTTCATCTGGATTGAATTCATGGTGGCCCTAATTGGAGGCTTTTCAAGCTTCACGATGTTTGGGATGACGGCTTTTGCTCCTGCAGGAACGGATGCCCTGTTCCTATACTTGGTCACATTTACTATAGGAGCCTTGACTGGTCTTGAACTGCCGATCCTGATTAGAAAGGCCAATGAAATAGGTGTGGAGCTCAACCGAAGCACGGCCAGGGTGCTATTTTCTGATTATGCAGGTGGATTGATTGGTGGGCTGCTTTTCGCTTTTTATCTCAGGCCGCAAATGGGCATGGTGAAAAGTGCATTCTTTGTGGCTTGTATTAATTTAGCCGTCGCTGTTTTAGTCTTGTATTTATTTCGCTCTGAAATTAAGCGTTTCTCTATCCATCTGACAGGAGCCATCCTAATCGGGGCACTTCTTATTGGTGGATTATTTTTCGGTGAAGAAATGGCCTTCTCTTTCGAACAAAAGCTCTATAAAGATCCAATCATTCATATGGAAGAAAGCGCTTATCAACGAATCGTACTTACAAAAGAGCAAGGGGATACACGCCTCTATTTAAACGGGTCCTTGCAGTTCAGTTCAACAGATGAACATCGCTATCATGAAACACTTGTCCATCCTCCTGTAGCTTCTTCTGATAAGCAGGACCATGTACTGATCCTTGGGGGAGGAGATGGGATTGCTGCGAAAGAGCTATTAAAGTATCAGGAAATCAAGAAGATTACGCTCGTGGACCTTGATCCTGCTGTCACAAATCTTGCAAGGTCCAATTTTCATCTGCTGCAAGTGAATAAGGGAGCGCTAGATGATCCTAAGGTCAGTGTAATGAATAAAGACGCGTTCGAGTTTCTGGAAAATGCGGATCAATTGTATGATGTGATCATCATCGACCTTCCTGATCCGAACAACGAAAGTCTGAACAAACTCTACACACGGGAGTTCTATTCTTTAGTGAGAAACCATTTATCTCCTGGAGGGGCAGTAATGATCCAAGCGACAAGTCCCCTCTTTGCGACAGAGGTTTACTGGACGATTGATAAAACGGTAGCCTCTACAGGTTTGTACACGGAGAATTTCCATGTAGATGTTCCGAGCTTTGGGAATTGGGGGTTCATTATGGCCTCGAGGGAACCGCTCGAGGTCGAGGATATCCAGTTTACGGTGGAAACTAAATTTCTGACAGAGGAAGTTTTCCAATCGATGACAGTGTTTGGAAAAGATGAAGATGGGGAAATCTTGAATGGTGAAGGCCAAGTGGTCAAAATGGAACCCAATACCCTTATCAATCCACATCTCATTCAAAAGTATGAAGAAGCTTGGCGGAACTATTAAATTAGCAATCGATAAAAGGAGTGTTATGGATGAAAGTTTCTTATCATGGTCACGCTGTAGTGAAAGTTGAAGCCAATGGAAAAACCATTCTTTTTGATCCGTTCATTTCAGACAATGGGAATACAGATCTGGATGCAGATCAAGTGAAAGCGGATGTAATTTTACTTACTCATGGTCACAACGATCACGTTGGGGATACTTTTGAGATTGCAAAAAGAAATGATGCTCAGGTTATCGCTCCGTTCGAGTTAGCTACTTACCTTGGAAATAAAGGCTTGAATGCTCACCCAATGTATATTGGTGGAGGTCACGAATTTGATTTTGGACAGGTGAAATTCACCCAGGCTTTTCACGGTTCTTCTTATCAGGAAGAGGATGGAACAATCGTGTACACAGGGATGCCTACGGGTATTTTACTGACGATTGATGGAAAAACCATATACCATGCCGGAGACACTGGTTTGTTCTCGGATATGAAGATGATCGGGGAACGGAATGACATTGACCTTGCTTTCCTCCCTATTGGTGACAATTTCACGATGGGACCTTCTGATGCGCTCGTTGCTGCTGAGTGGCTCCAAGCGAAACAGGTCGTGCCTGTCCACTACAACACCTTTGATTTAATAGCTCAGGACGGGGATGCATTTGCCCAAGAAGTGAAATCAGGTAAAGGTACGGCATTAAAGCCGGGAGAATCCATCGAGCTTTAAGCCTGCAATATTCAAAGCCGTTTGTCTACTCAATGACAAACGGCTTTTTCTGAAACTTCAGGAAGAAATTGCGGATCATCTGTATCAACTGTATAATAACAATTATAAGAAATTGGATTAGTACAGTTAGAAAGTTTGGTGGGCGTATGGCAACAAAACATGAACAGATCCTGGAACATATTGAATCCCTGTCAGTGGGCAGTAAAATATCTGTCAGAAGAATAGCGAAAGCATTGAATGTCAGTGAAGGTACAGCCTACAGGGCCATCAAAGAAGCGGAGAATCAGGACCTTGTCAGCACGATGGAACGTGTCGGAACCATCAGAATTGAAAAAAAGAAAAAAGAGAACATAGAAAAATTGACGTTTGCTGAAATTGTAAATGTCGTTGATGGTCAAGTGCTTGGCGGACGAGAGGGTTTATATAAAACCCTAAGTAAATTCGTCATAGGTGCGATGAAGCTTGAAGCGATGATGCGTTATACAGAAGCGGGCTCTCTTCTTATCGTAGGGAACCGGACAAATGCTCATGAGCTTGCGGTTAAAGAAGGGGCAGCCGTTTTAATTACGGGTGGATTTGACACGAGTGAAACGGTTAAGAAGCTAGCTGATGAAAAGAAGCTTCCCGTCATCTCTACCAGCTATGATACATTTACAGTCGCAACGATGATCAACCGAGCCATTTATGATCAATTGATAAAAAAAGAAATTGTGCTTGTTGATGATATTTATACTTCCTTTGAGGAATCAAAGTTCCTGCAGTCATTGGATCCGGTTTCGAAATGGCATGAATTTAACACAGCCACTGGCCACAGCCGTTATCCAGTCGTAGATCAGCAGAATCGAGTGGTCGGAATCGTCACCTCAAGAGATGTGATCGGTAAAGATAAAGAGACACGGATTGAAAAAGTCATGACTCGAAATCCAATGACCGTACATGCGAAGACCTCTCTTGCGAATGCTGCCCATGTCATGGTTTGGGAAGGAATTGAACTGATGCCCGTTGTTGACCCTTCTCATAAACTTCAAGGGATCATTTCCCGACAGGACGTGTTAAAAGCTTTGCAGCATATCCAAAGGCAGCCTCAGGTAGGCGAAACGATTGATGATTTGGCCACAAACCGTATGGAGGTCATTGCAGAAGATGACTCAAACCCTGTATGGAAGACCAAAGTAACACCTCAGATGACGAACCCACTAGGGACGATGTCTTATGGCGTTTTCATTTCGTTAATCACTGAAGCCTCGAGTAGACTATTAAGGAAATATAAAAAGGGCGATCTTGTGGTTGAAAACATTTCGGTCTATTTTATTAAACCTGTTCAAATTGAAAGTGATATCGAAGTGCGTCCTCAGATTTTGGAGGTCGGAAGGAAATTTGCAAAAGTAGACATCGAGGTTCATCATGAGAAGTCCATTGTTGGAAAAGCTCTCCTCATGGCCCAGCTCATTGACCGATAAAAAAAGTCGCTGAACAACAGCGACTTTTTCTTAGATATTCAAGATTGGGGACTTGTCCGGTGCTTTTGAAATTCTGCCCGGTAGTGCTTGCTTGCTTTCCACCCCAGCTGGGCTTGGAAAATACCAAGGGCAATGAATACGAGGCCTACAAATAGTGAAAGTTTCGTTTGGTAGAATACATATTGGTTAATCCCAAAAAAGAAAATGAAACTTCCAAGGAATAGCTTGGACTTACTATTTAAGTATTCTTGAGTTAGAGGATCGTTGGAACGGACAATCATTACCTTGTAGTAGATGTAAAGCACAAAAGAGATTAATATAAGGATCGGAAAAATAATCATTTGATCGACTCCTGCGTTTGAATTTCTCTTTTATTGTAGCTTGTTTTTTCGGAAAAGGCTACCTGTGCATAGAATTCTATGATTAAATAACACGCAAAGCAAAAGAGGAGGACTTTTTTATGAGTAAGCAGGCCATTATGAAAGCTATCAAAGATCATGAAGTCATTATCATCCATCGCCATGTGCGTCCAGACCCGGATGCCTATGGATCGCAGGCTGGTTTAGCTACATTAATTCAAGCCACTTTTCCACAAAAACAAGTGTTCATCACCGGCGCAGGTGAACCCTCGCTAGAGTTTCTTGCTTCGATGGATGAAGTACCTGATGAAGCCTTTAAAGGGGCTCTTACGATCGTGTGCGACACCGCAAACCAGGCTCGTATCGATGATCAGCGCTATGATCAGGGAGACGTATTAATAAAAATCGATCACCACCCGGAAGTAGATGCCTATGGAGATATTCAATGGGTGGACACATCAGCAAGCTCCACCTCGGAAATGATCTATCAATTGTACTCTGAGTTCGCAGAGGAAGGGTTGGTCCTTAATGATGAGGCAGCTCGACTTCTTTACGCAGGAATTGTGGGGGATACGGGCCGGTTCCTTTTTCCGAGTACGACGAAACAGACGCTCTCGTATGCAGCTGATCTTGTGAATTTTGAGTTCGATCGACCAACTTTATATAATAACATGTATAAGACACCTGTTCATGTTGCTAAGTTGAAAGGGTATGTGTTACAAAATTTCACCGTTCATGAAGCTGGGTATTCAACGATTCGTCTCGATCGTAAAACGTTGAGCGAGTTTAATGTTTCTCCTTCGGAAACGAGTCAGCTCGTAGGTTTGCTTGGCGACATAGAAGGAATGCTTGCATGGGCATTTTTCGTGGAGGAAGAAGATACCATCCGTGTCCGTTTACGCTCGAAAGGGCCGGTGATTAATGGGATCGCAGCCAACCATAATGGAGGCGGCCACCCGATGGCCTCAGGGGCTTCAGCTTCTTCATGGGAAGAAACGGAGGATATTGCTAAAGAACTTGAAATGGTATGTCAGAAATATAAGAACGAGCAGGCGGACTAAGCCTGCTCAAGTTTTTAACGTTTCAGTTTAATTTCCAGATGTAGCTGCAGGGTTTCAGCTACAATTAATCTCGTCACTTTTAACTCATAGGTGAAATCATCGACAACATAATTTTTATTTTGTATCGTTGAAATGATGAGATCGACTTGATCAGCAACGATGGAGACATCTTTTCCTGTTACAGTAACGAGTTGATCTTTGACCAACGCATTCAACTGGTGCTGGGTCAGCAGATCCACCTCAAGTTTTTTTGCATTTGTAAACACGACACTTATTTCTTTAACATTCATGGGCTTGCCTTCTGATTCTTGATCCTGGTTATTCAGGAGAGCTTCATATTTGGTTTCCCATTCACTTAATTGTGCCGTCATCTCTATATGTTCTTCTGTATATTTTTGCTGGAGTTGCCCATGAACATAAATGAAAAAGGCATAACCAATAATCGCACCTAACACAAGACCTGCAAAAAAACGTCTCCATTCTTTATTTTTATGATAGGCAGGAAAGTGCATTATGTCACCTCATCACCCAATAACCATTCAAAAAGAAGCAGTGCTGTTTTCACTCCACCCATCGCGGCAATAATAATCATCACCTGCTTGAAGATATCAAAAGTGGAACCATCAAAAATTCCTTTTTCGAAGTTGCTGATGGCATCAAATGTTCCACCAATGGCTGCCACGATCGCCCAAATCCTCAACCCTTTGGCAATCCGAAACATGGATGTTAAAGCGGCTTCCCCAGTTAATAAACTTCCAATACTTCCGATAATGGTTCCGCCTACGATCACACCGAACGCGATAAAGAAGCATTGAATCATGGATATGACTAAACGATCTTCCATCTTGTCCCTCTTTTCGCTATCTGAAAATTGTCTCTTACCTAACCATTATTCTTTCATCTCTTTCTTTATGCAGAAGGCTTTCATCCAATCTCCAGAGTAGCTATAATTTACATGAAAGAAGGTGTGCGAAATGACATTTACCCATTTGAATGTGCAATCAGGGTATAGCTTGATGAACAGTACGATTAAAATCAAGGATCTTGTACGAACAGCCAAAAAATCCGGATTTGGTGCTGTTGCTCTTACTGATCAGGATACGATGAGCGGAGCGGTTTCCTTTTATGAAGAATGTAAGAGCGAGGGGGTAAAACCGCTTATTGGTCTGAAGACCACTGTCATTGATCAATCATTCTCCTTTCCGATGATTCTGTTGGCGGAATCGAACAGAGGGTACCACAACCTGCTCGAGATAAGTACGATCGTGCAAACAGAAAAGGAAAACATTACACTAGAGCAATTGGCTATGTACAAAGAAGGGTTAATTTTCATTCAGATCACCGCTAGTTCTCCGTGGGCCGAGTCGATTTCTAATCGTATGGCTGACAAAATAGAGAACTCTAGAGCGCGCTGGGTAAATCTCTTAGGAAAGAATCGTTTATATTTGAGTATCCAGGATCGTGATCTTCAGTCAGAGCGCCACTTACATACACCTCTTAAAGAATGGGTGAATAGAAACGGAATGAAAGTCGTGGCCATTGGGGATGTGCGTTATCTGGATCCCCGGGATGCGGATGCTTTCCAATGTTTGCGTGCCATTGATGAGGGAGTGCGGTATAACTCTGAAAACAAGGATCACCATTACTATATGAAGTCTCAAGAAGACATGGAGAACTTTTTTGGAGAATGGTGGCCGGAAACCCTTGAAGCAACGAAGGAAATTGTTGATGCGTGCCAGGTAGATTTGGAATTGAACAGGCAATTACTTCCTTCTTATCCTTCGCCGGAAAATAAAAGCTCAGATGAATACTTACGCGAGCTATGTGAAGCTTCACTGCCTCAAAAATACGATGCAGAGGATCGCCATCAAGCGGAGGAGCGACTGAATCATGAGCTATCCATCATAGCTTCTATGGGCTTCAGTGATTATTTCCTAATCGTTTGGGATTTCATCAGTTACGCAAGGGAAAATGGGATTCATGCAGGTCCGGGTCGTGGTTCTGCGGCGGGATCTATCGTCTCCTATTTGCTGGGGATTACTCAGGTGGACCCGTTAGCGTATCACTTGTTATTTGAACGATTTCTCAACCCGGAAAGAATTACGATGCCCGATATAGATATCGACTTTCCGGATCATCGTAGGGACGAGGTGATCTCCTATGTAGCTGAGAAATATGGAAGTGACCATGTGGCTCAAATTTGTACATTTGGTACGTTTGCGGCACGGAGTGTGTTAAGAGAGTTGTTCAAGGTATTGAAAATAGATGAAAGTGATGCCTCTTTCATCCTTCACCAAATTCCTAAAACGGCTACTTCTTCACTCGTGGAAGTCGTGAAGAAATCGGAGGAGCTGAAAGAATATATTAGAAACTCGGAACGTTTAAAGTTGTTGTTTCGAGTGGCTACGAAGCTAGAAGGGCTTCCGCGACATGTATCGACCCATGCGGCCGGTGTCGTATTAAGTGAAGAACCACTAGTGAACTATACGGCTCTATTGAAAAGTCAGGGGCCTGTATCTTTAACCCAATACGCCATGGGGGACCTGGAAAAAGTGGGACTTCTCAAAATTGACTTTTTGGGTCTTAGGAATCTCTCTTTCCTGGAAAGGATGGAACGGAAAGTAAAACGATATCGTCAAAAGGATTTTTCAATCAGTCATATTCCGCTGGATGACGGTCCAACATTTGAACTCTTAAAAGAAGGACGAACGAATGGAGTTTTTCAATTGGAGTCTCAAGGAATGAAAAATGTGCTGCTTCGGTTAGAACCGAGTCACTTTGAAGATGTTGTTGCCGTTAACGCGCTTTACAGACCAGGCCCGATGGAATATATTCCTTTGTATATTGACCGAAAGCATGGAAGGAAAAAGATTGAATATCCACATCCTGATTTAAAGCCGATTCTTGACCGTACGTTTGGGGTACTGGTTTATCAAGAACAAATCATGGAAGTCGCTCGTCGTGTGGCGGGATATTCTTTAGGTGAAGCCGATCTTTTGAGACGAGCAGTGAGTAAAAAGCAAGGCAGTGTTTTGGAAGAAGAACGGTTGACCTTTCTCCACGGTTGTAAGGAAAAAGGCTATGTTGACTCGGTTGCTCAACAGTTATTTGATTGGATTGTCAAGTTTTCCAATTATGGATTTAATAGAAGCCACGCCGTGGCTTACAGTTTGATTTCTTACAGATTAGCATACATGAAAGCCCATTATCCTTCTTATTTTATGGCAGAGTTGATGAATGCTCATCTAGGAGATCATGAAAAGATGACGTTATATATTCGTGAGGCCAGAGATATGAACGTAAAGGTTAAAGCTCCCTCTGTGAATAGAAGTCAAGCGCTGAATCACGATGATTCAGGAGAAATCAGAATTGGAATGACAGCTGTCAAAGGGGTTGGCTACCAGGCCGCCCAAGCAATCATTGAAGAGAGAACGAAGGGACCTTTTCGGAACCTTAACGATTTCTGCCTGCGTGTGGACGGAAAGGTTGTTTCAAGAAAAGTGATTGAAAACCTTGTCCTTGCGGGCGCCTTCGACGATCTTCACCAAAATAGAGCGAGCGTTCTTGCGAGCATTGATCAAGCTTTAGAGCAGGGCGAGCTTTTTAAGGAATTTCAAGATCAACCTGGATTTTTCGGCAATGAGCTGGACATGGAAATGGTGGAAGTGGATCCATTCCCACCGTTGAAGCGTTTGTCGATGGAAAAAGAAGTGTTAGGCACCTACATGTCCCAACACCCATTGGGACATCAACGGGAAGAACTTGATGAGAAGGGGATTCTTCCGGTTCGGGAGGCGCACCGTCTTACGAAGAAGCAAGTCGAGGTTGCTGCGGTTATTGATGGTCTCCGTGAAATACGTACGAAACGAGGCGACCCGATGGCGTTTTTGACCATTAGTGATGAAACCGCTGAAATGGATGCTGTTCTTTTCCCAGAAACTTATCGAAATATAAAAGTTTGGGTGAAAGAACAGATGCTTGTGCATTTACAGGGGAAAGTCGAAGAAAGAAAAGGACAAAAACAATTGATCATTAACCATGCGGACCCTTTAGGGATAGATGAAATTCCACGGCAACAAAAACAACGGCTTTTTATCAAGGTGACGGAAGAACAGGAACACTATTCTATAGAAAAATTAAAAAAGCTTGCTGAATATTTCCCGGGGAATACACCAATCTTCATTTTTCGATCAGAAGATCGAGTGACTTATAAACTGGATGAAACCTATTGTATTGAGGTCAATGACGTTTCGATGGGGAAATTGAATGAATTTTTCGGGGAGTCATCTGTAGCGATCAGGCCTGTGAAAGCAGGACCAGATCGATAAAACCTCAGTCCGGATTTTTGTATTTCTTTACACGCTATATTCATCTGTTATAATTAAGAGGTTAATGGTGGTCAGACCACCAAGGTCGGTTCACTATAAGTTTAAAAGGAGAGTGTCGTCGTGTCGAATTTAAGAGATGAAGCTTTGCATATACACCGTGTCAATAAAGGGAAACTTGAAACCCATTCGAAAGTTCCTGTCAGAAATGCCAGAGACTTGAGTCTTGCCTACTCCCCTGGAGTGGCAGAGCCTTGTAAAGAGATTTATGACCATAAAGAGACGGTGTACGATTATACAATGAAAGGCAATATGGTAGCCGTTGTTAGTGATGGATCAGCTGTTCTTGGTCTTGGGAATATTGGTCCTGAGGCTGCCCTGCCAGTCATGGAAGGGAAAGCTGCTTTATTCAAGAGTTTTGCAGGAGTAGATGCATTCCCCATTTGTTTGAACACGCGTGATATTGACCAGATCGTTCAGACAGTGAAATTGATGGAACCTACTTTTGGCGGTGTGAACTTGGAAGATATCGCCGCACCCAACTGCTTCATCATCGAAGATCGACTAAAGAAAGAAACGAATATTCCAATCTTCCATGACGACCAACATGGCACGGCAATCGTTACAGTAGCAGGATTAATGAATGCATTAAAAATAACTGGAAAAACCTTCTCAGAAATCAAAGTGGTGGCTAATGGCGCTGGAGCTGCTGGAATTGCTATTATTAAATTGCTCTATCATTTCGGTGTTCGTGACATCATTATGTGTGATTCCAAAGGAGCTATTTTCGAAGGCCGCGATTATGGAATGAATGATGTAAAAGATGAAATTGCTAAAATTACGAATAAGGACCGTACAGAAGGGAATCTTGAAGAAGTCATGGAAGGCGCGGATGTGTTCATTGGGGTATCCGTCGGAGGGCTGCTCTCAAAAGAGACTGTATCTAAAATGAACGATGATTCGATCATCTTTGCCATGGCGAATCCTGAACCTGAAATTATGCCGGAAGATGCAAAAGAAGCCGGAGCGCGTGTCATCGGGACAGGCCGTTCTGACTTCCCTAATCAGGTAAATAATGTGCTTGCATTCCCGGGGATTTTCCGTGGTGCATTGGATGTAAGAGCGACTCGAATCAATGAAAAGATGAAGATTGCTGCCGCCGAAGCCATTGCCTCTTTAGTAAGTGAGGATGAATTGAGTGAGGATTACGTAATCCCTGCACCATTTGATCCACGGGTAGCACCAGCAGTTGCTGCAAGTGTAGCGAAAGCCGCGATGGAGTCCGGGGTCGCCCGTCATCACGTAGACCCTGAAGAAGTGGCAGAAAAAACTAGACAACTGACTTTAATTGACGAAGATTGATATGAGAGGGGGGAGCCTTTCGGTTTCTCCTTCTACATAATTTGATTGTGGTTAGAGATGAAAAGAGGTGTCCGGGAACGTGACCCAGGAGCAGCGAGGAAAAGTTTATGAAGGTGTTCTTCAACAATTGAAATCTTACATTGAAGAGCATCGTTTAAAGCCTGGAGATAAGCTCCCTTCAGAACGAGAGTTGAGTGAACAGTTGAATGTAGGCAGATCATCCATTCGTGAGGCCTTTCGAGCGATGGAACTTCTAGGATTGATTGAAACCAGGAGGGGTGAGGGCACCTATATGCGAGCCTATCGTCCTTACCATATGGTCGAACTGCTTTCGAATTTTTTACTTAATGAATCGAGGACCAAGAGTGAGTTGATGACTGCTAAACAAATGATAGAGAAAGAAGTACTGTTCTTATTGAACGGGAATTTGGACAGCCGGAATAGGAGTGAGTTAAAAGCAATCATTTCCGGTTATTCATACACACAGAGACACCAAAAGGTATTTGAATATTTATTCAGCCTCTGTGATCAACCTCTCCTTCTGTCGATGTGGCAATTCATCTCAGGATTCACCCATACTGTCCATGATGTAAACTATTCAGATGAATGGTATGAAGAATTGATGAACGTCATGGAGGAAGAAGATACACTGAAAATTATACGTCTATTTCAATAATCGTATCGTGTCGAATCTACTTCGACAGAATGAGTCATATTATGAAATGGAATTTATGTATATTGATAAGAAAGGAAGCTTTGTCCCAAAGGAGGAATCACCTTGCTAAGAGACTTTTTCAGCAAGAAAAAAAGATACGCATCCATTCCCAGCCAAGAAGCAAAGCAGGATGTACCTGAAGGTTTGATGCAGAAATGCCCAAACTGCCAAAAAATCTTTTATAGAAAAGAATTAAATCGAAATATGAATGTTTGCCCTCATTGTGATCATCATCATCGTCTCAGTGCGTATGAACGCATCCAACATTTATTTGATGAGGAATCCTTTGTAGAATGGGACAAGCACATGATCTCAAATAACCCATTGCATTTCCCTGAATATGAAGAAAAACTGGAAAAAGACCGTCAGAAGTCTGACCTGAATGAAGCAGTGGTTACCGGAAAGGCAAAAATGAATGGGATGGAAGCAGCAGTAGCTGTCATGGATGCCCGTTTTCGTATGGGGAGTATGGGTTCGGTCGTAGGTGAAAAAATTACGAATGCCATCGAGAATGCCAGGAAGGAAAATCTTCCATTTATCATATTTACAGCATCCGGTGGAGCAAGGATGCAGGAGGGTGTTCTCAGCCTAATGCAAATGGGGAAAACATCTGTTGCTCTCCAGCGCCTACATGCTGATGGTGGTCTGTTCATTTCAGTCATGACTCATCCGACAACCGGTGGAGTTTCAGCGAGCTTTGCATCACTTGGAGATTATAATTTTGCAGAGCCAGGTGCTTTGATTGGATTTGCAGGTCGGAGAATCATTGAACAAACGATTCGCGAAAAACTGCCAGAGGACTTTCAGACTGCTGAATTTCTTCTAGAGCACGGTCAATTAGACAAAGTCATTCACAGACATGAGATGAAAAAGACATTAACGACGGTTCTTGATCTTCATAATGTGGGAGGTGACCAATCGTGAAGCACGTACTTGAATTCGAGAAACCTGTCATTGAATTAAGAGAGAAGATCTCTGATTTGAAGCGACTGACTGAGAATAGTGAAATGGATTTAAGCGACGAAATCGTCACACTAGAGAAACGATTGGAAAGACTTGAAACAGATGTGTATGACCGGATGGCTCCATGGGATCGTGTACAAATGGCACGGCACCCTGAGAGACCGACGACGCTCGATTATATTGAATATCTTTTCACTGATTTCCTTGAGCTTCACGGGGACCGTAATTTTGGGGACGATGCCGCGATTGTCTCTGGAATCGCTAAGTTCAAAGGTCAGCCCGTAACCGTAATCGGGCATCAGAGAGGAAAAGATACAAAAGAAAACATTCGTCGTAATTTCGGTATGCCGCATCCTGAAGGATACAGAAAAGCTCTCCGTTTAATGAAACAGGCGGATAAATTCAAAAGACCGATCATTACATTTATTGATACCAAAGGAGCCTACCCTGGAAAAGCAGCAGAAGAAAGAGGTCAGAGTGAAGCGATCGCGAGAAACTTGATGGAAATGGCAGGACTCACAGTCCCGGTCATCTGTATAGTGATCGGTGAAGGTGGTAGTGGGGGTGCACTCGGTCTTGGCATCGGAGATCGCATTTTCATGCTTGAGAATTCCACCTATTCCGTCATATCTCCTGAAGGGGCTTCCTCTATTTTGTGGAAGGATGCAGGCCTCGCCCAAGAAGCGGCAGAGTCCATGAAAATTACTTCTTATGATTTGAAGAAATTGAATGTGATCGATGGTGTCATTCCAGAGGTAAGAGGAGGAGCACACAGGGATATCCAGGCCCAGGCTCAGGAAATTGAGAAAATCATTTCCGACTCTTTAGAAACGTTGAGCGCTCTTGAAGTTGACGAATTATTAGAAAAACGTTTCTTAAAGTATAAAAATATTGGCGATTATACCTATCTTGATTTATAATAGGATGGTTGAAAATAATAAGTCCGTAAAGAAAGGTCGCACTTTGGTGCGGCTTTTCGCATCTTAACAGGATGGTAACGCTATCATTGATGAATGGAATGTTGAAGTTTTATTAATTGTATAGACTAGAGGATAGGCTATCCTTATAAAAATAGACGGAGGTTTCGATTCATCTTTGGTTGGGGACAACATAACTAGAAAACTTTTGAGGTGATGAGAATGAAGAAAATCGGAGTACTTACTAGTGGGGGCGACGCTCCAGGAATGAATGCAGCCATTCGTTCAGTCGTTCGTAAGGCGATTTATCATGGTTTAGAGGTTTATGGGATTAAGTACGGATACCAGGGCTTAATTGATGGTGACATTGAAAAGATGGAGCTCGGTTCTGTTGGGGACATCATTCAACGAGGAGGTACAAAGCTTTATTCTGCTCGTTGTGAGGAATTCAAAACAGAAGAAGGTCAGCTTAAAGGGATCGAACAAATGAAAAAACATGGCATCGAGGGCTTGATAGCCATCGGTGGTGATGGTACCTTTATGGGGGCTAAAAAAATTACGGAAAAAGGATACCCATGCATTGGTGTTCCGGGAACGATCGATAATGATATCCCTGGAACTGATTTCACAATTGGGTTTGACACAGCCTTGAATACGATTATTGATGCCATTGACAAAATACGTGACACAGCTACGTCCCATGAACGTACATTCATTATCGAAGTTATGGGTCGTGACGCTGGTGATCTTGCCCTATGGGCGGGACTCGCAGACGGAGCTGAAAGCATCATCATCCCAGAAGCTGAGGATGATTTTGAAGATATTATCGATCGTTTGAAGCGTGGACATGATCGTGGCAAGAAGCACAGCATTATTATTGTAGCTGAAGGTGTCGGCAGTGCTGTGGACCTTGGTCGGAAAATTGATGAAGCTGCTGGTTTAGAATCACGTGTAACCGTTCTTGGGCACACGCAGCGCGGAGGTTCTCCAAGTGCTGCTGACCGTGTACTGGCAAGTCGTCTTGGCGCTTATGCGGTGGACTTATTGTTGAACGGCCATGCCGGTCGTATGGTAGGTATACAGGAGAATAAATTGGTAGATCATGATATTGTAGAAATCCTGAACACGAAGCACAAGATCGACTTCGATATGTATCGTCTTTCCAAAGAACTATCTATATAATGCAAGAGGCACTTGAGGAGGAAATAAAATGTTTAGAAAAACAAAAATCGTTAGTACAATCGGACCTGCTTCTGAGTCTGTAGAAAAATTGACCCAGCTGATTGAAGCAGGGATGAATGTTGCTCGTTTGAATTTCTCTCACGGAGATTTTGAGGAGCACGGAGCTAGAATTGACAACATCCGTGAAGCTTCTAAGGCAACAGGAAAGACTGTAGCTATTCTACTTGATACAAAAGGCCCTGAAATTCGAACGGGAATATTGAAAGATGGAGAAGCTTACTTGGAAAAAGGCTCGACGACTTATGTTTCTATGGATGAAATTGAAGGGAATGCCGAACGCTTCTCTGTTACTTATCCTGGACTGATCAATGATGTTCACCCAGGCTCTAAGATCTTGTTGGATGATGGCCTTGTTGAACTTCAAGTAGAAGAAATCGACAAAGAGAAAAATGAAATTAAGACGACTGTATTGAACAATGGCCCATTAAAAAACAAAAAAGGTGTCAATGTTCCTAACGTAAGTGTCAACTTGCCTGGAATTACAGAAAAAGATGCGAAGGATATCGAGTTCGGAATTGAGCAAGGGGTTGACTTTATCGCTGCATCTTTCGTACGTCGTGCGTCAGATGTCCTGGAAATTAAAGAACTTCTTGAGAAGCATAACGCCAGTCACATTCAAATCATTCCTAAAATCGAAAACCAAGAAGGTGTCGATAACATCGATGATATCCTTGAAGTCAGCGATGGCTTGATGGTTGCTCGTGGTGACCTGGGTGTCGAAATTCCAGCTGAAGATGTACCGCTTGTACAAAAGCGTTTAATTCGTAAGTGTAATGAAGCAGGAAAGCCTGTCATTACAGCTACTCAGATGCTTGACTCTATGCAACGTAACCCACGCCCAACACGTGCAGAAGCGTCTGACGTTGCGAACGCCATCTTTGATGGTACAGATGCTATTATGCTATCAGGTGAAACCGCAGCAGGAGATTACCCTGTTGAAGCCGTTCAAACCATGCATAACATTGCAAGCAAAACAGAAACAGGCTTAAACCACATGGCTCTATTGCAAGAACGTTCCAAACATAGCGATATGACAATTACAGATGCGATCAGTCAATCGGTTACTCATACCGCTATCAATTTGAATGCAGCAGCGATTGTTACACCTACGGAGAGCGGACACACGGCACGGATGATTTCTAAGTATCGTCCAAAAGCCCCGATTGTAGCGATCACTTCTGATGAAGAAGTAAACCGTAAGCTATCACTCGTTTGGGGTGTTTATGCTGTGATGGGTCCTCGTGCTTACTCTACGGATGATATGCTGGACGTTGCAGTTGAACGCAGTCTTGCTTCCGGTCTTGCCATTCGCGGTGACCGTGTAGTCATTACTGGCGGGGTACCTGTGGGTGAAAGTGGTACGACAAACTTGATGAAAGTACACGTCATTGGAGATGTCCTTGTCAAAGGACAAGGCGTCGGCCAGAAGAGTGCTTATGGACGTGCTATTGTTACTAAAAATGCGCAGGAAGCTATCGACCGCATCGAGGATGGAGACATCCTGGTCACTCAAGGTACTGACCGTGACATGATGCCAGCCATTGAAAAAGCGGCCGGTATTATTACAATGGAAGGTGGACTTACATCTCACGCAGCTGTTGTAGGTTTAAGTCTTGGTATTCCAGTAATTGTTGGGGTTAATGATGCTCTTGAATTGATCAAGGATGGCTCTGATATTACAATTGATAGCTCACGCGGAGATATTTACGAAGGTCATGCCAGTGTTTTATAAGTCAGATACCGATTGAAAAAGGCAGGGGAGTATTAACTTCCCTGCCTTTTCTTTTCATTGTGTTCTGAAAAAAGGTATAATAGAGGAAATGGAAAGAAGGGAAGATGCTATGTTTCGTTGGTTATTGCTGTTTATTTTAGTGGTACCCGCATTAGAGATTGGCGTGCTCATATGGACAGGAAACTTAATTGGACCATTATGGGTCATTCTATTAATTATTCTGACGGGTGTTTTAGGTGCATGGCTGGCGAAGAAGCAGGGATTAGAAACGATTAGGAACTTTCAACAGTCCGTGCAGTACGGACAGATGCCTCAAGATACCCTTTTGGATGGTGCCTGTATACTTGTCGGTGGTGCGGTATTGCTTACACCTGGCTTCATCACAGATGCGATTGGTTTTTTACTGTTGTTCCCAGCAACCAGACTCCCTATTAAACGTGTGATCCGAAATGCGATTCAAAAAGCCATGCAAAAAGGGACGATTACAATATACAGAAAATAAACGCAAACTCAGAGATTCATTTCTCTGAGTTTTTTTCATTTTTCTAATTCTCATTTTAAAATTTTACATAAGCTCTCTATACTTGAGGACTCAGTTTCGAGACTTTTGTCAAATGGATGGGGCTCAGGGGAATGGTTCGCTAGGTTTTTCCGATGATATATGTCCAAATTTCTCTCGTCACCCCTGTCTTAACTAATGTCTGTAATGTCATGAGCACCATAGGGCTGATCAGCATTCCTAAACCTCCAAAAAGTTGAAAACCGAGAAAAAGACTGATGAGAAGAATAATTGGAGGAACTCCGAAATGGTCAGCCAACAATTTTGGTTCTAAAGTTTGTCTTGTAAGCATGACAATCATATAAAGAATGGATAAACAAATCGTCATCATAAATTCTCCCGTAAGGAATTGATAGATGATCCATGGGATGAAGATGATGCCTGTTCCTACATAAGGGATGAAATCGACAAGAGCAGCAAGAAATGTTATGGTCAGAGGGTGTGGAGCGCCAATAATTAGTAAACCTGTCGCAATGATTGAAGTAGATATCATAACGAGAATACACTGAGCGCGGATCAGTCCTTTGATGGTTTGAATAAATTCACCACGGAAGATGTACATACGTTCAGCAAGCGCTTTAGGGAAGCTTTTTCTTAAGAACTTCACGATTATATTCCAGTCTTTACATATGAAAAAAGTAGCAAGCAGGGTAATGAAGATGAAGGCAAAAGAAGATGGCAGCTCTGCAAGGAAAAGGCCTGTTGCTTCAAGAGCGGTGTTTAACAAGGAAAGGCTTGTCTCACTGAATTTTTCCTGGGCCATTCCTAAGTATTCTTCCAATCTTTGTTGCTGAGTCACACTCAACTTGTCGGTGAATGCCTCTCCCTTTGATACCAGGGGTCTCAAGAGATTCATTACCCCTTGAGTTAAGTAGTTCGTTAGTAGATAAAAGTGACCAGGAACTCCAGACGCTAGATATTGAATACCTCGAATAATTTCTGCCACTAATAAAGCAAAGATCCCACCTGCAAGCCCGCCGAAAATGAACAGAACTAGCAAAATAGCCGTTCCCCTTGGGATTCGCAATTGTTTGGTTAACAATCGAATAAAGGGCTGGAAGAAGAACGATAACAAAAGAGCAAAAATAAAAGGCTGCAAGTAGATCCAGGAGAAAAAAATTAGAAATAGAAGGCTGATTGTGATAAGTACAACGAAAATAATGCGCAGGAATACTTGCAATATTTGGTTATTCATATCATCTACCTCCTCAACGTTAAAAGAGTTCAAGCTTTGATCAGACAATGAATCTAGAGGAATCAATGAATATATATCCCTAACAATCAGGTAGGAATATTCGATAAAATCCTGCAAAATTAAACGGTTTCAATTCACATTCTCTTCAGAATACTTTATAATTGTCTGTGGGGTAGTTTTCCTATAAAGGTAAATAAGCAAATAGTAAAGCGTTTTCTTATCGGTAATGTTAAGAAAAATGGAATTTTTTGAAAGGGAGAGATTGTATGTCATCATCAACTAAAGGTCTTGAAGGAATTACAGCAACTGAATCATCCATAAGTTCTATCATCGACGATAAACTGACATATGTCGGATATGATATCGATGACTTGGCCGATAATTCCAGTTTTGAAGAGGTTGTCTATCTTCTCTGGAATCAAAAGCTACCAAACAAAGAAGAATTGGATGCTTTTAAGGAAGAACTTATTTCTAATATGGACATTCCGACTGAGGTTGTCGATCATCTGAAGTCTTATGATCTATCGACAGTACACCCTATGGCTGCTTTACGTACGGCTGTTTCCATGCTTGGACTCTATGATCCTGAGTCTGATGTCATGGAAGAGGAAGCGAATAAACGAAAAGCGCTTCGTTTACAAGCGAAAATTCCTACGGTTGTAACTGCATTTGCTCGTATCCGTAAAGGAGAAGAGCCGGTTTCACCTAAAAAAGATTTAAGTTTTGCAGGAAATTTCCTTTATATGCTTAACGGAAAAGACCCGGAAGGTTTAGAAGTAGAAGCCTTTAACAAAGCACTTGTCCTTCATGCCGATCATGAGCTGAATGCATCTACGTTTACAGCCCGTGTTTGTGTGGCTACGCTCTCTGATGTGTATTCTGGAGTGACGGCAGCGATCGGAGCTTTGAAAGGTCCATTGCACGGTGGTGCAAATGAACGTGTTATGAAGATGCTGACCGAAATCGGAAGCGTAGAGAACGCCATACCTGCCATTGAGAAAAAACTTGAAAATAAAGAAAAAATCATGGGTATGGGACACCGTGTCTATCGTTCAGGAGATCCACGTGCAAAACACTTGAAAGAAATGTCCCGTGAATTGACAGGACTTACAGGTCACTCCAAATACTATGAAATGTCTATTAAGATCGAGGACTATATCAAAGAAAACAAAGGTCTCCCTGCAAACGTGGATTTCTACTCTGCTTCTGTCTATCATAGTCTTGGAATCGATCACGATATTTTCACACCGATCTTTGCCGTTTCCCGTGTGTCCGGCTGGTTGGCGCATATTCTTGAGCAGTACTCCAACAACCGTCTGATTCGTCCACGTGCGGAATACGTAGGACCTAAAGGCCAGAGCTATACACCAATTGAGGATCGATAAGAGTGCAGCCGGTACGCCGGCAAGCCTCCCTTTTTATTCAACTTATTTTAACGTATGATAGAAGAGGATGATCCATCCATATTTCTTACAAAATATTAGGAGGGTTTATTGTGACACAAGCACAAAAAATTACAGTCGAACAAAACGGAACACTAAATGTACCAGAGCGTCCGGTCATTCCTTACATCGAAGGAGATGGAATCGGTCCTGATATTTGGGCAGCCGCTAGCCGCGTTATCGAAGCTGCCGTTGATAAAGCATACAATAGTGAGAAATCCATCGAGTGGAAAGAAGTACTTGCTGGTCAGAAAGCCTATGATGAAACAGGTGAATGGCTTCCTGAAGCAACCCTCGATACTATTAGAGATTATAAGATTGCAATCAAAGGGCCTTTGACGACTCCAATCGGTGGCGGAATCCGTTCATTGAACGTAGCTCTTCGTCAAGAGTTGGACTTGTTTACATGCCTGCGTCCTGTACGTTACTTCGAAGGGGTACCTTCCCCGGTTAAGCGTCCCGAAGATACAGATATGGCAATCTTCCGTGAAAACACTGAAGATATTTATGCAGGGATCGAGTGGCAAAAAGGAACACCAGAAGTGAAGAAAGTGATCGACTTCCTTCAAAATGAAATGGGTGTACATAACATTCGTTTCCCTGAAACTTCCGGAATCGGAATCAAGCCGGTATCCGAAGAAGGTACGAAGCGATTGGTTCGTGCAGCAATTGATTATGCATTGAACGAAGGACGTAAAAACGTCACGCTCGTACACAAAGGAAACATTATGAAGTTTACAGAGGGCTCTTTTAAGGCTTGGGGTTATGAAGTTGCTGAAGAGGAGTATGGTGATAAAGTATTTACATGGGCAGAATATGACCGCATTGTAGAAAAAGAAGGCAAAGACGCTGCAAACAAAGCTCAGGATGCAGCAGAAGCTGAAGGTAAAATCATCGTAAAAGATGCGATTGCAGATATCTTCCTTCAACAGATCCTTACTCGTCCGAAAGAGTTCGATGTTGTTGCAACGATGAACCTGAATGGCGATTACATTTCTGATGCACTGGCTGCACAAGTGGGTGGAATTGGAATTGCTCCAGGAGCCAATATCAACTTTGAAACAGGACACGCGATCTTCGAAGCAACACACGGTACAGCTCCGAAGTATGCTGGTCTTGATAAAGTGAATCCATCTTCTGTCATCCTTTCTGGTGTGCTTATGCTAGAACACCTTGGTTGGAGAGAAGCAGCTGACTTAATTACGAAGTCTATGGACAAGACGATCGGAAGTAAAGTTGTCACGTATGATTTCGCTCGTATGATGGATGGTGCCACAGAAGTTAAATGCTCTGAGTTCGGTGATGAACTTATTAAGAATATGGACTAATCAATAAGGGAGAGTGGGTCATGATGGCTATTCGTAGAAACAAAATATCAGTAATCGGTGCTGGTTTCACTGGTGCTACGACAGCGCTTATGCTCGCACAAAAAGAGCTGGGAGATGTTGTTCTCGTTGATGTTCCTGATATGGAAGATCCAACAAAAGGGAAGGCTCTGGACATGTTGGAAGCTAGTCCTGTACAGGGTTTTGATGCCAAGGTTACTGGAACGTCTGACTATAAGGATACGGAAGGGTCAGACCTTGTCATCATCACTGCAGGGATTGCTCGTAAGCCTGGTATGAGTCGTGATGATCTAGTCAATACAAATTCAAAGATCATGAAGAGTGTAACGAAAGAAATCGTCAAAAACTCTCCTGATTGCTTTATCGTTGTATTGACAAACCCTGTTGATGCCATGACTTATTCAGTATTCCAGGAAGCTGGTTTACCTAAGAATCGTGTCATCGGGCAGTCCGGCGTTCTGGATACAGCGCGCTTCCGCACGTTTGTGGCTGAAGAACTTAATGTATCTATTAAAGACGTTACAGGCTTTGTCCTAGGTGGTCACGGTGACGATATGGTCCCACTTACACGTTATTCTTTCGCTGGCGGCATTCCTTTAGAGAAATTAATCTCAAAAGAGCGTTTAGATGCGATTGTAGAAAGAACGCGTAAAGGTGGAGGAGAAATCGTAGGTCTTCTTGGAAATGGAAGCGCCTATTATGCACCTGCTGCTTCGTTAGTTCAAATGGCAGAAGCAATCTTGAAAGATCAGCGTCGAATTCTTCCTTCCATTGCTTATTTAGAAGGTGAATATGGATATGATGGAATCTATCTAGGAGTTCCTACTATCCTTGGTGGAAATGGAATTGAAGAGGTTATTGAACTTGAACTGACAGAAGAAGAAAAACAGCAGTTGGATAAATCGGCGGATTCTGTTAAAAATGTATTGAATGTATTAAAATAAAGAAGAAGGGATTCGGGGGAAACCCTCGAATCCCTTTTTTAAACGGTGAAGAAAACGTTTACAAGAGGTGAGGATATGTTAGGCAGAAAAAGAAAGCTTGGAAAGAAGATCAATGATATAAAAACCGGCGAAAAATTCACAACTTCTTTTACAGTCGAAGACCGTGATCTACTCATGTACCTAGGTTTGACCGATGATGCGAATCCTTTATACATCCAGCATGATTATGCTTCGCAAACTCCATTTAAACGTCCGGTAGTACCGACAGTTATGGTGTTTGGTATGGTTTCTTCTATTGTGTCCATGCATTTACCAGGTCCAGGTAGTCACATTATTCAGCAAAACCTAGAATACCCTAAGCCGGTTTATCATTATGCAGATGTTCGTTTTCATGCCGAAGTGACAGCTATCCATAAAGAAGACCATCAAGTTGAACTTCAAGTAGTAGGATATGATGAAGAAGGTGACGAGGTCGTGAAAGGTACGCTTATTGTTCAACCCCCGTATGAGCCCGATTCTATGAATTCAATCTCGTTAGAAAACTTTTATTAAGTCTCGTTTAGTTTTTAATCCATACCACAAGCCGCTTGGACTCAAAGAGACCAGCGGTTTTTTTCACTTTTCTATGCACATATAGAGATTGTCGCACCCCCTGCATCCTTTTCCAATTCGTCTAAGAGTCTTTAAGCGGATGAAAAAGAGCTTAGTGTCTATATTAAGATTAAGTAAAAATGGTAAAGATCCGTATTCAAATTGTAAACTTCATTGTATGATGAAAGTAACTTGTAGTAGAGGTGATGGCATTGGAACAAAAAATTCTAATCGTAGATGATGAGGAGTCTATTGTAACTTTATTAAAATATAATATTGATCAAGCTGGATATGAGACAGATGTGGCTTATAACGGTACGGATGCTCTCGAAAAAGCATCGAAAGATCACTTTGATTTGATTGTTCTTGACGTCATGCTTCCAGGGATGGATGGGATGGAAGTCTGCAAGAAATTAAGGCAAATGCAAGTGAATACTCCTGTCCTTATGTTGACAGCTAAAGACGATGAATTTGATAAAGTTCTTGGTCTTGAACTTGGCGCAGACGACTATCTGACCAAACCATTCAGTCCTAGAGAGGTCGTAGCTAGAATCAAAGCGATTTTAAGAAGAATGGTTAGAGAAAATGTTGTAAACGATCAAAAGATCATCCAGATTGCCGATCTATCTATTTACCCCGAACAATACGAAGCAACAATAAAGGACGAGCCTTTAACGTTTACTCCTAAAGAATTTGAACTTCTCCTGTACCTTGCACAAAACTTAGGTCGTGTTCTTTCAAGAGACCAACTTTTAAGTGCCGTATGGAATTATGACTTTGCCGGTGACACTCGTATTGTTGATGTTCATGTTAGCCATTTACGTGAGAAAATTGAACCTGAGACGAAAAAGCCAGTGTATATAAAAACGATACGCGGTCTCGGTTATAAGATGGAGGAACCTAAGTAAATGACCTCCAATACTAGGCCACTAATGACCTATACGGTTTTAGTGGTCATTGTCATGCTCGGGCTGGGGATCATTCTTGCTCAACTGACCCGCGGCTATTTTATCAACATATTTGAACAGCGTGTAGAGTTAGAAAGTCAATATTTCATCACGTATTTGGATCGATTTACAGAAGACCGGGAAGTGAGTCAGGATGAGTTATATAACTTTAGTGAACAGTTGAATACAGGCATGATTTTTATATCAGATTCCGGAGAAAGAATGATTGATACTGTTGATGCTGTACCTGTTATAAGTCAAGACGAGAAGCAGGAAGTGATCACACGTGTGGAAAGTGGCACTTCCCCGATGAATGAAGGGCAGATGCTGGATGAGATCTTCTATTATCCTGTGAATAATAGTGTAGATGGTATAAATGGCACCCTTATTCTTCTTTCACCCGTGGAGGCTTTGACCAATATTACAAAAAACATTTGGCTTCTAATTGGATTTACGTTACTTCTTGGGCTTTTAGTCATTTTTGTTATTGGATTTAACGTGTTCTCTAAATATATCCGTCCAATTCGATCAGCCTCTAATGTTGCTACAGAACTTGCGAAAGGAAATTATAAAGCAAGAACATATGAAGGGCATTTTGGTGAAGCGGGACAGCTTAGCCAGTCGATCAATATTCTGGCTAGGAATTTGCAGGAGATGACGAGTACAAAGGGTATGCAGGAGAATCAATTAGAAGCGGTCATCAACAATATGGGGAATGGGTTAGTGCTGATTGATGAAAAAGGCTATATTCTTCTTTTGAATCGTGCTTTCTTAGAAACGTTCAAAGGAGAACAAAAAGATTTTATCGGCCATTTGTATCACGATGCTATTCCTTACACAACCATCCACGAAACTGTACAGAAGATATATATGTTTGAAGAAACGGTGAGCGAAACGTTTGTGCTGCCTGTTAATATTGACCGTAAGCACTTGGAAGTAACCGGAGCACCCATTTTCAGCGAAGACCGAAAGTGGAGAGGTGTCGTATTGGTTTTCCATGATATATCAGAGCTAAAACAATTGGAGCAGATGAGAAAAGACTTTGTAGCCAACGTCTCACATGAATTGAAAACTCCGATTACTTCCATTCGCGGCTTTTCAGAAACCCTGCTTGACGGGGCTATGAAAGATGAAAAGATGCTTGAGCAGTTTTTACAGATTATCTTGAAGGAAAGTGGCCGGTTGCAGTCCTTAATTCAAGATCTTCTGGAGTTGTCCAAACTTGAAAGGGATGACTTCCTTTTAAATGTTGAACAAGTGGAAGTCCAACGGTTGTTAAATGATTTACTGCCTATTGTTGAACAACATGCCGAGCAAAAAGAAGTGAAGCTCCACGCTTCCGTGCATGGAAATACTTTGATTCAAGGTGACTCCAGCCGCTTGAAGCAAGTGTTCATGAACTTGTTGACAAATGCCATTAATTATTCAGGAGATGAAGGGGAAGTTACATTAGAATTTCAAGAATCTGAAAATCATGTAACGATTAAAATCACTGATAATGGTGTTGGAATACCTGAGGAAGAAATATCCAGGATTTTTGAAAGGTTCTACCGTGTGGATAAAGCGAGAAGCAGGAATTCAGGAGGCACAGGTCTAGGTCTTGCCATTGTAAAACACATTGTAGAAGCCCATGAAGGGACCATCCATGTAGAAAGTGAAGTGGATGTCGGGACGTCGTTTTATGTTGAGATTCCAAAGAAGTTTACGGAAAATTAATATTTTATTAAATTAAGGTTAACAATACTTCGGTAGAATACCTTTGAAACCCTTTCATCCAAGGTGTTTTCTCTTTATGGCAGAAGCTTCCCTCGCTTCTGCCTTTTTTTATTTCGATTCCGTTATGATCTTGTAAAAATACACCCCCAAACTTCCCATTCATAATTCATCCTTTAACCCGAAATTCTACTATATGGCAGGATTGTTGAAGACTCAGTCTCAATATGCTCTCGGGGATCGTTCCCTGGTTGAGCGTCAGGTATGTATGGAAAGCCACTCGTCCAGTTCTATCGCCCAGACACTCGCGCCACAAGGAGAATAGCTTCCTAGGGAGTTGATTCCTCTCAGATTACCATGTAAATCAAAGCAGCTTATTCCGGAAGGGGTTTCTAGATACATATATGGAAAAGAGAATGGGGAGACTGCGGGAATTGAGCTATTCCCCGCAGTCTCCCCACCCAGTCAACAAAAGTCTCGAAACGGAGTCTCCCACAATCAGGATCTTTAGTGATGGAAAAATGATGTTACTTTTTTGAAACCTTTTTGTTACATAGTCGTAATTATAGTATCCATAAAAAGACAAAGGGGAAGTCGATATGAGTCTTAAACAATTTTACAAATGGACGGGCCTAGTCGTCGTGGGTGTGTTGTTGGTTATTGCCCTTATTACAACATGGTACACCGTGGATGAATCAGAGCAAGCTGTGGTGCTTACGTTCGGGAAAGCTGAAGATGGCATCACCGAACCAGGCTTGCACTTCAAAATGCCATGGCCGATCCAAGAAGTAGAAAAAATGTCGAAAGAAACGTTCAGCTTGGATTTTGGTTTCGATGACAGTGGAGAAGAAACAGATAAAGTAACGATGATTACAGGGGACGATATGATCTTACAGGCAGATCTCGTCGTCCAATGGAAAATCACAGATCCAGCGGCTTATTTATTTGCCTCAGAAAACCCTGAACAAGTATTATTCAATGCCACATCCTCTTCACTTCGAGGTGTGATTGGGAGTAGTGAAATTGATGAGGCTCTAACTTCCGGTAAAGCAGAGATAGAAAATGAAGTAAGGGAAGGCTTGGTCAGCTTGGTTGAAGGCTATGAAATTGGTGTATCTATTATAGATGTCCGACTTCAAGAGGTTGATCTTCCGAATAAGGAAGTGCGCTCTGCGTTTACAAAGGTGACCGATGCTCGGGAACAAAAGCAAAGTAAAGTGAACGAAGCGGAGAAATATGCCAATCAGAAGCGCGAGGAAGCGCTTGGTGAAAAGGACGCGATTATTCAACGGTCGGAAGGTGCCAAAGTTGAGAGAATTCAACAGGCTACCGGTGCTGTTGCTAGCTTTAATGCCTTGCTTGAAGAGTATCAGGGTAACGAAACAATTACCCGTGATCGTCTTGTCATGGAGACACTTGAAGAAGTGCTACCAGAGGCTAACGTGTACATTATGAATGATGATGGAAACACAATGAAATACTTGCCTTTAAATCAAGGAACGGTTCAAAATGTAGTGCCTCCTAGTTCGGCGGAAGATGAGGAGAGTGAAGAATCATGAGTGAAGAAATCTTTAATGAAAATGAAAAACAAAAGAAGGATCTCAGGAAGTACGTAAGAGCTGGAGTTACATTACTCGTCATTATAGGGATTCTCCTTATTGGTATAAATTCAATCGTGATTGCTAAAGAGGGAGAGTATAAGGTCGTTCGTCAATTTGGAGACGTTGTGAAGATTCACGAAGAACCGGGGCTTAAGTTCAAAATCCCATTAGTACAAGAAGTTTCCACCCTCTCCAAAAAGAAAATGGTCTATGATGTAGATGAAAAAGAGATAACCACATTGGATAAAAAGCGGATGATCATTGATAATTATGCCATTTGGAGCATCACGGACCCAGAAGATATGATTGCTAACGCCCGTACTGAGATGAATGCAGAAGCGAGAATGGGAGAATTTATTTTCTCCATTGTCCGATCTGAATTAGGAAAGATGAATTTTTCGGAGATTATTAATGAGGAAGAGAGTTCCAGGGGAGTATTGAATGAAGAAATTACAGCTAAAGTAAATGAATATCTACAAAGAGATAATTACGGCATTGTTGTAGATGATGTGCGAATCAAGCGTTCAGATCTACCGGAAGCCAATGAAGAAGCAGTTTTTAATCAAATGATTACAGACCGCGAGAAAATTGCTCAACAGTATTTATCCGAAGGAGAAGCGGATAAGAGCAGAATACGTGCAGAAGTGGATCGTGAAGTACAGGAAATGTTGTCTACAGCTCGAGCCAATGCTGAAAAAATTCGAGCAGAAGGTGAACAGGAAGCGGCACAGATCTATAACAATGCCTTTTCTCAAGATCCAGAGTTCTACCAACTTTACCGGACCCTGGAATCCTATAAGAAGACGATCGATGGCGAGACGACCATTATCCTTCCCCAGGATTCTCCTTATGCTGAATTACTTTTAGGTTATTTTGAATAAACGATCAGGCACGCCTTTTTCCTCTCTACTGTAAACATGGTAGAATGATGAAAAAGGCGTTTTTTATCGGGTGTTGTAACCTCAGATTCGATGGAAGAAGCATACATTGATTCATTAAACCCAACGAAGACTAAGGAAAAAGAAACAGACGAAGATCCTCCATCGAGCATCTTCTATAACGAGGAGTGAGCCAATGGCTGAGAAAGTGGTATTAATTGATGGGAACAGTATTGCGTACCGGGCATTCTTTGCACTGCCTTTGTTAAACAATGATAAAGGGGTGTATACGAACGCGGTTTATGGTTTTACAACCATGTTGTTGAAGATTCTGGAAGAAGATCAACCGGATCATCTGCTCGTTGCTTTTGATGCTGGTAAAACAACATTCCGTCATAAAACATATGAGGATTATAAGGGTGGTCGGCAGAAAACTCCTTCTGAACTATCTGAACAGTTCCCGGTGCTAAAGGAGCTTCTGGATGCATTTGAAGTCAATTATTATCAGCTTGAGAATTACGAAGCGGACGATATCATCGGAACTCTTGCTACACAGGCGGGAGATAAGGGCCTCGAAGTGAAAGTGATCTCAGGAGACAAGGATCTCCTTCAACTTGTGAATGAGAAAATCACCGTGAGCCTCACTAAAAAAGGGATTACTAATGTGGATACATATACCCCTTCTTTCCTTATGGAGAAGATGGAAGTCCGGCCGGATCAGATTATTGACCTGAAGGCGCTCATGGGAGATAGTTCTGATAATATTCCAGGTGTCCCTGGGGTGGGGGAGAAAACGGCGGTCAAACTGTTGAAGCAATTTGATACGCTGGAAAAACTCTATGAGAATTTAAATGATGTAAGTGGTAAGAAATTGAAAGAAAAACTGGAAACGAATAAGGAAGAGGCGTTGATGAGTCAGCAGCTTGTAACCATTGAGCGTGAGGCGCCGATCGAAATCAGCATTTCTGATATTGGATATTCCGGTTATCAGTCCCAAAAAGTGAGCGAGTTTTTTAAAGAGCTTGGATTCCAGTCGTTGCTTTCCCGTGTTCAAGAAGGCGGTGTAGAATCTGAAGACGCCCAAGAACTCCCAGAGATTGATGTGGAAGTAGTCCAGGAAATAACAGCAGATCTTTTTACGGGGAAAGAGTCGGTGGTAGTGGAGATGCTTTACGACAATTACCATACGGCGCCAGTGGAAGGCATTGCTGTTGTAAATGATCAAAGAAAATTCGTCCTTTCCATGGAAGATGCTAAAAATTCGGACGCGTTTCAAACGTGGGCGGAAAGTGCAGAAAATGAAAAATGGGTCTTTGATGCGAAACGGACGAGTGTGGCGCTTTTACGTCATGGCATTGAGATGAAGGGAATCACGTTCGATTTATTGCTTGCTTCTTATTTGATTAACCCCGCTGAGAATAACCATGACATTCCTGCGATTGGCCATCGTTTAGGTGAAACAGCCGTCAAATACGATGAAGAAGTGTATGGAAAAGGCGCTAAAATGAAACGTCCAGAAAATGATGATGAGTTCTATGAGCATATTGGACGGAAAGCATCTCTTCTTTATAACATGAAAGAGGACATGGAAAAGAAATTGAAAGAAAATGAACAATATCAGTTATTCAGAGAACTTGAAATGCCATTAGCGCTTATTCTTGGTCGAATGGAGCATCGCGGTGTTTGTGTGGACGTTGAGAGGTTGGAAAATATGGGGGAAGAACTGGAAGAACGGTTGAATAAGGTTGAACAGGAAATTTATGAACTTGCAGGAGAGAGCTTCAACCTCAATTCCCCTAAACAACTAGGGCCCATTTTATTTGAAAAGCTGGAGCTTCCGGTAATCAAAAAGACGAAGACTGGTTATTCCACTTCTGCGGATGTTTTAGAGCAATTGGAAGATCAACATGAGATCATCCCTAAAATCCTCCTTAACCGTCAGCTCAGGAAGTTGAAGTCGACATATATCGAAGGTCTTCTTAAGGTCGTTCATGGAGAGACTGGGAAAATCCATACACGCTTTAACCAAGCTCTTACACAAACCGGGCGATTAAGTTCCACGGACCCTAACTTACAAAATATCCCGATCCGTCTTGAAGAGGGGCGTAAAATAAGACAGGCCTTTATCCCATCTCAAAAAGGGTGGGTTATGTTTGCGAGTGACTATTCTCAAATTGAACTTCGTGTCCTCGCCCATATTGCTCAGGATGACAAGCTTATGCAGGCGTTTAAAGAAGGGGAAGATATCCACACCCAAACAGCAAGTGAAGTTTTCGGTGTATCGAGGGACGACGTTACAAGTGAAATGAGAAGACAGGCGAAAGCCGTAAACTTCGGGATCGTTTACGGAATCAGTGATTATGGCCTGTCTCAAAGCCTGGGTATTACTCGTAAAGAAGCACAAGCTTTCATTGATAAATATTTTGAGAGCTATCCAGGAGTCAAGTCTTATATGGATGAGACCGTGAGGGAAGCGAAAGAGACAGGATATGTATCCACATTTATGAACCGTAGACGGTACCTTCCTGACATTAAAAGCCGAAATTTTAATAAGCGCAGCTTTGCCGAGCGGACGGCGATGAACACACCGATTCAGGGAAGTGCAGCCGATATTATCAAAAAAGCGATGATTGACCTTGAAGAAAAACTTCAAGAAGAGAACATGCAAGCCAAAGTTCTGCTTCAAGTGCATGACGAATTGATCATTGAAGCACCAAAAGAAGAAGTAAAACAACTAGAAGAGATTGTATCATCTGTCATGGAAAATACCGTAAATTTAGATGTTCCTCTAAAAGTCGATTCATCTTATGGGGACACTTGGTATGATGCAAAGTAAGAGGAGAATGAAACAATGCCAGAGTTACCTGAAGTAGAAACAGTTAGAAAAACTTTGAAACATCTCGCTTTAGGAAAAGAGATTGAAAAGGTATCCGTGTTTTGGGGGAATATCATTAAACAACCCCAAGATCCTAAAGAGTTTGAGCAGTTATTGGTGGGGCAGACCATTCAGGACATTGATCGTAAAGGGAAATTTTTAATCTTCCATATGGATGATATTGCCCTCGTTTCCCATTTGCGGATGGAGGGGAAGTTTGGTGTTTACGAGGGTGCGACCGAAAAGCCGAAGCATACCCACGTGATCTTCCATTTTACTGATGGAACAGAACTTCGATATAACGATGTGCGGAAATTCGGGACCATGCACGCTTTTCCAAAAGGAATGGAGCTTAAAAACAAACCGCTTATTCAATTAGGACCTGATCCATTCAATGAAGCTTTCACCGTCGATTATTTTTATGAGAGGCTGAGGAAAACGTCTAGAAATATGAAAGCGGTCCTGCTTGACCAATCGATTGTAGCAGGCCTTGGGAATATTTATGTAGACGAAGCCCTCTTCAGGGCAGGCATTCACCCTGAGCGAATCGCCAATACTTTAACAAAAGCTGAGGTTGAAAAGATTCGTGAAGCCAGTATTTCGGTCATCCTTGAGGCTATCGAACAAGGCGGGACGACCATTCGTTCTTACTTGAACAGTCAGGGGGAAATCGGGATGTTTCAGCAGAAGCTCCAAGTTTATGGAAAGCAGGATTCGGAGTGTGTCCAATGTGGTACTCCGATTACGAAGTTGAAGGTCAGTGGAAGAGGGACTCACATTTGTCCTAAGTGTCAACCCTTACACACTACTAGGTAAACCCCCATATACTATCCCACAGCTTAAGATATGAAGGTGTGGGATACATGGGGATTGGCATGTTCATTTTTTTGTTCGTTACAGCAGTCAGCATAGACAGCTTTGGAATCGGCTGCGTATTGGGTTTGAAAAAGGTCGGCCTTACTTTAAGAGGCGTCTTTTTAATTGCGAGTGTTTCCGGTTGTATGTTTCTGTTGTCCTCTTATTTTGGACATTTGCTGGCAGCAGTGGTGGCAGCGGAAGACGCCGAACGCGTGGGAGCACTTGCGTTAATCGGAATCGGTATCTATTTTTTATGGCAATTTTTTAAGAAAGAGAAAGATAGTGAAGAAAAGAAAGAGCCATGGCTTAATCCGGCAAAAGTATTGAATGACCCTTTAGCTGCGGATGTGGACCACTCCGGTGGTATCCGTGGAAAAGAAGTATGGCTGCTTGGGGCCGCTCTATCCCTCGATACCATTGGAGCTGGAATCAGTGGAGCGCTCATCGGAATTCCTATCTTATTTACAGCGGTTATGATTACTGTAGCGACTTTCTGCATGCTTGGTTGTGGAATTTTGAGCGGCTCAAAGCTTAGTGATAAAGCAGAAAGTTTGTCCATTTTACCTGGAGTGTTACTCATCATCATCGGACTGATTAAGTTGTCTTAAGGAGGTGGCAGGATGACTTTAGTCATCGGATTAACAGGAAGTATTGCAAGTGGAAAAAGTACCGTAGCAGAAATGTTCAGAGACATGGATATTCCTGTTATTGATGCGGATCAAATATCAAGGGATGTCGTCAAGCCGGGGAAACCGGCTTACAAAGAAATAGTTGAAACCTTTGGAGAACAGGTGCTGGAAGATGACGGGGATCTGGATCGAAAAAAACTTGGTAAGGTCGTATTTAGCGACGAGACGAAGCGAAAACAGCTGAATGGGATTGTCCACCCTAAAGTAAGGGAAGAAATGATCAGGCGGCGTGAGCAGTATAAACAGCAGCAATATCAAGCAGTCGTCCTGGACATTCCATTGCTGTTCGAAAGCAACTTAACTGATTATGTAGAGAAAATTCTTGTTGTGTATGTGGATGAAGAAACACAAATGGAGCGTTTGATGGAAAGAGACCAGTCAGGACGTAAGGATGCTGAAGAGCGGATCCAAGCGCAGATCCCTGTGAAAAAGAAAGCAGAGATGGCGGATGCGGTCATTGACAATACTGGAACAATCGAGAAAAGTTTACACCAATTAAAAGACATACTTCAGGGTTGGGGCATCGTATAATAACACGTCTGGGCAGACGTGTTATTTTTTGTGGAAAGTTTTCGTTCTGTATGTAAAACCGCTTACAATATGTTATACTAATCTAGGAATTACAGAGTAAAAGTATATCATATATAGGGGGCTGGAACAGCATGGGGAAAACAAAGATTGCTATTAATGGTTTGGGAAGAATTGGTCGCATGGTATTTAGAAAGGCTGTGGCGGATGAATCTATGGATTTGGTAGCCGTTAATGCAAGTTATCCAGCTGAAACAATTGCTCACATGATTAAATACGACAGTGTTCACGGGCGTTTTCAAGGTGAGGTCAATGTCGTGGATGGGGACTTGGTCGTCAATCGGAAAAAAGTGAAGCTGTGCTCAACAAGGAACCCATTGGAGCTGCCGTGGGACGAACTGGATATCGACATTGTAATTGAAGCGACAGGCAAGTTTAAAACAAAAGAAGAAGCAGGTCTTCATTTAGAATCAGGAGCTAAAAAAGTCATCATTACAGCACCTGGAAAACAAGTAGATGCAACGATTGTGATGGGTGTTAATGAAGAAACCTATATGCCGGACAGTCACGATGTCATCTCAAATGCATCCTGTACAACCAATTGTCTTGCCCCTGTAGTAAAAGTGTTGGAGGATGAATTTGGCATTGAAAATGGTTTGATGACGACCGTCCATGCCTTCACCAATGATCAGAAGAATTTAGATAACCCACATAAAGACTTACGACGCGCCCGCGGGTGTACTCAATCGATCATCCCGACGTCAACAGGAGCAGCAAAAGCCTTAGGAGAAGTGATTCCGAGTCTTCAAGGAAAATTGAATGGTATGGCCTTGCGTGTACCGACTCCAAATGTATCCCTCGTTGATCTTGTCGTCGATTTAAAAAGGGAAGTTACAGCAGACGAAGTGAATGAAACCTTTGCGAGAATGGCAAAGGGTGAAATGAAAGGAATATTGGAATACAGTGAAGAGCCACTCGTTTCCGTTGATTACACGACTTCTTCATCTTCGGCGATCATTGATGGGTTAACTACACAAGTTATTGATGACCGTAAAGTAAAAGTTCTGGCCTGGTATGATAATGAATGGGGCTATTCCTGCCGCGTGGTAGATCTTGCTAAGTATGTCGGGAACATGATGAAGCAAGAAAAAGAGGCGCGCGTATCATAATCAACAATCTCCTGTTGTATCTGAGTCCCCCAGGGGAGCAGCAAGAAGAGTTGTCCAAAAGCGAGTAAAATATTTCTTGCAAAATAGGGGTAAACCATATATACTTTCTCTTGAACTTCTGAATTTCATATAAATTCATGTCTACTCAAAGGGTTAGGACCTCTCAGGACTAACTTTCCCCCGTGGTAGTTCATGGCTGTTATTTCAGAGGTATTGAAGTGAATGTACAAAGGGGGATCCTTAATATGGATACAATGGGAAGACACGTAATTGCTGAATTATGGAATTGTAATGAAGAAAAATTGAACGATATGTCGTATATAGAACAAGTTTTTGTAGATGCTGCTCTTAAAGCTGGTGCGGAAGTGCGGGAAGTCGCATTTCATAAATTTGCCCCTCATGGAGTTAGTGGAGTAGTCATCATTTCTGAATCACATTTGACGATTCATAGTTTTCCAGAGCATGGATATGCTAGCATTGATGTTTATACATGTGGAGATCGCATTGATCCCAATGTCGCTGCACAGTATATTGTTGATGCACTAGAAGCAGGTAAGAATGAAACGGTAGAAGTACCAAGAGGAATGGGACCTGTAGAAGTACAGCAGTCTCGTGCCCTATAATAGAAAGAGAAGCCACGCAGGGGGATCTGCGTGGCTTCTTTTATCATGATAGATCGTCCTCTACTTCTTTAATCAGTTGTGCCACTCAAGTGGAGTATTCCTAGAGACATCCTTGGAAGGTTTGATTGATGATTATGGAGGGTGTCAAGAGCTCTCCTCCTTCCATAATCATCCCTACTAAAATCTGTTAAAGACGTTAGGTTTCAATAATTATTTCTTATTTGTATGAGTCGTGTTAAAATAAAGGGAGATTATGTCGAATGGAATTGAAGGGGTTAGGTAAGTGAAAGCATTTATTTCCAGGTATTTCAGCAAACATTCCGAAACGAGTGAAGAGCATAAGGATTCTGCGCTTGTCACACACTATTATAAAGCCAAGCATGATGATCTTTTCCGTGCTGTTGAAGGACTGTTTACATCGCCTTCAGAAATTGTAGCAAGTTCTAAAGAACGTGGAGAACTGACCGTCAAATATAAAGGGAACAGACGCGCGTTTATAGTGGCGACGATCATCATGGTGCGCCCTTTTCGAACAGCCGTAGACTTTTCTGTCACAACGGACTCAGGAGGTCCTGTTGATTTTGGATACAGCCGGAATTTAATCGTTCAGCTTTATAAAAAATTGGACAGTCAGTTCACAACGGTGGATCCTTCCTGACTACTGCCGAAAAGAAGATGATGTGGAGTTGATCATACGTGAAGTGCCCGAATTGCCACTATAAAAGTACAAAAGTCCTTGATTCCAGGCCGATTGAAGAAGGACAGTCCATTAGACGACGTCGTGAGTGTGAACAATGCCAATTCAGGTTCACAACTTTTGAACGGATTGAAGAAGTCCCGTTGATTGTTGTGAAAAAAGAAGGCACAAGAGAAGAATTCAGTCGTGAAAAATTGATGCGTGGATTGATTCGAGCATGTGAAAAGCGACCGGTGGCCGTGGAGGAATTGGAACGAGTGACCATGGATATCGAAAAGGAATTAAGAAATCGTGGCGTTTCTGAAGTCATGAGTGAAGATATTGGTGAAATGGTGATGGAGCGTCTTTCAGACATTGATGAAGTTGCTTATGTTCGTTTTGCTTCCGTATATCGACAGTTCAAGGACATCAATGTTTTCATTGACGAATTAAAAGAACTAATTAAACATGAAGACAATGAATGAGCCTGTTCCGGCTCATTTTCTTTTTCTAGGATCATAGATTAAGGAGGCCGTTTTGGTTTCACGTGAAATGGATGCCGGCTTCCTGTTTGGAATATAATGAATAAGTTTTAACGATTGAAGGAGGTGGAGGCGGTGAGTTACTCTATTGGCAAACTCCTCCCTGTGGACGGTTTTAAAATCATACGTAATGGAGAGCTGCCTCGTAGTTTTCATCGTTCCTTGTCACATTTATACCAGCCGATTGTAGGGAGGCTGGCGATTTCACTTTATCATGTCCTTATATCCGAATCGGATATGATGGAAGGGGAACAGATACAGTCTCACCATACTTTAATGTCTTACCTGTCTGCGCCATTGGACAAAATTTATGAAGCCAGAGGGAAACTGGAGGCCATCGGTCTACTACGAACGTTTCGCTCTATGGATGAAGATCACCAGGCGGTATATCTGTACTCAGTACATCCCCCTTTCTCCCCAGAAGAGTTTTTCCTTGATGATATGCTCTCTTTGTTGCTGCATCATGAGTTGGGGAAGGAAAAGTATGAGCGTTTGAAAAAGCGGTTCTTGAACGCGGGACAATCGTTTGAGGGTTTTACTGAAGTAACAGCTACTTTTGATGAAGTTTTCCATAATAAAATGATTGAATCTGTCCAGAGAGAAACGGAAACCATTGCAAAACAGCAGAAACACCAACAAGAATCCAGAGGACCGATAGCTTCTATGGACCGAGTGGATTTCCAGTGGCTGAACCATGCATTAAAAAAGCGCATGTATCCATCAGAACAAATACTAAATGGGCGCAATAAGAAATTGATTGTCCAGTTGGCGACGTTGTATGATCTCTCAAACACTGAGCTGGAAAAAGCAATCACGTGGGCTATTGATGAAAATCATTATTTAGTGGAAGAAGAACTGAAGGCAGCTTGTCATGATTTCATGAAAGAACAGAAGAATGACAGGGATAGAGATTCGGCTCTAGATCGTAGAGAGAAAATGAAAGTGGAAAACACGTCCACAAGTGGGACAAAAGAGGATCAATTTATTCAAATGCTTGAGGAAATCTCTCCAAGGGAACTGCTTGAGGATGTATCCAGTGGTAACCGTGCCTCTGAACAAGACTTGAAAATGATTCGTGACGTGATGACAGAACAGGGGATAGCACCAGGGGTTATGAATGTACTCGTCCATTACGTCCTATTAAAAACGGATATGAAATTGTCGAAGCCTTACCTTGAGAAAATTGCAAGCCACTGGGCTAGAAAAAATGTAACGACCGTGAGACAAGCGATGAACCTGGCCAAGGCTGAGCACCAGAAATATCAGCAATGGGGCAAACAGAAGTCTCAAAAGCGGAAAAACCAAAAGGAAGAAGTCATCCCTGCCTGGTTCAAACAGCAAGAAGTGCCTGAGCATGAGAAAGAAGAAGCGGTACAAGTGAATACGGATGACATAGCGGCAAGGATTAAGAAGCTGACGAACAAAGGGAATTAAAAAGGGGGGATACCAATGGAACCTATTCAACAATCATTAAAAAAATGGATGCGTAACAACGAGCAGTTTCAAAAAAGAATGAACCATATGAAAGCGGAAGTGATGGAATCCTCGGAAGTAAAAAAGTTAATGCAGGAGCATGAGGAGTTAACGGAAGAAGCCATCGAGAAACAGTTGATCAAACTCTATGAATACCGGACTCAATCAAAAAATTGCGAGAAATGTCCAACACGTGAAGAATGTATCAATATCCTTCCTGGTTACGTTCCAAGAGTAGAAGTAGAAGGTTCTGATGTGAAGCTGATCTATGACAAATGTCGCCGTCAGCGGAAACATGAACAGCAGGAAGAGCAGAAATCCTTAGTGAGAAGTCTCCATATGCCACGTGAAATCCTTGAGGCTTCATTAGAACGCATGGATCTTCAAGACCCGGATCGGGGAGCTGCTGTGGAACGAACCGTCCAATACATTGAAGGTCTTAACGATGAACTGCCAAGTAAGGGACTTTACTTTCATGGGCCGTTTGGTGTGGGGAAAACTTATTTCCTGGGAGCTATCGCTAATGAACTAAGCTCTAAGAATATCCCATCTATGGTTATCTATATGCCGGAATTTGTAAGAGAGATTAAGGCATCCATTAAAGACGATTCCATGAATGAAAAGATTGAAGCATTCAAAGAGATCCCTGTACTGATGCTTGACGATATAGGGGCAGAATCTCAGTCGGCTTGGTTCAGAGATGAAGTTCTCGGAAGTATTCTCCACTATCGGATGATGGAAAGACTCCCGGTTTTCTTCACCTCCAACTACAACTTGAACGAGTTGGAAAAAGTGTTGATGACGAGCAACCGTGGAGATGTAGAACAAGTAAAAGCCAAAAGAATTACAGAGCGGATCCGCCAACTGAGTGAAGGTGTCCATGTAAATGGTAGGAATAGACGAGGATAACGATTACAAAACAGAAGACAATAGCATGATTCCCTCTCCTGTCACATAAATATAACAGGGAATAGCCAACTTTATGTCATAGAAGCGTCAACTTTTAATGGCTGATAATCAGGGCTGATTCCTGGTGTCTTCCATTGAACATAGTGGTTGAATGAAGTCGGGACGAGGGGGAATCTTGGTGTTTTGCATTCATTTTTCTAATCGTACGGAAGCGATCCAATTCTATAATGCAATTGTCTCAGAACAAAAGCTTTGGATTTTCAAGGAACATAAAGACGGTTTTGATGTGAGGTTGATGAATGCTTCATTGAGTGGAGCGGCTTATGTGGAGGCGATCCGTGCCTTTTTACAATTAATACGGAAAAGGAAAATGCTCGGTTGGATGGAAGGCGTATTGAAATACCGTTACTATTACGAGGATGCACAAGAAGTTCAACGGATGCTTGAAATTGGACAAGACTTCGAAGATAAACCACCCGCAGGTCTTAAGCTTCCACCGATCTACCACTACTTACGCGCTTTTATTCAGGATTATTTGATTGCCAGAAGTTTTGTAGAATTTGATGAACTCAGTGCTGCTTGTTTGCAGTCCGTGCATGACTCGCTTATTGAATACACCGGGAAAATCATTGATGAGTACAAACAAGAAGAGTCCTATCAACTGATGGTGGATTCATGGCGTTACCGCGTCCATCATAAGGATACAGGTGTTCAACTGCTTCATTTGCTGGATGATGGTCGTTTAACTTACTATCATGATGAAGGCAATCCAATCAGTGAATCAGAAACAAAACTGTACATGAAGCAATACCCGGATGATTCTATTGCTCATCTGCCTATTGAATGGCCGGTCACACCAGCTCTAGCTCATGCACCTGATGAGTTAATCATCTATTCGGATGCAACGGACCATTCAAACTTAGAGTTATTGATGAATATTTTCGAAGAAAAAGCTTCGTGGAGGCCTAAATCACAATTTCCTTTTAAAATGGGTTGATTTCCTTTTCCTAAATGGATATAATAACGTACATATCTAAACAACGGCTTGGAAAAGGACACGAACATAAAGTGGCGCAAGACCAGAGAGAGGGGCCATCGGCTGGAAGCTCCTTGTTGACGGCTTTACTGTTTACCACCTTGGAGCTCTGTCTGTGAACATACCATTAGTAATAGACAGCGTCTGATCCGCGTTAAGGAGAACGAAGCCGCATGGTCTAACGTTGCGGGAATTTGGGTGGAACCACGAGTGATAACGCTCGTCCCTTAGCTTATATGCTGAGGGACGGGCGTTTTTTATATTTATTTTAGATAAAGGAGTGTTAAACATGTCGAATGCGATTCAAATCAAATTTCCAGACGGTAACATCAAGGAGTTTGAGAGAGGTACGACAGGTGAAGAAATCGCACAGTCGATCTCCCCTGGCTTGAAAAAACAAGCCCTGGCGATCAAATTAGACGGCGAACCTTATGATTTGAGAAGGCCGATTGAACAAAATGGTGACATCGAAATCTTGACATATAAAAATCCTGAAGGGTTGGAAGTGGTCCGCCACTCTTCCGCTCACTTGATGGCACAGGCGATTAAACGTCTTTATGGCAATGTGAAGCTTGGTGTCGGTCCAGTCATTGAAAACGGGTTTTATTATGATATCGATATGGAAGAATCCCTTACACCAGAGGACCTTCCGAAGATCGAAAAAGAAATGCAGCGCATTGTTGATGAGAATTTAGAGATTGAACGTATCGAACTTTCCCGTGAAGAAGCGATTGAAAAGTATAAAGAGATCGGCGATGACTTGAAGCTTGAGCTAATCGAAGCGATCCCTGAAGGAGAGCAAGTGACAATCTACCAGCAGGGAGAGTTTTTCGATTTATGCCGCGGGGTACACGTCCCACAGACAAGTAAGATCAAAGTCTTCAAGCTGTTAAGTATTTCTGGTGCCTACTGGCGTGGAGACAGCGACAATCAAATGTTGCAGCGTATTTATGGGACAGCTTTTGAAAAGAAAGCCCACCTTGATGAGTACCTGAAAATGCTCGAAGAAGCAAAAGAAAGGGATCATCGTAAGTTAGGAAAAGAACTCGATATTTTCACAGTTAATCAAAAGGTTGGTCAAGGGTTGCCGATGTGGCTTCCAAAAGGAGCGACAATCCGTCGTACGATTGAACGCTATATTGTAGATACAGAAGAACGTCTTGGCTATGATCATGTCTATACACCTGTTCTGGGAAGTGTGGATTTGTATAAAACAAGTGGACACTGGGATCATTATCAGGATGACATGTTCCCAACAATGGAAATGGACAATGAAGATCTTGTCCTTCGTCCAATGAACTGCCCGCACCATATGATGATTTACAAAAATCAATTGCACAGCTATCGTAATCTTCCTGTTCGTATTGCGGAGCTCGGCATGATGCACCGTTACGAAATGTCCGGCGCACTTGCAGGATTGCAGCGTGTACGTGCAATGACATTGAATGACGCCCACATCTTCGCTCGTCCGGATCAATTGAAGGATGAATTCAAACGTGTTGTTCGTCTCGTACAGGAAGTGTATCGCGACTTTGGTATCAATGATTACTACTTCCGTCTTTCCTACAGAGATCCTGAGGACAAAGAAAAGTATGTAGACAATGATGCGATGTGGGATAAAGCGCAGGCGATGTTGAAAGAAACAATGGAAGATATGGAGCTTGAGTATGTGGAGGCAGAAGGAGAAGCGGCCTTCTACGGTCCAAAACTGGATGTTCAAGTGAAGACAGCTCTTGGAAAAGACGAAACATTGTCCACTGTTCAGCTTGACTTCCACCTGCCAGAGCGTTTTGATCTGACATACGTTGGAGAAGATGGAGAAGATCACCGTCCGGTTGTTATTCACCGTGGAGTGGTATCAACAATGGAACGCTTTGTTGCTTTTCTTATTGAAGAATATAAAGGTGTATTCCCGACGTGGCTTGCTCCTGTTCAGGCGAAAATCATCCCTGTCTCCGCAGATGTTCATCTCGATTATGCAAAGAAACTTGAAGATGAGTTGCGTGAAGCAGGTGTGCGTGTCGAAGTCGATGAGCGTAATGAGAAGATTGGTTATAAGATCCGTGAAGCTCAAATGCAAAAAATTCCGTTCCAGCTTGTGGTTGGTGACAAAGAAATCCAGGACAATGCGGTCAATGTCCGTCGTTATGGAGAACAAGACTCCGCGACAAAACCACTGGATACATTTAAACAGGAAATCCGCAACGAAATCGATCAAAAACTTCTACGCAAGTAAAAGGACAAAACCCGAAAGTCTCCCCAAAGACTTTCGGGTTTTTATTTCTCTATATGGCAGGATTGTGGAAGACTCAGTTTCGAGACTTTTATGGGAGCTTAGGGCTCCGGGAAAAGGTTCGCTTTCCGTGGGCGAGTGATGAGCCTCCTCGAGCTAACGCTCTGCGGGGTCTCATCTACCACGCACTTCCCACAGGAGTCTCACCGTTTCCCTCCGCCCCTTTACCAAATGAGGTTCTCCAAATCCCTCTTAAAGTAACATGCCTAGTTGTGTTGGGAAATCCTGCTTAATCTGCATCGGTATAGGATTCCTAACTACAAAAGCTCTTATTACTGGAAGGTAGTTTCGAGAATGTCTTACGAAAAGCGAGCTATTCCCCGCAGCCCCATCCACTCAACTAAAGTCTCGAAACTGAGTCTTCAAGTAAAGGGAGCTTTAGTGGAAGAAGGTGGATTGGGGGCGTGGCTAAAAAAGCCTTGATTTTTGTGGGTGCATGCCTTATCCTAGTTTAAGTAGTCATGTCGGCGGAATTTGGTTGTTGACATGCATCATAAGGCATGCTATCATAATTTAGGTAACTGAATGAACGGATCTAGAGACAAGTAGGAGCACCCGCTTCTCACCTGATCGACGCAAAGCGCAGTTGGCAGGTCACTTATTCCTTTGATTATTAGGAGTCGTGTGGGTGCAGTATGTGTACCGACACTTTTTTTATTTGCATCAGGAAATCTTGTCGATGACAGATCTCATATAAGTTTTCTAAAATTTGTTGGAGGTGGCTCGATATTAGCAAGGATAACATGAACGTTAATGAAAAAATCCGTGCCCGTGAAGTTCGTCTGATCGACGTGAATGGTGAGCAACTTGGAGTTAAATCACGTAACGAAGCTCTTGATATTGCAGCAAATGCGAATCTTGACCTTGTTATGGTGGCACCAAATGCGAAGCCTCCGGTTTGCCGAGTGATGGACTACGGTAAATATCGTTTCGAGCAGCAGAAGAAAGAGAAAGAAGCTCGCAAGAAGCAAACGGTCATCAAAGTTAAAGAAGTTCGTCTCAGCCCAGGGATTGAAGACCACGACTTTAACACAAAACTTCGTAACGCACGTAAGTTCTTGGAGAAAGGTGACAAAGTGAAAGCATCTGTCCGTTTCCGCGGTCGTGCAATCACACACAAAGAACTTGGACAAAAAGTACTTGAACGCATGGCGGAAGAGTGCAAAGACATTGCCCAAGTTGAGACCAAGCCTAAAATGGAAGGTCGTAGTATGTTCTTAATGCTTGCTCCTCTTAACGAGAAGTAAGAAATTGTATCAAGTTAAAGGAGGAAATTCACATGCCAAAAATGAAAACCCATAAAGGTTCTCAAAAACGCTTCAAAAAGACTGGAACAGGTAAGGTGAAACGTTCTCACGCTTACACTAGCCACTTGTTCGCGAACAAATCTACAAAACAAAAGCGTAAGTTGCGTAAAGATGCACTAGTTTCTGCTGGAGACTACCGTCGCATCAAGCACATGCTTCCAAACGACTAATATACATTGATTTAATTAGGAGGGATTACCATGCCACGAGTAAAAGGTGGAACAGTGACACGTCAACGTCGTAACCGTGTCCTTAAACTAGCAAAAGGTTATTATGGTTCAAAACATGCACTATTCAAAACTGCAAAACAACAAGTAATGAAATCAGGTCAGTATGCTTACCGTGACCGTCGTCAGAAAAAGCGCGACTTCCGTAAGCTATGGATCGCTCGTATCAACGCTGCAGCGCGTTTGAACGACATTTCTTACAGCCGTCTAATGCACGGTTTGAAGCTTGCAGGTGTTGAAGTTAACCGTAAGATGCTAGCTGATCTTGCTGTAAACGATGAGCAAGGTTTCGCAAGCCTAGCAGAGCAAGCTAAATCTGCTCTTAAGTAATAAAATGACAATGATAAAGAGCCATTTCCGATCGGTAGGAAATGGCTCTTTTTTATACTCGTAAACTTAGCCATTTACATAGTACATTATTTTGGAAAGTTCATTTTCGAGCCGTTTGTTTTGCAAATGGTCTAGAGGAGGGGAAGGAATTTTTATGGATGTTGCTATCCTTGTTGGTATATATGGACTGGTGATCAATCTTGTCCTTTTCATTATGATGGGCGTGGATAAACGTCGTTCTAAAAGAGGGTCTTGGCGTATTAAAGAAAAGAAACTATGGGGAATAGCTTTAGCAGGTGGAGTCCTTGGGGGATGGGTTGGAATGAGTGTATTCAGGCATAAAACGAAACATACCTCCTTCAAACTCGGTTTTCCACTCCTAAGCCTCTTTTATATCGCTGGAGTGGCCTACCTGGCGTATCGGTTCTATCTCTAGCTGCTCTGTCATATTATGTAGACAGGGAGGGGGATGAGATGGGCGAAACAACAAGTACCATTTTTGCATGGTTAGAACATCAAGAAGCCTGGGCACCGCTCTTATTCATCGCTATTCATTTATTACGTCCTTTTTTGTTTTTACCTGTTATGATCGTCTGTATCACGGGTGGCGTTTTGTTTGGTCCGATTGCTGGTAGTGCATATTCGGTGGTGGGTACAATGCTCTCTAGTTTATTGTTTTACCGCACCATCAGGCTCGTTCCTTCTGGCTTTAAGAAATTGAGAGCCTTAAAAGAAAAATGGTTGAATAAGAACTCTCATTTGACGGTGAAACAGGTCGCAGTCTTAAGACTTGTACCTTTTATTCATTTTCATTTACTTTCCTACTGTCTCTTGGAAATCAGTGCAGACTTTAAAGAATATGCGAAGTCATCCTTGTTTGCAAACTTACCTTTGGCCGTTGTTTATACGTCTGTGGGACAATGGATATCCTTGTTTTCCATTCCAATGATGGTTCTTTTTTCGGGAGCTTTGATTGGGTTATGCTTCTTGATACGCAAAAAATATGAAGTTTTTTTATGGAGAGACTTTTTCCAGACGAGTCCATAAAGGAAAGCCTCACTCAAAGGAGTGGGGCTTTTTTTCATCGTGATTCTTTAATGGCTGAATGATTAAACGGTTCATTGGGTATTTCCACTCAATGGAAGCATAAGGGTATCGAATCAATATTTCTTTTTCCATAAAGTAAAGATCTTCTCTGTCCAGACCCTGTAACTTTTCAGGGTTGTGTACACTCACGCTAATGTTAATGACTTCAAACGAATCCTCTGTGGTTCCTAAGTATTTCTCTCCTTCAAAGACATGTCCTTTTAGCGTCATCAAGAAGTTCTCTTTTGTATTCTCCTTGTTATCATGAAAGTAAAATTGTTTCTTGTCTCTGGCAAGCTCTAATTTTCTCCTTGGATTGACTATGAATTTATAGGCGGTATAAATAATGAAAGCTATGGCAATCAGTAAGAGCAACCGGAATAATAGGATGATCATTTCTTTCATCTCCCTGTAAACTGTTCTTTTGCTTCCATACGGATGAACGTATCCTTTTGTTTCAAAAAATGATACATTTAATTAGAAAATTTTTTAATAAAGCTCTGCTTGATGCTTATGCTGATTATTAAAGCATGTGGCAGGAGTGTTCATTTTCAAGATGTTCGTGAGGTTCGAAGGCATCGGGAAAAGGTTCGTCTTGCTACGACGTCGAAACACTTCACTCATAAGCAGAACAGTGAAAAGGCAGTATGAAGGAGAGATCGATCATGAATTGGACGAGTTTGTATGATATGCAGCGGAAATTAGATCATTATATAGAACGGCAGCACAGAATTGAAAGAGGACAAAAAGTTGAGGAAAAAATATTGGCTCTGCTTGTCGAGTTAGGGGAGCTCGCAAACGAAACCAGATGCTTTAAGTTTTGGAGTACGAAAGGGCCGAGTGACAAATCTGTGATATTGGAAGAGTATGTGGATGGAGTGCATTTCCTCCTTTCTTTAGGTTTGGATCTTGAGTATCGTTATACATCAACTGAACTCGTGGAAGCCGATTCCCAGACAACGGCTTTTCTATCTGTCTATTCTTCGATTGAAAATTTGAGGATGAAAAAGGACGAACAATCCTATGTAAAAGCTTTTTATGATTATTTAATACTTGGTCTTACGTTAGGAATTACAGAGAAAGAATTGATTGAAGCGTACGAAAGAAAAAATGCTATCAATTTTGAGCGGCAAGATGAAGGGTACTGATGATCAGGAAACTGAATTTTTTGTGAAATCGCTTCAAAAGGTATATAATATCCATTGGATAGGAAAAGGAGGAATGATTACATATGGCTAAAAAAGATGAAACACTGCAAATGTTAAAAGATTTGACAGATGCTAAAGGCGTTCCTGGTAATGAGCGGGAAGCTCGTGATGTGATGAAGCAGTACATCGCTCCTTACGCAGATGAAGTGTTTACAGATAATTTAGGCAGTTTAATCGCGAAAAAGGTAGGAAATAAAAAAGGCCCAAGCGTTATGGTAGCAGGTCACCTGGATGAGGTAGGCTTCATGGTTACCCGTATTGATGACAATGGCTATATTTATTTCCAAACCGTCGGCGGCTGGTGGAGCCAAGTAATGCTTGCCCAGCGTGTGACTATTATGACACGTAATGGAGATTTGACAGGGGTGATTGGATCTAAACCACCACATATCCTGCCTCCGGAACAACGGAAAAAAGCGGTAGATATTAAAGACATGTTCATCGATATTGGTGCTTCGAGCAAAGAAGAAGCGATGGAATTTGGTGTGAAACCAGGAGATTCAGTCGTTCCGTACTTTGAATTCACCCAAATGAAAAACGAGAAAATGCTTCTTGCTAAAGCTTGGGACAACCGTATTGGTTGTGCGATCGCTATCGAGGTACTGAAACAGCTGAAAGGTGAAAAACACCCGAATATCGTCTATGGTGTTGGAACCGTTCAGGAAGAAGTAGGTCTTCGCGGAGCACGTACGTCTGCGAATGTGATTAACCCGGATATTGCTTTTGGTGTTGACGTTGGAATTGCTGGTGATACACCTGGCGTGTCAGACAAAGATGCCTCAAGCAAGATGGGCGAAGGTCCTCAAATCATCCTTTATGATGCTTCTATGATTTCTCATAAAGGTCTGCGGGATTTTGTAACAGACACGGCCGATGCCAATGAGATTCCATACCAATTTGATTCTCTTGCAGGCGGTGGAACGGACTCTGGTGCGATTCATTTAAGTCATGATGGTGTTCCTGCATTGTCCATTACGATCGCAACACGCTATATCCACTCTCATGCAGCGATGCTTCACCGTGATGACTTCGAAAATGCGGTACGTTTAATTGTTGAAGTCATAAAAGGACTTGATGCAGATAAAGTGCAGGAAATAACATTTAACTAATGCAATGATTTAAAAAAGCCAACCTTCTTCAGGTTGGCTTTTTATTATTGGTTTTGCTTCAATCCCTGCTCTAAAGTATCTAGAATTTCTTGTCTTTCTTGTTCATCGGATTCTTTCCATAACATTTCAAAAAAAACACCAAGGCCGGGAAGCATTTTTTCTTCTCCTTTTTGCAAGGCATCATCGATTGTTGCTTCTAATTGTTCGGCATTATGTCCGCTAACGTTAGAAAGAATCGCTGCTCTTAAGTTCAAGTTCATTGATCATTCACCCTCCTTTTCTGCATAACTTCGAGAATATTCTTCTTTAGTTTGACCAACCATGGTCCTGCTATGTATGATGAATGAGAAATAAACACGTAAATGAGGGACTACTATGTTGACTTCCTTACAAAATACAAAGGTGAAGGAATGGAAAAAACTACATAAACGCAAATATAGAAATCAAACAGGAACCTTTATTGTAGAAGGTTTTCATCTCGTAGAAGAGGTGTTGAAAAGCGATTGGGAGATCGTTGAAATGATTGTTCGTGAAGGAACGGATTTTTCAATCCCAACAGATATTCCTACGGTAATGGTGAATGATGTTGTGTTTCAGGCTATTTCAGAAACTGAAACACCTCAAGGTATTGCAGCAGTCGTGAAACAGAAGGAATCATCTGTAGATCAAGCAGCATTAACTTTAATGCTTGACTCCGTGCAGGATCCTGGGAATGTAGGTACACTGATTCGGACAGCCGATGCAGCAGGTTTCGACCAGGTGATTTTAGGTTCAGGAACCGTTGATGTTTACAATGATAAAGTCATCCGGGCTACGCAGGGATCCATTTTTCATATCCCTGTCCTCTCAGGGGAGTTAGAAGAGTTTATAGACCCAATGAAAAGAGATGGGGTTCAGATTCTGGCTTCTGCTCTTAAGGATGCTGTCCCTTTTCAACAACTGCAAGCTCCTTCTAAAGCAGTTCTTATTGTAGGGAATGAAGGACAGGGGATTCAGGAGAATCTTTTGAACCAAGCTGATCAACGTGTCTACATTCCGATATATGGACAGGCAGAGTCTCTGAATGTAGGAATCGCTGGTGCTGTTCTTATGTATCATTTAAAGGGATGAGGTTGCATCCATAAACTTCTTTGACTATAATATATTCAGTTGATAAAAATTTAAAAATGAAAAGCTTAGATAGAGCAAAGTAGATGAATGTAAATCGTTATAGGGAGGAAGCATCTTGGACTGGAAGTGCTTCTAACGTGGCATGTATCGAAATTTCACTCTGGAGCTGGCCATAGGCCCGGATTTTATCCGTTATTTTCATCAAAGTGGGCACATGTCATTGTGCCAACAAGGGTGGTACCGCGAAACGACCATACAAGTCTCGTCCCTTTTTTAAGGGAGGGGGCTTTTTTTATTTTCCTACCGTTTATACAGTTAAGAAGTTCAACAAAAGGAAGGGAAATAGAACGATACAATTTAAAGGAGGAAAAAGCATGAAGGAACGTTTAGAAGAGCTGAAACAGGAAGCTCTGGCGAAAGTTGACCAGGCGGATTCAGTTCAAGGCTTGAAAGATGTAAAAGTCGAGTACTTAGGGAAAAAAGGTCCGATTACGGAAGTTCTTAGAGGAATGGGGAAATTGTCTAAAGAAGAGCGTCCGGTCATCGGCCAATTGGCTAATGATGTACGGGAAAGTATTGCTCAAGCCATTGAGACCAAGCAGACAGCGCTTGAGGATGCGGAATTAGAGAAGCAATTGGAAGAAGAAAGCATTGATGTCACACTCCCTGCTCGTCCTGTAAAAGTCGGCGGGCCGCACTTATTGACGAGCATCGTAGAAGAAATTGAAGACCTCTTCATCGGTATGGGCTTTGAAATCAAAGAAGGGCCTGAAGTGGAGACAGATTATTACAATTTTGAAGCATTGAATCTTCCGAAAGGCCACCCTGCTAGGGATATGCAGGATTCTTTCTACGTTACGGAAGAACTTTTAATGCGTACCCATACGTCTCCTGTTCAAGCACGGACAATGGGAGCTAAAGATGGCAGTGAACCCGTCAAAATGATCTGTCCTGGTAAAGTGTACCGTCGTGACACAGATGATGCTACGCACTCTCACCAATTCACACAAATTGAGGGTCTTTTAGTTGATAAAAACGTCCGAATGAGCGATTTGAAGGGCGTACTGAATGCCTTCGCGAAGCAAATGTTCGGAGCGGATCGGGAAATCCGTCTGCGTCCAAGCTTCTTCCCATTTACAGAGCCATCTGTAGAAATGGATATCTCCTGCAAAGTTTGTGGAGGTAAAGGCTGCTCGGTATGTAAAGGAACCGGCTGGATCGAAATTCTCGGTGGGGGAATGGTTCATCCGAACGTGCTTGAAATGGCAGGCTATGATCCGAAAGAATATTCCGGATTTGCATTCGGTATGGGACCAGAGCGAATCGCCATGTTGAAATATGGAGTGGATGATATCCGTCACTTCTACACGAATGATGTTCGATTCTTAGAACAGTATCACAAGGCTTAAAGGAGGAATAAAACCATGCTTGTATCATTAAATTGGTTGCAAGAATATATTGATGTCAGTCGTTATTCGCCAGAAGAGCTGGCAGAAATCATTACGAAGACCGGAATTGAAGTGGAAAGTGTTGAACCTGTAGCAGAGGAGGTCACAGGTGTTGTGGTCGGGTATGTTCGTTCTTGTGAACAGCATCCGAACGCCGATAAACTCAACCTTTGCCAAGTGGATGTAGGAGAAGAAACGCTTCAGATTGTTTGTGGCGCACCGAACGTTGCTGAAGGTCAAAAAGTGGCTGTAGCAACACCGGGAGCGGTTCTTCCAGGAAATTTTAAAATTAAAAAGACGAAGCTGCGTGGAGAAGAATCGAATGGAATGATCTGTTCGCTCCAGGAGCTTGGAGTCGATGAGAAAGACGTCCCGAAAGAATACGTGGATGGTATCTTTGTATTTCCTGAAGACGTGGAAGTTGGAGCAAATGCTGTTTCCTTGTTGAACCTTGATGATTTAATCATCGAGCTTGGTTTGACACCAAACCGTTCGGATGCTCTAAGCATGGCAGGCGTAGCCTATGAAGTGGCAGCGGCGATCGATGGGACGTATGAATTGGCTGATGAAAATGTCCAAACATCCGAAGAAAAAGCAGCAGATCATGTCTCTGTAGTTGTGGAAGACTCGGAAGCGAATCCTTATTATGGAGCTTTCATTATTAAGGACGTTCAAGTGGGTCCATCTCCACTATGGATGCGCAACCGTCTGACTGCCGCAGGTATCCGCCCAATAAACAATGTGGTGGATATTACGAATTATGTACTTATGGAGTATGGTCAGCCCCTTCATGCTTTCGACTATGATCGCTTTGGCTCGAATACCATCGTTACACGTCGTGCGAAAGATGGAGAGAAGATAACGACGCTTGATGACCAAGAGCGTACGCTGAAAAGTGATCATCTTGTCATTACGAATGGAGAGATAGCCCACGCCATCGCTGGGGTCATGGGCGGAGCGGAGTCCGAAGTACAAGAGGATACGAAGACAATCATCTTAGAAGCCGCATATTTCCACCCATCCGTTGTACGTGAAGCTTCTAAAGATCATGGACTTCGCAGTGAGTCCAGTACACGATTTGAAAAAGGTGTCGATCCAAACCGTGTAGAACGTGCGGGCAAGAGAGCCTGCGAACTTCTTGCGAAATATGCAGGAGGAACGGTCTTGGAAGGTGTCGTGTCCCATGACGAACTGGACCGTTCTGAAAAACAAGTCACTGTAAACACGAGCACCATCAACGATCGACTTGGAACCGAAATTTCTAATGAAGATATCGCTGACATTTTCCGTCGTCTTCAGTTCAATTATGATCAGAATGGGGATGAGTTCCAGGTATCTGTTCCGACACGCCGTGGGGACATTACGATCTTTGAAGATATGCTGGAAGAAGTGGCACGGATTTATGGCTACGATAACCTTCCATACACGCTTCCACAAGGTGCGTCTCAAGCAGGAGGCCTGACGCTTGAGCAACTGGTGAAACGTAAAGTGAAAGCATACTTTGAAGGTGCAGGACTTCATGAGACCATCACTTATTCCCTTACTCATAAGGATAAAGCTCAAATGCTTGTCAGTCCTGAAGTGAAAGAAAAATCCTTAAGTCCTGTCGCTCTAGCTATGCCTATGAGTGAAGATCATGGAACGCTTCGGTTGAGCATGGTTCCTGAGTTGTTAGAGTCCTTATCCTATAACGTGGCACGTAAACAAGAAAACCTTGCTTTCTATGAAGTGGGTACCGTGTTTATCAGTGAAGAGGAAAAAGTAACGAAACAGCCGCAGGAAATGTTGCGTGCATCAGGCGCATTGACAGGGGAATGGCTTTCCCACCCGTGGCAGCAGGAGAAAAAAACGGTCGACTTTTTCGTTGCAAAAGGTATTTTGGAAGGATTAAGTGAACTGCTGGACCTACCTTTCACTTATGAAAAAACGAAGTTGGATTATATGCACCCGGGACGTACGGCAACCGTGTCGGTCCATGGAGAAGTCATCGGCTTCGTTGGTCAGGTTCATCCGAAGCTTCAAAAACAGCTTGGATTGAAAGAAACCTATGTCTTCGATGTGAACTTGGAAGCTCTCATTGAGGAATATAAGAAAGAAGAGAAATTCCAGACCATCCCTCGCCACCCATCTGTTTCTCGTGACATTGCACTTGTCGTAGATGAAAGTGTCCCGGCAGGATCAATTGAGAAGACGATCGCAGAGGCTGGAAGTCCATTAGTGAAGGATGTTCAAGTATTCGACCTGTATCAGGGTGAACATTTAGATGAAGGGAAGAAGTCTCTCGCTTTCCGTCTGCTTTACCTGGATCCACTTCGTACATTGAAGGATCAAGAAGTAGAAGAGGCTCACAATGCTATCCTGGAAGCGGTGAAAAATCAGCATCAGGCTGAGCTTCGTGGATAAACCAAAGGATAAACACAAAAAGCTCAGAGTTCTCTAAACTCTGAGCTTTTTGTATAAGCAACTGTTGGTTATTTGACAAATTTTTTCGCTTTTTGCGTGGTGGCAAAGTGAACTTTAGCTAATTCATCCAGCTTTTCTTCACCGTAAGCTTCAATGATAGCCGCTGCAGCACGATCCACTTTTCCGGAAGCTCCTTTTGGTATCGGAAGACCGGTATCAAATTCCATCTGATTCATCGCTTTTACAAAAGCAGACCTTGCAATGATGGAAGCAGTTGCGACAGCTATCGAATAACTTTCCGCTTTTGTCATAAAGTAAACATGTTCTTGAAGTTGCTGGTTTTCACTTCTCAGGTGTTTCTTGTACACATCTGGTTCTGAGAATTGGTCAATTAATATGCCATCTGGTTTATCAGGTGCAATCTTCTCAAGAAGACGGTTCAAGGCTTGATGGTGGAGCATGGTTTTCATTTTTCCTTGACTCCACCCTTTCCTCTGCCACTGGTTGTATTTTTTATTTGGCAGCCTCAGGAGACTGTATGGAATTTTCATAGCCACAATATCTTTTGCCAGGTTGGTAATTTGGGCATCGGAAAGGTTTTTTGAATCTTTGACACCGATCGCTTTCAATTGTGGAATTTGTTCTTTTGTAACAAAAGCGGCTGCTACAGTTATGGGCCCAAAATAATCTCCGGTCCCTGCTTCATCAGATCCAATATGTGAGCTTACGAAAAGCTCGTGATCAGGGTGATAAGCATGACGTTTATTCTTGCTTTTGTTCGGACCTCCGGAGGCCGTGGGAGAAACGGTTCCCCATTTCTCAGCCTCTTCTTCTGGTTTCTGACCTTGGAAAAGTACCTTGCCTGATTTATAGGCTGTAATCGTACAGTTCGCTGTTTTAGCTGCAAACAGTGCCGTTGGGGGACAATTCTTTTGGCTTGAGGCGTAATACTTCTTCATCTTCTCTAGTGTAGAGACAGGTAATTTCAATACAACTTGGGGCATAATGGATTCCTTTCTGTCTAAAATGATAGGATTAGTATAGCAAAGTGGATGGCAAAAGAGAACATTTGCGAAAAACATCCATATTGGTTTCCTATTTGTCAAGCTTCGTGTTAATATAAAGTTTAGGATTGAGAGAAACTAGGGGGTATGAATGTGTCGCAGTCAGACCAAGAGAAAAAAAGAATTACAGTGGAGATCAACAAGCGATCTTACACTATAGTTGGTCATGAAGAGCCCCATCATATCCGTATGGTATCCAGTCTGGTGGATCAAAAGATGCGAGAGATCCATGAAGCAAATCCTAGCCTGGATACGGCAAAGCTCGCCGTTTTGACCGCTGTGAATACGATGAATGAATATATGAAATTAAAGGAAGAATGTACAGAACTTATGAATTATATTGAAAAGAAAGAGAAAGAGGACAGAGGGTAAAATGATTGATTTATTGTTGTTGTTTATTTTGTTTATTGGTGTAATAACGGGTTTGAAAAGAGGTTTTATCCTCCAGCTTTTCCATCTTATCGGATTTATTGTAGCCTTTGTACTCGCTGTCATCTACTATGATGACCTTGCGCCGAAACTTACGTTATGGGTCCCATATCCAGAACTGCCTCAGGATTCTTCCTGGGCGATCTTTTTAGAAAATTTGCCTCTGGAACAAGCCTTTTATAACGCTGTTGCTTTTGCCATTATCTTTTTTGGAGCCAAAATCATCTTACATATTATTGCGTCCATGTTGGACTTTGTTTCGGAACTGCCGATTCTGCATTCGTTGAACACGTTGTTGGGTGGAATTTTGGGCTTTATTGAAAATTATGTCATCTTATTCGTGGTGCTGTACATAGCTGCGCTTGTACCTCTTGCTGGAGTGCAAAGTGCTTTGGACGGATCGATTCTTGCACAGCTGATCATCGAACACACACCAGTCTTTTCAGAACAATTGAAAACGCTGTGGATTGAACATGTAGCTGGCTGAGTAAGACGTTAGGATGAAAGTACAGGTAGAGCCGCTATGATTATGATCATGGCGGCTCTTTTTCAGCTTGAAAACAGGATAAAACGTGAAGGAGTCGTTAAATCATGGCAATCGATAAAAAGCAAGTCATTAAACTGTTGGAAAAAATCGCTGTTTACTTAGAATTGAAAGGCGAGAACCCTTTTAAAATTTCTGCTTACCGTAAGGCAGCCCAAGCTTTAGAGCGTGATGACAGATCATTAAGTGAGATCGATGATTTCACCAAAATGAAAGGAATAGGAAAAGGTACGGCAACGGTCATTGATGAATACTTGGAAAACGAGGAATCAGACACGTTGAAACAATTACAGGCTGAAGTCCCGGCTGGCCTTGTCCCGTTACTTGATCTTCCAGGTCTCGGTGGGAAGAAATTGGCGAAACTTTACCAACAGTTAGGTGTGACCGATGCAGAGACGCTGAAGGAAGCTCTGGAGGCTGGGAAAGTAGAAGCACTGGATGGTTTCGGGAAAAAGTCTGCTGAAAAGATGTTGAAGGCGATTGAAGAAGCAGGAGCGCGCCCTGAACGTCTACCAATTGCTGTCATGCTTCCATTAGCTGAGAAAATTGAGCATTTTTTGGAACAAGGGAAAACATTCACACGCTTTTCAAGAGCGGGAAGTTTAAGAAGAATGCGTGAAACGATTAAAGACTTGGATTTCATCATTTCGTCTGAACATGCTGTTGAAACTCGAGATGAGCTTTTGGCTTATCCAGATATAAAAGAGGTTATTGCCTCCGGTGAGACGAAAGTTTCTATAGTTGTCAATGAGGGCTATGATATAGGCATTGACTTTCGTATTGTAGCACCAGAAGAATTTGCTACGACCTTACACCATTTCACAGGGTCCAAAGACCATAATGTGGCTATGAGACAACTAGCAAAAGAGAACGATGAAAAAATCAGTGAGTATGGGATTGAAAAAGCGGAAACGGGAGAAGTCCAAACGTTTGAAACGGAAGAAGAATTTTTCCAACATTTTGGTCTTCATTTCATCCCTCCTGAAGTTAGAGAAAATTATGGGGAAGTAGAGAAATTCAAGGAACCTATTGAACTCGTGGAATTAGACGACATTCACGGGGATCTTCATATGCACTCGACTTGGAGTGATGGAGCGCAATCCATTAAAGAAATGGCGGAGAAAGCAAAAGCGAAAGGGTATGAGTACATCGCCATAACTGATCACTCAAAATACTTGCGTGTAGCAAACGGCTTGAATGAGGAACGGTTACGTCTGCAAAGGAAAGAGATTGAAAAGGTGAATGCAGAAATGGAAGATTTCCATATCTTTGCTGGTATTGAAATGGACATTCTTCCAGATGGATCTCTGGATTTTGACGATGAGTTCCTAAAGGAGATGGATTTTGTCATCGCATCCATCCACTCAAGCTTTCAACAATCACAGGAACAAATTATGGAAAGGTTGACCAATGCCCTCGAAAACCCTCATGTCCATATGATCGCTCATCCGACCGGACGCTTAATTGGCCGACGCGAAGGCTATGACGTGGACCTAGAAGCATTGATTGAAGGAGCGAAACGAACAGGGACGATCCTTGAACTCAACGCGAACCCCAACCGGCTGGATTTGAGTTGGGAATGGTTGATGAGAGCTCAGGAAGAGGGCGTGAACATTGCTGTTAATACGGATGCTCACAGTTATCCAATGTTGGAGCACATGAAAATAGGAGTTGGAGCAGCTCGAAAAGGGTGGCTGAGAAAAGATACAGTCATTAATACATGGACGAAAGAACAGTTGATGGATAAGTTCAAGATCCATAAGGAGTAATAAAGGAGACGGTTACACATGAATCAACGCATCCTTCATGTACTAGAATTCAAAAAAATCATAGAACAATTGAACGAACAAGCAGCATCTTCCTTGGGGAAGGAAAAAACGGCTGCTTTGAAACCATCTTCTGACTTGGAAGAGGTTCGTCACTTGCAAATGGAAACGGATGAAGCTGGACAAGTGCTGCGTTTGAAAGGCCATGTCCCACTTGGCGGTATTTTCGATATCAAACCAAGCTTGAAGCGAACCACAATCGGCGGTACTTTGAGCGCTCTTGAATGTTTAGATGTTGCGAGTACGATCTATGGTGGGAGACAACTGAAGCGTTTCATTGAAGACATGGAAGAACCGGAAATGCCGATTTTAAGAGATATGGTTTCGAAAATCGCTCCATTGAGAGAACTGGAGAGTGAAATCAGAAACTGTATCGATGATCATGGTGGAGTCATGGATGGGGCATCTGAGAAATTGAGATCCATCCGTTCGAAAATCCGTACCTATGAGAGTCGGGTAAGGGACAAGATGGAGTCTTTTACAAAATCTAAATCCAAAATGCTTTCCGATGCGATTGTCACGATAAGAAATGAACGTTATGTTCTTCCAGTTAAACAAGAATATCGCGGATCTATTGGCGGGATTGTTCATGATCAGTCATCTTCTGGGGCGACATTGTTCATAGAACCCCAAACGGTAGTTGATTTGAATAACCAACTGCAGGAAGCTCGTGTCCAAGAAAAAAATGAGATTGAGAAAATCTTGAAAGAACTTTCCGATGCGATTGCTGAAAACCATGAACCCTTATATGAAAACGTCAATGTCTTAGGGCATATGGACTTTATGTTTGCCAGAGCGAAGTTAGGTAAGCAGATGAGAGCAGCCATGCCTAAGATGAATGACGAAGGTCGCATCGATATAAAACAAGCGAGACACCCGCTAATACCTGAAGAAGAAGTCGTGCCCAATGACATTGAAATAGGTACGGACTACACATCCATTGTTATAACTGGTCCAAACACAGGTGGGAAAACGGTTACTCTCAAACTCGTAGGTTTGTGTACGCTGATGGCACAGTCCGGCCTACAGGTACCTGCATTAGATGGATGTGAGATGGCTGTATTCAAAGAGGTTTATGCAGACATCGGAGATGAACAGTCCATCGAACAAAGCTTATCTACTTTTTCTTCCCACATGACCAATATCGTAGACATTTTGGATAAAGTGGACGATCAGTCCTTAGTCTTGTTTGATGAACTTGGTGCTGGAACGGATCCGCAGGAAGGTGCCGCTCTTGCGATGTCCATTCTAGATGAAGTGGTTAACCGGAAAGCCCGGGTCATCGCAACGACGCACTATCCAGAATTGAAAGCTTATGGATACAATCGTCCCGATGTTATTAATGCTTCGGTGGAATTTGATATTCAAACACTAAAACCGACCTACCGCTTGTTGATCGGCGTTCCAGGTCGAAGCAATGCGTTTGAGATTTCCAGACGCTTAGGTTTAAGAGAATCCGTGATTGAATCCGCAAAAGGCCATATCGGTGTGGATTCTCAGAGTGTTGAAAATATGATTGCTTCATTAGAGGAATCGAAACGGGGAGCAGAACAGGATTATGAAGAAGCAGAACGATTGCTTGCAGAAGCGGAAGAGCTCCGGAATGAATTGAAGCAAAAATGGGACCAATTCGAAGATCAACGTGAAAAGTTATATGAGAAGGCTGAACAAAAAGCAGAAAAAGCTATTCGACAGGCCAGAGAAGAAGCGGAAACAATCGTCGGCGAGATCCGAAATATGAAATCACAGGCACAAATGAAAGAACATGAATGGATTGAAGCTCGAAAGATGTTTGACGAGGCGCAGCCTGAACTAGCGAAAAAGAAACCGAAAGCAGATCCAGCACCTAAGAAAGAGTCGAAAGAGTTGAACCCTGGAGATGAAGTAAAACTACTGACTCTTAACCAGCAAGGGACCATTGTGGAACAGACAGGTAAGAATGAATACCAGGTCCAGGTTGGTGTAATGAAGGTAAAAGCCAAACGGAAAGAACTTGAATTCGTAAAGGCCAAGCAACCATATAAAGAAAAGCCTATGGCGACAGTCAAAGGGAAGAACTTCCATGTGAAAACAGAACTAGATTTACGTGGCGAACGATATGAAGATGCGTTAAACCGTTTAGAAAAATACATTGATGACGCTCTGTTAGCAGGCTATCCACGAGTATCCATTATCCACGGAAAGGGGACGGGCGCTCTTCGGACAGCCGTTCAAAGTTTTGCGAAAAATCACCGTAGCATATCCAGCCATCGGGCAGGAGGCATGAATGAAGGTGGAAGTGGAGTGACCGTACTTGAGTTTCGGTAATTCATTAAAAAGGGAGCGGAGGAATGAGTAATTTTTGGGAATACACGTTAGTGGAAACCGCCGCTCGTTACAGTGTTGTTGTTCTTTGCTTAGTTCTTTTTATGGCGATATTTGAAATCGTTACTTCCTATAATAACTGGGAAGAAATCAAAAAAGGCAACATTGCTGTAGCGATGGCGACCGGGGGGAAACTATTTGGAATTGCAAACATCTTTCGATTTTCAATTGAACATAACGACTCACTCACCCAAACGATGGGGTGGGGCTTGTATGGTTTTGCCCTTCTCCTCTGCGGTTATTTCATTTTTGAATTCTTAACCCCATCTTTTAAGATTGATGAGGAAATTGCAAATGACAACCGTGCCGTTGGATTTATTTCCTTAGTCATTTCCATCGGCCTTTCGTATGTAATTGGAGCGAATATCATTTAAGGAGAGAGACAGTGGAAACCTTAGCCAAAATATTAATGGTCGTTGCCGCGGCCTTTCTCATCGTCGGCATCCTGTTTTTTATCATATAAGTGTTAGATTTATCATTAAACAAGAAGCTCATCGAGCTTCTTGTTTTTTATGTTCATGTAATAATAATTATTAAAGTAAATGGCAGGATTGTGGAAGACTCAATTTCGAGACTTTTGTTGAGTGTGTAGGGCTGCAGGGAATGACTCGCTTTCCGCGGGAGCGCGGTGAGCCTCCTCAGGCTAACGCCTTGCGGGGTCTCACCAAGCACTCTGTTCCCGCAGGAGTCCCGCCATTCCCCTCCGCCCCTTTGCCATGGAAGATTCTCGAAACCACTTCTGGAAAGCAGTATGTATCATTGAAGAAGCGGATCGTATAAACCGCTCCAGAGTACGTAAAAGCTTGATACAGAGCATTTTATACTACTAACAGTGGGATAAAATGCAACTTGGTACAGAGGTTCGTTTCTCCCTTACATGGAATGGGGTGGTTGGGAAGCTGCGAGACTCCCGTGGGAGAAGGAGATAGGCGAGATCCCGCAGGACGCAGTCCGAGGAAGCTCGGCGCTCCCCCACAGGAAAGCGAGTAGCTTCCCAGGCACCCCTGACGCTTAACCAGGCAACGAACTCCGGAAATATCTCGGACTTGAGTCTTCCACAATCGGGAGCGTATGTGCAGGAACGGGCTTGGTTTCAAGGGTAATATTTTCAATTTTTTAAATAATAATTCAAATATGAGCCTATAGTCGTTATAATAGGAGAGAAGACAATTATTAGGGAGGTCTGTCAAAATGAGTGATTTTCAACGTCCATGGCACAAGTTGTACCCACCAGAAGTCCCTGTCACCATTGATTACAAAGAACAACCACTCCACGATTACCTTAGAGAAAGTGCTGAAGTTTACGGAGAAAAGAAAGCGCTTTATTTTATGGGCAAGGAGTTGGACTATAAAGAAATTTATGAACAGGCACAAGCTTTAGCCAGTTATTTGCAGGACCTTGGGTTGGAAAAAGGCGATCGTGTGTCCATCATGCTGCCGAACTGCCCTCAATCCGTCATCTCCTATTATGGAGTCCTTATGGCTGGAGGAATTGTTGTCCAGACGAACCCTCTCTATATGGAAAGGGAATTGGAGTATCAAATGAATGATTCAGGAGCCAAAATGATCATTTGTCTTGATATTCTTTATCCAAAGGCAGCCAACATCAAACCTGATACCCCTCTTGAACATATCATCGTGACAGGTATTAAAGATTACCTTCCTTTCCCTAAAAATAAAATTTATCCTTTTATTCAAAAACGGCAATATCAAGTACTAGTCAAACCAGAACAGTCTACAGATACCCATCTATGGACTCATATTTTGAAAAACGCAAGTGGAAACGTCTCAGAAGTAGAAATCGATCCAAAAGAGGATCTTGCTTTATTGCAATACACAGGAGGAACGACTGGTTTTCCAAAAGGTGTCATGCTTACTCATTACAATTTGATTGTCAACACACAGATGTCGAAGAAATGGTTGTACAAGTGCAAAGACGGTGAAGAAACCGTTCTCGCTATACTGCCGTTCTTCCATGTATATGGGATGACTTCAGTCATGAACCTTTCTGTCATGATGGGGAACAAAATGATTCTCATGCCAAAGTTCGAACCGGAAGATGTTTTGAAAGTCATTGAAAAACAAAAACCGACCTTATTCCCTGGAGCTCCTACGATTTATATTGCCTTATTGAACCACCCGAACTTGAAAAAATATGATCTTTCATCAATTGAAGCCTGTATAAGTGGCTCGGCTCCGTTGCCTGTTGAAGTTCAAGAACGTTTCGAAGCTGTGACTGGTGGCCGGCTCGTTGAAGGGTATGGGTTGACGGAAACCTCTCCAGTCACTCATTCCAATCTCGTATGGGGTCAGCGTATGAGTGGAAGCATCGGTGTACCGTGGCCGGATACAGACGCAAAGATCTACAAGATGGATGCTGATGAAGAGGCTGAAAATGGGGAGATTGGAGAAATCGTTGTCAAAGGTCCTCAAGTAATGAGAGGTTACTGGAACAGGCCGGAAGAAACAGCTCAGGTTCTCAGTGAGGATGGCTGGTTCCGTACTGGGGATATGGGGTATATGGATGATGCGGGATACTTTTATATCGTTGATCGGAAGAAAGATATGATTATCGCAGGTGGGTATAACATTTACCCGCGTGAAGTAGAAGAAGTCCTTTACGAGCATTCTGAGATTCAAGAAGCAGTTGTGGTAGGAGTTCCTGATCCGTATCGTGGAGAAACTGTCAAAGCCTTCATCGTTAAAAAACAGGGAAGTGAAATTACGGAAGATGAACTGAATGAATATTGCCGTAAAAACATCGCTTCCTATAAAGTTCCGCGTTTGTATGAATTCAGATCCGAGCTACCGAAAACAGCAGTTGGTAAAATCTTGAGGAGGACTTTGATCGATGAAGAAAAGCGTAAATATGAGGAATCAGAAAGTATTCAATAAACTAAAAAAAGAAAGTTGACAGAATATTTCTTTGCTTGTAGAATAATAGATGAATGATGATTCATTCATTTTTCAGTTCGCAATAGCAAGGAGATATACCATTGAAGAAAAATAAACCGAAGTTCAAACAAATCATTGATGCAGCTGTCGAAGTCATTGCTGAAAATGGCTACCACTCTTCCCAGGTTTCTAAGATCGCGAAAAAAGCGGGAGTGGCAGATGGAACCATCTATCTTTATTTTAAAAACAAGGAAGATATCCTTGTATCATTGTTTCAAGAAAAAATGGGGCAGTTCATAGAAAAGATTGAGCAGGAAACAACCTCTAAGCAGTCAGCGGAACAAAAACTTTTAACTTTAATTCAAACACATTTTGAACAGCTGGCTGCCGATCACCATCTCGCAATTGTGACACAGTTGGAATTGCGCCAATCGAATAAAGAGTTGAGACAAAAAATCAACCATGTATTGAAGCGCTATTTAAACGTTATTGATCAAATTGTTGAAGAAGGTGTCGAGGAGGAGCTGTTCCGTAGTGGCCTGGATCGCCGTCTTGTACGTCAAATGATTTTTGGAACGATGGATGAGACGGTGACAAACTGGGTGATGAAGGAGCAGAAATATAACATAGAAGAACAGGCAAAAGAAGTCCATAGCTTAATTGTGAATGGATTAGCCCGTCATGATAAGTGAGAAAGGTGATGATGATTTGTCGACTTTATCTTCACAGGTAAAAGGAAATGTAGCAGAAATCACGATTCAAAGCCCACCTGCAAATGCATTGTCCAGTTCCATCCTTCAGGATCTTTCCAAGGAACTGGACCAGATTGAGAGTGATCCTTCCATAAAAGCCATTCTTCTTAAAGGGGAAGGACGCTTCTTCTCTGCAGGAGCAGATATCAAGGAGTTTACTTCTCTCCAAGGAGCAGATGATTATAAGGGCTTAGCAGCTAAGGGGCAGCAATTGTTTAGCAGAATAGAAAATTTCCACATCCCAGTAATTGCTGCTATTCATGGAGCAGCGCTAGGTGGGGGCCTTGAGCTCGCCATGTCCTGCCACATCCGCTATGTAGCGGATGATGCAAAGTTAGGATTGCCTGAATTGAATCTTGGAATTATTCCTGGCTTTGCAGGTACCCAAAGATTACCGCGACATGTAGGCACAGCGAAAGCTTATGAAATGATCCTGACAGGTGTGCCGATTAGCGGGGAAGAAGCTGCACGAGTGGGGCTGGCAAATCAAAGCTTTTCAAATGAGGAACTCTTTGAGAAAGCAGGACAACTGGCTAAAGCCATTGCCCAGAAGAGCGGGCCAACGATTCACCATGTGATGAAGTTGATTCCGTATGCTCATACCTCTCAGTTTGAAGCAGGGAACAATGCGGAAGCAGAAGCTTTTGGCGAGGTCTTTGGAAATGAAGATGCTAAAGAGGGCATCCAAGCCTTTATTGAAAAAAGAAAACCAGAATTTAAAAATCAATAGTCCAGGAGGTATATAGACATGAATATTTACGTTTTGCTGAAAAGAACGTTCGACACAGAAGAAAAAATCTCTGTAAGTAATGGAGTAATTGCTGATGACGGGGCAGAATACATCATCAACCCTTACGATGAGTATGCGGTAGAAGAAGCCATCAATCTGCGCGATGAGCACGGCGGTGAAGTGACAGTTGTAACGATTGGAGAAGAGGAAGCAGAGAAACAACTCAGGACAGCTCTTGCCATGGGAGCGGATAAAGCGGTTCTGATTAACACGGAAGATGATCTTGAAGAAGGTGACCAGTTCACCACAGTTAAGATTCTTGAAGCATTCTTTGAAGATAAAGATGTCGACATTATTCTTGGCGGAAACGTTGCCATTGATGAAGCAAGTGGTCAAGTAGGTCCTCGTCTTGCCGAACGTCTTGATATGCCATGTGTAACGACGATCACGGATATTAAAATTGATGGCACAACCGTTAACATTGAACGTGACGTCGAAGGAGATGTCGAAAAGGTCGAAACAACACTTCCTGTACTGGTTACATGTCAACAAGGTTTGAATGAACCAAGGTACCCTTCTTTGCCAGGGATCATGAAAGCGAAGAAAAAACCACTCGATGAACTGGAAATTGATGACCTTGATCTTGATGAAGATGACGTCGAGCCAAAAACGAAAACGACTGAAATTTTCCTTCCACCTGAAAAAGAAGCTGGAAAAGTGCTCGAAGGAGAAGTCGATGATCAAGTGAAAGAACTTGTATCTTTATTAAAAACAGAAGCGAAAGTACTTTAAATAGACAAGGGAAAGGAGAATCTTTATGAGTAAAAAAGTTTTGGTGATTGGGGAAGCTAGAGAAGGATCCCTTCGTAATGTTACATTTGAAGCCATTGCAGCAGCGAATATCGTCAGTGATGGGGGAGAAGTTGTTGGAGTCCTTTGTGGAGATGGTGATTTAAGTGAAATGGGTCAGGAGATGGTTTACTACGGGGCGTCCAGAGTCATCACTGTTTCAAACCCAGATTTGAAAACGTATACATCTGACGGTTATGGTCAGGCTGTATATCAGGTTATCCAAGATGAATCACCTGAAGGGATCATCATGGGTCATACTGCAATTGGTAAGGATTTGACTCCGAAACTTGCAAGTAAACTTGAGTCTGGATTAATTTCAGACGCTACTGAAGTAATCGCAGAAGGTGGAGACGTTGTTTTCACACGTCCGATCTACTCAGGGAAAGCATTCGAGAAGAAAATGGTTACAGAAGGACTCGTGTTTGCGACCATTCGTCCAAATAACATCCCCGCTCTTACTAGAGATGATTCTTTAGCAGGAAGTATATCCGAAAAAGAAGTGGAAATCTCGAATATCCGTACAATTATTAAAGATGTCCTCCGCAAGTCTTCGGATGGTGTCGATCTTTCTGAAGCGAAAGTCATCATCGCAGGCGGTCGTGGCGTGAAGAGTGCGGAAGGTTTTGAACCACTGGAGAAACTCGCTGAGGTCCTTGGCGGTACAGTCGGTGCCTCCCGTGGTGCTTGCGATGCGGGTTATTGTGACTATTCTTTACAGATCGGTCAGACAGGGAAGGTTGTTACGCCGGACTTGTATATTGCATGTGGTATATCCGGAGCCATTCAACACTTAGCTGGAATGTCAAACTCTAAAGTCATAGTCGCGATTAACAAGGACCCGGAAGCCAATATATTTAATGTAGCGGATTATGGAATAGTTGGCGATCTGTTCGATGTTGTTCCTAAACTAATTGAAGAAATCAAAGAAATGAAAGTAAACGCCTAACTTCAAAGCCGAAGCCAAATATTTGGCTTCGGCTTTATTCCATGTTTAAATAAGGTATAAACAAATTGTTAGTCACTAAAAATAGATAGTGATATACTCTTAACAGACTATTAGGTCGAGGAGGAATTATAGAATGTCAATTGTAAAAGCAACTGATCAAAACTTTACAGAAGAAACAAATCAAGGTCTTGTCCTAGCTGACTTTTGGGCACCATGGTGCGGACCTTGTAAAATGATCGCACCCGTATTAGAGGAATTGGATGCGGAAATGAGCGATCAAGTCAAAATCGTCAAGCTTGATGTTGACGAAAACCAAGAAACAGCAGGTAAATTCGGTGTCATGAGTATCCCGACACTCCTTCTGTTCAAAGATGGTCAAGTGGTTGATCAAGTTATCGGCTTCCAACCAAAAGAAGCCCTAGCTGAACTGATTCAAAAACATTCCTAATGAATGAAGTTACCATGAAAGCCGCGTTGCCAAGCAGCGCGGCTTTCATCATCTTTTTAGGATATTCCCAGGTTCAAGATCTTAAGCAGCTTTTTGCGTGATTGTCATGACTCGAGACGCTGCTTAAGTTGGTCCAGACGATTGAACCTGCATACTTGTTCCATAGTTGTGGTATTTCCAATATATAATCTACAAGTCATGGAGTGAACTTATATGAACTCAACAATTAAAGAGAAGCTGGCTGTACTACCGGACCAGCCTGGTTGTTATTTGATGAAGGATAAAAATGATACAGTCATTTACGTAGGAAAGTCTAAAGTTTTAAAAAACCGAGTCCGCTCCTATTTCACTGGTGCACATGATGGGAAAACACAGCGACTTGTCCGTGAAATCATCAACTTTGAATATATTGTGACCACTTCAGAGATTGAAGCTTTAATATTAGAAATGAACTTGATAAAAAAATACGATCCAAAATACAATGTTTTATTAAAAGATGACAAAACCTATCCATATTTGAAGGTCACATCAGAGAGACATCCCAGGCTGATCGTCACTAGAAATGTGAAGAAAGATAAAGGGAAGTATTTCGGCCCCTATCCAAACGTCATTGCTGCAAGGGAAACAAAAAAGCTTCTAGATCGATTGTACCCATTAAGAAAATGTAATACCATGCCCGACCGTGTCTGTCTTTATTACCACATGCACCAGTGCCTTGGACCATGTGAGTATAAGGTCTCTAAAAAAACGAATGAAGAAATTGTGCAAAATATAACGTCCTTTCTGAACGGTGGTCATGCAGATATTAAGAAAGATTTAAAAAAGAGGATGCTCGAAGCTTCAGAAGAGCTTGACTTTGAACGTGCAAAAGAATTAAGGGACCAAATTGAGCACATCGAGTCTGTCATGGAACAGCAGAAGATGACCATGAATGATCAAGTTGACCGGGATATTTTCGGTTATTCCTATGATAAAGGATGGATGTGTGTCCAAGTCTTTTTCGTCCGCCAAGGGAAACTCATCGAACGGGATGTCACGCTGTTTCCATTTTTCGATGATCCAGACGAAACGTTCATCAGCTATATCGGACGCTTCTACTTGCATCAAAACCATCCATACCCTAAGCAGGTCCTCGTCCCGGTGGCAACGGATGTGAATGTTCTAGAAGGAGCATTGGATACGAAAGTTCACATTCCTATGCGTGGTCGGAAAAAAGAGTTGGTTGAGCTTGCCATGAAGAACGCAAAGATATCCTTAGAGGAAAAATTTGCTTTAATCGAACGAGATGAAGAGCGGACCATTAAAGCAGTGGAAGCACTTGGGGATCATCTTCACATTGAGACACCTCATCGGATCGAAGCTTTTGATAACTCTAATATACAAGGGGCGGATCCTGTTTCAGCTATGGTTGTTTTCATTGATGGAAAACCTCAGAAAAAAGAGTACAGGAAGTATAAAATCAGGGATGTAGAAGGACCTGATGATTATGAAACCATGAGAGAAGTAATTCGAAGAAGGTATAAGCGGGTGTTAAAAGAAAATCTTCCCCTCCCTGATTTAATCGTGGTCGATGGTGGGAAAGGCCAGATGACGGCCGCTCTTGATGTGCTTGAGAATGAACTCGGGGTTGACGTTCCTCTATGCGGATTAGCGAAAGACGATAAACACAAAACCAGTGAATTATTATATGGAGATCCTCCGAGTCCTATTGATCTTGATCGTCAGTCCCAAGAATTTTATCTGGTCCAGAGAATACAGGATGAGGTACACAGATTCGCTATTTCTTTTCACCGGCAACTTCGGGGCAAAGGTGCCATTCAATCCGAATTGGATCGTATTCCAGGTGTCGGTCAAAAGCGTAGGCGGTTGTTGTTGAGACACTTTAAGTCTGTTGCGGAAATTAAAAATGCATCCATTGAGGATATTACAAAATTAGGCGTTCCTGAGCCTGTAGCTAACACGATTCTTATCCATTTGAATCAGGACAACGTAGAAGAACCAGCTGAAGAATAACAGCTGGTTCTTTGCTATCTTTATTTATCCTTTTAGTGCTTTAATCTCAACAAAGTTTTCTTTGTGGTTTTTCTCTTCAAAACATTCATATGTATGATCACTCATCTGGCAGATAATCTCTGCCATAAACCCACATTCCATGCGAAAATCGACTTCAAACATCTTTTGATTCAGCCTCTTCTCTATCATATGGCCGCTCAATTTAAAAACCATTTCTTTTCTTTTTTCTTTGACTAAAACAAGCTCTCCCCAGCCCATGTACTGGAAAAACTCATAGAGTTCATCCATGGTGCTGATCTCTGTCTGTCTAGCCATGTTTTTCCCCATATAATAAAGGAGGTAGGGGGCATCTTTCCCTAAGAAGTCCGGAAGGGTGTAATAACGCATCAGATCAAAGCCTGCGCCTGTCCCTACAAGCGATGAAATGTTGCCAGTTGTTAGCTTCGTAGATTCTTTCAAAACGCTCAGTCCTTTCTCTCCTTATTATCACTCGAAACGAGGTTCGGTGCAATAAAAATTGTCCCTTTTTATCGAAAGGAAATAAATGTGTATTTTCGAGCAAATTATGAACGTGCTTTCTTGACGCTCATACGGGATAGAAGTACAATAAACATGTCACAAATTGTACATTGGTCAGACAAGTAAGAAGGGAAGAGGGGCTTTTCCTATTATTTTTAACGCTAAATTAAAGCGCTTAACTGTCTGAAAAATGTTCATATTCAAACTGTTATCATCTTGAGGGGGGTAAATATGGCGGGAACACGCGGATACGTTAATCGAAGACTGCATTCACTTTTGGGAGTCGTCCCGATCGGGATCTTTTTGATCCAACACTTGACTGTGAACTATTTTGCAACACGTGGACCAGAAGCATTTAACGCTGCAGCTCATTTTATGGAGAGCTTGCCATATCGTTATGTACTGGAGACTTTTATCATCTTTTTGCCACTGTTGTTCCACTCTATTTATGGAGTGTATATTGCTTTCACAGCGAAAAGTAATTTATCTAACTTCGGTTATTTCAGGAACTGGATGTTCATCTTCCAACGGATCACTGGAATCATCACACTCATATTCATTGCATGGCATGTATGGGAAACGAGAATTGCTATTGGTTTCGGTTGGGCAGAATTGAACTATTCGTTGATGGAAGGCATCCTTACAGAACCTTTCTTCTTTTGGTTCTACATAGTAGGGGTCATTTCAACGACTTTCCACTTCTCTAATGGTCTTTGGTCGTTCTTTGTCAGCTGGGGAATTACAGTATCACCTCGCTCACAGAAGATTATGACCTATGCAAGCATCATCATTTTCCTTGCGATTTCTTATGTTGGTGTTCGTACACTGATTCAATTCGCATATGGCATATAGTCAATGAAAATTTCAATCACAAAACGGTAGATTTTTAGTATTCAAGGGAGTGAGCTTCAATCATGACAAACCGTAATATTGTTGTTGTCGGTGGTGGTTTAGCCGGCCTAATGGCAACAATTAAAGCAGCAGAACAAGGGGTTCACGTGGACTTGCTTTCCATTGTTCCTGTTAAGCGTTCTCACTCTGTATGTGCCCAAGGCGGAATCAACGGGGCAGTTAATACGAAAGGGGAAGGCGATTCCCCATGGGAACACTTTGACGATACAGTTTATGGAGGCGACTTCTTAGCGAACCAGCCTCCAGTAAAAGCGATGTGTGATGCAGCACCAGGAATTATTCACTTGCTTGATCGTATGGGCGTTATGTTCAACCGTACTCCGGAGGGATTGCTTGATTTCCGTCGTTTTGGCGGAACACAGCACCACCGTACAGCATTTGCTGGAGCAACGACTGGACAACAGCTTCTTTACGCTTTGGATGAACAAGTGCGTCGCCACGAAGTCAATGGGCTAGTAACGAAATATGAAAATTGGGAATTCCTATCCGCAATCGTCGATGACAATGGTGTAGGCCGAGGTATTATTGGTCAGAACCTTAGTGACCACGAAATTAAGGCCTTCCCAGCAGATGCAGTTATTATGGCAACTGGCGGACCTGGAATCATTTTCGGTAAGTCGACAAACTCTGTCATCAATACAGGATCTGCAGCAGGTGCCCTTTATCAACAAGGCGTAGACTATGCTAATGGGGAATTCATTCAAATTCACCCGACAGCCATTCCTGGGGATGACAAACTGCGCCTTATGAGTGAATCCGCTCGTGGTGAAGGTGGACGCGTATGGACATATAAAGATGGGGAGCCTTGGTACTTCTTAGAAGAGAAATATCCGGCTTATGGAAACCTCGTTCCACGTGACATTGCGACACGGGAAATCTTTGATGTTTGTGTCAATCAAAAGCTTGGAATCAATGGTGAAAACATGGTGTATCTTGACCTTTCCCATAAAGATCCGAAGGAATTGGACGTTAAGCTTGGCGGAATCATTGAAATCTATGAAAAATTCGTAGGCGATGATCCGCGTAAAGTACCGATGAAGATTTTCCCTGCCGTGCACTACTCTATGGGTGGCATGTGGGTCGATTATGACCAAATGACCAATATTCCAGGTATTTTTGCTGCCGGAGAATGTGATTATACTCAACACGGCGGGAACAGACTCGGGGCAAACTCACTTCTATCCTCCATCTTTGGTGGAATGGTAGCTGGACCGAATGCAGTTAAATATATTGATGGACTAGAAACACTGGCGGATGATATGACATCCAAGCTGTTTGAAGAGAAAGTAAAAGAAGAACAGGATAAATTTGAGGAAATTATGAACATGGATGGCGACGAGAATGCTTACCAAATTCATAAAGAGCTTGGGGAATGGATGACTGACAACGTAACAGTTGTTAGGGAAAACGAAAAGCTTCTCAAAACCGATGAAAAAATCGTGGAATTGATGGATCGATACAAACGTATCAACATCAATGACACTTCTCGCTGGAGCAACCAGGGAGCGATGTTCACTCGTCAACTTTGGAACATGCTTCAATTGGCTCGTGTTATTACTCAAGGTGCTTACAATCGTAATGAAAGCCGCGGTGCGCACTATAAACCTGAGTTTCCTGAACGTAATGACGAAGAGTGGCTGAAGACAACGGTTGCTAGCTTTGATAAGGAAAACAATAAGCCGGTATTCCGTTATGACGAAGTCGATACATCCTTAATCGAGCCTCGTAAACGTGATTACTCGAAAAGTAAATAAAGGAGGTAACGATCATGAGCGAAAATAAAACGATCACGATGATCATCACTCGTCAGGACCACCCTGATGAACCATCTTATGAAGAGAAATTCGAGATTCCTTATCGTGAAAATATGAACGTCATCTCTGCGCTTATGGAAATTCGCCGTAACCCTGTCAATGCAGATGGGGAACCGACGACTCCTGTTTATTGGGATATGGGTTGCTTGGAGGAGGTATGTGGTGCGTGTTCTATGGTGATCAACGGAACACCGCGTCAATCCTGTACAGCACTTGTTGACCAACTTGAACAGCCGATCCGCTTGGCTCCTATGACGACATTCCCAGTCAACCGTGATCTCGCTGTTGACCGAAGCCGGATGTTCGATTCATTGAAGAAAGTGAAAGCCTGGATTCCAATTGATGGAACCTACGATCTTGGTCCAGGACCCAAAATGCCAGAAAGTAAGCGTCAGTGGGCTTATGAGCTATCCAAATGTATGACATGTGGAGTATGCTTGGAAGCTTGCCCGAACGTCAATAGTAAGTCTGACTTCATCGGACCTGCTCCATTGTCTCAAGTTCGTTTATTCAACTCCCACCCTACAGGGGAAATGAATAAGAGCGAGCGTTTACAGACAATCATGGATGAAGAAGGACTTATGGGCTGCGGGAACGCACAAAACTGTGTTCAAGCGTGTCCAAAAGGAATTCCATTAACAACTTCCATCGCTGCACTTAACCGTGACACAGCTATTGAATCTTTCAAAAGCTTCTTCGGAAGCGATCAACGCGTATAATCTTACTATTAAAAGAAGTCTCCATTTTATATGGGGGCTTCTTTTTTCTACCATATATATCTATCTCCTCCACAAAAGGTCCCTATTCTGGAAGAATCAGTTTCGAGATGTTTGAGTGAGTTGGGGATCAGGGAAACAGTTCGGTTACCGTGAAAAGACTATGGGTTGTAGGCTGAAAGTTCCGTAGTATAATAGACTTGGTTGAATAATGTTCGAAGGTGGATTTATATGCTTAATTTCAAATGGTCTCAGTGGCTGGTCCTGTCTTTTTTTATCCTATCCGGCTGTTACATGATCGTATTATCCGTCACACAGCCATACCTTGGAATCGACGTGAACGAAAGACAAGGAGAGTGGGTGGTGACCTCTGTTCATAGTGGAAGTTGGGGAGACCGTCATGGAGTTCCTCTCGGGGGGGAAGTCCTTACAATAAATGGCGCATCCCCAGAAGAACATCGTTCTGTTTCAATGTTTGATGAACTAGAGGGAGCGAACTCCTTTTCGATACAACACAACGGAGAAGAAATTCTCTTCAATGACATTGAAAATTCAAGTCCCATTCATTGGTTATTGTATATTGTCCTCCCTGCTCTTTACTTTTTAGTCATTTTGGGTATATCCTATTTGGTCTATAAACGGGTGCCGAAAAGGTATTCGGCGGGACAGTTAATTTTGTTCTTTCTTGCTATTGCAACTGGTTACTTAAGTAACAGCGGGGCTGTAAGAGATGATTTGTACGGGTTGTTTTTGAACACTGGGTTGTTCTTGTTTGCGCCTGTCATTTTAATCCATTTCTTATATAATTATTTTCAGGAGTTGGACATTTATTGGTTTTCTAAGAAAATGGTGTACTTGTTATACCTTACTGTAGGGCTTGTATCTTTATTAGAAGGCTACTTCCTTCTCACTGAATCTTATCCAGCATTTTTTGAGCCTGTTCCAGGCCAGTTGCTTTTAGTGTTGTATATTATTTCTTTTTATATCATTTACCGAGGATTGTATATTCACAAAGGTGCAGCGGTAGGACCTATTTTCAAATATATGGCTGTAGGAATGACGATTGCTTTCTTTCCTTACATTTTCCTTTATTTAATCCCTGGACTTGCTTTCGGGGTGAAAGTGATTTCTCTTGAAGTTGGAGCTATGTTCCTCATCGCTTTACCAATCACCTTCCTGTATTTGGTGACGAGAGAAAGATTAATTGATATTGATTTTGTCATGACACGTGTACGGTATTATATGATCCTCTCGGTCCTTCCAAGTATAGCGCTGATGTTTACAATTGGTTGGCTGGTTGAAGAAGATCTATACGTTGTCAGTTACATTCAAATGTTCCTATTGTTTCAATCTTCTTTAGTTATATTTCTATCAGCAAAAGAAGTGCTCGATTTCAAACTTCAGCGTTATTTATTTTCCGCTCGCTATGGTTATCAGGAGAGCATGCACCGTATGGCGCAGGACATGAAGGACCAATCCAACGCGGTCGATTTGATGAAAGTCATGCGTGACGAAGTGAAAAATGTGCTGAATGTTCGAGATATTTACATTTATTCCAAGCATAATAAACGAAATATGTACTGTGTCTATGATCAGATTCCAGGGGACATCATTGACCATTTTGATGAGCATTTGAACAACCACCATTATGATATTGGTTCGGTGATTGAAACGGAGAAGGGGTTTGGGGTCATTGTTGGCTACTCATTAGAAAAGCTGACTATGATGTGGTGTAAAGGCAAAAAAGATTACACAAACTTGAACCGGGATGAGAAGACGTATTTGCAAACCATCTCCCATAATGCCAATATTGCCATTCAAAATATGAACACGATTGAAGATCTTTTAAAAGAACTTCGCAAATTGAGAAGTGACCAGACTCAGAAGTATCCGACCTGGCTTTCCAGGTTACTGTTCACGATCGCTGAAAATCAACGAAAACAGCTTTCCATTGATTTACATGATACGGTGCTTCAAGAGCAACTGTACCTTTACAGAAAGATGGATGATTTGATCAGGCAAAGAAATGATTTAACTCCAAGTTTACATGCAGAATTGATGGTTTATAAAGAGTCTCTCCTTGATAGTATTCATTTGATACGCGAGACATGTAACGAGCTGCGTCCGGCATTCATTGAGGAGATGGGACTTGTTCAATCTTTAAAAAACTTGATTCATCAATATCAGCTCCGCTCAAACTTTACCGTCTATTTTACGGATGAACGTTTTGACGCAGCACTAGATCAAGAGCGGATACTAGCTATTTTCCGAGTTGTTCAAGAGCTTTTGACAAATGCCATGAAACACTCGGATGCAAAGATTGTTAAACTCTCATTATCCAGCCAGGGGAATCAAGTGATGCTTTTGTATTCCGATAACGGCAGAGGCATGGACTATTCGGTTCAACGTGATTTGTTCTCACACATTGGGTTATCAGGTATTGAACAACGGGTCAATGGTCTGAATGGACATCTGGAAATAGAGACAGCACCAGGCGAAGGGTTTAAGACGATGATTACTTTCCCAATCGAAATAAAAAGGGAGGTCCAAGTATGATGAATGTGTTAATCGTCGATGATCATCCTGCTGTAGGGGCAGGTACGAAGTCGATGCTCGAGCAAGAAGGGGACATGAAAGTAGATGTCACCCATGAAAATCAAAAGGTAGAACCCCTTCTAAAAGAAAAAGACTATGATATTGTTTTATTGGATTTATACATGCCGGGGATAAACGGAATTGAGCTGGCGAAGAAAATTCGTAAGTCCTATCCTGATCTTAAGCTCCTTATTTATACAGGGTTTGATTTGAACACCCATTTTAATATGTTAGTGGAAGCAGATATTAATGGTTTTGTCAGTAAGACGGCAACTAGTGAGCAACTGGTAACCGCGATTCGTTGTGCATGCAGAGATGAGGTAGTTATTCCTATCCATTTGTTTAAACAGTTACGAAGATCAGAGGCTAGTGTAAGTACTCCTTCAAACGCAGAAGAAGGCAATGGATTTTCATTAAATGAAAAAGAACAGTCCATTTTACAGGAAGTAGCCTCTGGTTATACCAACAGAGAAATCGCACAAACCCTTCACATGTCGCAGCGAAGTGTGGAATACACCTTGACTGGGATTTTTAATAAACTAAATGTAAGATCGCGTACGGAGGCGCTCTTTAAAGCACAAGAACTCGGGCTTGTGTCTAAATCGTGAAAGCGTAGCACAGGGCGACCCTCCTGTTCATACGATACAGAGACTAAATAATTCCCCTCATATAAGCTCAGGGACAACAAGGAGGGGTACGCTTGTGAAGGAGGACGGCTATCGGCCAACACAAATTCTTACCAAGCGGGAGCGAGAAGTTTTCGAGCTTCTAGTACAGGATAAGACGACACGTGAGATCGCAAAAGAGCTCTTCATTTCAGAGAAAACTGTGCGGAATCACATCTCGAACGCAATGCAAAAGCTAGGGGTGAAAGGGCGCTCCCAGGCAGTGGTAGAACTTCTGCGTATGGGAGAACTGGAATTGTGATCTCCATAGAACAGCAAACCATTGCTTTTGAGATGGAGAGGGTCCTTTCAGGTAGGGTCGCGTAAAACGCAGCCATACCTGAAAGGGTTTTTCTTATAAAGAGAAGTTAGACCTTGAATTTTTGTGCTCAAACCATGAGAATGGAATTTATAAAGTATTTTCGTGAGGAGTGCTGAATGTGACAAAATCACAACAGACGTCCATGATGGCTGATGTAGAAAAAGAGTTGAGATACATAGCCGGAATTATTAAACAAAGAGGACGAGTTATCTTAAACCATTATCCAATTACAGCTCCACAATTCGTTGCTCTCCAGTGGCTTTTAGAAAAGGGAGACATGACAATTGGAGAGCTCTCCAATTATATTCACCTTGCTTGCAGCACGACAACAGACCTTGTGGACCGTATGGAAAAGAATGAGCTTGTAGAGAGAGTTCGTGATCCTAAAGACCGCCGTGTTGTCCGTATTCATGTATTGGAAAAAGGAGAGAAAATCATCCATGAGGTGATTGAGAAACGCCAGAATTACCTCGAAGAAGTTTTGAAGGACGTACCGGAAGAGGATGTAGAAACACTCAACCGCTTACTCCACGTTCTCCATGAAAGCATGAAAGAGACAGACAAAGAAGCAGACAACTAAGATATAAAAGAGGGATGCGAAGTGAAACAACCGATAGGAGTTATAGACTCAGGCGTGGGTGGTTTAACGGTAGCAAGAGAATTGATGCGTCAATTACCTAAAGAGACTTTTCTTTATCTAGGTGACACAAAAAGATGTCCATATGGTCCTCGTTCTGAGGAGGAAGTCCGGGCTTTCACTTGGCAAATGGTCAATTTCTTATTAGAGAAAAAAATAAAGATGTTGGTAATCGCCTGTAATACAGCCACGGCTTTTACGCTAACAGAACTTCAGGAAACGCTGGATATCCCTGTAATTGGCGTCATTGAACCGGGAGCCCGTGCAGCCATTAAATTCAGTCGTAATAAACGAATTGGTGTAATCGGTACGGAAGGAACAATCGAAAGCAAAGCGTATCCAAATGCACTTGTTGCCATTGACCAAAACATACGAGTCAATGGTCTTGCATGCCCTCCTTTTGTGCCGATGGTAGAAGATGGAATTCTCTCTGGTCCGAAAGCAGAAGGGATCGTTTCCAATACGCTACATCCTCTGAAAGAGATGAATCATATCGACACCCTTATTTTAGGTTGTACCCATTATCCTTTGATTAAGGACCTCGTGCAAAAAGAGATGGGAGATCATATACAAGTGATTAGTTCAGGAGATGAGACAGCAAGGGAAGCCAGCCTGATCCTTGCATACCATAAGCTTTTAGAGAAAGGGAACGAGTCTCCTGTTCATGAATTTTATACAACGGGTAATATTGAAAAGTTCCGTTTAGTAGCAAACAGTTGGTTTGAAGAACCCGTTCAAATCCTTAAATCTGTGCAAATTGAACATGTGCCAAGCTCTGCTTACTAAGCAGAGCTTTTTTGTTGAAAGTCATGTGAAGTATTGATCACAAACCCTGGCACCTCAAAGAAGTTTTTTGATGCCTGTCCCTGTATAGGGGCCTCCAGGGTGCCGGGCACCGTCATAATAGTGTCTAGTGTCAGGCACGTATATAAAGTATAAGTCAGCAAGCCGGTATACACTTTTTCAATAAACATCTCAATCTCATACATAAAATTCTCTGGTCTAATCCTTCAAGGGGCTCGTATATATGGTAGTACAATCTATCTCAGGAGGGAAAACTATGAAGAATTACGGCTACAAACCCTTTATACTCGCGGTTTTATTACTGTTGAGTACAGGGTTACTTTCAGGCTGCCTTTTTGAAGGAGAGCAATCATTAGAGAAAATGGATACACCTGAAGAGGCGGTTACAACAACGCCAGATCCGAGTAGTGATGAACCTCAACCTGAAGGAGAAGGTGAAAATACAGAAGGGGAAGATGGAGAAGGAGCAGAAGGAACAGAAGGTGATGCTTCTTCAGCCACAGTCGCTCGTGAGGTGTATTTAATGGACGCGAACGGCATGGTTGCACCACAAACACTAGAATTGCCGGCCTCAGAAGAGGTTGCTACACAGGCACTTGAGTATATGGTGAAAGATGGACCTGTGACGAATTTACTGCCGAATGGTTTTGAAGCGGTTCTTCCTGCTGGAACAGAGATTCTTGGAGTGAATGCCAAAGAGGATGGAACGCTTGTGGTGGATGTATCAGAAGAATTTAAAAACTATGCGGCTGAAGATGAAGAGAAGATTTTACAAGCTATGACCTATACACTGACTCAGTTCGAAAATGTGAAACGAATTAAGCTTTGGATCAACGGTCACGAACAGCAAGTGATGCCTGTCGATGGGACTCCAATTTCAAAAGGGGTCTCCCGGGCTGACGGGATCAACCATAGTGTAGGGAACAACACTGATATTATAAACAGTGAAGCGGTCACGGTTTACTTCCCTGCTCAAAATGGAGAACAAGTTTATCAAGTCCCTGTAACCACTCGGGTAGCAAAGGGAAGTGACGAATATACCGCAATGGTTCAGGCGTTACTCGAAGGCCCTGAACTCGGGAGTGCACTGATGAACCCATTCAATGAAGGGGCACAATTGGTCAAATCCAAGCTTGAAAACGGGGTTCTGACGGTGTCCTTCAATGAGAACATCCTGACGAGTGTGGACGAGCAACCCTCTTTATCTGATGCGGCGTTAGCGAGCCTTGTCATGAGTCTTACTGATCAAGCGGACGTTGAGTCCGTTGAGGTTCATGTCGATGGAACAGAACAAGTGTTCAATGAGGCGGGAGAGCCTCTGGCTGAGCCTGTTTCAAGACAGGATATTAATGGCGCAGAAGCCATGTAGTGATAAAATATAATCATGATGCGCTTCAAAAGTGAAAAGCTTTTGAAGCGCTTTTCCATTTGAGCTTTAACTACCTCACGCATGTAATTTGTGTTAAGATGGGCAAGGATAATGGTGTAGGTAAAAGGAGGTCGTTACTGATGAGAAATGATCATCGGGAAGTCAACGAACTAAGAAAAGTAACAATCGAAACGGATTATGTGAAGCATCCAGAAGGGTCCGTACTGATCAGCTTTGGAGATACGAAAGTAATTTGTAATGCCAGCGTAGAGGATCGTGTACCTCCTTTTTTACGTGGACAGGGAAAAGGTTGGATTACAGCTGAATATGCAATGCTGCCTCGTGCAACTGAACAAAGAAATATCCGTGAGTCTTCCAAAGGGAAAGTTTCCGGCCGTACGATGGAAATCCAACGTTTAATTGGCCGTTCCCTCCGTGCCGTTGTAGATTTAGATAAAATAGGCGAGCGTACCATCTGGGTTGATTGTGATGTCATCCAGGCTGATGGAGGAACACGTACAGCTTCCATTACTGGTGCCTTTGTTGCCGTGGTTATTGCCCTAGGTAAATTAGTGGATAAAAAGGCGATCAAAGAACTGCCGATTACAGATTTCTTGACAGCTATTTCTGTAGGTGTATTACCTGACGGCAACGAGATCCTTGATCTTTGTTATGAAGAAGACAGTAAGGCACAGGTGGATATGAACGTCATTATGACGGGTAAAGGTGAATTTGTTGAGTTGCAGGGGACTGGAGAAGAAGCAACATTCTCTATGCAGCAACTGAATAAGATGTTGTCTCTTGCAGAGGAAGGCGTTGCAGACCTAATCAAACTCCAGGAAGAAGCCATCGGAGAATGGTCAGACGTCATCCGTACAAAAGCGGAGGCAGCTAAGTAAATGAAGGAACTGATAGTAGCGACGAAGAACCCGGGTAAAGTGGATGAGTTCCGTCAGATGTTTTCAAAGTACAATATTTCTGTGAAATCCTTGCTGGATATTGATCGTTCCATAGATATAGAAGAAACAGGATCAACATTTGAAGAAAATGCGGTCATTAAAGCGGAAGCGATGGCAGAGCATTTTGGGGTCCCTGTCGTGGCTGACGATTCAGGATTAGAAGTCGACGCGTTGAACGGAGAACCAGGGGTTTATTCTGCCCGCTATGCAGGAATAGAGAAAGATGACGGGAAGAATACAGAAAAACTTTTAAAAGAGCTACATGAAGTACCTGAAGAAAAACGTTCAGCCCGGTTTGTGTGTGCCGTAGCGGTCGCTCGGCCAGGCGAACACACTTTTGTCAGAAGAGGGACATGTGAAGGGACGATTGCGGGGGAACCTCAAGGCACGAATGGTTTCGGTTATGATCCTGTCTTTATACCGGAAGGATCATCCCGCACGATGGCAGAACATTCCTCTGAAGAGAAGAACGCAATCAGCCACCGACACCACGCCATTCAACAAATTGAAGAGTGGTTGAAAACTCAAAGCTAATTGAGGTGACTTGTATGCCAAAAGTTTTAATAGTGAGTGATACCCACGGTTTAAAAAGTGAAGTGATGGAAATTAAAAAGAGACACCAGGATGTCGATGCTATGATTCATTGCGGGGATTCTGAACTTGCTTATAATTCCAAAGAACTGGAAGGATTCTCTTATGCAAAAGGGAACTGTGATTTCGAACCAGAAATGGAGGAAGAACAAACTTTTGAAGTAGGGGAAGTAACGTTTTTGGTCGTTCATGGACATCTGCATCAGATCAAGTCAACGTTGATGCCGCTCTCTTATCGTGCAGAAGAAGTTGGTGCTCAAGTTGCCTGTTTCGGGCACTCGCATAAAGCAGGGGCAGAAAAAATCGGTGACACGCTTTTCATTAACCCAGGCAGCGCAAGGCTTCCGAGAGATCGGGAAGAACCAACATATGCGATCTTGGAATGGAATGACCTTAGTGATGTACAATTGCAATTTTATCATGTGAACGGCGACATTATGCCTGACTTGCACATGACAACAGCACTTGCAGCGAAGAATTAAATTCTTTGCTGCAAACCTGTTGACATTTCTCCATATCCTTAATATAATAATTCTTGTCCGCTTCACAAGACAGCAACAAAAACTTGTTTTCTTAAAAGCTGATTTTCAACTACGCGGGTGTAGTTTAATGGTAAAACCTCAGCCTTCCAAGCTGATGACGAGGGTTCGATTCCCTTCACCCGCTCCATTACATAACTTAAACTTTTCAAGAGTATGTCCCAGTAGCTCAGCTGGATAGAGCAACAGCCTTCTAAGCTGTGGGTCGGGAGTTCGAATCTCTCCTGGGACGCTAACTGCGAAAACGCTGAAACCTTTGATATATAAGGATTTCAGCGTTTTTCTTTATGGATACTAATATAGGTTGTAATTATTAGAAAACCCCATTTGGGGCAGAAATGGGGCAGGATTTTTTATAAGTACTTTAACCTTCTCATTTTTTTATCTTAAGTGGTGATTTTTAAACTAATTATTTTTGCTAATGAGCATTCAATAAAGGGAAATAATGTTAAAATTATTCTATATACATAAAATTATTACTGTGTGAAACAAAAGGGGAGGAAAGACTTTGAAAAAGGGAATAGTAGGCATTTTCCTTTTATTTATTCTTTGTGCGTGTTCTAATCAAAAATACAACGATGGAATGCAGGATTTAGAATTGTTGCTGGAGGAGCAAAAATTTGATCAAGCAGAAGCGAAATTAAGTGAAGTGATAGAAGTAAAAGAAACTGAGGAGAACACTGTAACTCAAAATCTTTTGGAATCGTTATTATATGCTATAGAAACTGAAAGTGATAATGAGCTTGCTTCAGCAAAGTTATTGTATGAAGATATTCTAAAATACAATAATGAACATAACTACAAGACGATATCTATAATTAAACGGTATGCAAATCAAAGTCATGAACAGATTAATAGTTGGATAACTCATGAAGATAAAATTAATGAATCGATCCAAACCGCATTTTCTTACGCAGAAGAAAATGAATATGAGGATGCGCTGACTTTATTGAATGAGTTAAAGAATGAGAAGACCACACATCCCAATAAGAAAGAGTTGATGAGTAATGTCGATTCTTCAATTGAAAGTGTTGAAAATAACAAAAGAGACTATGAAGCTGAGCAGATGGAGTTAAAGAAAGCTGAAGAAGAACGTTTAGCTAAATTAGAAGCTGAGAAAAAGGCTCAAGAGGCAGCAAGAAAGAAAGAAGAGGAAGAGGCAAAATTAAAAGCTGAAAAAGAGGCTCAGGCGGAGAAGGAAAAAGAAAAAGAAAAAGAACAACAAAAAGAAAGTAATGAAGAATCCACACCTTCTAATTTATCTAAAGAACAGGCTGCGGGCTACGTAGTAGAGTATGCTCAAGTCCCAATAGATAACCCGAATGTCTTTGTAGAATATGATCATGATAATCAGCATGGTGATTGGGTTTATCAAGTATATGAAGTGGTAATTGATAATCCTGAAACAAAAGAGGGGCATACGGCAACGTGGGGATGGTACGCAGTCGACCCTAACACAGGATATATATATAACAATATGCAATAAGAATTGACAGCCTCCTTAATTTTCAAGGAGGCTGTTATATTATGAAAGATCTTTTTTTTGAAAGAATTGACTAAAGTGATCGGCTGCAACCTGATCAACTTCTTCAATATGATGGCCATAAATGTCCATGGTAGTTCCAATCTTTCTGTGACGTACACGCTGACTTATGGACTTGGTAGGTACATTCTGTTGTATTAAGTAAGTTACTGAATAGTGCCTTAAGTCATGAAACCTTAATCCATCGATTTTATGGCGCTTTCTAAATCTTCCCCACCATTGACTAACACTATCAGGCCTCATAGGCTTCCCTAATTCATCTGCAAAAAGGAAAACTCTATTAGGATCGTACTGACGGTCTCTAGTCCGAATGAATTCTTTTTTACGCCGGTTCTTAATCTGAGTAACCATTTCCAGAAGTTCATTAGGTATGGAGGCTGTACCCTCCATACCGTTTTTAATGTCTTTAATAAGTAATTCTCCACTCTTTTGTTGAGAAAGCGACTGTTCAAAATGAATAGCGCTTTTCTCATTAAGTATATGTTTTTCTTCTAATGCAACGAGTTCACCCTCTCGACATCCAGTTACAAAAGCAATCCAGAACATTACCTGTTTTTCAAAAGGCTCCTGGTTAATACATTTGATTAGGTGATCTATTTTCTCCCTGGAGTAGGAGAGAGGTTTCTTTTGTTTAACAGTAGGTGGCTTTATATTCCTTGCAGGGTTATTCTTTATTAGATCAAACTCATCTGCAGCTGTCAGTAAGCTTTTAAAAGCCTTGTAACAGTTCCTGATAGTTGAAGGGGATAACGCCTCTTCTTTACCATCTAACCTCCTCGTGGCGTCCTTTAAATCATCTAGAAAGTTAACTACATGCATGGCTTTGATATCAGACAACTTTATATGACCATAGTCAGGTAAGATTCTTTTCTCAATAATACTCATATACTCTCTCAGCGTCCTGGGGGAAAGTTTGTCTTCCGCATACTTCTTAATCCAGTCAGGATAAAAATCTTCTAGCCTTGTGTAGTTGGGCTTTGAATAATCGCCACTCAAGACTTCTGCTTCGAATTTTGCTAACTCCTGTCGGGCTAATGTTTTATTTTTAACTTTAACGTTTTTTCTTTCACGAATCGGTTTCCCTTTAGCATCATAACCTGTAACCACAGAGAGTCTAAATGATCCTTTACCTCGCTTTTCAATGCTACCCATAGATACCACCTCCATATTTTATTTTAATAGCTGACATAAAACTGGTTGGTACAATTTGAACGTCGTTTTATTTGGTCAAGTCTTTCCTCGCATAGCTCATAAGATACCTTAAAATCATGAGACCACCGGTCCAAGATTTCAGGATCATCAAGATCATATCGTCTAATCATGTGATAGGGGAGAGCTGCGTATAGCGTGAAATGCCTTGCATCACGTTCTTGCAATTCTCGAAATGCTTCTGGCATCATAGATTGTTTTCCAACATGCCTCATAGCATGACAGAATTCATGAAAGAACTGTTCGCGTTGTTGTAAGGGGTCCAATGAAGTATTGAGAACGATTTCCTTATACCGTCCAAAGCGGACATAGCCACTTTGCATGGGTTTGTAGTGAATAAAGATTTCGTATTTCATGGCTATTTTTTTTAGTTTTAGGTCTATTGGATATTGGAATTTGTGCTTTATGTACCAATTAGATACCCAATCTTCTAGTGCAGTTGTAGTGTATTGTGGGAACTTCATACTATCACCATCCTCGACAGTATTATACGAACAAATGTTCTTATTTTCAATTCATAAACATAAAAAAAGAAGTGCCTGGAATTATCCAGACACTTTTTTGTCACTTTTTATTTCGTAATTTGTTTAAAAGGTTTTCTGCTTTCTCTCTAGCTTTCTTTGTTTCATCTTCTAGAATGGTTGCATTTTTCAGCGAACCATCATTTGCAAATTGCACGTCTAAGATGTCGCCTTCTTTAGCATTAGCTGGCAAGTTATCTTTGTCGGCATTTACGATGACTGTTTCATCAGGCCTATACAAAAGTACAGCATACTTTCCCTCGAATCGATCAAGTGTATATTTACCGTTTGAACTCATCAATTAATCCCCCTTGAGGATCATAAAGTCTAGCAGTATCACCATTATTATCCCAAAGATAAGCTCGAGACCACTGCAATACGCTTGGTCGATTCTCATATGAGCTTCTTCCGGAGGTCACAGTGACAGTTGCGCCTTCCTTCAGTGTGTAATCGCTAGGGAAGTTAAACGTTTGGTTTCCATCAACACTTACTAATCTCCAACCATCCATGGAAATATCTCGATTATCAATATTTTTAATCTTAACCGTTTCTGCATCAAGATCTAAGTTAGTAATATCAAGCTTTCCTGTCGTTGGTTCAGGATCTGGTTCTGGATCCGGCTCAGGAGCAGGCTCGTCCGTGTTACAAGCAGATGGAGAGGAACTTGCTGAAAGTGATGAATCTCCCTTATTAGTAAATACGACATCTTCACCATTTAGCTCCCAAATCATATAGTCGCTTACCCCAGCTCTATGAAGCCTTTCGATAACTTCACTGTCAGGATGTCCGTATTGGTTATCAATACCGGCAGAAATAACGGCAAAGTCCGGAGAGACTTCATCTAAGAATACTTGAGTGGAGCTTGAGTCTGACCCGTGGTGTCCAACTTTGTAAACTTCGGATTGTAGGTCAAAGTTTTGAACCATATTCATTTCTGCTTCTGCAGCAGCATCCCCAGTTAGAAGGTAATCATTCTCACCATAAGAGACTTTTAACGCTACGGAAGCGTTGTTGTTATCTGAATATCCATCCCCATTATTTAGTACTTGGATATCCACAAGAGGATCTACATTAAGATAGGATCCCACTTCAGGAACATCGAATGGAATATCCTTTTGATCTACAAGGTTAAGATAATCCATGTAAGTTTGAGATGTATGTGATTTTCCACTGTCTATAACCTGTTTCACAGGGAACTCATTCATTACATCAATTAAGCCGCCAATATGGTCAGCATCTGGATGTGTAGCGACTACCATGTCTAAAGATTCCACCCCGTGATCTTCCAAATAACAAATCACATCATCACCAGCACTTCTTTTACCGGCATCAATAAGAATGTTTTTACCATTAGGGGTTTGAATTAATGTGCTGTCCCCTTGACCTACATAGATGAAGTGTACCTTCATATCACCTATAGTGAGGAGGTTAGTTACAACATTTTGAGATATAGCGTTTTTGCCACCCAAGATTACTGCTTTACCATCTACAGTCGAAAGATATTCTTTAGTTTCTAAGATTGTAGAGGTAGGATGGGACAAAACAATGTCCATTCCAAGTTTATTAGCAAGTCCAGAAGCAGCCACGGCATCTGGATAGTCTTCAGTAGACTTACTTACAGATGTTCCTCGGACAAGAATGAAGTCATCGCTTGAAGTGTTTAAATCTTTAGCAGCTTGAATATTTGTAGTATATCGGTTCTTGCCGGAAATACGTTCAACTGTAATTCCTTTTTGTTTAAGAGACGACTCAATACTTGGGCTTACTACACCTGTACCACCATAGATGGTTACCTTGTTGATGTTACTAGGTAAACTCGCTGGTATCTTGTCTTTAGTAGATAAGTAGATTGGAACTTCATTTATAGCTGAATTACTGGATGCAGATAATGCGTCAGCTACAGTTAATCCGTTAACAAGGATCGCTTCGGAGTTTTTATCTGTTCCAGCTTCTTCATTGATAGCAGAAGCAGTTTCAAATCGGTTCTTACCACTTACGCGTTCCACGGAATAGCCTTTACCCTTTAGATCGGAAATGACGACGTTGCTGATGGCGTTAGTCCCACCAAGAGCATAAACTTTTTCTGCTCCAAGTCTCTTTAGCTCATTATGTACAGAACTAGGAAGGCTGTTTGTACTTGTGAGCAAAATTGGTGCATCTTTAACCCCTGCTAGACTGGCAGAGGCTAGGGCGTCAGCCGGGTTATCAGCTCTAGCTAATACTACGGCCTTTTCACTAGTTTCTAAGCCATTAGGCCATCCTTTCTTTGAAATAGCAATAGCTGTTTCATATCGGTTGTCACCTTTGACCCGTTCAGAACCACTAGCTGCACTTGCAGTACTAGGGACTTGATACACTAATGACAACGAGAGTAGGAAAATAGTTATTAAACTAACGAACTTCTTCATGTATATCCTCCTTGTAAATTTATGTAATATACTAGTTATCTTATCATATTAGGAGAGGTATTAAACAGTGGATTGGTGTATAAAAAATATTTAAAACCATTGTGAAAAACAACCTACTAGTTTTGCAATTGTGTGGTGGTATTTTATATTATTACAATCTTATGTGTTACACGAGCAAGGTTCTTTTTAAAATAAAATGCAGCTCTTGGGTATATTCCAAGCGCTGCATTTTATCGAGGGAATTTTAACTAAGCACGTTTAGTATTAACCCTTACATATTTAGCTTTTTTGGTCAATGAGGAGATATAATCGACTTCTTTAAGCTTATTTAATAAGTCATCAACAAATTTATTCCTATCTATTTTAGGTGCTTTTCCTTTAACAGCAATATCACTAAAAGGATAACCTAACAATTTTAAGGAAGAGCTAATTGTATCTTTATTTATTGTATATATTTGTTCAGAAAGTATTCTAATCTTTTGATTAATATTTATATCTGTACACAATAGGCTAATCCAGATTTCATTCGGTGGTGTTTTTGAATAGACTAGCACATGATTTACAAAGTTGCTTGTAGTTGATAAATTTGAGTTCTGTATAATCTCTACATCTAAGCTGTCGATTAGTTCTTTTTTATTATCCTTACTCAATAAATTGTTTGATAATATAGCGTTGGCATCATCTAAGTTAATCTCATATAAATCCTGATTAACAACGAATTCAGTGAAGTTATATTGGAGTAGGATTAAATATAGATCGTGATGCTTTTCCTTTAAAGATTCGGCAACGTTTTGTGTTAGAGGCAGTAGTTGTTCTCTTATTAAATTTTCAATTCTCGCTTGGTGAATCTCATCTAGATCGTATCCTTCTGAAGGTATTAAACTTGGTAATAACATTAAGAAATTATCCTCAGAGATTCTAGTATTTTTCGCTATGCTCTCAGACACATAAAAAACAGTTTGTTCTTCAAATTCCTCAAAATAATTCTCTAGATTAATTTTAGATAAAGAAAAACAATTCTCTTTATTGTTTAAATAATTACCAATAATGTTGTCAATTTTTCCATATTCATAAGAGTAAGCTATTATGTTTGACCAGTCTGCAGCTATCTTCATTTCATTGAATAGCACATCCCATAATTCAACCTCATTTATATCTCTTATATTTTCAATTCTTATATTTATCTGAGAGATGATTTTACTTTTTAGATTAAACTCAATCTCTTCATCATTTAACAACATTATTATATTATCTTGTGTCTCATGCTTGATATGTCCCTTTTGCGCTATTTCCTTTATATACTTAATTATATTTTCTTTGATATAATTATATAGTGATTTATGTTCTGCATTTTGGAGTTGATCTAACGATAGAACTTCTGATTTGGTAATAGTAAGAAGGTTTTTCTCGTTAATTTCAAATAAATTATTGCGGTATATAAAGTCAAAGAGTTCTTCTACTTCAGAGTACAATTGAATGGATTTAAACTTGACATTAAGTGTATATAATACATTCAATATCTTGCTTAATCCGTTTTGCGAAGTATCTAAATCTAAATCTAGAATGTTTTCTTTAGCCGATAAAACTGATGTCAAAGTATTGTTTTTGTTTAATGCTTCAATATTATTAAGAGTTACATACTTTATTATGTCTCCTAGAATATCCTCCAGGGCTTCGTGTGATAGTGCGGAACTTTCATATAAGTAATCCCACATCCTTGGCCAATGCTCTGTTAAATTATTATAGAATACTTCATTGTTTTCTATGTGGAATCTGTATTGATTAATGAAATCAATAGATGTCTCTGATTCGTCAGAAAGTTGGGTTATTATAGTTTGAAAGCTCAATTCATACTGACGGACATGTTTAATTAGAAAGTTCATTAAATCAAAATTTAGAATGACCTTATTTTTAAAATCATTAGTGTTTAAGCGCTCTAATATAGAAGGGATATTAGTTAAATTGAACCTATATGGTAAAGATTCCCTGTCTTTAACGCTCATGATGAATTTCATGTCTTCTGTTGTGATAGAGCCAGAGTAAAAATAATTAATATACTGACTGTATAATTCATCTATATATCCATTCCTAATTAAATTCACTAATAACTTCTTACTGAAAATTTCTTCTGTGAATATACTTTCTTTAATATAACTTTCATCATTCATTTGGATAATATCTTTTAATGATAGGGCCTTAACTTCTTCTTTTTCCTTCCTCAGTTGATTCAGTTGGTCTCTTAGGTCTTTTAACTTCTCTTCTTCTTTAATGGTAATATAGTGTTCCCTTTTGAAGTAATCCTTCTTTTTGCCAAATACTGTAGAGATCTCCTCAATGGTTGCAGATTCCATGCCTCTCCCGAAGTTATATTGTATATTTTTAGCCTTTTTGAGTTTACTGAAAAAGTGGGGATCCCAAGAATCTATTGTAGTATTATCTATTTTTATTACCTTTTTATTGTAAGATGTATTCTGCCTATAAATTCCTAAGGCAACAAAGTAAGCAATTTGAAGCTCTTCAATCGTTTCGAGGTTTTCTGTTTCTGAATTACTAAGATCTTTTGCAATTTTATTAATCTCATTATCCAATCTACTAATGCGCTCTTTAATAATAAGCTGTTTTTTGTTAAATACACTATAAACCCAGCCTTTATTAAATAGTAAATTAGCGTAGTCTTCTGGATAAATGTTTTTATAGATAATCATAGCCAATAAATTATTCGATATTAAGTCTATTTGGTTCAATTTCTCTTTATAAATGAAGAATTCGTTCAAGATATTTTTTAGTATCCGCATGTCATCTATGTATATAGTCACATCGTTAAGGAAATCTGATGTCACCCCATCCCCTAGAGATGAATTGCTTAATTTCTTCTTAAATACTTCTCTTGAATTTGAGGATGTAATAACAGGTATTACTGGTATTATAAAATCGAAAAATTTAGTTCTATTTTTACTTTCTAAACTACTTCCTTCCAAAGCAAAAATGTCATCTTTAACTGCATATATGAAGGTGATTTTCCTTCTTATATTCTCTGAGTTATTGATTAGTGCATTGAGTTCTCTTAATCTTTCGAATATTTCTATATTATTAAATCTGTCTAAATCTTCAAATATTACCACGTTATAATTAGTGACTTCAAAGTAATAAATAATTTCATCAATATATTTATCAAAAGCTGAAAATTCTTCTGAAGAGTTATTCATTTCGAGAGTGGTATTCGCAAATGTTAACTTGCTCAAGTTTACATTACTTTTAATTATGCTGTAAAAACTGGTTGCAAAAAAGAATGTGCAGAACCCAACAAATGCTATTAAAGCAAATAAACTTATAATTTTTAGAAAAGATGGGTTGCTTATAACGGTCTCTATATATGTTGATTTATAGAATGATTCGATCCCTTTTGGGGTTAACAATGCAAACATAGATAAAATAAACGTGATTAAAAGTAGAGTATAAAAGGTAACTAGTTTACGTGAAGTATGATTAATTCTCTTAAATCTCGAGAATGGTATTTTTGAACTCTTCACCCTATAAAACATTTGCTGAAGAATACTTTTTTCTAACTCTTTTTCATCACCTTCTTTGTTTTTAAAAGTAGCGAGTGATATATGTAAAAAATTCAATTGACTTTTACTGATAAATGTTTTTAAAATACTACTTTTTCCTGAACCATAAGGGCCGGTTAAAGCAATATTTTTTATTTCATCATCATTCAATGCCCAATTCAAATTCTTCACATATTGTCCATCTTCGTTACCATCTTCACTTGGAGTTAAATTTTCAAATGGTTGTTCTGCTATTACACCCTTATTATCTTCTTTAGTAGAATTGAACTGTAATAATTTCCACAATATCTTCCACCATTCCTCTACTTTTTTATTATTGTAGTAACCTTCAAGTTCCATAATTTGTTTCAGGAGTTATAACTTTCTAGTTTCATTTAGTGATTTTCTTAGTGCCTAATTATTTATTATTGCTGGTATTATATTCACTATTGCACGATTTATTTGAGTAAACTTTCAGCTATTTAATTCTCATTATAGCTCTATATGCATTTTCATTCATCATGGTCCTCCTTAGATATAATAGATAAAGCACACCACATAAAAAAACATCCTCCCGGACGTGTTTATTTTTTATTTCGTCCTTGTCTTTAGATTTTTGCACTAAATACTGAAAATAACTCTCCAGCTTACGGATCTGCTCCGCCCACATCAATATCCACTTTTCACTATCGAAGAGAACACTTAGAGTGATCTCTTCGGTAGAATTTTTATAAAATAAGAATCTTCCAATACTCGGGGACAACTATACTACTTTGCAACAGTTCGTAATTCCATGGTGGTCAACCCTTTAGGGTGTTTTGAGTGAATAATTTATTTTGTGAAACTGTTAACGTGTAATAATGTATTCTACTAGATTAGGGTATTTACTGGCTACTTCAGTATCACTTAGGAGGTCTACAATATATGGATATATATCCAAACCGGAATGTAAAGCTGATTGAGTCTCTGTAAAATTAGGACTGTATCCATCGTGTACAATATTATTCCTCATTAAATAGGTGTTGCTCCACCATTTTGATATTACAGTATTAGATTTCTCGAGATCAAAATCTCCCCCGATTCTGTATTCTATTTGGTGGGTTACTAGGTTTTTGAATCTTATATCTCGGGCTTTTTTTGTTGCTTCACCTTTTTCTATCCCTTCATCAATTAAAAATACTTTATATAAATTTGATAGAAATGATTCTATAGATGTTTGTATAGTTATGACGGAATTTCTGAAATCGCCTATTTTAAATTCCCTCTGAGACTCTAGTTTTAATTTTATTGAATAAGTGAATGGATTGATTTCGTTATCTAGAACGTCAATAAAATCCATGATAGTGCTCGTGTCCATAGGTAACAAGGTATCTCTATGTTTATCCAATTTATTGCTATGTAATATGAATAATCCAGTATTAATTTCTTTGAACCGTTTCCCATCACACACTCTGTACAATATTGTGGGATCAAGCATTTCTTTAGTTATGTTATAAATATCATAGTCTTGTTGCTTTATCCTGTAGGAATCTATAACAATATTCAGTTTACGTAACAGAGACTCGAAAATATCGGTAAGAGAATCGTTCTTATCGTCTTCTTGGATTATAGACTCAGGAAGCGAATTTTTGGTGATAAAAGTCATTTCTACTCTACTTATCTTATTTTCAATTACAAATTCTTCTTCTATATAGGCGCCTGAGTAAATCTTATCTTTGGAAGTGATAGCAGAAAAATGAAAATGTGCGAGCTCGTTGTTGTTTAATTTATACGTAAGGTTGGTGTTATCCTTGAAAGGTACGTAAAAGGGTAAGACTATACCAAATTGTATAATGTATTTTGGATTGAAATACTTTTTGATTTCAGGCAGCATTTTCATAAAGTAATTTCCTTTGGTGTAATAAAAAGGTCTGTTTTCCATTAGTAATCATCCTTATCAGTGAAATTTTGTTTATTCTACACCTAACATCAGCCTTTTAACTAAACTATTTATAAAGATTTTTCATTGCTCCATAGAAAAAACACGTCAATTGACGTGTTTATTTTTCACCCATACCTTTCGACTTCTGAACTAAGTATTGAAAGTAACTTTCTAATTCTCTAATCTGTTCAGGACTCATAGATTTCCACTTCTCAATATCGAAAAAAGACATATCATCGATTTCGTATTTAACAAGTAGTCTATTTATTTCTGCGATAGAATCATTCGAGCTTTCTACCTGAGTATTATGTGCATTAGACCGACCTAATAGGTAGTCTGTTGTAACATCGAAATGATCAGCTATTTTCTGTAAGGTATCATAATCTGGCTTTCTGGAACCTCTTTCGTATGCTGTATAAGCAGGACGAGTTACCCCTAGCATATCAGCCATTTCTTGTTGAGTCTTTCTATTTTCTTTTCGTAGGTAAACTAATCTTTGACTTAGCATTGGGACTCACCTTCTTTCTAACTATATTTTACTGTAACAGATAGTTACTTTAAATATTATGTAACAAAATGAAACTTTTTATACGTTAATTGTTGACTATGTAACAAAATGATACTATTATAAAAGTAACGAAACGAAACATTTTAGTTTCTAGGAGGTGAATTCATTGAGGGAATGGTTAAAAGATATTCGTGATGAACATGGATATACTCAAGATCAAGTAGCCAAACTATCAGGAATCGAAAGGTCATACTATACCATGATTGAAAAGGGGAATAGAACACCTAGCGTATTTGTTGCCAAATCAATTGCAGTTAACCTAGGGTTTGAATGGACTATTTTTTTTGATATTGAATGTAACGAAACGAAACATTTAAATTCCGAGGAGGTAATCTAAATGAATAGACGAACAATGACCGTCGTTGAAGCAGCTGAATATCTCGGTGTATGCAAAGACACTATCTACACGATGGTAAGGACTAATGAAATTCCGCATTTTAGATTGCGCCGTAGGATTTTCTTTTCACAAGAGACCATCGACGCTTGGATTAATGAACAAGAACAAAACCTCATGCAAGAATCAGAGGCTATGTAATATCTCAACTTTAGATTAGCACCATGATAACTAAATAATGGTACCTCTTTAGGTACAAAAGGAGTGCTAAGAAATGAAAAAGAGTAAAGCTGCTCGGATGATGAAAGAAGCTAGGATACAGAATGGAAAAACACAGCAACAACTCTCGATGGACATGTTTCAGTCACGTGAGTATGTAGCTAAACAGGAGAACGGAGAGAGAAAACTTACTCCTTCAACAGTTCAACATTTCACAGAGACAAATAACAATCCATGGATAGCGTTAGAAGCAGCATTTGAATACACAGGTTGGGGAGTGACTCGGTTAGATGGTCCGGCAGTTGATCTCCATCGATCAGCGGTAAGAGAGAAAGCGCTGGAAGAGTTAAGGGAGGCTATTGATGCGATGGAAGAAGTGAAACTCACTAAGAATCCCTCCTTTACTCAATCATTCGAGCTTCAGGACATAGAACGATCCGCAAGAGAGCACATCGATGTTATTGGAGCCTCGATTACTTACGTTGCCACACTTTGTGAAGAGTATGGATTGAGCTGGAATCAGCTATGGGAGGACCACCACCGAAAACTTCAATCTAGGGGGTACGTCACGACATGAATAATTTAGATAACTACTTGGAGCAGGATGCCGGTAAAGCAGCTAAGGAGATTCGTTGCTTATATGATCTTAAGAGGAAGCAGGAAGAGTCCATCACTCAAAGTAACTTTTCAAAAGCAAAACTGTTAGGCGTCGATATCTTGAACAGCCTCAACGAATTAGAGTTCTTGCGTGAAAGAAAGATGAACCACGATAACCTTAAGAAAGTTGCCATAGATCTTGAGAATCAAGGCCTGATGGTTGCTGTGGTGAGACACGGTTATGAGTAGGAGATATACCAGGCTTGATGTAACATACCTCGTACTTTTTATTATCGCTTTTGGAATATTATACACGTCATTTATCAGCTATTAATTATTGAAAGGAAGATTGAAATGAAGGCACTTGGAATCGTACGGAAATTGGATGAATTAGGACGGGTTGTTGTACCAAAGGAAGTCAGAGATTCACAGGGTTGGAGGCATGGACAGCCACTGGAAATGTTCATGAATGATGACTCTTTAGTGATTCGACCTTATGGAAAAGAAGAGGAGAAGCAAATTGTTATTGAAGAGTTAAACCAAATTAAAAGAAAGTTGTCTAAGGAATCACAAGAGACTATTCAAAAGGTAATCGATTATGTGGAGTAATAAAAATAGCCACCTGGATGGCGGTCCAGATGGCAAAAACATATCAAAATAAATAAGCATTCTTAGTTTACCACGCATTCTTCTCTCCTAGCAAGGTAGTGAAGTGGAGGTAGGTACAAGGACATTTAGTTACTTCGACAGGCCCAGCCTGTCGTTGAAGCTAGGAACAATACCGCTTTATGAAATGATTCGTCTATACATGTTCCTGGCTTCAACGATGCGCTGGCATCAGAAAGGTGGTGTGAATATGAATCACCCAGTACTAGATCAAATAGAAAGAACCGGTTATCCAGTAGGTGTACCTGAGCCTGATCATTATGGTTTAGATGGTCTTGGTAATGAAGTGTTTTCCGGTGATGAAATTTATGTATTGAATGATGAGTTTTTCTTGAAAGAAACGCTCATGCAGGAATCCCGAGAGGTTTTAGAGACTCTTGGCGCAGAAGAAAAGAAGGCATGAAAAAATCCGCACGGCAATGCGGATACTTAAGAAAGTTCTTTGACAACATTATATCAGAAATCTTGAGGAGGTCCAATATGGGAGTAAAAGCACAGGTTCTTCAAAGCACGGCTGACATGGAAGAAAAAGAATGGTTGGAGTCTCGACGGAAAGGTATTGGAGGTTCAGATGCAGCTGCAATTGCTGGCTTTAACAAATGGAAGTCTCCGGTAGTTGTTTATATGGAGAAGATCGGTGAAGTGAAGTTAGAGTCCTCTAATGCAGAAGCTGCTTACTGGGGGAACGTGATGGAGACAACTGTTGCTCAGGAGTTTAGTAAGCGAACAGGTTTGAAAGTCCGGAAAAGGAATGCGATACTTCAACACCCTGAACATGAATGGATGCTCGCAAACGTTGATCGTCTTATCGTTGGGCACAACGAAGGCTTAGAGTGCAAAACGGCTAGTGAGTATCTCAAGGATGAATGGGACGGGGAAGAGATTCCGATAGCTTACTTACTCCAATGTCAGCATTACATGGCTGTTACTGGCGCTGATGCTTGGTGGATTGCTGTTCTTATAGGGGGAAATAAATTCGTCTATAAGAAAGTGGAGCGCGATGAAGACCTTATCCAGAACCTCATTGCTCTAGAAAAGGAGTTTTGGGAAGGGAACGTTTTAGCGCAGAATCCACCGGAGATTGATGGTTCAGATGCTTCTGTAGACTTCATAAAAGCAATTTACCCAGATGCGGATCCAAGCAGTGAAACGGAACTGGATTCTGAATCGGATAAGCTGCTTGAAGCATTAGAGCAAATCAAACGTGAAGAAAAAGATCTCAAAACCAAAAGAAACGAATATGAGAATCGTTTGAAGCAAAAGCTAGCAACCTATGAAAAAGGTTTCACCAATCAATACGTTGTTACTTTCAAGAATCAAGAGAGACGTACGGTAGATTCCAAACGTTTGAAAGCTGAAAAGCCGGACCTATATGAAGAGTACTCGAAGGTCAGCATTTCAAGACCATTGAAATTTAAGGAGGCTAAATAATGGCGACAAATAATACCGCGAAAAACCAGCTAGCTAATAAGAAGAATAAGAGCTGCACTCCGCAGCAATCAAATAATCAAGTGAACACCATTCAAGCGTATCTCAAGAAAATGGCTCCGGAGTTCGAACGGGCCCTTCCAAAACACATGGACGCGGATCGTCTGGGGCGAATTGCGATGACAACAATTCGTCAGAACCCGAAGCTTCTTGAGTGCTCCATTCCGTCTTTAATGGGAGCTGTCATGCAAGCTGCACAACTCGGACTTGAGCCTGGATTGATCGGTCATTGCTATCTGGTACCTTTCTATAACGGAAAGATGAAAGAGACTGATGTTCAATTCATTATTGGTTATAAAGGGATGATTGATCTTGCTCGTCGGTCCGGCCACATCGAGAGCATTTACGCTCACACAGTCCATGAGAATGATGAGTTTGAATATCAGCTCGGATTACATCCGAAACTCGTTCACAAGCCTTCAACGGGCGAGAGAGGGGACATGAACTTTGTTTACTCTGTAGCTCATTTTAAGGATGGTGGCTATCAATTTGAAGTCTTCAGTCGTAATGATGTAGACAAGGTGAAAGAACGATCTAAAGCAGGTAAGTTTGGCCCTTGGCAGACGGACTATGAAGAGATGGCCAAGAAAACGGTCATCCGTCGAATGTTCAAATACCTACCTATCAGTGTGGAAATTCAGAATCAGGCGACTCAGGATGAGACGGTGCGAAAAGATGTCACAGAGGGCGCTGAGTCGATCTACGATCAAGAATATATTGATATCCCTACGAATGAAGAGCATCCGAAACAGGATGAAGAGAAAGATCGGTCGGCCGTATCTCCAGAGCAAGCTGCTATGGAACTGAAGTAATGGAAAGAAAAATAGCCATCCCGCATTTTTATGTGTGGATGGCTCAAGTCAATGAGGATCCAAAAGAGTTATTCCGGTTTTATGTAGCCGGTTATGTCCGTAAAACATCTCCAGGCTGGAATCTGGTCGCATAGAGAAGATGTACGCAGTGATTTCACGTGAAAAACATGAGAGGCGGTGACAGCATGGTTCGACCATACAAAGAAGGTATTGATTACTTCCCGTTAGATATTGATATGGATCAGGATGATAAAGTTGCGATCATAGAAGCAAAGCATGGCATTGAAGGTTTTGGGGTCTTAGTGAAGCTGTTAATGAAGATTTATAAAGAAGGATACTATTACGAGTGGAACGATAGGGAACAATTACTCTTTTCCAAGCGAGTTAATGTCAACATTAACCTCGTTAAAGAGATAGTAAATGATTGCATTGAGGAAGGTTTATTCGACAAGAACCTCTTTAATGAGCACCGAGTGTTAACAAGTAAAGGGATTCAGAGACGGTATTTAGAGGCAGTAAAGCGAAGAAAAGAGGTTCGATTCATTGCTGACTTCTTCTTGATCCAGGACGTGAAATCAGTGCTTGGGAACTCCAAAACGGCTGTTTTATTGGTTAATGATGACGGAAACGAAGTTAATGTTAACAATAACTCCAAAAATGCTGACATTAGTACACAAAGGAAAGTAAAGAAAAGAGAAAGTAAAGAAAAGGATAGTAAAGAACAGCAGAGTAAAGAACCTGCGCCTGAAAAAACACATGATGCTGATAACGATGCCCTGGTATTCTACCAGCAAAATTTTGGACTTCTACGACCGAACATGTCTGAAAAGATCTTGGCATGGATTGAAGACCTTTGTGATGGCATGGTGATCAAAGCTATGGAGAAGACGCTTGAGCAAAACAAGAGCAATTGGGCATATACAGAATCCATACTCAAGAACTGGTCGTCGAAAGGTATCACCACACTGGAGCAAGTAGAAGCTGAAGATGTTCAATTCCAGAATCAGAACAAGTCTAAATCTAACGGCAATAAGAGCAGCGAAGTCATACCAGCCTGGTTTAATGATCAGAAGTCTGAGAGTCAACCAAAACCAAGCATAGACTCTGATGCGCAAGCTCTTGATCTCGGTATTCGGTTGAATCGATCTCTAGATGATCTTCTTACTGGGTCACTGGAACGCTATGGTCTTACTGGTGAAGAGGTTGAAACTGTGAAGAATGGGTCCATGACTGCCTTAAATTTGCTGCAATCAAAGTCAAAACTTAGAGCTGTTGGTAATTAGGAGGTGAGCTGATGTGTATGTCACTGTCAGAAAAACAGAGAGTGAGAGAGGTTGCTGATCGTAAGGAGGACTTGAAGAATTACCTCTACCGTCGAGGGCTTACTAAAGCTCCTGATGGTCGGGATATTGAGCAGTTGAGCTTGTTCTCGCTTGAGCATGTGGTAATTACCGTGAAGGCTAATATTGCTAGAGGAGTTGTTGGGTGGGGAGTAAAAGAGTGAACCATGGAGGTTCACTCCTATATTCTAGCGACTCATCGGACGCTCTAGCGTGCGTACTTCTTCTTCAATTGAGGAGTACTGAGTTTGCAGAACGCTTATGGCATCGTTTACCGCATTATTATAAAAGTGTGAGGCTAGTGAATCTTTGAAGAATTCCAAGATGCTTTCAGCTGCAAACTCGGATATTTCTTCCCCTCTTTCGTTTAAGAAGAAATACTGGATGTCTTCAATCATCACATGTCTCTGTTCTTTGGTTAATTTGAATTTCATGAGATCACTCCTTTAAATAAGCAACAGGAGCATTATACAATCCAGTTTTATAGCATGGTAGTCTTTAATTCTTGGATTTTTTATGTACAAGGAGTAATTAGGTATAAAAAAAGCCAAGGACAAGGCCCTCAGCTGAAACATGACAAATATATTATAACACGGGGGCCTGCTTTATGCGATTGAATCAATTGCCGGTAGAAATAAAGGATGGAAAAATTAATATAGAATTGAATATTCAAGAAGGAGATACGCCGATTTGTGTCGTATATTGCGGTGGTAAGGCCAAAATGACTACTTTACCTGATCATGGTGAGACGAAAGTCATTACTCACCAGGGGAAGGTGAAGAGGGTTAAGTTTGATGAGGGGGAAGAGTTTTGAAATGGATTAAAAAGCCTGAATTTAGTTTGTTCTTTATAATAATAATTTTCTTGTCGCTACTAATAGCTACGCATTGGAAGTATAACGTAGGATGGGAGGCTATTGTCCAAACAATAGGTTCTATGTTTGGTGTTTTAATTGGTAGTTTTTTAGCTGGAAGATATGCCATTAACTCAGTTAAGGAACAAGTAAATTATGATAAAGAGAAAGTTAAACAACAAGAGGAAATCAGTGAGCGTAAATACGATCTTTTCTTGAAAGGACATATAAATATTATCAAGAAATGTACACGTAGTATAGAATTTTATATTAAAGAACATGAAACTGGGCTGAATGTGTATGAAGTGGACTTCATAGAAAAAATAGAGATAACCATCAATGAAATGAAGAACATCTTCGATAGAGTATATAATATAGACCCTATTCATATCTCATTCAAGCAATATAAGTTCCTTGGAGAAATGTATGAAATGTTACATGAAATAGAATCTAGTCTAGAAGCGTACCAATCGGTTACAGACGAAGACGATGTAAGAATCAATGCTGAAAAAATATACTCCAGAGCTAAAAAATTAAATGAATATGCATGGAATTATTCATGGAGTAACAAATTATTGTAATTGCTACTAGCTACTGGAGAACACCGATCGAGAGTATCACACGCTTGGTTTGTGTCCTTTTTCTGCGCTTGCTCTGAAGGAAATGCTCTGTTCTGTGTCTTATATTTCGTAGGAAAGACAAAAATTACTACTCTTCCGGATCATGGTGAGACGAAGGTTATCACGCATCAAGGGAAGGTTAAAAGAATTAGGTACGATGAGGGGGAAGAGTTTTGATTCAATTAAATCCTGGAGAAGTTATCAATAATAATGACTTAATTGATATGTTCAAATGTGCACCTCAAGGAGGTATGAGGCGGGGAACTAGGACAAATGTTCTAGTCTTAGTTGCAAGTTACATTAAAACTTTATGTGTTAGATTAATTACTACTAGAAAAGGGTGCAGGACTGAAAGATGAAGTTGCTCAAAAAGCTTAAAAATAAACTTAATAAAGATAGAGTGGAGGAAGGAAATGTAGAGCAAAATAAAGGTGTAGATATTTTTGATCAAATTTTAGCCCAAAGTAAAAATCAGAGGGAATCTTCAAATGAAATAGAGAAGGACTTTAGTCATTTAACACTACAACATGCTCTTGTCCTCTTTATATTTACGACCTTTATATACAAAATAACTCTCTCCTTATGGAAGATTTATTTTGAGAAGATGAGTTTTGATTACTTGAGAACTCAAAGTGAGTTCATTACAATCTCCACGCTTCTCCAAATTTATGTTATGAGTGTCTTTATTGTAATTTCTGTACTTTTCCTATTCTATTTAGTAAGGCTGGCACTATTCATGATGAACCTAAATCAAGATAAGGTCACATTGATGCATTTAACATATAGTGAGTTTACATTTAACTTAATAAAGTTGTTCTTAGAACTTCCCTTCATGTTATTGTTTATGTACAATTTTTATTATTCGACTCTAGGGTCATTTAGTAATAACTCATTGTTTACGTGGAATGAGGTCTTTACACTCCCAATATGGGGGATAGTGATTTGCCTCTTCATCTTTCTCTATTTGCAAAAGCTTTACAGAGATTTTTTCTACGCTAAAGGGTTTAACTCTAAATTGACACACATCATGCTTATAATTGTTATTTTCATATACAGTGGATTTTCTATTTATTACTTTTATAATAATCAATTTGCCTTGAGGTTGGACTTTCCAAAGCACGTTTTTTATTCCAGTGAAGATTCAGGGATAAAATTTGAAAGCAATAGATCTATTGTTGGCATAGAGCTTAAAGAAAAGTTTAGTGAGAAGAAAAGATTACTGAGGTCTGATACTGAACGACTTAATAATGTCTATGAATCTAGCCTTAACTTTAATGAAAACTATATTACACAAGGCAACTATGTACTTCTAATCGAATTAAACCCTTCTCTTGGGACTGAAACTAAAATAGTAGAGAAAGAGTTTGTGTACCAACACACAGGAAGAGGTAAGGAAGATTTCGAGGATTACCTAAATCGATACATAGGGCAAATAATTTTGGAAGTTGGTCGTGAAAACTTTATTGAGTTACAACCCACGATAAAAACTTTGAAGAAGAGTTTATTAAAAGGCGAAGACAATATAGAAGATATGGAACAGAGGTTAATTAATCAGATTAATGACAAGAATATTAGCGACGAAGTGAAATATATACTACTAGATTTAAGGCGTGAATATTATAATTTTCATGCTACTAATAATCCAATAGAATACTTTGGTGGAAATTAATTTTATATCTTAATATAAGTATATGGTAAGGTGGTTATTTAGTTGTTAACTACCTATTAACTACGGACCTTTAACAAGGAGGATGTAAGTGACTATATTAAAGAATATAAAAGCCAAAGCTTCAGACTTAAGTATCACTTTGCCTATAATAGCTTATGGTTACTTGTTTCAGTATGCCGATTATCAATTTTTAATAGATAACAGTGAAAAATTAAGTGAGTTGTTTTTTTTGATAATGATTGCCCTAGGTACATTTACTCTAGGTTTAGCTGGCTTTGTTGAAAAAGGTATAAATGAAGAAGTTAGAAGAAAGAAAGAATTATTTAAACATTATATCCTATCAGTAATTACTTTTTTGTTTTTTAATTTAAATTTTTATTTCATTAATATAGATGGTGACGTTAGTAAGTGGGAAATTATCTTATCTTATCAACTTTTAATGATCATAATATTGGTTTTAGTGAATAGAAAAATAAAACTGTTGAATATACTATTGAGTTAGTAGTTCTACCAGCCAACTGGAGGACACAAATTGGGCGTAATGGACGCTTTGTTTGTGTCCTTTTTTAATTTTTACGATAGGAGTGTTATCCATGGACAAGAAGCAAACAGAAAACACATTGCGTGATTATAACTGGATGATTAATGAGATTAAGAGACAGAGAGAGCTTCTTAAACATGCCGGAACGAACCTTGTTGCTCAATCTGGTATTGAATCAACACTTCCTAAGGCACACGGTGAAACTGGTGATCCAGTGGCGCGTGAAGTAGTTCGTCGCGATAAGAAGCTCACCTGGATTCATAAGCTTGAAGTGAAAGTTTCTTTTATCCAGGAACGCATGATTGTGATTGAAGAGGAGAGAGAGAAGGCAGTTCTGGAATGTTTGCTCGATGGCATGAGTATGGTGGCTATTAGTAGACATATGGGATTATCAAGAAGGCACATATATAACCTAAGGGATAACATAGTTGAGAAAATCTCAAAAAAGCCCAATTACTCACTACCAAAGGCCAATTGTTCATAATATTATACGTTGGTATAATGTTCCTCTATATCTAATTTATGTAGTGGGAGGATACTATGAAATTTAATACACTGTTTTTTAATGGGAAAAGAGTAGATATTACAGGACAGTATTCTCATAGAATAGACGGTTCATTAGTACTGCAATTAGACAAATCAATGCCATCTAGAGAAATGCATAGGTTGACCGAGGAAGGGATTTCATACTTAGGGATAGAGAGAGCTGAAGGAGGACAGTGGGTAGTGCAAAAAGGGCCATTTTCCTTGAGTGAAAAATATGGACTTATAGTACTATCCCTTTTTAAATGATTACACATATTGCACACTTTTCCCTAAAGATGACGAGTACATCTTGAAATGTGTAAACTAGATGGCAGGACGGACAGGCGGAGATCCTTGGCTAGGAATAATGAATAGGTTATTATGCAGGCACCCTTTTGGGTGTCTTTTTGTGCAGGAATATCCCTTCTTTTGTCTAATTAGTAAGAAAAGGGGGATTATAATGTTTGGTAACAAAGAAGAAAAGAACCAAAAGAAAATGGAAAAGTTATTGGAAAAATACCACTTAGAAGAAATCGACGAGAAGGATATGGAGGTTCTCAATAATATATCTGGAGAGTTATTAGGCCTTGGTAAAGTAGCTGGCATGATGACAATGAACTCTACGGAACAATCGAAAATACAACATCTGTCGGTGTTAGTAGAGCAAAACTGGTTAATTATTAAAAAACTTAGTGAAATAAGTAGAAAACTTGATAAGTAAGAGCATCCCATTGGGGTGCTTTTTTTTTCAATCTAAACAGTAAAGTGAATAGTGCAAGGGGGGAGGTGTCATGTGATGGTGAAGATGACTGAGAGGCAAAGAAGGTTCGCTGACAAATATATCAAGACGGGAAATATATCACAGTCCTATAAGACAGCGTACCCTAATGTTAAGAAAGACTCAGCAGCGAGAGCTTCTGGGAGTCGTCTGCTAACAAAGGCTAACGTTAAATTCTACATTGATGAACGCTTAAAAGAGTTGAAAAAGGAAGCCATTGCTGATCAGGATGAAATCCTCCAGTACCTCACATCAGTCATGCGAGGTGAGGTTAGTGATGAACAACTGCTTGTCATAGGTGATGGTGAGTTTGGATCAGAAGTCGGGCGACACAGCAAACGTTCTGATACAAGTGATAGAACTAAAGCGGCTGAACTTCTTGGGAAACGCTATGTTATGTGGACCGATAAGAACCAGGTTGAAAACATCACCCCTGAGTTTATTGAGGATGTGCCATACGATGACGACTAAGCAACGCCTGAGAATATCAGTCAGCAGGATCATAGGGAAAGGGTACAATCGGTTCTGGAACAACAAGCAATTCTACAGAGTTGTAAAGGGGTCTCGCGGTAGTAAGAAATCAAAAACGACAGCTCTAAACTACATTCATCGCATCATGAAATATCCATGGGCCAACCTGTTAGTGGTCCGTCGTTATTCGAACACGAACAAACAATCAACTTATACAGATCTAAAATGGGCAGCTTCCATGTTGGGAGTTGCTCATTTGTTTAAGTTCAATGAATCCATGCCGGAAATCACTTACAAGCCCACTGGCCAAAAGATATTATTTCGTGGACTAGATGATGAGTTGAAAATCACTTCAATTACAGTCGATGTTGGCATTTTAGCCTGGGCATGGTTTGAAGAAGCATATCAAATTGAAACAGAAGATAAGTTTCGGACGGTCGTAGAATCGATTCGGGGTATGTATGATTCTCCAGACTTCTTTAAGCAAATCACAGTTACCTTTAACCCCTGGTCTGAGAGACACTGGCTTAAGAAAGTGTTCTTTGATGAAGAAACCAGGGAGAAAGATACTTTTGCTACTACAACTACATTTAGAGTGAATGAGTGGCTGGATGATGTAGACAAGCAAAGGTACCTAGATTTATATCGTACTAACCCCAGGCGTGCTCGCATAGTTGCAGATGGGGAATGGGGTGTAGCTGAAGGTCTTGTATTTGAGAACTTTGAAGTTAGGGACTTTAGTATCCAACAGAAAATCAAAGAGATTCAAGAAACAGCTCACGGAATGGATTTTGGTTTTACAAATGATCCGACCACAGAAGTGAGCTCTGTTGTTGATCTAGAGAATAAAGAGCTCTGGATCTACGATGAACATTATGAGAAGGCCATGCTCACTAAAGATATTTATGACATGTTGGTTGAAAAAGGATTGGATGAAGCGACAATTACAGCTGATTCTTCCGAAAGAAGATTGATTCAAGAACTTATCAATAAAGGTATTCGACGAATGAGAGGATCGCTTAAAGGATCTGGAAGTATCAATCAAGGTATCCTCTTCATTCAAGGATTCAAAGTGTATATTCATCCTCGGTGTGAGAGTACGATCGAAGAATTCAATACCTACACCTTCGATCAGGATAAAGAAGGTAAGTGGCTAAACACACCAATTGATGCGAACAACCATATTATCGATGCTCTTAGATACAGTCTTGAGCAATACCATTTAGGCGTCGAGAAGAAAGCCAATACGTACAAAGCGTTGCAGAATTTAGGTTTATAGGAGGTGTGGATTTGACAAGTGCAAAAGGTTTTGAACGAGCATTAAACGGTGTGGAAAATACTAAACGACGATTTAGTAGGGAGGCTAACATTCAATACACTTATGAATCGTTAGAAGAGTTATTGAAGAACACGAATGATTTATCTGCTATGATTAAGCACCATATCGAGCACCAACAGCCAAGGTTAAAAGAGTTAGATGATTACTACAAAGGCAACAATACTGTGATTTCAGTAATGAATAGGCGAAAGGAAGATGACAAGGCCGATCATAGAGCAAGACACAACTATGCGAAGTATGTCTCGAACTTTATGCAGGGCTTTCTTGTGGGTGTTCCAATTGTCATGACTCATACAGAAGATGCAGCTCAAAAGAGGATTGATGAGGTTAATAAGGCGATTGAGAGCGATGCATTAAATGCTGACTTGATTTTAGATATGTCCATTTATGGTCGAGCGTATGAGCTCGTTCATCGAAACCAGAGTGATGAAACTAAAGTTTATTTATCATCGCCCTTAGAGACATTCTTAATCTATGATAATACGATTGAAAAGAACATTGTAGCTGGTGTGAGGTACTTCATAGTAGGTTATGGCCACGATAAAAAAGTGAAGGTACTTCTCTACACGCCTACCAATATCCATACGTATTACACAACAAATTTCGGTGATTACAACCTTACCTTTGATAGCACGGTTGACCACCCTTTTGGAGATGTGCCGATAAACGAACATTCGAACAACAGGTTTAGACAAGGTGATTTTGAGAATGTGTTGGATCTTATTGACCTCTATGATTCAGCTCAATCGGATACGGCCAACTACATGACCGATTTAAATGACGCTATGTTAAAAATCGTGGGGAATGTAGATTTGGATCCAGAAGAAGCCAAGAAAATGAAACAGAGTAACATCATCTTCTTAAAGCCTTCCACTAATAATGCTGAGGGTAAAGAAGGCTCTGTTGATGCTGATTATATTTATAAACAATATGATGTTGCCGGAGCAGAGTCCTACAAAGATAGGCTGCAAACGGACGTTCATAAGTTTACGAATACTCCCGACCTTACTGATATTAATTTCAGCGGCCAGCAAACAGGCGAAGCTATGAAGTACAAGCTCTTTGGTCTGGAACAAATCCGTATTAATAAGGAGCGTCTTTTTAAACGATCACTCAACCGTAGGTATCAGTTAATTGGAAATGTTATGAGTCTTGCCAGTGAAGCGAAGAAAGAGGAGTTCACCGGCATCACTTATAAGTTTACTCCGAACCTTCCGAAATCAACGAAAGAAGCAGTGGAGATGTTTAATGCTCTTGGTGGTGAACTTTCTCAGAAGACTAAGCTCAAGACAATACCGATGATTGTAGAAAATGCTGAAGAAGAAGAGCATCAGATTGAAGAAGAGCGAAGTAAGCAACGCCAGGCATCTAGTTATATGGAGAATTGAGGTGGTTAGGTGGCTGACGGTAAGGATTACTGGATAGAGCGCGAGCGGGACAACATTACAAGAGAACAAATGAAGGATGCTGAGGTAACAGAGCGATTAAGGAAGATCATTAATCAAGCTCTTAGAGAAGCTGAGAAAGAGATTTACTCATTCTATGCTAAATATGCTTATAAGAACGAGATTAGCAAGGCGGAGGCTAAGAAGCGTGTTTCTGAGATGGATGTCCAAGCGTTTGAAGAAACTGCTGCACGATACGTAAGAGAAAAGAACTTCAGTGAGAAGGCAAACCGTGAGCTAATGACTTACAACACGAAAATGCGTATTAGCCGACAAGAGCTACTAATGATGCAACTGAACGCTCACTTAGTTGCTATGGCCGATGATCATATTGATGTGTTCCAGAATTACCTCGAACAAGCTGGCGTTTCTGAAGTGGCAAGGCAAGCCGGTATTCTTGGAGCTAACATCGTTATATCTCAGGAAACGCTCCTATCGATTGTGGGAGCTTCTTTTTATGGGGCTAAATGGTCTGACCGCATATGGAGTGATATGAAAGCACTTAGAGAAGAGCTTGAAGTTATCATCAACAGTTCCATCACTCGAGGGGTCCATCCTCAACGATCCGTAGCAAAGATCAGAGAACGCTTTGAAGTCACTACGTTTGAGGCTCGTAGGTTATTGATCACTGAAACAGCCCGAGTTCAGACGGATGCTCAGAAACTTTCTTTCGAGGCACTAGCTGAAAGTGATGAGGAACAGGAATATGAGTTTGTAGCAAAGCGTGACAAAAAGACCTCAGAAACGTGTGAGAACCTTGATGGAAAACGATTCAAGGTAAGTGACATGATGCCAGGAGTAAACGCTCCACCCATGCATCCATTCTGCCGATCTGGCACTATGCTGGTCTTGGGAGAGTGGCGAGATAAACTTTTTGGTGACAAGAAAGAGAAGTATATCCTTTGAATTTGTCTTTGAGCAATAGACGTTAAACAGGCTTATAAATTACTATACTATCTGGGCTTTTAGCAATAACTGAATAGTTCTACTGAGGATAAGCACTAAACGGGACGTTATGGACTGTGAGGGGCTTATTTTTTATGGATTTAAAAGTTATTTGTTAGGGACTGGGTGGGATAAGGAGAATGGAAATGACTGAATTGCAAAGTAAGTTATATCGGTTGAACCTACAGTTCTTCGCAGAAGGTGCTTCTGACAATAATAACAACACAGAAAGTTCAACATCTGATGACAGCGACGATAATTCTGATAACGACAAAGACCAGACCTTTACTCAGTCAGAAGTTGACTCGGCCATTAGTAAAGCTGTAGATACAGCAATCAACAACAAGCGCAAAGAGTTTGAAAAGGAAAAAGAGAAAGCTGTGGCAGATGCAAAGAAGGATGCTAAAGCATACGCCAAAATGACCAAAGCTGAACAAGAGGAAGCTGACTATCAAAAACGATTAGAAGACTTAGAAGATCGAGAGCGTCAACTAAACCTCAAACAACTTAGCACAGAGGTGGAAAGTGACCTTAAAGAAGAAGGTCTCCCTACTGACTTTGCAGCTTCATTAGTTGCAATGGATGACAACGAAAAAATAAAAGAATCTATCTCTAATATTAAGAAAGTATTTGATGAAGCAGTTAACCACGCTGTGAAAGAGAAGTTGCGACAGGATCCACCTGAAGGCAGTCAGTCATTTAAGGAGCGTCAATCATCTAGCAACAGATCCCGTGCAGAGATGGCGAGAAATGCACGGATTATTTAACTAATAGGAGGAATGATGGAGTGACTACAAAGAAACCATATCTAAAATTGAATCTGCAGCACTTCGCAGAACAAACCTTTAACCCAGACAACGTAATGATGAGCGATTCTAAAGACGGTACTGTACCAAAGGAATACGGAACATTGATCATGAATGACATGATGCAAAATTCGAAAATCATGCAGTTGGGTGTCTACGAGGAAATGAACAAACAAGAGAAAGAGTTTGATTACTTTGCAGAGGGTCCTGGGGCGTACTGGGTCAATGAAGGTGAGCGTATTCAGACATCCAAAGCTAAATGGCTGAAGATCACGATGAAAGCTAAGAAACTTGGGGTTATCCTTCCGGTCTCCCGTGAGTTCCTGCAATATAGCATGTCTGACTTCTTTGAGCAGATGCGCCCGAAAATCAGCGAAGCGTTTTATAAGAAATTCGATGAAGCGGGTATCTTGAATGTATCGAACCCATTCTCTCAATCGATCGAACAATCCGTAACAGCTGCAGACCACGTTGTTGAAGGTGATATTACAGGAGACAATATTTTGGTTTTGGAGGATCAATTACTCGATGACGATTTCGAGGCCAATGCTTTTATATCAAAAGCTCAGAACGCAACTGCTTTGCGTCAAGCGACGATTGGAGAAGGGAACTTGCAACAATCCATTTACGATCGGTCCAATAACCGGATTGATGGACTTCCTGCAGTAAACTTTAAGTCATCAAACCTTCCGAAAGGAACTCTTTACGCTGGAGACTTTGATCATCTCCACTATGGTATTCCTTTTGATATTTCCTACAAGATTGCTGAAGAAGGAACTATTTCAACAATCGTGGACCAAGATGGTGAACCGATTAACCTATTCGAACGTGAAATGGTTGCTCTACGTGCCACGATGGATGTGGCGATGATGATTGTTAAAGATGATGCCTTTGCTAAGTTGATGCCGGCTCCTACAGTGTAATAAAGAAAGGGTGACGTAAATGCCTTACAAAGTAATCAGAGGATTCAAGGATAAGAATACTCAAATCCATTACCGAAAGGGAGTGTTTTATCCAGGAGGTAGTGTATCTGATGAACGTCTTAAAGAATTGATGTCTGAAGGGAATGCTGTGAAGACCCCCGTATTGGTAAAAGTAGAAGAAATACCAGGGTCAAAAGAAGAACCACCGGAAGAAGAAAAACAACCACAAGAAAATGAGTTTCCTAAACACAAGGGAGGACCCTGGTATGAACTCTCAAACGGTGAAAAGATTCAAGGTAAAGAAGAGGCTGTTCAAGCTGAAGAAGAATTGAAGTGATTTCATGGACTCTATTAAACAAAATGTAAAAGCAATCTTGGGGATCGATGATGATCTTCAAGACCAAGTCATAACTATCCTTATTAACAATACACAGTCTCACTTGAAGCTGTGGTTGAAGAAACATGCCGGACTGGATGAGATACCGGCTGAGCTTACTTTTATTATTGAGGAAATTACTATTAACCGTTTCCAGAAGATCGGAAGCGAAGGAATGAAGTCCGAAGCTATTGAGGGCAGATCTGTAACCTATCGTGAGGACGATTTTAAATCGTATTTGTCTATTTTAGAGTCTTACATTCCAAAGCAAGATGGATCTGGGAAGGTGATGTTTTTCTGATGAGGTATGCAGATCGTGTGACCTTACACAAGACAGTCGGTAGTGGATATAACCCCGAAACAGGGAAGAACAAAGTTCAAGTCGATATCGGAGTCATTCTACCTTGTAATACTTCGCCTTTGAGCATGGAAAGAGTGAAGACCATATTTGGTTCTATAAATAAAGAAGTTACTTCAGTAAGGATTCAACGTCCCTTTAAAGGAAATCCAGATAAGGCCATGATCGGTGGTCACAGATATAACGTTCTTCGCCATGTAAGACATCGGTCGGAGAGCGTTTTTTATTTGGAAGAGGTGAGCGTATGGAGTTAGACGGTTTAGATGCACTGCTCGCCAAACTGGAACGAATGGAAGAAGATATTGAGGACGATGTGAATACAATCGTCAAAAATAACACGATCGAGATGACTGGAGAGGCCATACAGAATGAGCGGGCACGATTCAATAAAGGTTACTGGACAGGACATACCGTGAGAAATACAAGGACTCAAAAGCTAGGGAGCTTACACTATCGAACCTTTGTAGATTCTGAATATGCAGGGTATCTCAATTTTGGTACTCGTTATATGGACCCGACTTGGTTTCTTAGAGATGCTTATTACAAGCAAAAAGAAAAGTTTAAAGAAAATCTTGATCGACTCGTAAAGTAGGTGGATGAATGTTATCACCACAAATTCAATTATTTAACGCGATATTCGCCGCATCTTTAAATCTTGGATATAAGACTATTGATTACTCTCCAACGAGTGATGACAGTCTGCCTTATCCATTCGTGTTTGTTGCAGAAACTAATAGCGATGACGTGATCAATAATAAAGATGTCATTACAGGGAGAGTCAGGCAAACCGTGCATGTGTGGGGGTATGCTCATGACCGCGCCACGTTCACTGATATAGTCTATCAATTGGAAATGAAATTGAGACATTTAACAACACTTAAAAACTACCGCTTGGAAATTACCGAGTTAAATTCCAACCAGATAATCGATAACACTACTACGGATAATTTGCTCCATGGAACAATTGAAGCAGAGTACAAATTAAGTTAGGAGGAACATGCATGAGTGAAATTGCGAAAGGCGTATACAAGGTCTTGTACTTCCGTAAGCTTGGAGAAGCTGCCGAAGGTGCAAAGCTTGTATTTCAAACGGAACACTCGAAGTCTTATTCTCGTGAGCGCGAAAAAACAGAAACCAAAGACGGTTCGGTTTCTGGATCATCCACACTGGAAGATGAAGTGAGTATCTCAGCCCTTCAATCTACAGAGGATCCAACGTTCAGTATGCTAGAAGATTCTATTGTTGATGACTTTCCAGTGGAAATGTGGGAGGTCGATTTAGCCACGAAAACAGTGGACGATAGCGGGACTGAACCTGTAACAAAATTCGATGCTGAGTATCGCCAAGGCTATATTACAGAGTGGGAACCTACGAACCCAGCTGAAGGAGATGCGGAAGTTGAAGGAACATTTATGACTGAGGGAAAACGTCAGAAAGGTCAAGTGACCTTACCGGATGGAGATCTCCAAACATTATCATATGTATTCCATGATCTATTGTCCGATGATGTAGCTAACGATGGTTTGGCACCAGAAGAACCTGCTGTATAAGGGAGTGGGAGAACCTCTCTCTTTTTCTATGGAAACTTTTAAATAAAGGTGGAATTGAAATATGCATATTAACTTTAACGGAAGAGAGATTCAGCTTGTTTTCGGACTACGGACATTAACAGAAATTGATCGAGAACTAGGATTTGAAATTGAAGGAGCAAGCCTTGGAGAAGGACTAGAAATGCTCATTCCCAAACTGCAAACCGGGAATATCGTTGGGCTTTCTAAAATTATTAAAGCAGCCACTTCACATGATAAAAGATCCCCTGAAACGTTCGATGAATTGGAAGAGGTATTGAACGATATTGCGGAAGAAACAGGGTTTGAAGCTTTTGGTGAACAAGTTATTGAAGAACTGGGAAAGCGACCTATGACCCAAAGTCTTCTTCCAGACGATCTAAAGGAAACTCAAGAGAGCAAGGAGAAACCAACCAATCTAGAAACGGTTTAACCTACGATGAAATTGTGATCTATGCTTTGAGGAAGTTGGACATGGAGCGCTTACGAGATGTGGAACAAATGACACTATCTGAGTTTCACTATAAATACTACGCTCAAGAATACAAAGAAATCGACAATGAATACGAACTTCATAAAATGGCATTCTTAATTCGCAATGCTAAAGCAACAAAGAATGTCGGGACGGATAAGAATCCGAAAGAAGAATATGTGTTCAAGGAGTTCGAGGACTTTTTTGATTATGAAAAGGCATTGAAGCTCATTGACGAGCCATTTGAAGAAAAGAAAGAGGATGTAGCAACAGCTAAGCTGTCACCTGCTCAATTAGCAGCTCAACATAACAGTCGAAAGGGGGGGAATTATGGCTGAGTATTCAATTGAAGCTGAATTAAAGGCGAATGCTAGTAAGTATAAGCGGGCTATTCAATCTGCAAAGCGCGTAACGGAAAAATTCAAACGGGAGTCTGAAACCATCAAAGAAGCTAGACTTGGAGCTGATACATCGCCTTTGAAGCGGAATTTAAAGAGAGCTCGTAACATGATGAAGTTGTTTGCGCGTAATAAGACTAAAGCAGATGTTGATGTTGGCGTCGATGATTCAGAAGCTAAACGTAAAATGGGCCTGCTCATGGCTGTTAAACAAGCTCTAAGCCGAAGAATTGTTATCCCGGTGGAAGCAAGAATTGAGAAATTCCAGAAGACCATGGGGCGCATAGCTAATTCCATACAAGCCTTTGATACGGTTGCGGGCAACACTTTCAGAGGTTTAGGTCTTATGGTGTCATCAAGTCTTGTACCAATAATCGCCTCCATGATTCCGGCTATCATGGCTGTTGGTAATGCATTAGGAGTGGTTGGATCGGGAGCGGTTGCTTTAGCTGCTGCGTTTGGGGTAGCTGGTAGTGCGGCCATTGCTTATGGCGCGGCTGCGGCCCCTACGATCCAATCCATTATTGAAGGAACGGCTGAGTCTACAAAAGAAAACATCAAAGCAGCCAAGCAGTTAGGCTCTCTTAAAAACGCTTGGAGACAAGTTCAGGAAGCCATTGCACCTCAAGTTGCTGTAGCTTTTGGTAATGCGATGGAAGGATTAGAGACGATCATTCAGTCTTTGAATCCAATGTTCACCCATATAGCAGACAGCGTAGCCAGACTTTCAGAAAAATTCAAGACGTTCTTTGAATCCTCATCAGCGCAGAGTTTCTTTGATTATTTAAATGGAAGTGCAGCCCCTATCCTCGAAAAGATAGTTAATGGAATTACTGGTTTCATAGAAGGTCTTATGAACCTCACAGTCGCTTTCGGTCCATTAACTGATTTCATGGCTCAAGGATTCGAAGATATGGGTGGATCATTCGCTAGCTTTACAGAGAGAGTAGCTAAGTCGAAAAAGCTCCAACAATTCATCAAATACATTAAGGAAAACTTGCCGGTAATCAGACAAATCTTTGGTGATGTGTTCAAAGGAATTATTAACTTATTCGTAGCGTTCAGCGATAACAGCGCATTAATCTTTACGTCATTATCCACTATGGCTGCCAGGTTTAGAGAGTGGTCAGCTGCCATATCGGAATCGGATGGCTTTCAAAAGTTTATTCAATACGTCCAAGAGAACGGCCCGAGGGTTATATCTCTTATCGGTAACGTTATATCATTCATTATCAACCTGGGAATTGCATTAGCTCCATTAGGATCTAAAGTGATGGAGATTGCCAATAGTATACTGAGATGGACAAACTCCATGTTGGAAAATTATCCGGTTATCGGGGAAATCGTTGCGATTGCTACTGTACTTGGTGGAGCGCTAATTGCCTTAATTCCTAACATCGTAGCATTAGCCAGTCTGTTTTCAGGACTAGGAGCTAAGTTAGTCGTCTTGTTCACAAGGGTGAATGGCGTTCTGCCAATTATGACGAAGTTACGCGCAGCCTTTTTAGCCATAACAGGACCGATTGGGATTGCTATCGCTGTGATCGTTGGGCTAGTCGCTTTATTTGTGACGATGTATAACCGCTTTGATTGGTTCCGGGAGATGGTTCACAAAACTTGGGCTGCTATCCAATCTGCATTTTCTACCGCGCTCTCCTTTATACAACAAGTTGTGACTTCGGTTTTGGCTGCGATCGTTTCTTTTGGAGGTGCTCAGCTTGAAAAATTCCGTGGTTTTTGGGATGAGAACGGCGCTCAAATTTCTAGCTTAACAAAAAAATATTTTCAATTAGTCCTATCTGTGATTCAAACGATAATGTCCACCATTCTTGGGGTCTTTCAAACAGTCTGGCCCATTTTGTCTAACACTGTGAAGGTAACGTGGTCCCTTATTAAAACCATTGTTTCAACGGGAATAGACATTTTACTGGGTCTCTTTGAGGCAGGACTAGCTATACTGCGAGGTGACTGGTCAGGTGCCTGGCAAGCGATAGAACAAATCGGAAAGAATATCTGGCGTAATATTGAGTCATTTTTCTCTAGCATTGACCTTACACAAATGGGTAGAGACATTATCCAAGGGTTGCTTAATGGTATTAGTTCCATGTTTGGTTCGATTAAGAGGATGGTTTCTAGAGCAGCGGACCTGGTTCCTAATTGGCTGAAGAAAAAATTAGGAATTGCTTCTCCTTCCAAAGTTACGACTCGATTAGGTGAGTTCACAGGGGAAGGGATGGTCGTAGGTGCTGGAAAGATGCTTCCTAAAATCGCTAAGAGGGCGAAAGAAATGGCTGGAGCGATTACCCCTAAAGAGAAGGACATGGCCATAACTCCTACACTTCAATCAACAAAAATCTCATCAAGCTTGAGAAAGCTTAAGAAAAACAGCGCATCTAAAGTTAGAAGTGCTGTGAATGCTAGTGTGGAATATCGGGATAAACAACCTGCTAATATCCAATTAACAATTGGCAGAAGAAGCTACCGAGCTTTTGTTGAAGACATCACAAACGAACAGGAATTGAGAGAAGAGTTGAATCGGAATTTCGCATAGAGGAGGCACAATATTGTATAAGTTTGTAGATTTCACCGAGAGAGGTACAAGAAGTGCCTCTTCTTCTATACAAACAATTTTCAATGAGGCTAATTTAGATCAATTGCTTACAAATGAAACTGGAAGCTTTCAAACACTCACTGTTCAAGGAAGATCCAATGTTAATAATCGAATTAATACTCAAGAAGTGGCTGGAATGGATGGGTTGTTGGAAACAGAGAGTACTACATTGAGTGAGAGAACGCTAGTAGTTAAATATCAAATTAAAGATAAAACACAACAAGGGTTGAGAGATAGATATAATCAATTGAACCAATTGTTGCAAGGGTCTCAGAAGCAGTTGATATTTACGGATGAGAATAAGTACTTTTATGCCACTTTAAGCGTGCATGATGTCCCTGAAGAAGATAGTAATACTTTAATTGGAAAGATTACTTTCTTATGTTCAAACCCTGTGAAATACGGAGAAGAGGACGAAGCTTATATATCTAGTACAGATGCAACGACAGTGTTCATTGAAGGAACTGGCAATACAAAACCCATCTTCGAATTGGAAGTATTAAATAAAATCACTTATGTCCTGGTTGCTAAAGACGATAGCGAGTATATGATGATCGGGCAGCCATACGATATAGAAAATCAAGAGTATGAAAAGTATGAGACTGTCTTGTTTGAAGACGCATCAAGTGTGAGCGGGTGGACATCGGCAAATGCAGGGGAAGTAAACGGCACAATTACTGGAGAAATGAAAAGCAATGGCTATCGCTTTCAAACTGTTGATTATGGTGTAGGTTCTTCTTGGCATGGTCCAGCAATTAAGCAGGGACTAAGTAATGCTATTACCGATTTTCGGGTAGAAGCGAAAGTGACATTTAGAAATACAGAGACAAAGGACATCGGTCGAGTCGAAATTTATGGCTTAGATGTTCATGGGAACCAGCTCTTCAAACTCGCGATGAAAGACATCCTTGGAGGTAAGAAACAATCCTTTGGTGAGGTAAGAGCGGGTGGAGGATCCACAAACCATTTTTTAATTGCAGAAGCAGGTGATAAAGGATGGGAGTGGAATGATTTTGAGGGTGTTCTTCGAATTGAACGAGATGGCAAACATTGGACGGCCTATATTGCTCGTATTAATGATGAAGGGCTACACTCTGCGAGTCGAACGAGAGAATGGGATGACAATGAAGGAAAGTTCACAGCTGACTTAGCGCAAATTGTTCTTCATACTTCTCAGAATGGAATATATCAAGTCCCCATGCAAGGGATTGATTCAGTTAGGGTGGAAAAAATTAATCAACAGTCTACAGGGGTTCCTTATATTGCTGGGCCAGGCGACACAATTGTCTTCAACCATAAAACTAAAGAAATCTTCATTAATGGGGAGCTTCGCAAGGATCTAAAGAACTTGGGGGCTCGCCATTTTTCATTGCCACCGGGGTACAACATATTATCCGTGCTTCCCACGGGAGATGTCCAAGGACTTGTGAACTGGCACCCTACTTACCGTTGAGGAGGTGTTCATATGGGACAAACGAAGACTATTATCCACATATTTGACTGCCAATCAGGAAAGTTGCTTGACTATTTGGGTGAGGATGAATACTGGGGTGACGAGCGAATCCGTCATTTGAAAAATCAGCAGGACACGTGGGATTTCGAAACCTTTTCCGACCGGTCCTATTCTCAACACCTGCGAGATCGTAACCTTCTCCTGATTCCAAACAAGAAGAGTCCTGGTTATTCAGAATTCATTATAGAAGAAAACAAACCTTACATGGGCACTGATGGATCTCATAAACTCATCGCTTATACATCAGCAAGTTATGTTGAAATTAAAAAGCAAAAAATCATTGATCCACAGGTTACGGGGGCACTTACTGCAGAACAACATGCCAATGCAGCCGTTTTAGGGACAGAGTGGAAGGTAGGGCAGATTGACTTCGACGGTGTGCGAACTTTTACTTTTGAAGAACACACAAACCCTCTTCATTACCTAAGGAAAATTGCGAATGAATTCAAGTTAGAATTGAATTTCAGAGTTGAGACTGATGGATTAAAGGTCACTGGTCGTTATGTTGACTTAGTTAAGCATATTGGATCCTGGAAAGGGTATGAAGCTACTCTTGGACATAACCTTCAAGGAATTGAGAGACACGAGAATAAGCGAGGAATTTTAACAGCTCTTGTTGGCGTTGCTCCAGCAGATGAAGAAGGGAATCGAAAGACGGTATTCTTGAGTGATGATGATGCTCTTCAGCGATGGGGTAATCGAGGGAACCACTTAATCGAGGCCTATTATCCAGAGTCAACGGACCAAGACATGTCAGAAGAGACACTGATACTGCTTACTGAAAATGAATTGGAAAGACGAGTAAATAGTAACGTCAAGTACTCCGGGGAAATTGCAGTGGTGGCTGAGCAAGCCGGTATTGAAGAGGTGGATTTACACTTCGGGGATACCATCAAATTGAAAGATGAAAAATTCAGTCCCCCACTATACTTGGAAGCGCGAGTTTATGTTATGAAAGAATCTGTTAAACAGGATGGACCAGTTGATGTGGAACTGGGCGAGTATATCGAGTACACCGAGAAGCAAGTCTTTTCTATTTGGAGACAACTACAAAAAGAAGTATCTAAAAAGGTAACGGATGAGAAGTTAAGAAACTATGCAGAACCCAAGAAAATTCGGTCAAACAATCCACCTTCAGACAAGAATGCCGTATGGATTGATACCTCTGGTGAAGAAGATGTATGGTATTCCTATGATTTTGAAGCAGGAAAATGGAGGCCGGGTCCAAGTGGTCCTCAAGGTGTCCCGGGGCCGCCTGGTGAAGATGGCCAAACCTTATATACATGGATTAAATTCGCTGATGACGTAAATGGAAACGGACTTACTGACACGCCTGAAGGTAAAAAGTTCATCGGGATTGCTTATAATAAGCAAACGTCCATTGAATCTAACGAACCAGGTCACTACACCTTTTCTCAATGGGAAGGGGACCAAGGGGTACAAGGACCACCAGGCGAAGACGGCAGAGAAAAATATACCTGGATAAAGTACGCTGACGATGCAATAGGAACAAACATGACCGACGACCCGACGGGGAAAGAATACATCGGTTTGGGATACAACAAGAGTACGCCCTCTGAAGGAACCGACTCTACAGCATATACATGGGCAAAAATGAAAGGGGAAGAAGGCCCTCAGGGTCCTCAAGGAGAAAGGGGATTGCAAGGTCCACGAGGTGACCAAGGTATCCAAGGACTTACCGGAGAGGACGGAACTTCGAGTTACACACACATCGCCTATGCCGATAGTGCCGACGGAAGTGCAAACTTCTCCATATCTAACTCTGACCGAGATTTCATGGGTATGTATGTCGACACAAACCCGATGGATTCAACTGATCCAAACAAGTATAACTGGACGCGCACGAAAGGAATAAAAGGCGATCAGGGCATACCTGGACCAACAGGTGACGATGGGCTAACCTCTTACCTCCATATCGCTTATGCTACGAATTCATCAGGGACGAGTGGTTTTAGCACTACCACATCGACAAATAAAACGTATATTGGTCAATATACAGACTTCACCCCCGCTGACTCTAATGATCCGACTAAATATATATGGACAAAAATCAAGGGAGATAAAGGTGACACAGGAGCAACTGGATCACAAGGACCACAAGGTGAAAGAGGCCTCCAAGGCCCAAAAGGCGACCAGGGGATCCAAGGACCACCGGGAGAGGATGGGAGTTCGAGTTATACACATATAGCTTACGCTAACAGTGCGGATGGCACTAGCGGATTCTCAACGAGCAACAGCAGCAACAAATTGTACATTGGTATGTATGTTGATTTTAATTCGACTGATTCCACCGATCCGACGAAATACAATTGGACACTTATCAAAGGGCAGGATGGATCCCAAGGCATCCAGGGACCAGCTGGTGATGATGGACAGACTCCGTACCTCCATATTGCTTATGCAAATAATTCATCGGGCACAAGTGGTTTTTCGACTACAGATAGTAGAAATAAATTATATATTGGTCAATACATCAATTACACAGCAGCAGATTCGACTAATCCTTCTATGTACACATGGACACGAATTAAAGGGGAAAAAGGTGATCAAGGATCCACCGGACCAACCGGACCCAAAGGAGACCAGGGAAACACAGGACCTCAAGGACCGCAAGGGACACGAGGTCCCGAAGGGCCTGAAGGACCTGAAGGACCACAGGGGCCCAATGAAGTGAACTCGGGTACTTTATTTGGAGAAGAATTCGAAATGCTTAGTAATAATTATTATTACTATACGACGGTAGAACAAGAAAACTCGGGATCATGGTATAGAATAGCTAGGAACAACGGTAGTAGAGCTTTTGCGAAGTTCTTGTTAAAAGACACTACAAGTGGCAAGCACCAAACAGTTTCTTTTGAGGCGGCAATCCATTACGGTAGAAATCCATTTATCGCAGTAACGACAACTAGCACATATTCAGCGCCGACATTTGAGAAGTTGAGAGTCGTATATAACGGAACCTATGATGATGTTTACCTGGAGGTATTCATTCCTGATACTGGGCGTACCAGCAGCATGCACCTCTATATTACGGACAACATTCAAGACTCCGGGTGGGTAGGTGTTGACTGGGAAAAGATAACAACCGTACCCTCTGGATATCGCACATATGAGCGTATGTGCTCTAACGGGCACACGTCGCAAGATTATGCTGATAGCGCAAAAGGAAGCACTGATCTGTGGAAACACCCCAACTCTACTTATATAGACGGAGGAAAAATTTATGCTGATAGTGTAACAGCTAACCAAATCAGCGTCTCACACCTTTCTGCAATTGCTGCAGATTTAGGAGATGTGACAGCTGGTAACCTTACGACTGACACTTTCATAAATGTAGGAACGAACCTGGGCGTGGGTGATGCTATTTTTATAGGTGATCCAGGAGATAACTCGAGTACAAAAAGGATCATATTTGAACCCGAGGAAGACCCGGATCCTTATGGTATGCCGAGTCTGATTGGTTACAATATATCTGGGGGAGGTTCATCAGGCATAGGCGAGGTTTATTTAGGACAAACATTAAGATTACAAGCTGGACGACTCGAGTTAGGTCTGGGAGTGACAGACTTTTGGGTTGAACGTGATGAACTCGGATCAGGGGATGTGAAAATTTCATTTGATGATGCCAACCCTTCATATAATGGTGCTTCCTACGGCAGTGAATTTTCATTTTACGGAGATGGGAGCATAACTAAGTCCCTTTTGAATGCTGGTGGTCTTCGGCTTCATAATTCGAAAATGCATTTCACTAGTGGCCCATACTTAAATGCAGGAGGGGGAGTTTTCCGGGCAGTAACTGATGCACAAAATTACTTGAGAATTAATTCAGGGTCGACGGATATTGTTAATGCCTCAGAATTAGCATTCCGTTTCAAGGTAGATAAGGCAGATAATAATCATAGAATCATAGATGCAGGTGGTAGGACTTCCTTAAAAATGTTGTCAGGTTCATCAACCAGCACACCTCAGGTACAATCCAGAAATGGAAATGACACAGGTTACGGGATTTTTGTAGGGTCAGACTTTGTAGTGGGGTCAAGTAAAAAAATAAAAGATAACATCATACCAGTTTCAGACGTTATTGAGAAACTTATGGCCTTGGAAGTAATTAATTTTAATTACCTTGAAGCAGAAACAGAGCCCAAAATTGGTTTGACTTATGAACAAGCTAGTGATGTGTTCCCAGAGATAACCAGGGTGGCTGATGATGGTTTCAGTGGAGGGATTAATCAATCTAATCTACTGAACGCTTTGCTAAAAGGGTTTCAAGAAGTTGTAGCGAGATTGAATAAAATAGAAGAATCTCATTAATGAATTTGCAGACTTATCCTGAGGAGGTTTCGAAGAGCATGGAGGAGTTGAAATTTAATCAAAACGATGTGAATGGATACCTTTGTAGCCGAATCGCTGTTCTGGAAAATGAGAAAGCCATTCTCCTGGCAGAAAAGAATGCATTGATTCGGCGAGTAAATGAAATAGAAGGAAATGACTGCGCCAATTAAGGCGTATTTTTTATGCGAAAAAAGGGAGTGACCCAACCTGCCACTCCCTCCAAGGCTCAGTACGAGAAGAGGTTCCAACCTCCATATGGGGGACTGAGCTAAATCGATTATGCACCAGGTAGTTAAATATTACCACTACTTTAGGTGGTATTTACAAAATATTAACACAAATAGATTTTCTTCTTATGTGTTATTTAGAAGGGGGACAAGCATGACAGAGCAGAAGGAAGTGGAGGACATGGAAAAATTCATGAATGTACTCATGGATGTGAAAGTGGCTTTAGCAAAGCAAACGGAAAAGCTAGATAATGTCCTTGATATGAAGCAAAAAGTCGATGCAGCACACGACACAGCCAAGGAAGCAGATGCAAGGTCGACTAGAAATGAAAAAGCTATTAAAGAGTGGAACCACAACATGGATAAAAAAGCTGATCAGGATGATGTAGAACGCATCATTAAAGAAAAAGATAATTGGCAACGGAACCTTCCAGCGTGGATTGCGGTGGTTATATCTATTATCGTGTTCTTGTCTAACTACATTTCAATAGGAGGATAACTATGAAAGAGAATATTAAAGAAGTAGCCACCTTAGTTGGTGGCTTTTTTACTGCCATCATGGGGTTTCTAGCAACTTTGAATATCAAATATGCCTGGTTAACGGAAGCGAGTATTAGTGCTTTTGTAACTGTCATTATTGCAGGAGGGATGTTAGCTGTCGGTATCTATACAGCTTGGAAAAACACTTATGTCAGTAAGAGAGGGAGAAAGCAGAAAGCAGAACTCCAAAAGAAAGGTTTGAAATAAAAGGGGCTTGAGACAGCCTCACCATCTTAAACGACTTGTCATAAAGTATACAGTCTATGAAAGGAGACAAAAAAATGGCCAAGTTACTAAAGCCAAAGAGTAATTGGAATGGGAAATTGATTGCGTTGGATGATGGACATGGTATGCAAACACCAGGAAAACGAACACCTTATATCCCGGAATTAGGTAGGTCGATTAGAGAAAACGAATTTAATCGTAAAGTTGTCGCTTTTCTCTCTGATATTCTGTTAGAACATGGTTTTAGAGTCTTATTAGTAGCTCCAACAGATGTAGACACACCATTAAACTACCGGACCGATTCTGCAAATAATTATAAGGCTGATATCTATGTATCTATCCACTACAATGCCATGAGCTTCGATTTTGATTACTCTACAGCTAGCGGAATAAGCGTGCACGTCTATCTCGATAACTTGAAATATGAATCTGGCAAGTTAGCAAGAGCAGTAGGTAAATACCTACAACGAGGGACTAGACAAAACTGGCGAGGATACAAGGAGGACAACTTCCATGTTCTTCGAGAAACAAATATGCCTGCTATTTTGACCGAAAATGGATTTATGGATAATAGAGAAGAAGCACTAATGATGTTGAATGAGGACTTCCAAAAAGAAGTAGCCATTGAACATGCTCAGGGTATTTGTGAATACTTTGGCGTTTTTTATAAAGGTACAGGAGGTCTTTGGGATAAGGGATACTTAGAAAGAGGGGATTATGGTGTTCAAGTTAAGCAGCTCCAGGAAGACCTTCTTTTTCTTGGATATGATCTAGGTGGTTACGGAGCCGATGGATCTTTTGGTCCAGCTACTGAGAATGCATTGAAACAATTTCAGAAAGATCAGGGATTAGTACAAGATGGTATATATGGCCCGAATACGAAGGCGGCCATGGATGATGCTGTCGCAGCTTATGAAGAAAAATTGAGGGAGGAATTGATTATGGAAAAGAACATCTTCATCGTGAACAGCTTTAAGGATGTAGCCGCCGTCGAAAAGGCATTGAAACGTAATGGTGGTGCACTGAAATTCAGATACAATGCTGAGCGCGAAGAAGTTAATGCTACTGATAATCTTTATATTGTTGGTGGTGGTAGAGACGGTCTAAAGCTTGGTAAGGGGAAAGTAATAGATTTAAGTGGTGACACGGCTGAAGCAACTGCTTCAAATTTGTATAATCATTTCAACTTAGTGTAATTTATTATTTTTTATAGTAGCCTTTCTGATTAGGAGGGGCTATTTTTGTTGAGCGATATTTAATATTAATGTTAAATGTAGTAAGATACCCATGAATGCTTACTTAAAGGGGAGAAATCAAAGTCTTGAATAAAGACGTAAAGATATTTGAGGTTTTTTCTTCGTAAGCTTTGATCTTAAATTAAATCAGTAGGTTTTAAATTAAGAGAAGCAATCAACTGAAAAAAATTACAAAAAAGTAAAAAGGTGGGTTTACAATGCTGGAAAATTTTAATATCATTGGCGTTGTCGTTCTGATAGTTGTTGTAGCGATCGCTATCTTGGCAATTAAGAGCATATTAAAAAAAATGAAAGGATGATTTTCATGAGGAAATTATTTACTAGTATCATGGTAGCTCTTTTACTTAGTTTCTTTACTGGGTACATAGTACAGGCGGACACGTTAACAGAGGATGAAATCACAGAAAGATTCCTTGAAATCAATGAGAAATATGATGTTGGTGAGGAGCTAAATGAGGTGGACAAAGCTTTTGTTAAAAAGTATGCTGAACCTCAAAATGAAGAAAAAGTAAGCGAACCGATAGTCCAACCTTTAGCTCTCGATTATTTCTATGAAACTAAAACATACGGATCATTTACTGGTTACCTATCTGGTAATGTAACTTCTGACCATGGTTTCCTTGAAAACTCATTTAGTGTAGATGCATCCTCTGGAAGATACTCAAGTGACGATGCAACTCCTTCTGAAATTGAAACTTTTGCCACTCACGTAGCTTTTGGAACAGTAGGAAGCGGTGGGGTTGGTAAGGTTTATGGAAAAACTGTATCAAGTAAATCAACTGATTCTAATGCTAATTACTTAAATACTTCTAGGAGCTATACAGCAAGTGTTGTATATTCCACAACACGAGCATATACAGATATCTCTGTGCTTGGTGGAGAATTTACCATTGAAGTCGATGCTCAATAATAGTCTCTTGAACTATATAAAAAATCCCCGACCTTTAATCTAGTTGGGGGTTTTTTATTTGTTTATTTATTTAGTTAAAGGTAAAAAAGCGTGGTCAATTTGTAAAAAAGGATTTTTTTATTTCATTCAATAGACGAATAACAGTCGGGATATCAGCAGGCGCCCACTTGAGATCACTAAGTTCTTTAACATTCATCCAGTGTAACTCTTCATGTTCAATGGCCTAAGGGGTCCCAGCAATAATTTTAGCTCTGTATGTAGAAAGGCTTATGGTATTGGTGTCACTTTCCGCAATGGTTTTTTCAACCACAGAGTTTACCTCGATATCACAATTAAGTTCTTCATTTATTTCCCTCTTCAATGCTTCCTCATGAGTTTCTGTCTCTTTAATTCTGCCTCCTGGGAATTCCCAAAGAAGCCCCAGTGACATTCTTGAACTTCTTAAAGCACAAAGAACATATTTATCCTTTTCAATAACGGCCCCTACAACTTCAGTAACTGGTTTCAGAAAATCACTCCTAATAAATTCTTCAAGCATAAACTTGTTTGTTTAATTCTAAAACTACACTCATAATATTCCTAAATATATATAATCATTTTAAACTACCATTGGAAAAAATATGAGATTATGGGAATACTTTTTTTCAAATTCTCTAAACATATAATTTTTTCTTCCGATATCACTATTGAAACGTCAAGGAGGATGATAGTCATGGCTTTAGTATTGGGCAGGAAGCCTGGAGAAAAGGTGATTATAGAACACAATGAAGAACTGTGTGAGATTGAAGTTGTTAAATCTCCAGAAGGACATTTGCGATTGAAACTTACTGGAGATAAATCTTTTAACTTCTATCGTGAGGAAGTATTCTATGATAATGACTCTATAAAATAGAGTGATTATAGATTATGTAGCCAAATGGATGTGGCTATGTAGAAAACAATTACACGGAGGTTTTATTAATGAGAATTAATCACAACATTGCGGCGCTAAATACGCACCGCCAACTAGGTCAAGCAAACCAAGGTCAACAAAGTTCGATGGAGAAATTATCTTCTGGTCTTCGTATTAACCGTGCAGGAGACGATGCTGCCGGCTTAGCAATTTCTGAAAAAATGCGTGGTCAAATTCGTGGATTAGACCAAGCGTCTCGAAATGCTCAAGATGGAATTTCATTAATTCAAACGGCTGAAGGTGCTTTGAATGAGACACACGACATCCTTCAAAGAGTACGTGAATTAGCTGTTCAGTCCTCTAATGATACTAACACGGATTCAGATCGAGCGGAAATTCAAAAAGAAGTAGACCAGTTAGTAGATGAAGTTGATCGTATTGCTGGTAATACAGAATTCAACACGAAAAATTTACTAGGTGCTAAAGATGCTGGTGGTAATTTCACAGGAGCTGCTCAAAGTTTCACTTTCCACATTGGGGCAAACTCCGATCAAAAATTGAATCTTTCCATTAACTCTATGGATTCAGCAAGAGTTGGTACTGACACAACAGATAACCTTGCAAGTTTGAAAACTGGTGGAGCTAATGAGATGAAGACTTCTCAAGCAAATTCTGACGGGGCAATAACAATTATTAATGATGCAATTGAACAAGTTTCTGCGGAGCGATCAAAATTAGGTGCTAACCAAAACCGTTTAGAACATACTATTAATAATTTAGGTACTTCTTCAGAGAACCTTACTGCAGCAGAATCACGTATTCGTGATGTTGACATGGCTGCAGAAATGATGAACCAAACTAAAAACTCTATCCTGGCTCAAGCATCTCAAGCTATGTTAGCTCAGGCTAATCAACAACCACAGGGTGTACTTCAGCTTCTTCGATAAAGCTATATAAAAAAGCATTTTACTTATATTAGGAGGAAGAACATATGAGAATTAATCATAATATCGCTGCGCTGAATACACACCGTCAGTTAAATCAAGCAAACCAAGGGCAACAAAGTTCGATGGAGAAATTATCTTCTGGTCTTCGCATTAACCGTGCAGGAGACGATGCTGCCGGCTTAGCAATTTCAGAAAAAATGCGTGGTCAAATTCGCGGGTTAGACCAAGCTTCCCGTAATGCTCAGGATGGAATTTCATTAATCCAAACGGCTGAAGGTGCTTTGAATGAGACACACGACATACTTCAAAGAATGCGTGAATTAGCTGTTCAATCATCAAACGACACTAATACGGATACTGATCGCCAAGAGATTCAAAAAGAGGTAAATCAGCTAGCTGAAGAAATCACAAGAATTGGTGATAATACAGAGTTTAACAGTAAGAATTTGCTTGATGGAAGTTTTAGTGGCACATTTCATATTGGTTCTAATGAAGGACAAAACCTTCAGCTTAGTGTTGGGGACATGAGATCTGATAATTTAGCTGTTGGTACGAAATTTGAAGCTGGAACAAATGGAGATACTTTATTAGATCCAACTGATGGTACTACAGTAGTTGCGACTTATGTTGATGCTGCTACAGCTGATAGTGGGGTTGCTGGCTATTATGCAGGTGCCGGTGCTAGTCATGCCATAGGAGACTTAGCTTTAGAGGCTGGTTCCAAGTTAACTGCAGGAGATACGGGGTCGTTTGGTTTGAATGTCACTTCTCAGGGGAACGCAGACTCAGCTATTACCACTATTAATCAAGCTATAGAAACTGTTTCGGCCGAACGTTCAAAGCTGGGTGCTACCCAAAATCGATTAGATCACACAATTAATAATCTTGGTACTTCATCTGAAAATCTTACTGCAGCAGAATCACGTATTCGTGATGTTGATATGGCTGCAGAAATGATGAACCAAACTAAAAACTCTATCCTGGCTCAAGCATCTCAAGCTATGTTAGCTCAAGCTAATCAACAACCGCAAGGAGTTCTTCAACTTCTACGTTAATTCTTAATTTATTTAAAAGCCCACTTTTTTAGTGAGTGGGCTTTTTGTTATACTCTTAACTCTACTTTCACTTTATCTGGAATATATAAAATATATGGATAAGTGACAGAAAAAGACAATATTATAAGGAAGAAACTCGATTCAACTTATACAACCTGGGGCAGAAAATGGGGCAGATTTTTATTATTATTGCCCCATTTTTATTTTGATATATCTACTTTAATCATAAATAACGTTGATTTAATAGTGTTCTGTATTAGTTCATCTTGTGCAATCATACCCACTCCAACAGCCTTCTAAGCTGTGGGTCGGGAGTTCGAATCTCTCCTGGGACGCTAAATGAAAAAACTGCTTCTTTTGCTTTAGCAAAAGAAGCAGTTTTTTATTGATATTAAATCAATATCTTTGCATAATTACCATTATAAAGTCTTCAAAGAAAGGCTTGATTTAAAGCATGATCATGGACATTGCAATCATGAATGGTTTTTGACACATTGTTCTGAATTTATTAAGCATAGCATCCAGTTCCTGAGATTTAACAAGAGCATTGGAGTAATTTTGATCGATGAGATACGCTTGGTACATCTCTCTTCTTTTATCTTCTATTTCATTTCTTAGTTTTTCACAATCCATACGACTTCTCCTTTTTAAAAATAATTTTACCCTATGGAATTGTTGGTAAGTAATTATTTGACACTTTTTTCGAAAAAATGTCACAATTTCGAGGTCTTGTGCTGATTTGAAAAATGTAGTCAAACTGAAACTTCGAATATCATGTGAATCAATTTCTCGATATCCAAAAGAAAGCGATGTATTCGTGTAATAGCATGGGTCAGAGATATAAAAACGAAAGAAGCATCCAGATATAAGGATCTGCATGCTTCTTTTTCTTTAAAAACTCATAAAAATCGTTTCTTCATCTCGGGTGATGGCAGTTGGCAGGCCTCTTGTTTACCAAACCAATCATAGCGGTTTTTAGACAAGATTTCGTATGCCCAATCCCTAATCTGTTTAGGGACTAAGGTGAAAACAAATCCAAATTTCCAAAAACCTTTCAAGCCTTTACATATTCTTAAGGCAGCCGTGGATTGAAGGTAAGCTTCAGAACCTTCAATGAGGACCAGGCTGTCGACTTCATTTGGAATATCATATTCCCGCATGAACGATGCTCCAACTCCACTTTGTTGAGAAGCAAATTTGAAACGACCTTTTGGATCTCTTTTAATAATGAACTGCACACTTTGATTACAAAAATTACATTCCCCGTCAAACAGGATGATCCGTTGCATGTCCAATCACCTCTACATTTATTTTATCATGTTTAACTACAAAAGGTGTGCTTATCATGAGGCACATGTCACGTATTCTTCATACGCTATGGTGTAGAAGGGGTGATTGGTTTGATTGCTTTCACATATATCCTCATTGGTTTGTTTTTTTGCTTTCATCAAAAAGAACCTGTAGACCAGACCAAAGAAGAACAATCCATATATATGTTCGTGCTATTAGGTTGGATCATTCTTTGGCCTCTATTCTTGACCTTTATATTCCTTAAAGGTAAATAAAGGATAGAGAAGATGGTTTTAACTCACATAGATGCACCTTTTCAGGCACACAATAGGAATGGCTCTTAGGCCAAGCGATTTGAGGAGTGATCAGGATGGAGAAGATGAATGTTCAGTGGTTGCCGATTGTCGCTTCTATCGGAATCGGTGCTGCCACCTACAGCATGATGACTGGTCAGGCAGGGCAGTTGCAGAACGTTATCCCAAGCATTGCTAAAATGTCTGGACAACGCCAAGGCAACTCAACCTCTAATCAATAAAAAAAGGGTGTGCATGGTATGCACACCCTTTCTATATTCCTCTATAATAACGTTCTCATTTTGTGCGAACGTTTGATGTCGATTCATGTAAGTTGGAGATTTTCTTTAGGCAATTCCATAGATCGCTTATCAATTTCTCTCGTCAGTAAGTGGACGAATTCATCATCTAATTGAAGTTTTACGGACTCTATGTACGTTTCCAGCAATGTTTGATCATCTAGCAATGACAAAACGATACATCTCCTTAAATTTATAATTCGGTGAAATTTTATTCACATTCACTAATTTTAGCAAAAAAAATGAAAACATCATGAGTAAAAAGTCCTGTTTTTTGCTAAGATGAAACAAATAAGGATATTATATTGAGATAAAGTTCCCGAATGATTAAAGGAAGTGTCCATCTATGTCTGTACACAACGAATGATGACGCAATTTCCATTTAAATAGAAAGCAGAAGTGTTTTCTTTGTGTTTGTTGTGAATATACTTTAGTATATCCTAATAAGCTGAATGAATAGAGGTTTGAAAAACATACAGTAAGGTTAAAATGAGGGAAGTATAAACTCTAGGGAAGGGTGTCTTATGGAAAATAAAAACGGGAACTTAGTCATGTTCCCAAAATGGAAAACCACTCTGGAACGAGTAGGACTGGAAGCTTTAAAGGAAAAAAGGTATAAAGATGCTTCAGAAGCCTTGGAGCCTCTTGTGGAGTATGGCGTTGCGAATGCGGATGTGATCACAGGACTTTTGATGAGTTGGATTGAACTTGGATTGTTTGATGAAGCGGAAGAGTTATGCCAAAAGCAAATGAAAGAAGATTACGAACAGTACTACCATTATTTACATATCTATATCACCATCTTATTTCAAAGTAATCAGTATGAGGAAATCATCAATCTTTTGGAAGAAGTATTTGAATCAGAGGACATTCCTCAGCAAAGTCGTACTCAACTCTGGCAAATGTTTGAGGTAAGCCGGAAACTTCTCGAAGATCGCCATAAAGAAGAAGGTACAAAGTATTTTGATGAATTTCATCAAGCGTTGGATTCTGATGATATACATAAGCAATGGCAGGCACTTGACCAATTGAAAAAACAATCTCCTGACCCTTTTAAGGAGGATTTTCAACAGACTTTAATGAAAGAAACCGTCCACCCGATTATTAAATCCTCCATATTGGAATGGTTCCGGGATGCAGGATGGAGTGAGGAGTTGACAATCAAAAAATTTGGGCAGACCTCAACGATTGTCCCTTCGGAATTAACACAGCTTCATTCCGATTACATTATTAAACAAATACAAATGAGACTTGGGCAAATTGAACAAAACAATCCGACGATGTATGAGATGATTAACCGTCTTTTATATCATTATTGCTATGTCCGGTATCCAATTTTTCCTAATGAAAAGGAAGTCCCGGTTATCGTTGAAGCCCTTAAACAATTAGGGCATGAATATTTACAGCTTCCGTTGTCTGTAAATGACGAATTGGAGAACGTGGAGAAATACAAATCTGAAATTGAACTATGTGAACAACATTACGTATTGATCATAGGGGAATAAATGAACAGGTCACGGCTTGAAAGGCTGTAGGATTATGTTATAATGTAGTGGTTGCAAACGAGATTCGTATGTAAAAAGAGTCATAGAATCATCAGATCATCGTCTTCGGACGAAAATGAATGAATAGATGTTGGAGGGAATTTTTTATGTCAGCAAAATGGGAAAAGCAAGAAGGCAATCAGGGTACTTTGACTGTAGAAGTACCTGCAAGTGAGTTCGACAAAGCACTTGACCAAGCCTTCAAAAAAGTAGTTCAACAGGTACAAGTACCTGGTTTCCGTAAAGGTAAAGTACCACGTAAACTTTTCGAACAGCGTTTCGGAGTGGAGTCCCTTTATCAAGATGCCCTTGATATCGTTCTTCCGCAAGCTTACACAGAAGCTGTTGAAGAAACAGGAATCGAACCTGTTGATCGTCCAGAAGTAGACGTGAAACAAATCGAAAAAGGTCAAGACCTTGTATTCACAGCTGAAGTTACTGTGAAGCCAGAAGTGAAACTTGGCGACTACAAAGGTCTTGTTGTAGAAGAGCAGGATACTGAAGTTTCTGATGAAGATGTTGAAAACGAACTGAAGCAAATGCAAGAACGTCAAGCAGAGCTAGTTGTGAAAGAAGATGCAGCTGTTGAAAATGGCGACACAGTCGTTATGGATTTTGAAGGTTTCGTTGATGGCGAAGCATTCGAAGGTGGACAGGCAGACAACTACTCCCTAGAAGTTGGTTCTGGCTCTTTCATCCCAGGTTTCGAAGAACAGCTGGTTGGTAAAAAAGCAGGAGAAGAAACAGAAGTTGAAGTTACTTTCCCTGAAGAATACCATGCAGAAGATCTAGCTGGTAAAGCGGCTACTTTCAAAGTGAAAATTCACGAAGTAAAAGGAAAAGAACTTCCTGAGCTTGATGATGAATTCGCGAAAGATGTCGATGAAGAGGTCGAATCTCTTGAAGAACTGAAGACAAAAACTCGTGAGCGTCTAGAAGAGCAGAAGAAAACAGACGCTGAAAACAGCAAGCGTGACACGCTTGTAACGCAAGCTTCTGAAAATGCAGAAGTTGAAATTCCTGATGCGATGGTGGATACAGAACTTGACCGCATGGTCCAAGAATTCGAACAGCGTCTACAAATGCAAGGGATGACTAAGGACATGTACTTCCAGTTCACTGGTCAAGACGAAGATGCCCTTCGTGAGCAAATGAAAGAAGATGCTGCGAAGCGCGTGAAGACGAACCTGACTCTTGAAGCAATTGCAGAAGCAGAAAATGTCGAAGCTTCTGAAGAAGATGTGAACGCTGAACTTGAAAACATGGCTTCCATGTATCAAACAGACGTTGCGCAATTGACTCAAATGCTTGGCGGAAACACAGACATGATCAAAGAAGATCTTAAAGTCCGTAAAGCGATTGACGTTCTAGTTGCAAATTCTAAAGCTGAATAATAAACTAAGAAGACAAGGTGCATGATCGTACCTTGTCTTCTCATATATTTCTATAGTATAGAGTATATAGAAAGAGATTAATGGGGATGATAGTTGATACTTCTCCAGCTGTTTACATACAATAGTATTGATGCTCCATTGTTTGACTTATCTGCAGTTGAATTACATAATGAGGATGGTGCAGGATGAGTTGCGCACACCTCTGAAAAGGTATTGCTTTTTTGTTTGAAGTTAATCTGATATGATGGGCAAAAGAAGTGAAGTGGAAACGTAAGCGTCGTATCATGAAACTTCAGTCGCAACGATTGCGTCATTATAATAAGGGGTGAAACGAATGTTTAAATTTAACGATGAAAAAGGACAGTTGAAATGTTCTTTCTGCGGTAAAAGTCAGGAACAAGTCCGTAAACTCGTAGCAGGACCTGGCGTATATATATGTGATGAATGTATTGAACTATGTACGGAAATTGTTGAAGAAGAGCTGGGTAATGAAGAAGAAGTGGAATTCAAAGAGGTACCGAAACCTCAAGAAATCCGCGAAATCCTCAGTGATTATGTTATTGGGCAGGATCAAGCTAAAAAGAACTTGTCCGTAGCGGTTTATAACCACTATAAACGTATCAATGCAGGGGTAAAAAATGATGATGTAGAACTTGCAAAAAGTAACATCCTCATGCTTGGACCTACAGGTAGCGGTAAAACTCTACTTGCTCAAACTTTGGCGCGTATTCTGAATGTGCCATTTGCCATTGCTGATGCCACTTCCTTAACAGAAGCCGGTTACGTTGGTGAAGATGTTGAAAACATTCTTTTAAAGTTGATACAAGCAGCAGACTATGATGTAGAGAAAGCAGAAAAAGGAATCATCTATATCGATGAAATCGATAAAGTTGCTCGTAAATCAGAAAACCCTTCCATCACAAGAGACGTGTCTGGTGAAGGGGTGCAGCAAGCGCTTCTTAAAATCCTGGAGGGAACACAGGCGAGTGTACCTCCACAAGGTGGACGCAAACATCCTCATCAAGAGTTCATCCAAATCGATACAACCAATGTGCTGTTTATCGTTGGAGGAGCATTTGATGGCATCGACCAGATTATTAAGCGTCGTTTAGGGCGTAAAGTAATTGGCTTTGGTTCTGAACAAGCAGCTGATGAAGCTGAGAAGAAAGAATTGCTTACAAAAGTTCTGCCAGAGGACTTGTTAAGCTATGGTTTGATCCCAGAATTCATCGGACGTCTTCCAGTAATCGGCAGCCTCGAGCAGCTTGATGAAGATGCGCTTGTAGAAATCCTTACAAAACCGAAGAATGCTCTTGTGAAGCAATATCAAAAGCTGTTCCAAATCGACCATGTCGAATTGGAGATGGAAGAAGATGCGCTTCGTGAAATCGCACGTCTGGCTATAGAACGTAAGACAGGGGCTCGTGGATTGCGCTCTATTATTGAAGGAATCATGCTGGATGTTATGTATGAACTTCCATCGCGCGATGATATTGAGAAATGTATCATCACAAAAGAGACAGTCACTGCTAAAAATGGACGTCCTAAGCTGATCTTAACGGATGGCACTGTGGAAGATGATAATAAACAATCTCCTAAAGAGAGTGCGTAAACCTTAAGGAATAAAATCCAAGAAGCCGTGCTACGAAAACGTTGTAGCACGGCTTCTGTATTATAAAAGAGACAGATGGCTACATAAGCATGAAAGGCAGGTTTCTGTTCATAATAAAGTATTAGAGGAGTGAGCCCCTTGACAGTAGTTGGTTAGGGGATTTCGGTGTTGGAATCATTTGGGGCCGTTTCGTTTACTTTCCAAGTACATTTATATATGATTAAAATACGTAGTTGCTATAATCGGAGGTGCAAGAAATGACAGACAAACAGAGAAAGAAGATACCTCTACTTCCTCTCAGAGGGTTGCTTGTGTACCCTTCTATGGTCCTTCACTTGGATGTGGGGCGTGAAAAATCGGTACAAGCGTTGGAGCAATCCATGATGGATGACAATGAAATTTTTCTCGTGTCACAAAAAGAAGTGAATATTGATGAACCATCGAAAGATGACCTATATGAGATCGGAACGATTGCCAGAGTAAAACAGATGGTTAAATTGCCGAACGGCACCAATCGAGTCCTTGTAGAAGGTCTGTATAGAGCCCGTGTTGAACAATTAGTCGACGATGAAGACTTTTATCACGCGAATATCTCAAAAATTGAGGATGAGCATGTAGGGGGAAATGAAGAAGAAGCTCTCATGCGAACGCTTATGGATCAATTCGAGAAATTCGTGAAAGTGTCTAAAAAAGTAAGTCAGGAAACGTTCAATACCGTATCCGACATCGATGAACCGAGTCACATGGCTGATATGATTGCTTCTCATCTGCCTGTGAAACTGAAAGAAAAGCAGTCTATACTAGAAACAGCGAATGTGAAGGAGCGTCTTCAAAAGCTTGTCGACATGATTGGAAACGAACGTGAAGTTTTGCAGATTGAGCAAAAGATCGGAAAAAGGGTTAAAAAATCCATGGAAAAAACGCAAAAGGAATATTATTTGCGTGAACAGATGAAAGCGATCCAAAATGAGCTGGGTGATAAAGACGGAAAATCTGGCGAGGTAGCTCAGCTTAAAGAAAAAATAGAGCAGGCCAATATGCCTGAGAGAGTGGAAGAAGTAGCATACAAAGAGCTTGGAAGGTATGAGAAAGTACCACAAAGCTCTGCGGAAAGTTCAGTCATCCGAAATTACATTGAATGGCTTGTGGCCTTGCCATGGTCCAATGAGACGGAAGATAACCTGGATGTGAACCGTGCAGAAAAGATTTTGGACGAAGATCATTATGGTTTGGAAAAGGTTAAGGAGCGCGTCCTCGAATACTTAGCCGTTCAAAAGCTGACTCAAACGATTAAAGGACCGATTTTGTGTCTGGCTGGACCACCAGGGGTAGGGAAAACCTCCCTTGCCAAGTCCATCGCTCGTTCCATCAATCGAAAATTCGTAAGGATCTCTTTAGGCGGAATCCGTGATGAAGCTGAAATCCGCGGCCACCGTAGAACTTATATAGGCGCTATGCCTGGGCGTATCATTCAAGGAATGAAGCGTGCTGAGACCGTGAACCCTGTATTTTTACTTGATGAAATCGATAAAATGGCAAGTGACTTCAGAGGAGATCCTTCCTCAGCCATGTTGGAAGTGCTCGATCCCGAACAAAACGGAACGTTCAGCGATCACTTCATTGAAGAAAACTACGACCTGTCAAAGGTCATGTTTGTTGCCACAGCTAATAATATTTCGAACATTCCTGGACCATTGCGTGACAGAATGGAGATTATTACCATTGCTGGTTATACAGAAGTTGAAAAGGTTCATATTTCGAAAGAGCATCTACTTCCTAAGCAGGTAAAGGAAAATGGTTTGAAGAAAGGGCAGTTGCAATTACGTGATGATGCGCTCTTAAAATTGATCCGTCGCTATACGAGAGAAGCGGGTGTCCGTGGGTTGGAGCGTGAATTAGCCAGCCTATGTAGGAAAGCTGCCAAAATCATCGTCTCTGGAGAAAAACAGCGAGTGGTTGTGACGGAGAAGCAACTGGAAGAGCTTCTTGGCCGCCCGAAATTCCGTTATGGACGTGCGGAACTGGAAGACCAGATTGGAGCTGCTACTGGTCTTGCTTATACGACAGCTGGTGGAGACACACTATCTATTGAAGTTTCCATATACCCTGGAAAAGGGAACCTTACATTAACAGGGAAACTCGGAGATGTCATGAAGGAATCCGCACAAGCGGCTTTCAGCTATATTCGGTCAAGAGCGAACGAACTGAATATCGATCCTGAGTTTGTAGAAAAGAACGACATCCATATTCACGTCCCTGAAGGCGCGACCCCGAAAGATGGACCTTCCGCAGGCATTACGATGGCGACTGCACTCGTATCTGCCTTAACAGGCCGTCCTGTCCGTAAAGAAGTGGGGATGACAGGTGAAATCACATTAAGAGGCCGTGTTTTGCCTATCGGTGGTTTAAAAGAAAAATCATTGAGCGCCCACCGTGCAGGATTGACAAAGATCATCATACCAGATCAGAACGAAAAGGATTTGGAAGACATTCCGGACAGCATCAAGGAAGGTTTGACTTTTGTCCCTGTGAAGCATTTGGATGAAGTTTTAGAACAAGCATTAACGGAGGCAGTACATGAAAGTTAACTCGGCTGACATCGTCATCAGTGCGGCGAGCAAAAAGCAGTACCCAAAAACACCGATTCCTGAAATTGCACTGGCAGGAAGATCGAATGTTGGTAAATCTTCATTTATCAACCGAATGATTCAACGTAAGAATTTAGCACGGACTTCTTCAAAACCCGGTAAAACACAAACATTAAATTTCTACATCATTAATGATAAATTTCACTTCGTTGATGTTCCTGGATACGGGTATGCGAAAGTTTCTAAAAAGGAACGAGCGAAGTGGGGAGAGATGATGGAAGAATATTTTGCAGAGCGTGAACAGTTGAAGGCAACAGCTTTGATTATCGACATCCGTCATAAACCAACAGAAGATGATCAATTGATGTATGATTATTTGAAGCACTTTGAGCTCCCTGTTATGGTGATCGCTACAAAGCTTGATAAAATCAAAAAGGGTCAACGGAAGAAACAACTGAAGATGATCTTTGATGTCTTGGAAATGGAAGAGGAAGATGCATTGATTCCCTTCTCATCCGAAACCGGTGAAGGTAAGGATGTCGCATGGAGAACCATGCTTTCCCATTTGAATTTATAATAACAGAACCACTTCTCTACACAGAGAAGTGGTTTTTTTAGTGGATGTGTATATTCATGCAAATATCTATTATATTAGAGCAAATTCATGCATTTGTACGAAAAGTCTGGCATTTTGCAGGTCATGTCTATGATCAGCATAATTTCGTAGATTTTGGACTATGTTTAATTTTGGGAATTGTTAGATAACTAGATATAATTTAAAGTGTCGCTATTATTACAGAAAAATGACAAATTGATGAAGGGGAGAATTTTGGTTATGAAAAAATATTTACTAATGATCACCCTGAGCATCTTCATGATTATTACACTGGCTGCATGCGGTGGCAGTGAAGATGAAGGAGAAACTTCAGGGGATACAAACGAAAATGATTCTAGTAGTGAATCATCCGAAGAAACAGCCTATGACCTTGTTGAGGAAGGAAAGTTCACGTTTGCAGCTTCTGGTGAATTCCGACCATTCAGTATGACAGATGCAAGCGGGGAAATGACAGGTTTTGATATCGATGTTGCGAATGCTATTGCAGAGGAATTGGGCTTGGAACCAAACCCTCAAAAACAGAAGTTTGCAAGTATCGTAGAAGGTGTGAAGACAGGGCGTTTTGATGCGGCAGTCGCAAGTCACACCATTACTGAAGAAAGACAACAGGAAGTAGATTTTTCTACACCTTATTATTATTCAGGCGCACAAATCTTCACGCGTGCCGATAGTGATGTGGAAACATTAGAAGATTTAGAAGGAATGGAAATCGCTATTTCAAAAGGTTCGACATATAGCACATATGCAGAAGAAGTAACAGATAACATCAAGACTTATGATAGTGATGTAGTTGCTTTGCAATCCCTGGCCAAAGGTCGCCATGACGCTGTAATCACGGATTTTCTGACGGGTAAGGAAGCTTCTGGAGAAGGACTTGAAATTGAAGCGAAAGAAATGATTGAGCGTAGTGAACAGGCGGTTGCCGTTGCAAAAGAAAACGAAGCCTTACTTGAAGAAATCAATGCAGCTCTAGAAACACTTCGTGAAGATGGAACCCTTGCTGAAATCAGTAAAGAATACTTTGGGGAAGACATTACGACTTTGCCAGAGTAAACGCTCGTTTTTCAGTTGAAGACCGAAGTTAAGAAGAGTGCGCAATGGGCGTACTCTTTTTGACATTATAGAGGAGTTGATTTGAATTGTATTTGTATTCAGCGAATTTTTGGACAGCACTCATAGATAGTCGGGGAATGTTCTTTGAAGCCGCCCAGATGACCCTCGCCCTTACGGCGGTCTCCATTTTAATCGCAATCGTCATTGGTTTAATGTTTGCTTTCATGAAAATATCCAAAATCAAGCCCTTGGAATGGCTTGCAAATATATACATTTATGTGGTTAGGGGTACCCCTCTGATTGTTCAGATCTTCGTGTTCTATTATGGACTGACAGAAGTGTGGATGATCAGTGGATTCTGGTCTGTAGCTCTTGGACTTGCCTTCCACAATGGCGCGTACATTGCAGAGATTTTCCGAGGATCCATCCAATCGATCGGCAAAGGCCAGACAGAAGCGGGTCGCTCACTTGGAATGAGCGGCACCTTAACGATGCGTCGTATTATCCTGCCTCAGGCTTTTAGACGTGCATTGCCTCCGCTTGGGAATCAGTTTATTATTGGTTTGAAGGATTCATCATTGGCGGCTTTCATTGGTGTCTCCGAGATATTTGCTGTAGCCACCACTCAAGGGGCCAATACATTCGACTATATGACCTGGTTGCTCGTAAGTGCCGTATGGTATTTGATTCTCGTATTCCTTCTGACACTTGTTGTCAGTGCGATTGAGAAGAAAATGGCTGTGAGTGACTAACAGAGGAGGAAACGCAATTGTCAGAGCAAATGATTCAAGTTAATAAATTGAATAAATCTTTTGGGGACCTACATGTCCTGAAGGATATCGATTTCCACGTGGAAGAAAGTGAAGTGGTCGTCCTGATCGGGGCCAGCGGGTCTGGAAAAAGTACAATGCTTCGGTGTTTAAACTTTTTAGAAATGAAAAATAGTGGGGAGCTCTTTATTAAAGGAGAGCAGATTGATCCTAAAAAAGATAATCTGAACAAAGTCAGACAGCAAGTGGGGATGGTATTCCAGCACTTTAATCTATTCCCGCATATGACGGTTTTAGGGAATGTTATTGAAGCACCGACCCAAGTTAAAGGGATATCTAAAAGCCAGGCGAAAAAAGAAGGCCAGGAACTCTTAGAGAAGGTTGGACTCGGTGATAAAGCCAATGACTACCCTTCAAGACTTTCAGGTGGTCAGAAACAAAGGGTAGCGATCGCCAGAGCTCTTGCAATGAAACCAGAAATTATGCTGTTTGATGAGCCAACGTCAGCGCTCGACCCGGAACTTGTCGGAGAAGTTCTTGCTACAATGAAAGATCTCGCGAAGGAAGGAATGACAATGGTTGTCGTTACGCACGAGATGGGATTTGCAAGAGAAGTCGCCGACCGTGTTGTTTATATGCATGACGGAAAAATCGTAGAGTCAGGAGCTCCGAAAGACTTGTTTGAAAATCCACAAGAAGAACGAACCCAAGCCTTTCTAAGTTCCATTTTATAATACACAATCCCCCCAGAGGCGGCCTCTGGGGGGATTGTGTATTGATTCTTTCAAAGAAGTTACTAAAGAAAATGGCAGGTTTGTTTAATACTTAGTTTCGAGATGTTTGTGTGCATTTAGGGGCTCCGGGAAACAGTTCGCTTTACATGGGGCGGGCGCTGAGCCTCCTCAGGCTAATCTTTAGCGAAGGGTTGGTTATTTCTTTTTTAGTAGGTAAAAGCCAAAAGCGATCAGGGCAAGGGGCCAGAATCGTTCGATCAGCTGAAAAACGCCCTGAATCCATTGAAACCAAGCAGGGCTTGTAGGGGCAAACATGGCAAACAAACCAATGCCAAGAAATAGAAGTGCAGGAACCAACCCATTTTTCGTTTTTCTATAATGCAATAGAAAAGCTACCCCCACAATAACAAGATACATGCCCCAGTGATCTCGCCAGAAAGGGACATAGTCAACAGCGGCGAAATGCAGACCGAACCCAGCCAAAATCACTCCGGTAAACAAGGAAGAATGATCTTTTGCCCAATAGCTATGTAATAGAAAGGCCAGTCCTATGAATATTACTAAAGTAGGCCATGAGTAGAATGGGGCCAGTTCGGGAATATTGAGGTGACGAAGGAAATAGTAAACGCCCAACCCTATGAATAAAAGTCCGATAAGCGAATTTTGCTTATTCAGCATCAACACATCCTTTTCTATTGTAAAAAAATGTCGCATCCTTGCGATTATGCGTAGGTTTTGGTATATTACAAACGGATTATAATTTAAAGTTCTTCTAAACAAATCGTTATTATTTTCTATATCATCTAATTTTATCCTATCATAAGAGTTTCAAAATCTGTTCATATTTCTAATGAAAAATCGTCCGGATTTTGTGCTATACTAATGGATATGTGATAAGTTTTGAACGTTTAATGGGGGTAGATGAAATGCACATTTTAGCTATCGGTCTTAATTACAGAACAGCCCCTGTGGAAATTCGCGAGAAGCTCACATTTTCTGAGGATGAGCTGACAGAAGCCATGCAGCACCTCAACATACAAAAGAGTGTATTGGAAAATGTGATTATTTCTACATGCAACCGAACGGAAATCTATGCGGTTGTGGATCAAATCCACACAGGCCGTTATTATATCAAACAGTTTTTATCTGACTGGTTTGAGATCGACAAAGAAGAGTTCTCTCCATTTCTTTCCATTTACGAAACGGATGGAGCGATTGAGCACCTGCTGCGCGTGACGGCTGGTCTGGACTCTATGGTTCTTGGAGAAACTCAAATTCTCGGTCAAATGAAGCAATCTTTTCTGCAGGCTCAGGAGGCCGGAACAACAGGAACTATCTTCAATCAGTTGTTCCGTCAAGCGGTCACCATGGCGAAAAAAGGCCATAAAGAGACGGAAATCGGTGAAAACGCTGTATCTGTAAGTTATGCAGCTGTAGAGCTTGCTAAAAAGATTTTTGGTGATCTAGTTCATAAGCATATCGTCATTCTGGGTGCAGGGAAAATGGGGGAATTAGCTGCCAAGAACCTTCATGGTTCCGGTGTCCGAAAAGTTTCGGTCGTCAACCGCACGTTAGCTAAAGCCCAAAACGTAGCTGATCAATTCAACGGTCATCCGCACACAATGGACGAGCTTGAGGGTGTGTTGGAAGATGCTGATATCGTCATCAGCTCAACAGGTGCAACAGACTATGTCATTACGAAGGAAAAGATGGAACCTATTCACAAAAAGCGAAAAGGAAAACCTCTCTTCTTTGTAGACATTGCAGTTCCACGAGATTTAGATCCTGCAATGGAATCTCTGGAAAGTGTCTTCTTGTATGACATCGATGACTTGCAAGGGATTGTAGATGCCAATCTTGCTCTCCGGAAACAAGCTGCAAAAGAAATAGAAATCATGATTGAAGCAGAAATTGTGGAGTTTAAGCAATGGTTACAAACGATTGGTGTTGTTCCTGTGATTTCAGCTCTTCGTTCAAAAGCTTTGAATATTCAGGCAGAAACGATGAAGAGTATTGAGAGAAAGATGCCGGAATTGACCGATCGCGAACGGAAAGTATTGAGTAAACACACAAAGAGTATCATCAATCAGATGTTGAAAGAACCGATCTCACAAGCGAAGGAAATGGCGGCACAGCCAGATTCAGAGGAAACCTTGCGTTTATTCACCCAGATCTTCGGTATAGAAGAGCAAGTGAAAAAAGAGGCGGAAGAACAGGAAAAAAAGAACAACGCGAAGGTGAAGAACGATACAGAGGCGAGTGATTCCATCTCCATGATCAGCCCTGTAGCCCATTCATAAGGTGGAAGTGAAATGCTTGAATTCAAATGGGTTTACGAACTTATCCTTTTTCTATATGGATTGAGTATCATTGGATACTTCATCGACTTTGTACAGAATAACCGGAAGGCGAATCTTACTGCCTTCTGGTTACTTAGTATGGTTTGGGTTTTGCAGACCTTCTTTCTACTCTCACAGGTTTTTGTCAAAGATGATTTTCCAATCATGACGGTTTATGATGGATTATATTTTTATTCATGGATTTTAGTGACGTTCTCTCTCATCATTAATAGACTTTTTAAAGTGGATTTCCTCGTATTCTTCACCAATGTGGTGGGTTTTTTGATCATGATCATTCACATTTCCACGAGGGCACAAAATGTCTTGGAAAACAGGGGAGTGGCTCTTGTCAATGAGCTGCTTGTCATCCATGTCAGTTTAGCGATCATTTCTTATGGTTTTTTCACATTATCGTTTATCTTCTCCGTTATGTATTTATTGCAGTACCGCTTACTGAAGAAAAAGAAATGGGACGCAAAATTATTCCGGCTTGGTGATTTAACGAAGCTGGACCATTTTTCTTATGTGTCCATCATATTAGGTGTCCCTTTGCTGTTAATCGCCATCATTCTAGGTGTCGTTTGGGGATATGTTTCTACAGCAGCTTTTTACTGGTATGATTCTAAGACACTTGGGTCGTTACTCGTATTAGTCGTCTATATCGTTTATTTGACGTTGAGAGTCATAAAAGGGTATCAGGGAAGGACTATTGCCATATTCAATGCAGCAGCATTCTTGTTTCTATTGATCAACTTCTTTTTATTTGGTTCATTATCTAACTTTCATTTTTAGTATCGAGGAGGAAATGTTTTGAGAAAAATCGTCATCGGATCACGCAAAAGTAATTTAGCGATTACCCAAACTGAATGGGTAATCGATCAGTTGAAACAGATCGACCCATCTTATGAATTTGAAATTAAGAGAATTTCGACGAAAGGGGATCAAATCCTTGACGTAACCCTCTCTAAAGTTGGGGGGAAAGGGCTTTTCATCAAAGAAATTGAACAGGCGATGTACGATGGAGAAATCGATATGGCGGTTCATAGCATGAAGGATATGCCGGCGGTTGTTGCAGAAGGTTTGATGGTAGCGGCTGTTCCAATTCGTGAAGATCACCGTGATGCCTTTGTATCAAATGGAAACGTTGCTCTTAAAGATCTTCCTGCTGGAGCAATCGTTGGGACGAGCAGTCTGAGACGCGGTTCTCAAATTAAAGCCGTCCGCCCGGACTTGGAGATCAAGTGGATTCGCGGAAATATTGACACACGTCTTCGTAAGTGTAAGGAAGAGGACTACGATGCAATTGTTCTCGCCGCTGCAGGCTTAAAACGCATGGGCTGGGATGATGACTTCGTAACTGAATATCTTGAGCCTGATGTCTGCGTTCCTGCTGTTGGGCAGGGAGCACTGGCGATTCAATGCCGCGAGAACGATTCAGAGTTACGCGACTTCCTTAAAAAGTTAAATCATGAGTACACAGAAACAACGGTGTCTGCTGAACGTAAATTCCTTCATGATCTGAATGGAGGTTGCCAGGTTCCAATCGGTGGTTATGCCTACCGTAAAGGGGAGGAGATCGTTTTAACAGCACTTGTCGGAACACCTGATGGAAAAACCATCTTACATGAAACGGTTTCAGGTACAGACCCCATTGAAGTTGGTAAAGAAGCAGCAGATCGTTTGAAAGCTCAAGGAGCACAGGAGATTGTGGATCGTGCTAAAGAGGAGTATGACCAATAATGCAGCCATTGCAAGGGAAGAGAATTCTCGTGACGAGAGGACAGTCCCAAGCACGCTCATTTATTGAGAGAATAGAAGCAGAAGGTGGAGTTGTCTATCATGCTCCACTTCTCTCGTTCCAATTGAATGATTCTGAATCTCATCAAGAGGTTTTGACACGACTTCACGACTATTCCTGGGTGTTTATCACAAGCGCGAATGGCGTGAAGTTTTTTTTCGAGCTTCTTAAAAAGTACAGCGTTAAGGTTCCCCCACATTTAAAGTTTGCCATCATCGGATCAAAAACCGAGAAGCGTTTAAACGATTTTGGATTTCAGGCGGATTTTATCCCTTCAAAATACCATGCGTCCTCGATGGGGGAAGAGTTTCTAGAAAAAAAGCCTCTGCCTGGTCCCATTTTGTACATAAGAGGGAGTCGTTCAAGGGACGCTCTTCCCCGCATGTTTGCTGACAAGAGTGTATTTTTCCATTCCATGACTGTATATGATACGCTACTATTGGAAGACAAAAAGCCTGAACTCCTTACGTGGATTCAGGAAGGAAAGATTGATGCATTGACCTTTACAAGTCCGTCGACTGTCCGTGCGTTTGTGTCTATGGTCAAGGACCAAGGTGCGGGGATTCCTTGTTTTTGTATTGGTCCGACGACAGCCAATGAAGCAGAGAAATGTGGGTTTACCAACATACATGTTCCCGAGCAGTTCACGATCCCCCATCTGCTGAAACAAATGACATACTATTTTTCTAACGAAGGGAAAAGATAAATATGAAAGATTTGCAGTTCAAACGCCACCGTCGCTTGCGCCGAACGGACTCTATGAGAGCGCTAGTGAGGGAGACCCATCTTCGTACGGAAGATTTAATTTATCCGATTTTTGTTGTAGAAGGAGAAGGCATCAAAAATCCTGTTGCTTCGATGCCGGGAGTCCATCAAGTCTCCCTCGATCACTTAAACGAGGAAATGGAAGAGTTGGTAAGGTTAGATATTAAATCCGTTATTGTCTTTGGTGTACCAGCAGAAAAAGACGACGTAGGAAGTCAAGCCTATCATGAGGAAGGGATTGTGCAACGTGCCATCCGTCAAATCAAAAAAGATTTTCCTTCCTTAACTGTGATCGCTGATACGTGTCTATGTCAGTACACCGATCACGGTCATTGTGGAATTGTCCGTGATGGGGATATTGCCAATGATGAGTCTTTAACTTACATTACGAAAACGGCCATCACACAAGCAGAAGCAGGGGCAGATATCATTGCTCCATCGAACATGATGGATGGTTTTGTTGCAGCTATTCGTCAGGGTCTTGATGAAGCTGGCTTCAGTCATATCCCTGTCATGTCCTACGCGGTTAAATATGCTTCTTCTTTCTACGGTCCATTCCGTGATGCGGCCCACAGCTCCCCTCAATTTGGTGACCGCCGTGCCTACCAGATGGATCCAGCGAACCGTCTGGAAGCATTAAGGGAGGCAGAATCAGATGTTGAGGAAGGCGCGGATTTCTTGATTGTTAAACCGGCGCTGGCTTACCTTGACATCATGCGTGAAGTGAAAGACCGTTTCAATTTGCCATTGGTCGCCTACAATGTCAGTGGTGAATATTCCATGATTAAAGCGGCAGCTCAAAATGGCTGGGTCAATGAAGAAGAAATTGTTCTTGAAAAGCTGACCTCTATGAAGCGAGCAGGCGCGGACCTCATCATTACTTATTTTGCAAAAGATGCGGCTCGTTATTTGAATCAATAACGCGGACAGAAAGGGTGTCGTATAATGAAAACATTTGATCGTTCAAAGCAAGCTTATACAAAAGCAGTAGAATTAATGCCGGGTGGAGTGAACTCCCCTGTACGCGCATTTAAATCTGTCCAGATGGACCCGATTTTTATGGAAAAGGGTGCAGGTTCTAAACTCTATGACCTTGATGGCAACGAGTATATCGATTATGTTTTGAGCTTTGGTCCATTAATTTTAGGCCATGCCGATGAAAAGGTGACAGAAGCCTTAACCAAAGCGACAGCTAATGGGACGAGCTTCGGTGCTCCTACTGAAATGGAGAACAAATTGGCATCCCTTGTGAAAGAACGAGTACCCTCTATTGAGATGCTTCGTATGGTGAACTCAGGAACAGAAGCAACAATGAGTGCCCTTCGTGTGGCTCGTGGGTACACAGGCCGGGATAAAATCTTGAAGTTTGAAGGGAATTATCATGGGCACGGAGACTCCTTGCTGATCAAGGCAGGCTCTGGCGTAGCCACTCTTGGACTGCCGGACTCTCCTGGTGTACCGGAATCTATTGCACAAAATACGATTACTGTACCTTACAATGACTTAGAAAGCGTTCGTTACGTTTTCGAAGAGTTTGGAGACGATTTGGCCGCTGTCATTATTGAGCCTGTCTCCGGCAACATGGGTGTCGTCCCACCAAACGAAGGGTTCCTGCAAGAGTTGAGAAAGATGACAGAAAACAATGGAACGGTCCTCATCTTTGATGAAGTGATGACTGGCTTCCGTGTTGGTTACTACAGTGCTCAGGGCCACTTTGATGTGACTCCTGACATGACTTGTCTTGGAAAAGTAATTGGAGGCGGTCTCCCTGTAGGAGCCTATGGTGGAAAGCGGGAAATTATGGAACGGGTCGCTCCCGTCGGTGATATCTATCAAGCAGGTACGCTTTCTGGAAACCCACTCGCAATGACGGCGGGTTTCGAAACGATCTCTGCAATGACGGAAGAAGCGTATGCTTCCATCAACAAAAAAGTAGATCGCTTAATTGAAGGTTACGAGCAAGCCGCTGAAAAGTACAATATTCCACTGACAGTGAACCGTGCAGGTTCCATGGTCGGTTTCTTCTTTACGAATGAACCTGTAACGGACTTTGAAACAGCCAACCAATCAGACTTGGAATTATTTACACATTATTTCCAAGGAATGATTGAAGAAGGGGTGTATTTGCCGCCTTCTCAATTTGAAGGGCTGTTCTTATCTGTTAAACATACGGATGAGGATATCGAGAAAACGATTCAAGCGGCTGAGAAAGTCTTTTCACAAATTAAAGCGAACTAATAAAAGCGCGTGGGGGATGCCCCATGCGCTTTCGTTATGTATATTACTCTAACTCTCGCATAAGGTGATAATAGAGAAAAGTGTTTATTACCTTAGGGAGGGGACCGTACTTTGCAAAACAAACAAAATGTATTTTCCTTTTATTTAGATGAATCCATATGGTTCAAGGAAGGACAGGGCGTTCGAGAGTTAATCGGTATATCATTAGAACCTGAAATTACTATTGAAGAGCTTGGAGATGAGGTCCGTTTGAAAGGGACTGTCGATCTTGCAGGCGAATACATTCCGACGGGAAGCCAGGATGCACAGGATGAAAGTCCTCTTGCACCTTCTGTTCGAACTATGGATGTAGTTGAACCATTAGAAGAAGGGATTCATACATTTAACCATTCTTTTCCGGTAGAAATCACTGTGCCTTTAGAAAGAGTATCAAATTTAGAAGATGTGCTGATCGACATTGAAAGTTTTGATTACGAACTTCCAGCTAATCGTCAGCTTCGTCTTCATGCCCATGTGAACATTAACGGGCTGGAAGAAAAACAACAGGAAGCGTCAAATGAACCAACGTTCGATGAATCAGCAACGGTCGGTCCTGTCAATTTCCAACAACAAAGTACAAAGGAATCTCCTGTATTCCCGGAAAGGGAAGCGCCTATTTTCCGTATCAATGAAGAAGAGCAGACAGAAGAAGAGGACGACGGAAGATGGTTTTACAAAAAATCTCAAAGCTTTCCGGAGTTTTTCGGTCATGCACAGGAAAACGTTCATGCTGCACCTGAAGAGCCTTCTTATGACAGTAGTGAATGGGGCGAGGTTAGTGTAGAAGAAGTGGAGGAGTCAAGCAGCGAGGAATCCGATCAGGAAAGTGCACAGGCACCTGGTGGAATGGACGGCATCAAACAAATTTTTAAACACCTGTTCCCGAACAGAGAGGACACGTACACTCAGATGAAAATGTACATTGCCCAGGAAGAAGAAACGTTGTCGTCCATTGCGGAAAAGTATGAGGTATCTGTGAAACAATTAGAACGAGTCAACGATTATAAAGACGATGTTTCACCTGGGCAGATTGTGTATATTCCGAACTAAATCCATTTATATTTGAAAGCGAGATACAAACCGAGGACCAATCCGAGTAGGAAGATATCGAACGTAGTTGGGAAGATGATGGTGCGCAGCGCCTGAAAAATTACGATAGGAAGCAAAGATTTCTCAATGACAAACAACCATGTTCTGCACCAAGGGGGCAGGCGATATCGATACAAACGACTCATAAAAAGCACCTCTTTTCTTAGAAGGGTAATGGCTCCTGGGCAATCTGCTCAGGGGTTTTCGCCTTTTTCTTTGACGTAGTTGACTAAATGCCTCTTTTTTATATACAATATGTAATATAGTCTTTATACGTGAAATGCTTAGATAGGGAAGAGTACATGAACAAGTCCTTCAGAGAGGAAAACAATTGGTGAGAGTTTTCCAGGAACCCTGTTGATGGAATGTCGCCCTTGATGCAGCTTCTTTGAACAATGAGTAGGAGAAGCCGGTTAGAAGCCGTTATTTTTATTTGAGTGTACAGGAATGATTTCCTGTAAATTAAAGGTGGTACCACGGAAATGAACCCTTTCGTCCTTTTTGAGGATGAAAGGGTTTTTTATTTTTATAAAGAGAATAAAAGGAGGAAGATCACATGGATCAACAAGATCTTTCAATGCCTACAAAGTATGATCCGGCCGCTGTTGAAAAGGACCGGTATCAGTACTGGGTAGATGGTAAATTTTTTGAAGCTACAGGAGATAAAAACAAGGAACCTTATACAATCGTCATTCCACCGCCGAACGTAACAGGTAAGCTGCACCTCGGTCATGCGTGGGACACGACATTACAGGATATCCTGACACGTGTGAAGCGGATGCAGGGCTATGATGTACTGTGGCTTCCAGGTATGGACCATGCGGGGATTGCTACACAAGCAAAAGTAGATGCGAAACTTCGTGAAGAAGGCATCTCCCGTCATGATCTCGGCCGTGAAAAATTTCTGGAAAAATCGTGGGAGTGGAAGCATGAGTATGCGAAATTCATTCGTGCCCAGTGGGAAAAACTAGGGCTTGGACTGGACTATTCTCGTGAACGTTTTACTCTTGATGATGGTCTTTCTGAAGCGGTTAAAGAAGTGTTTGTCACCCTTTATGAGAAAGGTCTGATTTACCGCGGAGAGTACATCATCAACTGGGACCCTGCTACCCAAACAGCTTTGTCTGATATCGAAGTGGAGTATAAAGATGTGCAAGGTGCCTTTTACCACATGCGTTATCCATTGAAAGATGAAGAAGGCACGATTGAGATTGCGACGACACGTCCGGAGACGATGCTTGGGGATACAGCCATTGCGGTGCATCCGGAAGATGAGCGCTACAAGCACCTGATTGGTAAAAAAGCGGTTCTGCCGATTGTCGGCCGTGAAATCGATATTGTGGCTGATGATTATGTCGATATGGAGTTTGGTTCTGGTGCTGTGAAAATTACTCCTGCGCACGACCCTAACGACTTTGAAATCGGTAACCGTCACAGCTTGGAACGAATTCTTGTTATGAATGAAGACGGAACGATGAATGAGAACGCCGGTAAGTACAAAGGGATGGATCGTTTTGAATGCCGGAAACAAATCGTGAAGGATCTACAGGCGGACGGTGTCCTCTTTGAAATCGAAGAACACATGCACTCCGTCGGTCACTCCGAGCGAAGCGGAGCAGTCGTTGAACCTTATCTTTCCACACAATGGTTTGTTGATATGAAACCACTTGCTGAGGCTTCAATCGATTTGCAAAAGGGAGACGATCAAGTACAGTTTGTCCCGGATCGATTTGAAAAGCCGTATCTGCACTGGATGGAGAATACAAGAGATTGGTGTATTTCTAGACAATTATGGTGGGGTCACCGTATACCAGCCTGGTACCATAAAGAAACAGGCGAAGTATATGTGGGCAAGGAAGAACCGAAAGATCCAGAAAACTGGAAGCAGGATGAAGATGTGCTTGATACTTGGTTCTCCTCCGCCCTCTGGCCTTTCTCGACAATGGGATGGCCTGATGAGAATAGTGAAGATTATAAGCGCTATTTCCCAACCAATGTACTTGTTACAGGGTATGACATCATTGGCTTCTGGGTTAGCCGTATGATTTTCCAATCGCTTGAATTTACGAACGAGCGTCCATTCAATGATGTTCTTATTCACGGACTTGTTCGTGATGCAGAGGGACGTAAGATGAGTAAATCGCTAGGAAATGGTGTCGATCCGATGGATGTCATCGATAAATACGGGGCCGATTCTCTTCGTTATTTCTTGTCCACAGGCTCATCTCCTGGTCAGGACTTGCGCTTCCACTGGGAAAAGGTTGAATCAACGTGGAACTTTGCCAATAAGATCTGGAACGCCTCCCGTTTTGCTTTGATGAACATGGGTGATTTGAAATATGAAGATATTGATATCACTGGTGAAAAATCAGTAGCTGATCAATGGATTTTGACTCGTCTCAACCAAACCATTGAGCACGTGACAACAAACATTGATAAATATGAATTCGGGGAAGCCGGCCGTCACCTTTACAACTTCATTTGGGATGACTTCTGTGATTGGTATATTGAAATGGCGAAGCTGCCGCTGTATGGAGAAGACGAAGGGCGTATCCATACGACCCGTTCCATTCTTGCGTACACACTCGATCAGACGATGCGGATGCTTCATCCATTTATGCCTTTCATTACAGAAGAAATCTGGCAGCACCTTCCTCATGAAGGTGAGTCCATTACCCAGGCATCATGGCCGGTGGTAAGGGAAGATTTCCATAATGAAGAAGCGGTTGAAGAAATGAATCGTCTTGTTTCGATCATCCGATCTGTTCGTAATATCCGTTCAGAAGTGGATACACCGATGTCCAAGGAGATCCAGCTGATGATCCAGGCGAAAGACGATGCCATCGTCAAAGAACTTGAGAAGAACCGCGACTATTTAGAGAGGTTCTGTAACCCTAGTGAATTGACGATTGCCACAGACTTGCAGGCCCCTGAAAAAGCGATGTCTGCTGTCATTACAGGAGCGGAATTGTACCTTCCATTAGCTGGATTGATTAACATCGAAGATGAAATCAAGCGACTTGAGAACGAATGGAAGAAATGGGATCAGGAAGTCACACGTGTTCAAAAGAAACTTTCCAATGAAGGTTTCGTAAGTAAAGCCCCAGAACATGTCGTTGAAGAAGAACGCAAAAAAGAAACAGACTACCTTGATAAGCGTGCTAAAGTAGAAGCGCGAATTAAAGAGTTAAAAGCATAATGGAGGAGGAGGGTATTCTACGGAGTACTCTCCTTTTTTGAAAAGAGGGAATAGAACATGCAGTATGAGGAAGCAATTGATTGGATTCACTCCAGAGAGAAATTTAAAGTGAAGCCAGGTTTGAAGCGGATGGAATGGATGATGGAGAGGCTCGATCACCCAGAGAAAAAATTTAAAGCCGTTCATATCGCAGGAACGAACGGAAAAGGGTCCACCCTCTCTTTTCTTCGGCATATTCTTCAACAGCAAGGGATGTCTGTCGGCACCTTCACTTCTCCTTACATCGAGAAGTTTAATGAGCGAATCAGTGTGGATGGCCAAGCCATTCAAGATGAAGTTTTGGCAGAATTAGCTCTTAGAGTCAAACCTCTTTCTGAAGAATTGAAACAAACGTCTTTAGGTGAACCTACAGAATTTGAAATTATAACAGCCATGGCCATGTTGTATTTTTCTGAAGCTTCCCTTGATTTTGTGGTCATTGAAACAGGTTTGGGAGGAAGGTTTGATTCAACGAATATCCTAACTCCTGTTCTATCCGTTATTACGAATATTGGACATGACCATATGAATGTTCTTGGTTCTACGATAGAAGAAATCGCAGGAGAAAAAGCGGGGATCATCAAGCCTTCCATCCCTGTAGTTACTGCGGTTAAACAACGGGAAGCCCAAAATGTGATTACCAACAAAGCAAGGTCATGTCATTCTAAGGTATTCAGACTTGGAGATGATTTTGATGTCGTCCATCAGGATAGCAGTAAGGAAGGCGAGAGATTTGTCTTCTCAAATGAATCGTTCCATCCTGAGGCCTATGTAAGTCAAATGAAAGGACCTCATCAGGTGGAAAATGCGGCTTTAGCCATTCAGTCGGCAGAAGTGTTAAGGTTTCTTGGAGTTCAAATAGACCGAAGTCTTTATGAAAAAGGAATTGCATCTACCCGATGGCCCGCGAGGTTCGAGAAAGTGAAGGACAAGCCTTTGACGATTATAGATGGCGCTCATAATGAAGAAGGAACGAGTGCCCTTGTTGAAACGGTGAAACGTCATTACTCTGGCAAGAAAATTGTTCTCGTTTATTCTGCACTGGAAGACAAGCCTGTCAAAAAAATGTTGAGACAACTGGAGAGTGTTGTTGACAAAGCTTATATGACAACCTTTGAATTCCCGAGAGCCTTAAAGGGCCATGAGCTTGCTGAGTACTCTCCGATTAAAGAGACGATCGCTATTGAAGACTACAGGCATGCCATTCGTAACGCCTCTATCGATGTTGGAGAAGAGGGTGTCCTGCTTATTACGGGATCTCTGTATTTTATTTCCCAGGTGAGGAAATATTTTGAATGTAATGAAAATTTATGATAGTATAGGAATGTTCTGAATATTCTTTTGGTGATATAGTCTTTTAATAGTATAGGTCCTTGGGGCGGGGTGGTAGGATGACGAAGCAAAAGAAATATGTAGTTTGGATGGTATGGGCATCTATTTGGCCAGCTAGTTTAGTTTACTTGTACTTGTGGTCATCCCCCGTATTAGAAGGAAACAGGATCGAGATTGCTGCGTTTATTATCCTTGCTTCCATCGTAGCTTTATTTCCGCTGCAAATCGGAGACCACCCCGTATTTTTTACGCAGGGAATCGCATTTGCAGTTTTTTTATATTATGGACTTTTCATAGAAATTATCGTTTCCCAAGTGGCTATTTTAGCATTAATGGCAAAAATGAGGCTTGGTAGAACAAACCTTCACCGATTGCCCATTAACTTGTTTATGTTTTTACTAATATCCGTAGTATCCGCTTGGATCTATTATGCCCTGGGTGGGACGCACGGCCCATCAGCTGTGAGTGATATCGGGGATGCCATTCCCATCGTGAGTTATGCACTTTCACAAATTTTGCTCAACCAATTCTCAATTAAATTTGTAGCCAATGTACTATATAACAAAGAGATTAAATGGAACGATAGAGGCTTTGTCTGGGAACTGCTGACATCGGGTCTTGTCCTGCCCATTGGCTTTGTGCTTTATATCGTTTATACAGAATTCGGAATGAGTGCGATTTTCTTTGTCGGTATTCCTTTCGTTTTCATTTCAGGGATGATGATGCTTTACCACAACAGTAATCAAGTGAATACATATTTAAGAGAGACGAGTATTATCGGGCATGAACTGACAGGAAAACTTGGAGTCAAAGAAGTGCTTGATGTCTTCGTCGATCGATTGAGTAAACTGCTTCCTGTGGATTATATCTATGTGTATGACGTTAAAAAAGACAAACAGTTGGAGCTGATTCGTTTTTTTGATCGCTCGGGTGAAATCGATTTTCCTAATATCCAACTTTCCATGGGTCAAAGCATCAGTGGCAATACATGGAAGGAAGGGAAGAGCGTTTTCTATAAAAAGCAATCAGAATGGTCCCACTTAGAGAATGAATACACGCCTGACCGCGCTGAAACGGTCTTATCTGTACCTGTAGAAAGAAACGGGGAAACTGTTGGAGTCATTACAATCTACTCAACCAAAAAGAGAGCTTTCCTGCAATTTCAGTTTATGATAGTAAATATACTAGGCAACTATTTAGGTGTGGCCATCGATAATGCCAGGCACTATGAGAAAACAAAAGCAGAAAGTGAGCGTTGTGCACTTACAGGCTTATACAATTATCGATTTTTTGAGGATCACATTGTGAACGTTTTTGAAAAAAATCAACAGCAAGAGAATGTAGAACCCATTTCCCTCGTTTTATTGGATATTGATCACTTTAAGCGTGTGAATGATACATACGGACATGAGAGTGGCAATGAGATCCTTGCTTCATTAGCGGAGAGGCTCCAAGAGGTAGTACCTGAACAAGGGACGCTTGCGAGGTATGGAGGAGAAGAATTTGTGCTTCTTTTGCCGGGATATCATCAAGGAGAAGCTTTAGAAACGGCTCATACTATACGCGCACACATCACACAAAAACCGTTTCTTTCCCATTTGCATATCCATGAACTACAAGAGCCTGTCTCTATTTTCATTACAGCAAGTATTGGAGTAGCTACCTATCCTGATCATTGTGAGGAAGCATTTGATTTAATTCGTCAAGCGGATCGAGCGATGTATATTGGGGCCAAACAAAGAGGGAGAGATCGTGTAGCAAGTTACAAAGAACTCATTCAAACTGTTCAATGATTATTATTGAACAGTTTTTTTGTGTGCGTAATGGGTAATTTGTCGAATTCTCACAGGACAAAGTCCTATATATACGTTATAATTTTGATATTAGATGTGAGTTGGGAGAGAAGGCGAATGCCTGATTATAGGGAGGAGCATGCATTTTCACTAGTAGAAGTTGTTGTTGCTATGGCTTTGCTTCTTGTCGTATTCATTGTCTCTGCACAAATGGTTATGAATACAATGACACAATCCAATACGATTGATGCGGACTTTACGACCATGGAAATTGCTGATGGTTTATTGAAAACCTATCAATCTAAATCTCTGGAAGATTTGGAAGAAGAGAAAGGCAAGGGGGAAATAGTAGTGAACATCCCTGATCTGCTGGAATTGCCGTCCGCTTCAAGCCTCGAACAATATGAAGGTCGTGTACTGGTGACAGATCCTGATAAGACGAGTTTGAGTGACTACTTAACAAAAATTGTCGTTACAGTGTCATCAAACAATAAAGAGACTCGATTAGAAGGATATGTTGAGCGATGAATATCAAAAGCGAAAAAGGGATGACATTGGTAGAACTTCTTGCAGTCGTCAGTCTCTCTATGATTGTTATGGTTGCTGCTTATCATGCGTTCTACTTCGTCACAGGTGCCGTTGAAAAGTCCTCAACAAAAACCGAAATAAGAAAAGAAGCGAATATCCTCATCTTAAGCTTAGAAGAACACTTGATCAATGTGGATACAATTGAAATTCAAGACGATGACCCAACCACCTTTCAAACTTTCGAAGCAACCTCGACTCATTTAGATGGAATGGATAAAGATTCAACTTTTGCTTACATAGAAGAAACGACAGACGTCTCCATTCAGAATGGTCATTTATTTATAGACGATATTCAGCAAAATGCTGATGATATGGACTTATCTAATACAACATTCGGACTTGCTGGTGAAAAGTTGACGGTCCATTTAGAAATTTCTAAAGAAAATACAGATGAAACTTACAGCCTTGTAAAAATCTTTCGCCTTGGGACTGAGTGATGCTAATGAGAAACCTTTTTAAAAATGAAGATGGCTATGTCCTTGTTACCGTTCTAATTATGTTTGTCATCTTTAGTATCTTAGGCTTGAGTTTGATGAGTTATACGATTGGTTCTCAACAATTTTCTTCTGCCAATACTGATTTTATAGAGACAAAAGCGGACGCTGAAATGGTCGTACAGGAAGCTCAGGCCCATATCATGAAGGGTGTCGATGAAATCAATGATGATCTTTCAGAAGCGACTCCTGGTTTAGGCGGAGTGATCAGTAAAATCAACCGTGTGATTCATCAAGCAGAACAAGAGTTAGGTGAGGAAGGTTTCATTAAGAAGAAGGTTTTAAAAGACGGAGAGAATGGTGTTTTTTTACAAAGGATTGACATAGAGGTTGATGTTGAAGGTTCGAATAAAACGTTAGTCCGCACATTTACGATTTCTACAATTGCGGATGTATTCAGGTATGGGGCTGTTACCCCTGGAGATATGAAGTTAAATGGTGCTCCTTTTATTAAGGGAGATGTCTTTGTTGGTAATGATTTAAGGCTGCATGATGAGGCCAATTTTATAGCAAATAACTATAGCCTATGGGCTGAAACTTCATACCCATCGATCCAGGGGGATTTATCAGTCAAGGGACGGTATGAGATCCCGGGCTGGCTTTGGGATTGGGGAATTTCAGAAGAGGAATTGGACTCCTATTTTGAATTGAAACCTAGGATTGTAGATGAAAACCCTGATGTTTCCCCGCTAAAGGTATTAGAGTATATCAATCAGAAAAAAAATGATTCAATGAGCAAGATTACCACGAGAGGGTATCCTGGCAACATAGAAGAGATTGAAGGCTACCAGGTCATCAAAAAAGGTTACGAAAGAAAAGGGAAGTCTCCAAAAGCTCCCGATCGGTTTTATGGAGATACCTACATCCGTGGTGATCTCAAATTAACAGGATCTACCTTAAAAGTGGATGGAAACTTAATCGTGGATGGTGATATAACTATTGAACCAGATGGAAATGATGAGTCATCACTCACTGTTGATGGATCCATTTATGTTCATGAAAATGCGACCTTAACTGGAACCATCCTATTGCCAGAAGGAAAGTTTATGTATATCAATGGATATCCCGCAAATGAAAATTGTAATGGAAACAACTCAAAAAACAATAAGTGCGGGATTGATATCAGCGATCTGACTTTTCAAGGAAGCCTTTACACAAATCATGAAATTGATATAAGAGAAGACTTAAATATGAACGGGACATTTTACACTCGGTTGGGAGGACGTATAGAAAACTTGTCCAACGAAAGTGGTGGAACACTCGTTGTAGTAAGTGAAGGGGAATTAAGAATCGCGAATAATAATTTGTATAACAATGAACCGAAAACAATAAATGCCTTCTTTTATACGAACAGCCATTTAGATATCTACGGGGTCGGCTCAAACTTGAAGATCCTAGGAGGCGTATATGGAAGAAATGTAACATTAAATGCTGTAAAAGGATCGTCCAGTAACAATTATTTCCCTGGTTCCACCAACTTCTCAACTAACCGTGATCCATTGTATGTCCAGAATAATCAAGATTCTATTAATCCACAATTATCAAGGCTGACCATAGAGTATGCTCAAGGACTTATTCTAAATCCACCTGATGGGATACCTACGGTTGAAAAAGTAACAGTAAAAGAAATCGATCAACACTTTTATAGTCAATAAAGGAAGGAGGCAACGCAGTGACCGATTTACTAATATGGCTAGCAACAATTTCTATTGCATTTATCATCCTTCGATATATTCCAATGAAATTGGCTCTGAAAGGCCGAATGGTTTTGTGGCTTACGGGGGCTTTAATTAGCTCATTAGCGCTACTTGCTACAATTACATATACTTTCTGGATGGGGATACTTGCTGCGCTTACCCTTGGTGTTGTATTTGCAATTCTACTGCAGGAGAAAGCATCCCACGTTTTTGAGGATGGACAAGAACTAACCAGCGAGCCATCAGGTGTGAAAAAGAGTCACCTTTATAGCGAGTGGTATGAAGAGGTGCAACCTAACGAAAATGATGAAGATTTGTCAAAAGTTACACCCCCCCTGTCTGATGAGGAACTTGAACAGGAGGACCATTCTTTATATGAGAACTATGAAAAGAAGGAAGAACAACAAGGAATTCCCGCTATTGAAGTAGAAGACGAAAATTCTTTGCCGTACATAGAAACTGAAGTTCTTTTGGATGAAGCCATTCAAGAGAATGAACAACCAACTTCAAATGTCCAAGGTATAGAAACGCTAGATGATAAGCTCAGCTATACCGACAATGCTGATGAAGGATTCCTATTAGACGAAGAGCTTACGCAGTTAAGAATGAAAGAAGAAAGTATAGTCATTGAGGAAGGCTTTGAGGCATCCGAGGTTGATACAGAAGAAGAGTTAATGGCGGAAAGGAACCTCCAACTAGATATTGAAGAAAATGCTTTCGGAATTGAACCTGTGCAAGTTGAAGAGCTTCCGAATGAAATGGAGGATATAGACGATAGGATCGAGGAAGAAAATCTTGATTCTGAAGAAGATGTCATGAATGAAATTAACAAACCAACAGATTCTGACAAAGATATTACCCGGGAAATGACCGATCAGGAAAAAGAAATGACTCCAAGTAATCAGGAGGAACATGTACAATCATCCATCAATTATGATTTGGAATCGGATATTGAAGATAACGAGGACAGTCTTGCTCTCGAAGAAGGACCAGTGAAAAAATTGGTGGCAGATGAAGCGCTAAGGAAACAGCTCCTTGATTTAATGATTGAGAAAATAGAATATATGAAAGAACAAATGACTGGAGTTGAGTATGAAAATTATGTTAAAGCTCATCTATCTGAAAAACTACCTGATTTGGAATACTACTCTGTCTCTAAATACTTAATAAAGTATTATATCAAGTACCAAAAATCAGATGAGCTTGAATTATTTGTAGGTGAGTTGATCGAAAGGTTCGAATCATACTCCCTGCTTGTCGAAGAGTTAAGGTATGTACTGCAACAACAAGGTCAATTTATAAAATAATGATGGGTGTGTAGGAAGGTATGAAAAAAAGCGTAGAAATTATCGGTTTTCCAATTATAAGTATTTCAGCCGGGGAAGAGATCGGCAAAGTGAAGTCAATCGTAATTAATCCAGAAAAAGGTTCTGTAGATTTTTTGACGGTAGAGCATGAAGACTGGCAGGTAAGCGTCAAGGCAATTCCATTCCAAAAAATCATCGGAATCGGAGAATATGCGATTACGGTTGAAAGCAGTCATTCCATATTGGATTTAAATGAGATTCCGATTGCGAATCAATTGATTAACAAAAAGGTTTCTATTACAGGAGCTCGAGTAATGACTAGAGTCGGAGAGTTAGTTGGAGAAATTACGGAGTACTATGTTAACGAAACGAATGGACAAGTCATTTCTGTAGATGTGAGTACAGCTGAGCAAAACAACTTTGAAGTCTCTTCGGAGTATATTATTACCTATGGTGAAAACCTGATCATTCTAAATGAAGAGTTTCCAACAGGAGATGTGGAAACTAGGGAAGTAGAGAAAGCTCCCGCACAAGTAGAATCAAAGAAAACTCTTCACTTCTCTACAACCGCTAACCAGGAGCGTGTGGATGAGCTCGACCGTAAGCAGGATGAATTGTTGGAAGGGAAACAAGCGACAAAAAATATCGTAAATTCCCATGGGGAGACCGTTGTTACAAAAGGTGCAGTCTTGACTAAATCTGAAATAGATCAATTAAAGCAGTACGGTCCGAGCGTCATGGTCGAATTGAGCATGAATGTAAAGTAATTCAAATAGATCCGGAGGAGGTGTTTAACGTTGAAACAATCATTGAATCTAAAGCTGCTTTCTTTAGTAGTTGCTGTTGGGATGTCGATGTTTCTATTTACAATCGGTAGTTCAGCAGCTATTCAATATGTCACCACTGGAAAACACCTCCCGGAGAACACCGTGATTGCTTCTGTAAACATCTCAGAAAAAAGTAGGGAAGAAGCAGTTCAACTGCTGTCAGAGAAGGTACAAAACTGGAAAGACAATCATTCGATAGTTGTCAAGGCGGGGGAGAAAGAACTAACCGCTGATACGGAAGTCATCCAATTTGATGTAGTATCAACGGTTGAACAAGCAATGAATACAACCATTCGTGATATCCAGGTGACCATTGATGAGTCTTATATGAAGGATTTGAAATCTTATATGGATGATTCTCTCGCTGCGGAATTTTCGGAAGAACAATTCATTGAAACTTTGAAAAGGGATGCAGCACAAATGGTTGATTCACCTCTAACTTATGTCGCTTATGACTTTGTGAAAGGGAATGCGGCATCACTATTTGAAAGCATAGGTGGACAAAAGGTCGTGATTCCAAAAGAAACGAGCATGGAACGAGCGATCCAGCTGTTTGATGGAGAAGAGCTTGAAGATGGGACCGTCTTTTCGTTCAACCGCTTGTTAAATCGTGATGGAGTGTACGATGAAGTTTCCCTCGATGTGCTGGCATCAGGGATTTATGGAGCAAGTGTTAAGGCAGGAATGATTATACAGGAAAGACATATCAGTCACCGCTTGCCGGATTACGCGGAAATCGGTATGGAAGCGAATGTAGACCTGGAGCAAGACCAGGATTTGAAGGTGTACAACCCATTCTCCGGGGACTACCTTTTGTCTGTAAGTGTAGAGGGTGGAACCCTTGAGGTTCAATGGGTCGGGTACCCGACAACTTCTGACTTTCATGTTCAATTTTTGGATCGTGAAAAAATATCACCTAAAACAATTATTCAATATTCCTCTCTTGTAAATAATGGGACATTTAACCTCTTACAAGAAGGAGAAGATGGTGAGGTGGTATCGGTTTATCGTATCGACAGGTCTTTATCCGATGGTGAAGGGGAGTTTATTTCAGAAGACTATTATCCACCGGTAGCCAGAGTGGAAGAGCACCCTCCTGGTTCAGAGGGGAGTTCAGAAGAGAATATTGAATCGGAAACCGGAGACAATCGCTCTAATTCTGAAGATGAAGAATATAGTGCCGAAGAAGCAGACGGGGAAGGGAACTCCAGTGATTCTAAATCATTGGAAAAAAATGAGGATGGCATCTGGGAGGTCGTTCCTGATGGAGAATCTAAGTGATGGAAGAAAAAGGGTGAGCTGGTCATGATCAAGAGAAAAAGGTTGGGCGATTTGCTGAAAGACGCGGGGATTATTGAAGAGAACCAGATCCAGGAAGCTTTAGAAAGCAAAAAGCCGGCCCAGAAGCTTGGTGACGTACTTGTAGAAAAGGGCTACGTAACAGAAAAGCAATTGATTGAAGTGTTGGAATTCCAACTCGGTATTCCACACGTTTCTTTGTTTCATTTTCCTATTGATCCGAATGTGATCAGCATAGTAAGTAAAGAATTTGCCCTTCGTAACCTCCTTGTTCCTATTCAACGGAAAGGGGAGGAGTTGACTGTAGCGATGGCTGATCCGATGGACTATTTTTCTATCGATGATTTGAAAATATCTACAGGTTTCAAAATTTCTCCTGTCATTGCAACGAAACACGAAATCCTCCAAGCCGTTAACCGGCACTATAATTTGAATGATTCGAGTCTTGATGAAAATGAAGAAGACACGGATGAAGCACCTGCGATTAAATTAGTGGACCAATTGCTTCAGGCAGGTGTCCAACTAAAGTCGAGTGATATCCATATTGACCCTCAGGAATCACGGGTGTTGATCCGCTATAGGATTGATGGTGTGTTAAGAACAGAACGCACGTTACCGAAGTCTTTCCAAAACAGTCTGATCGCACGTGTGAAGATCATGGCTAATTTAAACATTACTGAAAACCGGCTGCCACAGGATGGGCGAATCAAAACGAACGTTGATCGGTCACCGGTTGATTTAAGGATCTCCATCCTTCCTACAGTCTATGGAGAAAAAGTCGTCATTCGGATCCTTGACCTTTCGAATGCATTAAGTTCAATCGAAGACCTTGGCTTTAACAGGATCAATGCACAGAAATATAAGCAATTGATTGAGCAGCCCTCTGGCCTCATCTTAATCACCGGTCCTACGGGTTCGGGGAAATCTTCAACGCTTTATGCATCCTTGAATCGCTTAAATACAGACGATGTCAACATCATCACGATTGAGGATCCTGTTGAGTATCAAATCGAAGGACTGAACCAAGTCCAGGTAAACACTTCCATTGGATTAACCTTCTCTAAAGGGCTCCGCTCGATTTTACGTCAGGACCCTAACATCGTTATGGTTGGTGAGATTCGGGATTCAGAAACAGCAGAGATCGCCATTCGTGCTTCTCTCACGGGGCACTTAGTTTTGAGTACGTTACATACGAATAGTGCGATAGCGACCATCCCTCGTTTGTTCGATATGGATGTAGAGCCCTATCTAGTCGTTTCTTCCTTATCAGGTGTGGTAGCACAACGGTTGGTCAGGAAAATTTGCCGGGATTGTAGACACGCACATGAACTGACGGAGATGGAAACAAAACAGTTCCAAAAACGTGGAATGAGGGCAGATACCATCTATAAAGGATCGGGTTGTGACAGCTGTCAAAACACTGGATACCGCGGCCGTATGGCTATTCAAGAAGTGTTAGTTATTGATGATGAAATCAGGACTATGATGATGAACAATGGCAGTATGGACCAAGTCCGGCGTTACGCATTGAAGCAGGGCATGCTTTTTTTATTAGACGATGGTTTGTTGAAAGTAAAGCAGGGATTGACGACGTTAGAAGAGGTGCTTCGCGTCGCAAAAGTCGACTAGCGAGGTGGTAAGGTGTGAAAGAGAAATTTGATCAGCTCCTGACGGTTGCGAACGAATATGAGGCCTCCGATATTCATTTGACAGTTGGAGTGCCTCCGATATTCAGGATCCACGGTCAGTTAAGGAAGTATGGGAAAAACCCATTAAAACCGGCAGATACGGACGGGATGGCGAAGGCGATCTTATCTGAGGATTTGCACCAACAGTTGGTGAGTAACCGCGAAGTGGATGTATCGTATGGAATTGCAGGTGTTTCGAGGTTTCGGATTAATATTTACTATCAAAGGAATTGTCTTTCTATGGCGGTTAGGATTGTACCCCGAGAGATCCCTTCGATTGAAGACCTCCATATGCCACAAGTATTAAAGAAGATCAGCAGCTATGCCCAGGGCCTTGTTCTCGTCACAGGCCCTACAGGATCAGGGAAATCTACGACCCTCGCTTCGATGGTTGATTACATTAACCAGTCCGCTCGTAAGCATATCATCACCTTGGAAGATCCAATTGAGTACACCCATAACCATAAAAACTGCATTGTAGATCAGCGGGAAGTCGGATTTGATACAAGAAATTTTGCCAATGGTTTACGTTCCTGTCTTCGTCAGGATCCTGATGTCATTTTGGTTGGAGAGCTACGAGACTTTGAGACAATTTCAACAGCACTGACGGCGGCCGAGACCGGTCATCTTGTGTTTGGCACCTTACATACAACCAATGCACCGGATACGATTGACAGAATCATTGATGTGTTTCCTCCGAATCAACAAGGGCAGGTAAGGGTTCAGCTGGCAAACGTTTTGCAGGCGATTATTTCTCAGCGCTTATTCCGCCGTTTAGATAAAAAGGGGAGAAGGGCTGCGGTAGAAATTCTATTGAATACACCAGCGGTTAAAAATCTGATTAGAAACGAAAAGATTCATCAAATTGAGAATGTGATGCAAACATCTAAGGCTCAGCATATGCAAACATTGGAGATGTCGCTCCAGGAATTGCTTAGAGAAAAAGTCATTGATGAACGTGATGCGGCTCCATACTTGAAAGAAGGGGGCTTATAGTATGCCCTATTATTCCTATCAAGGGCGCAGTCTCCTAGGGAAAGCTCAAAAGGGGAGGTTGCGTGCAAATTCCAGAAAAGAAGCGGTCCTGTCATTGAAAGAGCAGGGCATTACCATTTCGGAAATTAAAGAAATCGACAGTATCTTCCTGAAGGACATCCAAATAGGAAGCCCTGTAAAGCCTAAGGACTTTGTCATATACCTAAGGCAATTTTCTACACTCATGAGAGCGGGGATTTCATTACTTGAATCGACAAAAATTCTTGCCAAACAATCCAATAGTCGTGCATTAAGTGAAGCTCTCTATGACATCAGTGATCAGTTGGAAAGTGGACGCGCATTTTCTGAAGCAGCAGCTTCCCATTCGAAAATCTTCTCCAACTTATTCATTAATATGGTACGGGCAGGGGAAGTCGGAGGTAATCTCGATGACATCCTGGAACGCCTGGCGGTTTATTATGAGAAACAGTACGACACAAGGCAGAAAATCATTTCGGCTTTGACCTACCCGCTTGTGGTTGGGCTGATAGCGGTTGGTATCGTCATTTTCCTATTAACCTTCGTCGTTCCCAGATTTGCAAGCATGTTTGACACCATGGGGGGAGAGCTTCCCTGGATCACTCAGCTCACGCTTAGTATGAGCCAGTTTTTTCAAAGCTTTTGGTACCTTGTGATCCTTATCCCGGTGGTTTTATTTATTGCTTTTAAGTTGCTCGTAGATCGAAACCCGAAACTGCAATATACGTTGGATGTATTAAAGCTGAAAATTCCTGTGTTCGGACCTTTAATACAGAAAGCGGCTTTAGTACGGATGACAAGTACATTAAGTTCTCTTATGAATAGTTCTGTGCCCATTTTAAAATCACTACAAGTGACACAAAACGTTGTTGAGAATAAAGTCGTCGAACGAGCGATCATGAATAGTTACAAATCGTTGGAAAAAGGGAACAACCTGTCCGATCCATTGCGGGAGTATCCCATTTTCCCCCCTCTGGTTATTCAAATGATGGCTGTAGGAGAAGAGACAGGGTCTCTCGACTACATGCTTTCAAAGGTAGCTGAATTCTATGAATCTGAGCTGGAATATACAACCGATCGATTAAAAACGTTAATTGAGCCTCTCATGATCCTAGTCCTGGCACTTGTGGTCGGAGGAATTGTTGCAGCGATTGCAGTGCCGATGTTTTCAATCTTCGACACGATTAATTAAGAATTTGTAAGAATGTGCAAAAATGCTAGTTTGCAAACATTTTATCCTTTATAATGAACATAGGACATTTTGCTAATGAAAAAAGTAGGACATATCCATTGGCAGAAATTCGAAAATACTACATAAGGAGAGAGAAAATGAAAAAGTTAAGAAAAATGTTAAAGAATGAGAAAGGTTTCACGTTGATTGAGCTTTTGGCTGTTATTGTTATTTTGGGGATTATTGCTGCGATTGCTATTCCGGCAATTGGTAGCCTGATTGCAAGTACAGAAGAGGATGCACATGATGCAAACGCTCTTTCTCTATTAGAATCAGCTAGATTAGCTTACGTTAGCGGGGACGTTACTGAAGCCGACTCCCCAGTTACAGCTGCGGAGTTGGTTACTGCAGGTTACCTGGATGGAGTTCCGCAAGACCCTGAAACAGATGACACTTATGCTCTTGCTCAAGTTGCGATTACCTTGAATGCTGATGCTAATTCTAATCAAGTGACTTATGAAGTCAGTCTTGGCGCAGCAGCAGATGGATCTGACAATTATATAACTAATGCCACTAAATCTTCATTAAATGGTGAATAAAGTTTTCATTACTATGAGAAACGTATTAAATGAAAAATGACCCGGGGTGACCCGGGTTTATGCACATAAAGAGAGGTAAATTAATGGACATTTTCACGGATTTTTACATATTTATTACGGGCACAATCCTAGGTTCATTTTTTAACGTTGTCGGCCTCCGTTTACCAAAAAACATCCCATTCACAACCTCACGTTCCGCTTGCCCCCACTGTTCCACACTTCTACAAGCAAGAGACTTAATCCCACTCTTTTCTTACCTCATATCCAAAGGTAAATGTAGACACTGTAAACATTCCATTTCGATGGCATACCCTCTCGTTGAGCTGATCACAGGGGTTCTTTTTTTAGTGGCATACATAAATCTGGGTTTATCGTGGGATTTATTAGGCGCGCTCCTGCTAATTTCCCTGGGAGTTATCGTGACAGTGAGTGATATCAGCTACATGTTGATCCCAAATAAACTGTTACTCTTTTTTGCGGGAAGCTTCATCATCTACCGGACGATTCATCCATTACAACCATGGTATGACTCCATATATGGTGCTTTAGCCGGCTTTACCATCATCTTTATGATTATTTTACTGAGTAAGGGCGGTATGGGCGCAGGGGATATGAAGCTGTTAGGAACGTTAGGCATCCTGCTGGGTTGGAAACTAACTTTACTCACTTTATTTCTAGCGACTTTAATAGGAACGGTTGTCAGTCTGACTTTATTAGGCTTCAAAGTGATTGGAAGGAAAGATCCTTTTCCATTTGGCCCATCCATTATACTCGCTGCAGTCATCTGTTACCTATTCGGCTTTGATCTATTACGACTTTATTATGATGCATTTTTCTTATAGGAGGAGGAGAGACATTTGTTTCGTTTTTTTAATTCAAGCGGTCGGGTGAATTTCGTAATCAAAAACCACTGCATTCGCTATGTGTATTCAAAATCAGAGAATGCGTGGGAAATCGACGACACCGGAGATATTGCTCTACCTCCTCATATTATGGAGGACGGGAAAATCAAAGACTCCAGGGAGCTTGCCCGAATCGTTGAGAACTTTATTGAAAGTAAAGGATGGAGCAACAAATCGCTCTATTTTACTGTGCCGGATCACTCGGTTGTTGTTCGTCCTTTTGAAGTACCCGTTCATGTGAAGAATGATGAAATCAAAGGCTATTTATATATGCAACTGGGCGAAACGCTGCATCTTCCTTTTGATGACCCTGCATTTGATTTCAGTGTGATGAGTGAGAATGAAGAAAAGAAAAAACTGCTTCTTTTTGCTTATCCTGAAGAACAAATTCGTATGTTAGACCAGGTTTTTAATGATGCCAAACTGAAAACGAAAGCGGCGGATGTTAGTGCGCTTTCTATTTATCGTCTATACGAATATTTGGATTTAACGTCAGAGGGAGAACATCTGCTGATCATCGACTGGAACTTGGACGGGTGTGTGTTGACGGTATTTAACGAACATGTACCGGCATTTATCAACCACACAAGAAGTCCGCTTTCTATGACGTTATGGAAAAGGGAAAACGGCCGTTACGTTTGGCTTGGGGATGATGGTGGCGGTCCGACTGAATTTACTTATGATCAGGTCAATGAAGTGGAAAGAATCATGGATTTTTATAGGTTCTCTGTGATGAATGGAGAAGCCTCCGTATCCAAAGTCCTTCTCACTGGAGATTGGCCGGAGAATGGTCTGGTAAGAGAGTTGCTCGAAGCAAAAGGGATCCAGGTCGCCGCTTTGAAAGAGGCAGACGTATTTTTGGATTCAGGCCAACCTTCCAGCGGTGAATACATGGATGCGATTGGATTGTCCATCAAGCCATAAAGGATGTAGGGGATGAGAGAATGGTTGTAGAGATTAATTTACTGGAACAAAAAGAAAAGAGAAATATCCTCCCGTATTTAGTTGTCACTTTCTTTGCTCTCCTTTTATTAGTCTTGGGAATCGTATTTAATGCTCAAAAGGCAAGCCTGGTCGAAGAGTCTTCCCGATTGGATGAGCAAATTTCGCAGGTGCAGGTTGAGCAGGAAAGTTTTGCAGTTACATCTGGTGGAGAGGGTACCGAAAGAGAACAGTTGAAAGATTCACTTGAGCAGTTGAAAGGTACGGTTATCCCTACCATTCCTGTGGTGGAAGAGCTTGTTTCTCTGCTGCCTGAGCGTGGGTTCTTTGAATCATTCGCGTTAACTGGTGCCTCTGAAGTCACTGTAAATGTAAGGTTCGATACCATTCAAGAAGCGGCGAAATACACGAATACCTTAATTCAACAATCATTTATCTCTGATGTTGAGTTAGCCGGGGTAGATACGGATGTTGTGGACGATACTGAAGATTTGTATGATTATCAACCTCGTTACATAGCAAGTTATTATATTGTTCTCGAAGAATCGACGCTCGCTGATGAGGGGGTGTCTCTCCAATGAAGATTGAATGGAATCGTCACAGTTTATGGATCATCATTGCAGGAGTCGTCCTTGTCCTAGTGTTCTCCATACTCGGTCAAAGAGTCATTCTGGCTCCATACAAGGAAGAGGTAGTAGAAAAAGAAGCCATCTTAACCCAGGAACAAAAGATTCTTTCCGCTATAGAGAACAATCAAGAAGGTACCGAAAGAGACCAAATCCTCACTTCTCGTATCATTCAGCAGCAGTTGCCGGTTATTCCTCTCATGGATCAACTATTGATTGGCCTTGATCGGGCAGAAAATGCCTCAAGGAGCATAATCAACAGTATGGCTATTTCCGATTCAGAGTCAACGATCCCTATGATAGAACCAGAAAATGAACGAGAAGAAAATGGCGTAAATAACGACGAGGAAGAGGGTTTAGATGAAACTATAGCAGAGGAACCTGTGGAAGATGAGGCAGAGAGACTCATTGAAGGTCTACATACCCTTCAATTCACTCTCGATGTGACTTCTGAAAATTATGATGAAATGGTCTCTTTTATGAGTGAGATTCAATCTTTATCTCGGGTTATACAAATCGAGTCGATCCAGTTTGATGCACCTGAAAGCGAAAATGAACTGGGCTATTCCATCGTCATGAATAGCTATTATCAGCCATTATATGCCAGCCTCGCGAATGAAGCACCGCAATACCATTATGGTGGAAGTCCAAATAAAGTGGACCCTTTCGCCATGGAACAATGGGATGATCCGAACCAAACTGTATCCACTACACCAAAGAAAGAGGAAGAGACCGTAGATGAAGGAAAACGTGACAATGAAGAAGAGGAAGAACCCTCAGATTCAGAACTTGAAAGTCAATTGTAAGCCAAAATTGTCGAAGACCTACTGACAAATTTCAGCGTGGTTTTCAAAACTCCTGTGATAGTGTGGGAACAAACCTTGCAGGAGTGATCAAACTATGGATTCCAAAAATAAGATCTCCATCTCATTTCGGAACGAACATCAGCAGGAAACGAAACATGAAGTTGTTCGGACACAAAAGGAACAAGCTGCAGCAGTTGAGGAAGATAAGGAAGATGAACGTCCTGCAACCCGGGTGTACCACATTCCATTTAAAAAGAAACGCTTTTCTTCAACACCAGTCAGACCGTTAATCACAACAGCTTTGACCGCCCTTTTTGTCAGTCTTGGACTTGGTTTTCTACTGCTTCGTATGTTTGTGTCTCTAACGGATTCGTCTGCGACAGGACCGGAATCTGTGCCAGTGTCTGGTGAGGGGAACACAGATACAGAAGTGGTCGCTTCTCAAGAGGAGCCTATGTCTGAGCTCCCAAGTGGTCCTACGCAGACCTTTGATACGTATATCGTTCAAGCAGGGGCTTTCTCCACAGAGGGAAAAGCGAATGAATGGAAGAGCAAACTGACAGCTCTTCTTGTACCCTCCATCGTCTGGCAGAGGGATGGGCAATATTATTTATTTGTTGGGAGTGCGGCGAATAAACAGGACGCCGATCAGATTGCTGGACGTCTTGCTGGAAAGAGCATTGAAACTTATGTGAAGCCTTTTGTTGTAACGATTGAAAAGGAAATCCCGCAAGAACTGGTTACTCCTATTGAGACCCATGAAATGAAAGATTTATCGGAGAATCAAAGAAAGAAGCTTATGGATGAAGTGGGTGAGAATACACCACTTGGACAAGCTTTGAATGAATGGGAATCTCAGGATGATACCAATATCAATTGGTTAAAAGTGACTCAATCATTAGAATAAGGAATACATCACGTGATATTCTAAGAAAAAAGGAGTTTTCTCAACGGGAAACTCTTTTTTTATATCTTTTTCCTGTAGAAAATGGTTCTTTCTATAATCTTCTGTTATATGAAAATCTTGTAGAATAGAAAGAGCCCCATGTATAGAGAGGATGAGGTTTGGGATGAAGCGCTTAGTTTTAGGGTCACAATCTCCAAGAAGAAAGGAACTCCTTGAGCTTGCAGGCTTCGAGTTTGATGTACGCCCTTCGAACGCTGAAGAAGTGATCGAGGAGGGGATGTCACCTGAAGAAGCCGTCCTTCACTTGGCAAGAGTAAAGGCTGAAAACGTGAAGGTTGATGAGAATGAGGTGTTGCTCACTTCAGATACCGTCGTGGCTTTCAATGGTGAAATTCTAGGGAAACCGAAAGATGATCAAGAAGCAAGGCTGTATTTAAGATCTTTAAGTGGTACGACACACGAGGTATATACGGGAGTTTGTTTAAAGACAAACCAATCAGTGGATCTGTTTTATGTCCAGACAGAAGTGACCTTTTACGCATTGTCAGAAGAAGAGATCGATGCCTATATACGGACAGGAGAGGTGTGGGATAAGGCAGGAGGATACGGCATCCAAGGGAAAGGATCCTTGTTTGTTGAAGAAATTAATGGAGACTATTACAGTGTAGTCGGTTTGCCACTGTCACGGGTCGCACGTGAACTTAAGAAATTAGGCATCTTCCCTGAGTGATTCTTTCTTGCATGGGGACTTAGAAGGAAAGGATGCGAATCATTGACCCAAACAAGTGTAATGATCAAAGATGTTCCGAGACAAGACCGGCCGAGAGAACGGTTGATTGAGCTCGGGGCCTCTCATTTATCCAATCAGGAACTTTTCGCCATCCTGTTAGGAAGTGGAACCAAACGTGAGTCTGTCATGGAGCTTTCCAACCGGCTTCTTGTTCATTTTGAGGGAATCATGCTCCTGAAAGATGCCACGATTGAAGAACTGACAGCTATCCGGGGAATTGGATCTGCAAAGGCGGTCCTGCTCCTGGCAGCGATTGAATTAGGGAAACGAATGCAGAAAATGAAACCTGTGGAACGTTACATGATTAGAAGCCCGGAAGACGGGGCGGACTTTATCATGGAAGAAATGAGAGATTTAAAGCAGGAACACTTCATTTGTTTGTTTTTAAACACGAAAAACCAGGTCCTCCATAGACAAACCATCTTTATCGGCAGCTTGAATGCTTCGATTGTCCATCCAAGAGAGGTGTTCAAAGAAGCGGTGAAAAGGTCTGCCGCCTCCATCATATGCGCCCACAACCACCCTTCCGGAGACCCGACTCCATCACAAGAAGATATCCAGGTGACACGCAGATTGAAAGAATGCGGAAAGATGATTGGCATTGATTTATTGGATCACCTTGTCATTGGTGATCGCAAATTCATTAGTCTTAAAGAAAAAGGCTATTTGTAACACTATCTATTTTTGTGGATTTTTCGTATAATTGAATAGATGAAAAAGAAAAAGCGCCATTTATAGGATTTTCTTATAAATAGGCGCTTCTTCTAATCATGATTCTATATAGATGCCTAACCCCCGTTGATAGGAAAGCGGGTTTTAGAAAGGAAGATATTATTGGGGATTTTTGGATTCTCTCAAGATTTAGGAATTGATTTGGGCACTGCAAATACACTCGTCTTTTTGAAAGGTAAAGGGGTCATTGTCCGAGAGCCTTCGGTTGTTGCCAAAAATACACAAACCGGTGACATCGAAGCGGTCGGAAATGATGCGCGAAATATGATCGGGCGAACGCCAGGTTACATAAATGTTATCCGACCGATGAAGGATGGCGTGATTGCCGATTATGATACGACTGCTCAAATGATGAAATATTATATAAAAAAGGCGTTAAAAACGCGTTCCTCTTTTGCAAGTAAACCGAATGTCATGGTCTGTGTACCCTCAGGCATTACGATGGTTGAAGAGCGTGCGGTCATTGATGCGACGAAACAGGCGGGAGCAAAAGAAGCTTATCCGATTGCGGAACCATTTGCGGCAGCGATCGGTGCAGGCCTTCCTGTATGGGAACCAACCGGAAGCATGGTCGTTGATATTGGTGGTGGCACAACAGAGGTGGCGATTATCTCTCTTGGTGGAATCGTTACAAGCCAGTCCATCCGTATTGCCGGAGATGAGATGGATGACAACATCATTCAGCATGTACGCAAGAAGTACAATTTAATGATTGGTGAGCGGACGGCTGAAGAAGTGAAAATGGAATTGGGCGGTGCAGGAGAAGTCTCCGAAGTTGACGAAATGGATATTAGGGGACGGGATTTGCTTAGTGGTTTGCCGAAAACCATCACGATTCAAAGTGATGAAATTGTAAGTGCTATGAAAGATACGATTGATTCAATTATTGAAACGGTCAAGAACACATTAGAAAAAACACCTCCAGAACTGGCAGCGGATATTATGGAGCGCGGGATTGTCCTTACTGGGGGAGGCGCCTTGCTAAGGAACATCGATACAGTCATCAGTGAAGAAACGAACATGCCCGTATTTATTGCCGACAATCCACTTGATTGTGTGGCGGTTGGAACAGGGAAGTCTTTGGAGTATATCCATCATTTCCGTTCCCAGCCGAATGTAGCAAGCCGGGCGAAAATGGAGTAGTTTAACTCGTTATGCCTTCGTTATTTCGCAGAAAAAGACTGATGATTGTATTAGTAGGATTTATCGTACTCGTAGCATTGATTGGCTTTTCAATCCGTGACCGTGATTCGTTAAGCACACCTGAAAAATTTCTCCAGGATTCGATCGGTTGGATGCAAACCGTCTTCCATAAACCGGTCAGTCTTGTGGATAATACCATTGAAAATATTCAAGACATGTTTGGTGTTTATGAACAGAACGAAGTATTGAAAGCAAGGCTTTCTGAATACAAAGGTGTCATTCAGGAAAACCAAAGACTTCGTAGTGAAATTGATGAACTACAGCAAACATTGGATAAGTCTGATAGTTTGAGTGACTACTCTCCCGTGCAGGCAACGGTCATTGCAAGAAGTTCAGACCGTTGGTTTGAGCAGATGACCATTAATAAAGGAGAAGAGCACGGCGTTGAAAAAGATATGGCTGTCATGACAAGTGATGGCCTGATTGGGAAAATCAAGTCCGTTGGGGCTTTTCATTCCACGGTCCAACTCTTAAGCGGGTTCGATCGTTCGAACAAAATTTCTGCTTGGGTCGTTCGGGAGAATCAGGATGAAGCTTTCGGTCTGATCGAAGGTTATGATGATGAAACGGGTCGTCTATTGCTGGAGGAGATTAAGCTTGATGAAGAGCTCAAGCCGGGCGATACGGTTATCTCTTCTGGATTAGGGGGCGTTTTCCCGAGCAACTTGAGAATTGGAACGGTCGAAGAAGTCGTCAATGATCAGTTTGGTCTGACACAAACCGCCTATGTAGAACCTTTTGCCGATCTGTTTGATATCAATCACGTGATGGTAGTGGATCGTACAGCAGAAACGGTAGATCCGGAACCTGAACAGGAGGAAGAAGCATCATGAGTCGATACTTCATTGCACTCCTATGTTTGTTTTTCTTGATCATGCAGGGGATGGCCATGAGTATGCTTCCGGCTAATCTTGTTTACTCTGATTTGCTGATGACCCCGCATTGGATATTGATCTTCCTTCTGATTATTGCGATTTTCTATGACAAGGACGATACGTACAATGCTGTCTGGTATGGCCTTGCTTTCGGCTTATTGATTGATGTCGTCTACACGGGCGTGCTCGGGGTATATATGATTACATATACCTTGATCATCTATACCGTACATGGTTTAAACAAGTGGCTGCACGCCAATTTTTTTGCGGCATCCTTATTAGCTGTCGTCGGAGTGGCTTTAGCTGATACGATGCTTTATATCATTTATTCATTCGTACAAATTACATCCATGACTTGGGGAGATTACGCTCTATTGAGGCTGCTGCCGACCTTGGCAGCGAATATGATCTTCTTCATCCTCCTCTATCCACTCGTGAAGGAAAAAGTGTATGCCTGGGGAGAAGAAGTGAGCAATATCTAATCTGGTGGAAATGTTTGAGGTTTGAGGTGAAAGAGCCTATGGCTGCTAATGTACAAAAGGTGATGATTAAAGGAACAAGAGACGGTCTGACCTTGCATTTGGATGATCAATGTTCCTTCACATCCCTTTTAAAAGAATTGCAAAACCAATTGTCAATGAACGGACTGACAGATGAACATCCGATGATCCGTGTGACGATCAAGCTTGGCAACAGATATTTGAATGAAGAACAAAAAGAAAAGCTCACAGAGGTTGTCCGGGAAAAACAGAAACTCGTGGTGGAAAAAATCGAGTCGGACGTTCTGACGAAAAAGGAAGCTCTTGAGTGGAAAGAGAATACGGAAATCACCCCTGTCGCTAAAACCGTACGGTCCGGGCAATTAGTTGAAGTCAAGGGAGATCTGCTTTTGATTGGTGATGTAAATCCCGGAGGGCAAATCAAAGCCACAGGCAACATTTTTGTCATGGGGAGTTTGCGTGGAATTGCTCATGCAGGATTTGAAGGGGATACGAATGCGGTCATTGCATCCTCCTACATGCAGCCGAGCCAACTAAGGATAGCCGATCAATTAAGCCGCTCACCGGACTATGAATCTGAGGGTGTGTATATGGAATGTGGATTCATTGATGAGTCCATGGAAAAAATTCGTATCGATCGAATTCAAGAGGTTGTAAAAAAGAGACCGCATCTGGTTAGTTTTGAAAGGAGAATGATCAATGGGTGAAGCGATAGTCATTACCTCTGGAAAGGGAGGAGTCGGAAAAACGACAACTACTGCGAACCTGGGGACCGCTTTGGCCTTGCAGAAAAAGAAGGTGTGTCTCGTTGATACTGATATCGGTCTCAGAAATTTGGATGTCGTGATGGGGCTCGAGAACCGCATCATCTATGACATTGTCGATGTCGTAAACGAACGCTGCAAGACGAAACAGGCCTTAATTACGGATAAGCGCTTTGATTGCCTGCATTTGCTTCCAGCGGCCCAGACATCAGATAAATCAGAAGTGACTCCGGAAGCGGTCAAGGCCATTGTTCAGGAACTAAAGCAAGAGTACGATTATGTCGTCATCGATTGTCCAGCCGGGATTGAGCAAGGGTATAAAAATGCGGTCGCAGGTGCGGATAAGGCGATTGTCGTCACGACTCCTGAAAAATCGAGCGTCCGTGATGCAGACCGGATTATTGGCCTTTTGGAGCAAGAAGATATGGAATCTCCGAAGCTCGTAATCAATCGGATCCGGAATCATATGATGAAAAACGGGGACATGCTTGATGTTGACGAAATCGTCAATGTTCTATCTATTGATCTACTGGGTATCGTTATTGATGATGATGCGGTCATAAAAGCATCCAATAGTGGAGAGCCTGTGGCCATGAAACCTAATTCCAAAGCTTCTCTCGCTTATCGAAACATTGCTAGAAGAATCTTAGGGGAAACGGTACCCCTTATGAAGCTTGATGAAGAACGAGGTGTTCTTGCGAAAGTGAAGAAATTCTTCGGCATGCGCACGTAATTGTTTTACCTGTCACATCCTGTGGCAGGTTTTTTTATTTTAAATTAATAAACCACCTCCTTGTCCCATAGACTGATAGAAAAAGACGTAGAGAGGGGTTTGGTTGTGAAAAAGAACATTCGTGATGTACGCAAGAATATAGCGGATCGAAAAAAGAGAAAGATGCATCGTCAGGGGACAAGCCCGCCTGGAGGTTTCTCTCCACCACAGGATGAAGAAATGCATGGCTATCCCCCACTGGTTAATGGCTATGGCCATAAACCAGTAAAGAAAGAAGAACCGACAAGTGCAACGAGCCGTATAGGCATGCAGGTGTTTTTCGCGGTTTTACTGTTTGCTGTTGTTGCTTTAGGAAAAAATACTGACCTCGCCGTTGTTAAAGTACCAGGGGATTGGGCGGTCAGCCAAATGCAGGAAGAATTTCCTTTTGCTAAAGTAACCGCATGGTACAGCGACCGTTTCGGAGATCCTTTACAGGTCATTCAACCCCAGGATGAAACGGGCCAGGAACCTCTCGCAATGCCGGTGAATGGGACGGTGACGACCCCATTCCAAAATGACGGCAAGGGAATCATTTTAACGACGGAAAATGGATCTCAAGTAAAAGCAGTGCGGGAAGGGACCGTCATTTTTGCAGGTAATGACCCGGAATCAGGGAAGACCGTCGTCTTACAACATGAAGATGGAACGAAAACGACGTACGGATATTTATCATCCATCGATGTCCATTTATATGAACATGTCCAATCACAAAAGGATTTGGGGTCCGTGAAAGCGGAAGAGGGGCAGGCCGCGGAGTTTTTCTTCGCTATCGAAAAAGACAATACATTTCTAGATCCAGTACAGGTGATCAAAGTGAATGAAGGTCCTTAAGTTTCACGACTATATCCATATCCACCCCCTCTTCTTTTTGCTCGCTCTTTCAGCTCTGTTGACAGGAGCCATCTATGAATTCGTGGTTTTGTTTTCTATAGTCATTGTTCATGAACTGGGCCATTTCCTTATGGCCAAAAGGTTCGACTGGCGCGTGGAAAAAATGGAAATCTGGCTGTTCGGCGGGGCAGTCGTGAGCGAAGAACACAATACAAGGCCCTTCCGAGAGCAGATGCTTGTGGTCTTGGCGGGTCCATTCCAGCATTTGTGGATCTTTGTTCTGCTCCTAACCATGCAATCCATCATAGGTGTTCATCCTTTATTAGACGCCGCCTTCTTTTATAATGGAGTCATTTTTCTATTTAACATGCTCCCTGTTTGGCCGTTAGATGGTGGAAAGCTGCTCTTTTATTTATTGAATCGTTTATTTGCATTCAGGGTGAGTTTGGCTATTGCTCTTAGCCTATCCCTCTTTTTCATGGCAAGCGCTGGATTCTGGATGTTTACGGAAGAACGATGGACGTTAGCCGCCATCCTTCTGACCGCCTTTTTATTCATTGAAAACGTCCTCGAATGGAAAAGGAAATCATACACGATGATGCGGTATCTTCTTTATTGTACGTATCAGGACAGGAAAAGATTGAAGGCTAAGTACGTCAATGTTCATGAAGAAACGCTCGTTCGTGATGTCCTGAAGAACATTCACTCCAACAGGCGCCACAAGTATGTATTGAAACATACGAATCCTTTCTATATAGTAGATGAACAAGAGTGTCTCCGGGCTTTCTTTGAACAAAAGAAGCCTCATTTAAAAGTGCGGGACATTGCTGAAATCGCTATATGATGAGGGATGACATGAGACAATTACTATTACATACAAAGGCAGCTGAAAAATCGGGAGTGGTCATTGAAAATGGGGAAATCCTTGAATATGTGATTGACCGGCCCGGTGCTGAAAAGCTCACGGGCTCTATTTTTTTCGGGAAAGTAGAACGGGTGGAACAAGGGTTGGACGCAGCCTTTATTGATATAGGAGCGGGACGCTCAGGTTTTCTTCGGAAGGAAATGGTCCCTTGGTGTGAAGGGAAATTATCAGCGGCATTGAATGTAGGACAAAGGGTTATTGTACAAGTGATCAAGGATCCTGTTGGGAACAAAGGTGCTCAATTGACCGCTGACGTGACTTTGCCTGGATTGTACACGGTCTACCAGCCTTTTGCTCAAGGGAAGATTTCTATTTCTCGAAAGCTGGAGAGCGAAAAAAGAGCTGAGATCGAATCATGGTTGGAGAACGAATTAAAAAATGCTGAAGGTTGTATCATCCGGACGGCAGCTGGAGACGTGGATCCCAAGACGATTATTGAAGAGCTAAGAGGGCTTAGGGATGAGTGGAAGACGTTGGATGAGAGAAAGAAAAATCAAATCTACCGCTTATGGAGTGAGCCCAGCATCCCAAATGCATGGATTCGCAAATTTCCAGCGACTACCATTCAGGAAGTGCTCATTGATGATGCGGGCACATCTAAGCGTTTAAAGGAGAAGTTTCCATCGTTGGCAGAACGCATACGCTGGGAAAGTGATATGGAAAGAAAACTGCCTGTTTCCTTGTCGCGTCTCCAAGAACAAATCATCTCTCCTCTTGTTGAGTTGAACAATGGGGTGAGCTTAGTCATTGAAGAGACAGAAGCCATGACAGTGATCGATGTCAACAGTCATAAAGTTAAAGGGCGGTCCTTTTCAAATTCCCAGGCCCTTGATGTCAATATCCTTGCTGCAAAAGAAATTCAAAAGCAGGTACGTTTAAGAAATCTATCCGGCATCATTCTTATTGATTTCATTTCCATGAAAAATGAGAACAATGAGAAACAGCTCATCTCAGAAATGAGGAGGCTGGTGAAAAGCGATCCTACGAAAACAAATGTGTTCGGGATGACAAGGTTAGGGCTTCTTGAAATGACGAGGAAGAGGGAGAACGCCAGCCTGACTGCTCAATTAGCCAAATCCAGGGAAGTTAGTTTTACAGATGAGACAGCCCTTTATCGTTTAGAAAGAGAACTTCTTCAAAAGAGAGAAGCGGAGGCCTTGATGATCGCGGTGCATCCGACGTTTATGGATTGCAAAAAACGATTGCTTTCTGAGCCGATTTCTAGTAAAATTCCACAGGAGCTGTTTGTTAGGCAGGATGCTGACATCTCTGGCTATCAAATAGAGCTTGAAGGGTCTTTAGACATGATCCGGGAAGCTGTTCAGCGTCGCGGATATCATGTTGACAACTTGTTTTGATCTGTGGTAACATTGTTTTGTTATTCTAGTAGCACTCCGTTGCTACAACCGCACAGAACAGGTTTTTAAACCGATTTCCGGTACCTGAATGGCGAGTCTGAGTATATTGAGGAGGTGCAAGTATGTACGCAATTATTGAAACTGGTGGTAAGCAAGTGAAAGTAGAACAAGGCCAGGAGATCTATGTTGAAAAAATGGACGTAGAAGCTGGTGAGTCTATCACTTTTGACAAAGTTCTTTTCGTAGGAGGAGACAACACAAAAGTTGGTGCTCCTTACGTTGACGGTGCTTCTGTAACAGCTAAAGTTGAAAAACAAGGCCTTCAGAAGAAATTGACTGTCTTCAAATACAAGCCTAAAAAGAACTACAAGCGCAAACAAGGTCATCGTCAGCCGTACACGAAACTTGTCGTTGAAGCGATCAACGCGTAAGGTTCGTATCGGATGATACAAGTATCGATGTTTCGCTCACAAGGAAAAATTAAAGGCTTTGAAATTTCCGGACATGCAGAGAGTGGTCCTTACGGTCATGATCTCGTCTGTGCAGCCGTATCGGCTGTTTCGTTCGGTGCTGTCAATGCCGTTATAAGTCTTTGTGGATTTGAACCTGATGTCGAACAAGGTGGCGAAGGTGGTTATTTGAAAATCACCCTTCCTGAAGATTTGGATGAATCCGTTCATTCAAAAGCTCAAACCTTATTAGAAGGCATGCAGGTGTCCTTGGAAACGATTGAACAAGAATACGATCAATATATGAAAATATCCCAACGATAAGGAGGTGAAGACTCATGCTACGTCTTGATTTGCAGTTTTTCGCCCAGAAGAAGGGTGTAGGTAGTACAAAAAACGGTCGTGACTCTGAGTCCAAACGTCTTGGAGCTAAACGTGCAGACGGACAACAAGCAACTGCTGGTTCCATCCTTTACCGTCAACGCGGTACAAAGGTGTACCCTGGTGCGAACGTTGGCCGTGGTGGAGACGACACATTGTTCGCGAAAGTGGACGGTGTTGTTAAGTTCGAGCGTTACGGACGTAACCGTAAAAAAGTCAGCGTTTATCCTGTAGCACAGGAAGCGTAAGCGAATAGTCCATCAGCAAAAAAGCCGCGCTTTGCTTTTCGCATAAGCGCGGCTTTTTTATATCTTCAACTTCATTTTCTGTTCAGCAGTTAAAAAGGATTTTTTGCCCGTTGGTGTGTAGAGAGAGATTCTCCAGTCTAATTGAATCCATGCATGACTAGTGGATTCACACTCACCTCCATTTACCTGACAATAGTAACAGAACCTATACGTTAAGGTTTTTTGTTTCCTTGAATTTTTGCTATACTTTTTATTATTATGGGTTGAACGAGGGAGCTGAAAGGATGGAAGAAAAAGAAATCATTGAGCTGCTGAGACATAAGCGTCATGACTGGATGAATCAAATTCAATTGCTTCAAGGATACGCTACCCTGGGAAAGCAGGATCGCTTGCTTTCACAATTGGAAGAAATTAAAGAAGAGGCAGAAGAAGAACGGAAATTATTGAACAGTGATGCTCTGAAATTCCCTTTGTGGCTGCTATCTTTTAATTGGGTACATAAGACCTACCGACTCCGGTATTTCATAAGGGGAGAAGTTGATTTATCCCGTCATGATCCTACATTGTTGGCTTATGGAAAACGGATGATTGAAATCATGGATGGACATATTGGAAATGAAGAACTTTATGAAGGCACATGTACCATCTATGTAGGTGGTCAGGATACACTTGGGTTGAGCTGGGAGTGGGAAGGTCTGTTTCATGAGCCGGAACGTTTGAAAGAAACGCTCAATGAAGAAGGATTTATTGCAACGATTTTTGACAGTAAAGAACTTTCTATTGAAATGACAATAGAATGAAGAGGTGAATAGACATGTTTGTCGATCAGGTGAAAGTATTTGTAAAAGGTGGCGACGGTGGAAATGGCCTTGTGGCCTATCGTCGTGAAAAGTTCGTACCAAGAGGTGGACCTGCAGGTGGCGATGGTGGAAATGGCGGAGATGTCATTTTTGAAGTCGATGAAGGGCTCAATACGTTGATGGACTTCAGGTATCAACACCATTTTAAAGCAGCTAAAGGTGAGAATGGGATGAACCAGAAGCAGCATGGGAAGAACGCAGACCCATTAGTCGTCAGTGTACCTCCTGGGACAACAGTGAAAGATGCGGCGACAGATAAAGTGATCGCTGATTTGACGGATCATAAACAAAGAGCTGTCATTGCTAAAGGTGGTCGCGGCGGACGAGGGAACGCTCGCTTTGCTACAGCCAGAAATCCCGCTCCTGAAATTGCTGAAAATGGGGAGCCAGGCGAAGAACTTGATGTTGTTGTCGAACTAAAATTGTTGGCAGATGTAGGATTAGTCGGTTTTCCGAGTGTCGGTAAATCAACATTCTTATCCGTTGTAACCGCAGCGAAACCGAAGATTGCAGATTATCACTTTACTACTCTTTCTCCAAACCTTGGGGTTGTAGAAAGTCAGGACCATCGTAGTTTTGTGATGGCCGATCTTCCTGGGCTTATTGAAGGAGCGCATGAAGGAGTCGGTCTTGGTCATCAATTCCTTCGGCATGTCGAGCGCACGCGATTGCTGTTGCATGTCATTGACATGTCTGGAATGGAAGGCCGCGATCCTTATGAGGATTATGTAACGATCAATAATGAATTATCATCCTATGATCAACGGTTGGAAAACCGTCCTCAAATCATTGTGGCGAATAAAATGGATATTCCTGATGCAAAAGACAATTTAGAGCTGTTTAAAGAGCAGCTGGGGAATGATGACATTCCCATTTATTCCATCTCTACTGTTACACGGGATGGGTTGGATGAATTGTTATATGCCGTAGCGGATAAACTGGATGAAATTCCGAAACAGGAAGAACAAGTCGAAGAAGTGGATGAGCGGGTCATCTACAAGTTTGAAAAAGAGGAAGCGCCATTTAAGATTACCCGTGATGATGATGGTGCCTATGTCCTTTATGGGGAGAAGATTGAATCCCTGTTCAAAAGAACGGACTTTTCTCATGACCAATCGATCAACCGGTTTGCTCGTCAGATGCGGAGTATGGGTGTGGATGAAGCGCTCAGAAAACGTGGCGCGAAAGATGGCGACACGGTTAGATTAATGGATTATGAATTCGAGTTTGTCGATTAAAGGGGAGGATTTTTCATGGCGGATTACAATGAGAAATTTTATTTAGTCCGTAGCGACATTCTTCCTGAAGCTATGATGAAGACGATCGAGGCGAAAGAATTATTAGAGCGGGGGAAAGTAGAGTCCATTTTTGAGGCTGTCCAGCAAGTGGGCTTATCCCGCAGTGCTTTTTATAAATATAGAGATGCTGTTTTTCCTTTTCAGGCGATGGTCAAGGAACAGATGATTACATTGTTTTTCCATCTTGAAGATCGAAAAGGAACGTTGTCGAATTTATTAATGACGGTTGCTCAGTCAGGTTGTAATGTTTTGACCATTCATCAGACAATTCCTCTTCAAGGGAAAGCAAATGTGACGCTTTCTTTGAATACTTCCGGAATGGAAGACAGCATAGAAAAACTGTTGCAGCAGCTGCACAAGTTAGACTTTGTAGATCGTGTAGAGATCTTAAGTACGGGAGCTTAATTGGAGGGGAAATCATGACGGAACAACGGGTTGGATATTTAGGACCAAGAGGTACGTTTACAAAAATGGCAGTGGATGCTTTGTTTGAAGGTGGAGAGTTCATCGGCTACGAAAACATTCCTGCTTGTCTGGACGCGGTAGAGGCAGGGGAGATCAGTACAGCCGTTGTCCCGATTGAAAATGCGATTGAAGGTTCCGTGCATTTGACGGTCGATTACCTCGTGCATCACGTAAATCAATCGATTATTGCGGAATTAACGGTCCCAATTAAACAACACCTCCTTGTCCATCCGGATCATGAAGGCGAAATTAAGAAGGTTTATTCTCATAGTCATGCCATTGCCCAGTGTCACCAGTATTTGCATACAAAGTATCCGGACGCTGAAATTGAATATACAGCTTCGACAGGGAAAGCGGCAGAAATTGTAGCAAGTGAAGGTCCGGGTGTTGCTGCCATAGCCAATCATTTAGCGGCAGAACAGAACGGATTGAGGTTCATGGATACGGATATCCATGATTATGACAATAACCACACGCGGTTTGCAGTCGTTCAAAAGGTGCCGACCACTTTGAAAGTGAAGGACCACCCTGTCACGAAGCACAAAACGACGGTCATGGTAACGTTACCTAAGGATTATGTCGGGGCCCTGCATCAAGTACTCGCGGCCTTTGCATGGAGAAAAATGAACTTATCAAAAATTGAATCCAGGCCGCTGAAGACCGGTCTTGGTAACTACTTTTTCTTGATAGATGTAGATCAACCTTATGATCACGTGCTTTTTCCTGGCGTGCAGGCAGAACTTGAAGCGTTAGGTTGTCAGTTGAAGGTGCTCGGAACGTATCCGAGTTACCAGGTCGATGTTCCGGCCCCTGTGAAATAAGCTTGGCTTTCATAACCCCTGAATCCCTTTGTTAATAGGGATTCAGGGGTTTGTTTATATTTTTTATCAAATTATTATAGGCTTTTTCATCAATGTTTTGGCTTGTGTTGCATAGAGTGTTATGAAGCTATTATTGCCTTATTGTTTTTACAGAATTACAGGAAGGGAGTTGCAGATGTGAGAATTCACATTGTACAAAAAGGAGATACACTCTGGAACATTGCCAAGAAATACGGGGTCGACTTTGAACAGTTGAAATCCATGAATACCCAGCTTTCCAATCCTGATATGATTATGCCGGGTATGAAGATCAAAGTCCCCCAAGGTACGAAGCAAGTGAAAAAAGAGGCTCCTAAGAAAGAAGCCCCTAAACAACAAGCACCAGCACCTAAGAAGGAAATGCCTTCTCAACCACCATATAAAGATACGACACCAAAGCCAATTCCTAAAATTAAAGAAGATGAGAAGAAGCCAGTAGCTAAAGGTGTTATGGAAAAACCGATGAAGCCGATGCAGCCTATTAACATGAATATGCCAATTACCATGCCGAGCATTGATCAGCAGATGCAAAATTATTATACAACTTTCCACCTCCCGCAAATGCCTATGCCTCAACCGAAAGAAGAATCGCCGAAAGAAGCTCTAAAAGAAGATGTCAAAGGAGAAAAAATGGAGGAAGTAAAGGGGATGAAATCTCCGGAACAAGCTCCTATGGCTGAGCAGCCTTATTATCAACCGATGCAGCCAATGCAACAGCCGATGCAGCAGCCAATGCAACAACCGATGCAGCCGCAGTTGGTTCATACAGACTATTATTGCTGCCCACCGTATCCAGTAATGATGCCGATGCACATGCCGATGTACCAACAGCCAATGCCGATGCAGCAACCCATGATGGGGGACGAATCAAGCGATGATATGGTCCAAGGCGTGCAAGCAGGTGGAGACTGTGGGTGTGGTGACGGGCAGGGACAGCAACCATATGGACCAATGATGGGACCTTGGGGTCACTCTCCATACGCCGCTCAGCAGCCATGGGAGCAAGCTCCGTATGGGGGTATGCAGCACCCGATGGGTTATGGGCCACAGCAACCTCCTCACATGGGATGGGGCATGCCACAGCAAGGCTGGGGTCAACCGTATCCACAACAAATGGGGCCGTGGGATCCTCAACAAATGAGCCAAGGATATCAACAGCCTTGGAGGGAAGATGATTTAGATGAAAGCTGAACATCGAATGGGCGATTCATATACGGATCGCCTTTTTCAATGGATGCAAACGGAGGAAAAGCTTCCGATTGAATACGAACAGACCATCAAACCGAAGGTGTATAAAGTAAATTTCGAAGGGCTGCCTTTTATTTTGAAGGGGTATCGCAGGTATCATGTAATTGAAAAACAAGTGGAGTTTTTCGATCACTGGAATTATGCCTATAAAATAGCTGCAAGACCGTATCCTTTCTATGATCGTGTTTTTACCATCAGTAAACTGGGGTGCGACTGGGCATTATTTGAACGCGTGGAAGGAAGGCATGCAGATTTTAACCGGCATAAGGATCGAAAACAAGCGGTGCGTATTCTCCATCATTTCCATCGAACGACCAAGGGGATTGGAGTATTATCCATTCCTAAGGACCCATTGTATGTAAAATGGGAAAGGCGTTTAGAACAATTTGAAGAAACGAAAGATCTATTCACAGAGTTAGGGAAGAGGGAAATGTTCCAGGAACTGCACGCTTGCATGAGCAAACGCTTGGAGGATTTTACGGATCATCCTTGGGGGGAAGTAGAGGAGGAGGCATGGGATCGTCATGAATGGCTCCACGGTGACGTAGCTCATCATAATTTCATTGTGGATGGAGATAAGAATATAAAAATGATTGATTTTGACCTTTTGCATACAGGACCTCGTTTATATGATCACATTCAATTGGCTCAACGTTTTTTACCATACGTGGAGCTTAGAAAATCTACACTGTTGCCATACTTCCCACATGTTTCTGACAAGGATATATGGTGGAAAGGGGTCCTTGTTCCTGCTGATCTTTTAAGGGAATGGCTATATGGGTACCGTTTAAGCCTGAGAGAAGAAGCATCGATGCCCCGCCATATGAGAAAATTAGAAAAAGCATGGGAAAACCGGAAGAAGTTTGTCCGATATGCTGAGCATATGCTATGATTAGGTATCATATGTGTGAAAGGATGAACAATCCGGTGGAACAAAAAGTTGAAAAAATCGTATCCTGGCTTCAGGAACAAGTCAAAGAAGCAAATGTAGAAGGTTTGGTCGTCGGGGTCAGTGGTGGAATCGATTCCGCTGTCGTTGCCAACCTGATAAAGAAAGCATTCCCAGATAACTCTTTGGGTGTCATCATGCCATGTAAAAGTCAATCCGATGACCAAGTGCATGCAAAAAGCGTGGTGGAAGCGTGCGATCTTCCAGTTATGACCGTTGATTTAACGGAAACACACAACGTTATGTTCCAAACAATTAAACAGCAATTGAATGATGCTGGATCTTTCAATGAAGAACAAGAAAAGTTAGCTGATGCTAATTTGAGAGCCCGCTTACGAATGAGTACTCTCTATACAATAGCAACCAACCATAAATATTTAGTGGTCGGGACAGATAATGCAGCCGAATGGTACACTGGGTACTTCACAAAGTTCGGGGATGGAGGCGTGGATCTCGTTCCTATTTCCAACCTCACCAAAGGTGAAGTTCGAGAAATGGCTAAATATTTGGGTGTGCCTGATGAAGTTATCCATAAACAACCAAGTGCAGGATTGTGGGAAGGGCAGACAGATGAGAACGAAATGGGCACGAGTTATGATATGATTGATCGTCATCTGAAAGGGGAAGAAATCCCTGAAGAAGACCGAAATATTATTGAAGCGATGCACAAACGCTCTGCTCATAAACGTCAAATGCCTACGGCTCCTCCGAAATAAGCTTGGCGAATATTGACAGACTAAAACATTCTTCTTGAACCCATAGTAAGGGTAAAAGGAGAATGTTTTTATGTGGAAAATCGTTAGTATCCTTATGTTAACCTCGTTATTTATGTTTGCATGTCAGGCGGATGAAACCGCGGAGCCGAAAGAAGAAGAATCTTCCCCTTATCAACCTCTTGGTTACGCACAAGATGGAGCCATTGAACGAAGAGGGCAGATTCCTACAGGGAAAGACAGTTATTTCAAACGTACAGCAGAGGAAGAGTTTAGAAATGCGAAATATAGCGAAACCAATCGTTCCCACGACAATGATTTCAACAACGAAGATGCCATGGCAGTTGTGGAGAAAGTTAATGAACTGAAGGAAATTACGATGGCTCAAGCCTATTCAACCGATGATCGTATGTATGTGGCTGTCATGATTAACCCATATGATCTCAGAGATGAGTCGATCCCTGAGAAAATAGAAGCTAAGGTAAAGCAAGTGACAGATAAAGATTTGATTGTCTATACGAATAACAATAGCTGGGATGAAATGAAAAATTTCAACGCAAGAGAAAGGGAAGCACCTGACAAAATCAGACAGAGATTTAAGAACTTCTTCAACCAAGAATAGGGGATAAGGGTCCGCTTTCAAGAAAAATGGGGATTGTGATATATTAGAGAGTAGAGACCAATGCGTAAGTAAACTTACGTAAAGATACATGGAACTAAAAGATTTGTCTGGGAGAGGAGAATGTCCAATGGCTGGCCATTCAAAATGGAGTAATATCAAGCATCGAAAAGGTGCTCAAGATGCGAAACGCGGAAAACTCTTCATGAAGCTTGCCCGTGAGATCTTCATGGCCGCGAAACAAGGGGGCGGAGATCAGGAAACGAACCCTGCGCTGCGCATAGCTGTAGATAAAGCAAGATCAAACAATATGCCGAAAGATAACATCGACCGGGCCATAAAAAAAGCGACCGGGGATCTTGAGGGTGTCAATTATGAAGAATATACGTACGAAGGATATGGTCCTGGGGGAGTAGCGGTTATGGTTAAAGTATTGACGGACAACAAAAACCGTACAGCTGCAGACGTCAGACACGCGTTCAATAAAAATGATGGCAATTTAGGTGAGAATGGCTGTGTCTCCTTCATGTTCAACCGCTGGGGCTATCTTGTCATTGACAGAGAAACCACAGAGGCTGATGAAGAAGAACTGATGCTTGAAGTTATTGAAGCGGGTGGAGAGGAAATGGAAACAACAGAAGAGCAATTTGAGATTTATACAGATCCCGAATCTTTTTCGGATGTGAAGCAGTCCCTCGAAGAAAGCGGCTATGCTTTTACCACTAGTGAAGTGACCATGATTCCTGAAACCTATATGGAACTCGGCGAAGAAGGCGTAGAAAAGATGTTGAAGCTGATTGATATGCTCGAGGATAATGACGACGTTCAAGAAGTCTATCACAACCTTGATGCTGATGAAGCCATTCTAGAAAAATTATCGTGATCTCCCGTTGCTATGATAATAACTTCTGTTTCTGGACACACTAGAAACAGAAGTTATTTTAATTTAGGGGGGATCCTGTCATGAAACGATGGGCCTTAATTGTTGGGTTAGCCATAGGGATGGCCGTATTGAGTTGGTCGATGATCGATCATACTCCTCAGAAGACCTTTAAAGATAACATGCCCCAAAGAGTTATCCAGGGTAAAGGGAGTCAATCAGAAGCAGTGGCCACATTAGTGAAGCCTGAACCTTTGAAACTCACGGTCATTCTGAAAGAGCATTATATAGATGGTGTGACAGAAACCACGAAGAAAGAAGAAACCATTTGGTCTATGATGGATTTTTGGGCTTCGTATGAGGGATGGGTGGTTGAAGAACAGGAATTGGATCAAGTAGTTTTTCAAAGGCAAGTTGATGATATTTCTCCCTTGACTAAACAGACGGGGTATTTTGGATTGACAGAGGATGGGGAGTTAGCGGTCTTTCAAGGCCTTCCTGATCAGGGGAAAGTCATAGAATCCTTTAAACCTGTACCTATAAAGCCTTTGGAGACAAAAAGAGAGAAAGAGTTGAAACAGGGGATCAAAATCAAAGATCATCGTCATTTTGAGCAGGTCGTCCGTCAATTCTCCAAAGAAGAAGAAGTATAAATGAAGTAAAACAGCCACGAATTGTAGTGGCTGTTTTATGCCGTTTCAAGGGGGATTCACGGCTTTTATTCATGGGCGAACATGTGCTTGTATGTTACAATAGGAAGGATAGCAATAAAGGGTAGAGAGGGAATTTTACAATGATTAGTTACGTGAAAGGTCAATTGACGACACTCGATGAAGGGTCGTTGACAATAGAAACAGGCGGCATAGGATACGAAGTACTATGCGCAAATCCATATCATTTTCAAGATGCGATGAACAAGGAAGTCAAAGTACATACGTACCACTATATAAGAGAAGATAATCAATCGCTTTTTGGATTCAAGAAAAAAGAAGACAAACAACTATTCGCTCAATTACTGAACGTTTCCGGGATTGGACCAAAAGGAGCTCTTGCTATTCTTGGAACAGTCAGCGTACCAGAATTCGTTTCGGCCATTGAGCAGGAAGACGATAAATACTTAACGAAATTTCCAGGAGTAGGAAAGAAGACAGCACGGCAGATGATTCTTGATCTGAAAGGAAAATTGATTGTCTGGCTTCCTGATGAAGAAAATGAGGACACCCTTTTCTATCAGGAAGATTTGACCTCGAAAGAGAAAAGGGCCGTAGTAGACGACGCGATAGAAGCATTAAAAGCTTTAGGGTACACAGAAAAAGAAGTGAAGTTTGTCCGTACAGAACTTGAGAAAGCCAAACATGGCAGCGTAGATGATTATGTCAGACAAGGGCTGCAACTATTGATGAAATCTTAAGGTGAGGAGGGATGAATGTTGGAAGATCGCATGATATCTGGGGAACAACAGGATACCGATCAGGAGATTGAGCTTAGTTTACGACCAGAAACTCTGAAGCAGTATATTGGTCAGGATCAGGTGAAAAATAACCTAAGCATCTTCATTGAAGCGGCAAAAATGAGAAACGAGCCGCTTGATCATGCGTTGTTGTATGGACCTCCTGGTTTAGGTAAAACAACACTTGCTTCGATTATTGCAAATGAGATGGGCGTCCAGTTTCGAACAACAGCTGGTCCAGCCATTGAAAGAGCCGGGGACTTAGCAGCGATTCTATCATCATTGGAACCAGGAGATGTTCTTTTCATTGATGAAATCCATCGCCTTCCACGTTCTGTTGAAGAAGTCCTCTATCCTGCAATGGAAGATTTTTGTCTTGATATTGTTGTAGGTACGGGTCCAAGCGCGCGCTCCGTAAGACTTGATCTTCCGCCTTTCACTTTGGTCGGAGCCACGACTCGAGCAGGATTGCTTTCTGCCCCTCTAAGGGATCGTTTCGGAGTGCACAGCCGTCTGGAATATTATGATACGAAGGCGCTCTGCGCAATTGTAGAAAGGACAGCAGAAATCTTTTCTGTTGAAATCGATGCTGCGGCAGCTGTCGAAGTGGCACGTCGTTCGAGAGGGACACCAAGAATTGCCAACCGCTTGTTGAAGCGTGTCCGCGATATTGCCCAGGTGAAAGGGGAGACAGTCATCAGCAAGGAAACGACGCAGGAAGCGCTTGAAATGCTTCAAGTAGATGCGGAAGGTCTTGATTTTGTCGACCACAAGCTGCTGAAAGGCATCATGGACAGCTTCCAGGGCGGTCCCGTAGGTTTGGATACGATAGCCGCAACGATTGGAGAGGAGCCTCAGACCATCGAGGACGTTTATGAGCCTTTTCTTCTGCAAATTGGTTATATCCAACGGACGCCAAGAGGCCGCGTAGTCACACCAAAAGCTTACGCACACTTCAACAGGGAGGTGCCTGGCTCTTGACGGGCTTTGGTAAAATCTTTATTGTGATAGGGATTGTGTTCATCGTGATCGGAATTTTATGGAGTATATTTGGAAAGTTACCAGGTGACCTAAGCTTCAAAAAAGGAAACGTCACGTTTTACTTTCCGATTATGACGTCCATTATCGTGAGCATTGTCCTCTCATTGATTTTCTATTTCATAAGGAAATTTTGATACATTAAACATAAGAATAGGGGATTCACATGGAAATTAAGCAATACGATTTTGATTTACCGGAAGAGCTGATCGCTCAAGTTCCATTGGAAGATCGGACAGCTTCCCGGCTCATGGTTTGTGACCGCACAGAGCAAACCATTGAACATCGTCATTTTTCTCAAATCACCGATTACTTAGAAAAAGGTGACTGCCTTGTTTTAAATAATACGAAGGTTTTACCAGCTCGCTTATATGGAGCGAAAGAGGGGACTGGTGGGAAAGTCGAGGTCCTTCTTCTTCACCAGACTGAAGATGATGAGTGGGACGTGCTTGTCAAACCCGCGAAAAAGGTGAAAGTGGGCACGAAGATTGTCTTCGGAGAAGGGAAACTTGTAGCCGAGTGTACAGAACTGCAGGAGCACGGAGGACGCAAGGTCAAATTCCGTTACGAAGGAATTTTTCTTGAAGTATTGGAATCTCTGGGAGAGATGCCTTTGCCTCCGTACATCAAAGAGCAATTGTCTGATAGAGATCGATATCAGACCGTCTATGCGAAAGAAGAAGGCTCAGCAGCTGCTCCCACAGCCGGATTGCACTTTACCGAAGAACTGTTGGAGGATTTGCAGGCCAAGGGAATCGAACTTGCGTATTTGACGCTCCACGTAGGGCTTGGCACCTTCCGACCTGTCAGTGTAGATCAAGTGGAGGAACATGATATGCATGCCGAATTCTATCAGTTGAGTGGAGAAACAGCCAATCAGTTGAATGCTGTCAAAGAAAGAGGCGGAAGAATCATATCTGTTGGGACGACTTCAACGAGAACTCTCGAGACGATTATCCGTGATCACGGAACATTCAAAGAGGCAAGCGGTTGGACGGATATCTTCATCTATCCTCCTCAAAAGCTGAAAGCCATCGATGGATTAATTACAAACTTCCATTTACCGAAATCCACACTAATTATGTTGGTGAGCGCCTTTGCTGGACGCGATTTTATTTTGGAAGCCTATAAACAGGCAGTAGAAGAAAGGTATCGCTTCTTCAGTTTTGGAGATGCGATGTTCATTAAATGATCTTATGGATCAAGAGTGAGAAAGGGTAGAAATCATGGCAATCACATATGAATTGATTAAAACATGTAAGCAGACAGGCGCACGTTTAGGAAAGGTCCATACTCCACACGGATCTTTTGAAACTCCAATGTTTATGCCTGTTGGTACACTAGCAACCGTTAAGACAATGAGTCCGGAAGAGTTGGAGCGAATGGGCGCACAAATTATCCTCTCAAATACGTACCATTTGTGGCTTCGTCCGGGAGAAGACATCATCGAAGAAGCGGGTGGTCTTCACAAGTTCATGAACTGGAACGGTTCCATTCTAACGGACTCCGGCGGCTTCCAAGTCTTCAGTTTGAGTGATCTTAGAAAAATTGAAGAAGAGGGTGTCCATTTCCGTAATCATATTAGTGGGGAGAAGCTTTTCTTATCTCCAGAAAAAGCGATGCACATTCAAAACGCCCTTGGACCGGATATTATGATGGCCTTCGATGAGTGCCCTCCATATCCCGCCGAGCATAAGTACATGAAAGATTCTGTGGAGCGTACAAGCCGTTGGGCTGAGCGCTGCTTGGAAGCACACAAGCGTCCACATGATCAGGGCTTGTTCGGGATCATTCAAGGTGGAGAGTATGAAGATTTACGCCGTCAGAGTGCTCGAGACCTGACATCCATGGACTTTCCGGGTTATGCGATCGGAGGACTGTCTGTGGGTGAACCGAAGGACGTCATGAACCGTGTGCTTGAATTCACTACGCCTCTTATGCCGGATCAAAAGCCCCGTTACCTGATGGGTGTTGGTTCACCGGACTCCTTAATTGATGGAAGCATCAGGGGCATTGATATGTTTGACTGTGTGCTCCCAACACGAATTGCAAGAAATGGGACACTGATGACTTCTGAAGGAAGACTTGTGGTAAGAAATGCGAAATTTGCACGTGATTTCCGTCCAATTGATGAGAATTGTGATTGCCACACATGCAGAAATTACAGCCGTGCTTATATCCGCCATTTAGTCAAAGCTAACGAAACATTTGGTTTCAGACTTACGACTTATCATAATCTTTATTTTCTGTTAAACTTAATGAGGCAAGTGCGTGAAGCCATTAGAGAAGATCGACTCGGTGACTTTAGAGAAGAATTCTTTGAAATGTATGGTTTCAACAAACCAAACGCAAAGAACTTTTAGAAAGGGGGAAAATAAATGGATACATTAGTGGGTTTACTGCCAATTATTCTAATGTTTGTCATTTTCTATTTCCTATTGATTCGACCGCAGCAAAAGAAACAGAAGCAAGTTCAACAAATGCAGTCGGACCTCCAAAAAGGCGATAGAGTTATAACAATCGGAGGACTTCACGGAACGATTCATGCGATTGATGAAGGTACTCTTGTGATTTCTGTACAAGATGGTACTCAACTGAAATTCGATCGTTCGTCCGTACGTGAAAAATTGAGCTAATCAAATGCAATCCCGCTACATATCCTTGTAGCGGGATTTTACGTTTTATCATCTTTTTACAGTTTTTCGTGGCAGGTTGACCCCTATCATACCTCCAAGCCAGGCTGCAAGGACCAGTCCTCCAAAATAACTCAACTGAGGCAGGGACACCCAGGAGTTTTCAAAAATAACCTGAAATAAAATCATGGCACTGACGAAGATCACCCCTGTCATCCCTCCAGAGAGCCATCCCTTTTGCTCTCCCTTATAGGCAGCGAGCATGCCCCCAATGGCGAGTATGCTAATACCGGCGACTAATGCCATTTGATTGAGCGTCTCGTATTCCATTCCAGTGAACCTTAGTAAAAGTGCCAATACGCCAGCAAACACAATCATGAGAATAAAAATAGAGCCGACTCCATACCCCAGGACCCCTGACAATAGCTTTTTCATCCTATCCCCCCTTGATATGCTTGTCACTTTTATCTATATGCACGAAAACTCTATAGATAGAAGCAGATATTTTCATCTGGACTTGAATAAGTATTAGTAAAGTCCGTCCAAAAAGGGGAAGATCTATGTCAACTGTACTCGCAATCCTTATCTTTGTAGCTAGCTATGTACTGATTATGACGGAGAAGTTAAACCGTGCACTGGTAGCTGTAGCAGGTGGCGTACTTCTTTTAATGACAAAGATTTATGAGTGGGAACAAGCATTTGGTTTCATAGACTGGAATACCGTTGCCCTCCTTTTTTCTATGATGGTGTTAGTTTCTATCACGAAAAAAACAGGGATTTTCACTTTTTTAGCTATTTGGTTAGCGCAGCTTGTAAAAGGAAGGCCTGTTCCGTTGTTGCTTGTAACCGCTCTGTTTACAGCGGTAGGGTCTGCCTTTTTAGATAATGTTACGACGGTCCTCTTGTTTGTACCTGTGTTATTAACCCTCGTAGATCGTTTGAAGCTACCAGCTTTTCCCTATCTGATCATGACGATTTTCAGCTCCAACATTGGGGGAACCGCTACGCTTATTGGTGATCCTCCAAACATTATGATCGGACAGGCGGTGGACCATTTCAGCTTTGTTTCCTTCCTTTATCATCTAGGGCCGGTAGTATTGATTATCTTTATCCTCGTAACGATAGGCGTCATTTTGTTATTCCGCAAAGGGCTTACGTATGATCAGGCATTAGCTGAAGATTTAATGAGAGTAGATGCAAAAGAACACTTGAAAATGTCTCCGTTGCTCTTCCAATCCATCTCAGTCATGCTTCTTACCATCGTCGGTTTTATGATGCATCCATTTATCCATATGGATATTACGACCATTGCCGTCAGTGGAGCACTCTTATTGTTGTTCTTGTCTGAGAAAGAGCTTGATGTTGAACATGTCTTTCAAGAAGTTGAATGGGTGACATTATTTTTCTTCATGGGCCTGTTTATGCTTGTAGGTGGATTAGAGACGGTTGGAGTCATTGATGAATTAGCTAGAGGAATGGTATGGATCTCTGGTGGAGATATGCCGGTCACTTCGATGGTGATGCTTTGGAGTGCGGGAATTCTTTCAGGTGTCGTTGACAATATTCCGTTCGTTGCCGCTATGATTCCTGTCGTTCAAGAACTTCAAGGGTATGGAATGATGAACGTTGATCCAGTCTGGTGGTCTTTAGCGTTAGGGGCATGTCTTGGAGGAAATGGCACACTTGTCGGCGCATCCGCCAATGTGGTTGTTGCCGGCTTAGCAGCCAGTCATAATAAACCGATTCCTTTTATTAAGTTCTCCCTTTACGGCTTTCCGGTTTTGATCCTTTCCTTAGTGGTATCGTCTATTTACGTTTGGTTTCGCTATTTGCTTCCATTCCTCTAATAAAACAGGAAAAATAGGTGATGTTAACTAGAGGGAAACCTTTAGGAAAGGTTGTGCTCGGATTGCTCGTATTCAGCATTATCATTCGCACACTTATCACCTATTTGATCATCCTTTTTGTTTTTCGATTCATGGGGAAAAGAGAAATAGGTGAACTTAGTGTTATGGATCTAGTCGTATTTATTATGCTAGCTGAAATCGCCGTCTTTCTTATCGAAAATCCAGATGAGGCTATTTGGAAAGCCATCGTCCCCATGGCCGTTCTCCTTGCGATTCAAATAGGGAGTGCATGGATTTCTTTGAAAAACCAGCGGTTCAGAAATTGGTTCGATGGAAAGCCTTCCATTATTATTAAGCATGGAAAAGTAGATGAAAAAGAGATGAGACGGCAACGCTATAATTTCAACGATTTGTTATTACAATTACGAGAACATGGCATTCAACAAGTCGGAGACGTTGCATACGCTATTTTGGAACCATCGGGGAAACTGTCTGTGTTCGAAACGAAAGATGACGGAAGCTCTGATTATGCTGTTGTATTAATTGCTGATGGCGAAGTACAATACAGTGGCCTTCAAACAATTCGAAAAAACAAACAGTGGCTTGTAAATGAAGTCCGAAAACAAGGGTTTCATTCTTTCAAGGAAATATCTTTATGTACAATTAACGACCAGGGCGAAGTCCAAATTGATCGAAACAACGAATTCCAATAATCCAACTCTTTAAGAAAGATATTTGAGTTTATTTAACTAACTGGCAGGTTTGTGGAAGACTCCGTTTCGAGATGTTTCTGGGGTTCGTTTCCTTGTTGGGCGTCAGGGGTGGCTGGGAAGCTACTCGCTTTCCTGCGGGGATGACGGCAAGCCTCCTCGTGCTTTTGCACTGTGGGGTCTTGCCAGTCGATCCATTCCCGCGGGAGTCTCGCAGCTTCCCAACCACCCCTTTCGATGTAAGGGAGAAACGAACCCTTATACCCAGTTGGAGGGTCTGCAACTATCCAGCTGTTAGAGGTATAAAGCGCTCTGGATTAAGCTTTTAAGTGTTATGGAGGTGTTTTATAACCCCCTTCCCATAATTATACGAGCTGACCATTTGGTAGTGGTTTCTAGAATCTTCCATGGCAAAGGGGCAGAGGGGAATGGCGAGACTACTGCAGGAAAAAAGTGCAGGGTGAGACCCCACAGGACGAAGTCCGAGTAGGCTCACCGCGCTCCCGCGGAAAGAGAGCTATTCCCCACAGCCCCCATCCACTCAACAAAAGTCTCGAAACTGAGTCTTCAAGTAAAGAGAGCTTTTGTGAACTAATATGAAATCAAAAAAGAGGACAAAAAAATAACCGCTTCCAGGCGGTTATTTTTTGTGGAAGAGGCGGTTCCAGGGGATCATTTTTACTTCTTCCATTCGAATTAATCGAAAAACGAATAACAGTAGAAGGTACAAAACAGTAAGTCCCATACCCATCGTCAACAACTGCGAAAGTGGTTTGCTCTCAAGAAGCCAGTTGTGTTTCCATTGAAACCCAACAATCCCGATAATGCCGATTACAAGACCGAATCTAATGAACATCTGGAATGGGAAGGTGATGACTTTGTATTTCATAAGTACACCTAAATGCAGCAGGGTAACAACAACGACACCGACTACGATGGCAAGCGCCACGCCATGAATGCCGAACTCAGGACGAGAACTTAATCCGACTAGAACAATAAACTTGATAATGGCCCCAATCAGCGTGTTCCACATGGCCGGTCGGGCTAAATCCAAAGCCTGCAAGGTTGCTTGAAGAGGCGTCTGGATATAATGAAGTAGAAAGAATGGTGCCATGAACTGAAGCATGAAAGAGGCCTGGCTCGTCCCATACACCGTCGTAAGGATGACAGCCGGGAAGATCATGAACACAATCGTGATGAGCCCTCCGGACGCAATAGATAATCGGATCGACTGCATGATTCGGTAAGCAATTGTTTCGTTTTTACCTTGAGCTGCCGCTTCACTGATTGAAGGAACGAGAGCAATAGAAAGAGCGTGAGTTAAAAAAGTCGGCAAAAAGAGCAGGGGCAGTACATAGCCCGTGAGCTCTCCATATTGTTTGGTAGATTCAATAGCCGTAATTCCTGCAATAGCCAGGCTTTGTGCAACGAGGATCGGTTCAAAGAAATACGTCAAAGAACCAATAAAGCGGCTTCCCGTCGTTGGAAGAGCGATTGTCATTAATTCATTAAGCGTCTTCTTGCCCTCATGGATATGCTTTTTCCACGATTTTCGCAAACGGAAGCTTTTGTGGATGTTGAATTGTCTCAACATATACATCAAAGAAACAAATTCACCTATCACAGCAGATACCATGGCTCCAGCGGCTGCATATTGGACGCCATAGGGATAAAGCATTTTAGTAAGGATCACGACTGAACCAATTCGGACGACTTGTTCAATAACTTGAGAGATCGCCTGTGGTTTCATGTTCTGTCTGCCCTGGAAATAGCCTCGAATCACAGATGATATGGCGATAATAGGGATGATGGGAGTGACGGCTAGCAATGGATACAAGGCTCTTGAATCTGTGAGAAAGTAGGTGGCTACAATTGGGGCTAAAAGAAAGAGTCCGATTGTGAACAAGATGCTTAACGAGCCCGTGATTGCAAGCGAAACTAATAAAATGCGCTTGATCTTGCTTTCGTTCCGAGTCGCCTCTGCTTCTGACACTCTCTTTGATATGGCTACAGGAAGACCGAACTGTGTGATGGTAATGGCTAAAATCAAAGTAGGTAAAGCCATCATGTAAAGCCCCACACCTTCAGGTCCCATAACGCGGGCAACGACGATCCTATTAACGAAACCGAGTAAACGGGTGATCAGTCCAGCAGCAACCAGAATCAGTGCACCATGTAGAAAAGTTTGTTTTGACATATGATTGATCCGCCTTCTCAAAGAAATGAAATTCCGCTACAATGAAGTATATGCGTAAGGATGGACAAGGCATGACACCCGTTTACGAAAACCTTAGAGTGAGGAGTAACTTAATGGATCAGACAAAAGTGGTCACAAGCTGGAGAAATGAACTGAAAATAGTCTTGCAAAGCAAAGTAGAGGAGTTACACTTATTAGGTTATAAACGTGCGACCGAAGAAGAAGTGTGGGATTGTTTAATAAAGAAAGTTTGGAATGGCGAACCAGAAAAGAGGCTGCACCAAATCGTCCAGGATATCTTACACTTGCAGACACATACATACACAAGTTATCTGACTACAGAGGCCTATCAGAATGATGATCTTCTATCTTCCATTGAAGCACTGAAAGGAACTTCAGAATATGAATAAGGCAGGAGATCTTTACGGTGATCTGCGTAAAGTTTTTCCTATTGTTGCGAAAGTTTGAAAAAGTAGTAGAATAGGTACGGGGATTATCAAATATTGTCTATTAGCATTTATACATATAGTCGATGGATCATCGCATGTGTTCGTACATAAAGGAGGAACAGGACAGTATGGTGAAACGAGGGCGGATCGTAGCCTTTTTTATCGTGGTTTTATTACTGGCTGCTACGATTGGGACGACCATAACAGGAGTTACAAAAGATATTAAGTTAGGATTGGATTTGCAGGGTGGCTTTGAAATCTTATACGATGTCGAGCCGCTAGATGAGGACCAGGAAGTGAATGACCAGGTTCTCGAGGCTACGGCACGTTCATTGACAGAGCGTGTGGATACACTAGGTATAAGTGAAACGAACATCACCATTGAAGATGGGGGAAGAATTCGAGTACAGCTTGCTGGTGTGGAAGATCAGCAAACAGCAAGAGAACTGCTCTCGACAACAGCTGAACTTTCTTTCCGGGGCACGGATGGAAAATTGTATATGGATGGTTCCGATCTTGTTGAAGGAAGTGCTCAGCAGTCTTATCATCCAGACACGAATGAACCCATCGTAACGTTGAAGGTTAAAAGTGCTTCAAAGTTTTATGATGTTTCAGAGGAAATTTATAACACTCCGAACGATCCAAACACACCATATCCGGACAATCTATTAGTGATATGGTTGGATTATAATGAAGATACTTCCTTCGCTGAAGAATGGGGGAAAGAAGACCCGGCTTACATTTCTGCACCAGGGTTCTCAGACGGACCCGTCCGTAGTAATTCGGTAATGATCAGTGGAGATTTCACTCAGGAATCCGCTAAACAATTGGCAGATATTCTGAATGCTGGATCATTACCTGTTAATCTTGAAGAAACCTATTCGACATCTGTCGGTGCTCAATTCGGTGAGCAAGCCATGAACAAAACCATCCTGGCAGGCTTCATCGGAATTGCAGCCATCTTCTTGTTCATGATTGCGTATTATCGTTTCCCGGGGATCATTGCAACACTAACGTTGAGTGTGTACATCTATTTAATTCTCGTGGTTTTCGAATTGATGAATGGTGTTTTGACACTGCCTGGTATTGCCGCCTTAATTCTTGGTGTCGGTATGGCCGTAGACGCCAACATTATTACGTATGAAAGAATTAAGGAAGAATTGAAATCTGGTAAATCTCTTCTAACAGCCTATAAGGCAGGAAATAAGCGTTCCTTAGCAACCATCCTTGATGCGAACATTACAACATTGATTGCAGCCACTGTGCTTTTCATTTTCGGAACAAGTTCAGTCAAAGGTTTTGCAACGATGTTGATTGTGAGTATTCTCGTCAGTTTCATAACGGCCGTGTATGGTACGCGATTATTCATGAGTTTATGGGTGAAGAGCCGTTTCTTGAATAAGCGTCCGAAATGGTTTGGTGTGAAACCAGAGGATATTCATGATATTGCTGAAGGAGATGAAGTCGAAGCAACCTTCATGAAACGCAAATTCGATTTCGTAGGTTTGAGAAAACGATTCTTCACGATTTCCATCGTCCTCGTAGTGGCGGGAATCCTGGCCCTTGCTTTCTTCCGCTTGAATCTGGGAATTGACTTCACTAGCGGTTCCAGGGTGTCCATTTTGTCTGATGGCAATATTACATCAGAACAAGTGGAACAAACATTGGAAGAAGAATTTGATGTCAGTCCGAAACAGGTCATCATTTCCGGGGACAATAGTGAGATTGCAGTCGCTCGTTTCGATGATGAACTGAGTAAAGATAAAATCGGTGAAATTCAAAGCTATTATGAAGAAGAGTTCGGCAACACACCGAACGTCAGCACTGTATCCCCGATTGTTGGTCAAGAGCTTGCTAAAAACGCAGCCCTGGCTGTTTTATATGCGTCCATCGGGATCATCATCTATGTTACGATTCGTTTTGAAATCTTCTTCGCTTTGACAGCAATTATTGCCTTGCTGCATGATGCTTTCTTCATCGTTGCTTTCTTCAGTTTAACGAGATTGGAATTCGATATTACCATCATTGCAGCGATTCTTACCATTGTCGGTTACTCGGTGAATGATACGATTGTAACGTTCGACCGGATCCGGGAAAACTTGAGGATGAAGAAGAAAGTGAAATCATTTAAAGAGCTTGCGAAAGTCGTCAATGACAGTCTCATGCAGACGCTTGCCCGCAGCTTCAATACAGTCCTTACTGTCATTTTCGCAGCTGTGATGCTGTTATTCTTCGGAGCATCATCCATTACGAACTTCTCATTCGCTCTAGTTATCGGATTATTGGCAGGAACGTATTCGTCCCTGTTCATTGCGTCTCAGCTCTGGCTCATATGGCGTGGCCGTAACATCAAAGATAACCCGATCAACTATGTGAAAAAGAAAAAGACTGACGGCCCTCAAGTGTAAGGTTAGAGGGGCTGCATATAATAAGGCCATCCTCCATGAGGATGGTCTTATTTGGTTATTACAGACTCTTTCAGGGTATATGAATAATAGGAAGAAAACCTTTATCTACGAAGGAGTGTGTAAGTTATGAAAGGACAAAGCTATCTCATTTTGGCTTTCATCTTTGCCCTAGTAATTGCTATTTTTGCCGTCATCAATGTAGATCCTGTTCAGGTCAATTACTTGTTTGGGTCAGGAGAGGCACCACTGATTCTCGTCATTCTTATATCTGTTTTATTAGGTGGGTTAGCCACAGCATCTGCAGGGGCTTTACGTTATTACAGATTAAAGAAAGAAAATAGCAGGTTGAAATCAGAAGCCTCCTCCTCTGACAGCTTCTCAGAAGAAAATGGGGATGTGTCAGAAGAAAAGGAAGCAGCTCCTGAAGAGGAAAGTTCTTCTTCGAAAGTCACATAATTGCGTTTGCTCCCCCTGGTTCCCTCTTGTATAATAGATGGGTCAGGGGTGAACTTATGATACAAAGCAAGATGAAATGGAAATTTACATATAAAAATTCGGAAGAAAGTTCGACAGGCCTACCAGGTGTAACTCCGCTTACTCATCAGCTTTTAGAAAAAAGAGGGGTGCATAGCGCGGAAGCAGCGGACCGTTTTTTAAACCCTTCGATTGATCAGCTTCACGATCCGATGCTCATGGAGGGGATGGATACTGCCGTGGCTCGTGTGAAAGAAGCCATCGCATCTGATCAGTCTATTCTTGTGTTTGGTGATTATGATGCGGACGGAGTTACCTCTACATCTGTCATGGTGGAAGCGCTCCGAAAAGCAGGAGCGGACTGCGACTTCTATATTCCCAACCGTTTTACAGAAGGGTATGGACCAAATAAAGAAGCGTTTCAGTTTGCCTATGACTCTGGTTATGCGCTGATCATAACGGTGGATACAGGTATTGCCGCTATGGAAGAAGCGTCATTCGCGAAAGAACTGGGTCTGGATTTGATTATTACGGATCACCACGAAGTCCAGGAGGTTCTTCCTGATGCCTATGCCATTATCCACCCAAAGACTTCAGCGGATTATCCATTCCAGGAATTAGCTGGTGTCGGTGTTGCATTTAAATTCGCCCATGCTTTATTAGGACGGTTTCCAAAGGAGTTTCTTGACCTTGTTGTGATTGGTACGATTGCCGATCTTGTGCCTCTGAAAGGGGAAAACAGGGTGCTTGCTTCCATTGGTTTACAGGCAATCTCCCACTCGTCCCGCCCTGGAATTCAGGCGTTGAGAAAAGTGTGCAACATTGAGGGGGATATGAATGAAGAGACGATTGGTTTTACAATCGGCCCCCGCCTCAATGCTGTAGGGCGTTTGCAGGATGCAACACCAGCGGTCGATTTATTGCTTTCAGAGGATTTGGAAGAAGCTGAACAAATAGCAAGCTTTATTAATCAGTTGAACCAGGAAAGGCAGAAAATTGTTGCTGCCATTGCGAAGGAAGCCGAAGAAATGGTTTCCGTTGAAAATGGGGAAGCTGAGAATGTCATTGTGGTTGCTAAAGAGGGTTGGAACCCAGGCGTTCTTGGAATCGTCGCTTCCAAACTCGTCCGTCAATTCGACCGCCCGGCGATTGTGCTTGCCATTGATGAAGAAAAAGGGGAAGCTAAAGGTTCAGCACGCAGTATTGATGCTTTTGACTTATTCTCGAACTGTATGGAAATACGACAACGGTTTATACACTTTGGTGGGCATGCTCAAGCGGCAGGGATGACATTGGCTCTTGATCAGATTGATGGTTTGCGAAGCGATTTAATTTCCTTAGCTGAGGAAAAACTATCCGATGACGACTATCAACAAGTTCTTGATATTGAAACAACGGTTGAGCTGGAAGACATATCCCTGAAACAAATCGAGGAAGTGAACAAGCTTCGTCCATTTGGAATGGGTAACCCGAAACCTTTGTTCCATCTCAAGCACACCCCAAAAGAAGTACGGTTAATTGGCAGTAAGAAAAATCATCTGAAGTTCCAATTCCAAAGTCAGCAATCACGTTTGGATGGAATTGCATTTGGGATGGGAGATCTTTATCAGCAGATATCCCCCCAGGCCGCATTGGACGTTGTAGGAGAACTTGGTGTCAACGAATGGAACGGCCGCAAAAATCTGCAAGTGATGATCAAGGATCTCCGTGTGAAAGATTGGCAGTTATTTGATCACAGAGGCTCTAAGCATATAGAGAAAAATTTGATGATCCCGCCAAACCAAACGTATGCAGCTGTCAGCTTTCAAGGAAAAGAAGAAGCACCATGCGATGTTCCCGTCCTCCAGGCAGGGGAAGTGGAGCATGGAGAATCCTATGATGGCCTTCTGATTATCGATCTTCCAAAACGTATGTCGGATATGACGGATCTTTTATCTAAACTTGAAACTCGTAAAGTCTTTGTCTGTTATCATATACAGGAGAGTACTTTTCTAAAAACATGGCCTTCGAGGGACCACTTCAAATGGTTTTATGGTATGCTATTGAAGCGTGGTCGGTTCAACCTTCATGAAGAAGCGGATTTACTTGCCAATCGTAAGGGATGGGACAAGTCCATGGTGGAATTTATTTCTGAGGTGTTTTTTGAACTCGACTTTGTTAAAATAAAAGACGGGATTATTACAGCAGAATCCGAACCTTCTCAAAAAGATTTACGCGAATCTTCGCTTTATCGTCAACGGGAAGAACAGCTGCAAATCGAACGTACCTTGTATTATTCCACATATAAAGAATTGAAGAGTTGGTTTGACCAATATATGAACCAGCGTTTTAAGCAAGTCAAGGAGGAAGTAACGAATGGATTATAAAGAGCATATTGCAATCGTTGAAGATTGGCCGAAAGAAGGTGTCCAATTTAAGGACATCACTCCATTGATGGATAATGGCCCGGCATTTAAAGCAGCGGTTGATGAAATTGTAGAATACGCAAAAGACAAAGAAATCGATATTGTAGTAGGACCGGAAGCTCGTGGGTTTATCGTCGGATGCCCTGTCTCTTATGCATTGGAAATTGGCTTTGCACCTGTGCGTAAAGAAGGAAAGCTTCCACGCGAAACAATTAAAGTGGATTATGGTCTGGAATACGGAAAAGACGTATTGACGATTCATAAAGACGCAATTAAGCCAGGTCAACGAGTACTGATTGTCGACGACCTTCTTGCGACTGGTGGTACCATTGAAGCGACCATCGACCTTGTCGAGCAGTTGGGCGGGGAAGTAGCGGGGTGTGCGTTCCTGATCGAACTCACATACTTAGATGGCCGCAGCAAATTGGACGGACATGACGTCCTTACTTTAATGCAATATTAATGGAAAGAGTGCCCTTATTAGGGGCGCTCTTTGTTTTACAATTGATCATCGGGCTTTTCCCTTTACAAGAAGAGTCCTTTTTTTGATAATGTTAATCAAATATATTTTGAAAGTTCTAAAGAAACTAGGGTGATTGAATGGCGAAAGATACAGTTCTAACTGCGGAAGAAGTCATAGAACAAGCGAGTCAGTATTTGAACGAGTCAGATCTGGCGTTTATTCGTCGTGCTTATGAATTTGCTGAAAAGGCTCATAGCAACCAGTTCCGAAAGTCGGGAGAACCTTACATTATCCATCCCATTCAAGTAGCAGGTATTCTTGTGAACTTAGAGATGGATCCTGAGACGATTGCAGGTGGTTTTCTTCATGATGTCGTTGAGGATACCGATGTATCACTAAAAGAGATCGAAGAAGCCTTTAACGAAGAAGTTTCCATGCTGGTTGATGGTGTAACGAAGTTAGGTAAGATCAAATATAAATCCAAAGAAGCTCAGCAGGCAGAGAACCATCGTAAAATGTTTGTCGCTATGGCAAAAGATATGCGCGTCATTTTAATTAAGCTTGCAGACAGGCTTCATAACATGCGTACCTTGAAGCATCTTCCAGCTGAAAAACAGCGCCGGATCTCAAATGAAACGCTGGAGATATTTGCACCTCTGGCTCATCGACTGGGTATTTCCACAATTAAATGGGAGCTGGAAGATACAGCCCTTCGGTATTTAAATCCTCAGCAATACTACAGGATTGTTCATTTGATGAAGCAGAAGAGGAATGAGCGGGAGCACTATATTGAGGAAGTCATTGAGGAGATTCGAGCTCAATTAAAAGAAGTCAACATTGATGCGGATTTATTTGGACGGCCGAAGCACCTGTACAGTATCTACCGGAAGATGGTTCTTCAAAATAAGCAGTTCAACGAAATTTATGACTTGTTAGCCGTTAGAATCACAGTCAACAGTATCAAAGATTGTTATGCCGTACTCGGAATCATACACACGTGTTGGAAACCGATGCCCGGTCGCTTTAAAGACTATATAGCCATGCCGAAGCCGAATCTATATCAATCGCTTCATACAACGGTGATCGGACCTAAAGGAGACCCTCTTGAGGTCCAAATCCGTACACACGAAATGCATGAAATTGCGGAATATGGAATTGCTGCTCATTGGGCTTATAAAGAAGGAAAGCAGACATCGGCAGAACAATCGTTTGAAGAGAAGCTTACATGGTTCCGTGAAATTCTAGAATGGCAGAGTGAAACACATGATGCCGAAGAGTTCATGGAATCCCTTAAAGTGGATTTGTTTTCAGATATGGTCTATGTTTTCACACCAAAAGGAGACGTGATCGAGCTTCCTTCTGGTTCAGTACCCGTGGATTTCGCCTATCGAATCCATACCGAAGTTGGAAATCAAACGATTGGTGCAAAAGTGAATGGAAAGATGGAGCCTCTGGATTATGAATTGAAAACCGGAGACATTGTCGATATCATGACATCTAAACATGCCTATGGACCTTCCAAAGACTGGATAAAGCTTGCACAGACATCACAGGCGAAGAACAAGATCAAACAATTCTTCAAGAAACAGCAAAAAGATGAGAACATCTCTAAAGGGAAAGAACTTGTCGAGCGCGAAATTCGTAATTTTGGTATTCAACCGAAAGATGTGTACACGACAGATAACCTGAATCGTGTTTCTGAGAAATTCAATTTTGCAAACGAAGAGGACATGTTTGCAGCTGTAGGCTACCAGGGAATTACAGCTGCTCAAATTGCTACTCGATTAACAGAGAAAATCAGGAAGCAGAAGCAGCAGGAACAAGACCTGGAACAGACGCTTGCGGATGTGAGTACAACTGAAATCAAAACGCCGGCTAAAACAGGTAAAAAAGATTCAGGAGTACGAGTGGAAGGGGTGGACAATCTTCTTGTCCGTCTATCCAAGTGTTGCAATCCAGTACCTGGAGATGAAATTGTCGGTTATATTACAAAAGGACGAGGAGTGTCTGTCCATAGAAGTGACTGCCCTAATGTCCATACCGAAGAAGCACAGACACGTCTGTTACCTGTTAAATGGGAGACATCCGTCACAGATTCCAAGCAATATCATGTAGACCTTGAAATTTGGGGATATGATCGACGCGGTCTTCTTAATGAAGTACTTCAAGCGGTCAATGAAACAAAGACGAACATTACCGCAGTATCAGGGAAGTCAGATCGAAACAAAATGGCGACCATTCATATTACCATTTTGATACAGAATACGAGCCATTTACGTAAGATTGTTGAACGAATCAAGCAAATTCAGGAAGTGTACACGGTTCGTCGTGTTATGCAATAGAAGTTAAAGGGGAATCTACGATGAAAGCAGTGGTTCAAAGAGCCGTAAACGCCTCTGTCACCGTTAAGGAAGAGTCCGTAGGTAGCATTGACCAGGGCCTTGTCGTATTATTAGGTGTCACCCATGAGGATACGGAAGAAGATGCACGTTATTTAGCTAAAAAGATTCCATATTTGCGGATTTTCGAAGATCAAGATGGGAAAATGAATCATTCCCTGGTGGATTTAGGGGGGCAGATGTTGTCTATTTCCCAATTCACTCTATATGGCGACTGCCGTAAAGGGCGCCGTCCGAACTTCATGCAGGCAGCAAAGCCTGACCAAGCTGAACAGTTGTATGAATCCTTTAATCAGATGGTGGAGCATGAAGGGGTTAAAGTGGAAACAGGCCAATTTGGAGCCATGATGGATGTTCAACTGACCAATTCAGGACCTGTGACATTAATTCTTGACAGTAAAGAACGATAAAAAAAGCTGTACTCAATTCGAGTACAGCTTTTTTTAATTCTTATGAAGGTCTCTTGAACCATCATTGCTAGTTGAAGTAATGGATTAAACCTTCTGTGATTCCTTGGCTGGCTTTCGTCTGGTAGGAACGTGTTTTTACGGTTTGTTCTTCTCTTGCATCAGATAGAAAGCCAAGTTCTAATAGGACTGCCGGCTTATTATTTTCCCTGATGACATGGAAGTTCCCTTTTTTCGTTCCCCGATCCCTCAATCCTGTGTGTGCAACGATTGAGGCCTGCAAGGAATCTGCCAATGCCTTGTCTTTAGAAGAGTAATAGTAACTATTAAGTCCACTGGCAATGACATTCACTGGTGCTGCATTGTAATGCAGACTAATGAAAGCATCTGCATTGGATCGGTTCGAATGGAATGAACGGATGGAAAGGGAGATGTATTCATCATTCGTCCTCGTCATCAGCACTTTAGCCCCGTTGCTTTCAAGTTGACTTTTAAGAATAAAAGCCGTATTCAGCGTCAGTGTCTTTTCGTAGCTTCCACTTCTTCCAACTGCTCCGGGATCGCGTCCACCGTGTCCAGCATCAATCATGATGGTTTTCCCTTTAAGGGAATTTGAAGTTGGCGGGGCCGTGGAGACACTTTCTTGATTAACCTCTTCTACAATCCATCCTGCCACGTAAGCTGTTTTACTGTTATATGAGATTTTATACCATTGCCCCTCCTTGCTAATGATTTCAAATCGGTCACCCTTGTGGCCACGGCCGACAATTTTGTAATTAGTAGATGGGCCTGATCTTAAGTTCGTGCCGTTATAGTTTAAAGATACATAGGTATTTTTCGAAGTAGGGGTGTTTGTTTGGTTATTGTCTGTTTCATTTACAAGCCAACCGGCTACCCAACCTGTCTTTCCGCTGCTGTATTTAATTTGATACCAGCGGTCTTTCTTCGCTATGTATTCATAGGTTTCCCCTTTACGTATTGTCGTAAGGATTCGACCTCTAGTAGAGTTTTCACTTCTGACATTGAGAACGGCTGTTCCAACTTTCACTGTTCCCTTGACGGTTGATGACTGATCCTCATCTGCTTTCTTTTCTTTCGGAGGTTCATGAGTTTCTCTATTTTCTCTCGTCAGATAGTCCCCATGCACCCAGCCTTTCGTATTTCCTTTTTGTACATAAACCCATTTCCCGTCTTTTTTCTTTGGCTCTACTACATCGCCTTTCATCAAGTAGCCTTCAATTTTCCCATCTAAATTCGGTGCGGATCGAATTCTTAGATAATCATACTTGGAAGAATAGCTTCCACCTGTGGCTTGTTCCGTTTTTACTTTTGTCAGCCATTTGGCGACCCATCCATCCTTACCGCTTCGCTTAATCTTGAGCCAATTGTCTTTCTCTTCCAATATTTTGTACGTTTCCCCTGTATGGACTTTGCCAATACGGTCGTAATCTGTTCCAGGTCCGGTCCTTACATTCAAGTGATCGACCTGGATGACCGCTTTGTCTGCATACACGGAAGGAGTTTCATAAAAGCTAAGAACTCCTAGAATGAAAATGAAGAAAATAATTCCTTTTTTCAAAAAATATTCCACCTCCTCTATAGTCTCCTTTCACTATTCGACAAATGCTACCAATATCCTGCTCCATTGAAAAAAGATTGATATCATTTATTTGTGGTCATAAACTTGACATAGGGTGAACGGAGATTATATGATTATAATCAATTCTAAAATGATTCGAACAAAACCATTGAGGAAAAAAGTAGTCAGTTTCCATGCGGACAGAGAACGAATGCCTTAGGCTGAAAGCATTCGATCGTTATATTCTGATGAAAGACATTTCTTAGGTTCTACATCGAAATGACAGTAGCTGTAGACGTACACAGGCGTTAACTGTTTTGAGTGGAGGCTTGAACAGCCTCAAATCAGGGTGGCAACGCGGGTAATCCCGTCCCTTTTTCGCAAGCGCGGAAAAGGGACGGGATTTTTTGTGGTAAAAAATGGTTTATTTCGTTAGGAGGAGTTACAAATGAGTATGAATGCCCCTCGTGGTACGCAGGATATTCTGCCTGGTACATCTGAAAAATGGCAGTATGTAGAAGAACAATTAGCTGACCTATGCCGTCGCTATCATTATAAAGAAATCAGAACACCGATTTTTGAACATACCGAGCTTTTCCAACGTGGTGTCGGGGATAGCACAGACATCGTCCAAAAAGAAATGTACACGTTTGAGGATCGAGGAGGAAGAAGCATCACCTTGAGACCTGAGGGAACAGCTTCTGTCGTTCGTTCTTATGTACAGAATAAGGTATATGGTTTACCAAACCAGCCGACCAAATACTTTTACATGGGTCCGATGTTCCGCTATGAACGACCGCAACAAGGAAGAATGAGGCAGTTTGTGCAGTTTGGTATCGAAGCCTTAGGCAGTGATGATCCGGCTATTGATGCAGAAGTACTTTCCCTTGCCTTGAACTCTTACAGAGAATTAGGACTTCAATCGTTGAAACTAGTGGTGAACAGCCTTGGTGACCAGGAAAGCAGGGAAGCACACCGAGCAGCTTTGGTCCGCCACTTCGATCCACACCGTGAGGAACTTTGCGCAGATTGTCAAGTGCGACTCGATCAAAATCCACTTAGAGTCCTGGACTGTAAGAAAGACCGTGAACATCCGGCAATGGAAACAGCTCCTTCCATTCTTGAATACTTGAATGATTATTCTAAGGATTACTTTGAACAAGTCAAACAGTATTTGGATGTGATGGACATCGATTATGTTGTTGATCCAAATCTCGTTCGCGGACTTGATTACTACAACCACACCGCTTTTGAAATCATGAGTGAAGCAGAAGGCTTCGGCGCCATTACTACACTGAGCGGCGGTGGTCGTTATACAGGGTTAGTACAAGAAGTGGGCGGTCCTGAAACATCAGGCATCGGCTTTGCCATGAGTATTGAGCGCTTGTTGATGGCTTTAGAAGCAGAAAACGTAGAACTTCCTACGGATGAAGGATTAGATGTATTTTTTGTTTCCCTGGGCGATGAGGCGAATCGTACAGCTGTAAAGTTAACAGACGAATTACGCCGTGCTGGTATTCAAGTCGACAAGGATTACTTAGGGAAGAAAATGAAAGCTCAGTTTAAAGCAGCTGATCGTCTTGGCAGTAAATTTGTCCTTGTCCTTGGTGATCAGGAACTTGAAAATGGGGTCATTAATGTTAAAAACATGGCATCAGGCGAGCAGCAAGAGGTGGCTCTTGATAGCATCATCGAGCATATGAAGAATGAACTGACAGGAGGCAAATAAAATGGAAAGAACGAAATGTGGATCTTTACGCAGAGACCATCTGGAACAAGAAGTCACTCTTAAAGGATGGGTACAAAAACGCCGTGATCTAGGTGGTTTGATTTTTATCGATTTGAGAGATCGTTCAGGCTTAGTACAGGTTGTTTTCAATCCAGAGACTTCCGGAGAAGCGTTAGAAAAGGCTGAGAATGTCCGCAGCGAATATGTCCTTGAGGTGAAAGGGACCGTAGTTGCCCGTGACGACCAAACCGTAAATAACAACCTGGGTACAGGAGAGATTGAAGTAGCTGCAAAAGAGTTGACGATTCTTAACAAAGCAAAGACACCACCGTTTATGATAGAAGATCAATCGGAGGTATCCGAAGATCTTCGTCTTAAGTACCGTTATCTGGATTTGAGAAGAAAAGAAATGCAGGAGACGTTCAAAATGCGTCACCAAACGACCCAGTCGATTCGTAATTTCTTGAATGAAGAAGAATTTCTGGATATGGAAACACCGATGCTGACGAAGAGCACACCTGAAGGAGCCCGTGACTATCTCGTCCCAAGCCGTGTTCATGAAGGTGAATTCTATGCATTGCCTCAATCTCCGCAGCTATTTAAACAGTTGTTGATGATGTCAGGGTTTGAGAAGTATTACCAAATTGTGCGTTGCTTCCGTGATGAAGACTTGAGAGCAGACCGACAGCCTGAGTTTACACAAGTCGATGTTGAAACGTCCTTCATGTCGAAAGAAGAGATCATGGCGATGACAGAACGTATGATGAAACGCGTCATGAAAGAAGTCAAAGGACAGGAAATTGAAACACCTTTCCTACGTATGCCATATGATGAAGCGATGGAACGATACGGATCTGACAAGCCTGATACCCGTTTCGGCCTTGAATTGGTGAATCTTTCCGAAGATGTGAAGGATTCCGGTTTTAAAGTCTTTAGTGGTGCCGTTGCTTCCGGCGGGCAAGTGAGTGCCATCAATGTGGAAGGGAAGGCAGCCGAATTCTCCCGTAAAGACATCGATAAAATGACGGAGGATGTCAAAGTTTATGGAGCTAAAGGATTGGCATGGCTGAAAGTAAAAGACGGGGAATTCAACGGGCCGATTGCCAAATTCTTCTCTGGAGAAGAAGCGGCATCGATAAAAGAAAAGATGGTTGCGAAAGACGGAGACCTTCTTCTCTTTGTAGCAGATCAGACCTCCGTTGTTCATGACAGTTTAGGAGCTTTAAGGCAAAAGCTTGCTCGTCGTTTAGACCTGATTGATGAGACCATGTTTAACTTCCTTTGGGTAACAGACTGGCCGCTATTTGAGTACGATGAAGATGAAGGTCGATATCATGCAGCCCATCACCCGTTCACGATGCCTGCAGGGGGTCATATGGAAGAGCTCAAGAAGAATCCAAAAGACGTCCGTGCAGAAGCCTACGACATCGTCCTCAATGGTTATGAACTTGGTGGAGGTTCGTTGCGTATCTTCGAAAAAGATATGCAGCAGGAAATGTTCGAAGTGCTTGGCTTCACCCAGGAAGAAGCGAATGAACAGTTTGGTTTCCTTCTTGAAGCCCTAGAATATGGTACCCCGCCACATGGCGGAATTGCCTTTGGCCTGGACAGGCTCGTCATGCTTTTAGCCGGCCGGACGAACTTGCGTGACACGATCTTGTTCCCGAAAACAGCATCAGCTCAAGATCCAATGACAAACGCTCCTGGACCTGTTAGTGAATCACAGTTGGATGAACTGCACCTACAGTTAAAAGCATCTAGTCAGTCTGACTCAGATAAATAATGTTGTCGGTTAATTGTTGATTCTGTTTTCGTTATATGCTAAGATTACATTACAAAATTAAAGAGACCAATCCTGATGTGTACGTTGTTCGAATGTACGTTTTGACCGAACATTTTTGAAACGGGAGCCTGGTGTTTTCACATGGAATGCATGCCTCATAACCATCACTGATGGGAGGACGCAAGAAATGTGGAACAGGGCACCCACCTGCCTAGAGCGGGTTCAAAACTCATGATACGACGGCACAATTGGGATTGGTCTTTTTAATTCCTATATTAAATAAGACTCAATACATAAAAAAAAGCGTTTCCCTTCAAGGGAAACGCTTTTTTATATTAGCGCGCAAGGTTTTCAAGATTACCGTTTTTCTCCATACGAAATTGAGGTTTGTAAGCATGCTCAGAATCATCAAACATGACCATTTTTCTAGCACGGTCCATAATTTGAATTAAGGCTTGATAATCTTCAGTCATAGCTTCGAGCTGTCCATTTAATTGTTGATTCTGTTCAAATAATTCTTTATTCTGACGCTCTAGTTCTGAGAGACGGTTTTGAAGAGACCCCGATTGTTTGCTTTCTTGCTTAAGGTTTGTCAAGAATGCAATCACGTCTTCTAAACCAAGCTCCTGATGAGTCTGTTTCTCCTCATGGATTTCCGAAGTAGCGGGCTCTGGTAGTAGGTAGTCTTCTTCTTGTATTTCTGCTTGATACACAACAGGAGCCTGAGGTCTTTGATAGACGGGTTGCTGCTTCGCTTCTTTCCTTTTCTTCTCTTTTCGCTGCTTCTTCGCAAGCTCAACGGCCTGCTCATATTTTTGCCGGACTTCTGCATTCCATCTAAAGCCGCAGGCAGCTGAAGTACGGTTCAAAATATCACCGACTTCATCAAAAGCTTTCAATTGTGTGCTTCCTTCCCTTATATGTCTCAGAACGGTTTCAGCTAATAAAAGATCATCTTCATGAGACCAGGCATCTTGTCTTACTTTAGGCATATTCACCACTCCTAATTTTATCTTTAAAGATAATAGTTTGTCAGATTTAGTAGTAGTGTAGCCAAGAAGATGTGGAAATATACTCAAGTAGACTTTTGCTTTTTGATTTTGCTATAAACCTGTTCAAGGGCTTGTTCGAATTTACCCGTCCGTTTCGGTTCATAGTATTGCCGTGTACGTATGAGGTCAGGAAGGTATTGCTGGTCCACCCATGCATTATCATAATTATGAGGATACTTGTAATCCAGACCTCTTCCTAGTTTTTCTGCTCCTTTGTAATGAGAGTCTTTCAGATGTTGAGGAACTTCTCCGCTTTTTCCATTCCTTATATCAGACAGAGCAGCATCAAGTGCTTTGTACGCACTGTTGGATTTCGGCGAGAGAGCGAGTTCCGTCACAGCCACCGCTAATGGGATGCGTGCTTCAGGAAATCCGATTCTTTCTGCTGCTTCCACCGCGGACAGGGCTCTAGGGCCTGCTTGAGGGTTGGCTAGACCAATATCTTCGTATGCAATGACTACTAATCTTCTAGCGATACTATCAAGGTCCCCAGCTTCGATTAATCGGCCCAAATAATGAAGGGAAGCGTCGACATCACTGCCACGAATTGATTTTTGAAATGCTGAGAGGACATCATAGTGAGCATCTCCATCTTTATCATGTGAGAAACTTTTCTTCTGCATACATTCTTCGGCAACCTCTAAGTTGATCTCTACACGCCCATTTTCATCAGCAGGTGTAGAAAAAGCGGCTAGTTCCAACCCATTCAAAGCGGCGCGCAGATCGCCATTGGAAGATTGAGCAAAATGATCAAGAGCCTCATCCGTGATTTCGATGTTCATGTGACCAAGTCCCTTTTCCTGATCTTCCAACGCTCTGGAAATGGCCTGTTTGACGTGATAGCTCTCTAATCGAAATAGCTCAAACAAATGACAGCGGCTTCGAATCGCGGGATTGATGGAATGGTAGGGATTACTTGTTGTACAACCAATCATGGTCAAACGGTTGCTTTCCAGGTGAGGAAGAAGGAAGTCCTGCTTTGCTTTATCCAGGCGGTGGACTTCATCAAGGATTAACACAAGCTGCCCGTGCATTTTTGCTTCTTCAACGGCAATTTCCATGTCTTTCTTCTTATCTGTGACCGCATTCAGTGTCTTATGAGGGATATTCAGACTTTTGGCAAGGGCCGTCGCCATCGAAGTTTTGCCTGTACCTGGTGGTCCGAATAAAATCATCGATGCCAAGCGTTCAGCCTTGATCATACGGTTGATGGTTTTTCCTTCGCCGACGAGGTGGGACTGTCCGATGATTTCATCTATATTAGCTGGTCGCAATCGAAAAGCAAGTGGTTGCTGACTCATAGAACATTCTCCTTTTGACAGTTATGAATGTAAGCGTAGAATGATTCTTAGGAAAATGCAAGGGACTTGCCATTCATGCTATAATAGCGTTTGGTATAATAGAGAGAGGAAGATGGCCATGACTTATTTACAAAGGAAAAACCGCGAAAACTTCATTCGCTGGAGCTTTTTCTTTATTGGTTTAGTCATCCTGGGCCTCGGTATTTCAATGACGATGCAGGTGAAAGAGTTTGGAATTGGACCATGGGATGTGTTTCATTATGGGCTGTTCCTAAAACTTGGGCTCACCGTAGGAACCTGGTCGATTATCGCAGGATTGCTGATTGTTCTAACGAGTTCGGTTTTACAAAAGAGGTGGCCGCAGGTTGGGACAATCTTAAATATGGTCCTCATCGGTGTTTTTATTGATTTCTTTAATTGGCTATTGCCAGAACCTGAAACATTGATTATGCAATTGTTTATTTTTATATCAGGAACGTTTGTCATTGCTCTGGGAATTGGTGTGTATGTTGCACCTGAAATTGGAGCAGGACCGCGAGATAGTCTCATGTTATTGATTACAAAGGCAACAGGATGGAAAGTGTCGAGTGTTAGAAATGGAATTGAAATCATCGTAGCCGTTTTAGGCTTTGCCCTTGGAGGCCCTGTAGGAGCAGGGACAGTATTTATTGCTCTGTTTCTAGGTACATTCGTTGGATATACCTTACCTCAGGCCAAAACATGGCTACAGTTTTTAATAATGAAGGGTGACATGTATGAAGATATCTACCAAAGGCCGTTACGGGCTAACCATCATGATTGAACTGGCAAGGAAGTATGGAGACGGGCCTATTTCCTTGAAACAGATTGCCAGGGACAATGATTTGTCTGAACATTACCTGGAGCAACTGATTGCTCCATTGCGAAATGCAAGTCTAGTGAAAAGTGTGCGGGGTGCCTATGGAGGCTACATGCTGACAAAAGCTCCTCATGAGATTACAGCAGGAGATGTGATCCGTGTATTAGAAGGACCGATCACCCCTGTTGAAGGTATTGAAAATGAAGAGCCTGCCAAGCAAGCGTTGTGGAAGAGAGTCAGAGATGCGGTGAAAGATGTCCTTGATACCACGACTCTTGAAGACTTGAAAGATCATGTCGATGATCAGACTCAGGATGCTTATATGTTTTATATATAATGGTTGGAGGTGGAAAGATGAAATCAATTTATTTGGACCATGCAGCGACTTCACCTGTCCATCCCAAAGTGATTGAAGAAATGATGCCTGTTTACAAAGATGTATATGGTAATCCGTCAAGTGTTCATCAGTTTGGGAGGAAAGCCCGTCGGATCCTGGATGAAGGGCGTGGTAGAATTGCACATGGCCTTGGTGCGAACGAAAAAGAAATTGTTTTTACAAGCGGTGGTACAGAAGCGGATAATCTAGCAATCATTGGTACGGCAAGAGCCAATCGTTCCAAGGGTAAGCATATCATTACCACTTCAATTGAACATCATGCTACATTACATGCAGTCGAATACTTGGAGTCTAATGATTTTGAAGTGACTTATTTACCTGTAAATGCTGGTGGAATCGTAGAAGTGGATGATGTAAAGGCTGCCCTTCGTGAGGATACCATTCTTGTGTCCATCATGATGGTTAATAATGAAACGGGAGCGATTCAGCCGATTGAAGAAATAGCCGCTTTGTTAAAGGAACACCAGGCTTATTTTCATTCTGATATCGTCCAGGCCTACGGTCTGATGAATGTGGATGTTTCACAACTGGGAGTCGATTTAATGGCGGTTTCCGGTCATAAGATTAATGGCCCCAAAGGCATAGGCTTTTTGTATATCCGTGAAGGCACAGTGATGGAATCTCTCCAATATGGGGGAGAACAGGAGAGAAAAAGACGAGCAGGTACAGAAAACATTCCAGCCGTTCAAGGGCTGAAGACAGCTGTTGAAATTATGGAAGCTGAGCGTTCGACATATAAAGAAAAATACCTTCATTATAAGCAGCTCTTTCTTCAAACCTTGGAGGACGAGAATATTTCATTTGAAGTGAATGGGTCCCATGAAAAAACGATAGAATCCATTGTAAACATCAGTTTTCCTGGAATGAACGTGGAAACTCTGCTTACCAATTTTGATTTATCCGGCATCGCTGCCTCCAGTGGAAGTGCTTGTACGGCAGGGTCTGTAGAGCCTTCACACGTTCTTTCAGCAATGTTTGGTTCCGACCATCCAAAAACGACAAATTCGATACGGTTCAGTTTTGGACTCGCAAATAATGAAGAAGATATAACAGAAGCAGCAAGGAGAGTCAGCCAAATTATTAAACGGCTGGCTTGATAAAGGAAGGTGAAAGGAATGAAAGATCCTAAAGATACACGCGTAGTTGTTGGTATGAGTGGCGGGGTGGATTCATCTGTCGCAGCTCTTCTTTTGAAAGAACAAGGCTATGATGTCGTAGGTATATTTATGAAAAACTGGGATGATACCGATGAAAATGGTGTTTGTACTGCTACGGAAGATTATGAAGACGTCATCCGGGTCTGCAACCAGTTGGATATCCCTTATTTCGCAGTAAATTTCGAGAAACAGTATTGGGATAAAGTGTTTACGTATTTCCTTGATGAGTACAAAAAAGGCCGAACACCAAACCCTGATGTCATGTGTAACAAAGAAATCAAGTTCAAAGCCTTCATGGACCACGCGATGTCCCTTGGCGCAGACTACTTGGCGACGGGCCACTATGCGCAGGTTCGTGAAAATGACGGCACGTACGAAATGCTTCGTGGAGTCGATCATAACAAAGATCAAACCTACTTCTTGAATCAACTATCACAGGAAGTACTTGCTAAAGTTATGTTTCCACTAGGTCATCTTGAGAAAAAAGAAGTGCGTGCCATTGCGGAAGAACATGGTCTTGCTACAGCGAAGAAGAAAGATTCTACAGGAATTTGCTTTATCGGGGAGCGTAATTTCAAGGAATTCCTAAGTGAGTATTTACCTGCACAACCGGGGAATATGGAAACACTTGATGGTGAAGTGAAAGGGAAGCATGACGGGTTGATGTACTACACCTTAGGTCAGCGTCAAGGATTAGGGATTGGAGGCGCTGGAGACCCATGGTTTGTCGTAGGTAAGAATGTGAAGGATAACATTCTCTACGTGGGACAGGGCTTCCATCATGATGCTCTGTATTCTGACGGTCTCATCGCTTCTGAAGCGAGTTGGACAAAAGGAGACGTTCCGACTGAGTCCTTCAAATGTACCGCTAAATTCCGTTACCGACAAGAAGATAGTGGAGTGACGGTCTACCCTATGGAGGATGGAACGTGGAAAGTCATGTTTGACGAACCAGAACGTGCTATTACTCCAGGACAGGCGGTTGTCTTTTATGATGGAGAAGTTTGCCTCGGCGGGGCGACAATCGATGTCGTGCTCAAACAGGATGAAGCGATCACTTATGTAGGATAGAATGAAAAAGTCATGTCCGTATCTTTTGGACATGACTTTTTTATGAGTATATCGGCATGTCGACTTTCCATACGAGAGGAATAAGCAAAGAAACGCTGTTAGAAATGTAGTAGATGGTATGAGAGTGTCGATCGAGGAGAATATGGAAAGGAGAATTTTGAGAATGGATAAACTGAAGCAAGGAATTGAACAGATGCAAAACCATAATTATGAGGAGGCAGCGAAGCTATTTACGGAGGCCATTGATGAGAACCCAAAAGAGCCTGTCGGGTATATCAATTTCGGTAATTTGCTGACACATATGAATGACCATGAAAGAGCAGCACGCTTCTTTCATCGGGCCATCGAATTGGATGATACGGCCGCAACGGCCTACTATGGTTTGGGAAATGTTTATTATGAGCAGGAAAAGTATACGAGGGCGCAGGAACAGTTCATCCAGGCGATTCAGCAAGGATTGGATGAAGCAGATGTTCACTTTATGTTAGGTATGACATTTATTCATCAAGAATATGTGAAGCTTGCTTTACCTTATCTTTTGAGAGCATCCGAACTTGCCCCGGAAGATGTTGATGTCCAATTCCAATATGGCCTGTGCCTGGCTCAAAATGGACAGATTGATCAAGCTGAACAAGTGATGAACCATGTGCTACAATTAGAAGAACAACATAGTGATGCGCATTACAACCTTGGTGTGGTAGCTCTCCATCAGGAGAACGCCCAAAAAGCCCTGGAGCACTTTTCTAAGGCATTAGAAATCAATCCGGAGCATATGCTGGCAGCTCACGCCAAAGGGCAAGTGGAGCAAGCTTTAAACGAGTAGAGGAGTTCGATGGTCATGACTCAACAATCGCTCTTTCAAGAATCGAATGAAGAACGGCCATACGTCAAAGGGGAACTGAGTCGGATGATTTTTCACAATGAATCCGAGCATTTTTCGATTGCTTCCATTCATGTGAAGGAAACGAATGAAGCTTTCGAGGAAAAGTCCCTCGTAATTAAGGGACATTTTTCTCCTTTGGAGGAAGGCGAAACCTATATGTTTTATGGGGAATTTCAAAACCATAAAAAATTCGGTCTGCAGTATGAAGTAGACATGTACAATCGTGTCCTTCCGGAAACGAAAGATGGAATCATCCTCTACTTGTCTAGTGACCTTTTTCACGGCATCGGAAAGAAGACGGCCGAACGGATCGTTGATGAGTTAGGAGAACAAGCGATATCACGAATATTGGAAAACCGAGATGTATTGGATGCTGTTCCAAAGCTGCCTAAAGAGAAAGCAGATCAATTGTATGCGGCTTTGAAAGAGCATCAAGGGTTCGAGCATGTCATGATCCACTTATCCCAATATGGATTTGGCTTGAAGCTGGCGCAAAAAATTTACGAAGCCTTTAAAGATCAAACGATGGCCATTATTGAAGAGGATCCGTACCAACTTGTCTTCCATGTAGATGGATTCGGTTTTCATAGAGCGGATGAAATGGCAAAGATGCAGAACCTTTCGCATGATCATCCGACAAGGATTCGGGCAGCATGCTTGTATATGATGCAAAAAAGCATGAGTGCTGGACATGTCTATCTGCCGACAGAAGAGTGTCTTGTTCAGGTTGAACAGCTGTTAAATCAGGGTTCCGAGCCTGCTATTACTTTCGAACAGCTATCTGAGCAAATGATCCACCTCGGTGAAGAACGATTTGTGTATATTGAAGAGGAACGGATCTACCTGCCCACTCTATATTTTGCCGAAAATGGCTTTTGCAGTCATGTAGATCGTATTCAAGAAAAAGAGGTCGATGTAACGCATACACAAGCAGACTTGATGAAAATTATTGGAGACCTGGAAGAAGAGGAAGCGATGAGTTATGGAGAAGATCAGTTCGCAGCCATTGAAAAAGCCCTTCATTCCAAGTTGATGATTCTAACAGGTGGACCGGGCACGGGGAAAACAACAGTCATCAAAGGAATCATTCATACGTATGCAGAATTGAACGATTTTTCAATCCATCCGGAAGATTATGATAGTGATAAACCTTTTCCATTCGTCCTTGCGGCACCTACAGGGAGAGCGGCTAAAAGGATGACCGAATCGACAGGGCTGCCGGCAAGCACGATCCACCGTTTGCTTGGTTGGGATGGACATGATTCCTTTGAACGCAACCAGAACAATCCACTAGAAGGAAGCTTGTTAATCATCGATGAATTTTCGATGGTCGATATCTGGCTCGCTAATCAGTTGTTCCGTGCCATACCTGATGATATGCAGGTCTTGCTTGTGGGAGATGAAGACCAATTGCCATCTGTAGGACCTGGACAAGTGCTTGCTGACCTCTTGGCTTCTGGAACGCTTCCTTCTGTGAAGTTGACAGAAGTCTATCGTCAAAAGGAAGGTTCGAAAATCATCCAGCTGGCTCATGAAATAAAAAAGGATGCTTGTACTTCTGCCTCCCTTGAAAAGGATCATGATTTTAACTTTATCCCAGCAAGAGAACACCAGTTAAGTGATCTCGTCACCAACATTGTTCAAAAAGCGTTGGACAAGGGGAATGAATTGAAAGATATCCAAGTACTTGCGCCGATGTACCGTACAGATGTAGGGATTCATAAGTTGAATGAAAGCATCCAGCAGACGGTTAATCCGAAAAGTAAGCAAAAACGGGATTTGAGACACTTCGATGTTATTTATCGAAAAGGGGATAAGGTCATCCAATTGGTGAATCAGCCCGAGGATGGTGTTTACAATGGAGATATCGGTGAGATCGTAGCGATTTTCCGTGCGGAAGAAAATGTCGACGGCGTTGAGCAGGTAGTCGTTGATTTTGAAGGAAAAGAAGTCGTCTATCCAAAAAAAGACTTAAACAGCATCATGCACGCCTATTGTACATCGATCCATAAATCTCAGGGCAGTGAGTTTTCCATCGTTATTCTACCAATCGTAAGAAGCTATCGAAGAATGTTGAGAAAGAATCTAATCTATACGGCTATTACAAGATCCAAACAGTCTCTTATCATTTGCGGTGACCCGGCGGCTTTTCTTGACGGCGTGGGAACGACCGATACGAATACGAGATATACCAGATTGAAAGAGAAACTACAGGAAGAAACAGCCCCTGAAGTGGACACATCAGAAGAGGAAGAACAGTTGTCACCATATGATTTTATGTAGGAGGGAACGTTTTGGCTCATTCTATTGGGATGTCTGGAAGTACCATCTTGTCAAATCGTGATCGGCTTCCAGAGCTGTTTAATAAAGGATTGCCTCATGTTGAAATAGGAGAGTTTGGGGACAGAGATTCCTATCTCTCCTTTTTGAGTTTAGCCAGAGAGAACAAGGTGAGTTTTGGTATTCATGTTCCTCACTTCAGAGAAAACAGCAAGTATGACCTACTAGAAGAAGTGAAAATGGAACCCACCCACGCAAGGGAGTTGTTTGTAAAGGAAGTGCAAGAAGCGTCTCGATCAGGGGCTTCCTATGTCCTTGTTCATTTTCCTTACTTTAAAGGTGAGGCGGAGTTTACGCACAAAAAGATAGAGGAAGGATTGCAGTTTTTACATCACTTACAGGAGTTGTATGACATTCCGATTGTGTGTGAACCAAAACTCGGGCAAAATAAATCACCTGCAGGCATTCAGTACTTGTATGATTTTCCTATGAAACTTTGGGAAGAATATGGTCTGAGTATTTGTATCGATATCGGCGATTATAGGATTGCAGTGAGAGACAAGTGGAGAGAATATATCGAGCCGCTTCTTCCATTTACAAAAGTCGTACATATGCATAACGTCCGGTTCACTGATGAAGGGTATATTTGGACACCCATTCACCCGGATTTTAGAAAACAAGGCACGGCTTTTGATATGACGCCTTGTATAGAGCTTCTGGCTAAAGGCAGGGATAAATATTTCATACTCGAGCACACCCCGCACACAAACCCTTCTGAAAAAGCTGTTGATGAAGGGATCGAATGGGTTACCCAACAACTCAAGTAATGTATGAATCTCATGATCGTGGACATACTATTTGGTAAAAAAAGGAGTATGTCCGATGAGATGTCCGAACTGTAATAATAAGAACCTCGGGAAGATCGGCAACGAACAATATTATTGTTGGAATTGTTGCCTTGAATTAACGATTGAAGATGGGAAAATGAATATCAACCAAATTGAGGAAGATGGCAGTTTAAGTTCTTTGAATGATATATTTTATCAACAAGGATCTTGATGATTCATGAGTGATCGCTCCTCTAAATGGTTGCGGAGATTCACCATCTTTTTTATTATCCTACTTTCTCTCTTATTGTTAGCCTGGTTGTTCCCCTACTATGACGGTGTCCTCATCGTCATAGGGAAAGTGGTGCTGCCGTTTTTACTTGCGCTCGTATTATCTCTTTTGCTGCATCCACTCGTACACGTAATCGAGGATCTCGGTCCATCTCGTACGATCAGCATCCTTGTGATTTTTGTCGTGTTCTTTTCATTGACAGCCTTTGGGTTATATAAAGGGATTCCACGTTTGCTTGATCAATTGAAGCTTTTAAATGAGCATCTGCCTTACTTAGTAGAGTCGTATCAGGATTGGACAAAACAGCTGTATGCTCAAACTGAGAAATTGCCGGATGGACTGCATCATGAAGTGGATGCGCGTTTTGCAAGTTTTGAAGAGTGGGTGAGCGGAAGAGTGCTCGCCGTGCTAGCTGGCCTCAGTGGTATTTTTAACATGGTTGTTCTCCTTGCTGTTGTGCCTGTCATGACGTTTTATTTTCTCAAAGACTACAAGAGTATAGGAAAGGCATTGGTGTCCATCCTCCCTTCTAAGTGGCATGAGGAATCTAAGAGGTTGGTTAGAGAGTTGAATCACTCCCTGGGAGGCTATATTCGGGGGCAGCTATTGATCAGTCTATTTGTCGGTGTCTTAGCTACTGCAGGTTTCTGGTTAATTGACCTCCCTTACCCTTTAGTCTTAGGGTTGGTTGCTGGTCTGACGAATATTATTCCCTATTTCGGACCTCTTCTTGGAGCAGGCCCTGCGGTCATTGTTGCTCTTACCGTCAGTGTGAATACACTGCTCTTTACATTAGCTGTCATTTTGATTATTCAACTGATTGAAGGTAATCTCCTTTCCCCGTATATCATGGGGAGGAGTATCCATATCCACCCCTTGTTCATCATATTGGCGTTGCTGATCGGTGGAGAAGTAGCCGGCATCCCAGGGCTGATTTTAGCTGTTCCTGTATTGACCTGTGTAAAAGTAGTAGCAGCGGAAATTCGTACAGGAAGGTTAAACATTGACAGATGAACAACAGTTATCTATAATTACGCTTAGCAAAGACTATAAGGACGAAAGAACACAATGAAGGAAAAAGTAGACGACTGGTTCATGAGCAGAGAGATGCGTTCCAAGGCTGAAAAACGCATTGCATGATGGTCGTTGAAAGCTATTCCGGAGTGCGGTTAATTCCCGCCGGGGTCATGCCACGTTACAGGCATTCAAGCTGATAGACGTGGATGTCTATAACCAGGGTGGTACCGCGGAAAAAACCCCGTCCCTGCCGATTTAAAGGCAGGGACGGGGTTTTTTTGTTCCTTCTTCGTCCGGAACGGTCTCTAATACTAGCGATGAAACTGAGGAGGTTATTGAAAATGAAATCATTAACATCAGCGGAAGTCCGTCAAATGTTTCTTGACTTCTTTAAAGAAAAAGGACATAGCGTTGAACCCAGCGCATCACTTGTTCCCCACGAAGATCCTACACTCCTTTGGATCAACAGTGGTGTGGCAACCTTAAAAAAATATTTCGATGGTCGCGTCATTCCTGATAACCCGCGCATCGTCAATGCGCAAAAATCCATTCGTACGAATGATATCGAAAATGTAGGATTTACGGCCAGACACCATACCTTCTTTGAGATGCTTGGTAATTTTTCTATTGGAGATTACTTCAAGCAAGAGGCCATGGAATGGGCGTGGGAATTCCTTACAAGTGATCAGTGGATTGGATTCGACCCAGAAAGGTTATCTGTAACTGTACACCCGGAAGATGATGAAGCTTACCAAATCTGGAAAGATAAAATCGGACTGGATGAAGAGCGCATCATTCGCATCGAAGAGAATTTCTGGGATATCGGAGAGGGACCAAGCGGCCCGAATACAGAAATCTTTTATGACCGTGGAGAGAAATACGGAAATGATTTGAATGATCCAGAATTATATCCAGGTGGGGAAAATGAACGCTATCTGGAAATATGGAACCTTGTTTTCTCCCAGTTCAACCACAACCCGGACGATACCTATACACCACTTCCTAAGAAAAACATTGATACAGGAATGGGACTTGAGCGTATTGTTTGCGTCATTCAAGAAACGGAAACGAACTTTGAGACCGATCTATTCCTTCCAATCATTGAAGCAACGGAAAAAATGGCTGACAAAAACTATGGGGACAGCTTCGATACAGATGCTTCCTTCAAAGTGATTGCAGATCATATGAGAACCGTGACATTTGCTGTCAGTGATGGAGCCCTCCCTTCCAATGAAGGACGTGGTTACGTGTTGCGTCGTCTGCTGCGTAGAGCGGTACGTTTTGCTAAGCAGATTGGAATTGACAAACCGTTCATGTATAAACTAGTGCCCGAAGTTTCTAAAATCATGGTCGACTTCTATCCTGAAGTGAAGGAAAAAGAAGCCTTCATTCAAAACGTCATTCAGACAGAAGAAGCACGTTTCCATGAAACATTGAATGATGGGCTACAGATTCTTTCCACCATCATCAAACAGGAAACCGAGAAAGGAAGCAATGTGTTCCCTGGTACGGAAGTCTTCCGTTTATATGATACGTATGGCTTCCCGAAAGAACTGACAGAAGAATACGTAGCAGAAGCAGGCTTCACTATTGATGAAGAAGGTTTCCAAAACGAAATGCAGAAGCAGCGGGAGCGCGCACGGAGTGCTCGTCAGAAGACCGATTCCATGCAAGTCCAGGATGGAGTATTGGGTGACGTTCATGTCGAAAGTGAATTCATAGGATATGACAGACTTCAAGTGGAAACGGAAATTGTAGAAATGATCAAAGGGAAAGAGTTCAGTGGATATGCCGAAGAGGGCGACACGATTTACCTTTTCTTATCCCAAACTCCTTTCTACGCCGAGAGTGGCGGTCAAATCGCCGATCGCGGTTTTCTGAGAACGGATTCCGCTGTAATCGAGATTACCAATGTCCAAAAAGCACCGAATGGTCAGCATATGCATGAAGCGGTCGTTAAACAAGGTTCTATTGAAAAAGGTGCCACAGTAAAAGCAGAAGTCGATCAAAGTGGACGTTCCTTTATTGTTAAAAACCATACCGCGACACACCTTCTGCACCAAGCATTGAAAGATGTCCTTGGCGAACATGTCAATCAAGCGGGTTCTCTTGTAGCTCCAGACCGCCTGCGCTTTGACTTTTCTCACTTTGGTTCAGTAACGAACGAAGAAATGGAGAGAATCGAGGCCATCGTCAATGAAAAAGTATGGCAGTCTATTCCGGTCTCCATTGAGCTTAATTCCATTGAAGAAGCTAAAGCTAAAGGCGCAATGGCCTTATTCGGTGAGAAATATGGCGACACAGTCAGAGTTGTCCAAGTCGGCGATTACAGCCTTGAGCTCTGTGGAGGTTGTCATGTCATGAACACGGCTGAGATCGGCTTATTCAAGATTATTTCAGAGTCCGGTATTGGCGCTGGCACCAGAAGAATAGAGGCTGTCACAGCTAAGGATGCCTATTTGTATATGAATGGCAAAGAGGCATTGCTGAAAAAAGCCGGGGAGCAGCTGAAGACCAAGCCTGATCAGGTTCCAGAACGAATTGAAGTCCTTCATAAAGAAATGAAAGAACTTCAAAAAGAAAATGAATCGCTAAGTGCAAAATTATCAAACATGGAAGCCTCCAATATTCTGGATGAAGTGGAGGAAGTCAACGGAGTGAAGATTCTTGCTAAGCAAGTAGATGTGAAAGATATGAATGCTCTCAGGACTATGGTTGATGATCTCAAACAGAAACTTGACTCCGGGATGATTCTTCTTGCCGCTCCGAATGGAGATAAAGTTCAATTGATTGCAGGAGTATCGAAGGACTTAGTAGAAAAAGGATATCATGCAGGTCAATTGATTAAAGAAGCAGCGACCCGATGCGGTGGTGGCGGTGGCGGCCGTCCAGACATGGCCCAAGCGGGTGGTAAAGACGCTTCTAAAATTCCAGAAGCACTACAATATGCCAAGGAATATGCAAGTCAAAACGCCTAGTTTTTCCTATAGAAGAATTAGGTATATAATAGAGTAAATACTAAAAAGTGCGAGGTGAATGTAATGAGTTCAATGGATAAAACGATGAGGTTCAACTTCTCTGAAGAACCGTTTGATCAAGATGTCCAATCCGTACTACTATCTGTTTACGGAGCATTACAAGAGAAAGGGTATAATCCGATCAACCAGATTGTCGGATATTTGCTTTCAGGCGACCCTGCATACATTCCTCGTCATCAGGATGCCAGAAACTTGATTCGCAAAATTGAGCGTGATGAGTTGATTGAAGAGCTGGTTAAATCTTACATCAAAGAGAATAAAGAGGGCATTGAATGAAAAAAATAGGGTTGGATGTGGGCGAAAAAACGATTGGCATCGCCATATCGGATGCTTTGGGCTGGACGGCCCAAGGCCTCACCACACTCCGTTGGGACGAGCAGGACTACAATACGGCTAAAGAGCCGCTAAGAGAAGTCATACGTGACCATAACGTGACGGAAGCGGTCGTAGGGTTTCCGAAGAATATGAATGGTACGGTCGGTCCCCGAGGAGAAGCGAGTCAAACTTTCGCCTCATGGCTAGAAGAAGAATTTCATCTCCAAACACACCTTTGGGATGAACGTTTAACAACAATGGCAGCCGAACGCGTGCTGCTGGATGCAGATGTCAGCAGGAAAAAACGGAAAAAAGTCATTGATAAAATGGCCGCTGTCATGATCTTGCAAAGTTATCTGGATTCGAAACAATAAGGAGGACGTTTTATATGGCACTAGAAAAAGAAGAGCGCATCATCATTCCGGATGAAAATGGGGAAGAACATTTATTTGAAGTTCTGTTCACATTCGATGTTGAACAAACAGGACATTCCTACATTGCAGTCGTCCCAGCTGAACAAAAGGATGGGGAAGAAGTAGAAGTCTTCGCCTTCCGTTATGAAGAAAAAGGGAACGAAGAGGATGATCTTGCACTCTTCCAGATCGAATCTGACGATGAATGGGAAATGGTTGAAGAAATGTTGAACACGTTAACAGATGAAGATTTAACATGATTCCCGCGCCTGCAGCAATTCGCTGCAGGCTTTTATTATTCTTCGTTATGCAGCACTTGCTCAAACCTACATTCATTCGTTTATCCCATATAATAAAAACCGGAGAGTCTCGCTCCTTGTAGAAAATTAAGGGAATATGTAGAAAGATTCTTTCACTTTATAGTATAATGAACCGGTGGAAAGGGGGAAGTCCGTTGTCCAATTCTGACTTTAAAAACCAATATAAAAAAAGATTGAAAAATAGAATAGAGGAAGCGAGTACAGTGAGAAAAATAGTGTCCATCATTCTCACGGTCTTGATCGTTGCTCTTTTAATTGGCGGTGTTTCTGGGTACTTTTACGTGAAGTCTGCTCTAGAGCCCGTAGAGCCAGGGAATGATAAACAGATCAATGTCGATATACCTTTGGGGTCTTCAACTTCTTCGATTGCAAGGATTCTTGAAGAGAATGATGTCATCAAAAACGATTTGATCTTTCGTTTTTATACAAAATTTAAGAACGAATCAGGTTTCCAAGCGGGGAATTATCAATTTACCTCTTCCATGACGCTAAATGAAATCATTGAGACGTTGAAAACTGGGAAGCTTGTGAAAGAACCGGTTTATAAAGTGACCGTTCCTGAAGGACGTAATCTTGAGCAGATTGCAGAGGTTTACGCAGAAGACTTACCATTTACAAAAGAAGAATTTATGAAAAAAGTGAATGATGAATCTTATGTAAAAGAAAAAATGTCTGAATATCCTCAGCTACTCACAGAGGATATTTTAAACGAAGACGTCCGCCACCCACTGGAAGGGTATTTGTTTGCTGCGACCTATGACGTGTATGTCGAGGATCCAACCATCGATCAGCTTGTGAAGAAAATGCTGGATAAAACTCAGGCGGTTGTCCTTCCTTATGTGAATCAAATAGGGGACCTTGAGGGGATTGAAAATGTTCATGATCTCGTCACGATGGCATCCCTTCTGGAAAACGAAGCTCGAACAGCAGAAAGCCGTAAAATGATATCCGGCGTGTTTCAGAACCGCCTGGATAAAGATATGAAGCTTCAAACAGATCCGACCGTCCTTTATGCCCACGGTGAGCATAAAGACCGGGTTCTGTATGAAGATCTTGAAATCGAATCGCCATACAACACTTATTATATAACCGGGCTCCCGGTAGGGCCGATTTCAAACTTCAATGAGAACGCTCTACAGGCAGCTGCTGAACCGAAGGATCACGATTATTTCTATTTCTTAGCTGATAGTAGTGGAGAGATTCATTACGCAAGCTCACTGGAAGAACATAACGAACTGAAAAATGAGTATATTAATTAACATGTTTTTAGGAGGAATGCAAAAAGATACTCGCATTCCTTCTTTTTTTTATGTTAAAATAGTGGGGTTGTAAATCGGGTGTAAAATTGATGAGAAGGGTGAAACAGAATGAATCAAGAAGAATATTTACAGTCATTGCTTTCAAAGCCCTCCACAGCTGTGAAGAAAATGGAATCCCAGGCAGAAGAACAACGAGTCCCCATTATGGAACCGTTGGGGATTGATTTTCTTATGCAGCTTCTCAGGATCCAACAACCAAAAAGAATCCTGGAGATTGGTACAGCCATTGGTTATTCAGCCCTACGGATGCTGGAAGCTTGTCCAGGTAGTCAAATAATAACGGTCGAACGTGATGAACAACGATACAAGGATGCCTTGAAAAATATTAAGGATTTGAACGCCGAGGGACAGATTCAAGTCATACATGGAGATGCTCTAGAGGTAGCATCTACCATTGAAAATGAAGGTCCGTTTGATTTATTATTTATCGATGCAGCTAAAGGGAAATATGAACAATTTTTTCATATGTATTCCCCACTGGTATCCGACACAGGCGTCATTATATCTGACAATGTACTATTTAAAGGTTTTGTTGCTGACGATTCAGAAGCAAATCCAAGAATGGCGAAAATCGCTAATAAAATCAGGAGCTTCAATGAATGGCTTGTTCAACATCCTGATTACTATACAACCATCGTCCCGATCGGAGATGGGGTTGCTATTACGAAAAAGAAGGAATCCTAAGAGCAATGATAGATAAGAATGGAATGGATGAAAGGAGCACCCAGGAGCATGAGTGATAAACCAGTAGTGATTGGAGTAGCGGGAGGATCAGGATCAGGGAAAACGAGTGTGACTCGTTCGATCATCCAGCGCTTTACAGATAAGACTTTACTAATGCTAGAACAAGATTATTATTATAAGGATCAAAGTGATGTGCCGTATGAGGAAAGGTTACAGACAAACTATGATCACCCTCTAGCTTTCGATAATGATCTTCTCATTGAGCATTTAGAACAACTTCTTGATCAAAAACCTGTAGAAAAACCGGTCTATGATTACAAGATGCACACCCGCTCAAATGAAACCATTCATGTCGAACCGAAAGAAGTAATTATCGTTGAGGGTATTCTTGTTTTAGAAGACGAACGTCTCCGAGATCTCATGGATATTAAAGTTTTTGTAGATACAGATGCAGATGTGAGAATTATCCGTAGATTAATGAGAGATATTAATGAGAGAGGCCGTTCACTCGACTCTGTTATTGAGCAATATATCAATGTTGTACGTCCTATGCACTTGCAGTTCGTAGAGCCGACCAAACGATACTCGGATATTATCATCCCTGAAGGTGGACAAAACCACGTGGCCATTGATCTTATGGCAACGAAAATTCAAACGGTTCTTTATGAAAAAGGACAAACAGTGACGAAAGAAAATAGTTGAAATACTACCAAAAATCTGGCATAGTTTTCACTAGTAGTTCTAAATCATAATGTCCTCGGGTAAAGTATAGTAAATCATCTTTAATGAGCGTACAGTCGTACTGCTCATTTCCTATATTAAGGACATCATTTTTTCTTGTATTTAAAGGAGTGTATTCGGACCATGGCAGAAGAAAAAAGTTATTATATGACGGAAGAAGGAAAACAAAAGTTAGAAGAAGAATTGCATCATTTAAAAACAGAGCGACGCAAAGAAGTAGTAGAACGGATTAAGATTGCTCGCGGTTTCGGAGATCTATCAGAGAACTCTGAGTACGATGCAGCGAAAGACGAACAAGCATTTGTAGAAGCGCGTATTACACAAGTAGAAAACATGATTCGAAATGCAGTTATCATTGAAAACGATAATGAAAACCCTGACACAGTGACGTTGGGTAAATCCGTAACGTTCCAAGAGCTTCCGGATGGAGACGAAGAGACCTACACGATTGTTGGAAGTGCAGAAGCCGACCCATTTGAAGGTAAAATCTCAAACGACTCTCCGATGGCTCAAAGTTTAATTGGACATGTTGTTGGTGACAAGGTTAAAGTTGCGACACCAGGTGGAGAAATCGACGTAAAAATCATCACAGTCGAATAATAAAAAAGACAGGGGCTTCCCCTGTCTTTTTTCATGCCTACATACTAATTCTCTTAAAGAATATGGCAGGATTGTGGAAGACTCAGTTTCGAGACTTTTATTGAGTGGATGGGGGCTACGAGGATTAGCTCGCTTTCCGCGGGAGCGCGATGAGCCTCCTCAGGCTGACGCCTTGCGGGGTCTCACCTAGCACTCTTTTCCGCAGGAGTCTCGCCATTCCCCTCTGCCCCTTTGCTATATAAGAGTCTCGAAACCACTTCCAGAATAAACAGTTATTCGGTTTGATTGGAGTATAAGATTAAGATTTCCACAAACTCTGAGAGCTTAATACAGAGTGCTTTATGCTTTTAACAATCGGGATAGCGGAAGACAATCCAACTTGGAAAGGAGTTCGTTTCTCACATACATCGAAAGCGAGTAGCTTTCCAGCCATCCCTAACGCTCAACCCGGGTAACGAACCCCGAAAACGCCTCGAAACTGAGTCTTCAACAATCGGGAGCTATAGTGAGGTTTGGAATATAGCCCGGGAAATGAGATAGGAAAAAGAAAGCATTGGTAACAGTCAAAACTTCATGTATAATAAACGGCGAGTAAAAAGGAGGCAGAAAAATCATGTCAAACAAACAATCCCCTTATTCCCGCTCAGGTCGTTATGAGAAAAAGCGTCGTAGTACGAAGGTGTTGACTTGGCTTATAGGGGCAGGCAGTGTTTTCATGGTGTTACTCTTCGGATTGATGATCTTCGGAGGAGAGGATCAAAAAGGACAAGCAAAGGATACTGAAAGTCAACAGGTCTCAAAGGAAGATCAGGGTCAGAATGATGATTCTCAGGCGGAAGCCAACGAGAACAGTGAAGAAAAAGATAAAGAAGCAAAGGATAAACAAGGTGAAGATACGGAGGAACAACCAGAAAAGCAACAGATCTCTATTGAAGAGTTTGAAGAGCTGAAGCCAATCGAGGACGAAAAAGGGTTGAAAATTGAAAAAAGTGATGACCCTAATGTAGAACGAGTCATCACAAAGGATTGGCCGGTTATTCCTACAGAGATGGAAACGAACGGAGAACATGGAATCACATACCAACCAGGTACTCAGGACTATGAAGAATTAAAACAGGCGATAAGAAGCGCTGTCGGCCTTTCTGAGGACAATATTATCTATTGGGATGTAAGTAATAGAGGCCACCATCAAAAAGCTAAGGCAACAGTCTCTGACAAAAATAAGACAGGATACCTCAGGGTGCAGATTGACTGGATTGAAGGACAAGGGTATAAACCAGTCAAACTTGAGATTCTAAAAAATAAAAACGGTTGAGAGAGGAAGTTTGGTTATGGCAATTGGAATTATTGGAGCTATGGATGAAGAAGTAGAATTATTAAAAGCGAATATGGATGTAGCATCAGAGAAAGAGGTTGCGGGCAGTCTTTTTGTTGATGGCGTTTTGCATGGAAAGAAAGTCGTTCTATTAAAGTCGGGCATTGGTAAAGTCAATGCAGCCATGGCTACGACGATTCTTCATGAGCAATATGAAATTGATGCCGTCATCAATACAGGGTCAGCTGGGGGATTTGCCAAGGACCTTGAGGTCGGAGATGTAGTCATTTCTTCCTTAGTGACACATCACGATGTGGATGTGACTGCTTTTAAGTATGAATATGGTCAAGTTCCGGGAATGCCTGCCATGTACGCAGCGGATGAAAGTCTTGTGCAACAAGCGATGGATGCTGTTGAGAAGACAGATGCAAAAGCAGCGAGAGGGATCATCGCTACAGGTGATTCCTTTATGCAAGAGGAAGCGAGAGTGGATTTTGTTCGAGGTAAGTTTCCTGAGATGATTGCAGCAGAGATGGAAGCCGCTGCGATCGCCCAGGTTTGTTATAAGTACGGAACACCTTTTGTTGTCATTCGGGCGTTGTCCGATATCGCTGGTAAGGAATCCTCGATTTCATTTGATCAATTTTTACCGAAAGCTGCCGAAAATGCAGCCGTCATGATCATGGAAATGGTTAAGAATTACGAATGACAATCATTTCCACCGACACTATGATTCTCATATGTTAAGATTTTCATAGTAGGAGGTGGACCTTGTTGGATACTTCCCAATGGTTAAAGGAAAAAATATCGGATTATAAACGGTTCGTGATTACGCTATTAATCATGAGCACTTATCTCTATATAGGCACACTGATCAGTCTCTATGAATACGGGACAAAAGCTTACTTGTTTTTGTACCCTGTCATGGGTATAGCCCTTGTAACAGCATTCGTCATGACTTGGAAGATTAGAAAATGGAAAAAGAAACTCGTAGAGGACTGAATGAAACAGCCACTCCATTCTAATAAGATGGTAGTGGCTTTTTTTTATCCATTTTTCCCTTGTTTACTCTGCTTGTAGAATTCATGGAAAATCTTCATTAATGCACGCTTTTCAATTCTTGATACATAACTCCTCGATATACCAAGTTCTTTTGCGATCTCACGTTGAGTCTTTTCTTCTGTCTGATTCAGTCCATATCTGAAGATAATCACTTCTTTTTCCCGCTCATCTAATACAGTAATGAAATCCTTGATTTTTTCCAATTCCATATGAAGTTGGATTTCCTCCACTATATCCGTGACATCCGCCTGTAGAATATCAAGAAGGTTCAATTCGTTTCCTTCTTTATCATGACCGATCGGATCTTGGAGCGAAATATCCTTACTCATTTTTTTCGTCGACCTGAGGTGCATGAGAATTTCGTTCTCAATACAGCGTGCGGCATAGGTGGCAAGTTTCGTCCCTTTTCCTGTCGAATAACTTTCAATTCCTTTGATCAAACCGATCGTACCAATAGAAATAAGGTCTTCAAAGTCTTCTTTCGTGTTTTCAAACTTCTTCACAATGTGTGCGACAAGTCGCAAGTTATGTTCAATCAGTTTGTTCCGGGCGTCATGACTACCTTCTGCCATTAATTGGAGCTGTTTGGCTTCTTCTTCTGGAGGCAGGGGGTTCGGAAAAGCCTGGTTTTTAACATAAGACATGAAGAAGAGAGACTCTTTAAAAAAATAAAGGATGGAAGCGATGAGACTGCTCATAGGACGCACCTCCTCAAGGATTAGGCGAATGCCTACAACATACTTATGTCCTTAAGAAGTCGTCTGTGCTTGTCTGTCGTTAAAAATAATGTTCATAAAGGTAAAAAAATGCCCCCATTAGAATGGAGGCATGTCGATTTATGAATCTGGTGCTTGTCGCTTCTGTTCTTCTTTTAAAACTTCTGCGTATTCATCTTTTACACTCTTTTCCCAAAGAGGTACTCCGGCACGGTAGGCAGCTCTTGAGATCATATGTCCAGAAACAGGGGCTGTCAACAGGACAAAGAATATGCCAAGAAGCAGTTTACCACTCACGATGTCATGTTCAACATAGTGGAATAGAAAGGCACCAATCATGATTCCGGCGACACCGAGGGTCGAGCTTTTTGTGGCTGCATGTAGACGTGTGTAAACATCAGGAAAACGCAAAATACCGATAGAACCAGAGATAAGGAAAAAGGCACCGATCAATAGAGACAGACATATGGTGATGTCGAAAATTAAATTAATCCACGTCCCGCTCAATGATAACACCCTTTTCTAAGAATTTCGCCAGTGCGACCGTACCGATGAAGAGAAGAATACCAATCAGCAGGACGACATCATTAAACCTTGTTGTTACGAGCAGGACGGCGATTAGTCCTGCTAAGGCCATAAGATTGATTCCAATGATATCAAGGGCAACCGCACGATCCGGATTCGTCGGGCCGAGAATTGCGCGATATAAAAGGAGGATCACGGAGATTGCTACAGCTACAACAGCGATGGTAGCTGATATTTGGATCCATGTTTGTGTCATATCAAGGATATCTTCCATTTAACGGGTCACCTCCAAGATACGCTTTTCAAATGAATTCTTAATTTCACTGACAGATTCTTGAACATCCGGCATATCCATCGCATGAATAAAGATTTTCGTATGATCTTCACTCACGACCACCGACAATGTCCCGGGAGTCAAAGAAATCAAGTTGGCAAGAAGTGTAATTTCAAAGTTTGTTTTCACGTCAATTGGTAATGCGAATATCCCTGGCTGCATATCCATTTTTGGCTTATACACATGCTTGACAATGTCGATGTTGGAAAGGACAAGCTCTCGTATAAACAAGAGAATGAGAAGGAAAAACTTCCACGCCCGTTTCATATAAAATGAATCTGGTATAAAACGCTGAAGGACGAAGAGAAGTATGATTCCTAAAATATATCCGACAAAGAAAGTTGTGAAATTGTATGTTTCACTCAGGAACATCCACATCATAGCGATGATGATGTTCAGTACGATTTGTAAAGGCATCAGCTTCTACTCCTTTAACACAGAATCAATATAGAGTTCTGGATCCATTATATATTGAGCGATGGTTTCTATTGTCGGGAAGAACCATTCAGCACCTACGCCGAGGAGGATGGAAACGGTAAGTAGCCCAGCAGCAGGAATAGCCATTCGTTTTCCTTTCTTTTCCCGATCAGGAACAGGAATGTCCATTTTTTCTCCCCAATACCCTCGAATGAAAATTCTGATCATCGAGAACAGAATCAATAGACTTGAAATAAGAGCGATAATGACGATGAAAATTTCTTCTTCGCCCAGGCCGCCGCGCAACAATAATAGTTTACCGATGAAACCACTAAATGGTGGTATTCCGGCCAACACTAAAGAGGCTAGAAACATAAGCCATCCGAGGACGGGATAATGATGGATCAAGCCACCCATTTTACGAAGGTCAGATGTGCCCGCTACATAAGCAGTGGCTCCCACAAGGATGAAGAGAGCTCCTTTGATCACCATATCATGAACAAGGTAATAGATCGTACCGGTTATGGAAACCTCAGTAAAAATTCCAATTCCCATAAGCATAAAGCCTACGGCTGGTATGATATTATACGCAACGATCAGCTTGATATTGTTCGTGGACAAAGCACCAACAACTCCAAAAATCATAGTCAAAGCTGCTAGGTAAATGAACAAGGTATGGGTCAATTCCACCTCGTGATTGAAGATCAAGGTGAACGTCCGCAAGATGGAATAAACCCCTACTTTTGTTAACAGCGCTCCGAACAAAGCGGATACGACCGGATTTGGAGATATATAAGGCCGTGGCAGCCAGTAGTAGAGAGGGAAGACGGCCGCTTTTGTTGCAAATACAAAAAAGAACAAAATGGCAATTGTCGTCAAAATCCCTTGCTGGTCCACTTCCTGGACACGCTGAGCAGCTTGAGCCATGTTGACTGTCCCTACAACCGAATAAAGAAAGGCTATGGTCGTTACGAACAACATGGAAGAAAATAAGTTGATCAATACATACTTAATCGATTCCCTAAGCTGTGCCTTCCCATTCCCAAGTACGATCAATCCATAGGAAGCCATCAGAAGGACTTCGAAAAATACGAAAAGGTTGAATAAATCCCCTGTTAAAAATGCACCACTGACTCCGGAAATCAGCATAAAGAAGAAAGTATAGAAGTAAAAAGACTCTTCTTTTTTTGATAAGGATTGAGGTGCAAAGAAAACACTAGCCACCGCAATGATATTTGTCGTAAGAACCAGCGTCATGGCTAGCAGATCAGCGACAAGGACGATCCCAAAGGGTGCATCCCAGCTCCCCATCTCCAGGACAATGTTCCCGTTGTCTCTCACTTGCATGAAAATCCACCCGACAACGAGGAGATTAATAATCGCGAAAGCTTTGGATAAAGTGCGTACTAATTTTGTTTTTTTGTGTATAAAAGCTAAGAAGATGCCTGCTAATAAAGGCAGCAGAATAGGCAATACAGCTAAATTACTCATAATCGTTACCCCTTAATTGCTCCATATTATCAGTGCCGTTAATTTTCGCAGCACGATAAGCTAATACAAGTAGTAGGCTTGTAACACCGAAACTGATGACGATTGAAGTCAAGATCAATGCCTGCGGGAGCGGATCCGTGTAGTTTTCTACTCCTTCAGTCAGTACTGGTGGTGCTCCTGTTTTCAACTCTCCCATTGTCAGGATGAACAGGTGGGCCCCATGAGAAATGAGGCCTGTCCCTATGATAATACGTAACAATTGTTTTTGAAGGAGGTTGTAGACACCCATAGTGAAGAGAATGCCGGCTAGAACGGCCATAATAATTTCCATGTATTATTCCTCCTCCTTGTTCTTTCTAAAACGAATCAATCCGTAAATTGCCATAGCGGCAATCCCTAGTACAACAATTTCAAATAATGTATCCAATCCACGGAAGTCTACAAGGATGACGTTGACGATATTGTCCCCTCCGCCAAGCTTGTAAGAATTTTTCGTGAAATAATCAGATATAGACTCAAAGAACTTACTGCTGTGAGAAGAAATAGCTACCATCGTCATCAACGCACCAAAACCGACTGATATGACGAGGTTCAGTGCCTTGGTACTTACGGGTTCTTCTTTTTTACGTAGCTTCGGTAAATGATAAAAAACAAGTAAGAACAAAGCGACAGTTACTGTTTCTACAATCAACTGAGTAAGAGCGAGATCAGGTGCGCGGTACAGGACAAATAGCATCGATAATCCATAACCTACCACACCTAAAATAAGAATTGCGGCAATTCGGTTATTGGTAAGGGCGGTACCTATGGCTGCGATCACCATTGTAACAGCGACAAGTATTTCAGGAGCCGTAATTTCAGCTACATTCGATGTATCCAATGTAAATCCGCCCGTTATGGCCATAAAGGCAAACGAAATGACAATGATAGCCGCTAGAATCAGTCTGACATATCGTCCGAGAGAACCATTCATATATCCTTTTGTAATCGTCGTAGAGTATCTTTCAACTCGATCAACGGTACCGTCATAAACTTTATTCATACTTAGCACTCCGGGCACAACATTGTACACCGGCGCCCATACTTTCCTTGAAAGGGCTAAGATACTTCCAAAGACGAGAACAGTAAGGGACATAATGAATGGTGGAATAAATCCATGCCAGAAATAGATGTGTTTTTCTTCTAACGCGGCACCTTTGACAGCTTCAGCCGCATGGGCAATAAATGGCTCATTGATCACACTTGGGAACAAGCCAATGATCACTACACCTGCTACGAGAACAATCGGTGATATGAGCATACCGATGGGCGCTTCATGCGGCTTTTTAGGCAGTTCATTCAAGTGTGATTGACCACGGAAAGTGCCGAAGAAAAAGTACATGGAATATACAAAGGTGAATATACTGCCGAATACAGCTAAGTAAGGTACACTCGTTTGCAGTATTCCAGCAATGCCGGTACTCGCTGCTTCCAAATGTAACGAAGATTCAAAGAACATCTCTTTACTATAGAACCCGTTTAAGAATGGCAGGGGTACGCCAGCCATAGAGAACGAGCCAAACAGTGCAAGAGTGGCTGTCATCGGCATGAACGTCATCAATCCGCCAAGTTTACGGATGTCCCTCGTTCCTGCTTCATGATCCACAATACCGGCAACCATAAATAGACTACCTTTGAACGTGGCATGGTTAAGAATGTGGAAAACAGCCCCAAAGATTGCGGCTTTTGTGCCGAATCCCAGCATAGCCATGATCATTCCAAGCTGACTGATTGTTGAGAATGCTAGAATTCCTTTTAAGTCCGTTTGTCTTACAGCCATATAAGATCCCCAGCATAATGTGATAATCCCTGCCATCGACACAATGATGAAGAACCATTCATTTGCGGAAAGCATTGGGGAATAGCGGGCAACCAGATAGATACCTGCCTTCACCATTGTTGCCGAGTGTAAGTAAGCACTCACCGGAGTTGGAGCTTCCATAGCATCCGGCAGCCAGATGTGGAATGGGAATTGAGCAGACTTTGTAAAAGCACCAAGCAATAAAAGAACGAGGATCAGTGGGAAGAATTCACTGTTAAGAATTAATTGTTGCTGATCAATCATTCCTCGGATGCTTGACGTGTTCGTCAAGACACTCATAAAGATAAGAGCGCCCAATAGACTTAACCCACCAAATACGGTAATAAGCATTGATTTTAATGCACCGTATCTGGATTCTTTCTTATAGTTCCAAAATCCGATCAATAAGAAAGATGATAGGGAAGTGAATTCCCAAAAACTGTACAGGGCAAAAACGTTATCAGACAATACAACTCCTAACATAGAGCCCATGAATATGAGAAAGTACACATAAAAATGTCCCAGTTGCTCCGATTTATGTAGGTAAAAAACCGAATAGAAGGCAACTAGGGCGCCAATTCCGCTGATTAGTAGAACAAATAGTAAACTTAGTCCATCCAGGTGAAAGACCATATTCATATCCAGAGACGGGATCCAGGAATACTCGTGAACGACCGGTTCGAAACCAGCCCCTAAAAAGCGGGCAAAATAAATAAAAATTAACACAGGTACAATCGTAACAAAGAATCCTGTGTGAATCTTTTCTTTCCATTTACTTAAAAATGGGATAAAAATTGCAATGATAAAAGGCAATAATACAGCCACCAACATGTGGTATGTTCCTCCTTTGACGTAACTTTCCTCTATTTTTAATTGGATTTTGGATGTTCGTAACAATGTGTTCACTCAATTGTAATCAAAAAAAGGTTCATTATTCAACTGTAGCATACCGGGGATATACGGCGGTATGCTTTATTTAGTCTGTCCTTATAAATAAGAAGGAAGACATCATTTAGTCAAATAAAAAAAGTCATAAAAAAACTCGTCCTTTGCTGGATGGACGAGCGTTCCTAGAAAGAAAAGTCATTATTTGTCATGAAATGTAAAAATCAGCCTACATGTGAGATATGCTTATCTAAAAGGTGCTGGATGGATCGCGAGTTTATTTCACGTTTAATTTGTTCTATAAACTCATCTGAAAGATTGAGTTCAATGGCTTTGTGGTAAGATTGTATTAGTAGGGAATCCGATAATTGCTTCATGCCGCTGTCACACATGTGACAGTCACCTCCCGCTTGAATTGAATCATTGAACGTTCGAATTTTTAATGTATTCTTACCTTATCACGACCCTTATTTCGCCACAATATGGAAGTTATCTACATAAAATTGTAGATAACTTTTTGAAAAAAGAGGTTTAGATGAGTGATAACAAAGAAGTTACTGTGTGGAATATGTGTATAAACTTATCCACAACCTATTATTGTCGGTAATTGTCGAACGATTTTTGTTCTTATCGTAAGTCTTTTTGAAACATCCTTCGATTTTGTATATGATGGTGAAGGAGATTTTGCGGTTGTATGAGGAGATGAACTGATAGATGTTAAAAAACTTTTTACCAGATGAACATGTGCCGAGCGTTTTTGATATTGACCCGGACCATTTAAAAGAAAAAGGAATCAAAGGTGTCATTACCGATTTGGATAATACCCTTGTCGCCTGGGATGAACCGGATGCAACAGAAGCCATCAAAGGATGGTTCGATAAAATGAGCGAGCACGGCATCCAGGTTACGATTGCTTCTAATAATAATGAAGCTCGAGTGAAGCTCTTTTCTGAACCTCTGGATACTACGTTTATCCATAGTGCCAGGAAGCCATTATCGAAGGCTTTCAAGAAGGCTCAGAAGCAGATGAAGCTCGAGAAGGATGAAGTCGCTGTTATTGGAGATCAACTGCTCACCGATGTCCTGGGCGGGAATTCTGCTGGTTTCCATACAATCTTAGTTGTTCCTATCGTTGAAACGGACGGATTTGTTACGAAGTTCAACAGAAAGATTGAAAGGCGAATATTAAATTGGATGCGAAGAAAAGGAAAGATTACATGGCAGAGGAGAGATCAGTGATGGCTGAATTACAATGTCAAGGATGCGGAGCCGTCATTCAAACGACAAACCCAGAAGAAGCAGGATATGCACCTGCGTCAGCACTTGAAAGGGAAGACATCATTTGCAAGAGGTGCTTCCGCTTAAAACATTATAATGAGGTGCAGGACGTTCCATTTCAAGATGATGACTTCCTTGAGATGTTGAACCAAATCAGCGATACAAAAGGACTGGTGGTACAGCTAGTCGATATCTTTGATTTCAATGGAAGTTTTATTTCAGGATTGAAGCGTTTGACTGGAAACAATCCTGTTATTCTCGTAGGAAACAAGATGGACGTACTTCCGAAGTCAGTGAACCACGGGAAAGTAAAACATTGGTTAAAACGTTCTGCTAAAGAGAATGGCTTAGAGGTTGAAGATGTGTATTTAATCTCAGCTGAGAAAAATCAAGGTATTCAGCAATTGTCACAAGCCATCGATCAATATCGTGAAGGTGGAGATGTATATGTGGTGGGGACGACGAATGTTGGGAAATCAACCTTTATCAATACCCTTATTTCAAATACATCCGGTGTTAAAGATGCCATTACGACGTCGTATTTTCCTGGTACGACTTTAGGTTTTATTGATATTCCTTTAGACGAAACAAGCTCACTATATGATACACCTGGAGTCATCCAGCGCCATCAGATGGCTCACTATGTGTCTGATAAGGATCTGAAACTCATTACACCACGTAAAGAAGTTAAGCCGAAAGTGTATCAGTTGAATGAAGAACAGACGCTTTTTGTAGGTGGACTCGCCCGTCTGGATTTTGAGACAGGCGAACGTAGTTCTTTTGTCTGTCACTTCTCTAATGAATTGAATATTCATCGAACAAAATTGGAAAAAGCAGATGAACTGTATGAAAATCATTTAGGGGAACTATTATCACCCCCAGACCAAGATACAATGACAAAGCTTCCTCCATTAAAAGGTCATACATTAAAGATTAAAGAAGACAAAACGGATATCGTCTTTTCTGGACTTGGTTGGGTCACGGTTCCAGAAGGTGGCATCACGGTTACTGCCCATGTACCTGAGGGAGTGAAAGTGTCCTTGAGAGAGTCACTCATATAGGAGGGGATCATTTGTACAAACTAGGATTGATCGGCCACCCGATTGGTCATTCCATGTCTCCATGGATCCATGAAAAACTAATGGAGCAGCAAGGGATTGAAGGGAAGTATGAACTGCTGGAAATCCAGCCGGATGAGTTTGATGAAAAAATCAATTTATTGAAAGAAAAAGGGCTGGATGGTTTCAATGTAACCGTGCCATATAAAGAGAAAATTATCCCTTATCTGGATGGTCTGGATGACAGCGCCCGGCATTTAGGTGCAGTGAACACTGTGCATCACACGAATCACGGTTGGATTGGGTACAACACTGACGGAAGAGGGTTCGTTCATTCTCTGAAAAACCGTTACCCTGATCTTTTTCACGAGAACGCCAAAGCCTTATTGTTAGGAAGCGGAGGAGCAGCAAGAGGGATATTTGAAGCTCTTACGAGATCTACCATCAATCGTGTAGACATAGCCAATCGAACGTTGAAAAGGGCGGAGGATCTTATTCAGGATATCCCTTCCAAGGCTTATGCTGGTGCCCTGACACTCGAACAGGCGAAAAACACCCTCACGGATTACGACTTAATTGTCCAAACCACGACGGTCGGGATGAACCCTGATCATGATCAAATGATCATATCACTGGATCACTTGACAAAAGGGACTGTTGTAAGCGATATTGTTTACCGTCCTATGAAAACTAAATTCTTAAACGAAGCAGAAAAAAGAGGAGCGCGGCTCCATTTTGGACATGAAATGCTGCTGCAGCAAGCTGTTTATGCCTTTCAAATATGGACAGACACCCAGCCTGAGTCTTCGCTACTGCTCAATGAATTCGAACAGAAATTGAAAGGGGTATAGAATGTTAACAAGTAAACAGAAGAAGCATTTACGGGCGGCTTCCCATAATATACAGCCGATTTTTCAAGTAGGGAAAGCCGGCGTGAATGAAAATATGACGAAACAAATTGATGAAGCCCTTGAAAAGAGGGAACTGATAAAAGTAAGCATTTTACAAAATTGCTTCGAAGACAATCATGTCGTTGCAGATGAGATTGTTGAAGCCACAGATGCTCATATTGTCCAAGTGATAGGAAATACGATCATCCTTTATAAAGAGTCCAAAGAAAATAAACAAATCGAATTACCATAAAGGGGAAGGTCAATGAAAAAAGTTGGAATTCTTGGTGGAACGTTCGATCCTCTTCACCAAGGTCATTTGATTATGGGCGAGTTTTCCCGTGAAGCCATGGACCTTGATGAAGTGTGGTTCATGCCTTCCTATATCCCACCACATAAACAGGAGTCTACCACTAATCCGGAAACACGACTGGCTATGGTGAAGACAGCCATCAGGGAACATCCACATTTTCGAATTTGTGATGTGGAATTAGTACGGAAAGGGACATCGTTTACGGTTGATACGATGACTGATTTGGTCGAGCAATATCCAGATCATCAGTTTTTCTTCATTATTGGAGGCGACATGGTTGAACATTTACCAAAATGGCACCGGGTCGAAGATCTTTCAGAGATGGTCCAATTTATTGGAGTTGAGAGGCCTGGGTATGGGTGGAACGATGAAATTCCAGTCCATTTTGTTGATATTCCCTCAATCGATGTTTCTTCCACTATGATACGTGACCGTATTTCAGAAGGGAAAAGTGTCCGGTATTTACTGCCGGAAGTTGTTGATTCTTTTATAAAGGAGCATCACCTGTATGAAAATGAATCGTGAAGAGGCACTTGGATATGTACGTCCTGCCTTAAAGAGCTCTAGATACGAACACACAGTGAGGGTAACAGACAAGGCAGTTGAACTTGCTGAGAGGTTCCAAGTAGATGTTAAAAAGGCGGAACTGGCCGCTGCTTTCCACGATTATGCGAAATATAAACCGCTGGATCTCATGGAACGATGGATAAAAAGTGACCGTCGACTTTCAAAGGATCTTCTGGATTATCATCATGAGCTTTGGCATGGGCCAGTAGGTGCTTTGATGCTTGAGCAGGAGGTCGGTCTTTCGGATGCTGAGATCATCTCTGCTATCAGCTGCCACACGACAGGAAAAAAGCACATGTCCAATTTAGATAAAGTTGTATTTTTAGCTGATTATATAGAACCTGGTCGTGATTTTCCCGGGGTGGATCAAGTACGGCAGAAAGCCGAAAATAATTTGGATGAAGCATGCGCCTTAGCTTTGAAAAATACAATCATTTTTCTTGTTGGTAAGGAAAGGACCGTTTATCCGGACACGTTTCATGCATATAATGATTTAATATGATCCTTTGATCATGGAAAAGATAGAGATGAAATAGGGAGGAAACCCATGGAAAGTAAAGAATTAGTAAATTTAGCAGCACAAGCGTGTGATGAGAAAAGAGCACAAGATATTGTCGTTTTAGATATGTCAGAAGTTTCTCTGATTGCGGACTATTTCTTAATTTGCGAAGGGTCCAACGAACGCCAAGTGCAAGCAATAGCGAGAGAATTGAAAAATCAGGCGGAAGAAAACGGGATAGAAGTGAAGCGGATGGAAGGATTTGAGCAGGCACGCTGGGTACTTGTCGACCTTAATGATATCGTCTGTCACATCTTTCACAAAGATGAACGCCATTATTACAACCTGGAAAGACTTTGGGGCGATGCAGATACGGTCGTTGTAGAAGGATTAGAAAACTAAAATGAGCTACGGGGATATGGCGCGCGTGTACGATCTTCTCATGCAGGATGCACCCTACGGACAATGGGTTAATTTTACGAAGCAAATGCTTCAACAATATCATGCCAACGGTCAAAAAATTCTTGATGTGGGTTGTGGTACAGGGGAAATCACACACCGACTCCATGATGAGGGGTATCAAATGACGGGGATCGATTTGTCTTCTGACATGTTGACCGTAGCGCAACAGAAAAACCCTCGAGCTGCAATTGAATGGCTTCAACAGGATATGACAGCATTGGAGGGGTTGTCAGGTTATGATTGCGTCATCAGTTACTGTGATGTCGTCAATTACTTAACTGATGATCAGAAGGTGCAGCAAGCTTTCGATTCTATTTACCAAACCCTTACTCAAGGAGGAGTGTTTTTATTTGATGTACACTCTATAGATCATATTCACAAGGACCTTAGTGGTGCAACATTTGCTGAAGTCCGTGATGATCTATCTTTCATCTGGTTTTGTGATTCGGGGGAATTGGAAAACAGTCTCATACACGATTTGACATTTTTTGTTGAAGATGATGGGAAGTATCAACGATTCGATGAAATTCATGAACAGCGAGGGTATGACCAGACGGTTTTGCGTTCCTGGCTCTCTCGATCAGGTTTTAAAGTCCAAGGGGTGTTCTCTGATTTTAGTGAGGAGCCATCCTTAGATGGAGAACGCTGGTTGTTTGTTTGTACAAAGGAATAGAAATCATGAAAGAGTCCGTAAATGTCGGACTCTTTTTTTATGAGCTTTGTTAAGCGTTAGAGCAAGTTTTATAAAACGTCGAGCTTAGGGTAACTTTTTGCAGGATAATGTGAATTTCTGTCGAATATATGATTATAAATCAATGTGTTTTTTATCCTCTTTATGTTTATTTTGGGTCGCTTCAAACATTTTTTGAAACAAATTTCCAATGTGATCTTCTAAAGCCTGCAATCCCTCACCTGTAACTCCGCCTTTCACCGTAACTTTTTCCATTAATTCCTCCAAAGTCATCACTTTCTGTGCTAAGAGGTCTCCCAATCCAACCATCATATTTTCCGTCAACGAGGTAGCTTTATCTTTAGGGAGGCCCGCAACATCACCAGCAGCTGCAATCCATTGGCTGAGCAAATAGCTAATAAATGCAGGGCCGCATGATACGATGTCGGACGCTACGCGTATGTGCTCTTCTTTGACTTCAATGGGAGTGGAGATATGCTGGAAAGTCCGTCTCAATAATTCTCGATTTTCGGTTTTTATTTTTGATCCAAACGTGAACAAACTCACTCCAGACCAAGCATGATTTGTTATAGATGGAACAATTCTTGCCACCTGGCAGGGGGTGACTTTTTCTAACTGCTCAACAGCGACCGGACTTGTAATGGAAACCAGACATTGTTCTTCAGACCATTTTCCTTCTAGTGCATCAATGATGCTCTTGTAGTGATGGGGCTTTACGCAGATGAAAATGATATCGCTGTTATTTTGGAGTGCGGTTAAATCCTGCGCTACTTTGAGGTTTGGAAATTCTTCTTGGATCTTCTTCGCTTTTTCTAACGTCCGATTGTAAATCGTCAACTTCTCAGCAGGTACGGCTCCGCTCTTTATAAGCGTAGAAATGAGCATACTTCCCATATTCCCTGTGCCGATGATTCCCCATTTCATTGGAATCCCTCCTTAATGATTACCTATATATCCTTATTCTGAAAAACAATAATTATGAAAGAAGGTCAAAGCATGAGCGTATTAAAGAGATACTCTTGGATGATCTTGATCCTCACAGGGATTGGCTTCCTGTATTTTTTAAATTCATCAAGTGATGGAGCTTCCCAAATGACGAAGGTGAAGGAAGTGACAATTGAGGAAACAGTTGATGAAAATGCTGGTTCCGGTACTGTAAAAGTAGATGTGAAAGGAGAAGTTCACCACCCTGGTGTTTATTCAATGCCAGAAGAAACGAGAGTAGATGATGTGATTATTGAAGCTGGAGGCATGACAGATGGAGCGGATCCTACCAGTGTAAACCTTGCGCAAAAATTACAGGATGAAATGGTGGTTTTTATAGCCTCTTACCAATCTTCCGCTAACGAATCAGGTGAAGTGGATTCATTAGCCGGAGAAAAAGTGAGTATCAACCGTGCTTCAGCCAGTGAGATGGAAACATTAAATGGAATTGGTCCTTCTAAAGCTGCTAGTATTATTAAATATAGAGAAGAAAATGGTCCATTTTCTTCTGTAGAAGATCTTGTGAATGTGCCTGGTATCGGTGAAAAAACGTTAGAAAACCTAAAGGAACTGATCACTGTTCCATAAGTTTGACGGAATCCAGTGGTCAGAGTAAACTTGATGAAAAAAGTGGGGGTTACATAATGGAGCGGATTACTTGGAATCAATACTTCATGTCACAAAGTTATTTATTAAAATCACGCAGCACCTGTCAGAGGTTAGCTGTGGGAGCGGTTATTGTAAGAGATAAGCGCATGATTGCCGGGGGGTACAATGGAAGCGTCTCTGGGGGTGTGCATTGTATCGATGAGGGTTGCTATGTCGTTGATGGTCATTGTGTCCGCACCATACATGCTGAAATGAACGCACTCCTTCAATGCTCCAAGTTCGGTGTTGCTACAGAAGGTGCAGAGATTTACGTAACTCATTTTCCATGTCTGCACTGTACGAAGGCAATTATTCAAGCAGGGGTGAAAGCTGTCTATTATAGCGAAGATTATAAAAATGATTCCTATGCAATCGAGATGTTGCAGCAGTCAGGCGTCCGTATGCAAAAGGTCCCTGTAGAAACGGAGCCACTCGAACAGAAACAAAAGCTTCTCATAAAGCAAATGCTTGAGAAAATCGAGTTGAACGGGGACCCTGAGTCAGAACAACTCGTAAACGAAGCATCACAACTTTTAAAACTGGACAAACAGTGATCATCTTGAGAGGGTCCTGGCATCTTCCCGTCACAGCCTTTGTGCTTGGCGGGGTGTTATCTATTCAACGAGGTTTTCCTTTTTATGTCGTTGGGATTGTTTTTCTTTTTTGGTTGTTCAGTTTTCGTCGAAACCTCCTCTTCCTCTTCTTCCTCCTTCTATTCGTGATCGGTGGGTACTCCCACCTATCACTTGATTCCTCGCCTGTTTCTTCTCAATCCCTTGATGGCCATGCCGTGGAAGGTGAAATTGTATCTGATGTGACGGAAAGTGCTCATGCTTTTTCAGTCGTATTGGAAGGGGATGCCGGTAAAGTGCTTGTTCGTTATGTGAAAGAAAAACCAAATGATCTTCCACCTGAAAGTTTGAAACATGGGGCTCTCTGTATGGTGAGAGGAGAGGTGAAGCCTTTCGATGGTGCACGCAATCCGGGCCAGTTCGATTATCGTGCTCATATGGCGGGTAAGGGAATTTATCTTCAGATTCTACTCCAAGATGAAGCGTTTCTCCAGTGTCAAGGAGAATCGTGGATCAATCACTTGTATGACACAAGAGAACAATTAAAAATGTCTGTGAAGGAGCGTGTCCGCCCAACTACTTATGTATGGATGGAGGCTCTGATTTTCGGAGATATCAGGCTGATCGATTCTTCGACAATTGAATGGTTTAGAGAGTTTAATTTATCCCATATACTCGCCATATCAGGCTTGCACGTTGGACTGACACTGGGAGGGACTTACTTTCTTCTATACCGGACAGGCATAGCAACAAAGAAGCAATCTAAGATTTTCTTGCTTGCCCTTTTACCTTTTTACATGTTTATATCAGGTGGTGCTCCATCTGTCATGCGTGCTGGACTTATGGGGGTTCTTCTTATATTCACAGGTTCATTCCAAAAAAAGATCCCTATCATTGACCTTCTCTCCTTCACCTGTTTCTTCTTGTTAATTTTTTACCCGTCTTATTTTTATCACCTGGGTTTTCAATTTTCGTTTTTAGTCACCTTCAGTTTACTGCTTACGATTCCGGTGTTGAAGCAGTATGAGAGTAAGTGGATGCAGTCTGCGATTATAGGGTTGGTCAGCCAGCTCTCCCTCCTTGCACTACAGGTCCATTATTTTTATGAGTTTCAGCCTTTATCTTTATGGGTCAATATGATTGCTGTTCCGTATTTTTCATTCTTTGTTATCCCCTTATTGATGGCTGTTTTTCTTCTTTCCTTTTTGCTTCCTTCCCTATGCACATTCCTTTCCGATGCCTTTGCGACGATTCATGATTTTGTTATATCTTTCCTCATCACACAATCCGATGCTTTCGATTACCCCTGGGTGATTGGTGAGCTTCCCTCCAGTTACATCTTCTTGTACACCGCCTGTTTCGTAATTATGATGAAAAAATGGGAACAGAAGGAAAAGGTAAAAGCATTCCTGGCTTCCGTGGCCGTGGTTTTTGTATTTGTTTATTATAGTTTGATTCCGTATTTTACTAAGGAAGGAGTCGTAACCATGTTGGATGTGGGCCAGGGGGATTCCTTTGTCATAGAGCTTCCACAGAGGAATGGAGTCATTATGATCGATGCAGCTGGGCCGCCGGTCTTTTCTTCGAATAAAGAAAAGACGGCCGATGAGGTGATCCTGCCGTTCTTAAAATCAAGAGGTATTCAGCAAATAGATGCTCTATTCATTACTCATGAAGATTCTGATCACAGTGGAAGTGTTCCTTTTATACTTGATGAAATGAATGTTGGGAGCATCTATGTCAGTCCTTTTCATTCAGAGGAATACGGAGTTGGAATTGAGAAAGTAAGCGCAGGACAGAGCATTTGGGTTGGAGGGCATGAATTTTATGTGATGCATCCGGTCGAGGGTGAAGATCAAGGGGACCCAAATGACAATTCACTCGTGTTGAATAGCCTGTTGGGAGGAAAGTGGTGGTTCTTTACGGGAGATATATCTGCTCCGATTGAAAAGGACATCTTAAAGAGGAGTTTGTCGTTACAGACAGATGTCTTAAAAGTGGCTCACCATGGAAGTGATACATCCACTTCAGAGGAACTGTTGAATGGGCTGCAACCAAAAATAGGTTTAATATCTGCAGGAGTGGATAATCGCTACGGCCATCCTCACGAAGAGGTTGTAGAAAGGTTATCCGAACATGGGGTCGTATTGCTTCAAACCAATCGGCATGGTTCCGTTCAATACATTTTTTCTGGGCAAACTGGAACGTTTTCAACGTTTATCCCGTATAATGCGAGCAGAGAATAAAAAAAGACTGCCAAAAACAGCAGCCTTCCGGTTTTGCATTTCATTACTGTCCAAGAAAAGAAAACAAAACACCGATGAAGAAGATGACGAAGAAGAAAACAAATGAAAATACAAACCCTAACCCAGAGTCGATCACATCATTAGTTTTGGATTGAATATCGTTTTTAAACTCGTTCACTGTTACCCCTCCTATATCAATTATTAAGTATAGTCCATTTTTAACCAAAAATCTACATTTACCGGGCATGAAATACGAATTTTATCGATGATTCATACCTTTCCCACTCCTAGCAAGACTTGTCACAGATAATTATCCTGTAAGCGGTCAAACTAAACGCAAGAGAGGAACAACATCGTCCTCTCCAAGAGCTCCCGGGGCTTTTGGAATGGCGTTTATATAGATGGTTCATACGGCGATATCAGCACACCATTTTGACAGAAATTCCAAAGAAACATAAAATGGTGACACTGAGTTCCCCATTTTGGGGCGCCGTACTCTTTTTTTATAAAGGAAGGACAACCACTTTATGGTCAATGTAAAACAGTCACAAGTGTACTTATTATATGGAGAAGAATCCTACTTAATTCAGGAACATAAGAATAAAATCATCGAAAAAACATTAAAGAAAGAAGATCGGGAATTTAATATTTCCCAGTATGATTTAGAAGAGACCCCCATTGAGGATGTCATTACAGATGCAGAAACTTTTCCATTTCTTGGTGAAGGGAAAGTCGTCATTGCCAATCATCCCGTCTTTTTAAAGGCAAAACCGGATAAACTTCCGTTTGAACATGATACGGAAGTACTTTTAGAATACCTTCAAAATCCTGCTGAATATACGGTGTTAATTCTAATTGCTCCATATGAAAAGCTGGATGAACGGAAAAAAGTGTTTAAGCAATTAAAGAAGAATGGAGAAGCCATCAGCTGCCAGCCGGTGAAAGAATGGGACATTGACAAATGGATACAAACCTTAGCAAACGATTTACATATCACCGTTCCTTCAGAAATTCATGAACTGTTCACTCAGGAAATTGGTGCAAATCTTATGGCACTTAGAAAGGAAATGGAGAAGTTGGCATTATATGTCGGAGAAGGAGGCGTAGTCACCAGAGATATAGCAGAGCAGCTACTTTCCCACAGTGCAGAAGCTTCGGGGCTTAAACTGGTTGATGCCGTTATGGAAAAGGACCTGGGTCGTGCGATACGAATTTATAAGGATCTGGAAAAACTGAATGAAGAGCCGATCGCTTTGACTGCCCTGCTTGCTTCTCAATTCAGGATTATCAGTCAAGCGAAGGTACTCAAGCAAAAAGGATACGGCCAGAACCAAATGAGAAGTTACATTAAAGCCCATCCTTACGTTATCAAAATGGCGTTGAAACGGGAGCGAGCCTTCTCACAGCAGGAACTGGATCAAATTATGAATCAACTTGCTGAAACGGACTACAATCTGAAGCAGGGGAAAATGGAGAAAGCCCTGGCTTTTGAAATGCTCCTCTATCGATTGATCAACATTAAGCAAGACACCCCTGTCTCTTTATAATTTCCATATTGGGCGATTTACGATTTTGGGGTGAGGTGAAGTTGGACGGATCGTTGTGGACTTTCTTCTCTAAAGCATCTCCAACATAATTTGTCAGTGATATAAACAATGAAAAGAAGCCCTCCGATAACTCGGAGGGCTTCGTTCATGTAAAAACGATCCATTCCAAAAAGAAGGATCGTCTGTTGGTCATAAATTACGAATGAATTATAATGCGTTGACTAGTTTTGTTAGGCGGGATTTTTTACGGTTCCCTGTATTTGTAGGAAGGGCACCACGTTGAACAGCTTTGTCGATTTTCTTAACAGCTGTAGGAAGGGCTTCTTTCGCGTTCTCCACATCCTTGCTTTCAACAAGCTTTTCTACACGTTTAACCGCTGTACGCATGTCAGATTTGAAAGCTGCATTCAAAGAACGAGCGTCATCATTCGTACGTACACGTTTTTTCGCTGATTTAATATTAGGCATAGTTTCACCTCCTAGGTAAAAACAAAAGACTCATTCATATCGAACAAGAGACATTTTACCAGAGCGGTACGCTGTTTTCAATACTTATCTATATATGAATCCCTTCATTTGCATAGTTTTTATCTCCTTGGGAGATGATTTTCTTAAGGAGGTTGAGTTGAATGGAGGAAAATTTCGACTACACGTTAAGAACGGACTTGGCGCTTGAAGCTCAGGAGATGAATGTGAAAGATGAACCGGGATCTTCAGATTCTGATGGGGTTGAGGTCCATGAAAACGAAAAAAACGATATTAAGATTACGTATGTAACGGTAGATGAAGCAGGAGCTGAACGGATCGGGAAAAAGGCGGGGCATTATGTCACCTTGGAATCACTCGCTATTCGTAAACAGGATCATCAATTACAAGTGAACTTAGCAAAGACGTTATCCGGACAGTTAAGGAAATTAATGAATGAATGTGGAATAAAAGAAATGGACCGGGGTTTAATTGTCGGACTTGGTAATCATAATGTGACGCCAGATGCTCTGGGGCCATTAGTGACAGAAGAAGTCTATGTTACGAGCCACTTATTTGAGCTTCATCCCGAAACCGTATCTGATGGTTACCGACCTGTTTCTGCATTCACACCTGGGGTTATGGGCGTGACTGGGATTGAAACCAGTGATATGGTTCATGGGATCATTGAACAAACGAAGCCGGATTTTGTTTTGGTCATCGATGCGCTTGCTTCACGTTCAATCAATCGTATCAATGCGACCATACAACTTTCTGATACAGGGATTCACCCAGGGTCTGGGGTAGGCAACAAGCGGAAAGAAATCAGCAGAGAGACATATGGCATCCCTGTAATTTCCATTGGAGTACCAACAGTAGTAGATGCCGTGACAATTACAAGTGATGCCATTGATTATGTGTTAAAACATTTTGGCAGAGAGTGGCGGGAAAAAGATCGCCCTTCAAATGCATTGTCGCCCGCCATGAACCCGTTTGAAAGAAAGACGCTGACGGAAGAAGACCATCCGAATGAGGAGCAAAGCAAAGCGGTTATGGGCATGTTCGGCCAATTAGAAGAGGTGGAAAAGAAACAACTGATTAAGGAAGTACTGACCCCACTTGGCCACAATTTAATGGTTACACCTAAAGAGGTGGACAGCTTCATTCAGGATATGGCGCATGTCATCGCGAAGGGGATCAATGGGGCTTTGCACCCGGGGATAGAAGATGGCGAAGCACAATCTAATTTTTAATAATGATTTACTAGAGAGGTTCTATTAAATTCCTCTCTCTCATACCATTTACTAGATAGTGGATGAGGGGGAGGATTTTTCATGTCTCGTTACCCGATCATGAAGAAAAATAAGAAAAGTTATATGAAGCAGGGGACTAGATGGACCATCATCGCAGTCACCGTTTTGCTTTTATTGTTTATTGGTATTGGTATTCTTACAGGTGCAAAAACGACCTACCGTATTTATTCAAGTACGATACAAGAATGGACAACCAAGCTTGAAGGCAGTGCTTTTTTATATCTCTTTGAAATGGAAAACCGCGCATTCAAAGATGCCCACCCTGAAGGAAATCGAATCCCGAGTCTAACGACATTGTCTTTTCAATTACTTACAAGCCTTACACCCAATGATCCAAGAAGCCTCCTAGGAAGAGAAATTCCGGGGTTATCTTCCTATAACAGTCAAATTATCATTGCTGGTAAAGGGACGGACTACTCTACACTCCCTATTGAGTCAGAACCTCCTATGATTGTAGATGACCGCGGGGAGGAAGGAGAGGTGGAAGAAACAAACGAAGATGAAGGAAAGCAAGAAGAGAGGCCGGTTGGTGAAGATCGTGTTTACATTTACCACACCCATAACACAGAATCCTTCTATCCGCATTTACCTGATGAGTCCACGGACCATGATGGAAAAGTGAATATTACGCTTATCGGAGAGCGTCTTGGAGAAGGGTTGGAAAAAAGAGGGATTGGAGCGATTGTTGATACAACAGATGTAGCTGCATTAAGAAGTGAAAAAGGAATGGAGTATTATCAATCCTATGATGCTGTAAGACCTGTAGTGGAAGAAGCCATCAGTCAGAATGGAGGCATCCAGTACTTGTTTGACCTTCACAGGGATTCCCTTTCTAAGGAGCACACGACAACCACAATCAACGGAAAAGATTACGCACGCTTTGCTTTTGTCATAGGAGCTGAACACCCTCAATATGAACAGAACTTACAACTTGCATCCAGAATTCACCAGCTCTTGGAGGAGAAATATCCAGGGATCAGCCGTGGGGTTATAACGAAGAAGGGTTCAGGTGTAGACGGCATCTATAACCAGGACTTGCATCCGAATGCCATCCTTATCGAGTTTGGCGGAGTTTATAATCATCTAGACGAATTGTATCGTTCGGCAGATGTTATGGCGGAAGTTTTCAGTGATTATTACTTTGAAGATGAAAAGGTATCCACAGAGTAATGGAGGAGGGGCACAATGAAATGGTTGGCGGGGGGACTCATCGTTGTCGTTGTTTTTATTACGGGAGCTTTTTATGGCATTAATAAAACAAACGAAAAGCTGGATGACCGCCCCGCTGTGGTGACGATTGAAAAAGCGGAGCAAGAAGTGGACCACAGGGTAGAAGAGCAAATATCCTCATCACCGGGTACCGATGATTTTTGCGCTCCTCCTAAAATAGATGCTGGGGCGCCCTGGATCTCACAACTTGCTGGAGGGATGGGGGAAGGGGTGGCTTCAAGCTTCAATGGAGTCATCGTTGTTTTGTCTGAAATTATTCAGGCAGGGGAATAAGATTCAGATGTTGTTGGGGGTTTACATTGAATAATGCTTGCCGTATTGCTATAATCAACCTAGATATTTGTGTCGAATTCAGTAGGAGTGATTTAAGTTGACAGCACAATCTAAACAAGAAAGGGTCCGCAATTTTTCGATTATTGCCCATATCGACCACGGGAAATCGACACTTGCAGACCGTATTCTGGAAAAAACGAAAGCACTAACCCAAAGAGAAATGAAGGAACAATTCCTTGACGCGATGGATCTTGAACGTGAACGTGGAATCACGATTAAATTAAATGCCGTTCAATTGTCTTATGAAGCGAAAGATGGACAGGATTATACGTTCCACTTAATCGATACCCCAGGTCACGTCGACTTTACATATGAGGTCTCTCGTAGTTTAGCGGCCTGTGAAGGTGCGATCCTGGTTGTAGATGCTGCACAGGGAATAGAAGCACAAACATTAGCCAATGTTTACCTGGCACTGGAGAACGATTTAGAAATTATTCCGGTCATTAATAAAATTGACCTTCCAGGTGCTGACCCTGAACGTATCAAACAAGAAATTGAAGATGTCATCGGGATTGATGCTTCTGATGCCATTCTTGCTTCTGCTAAAGAAGGAGTAGGGATCGATGAGATATTAGAACGGATCGTAAGTGATATTCCGGCTCCTCAAGGCGATGTGAAGGACCCTACGAAGGCGCTGATTTTCGACTCCTTGTACGATTCCTATAGAGGTGTCGTAGCCTATACGTGTGTTCGTGAAGGTTCTATCAAACTTGGGGATAAAATTAAAATGATGGCCACTGGCAAAGAGTTCGAAGTGAATGAACTAGGCGTCTTCCGTCCGACTCCTACCCCATTGAAAGAGTTGAATGTTGGGGATGTCGGTTATTTAACGGCCTCAATCAAGAATATTGGGGACAGCCGTGTGGGGGATACCATTACGCTTGCTAATAATCCCGCCACTGAACCTCTGCCTGGATATAAAAAGATGAATCCGATGGTATTCTGTGGGATGTATCCAGTGGATGCGAGCAAATACAATGACCTTAGAGATGCTCTTGAACGCTTGGAACTTAATGATTCCTCCCTTCAATTCGAGCCTGAAACTTCCCAGGCACTTGGTTTTGGGTTCCGTTGTGGTTTCTTAGGAATGCTTCATATGGAAATCATCCAAGAACGTATCGAACGGGAATATAAGATCGATCTTATTACGACAGCGCCAAGTGTTATTTATCAGGTGACCCTTACGGATGGATCTGTGGCCAATGTCGATAACCCTTCCATGATGCCGGATAACCAGAAACTTGAAGAAGTTCAGGAACCTTTTGTCAAGGCAACGGTCATGGTACCGAACGATTATGTCGGTCCAGTTATGGAAATCTGTCAACGCAAGCGCGGCAATTTCATGGATATGCAGTATCTAGATGACAACAGGGTCAATATCGTTTATGAGATTCCATTGTCTGAAATTGTATATGATTTCTTTGATTCCTTGAAATCCCAAACAAAAGGGTATGCATCCTTTGATTATGAGTTGATTGGGTACCGTGTCTCCAATCTTGTGAAAATGGATATCTTGTTGAACGGGGATACCATTGATGCATTGTCCTTCATCGTACACCGTGACTTTGCGTACGAACGTGGTAAGCTCATTGCTGAAAAGCTTAAGGAATTAATTCCAAGACAGCAATTTGAAGTTCCTGTCCAAGCTGCCATCGGAAATAAAATCGTTGCTCGAACGACGATCAAAGCGATGCGTAAAAACGTCCTTTCCAAGTGTTACGGTGGAGACATTTCCCGTAAGCGTAAATTGCTTGAAAAGCAAAAAGAAGGGAAGAAGCGCATGAAGATGGTTGGATCTGTTGAGGTCCCACAAGAAGCATTCATGTCCGTCCTTGATTTGAACGAAGATTAAAGCAAAAGGAAGACAGTTGAAACCGCAGGAGATTTTTCTCTTGCGGTTTTCCTTATGAAAGGTGGTAACAACCATGAAAATCCCATCCGCATATATACACATCCCTTTCTGTCAGCAGATTTGTCACTATTGTGATTTTACGAAGTTTTTCTATAATGAGCGTCTGGCAGACGACTATTTGGAGGCCCTTGAAAAAGAAATTCACACCTATATCCCGGGAGAAAAAGCGGACGTGCGAACCATTTTTGTCGGGGGCGGAACCCCGACAGCCGTGAACCACAAGCAGTTAGAAAAGCTTTTGAAAATGATTGATGATCATTTTGATATTTCTGGCTGTGAAGAGTACACCTTTGAAGCAAACCCGGGAGACTTAGATGTCGAAAAAGTACGTTTGTTGAAGGCGTATGGTGTCGATCGCATATCACTCGGCGTTCAAGTTTTCGATGATGAGATGCTTGAAAAGATTGGCCGTGTCCACAAGGTGAAAGATGTTTATACGAATATCGATCGTCTCGTTCAAGCGGGGTTGACGAATGTGAGCATAGATCTTATGTACGCTCTCCCTGGACAGACGGTGGAAGACTTTGAAAAGACTATTGATGAAGCGATGCAATTCGGTTTGCCGCATTACTCTTCCTATTCTCTGCAAATTGAACCGAAAACCGTGTTTTATCAACGGTATAAAAAGGGTAAGCTCACCAAGGCTAAGGAAGATGATGAGGCAGAAATGTATGAGTTGTTACAGCGTAAATTAGCAGAAGCTGGTGCTGTGCAATATGAGATCAGTAACTTCGCAAAGCCCGGGTTTGAAAGTAAACACAACCTGACATACTGGAATAATGAATATTATTATGGCATCGGAGCGGGTGCCCACGGGTACCTTCCGGGTAAGCGGACGATTAATATCCGCCCTTTGCCTGCCTATGTTAAGAAAGCCACGGAAGATGGGAAGCCTGTTCTTCATGAGGAACCTATAGGCCTTAAAGAGCAGCTGGAGGAAGAAATGTTTCTGGGCTTGCGAAAAACCAGAGGGGTTTCAAAAGAACTCTTCCATCAAAAGTATGGGAAAACACTGGTCGATGTTTTTGGCAATAAGCTGACAGAGCTCAAAGAGCGTTCGTTAATAGCTGAAGACACTGACCATATCCGCCTTACATCCAAGGGACGTATTCTTGGTAATGAAGTTTTCCAAGAGTTTTTATTGGATGAATAATCAAACAAACATTATTCATTATAAATGGTTGCTTTAACATGGTAGGGGGAAGGTGGGCAAGAGGCTTTTGAGAGGCTCCCCTCCTTCATACCTGCCTCTCTAAGTCACGAACTAGATTTCCTATCATCCATACGGCTATAGGGAACGTAAAATCGGTGTTAAAAATGGACATTTTTAAAGAGAGAAGAAGGACCTTGAGGAACGATTAAAAAAAAGAAGTTTATCCGTTGACATCCCTCAACCCTTTTGATAATTTATTATTAGATTTAGCACTCACTTCAAACGAGTGCTAACAGGGGTGATCATCGATGTTAACAGATAGACAATTGCTCATTTTGCAAGTCATTATTGATGATTTCATTCTGACCGCACAACCTGTAGGTTCGCGGTCAATAGCCAAAAAAGATGCTGTAACATTCAGTTCAGCAACGATAAGGAATGAAATGGCTGATTTAGAGGAACTGGGTTTCATTGAAAAAACTCATTCTTCTTCAGGAAGGGTACCTTCTGAAAAAGGGTATCGTTTCTATGTCGACCATCTTCTTTCTCCATTGAGCCTTTCCAGTCAAGAGATTGTGACCATTAGGGAAGCATTCGATGATAAAATGATGGAGTTTGAACGTGTGGTTCAGAAGTCAGCAGGTATTCTCTCCGATTTGACGAACTACACATCCATCGTTCTCGGACCGGAAGTATTTGAAACAAAACTGAAGCAATTGCAGATCGTCCCATTATCTGATCAGTCTGCTATTGCGATTCTAGTTACGGATACCGGTCATGTGGAGCATCGCGCTTTCAACGTTCCTGTTGAAATCAAGGGTGCAGATCTGGAAAAGATGGTTAACATTTTAAACAGCCGGCTCCAAGGAGTCCCGTTGGTAAAATTGCATGAAAAACTCTATTCTGAGATCAATGATCTACTAAAAACACATACAGATCATCACGAAGAAGCTTTCCAATATTTGCGTGCAGCTCTTGTGGATGAGCATCCGACGAAACTGTACATTGGTGGAAAGACAAACATTCTCATGCAACCTGAATTCAGGGACCTTGATAAAGTCAGGTCTTTATATGCTACCATCGAACGGGAAAGTGAGATGGCTGACTTACTGCGGACAGGCAAGGAAGGGATCCAAGTCCGGATAGGACAAGAGAATCCTTATGATGCTATGCAAAACTGCAGTCTGATTACAGCAAGTTATCAGCTTGGGAATGATCAAGTGGGGACGATTGCCCTCTTAGGTCCGACCCGGATGGAGTATAACCGAATGTTTTCATTGATGAACGTCTTATCCAAGCACATGACAGATACTTTCCGCGGTTGGTATTAGGGCGGAACAAAGGAGCAAGTGCTCGAGCGTATCTTATGTCTCATGCTTTTTCAGGATAAGGATTCATGTTATAGTCAGTAACGGTGTAATGGAAAGTAGGAGGTGGAAGTCGTGGAAGAGAACAAGCAAGAGATCATCGATGAAAAAGATGAAACTCAAAATGAGGATTCTGAACAAACGGTAGTAGAAGAGACAGATGAGCTGGAACAGCTTCGTCAGGAAAAAGAAGAAATCAATAATCGACTGCTTCGTTTGCAAGCGGATTATGATAATTTCCGCCGCCGTACTCAAAAAGAGAAAGAGGCGGATAGGAAATATAGATCCCAGAGCCTGGTAGAGGAATTAATACCGGCTTTGGACAACTTTGAAAGAGCTCTGCAAGTGGAAGTGGATGGCGATGCTGCCAAAAACTTCGCAAATGGAATGAAAATGGTCTATGACCAATTCAAAGCAGCTCTGGAAAAAGAAGGCGTCGAAGAAATCCCTGCAAAAGGGGAAGAATTCGATCCTCATATGCATCAGGCGATCATGCAAGTCGAAGACGAAAATTATGAAAGTAATATCGTCGTAGAAGAGTTGCAAAAAGGATATCGCCTGAAAGATCGGGTCATCCGCCCGTCAATGGTAAAAGTGAACCAGTAAAAAATAATCTTATGAACGAGTACGTAAAGGAGGACATTTAACCATGGGTAAAATCATTGGTATTGACTTAGGTACAACAAACTCTTGTGTAGCAGTAATGGAGGGTGGAGAAGCGAAAGTAATTCCTAACCCAGAAGGGAATCGCACGACTCCATCTGCTGTTGCATTCAAGAATGGTGAACGTCAAGTAGGGGAGGTCGCTAAACGTCAGGCGATCACAAACCCGAACACGATTCTTTCGATCAAACGTCACATGGGAACAGATTACAAAGTAGAAGTTGAAGGTAAAGAATACACTCCTCAAGAAGTTTCTGCCATCATTCTTCAGTATATCAAGAGCTATGCAGAAGATTATCTTGGAGAAACAGTAGATAAAGCGATCATCACGGTTCCAGCTTACTTCAACGACGCTGAGCGTCAAGCTACTAAAGATGCTGGTAAAATTGCTGGTCTTGAAGTCGAGCGTATCATCAACGAGCCGACAGCAGCTGCACTTGCATACGGCATTGATAAAGAAGACCAGGATCAAACGATTCTTGTTTATGACCTTGGTGGCGGTACATTTGACGTATCCATTCTTGAAATTGGCGATGGAACATTTGAAGTTATTTCTACAGCCGGTGACAACCGTCTTGGTGGAGATGATTTCGACCAAGTCATTATCGATCACATGGTAGCTGAATTCAAAAAAGAAAACGGCATTGATTTGTCCCAGGATAAAATGGCAAAACAGCGCCTGAAAGACGCGGCTGAGAAAGCGAAGAAAGACCTTTCTGGCGTTGCTCAGACACAAATTTCTCTTCCATTCATCACTGCAGGAGAAGCGGGGCCGCTTCACCTTGAGATGAACTTGACTCGTGCTAAATTTGAAGAGCTTGCATCTGACCTAGTTGAGCGTTCTATGAAACCGACACGTCAAGCTCTTAAAGATGCTAGCATGAGTGCAAGCGACATCCACAAAGTTATTCTTGTAGGTGGATCTACTCGTATCCCAGCTGTACAAGAAGCTATTAAGAAAGAAATCGGCAAAGAACCTTCTAAAGGTGTAAACCCTGATGAAGTTGTAGCCCTTGGTGCCTCCATCCAAGGTGGTGTACTTCAAGGAGACGTGAAGGACGTAGTACTTCTTGACGTTACTCCACTTTCCCTTGGAATTGAAACAATGGGTGGCGTATCAACGAAATTGATCGAGCGTAACACGACAATTCCGACAAGCCACTCTCAAGTGTTCTCAACTGCTGCTGACAACCAGACAGCTGTTGATATCCACGTCTTGCAGGGTGAGCGTGAAATGGCTCAAGATAACAAGACACTTGGCCGTTTCCAGTTGACAGATATTCCACCAGCACCACGCGGTGTGCCTCAAATCGAAGTAAGCTTCGACATTGATGCCAACGGAATTGTTAACGTCCGTGCGAAAGACATGGGTACAAACAAAGAACAATCCATCACGATCAAGTCTTCTTCCGGCCTTTCTGACGAGGAAGTAGAAGAAATGGTTCGTCAGGCGGAAGAAAACGCTGAAGAAGACAAAAAGAAACGTGAAGCGATTGAACTTCGTAACGAAGCGGACCAGCTGATCTTCACAACAGACAAGACCATCAAGGATCTTGGTGAACAAGTAAGTGAAGAAGAAAAACAAAAAGCTGAATCTGCGAAAGAAGAACTTCAGACGGCCCTTGAAGGCGAAGATCTAGAAGCGATTAAAGAGAAAAAAGATGCACTTCAAGAACAAGTGCAAGCTCTTTCTGTGAAGCTTTATGAGCAGGCCCAAGCACAAGCGGAAGCTGCTCAAGGTCAAGAAGGCGGCGGAGCTGACGATGATGTCGTTGATGCGGATTATGAAGAAGTTAACGACGATGAGAACAAGAAGTAAGAAAAGGTAGAAAAAAAGTCAAAGTCAGGTTCTTCTTGACTTTGACTTTTTTCATGAGTAGGCAAACAGGTGATGTTTGCCTGCCTAGATTTTCAATGTTAATATAAACCTTATGTAATAGCGTCCGGGAGAGTGATCGACAAGTGAGTAAACGTGATTATTATGAAGTCCTTGGCGTGTCCAAGGATGCTTCAAAAGACGAAATAAAGAAAGCCTACCGTAAACTGGCGCGTAAGTATCACCCTGACGTCAGTGAGGAAGAAAATGCTTCTGAAAAGTTCAAGGAAGCGAAAGAAGCTTATGAAACATTAAGCGATCAGCAGAAACGTGCCCAATATGATCAATTCGGTCATGCCGGTCCGAACCAGGGCGGCTTTGGCGGTTTCGGTGGAGGCGCAGAAGACTTCGGCGGCTTCGGCGATATTTTCGATATGTTCTTTGGAGGCGGTGGACGACGCCGTGACCCGAACGCACCACGTAAAGGTGCAGACTTGCAATATACGATGACCCTCCAATTCGAAGAGTCTATTTTTGGTAAGTCTACCGATATCGAAATTCCGATGGAGGAAGACTGTGACACGTGTGATGGTTCCGGTGCTAAGCCAGGAACAACACCTGAAACTTGCTCCCACTGTCAAGGCTCAGGACAGGTCAATCAAGAACAGAACACACCGTTCGGCCGCGTGGTCAACCGTCGTGTTTGTCACCACTGCCAGGGCACAGGGAAAATCATTAAAGACAAATGTAACACTTGTGGCGGCGATGGCCGTGTGAAAAAACGCAAGAAAATTCACCTCGATATCCCAGCAGGTATTGATGATGGTCAGCAAATTCGTGTGCAAGGAAAAGGTGAAGAAGGGGTCAATGGAGGTCCAGCTGGAGACTTGTTTGTAGTTATCCGCGTCCAGCCTCATGAATTCTTCCAACGCGAAGGCGATCACATTTTCTGTGAGATTCCTCTTACCTTTGCACAAGCAGCACTTGGCGATGAAATTGAAGTCCCTACCGTACACGGGAATGTGAAGTTAAAAGTGCCTGCAGGAACGCAAACTGGAAAAACATTCCGTCTGAAAGAAAAAGGTGCACCGAACGTCCACGGCCGTGGCCAAGGTGACCAGCATGTGAAGATGAAAGTCATCACTCCTAAGAACTTGACGGAAAGACAGAAAGAATTGCTACGTGAATTTAATGATATTAGTGGTAATGATGCAACAGATGAGCAGCACGGGAACTTTTTCGAACGTATGAAACGTGCGTTTAAAGGAGACAGCTAAAGGTTAAAAGGAAGGTGTCTGTACGATTGGTTGATGGGTAGTTCATGGAATTTCCCGTTCTCTCGTGCAGGCACTTTTTATCTTGAGACTCTGGTTAACTATCCATAAATACTTAGAAAAAATAATGAAGAGGGTGGATCATCAATGAAATGGTCTGAAGTATGTGTCCATACGACAACAGAAGCAATTGAACCGGTATCGAATATTCTCCATGAATCAGGAGCGAGTGGCGTTGTCATCGAAGACCCGTCAGATATGAAAAAAAAGAAGACGAAGCTAGGAGAAATTTATGAATTGAATCCAGACGATTATCCGGCAGAAGGGGTGTATGTAAAAGCCTACCTGCCTATGAACAGTTTTCTTGGTGAAACCGTTGATGGGATTAAAAAAACCGTATCAAATCTGACAGAATTCGGCATTGATATTGGGCATAATCATGTGACGATCAGTGAAATTCAGGAAGAGGATTGGGCAACCGCTTGGAAAAAATATTATAAACCAGTCAAGATCTCAGAAAGAATCACGATCATCCCAACATGGGAAGACTATACGCCGGTGTCCAGTGATGAAATTATTATTGAAATGGACCCTGGCATGGCTTTTGGAACTGGTACGCACCCGACTACAGTTCTTAGTATACAAGCCTTGGAACAGTACCTAGAAAAAGGAGATAAGGTACTCGATGTCGGTGCTGGATCCGGGATTCTAAGTGTAGCTTCTGTCCTTTTAGGTGCCGAACATGCTTATGCTTACGATTTAGATGATGTAGCCGTCTCAAGTACGAAGAACAATGCTGCTTTAAATGGAGTGGAAGATAAGGTCACATCAAAACTCAATGATCTTCTTGAGGGAGTAGACTGGGAAGCTGATTTAATTGTATCGAACATTCTCGCGGAGATTATTGTCAAGTTCACAGATGATGCCTATCGTGTTGTCAAACCTGGAGGATATTTCATCACTTGTGGAATTATTTCTGGACGTAAGGAAATGGTTCGAGAGCAGTTGATTCAATCAGGTTTTGAAATTGTAGAGACAAACATGATGGAAGACTGGGTCAGCATCATCGCTAAAAAACCGGAGTGATTGCATGCAACGCTATTTCGTAGATCAAGAATGTTGGAACAATGATACCCTTTATGTGAGTGGGGAAGACACCCATCATATTGTAAGAGTAATGCGGATGAGGGAAGGGGACAACCTAGTAGCGATCCATCCAGAAAAAGGTCCCGCTTTATGCGAAATCACAAAAGTGGCTCAGGACGATGTTCATTGTATTGTTGTTAAATGGATGGAGGAAGACCGGGAACTTCCTGTCCATGTGACGATCGTAGCGAGTCTTGGAAAAGGAGATAAGCTGGAGCAAATTGTCCAAAAAGGGACAGAACTTGGAGCGTCTGCTTTCATTCCTTATCAAGCTGCTCGCTCCGTTGCCAAATGGGATAATAAAAAAGCAGTCAAGAAAATTGAAAGATTGCAGAAAATATCCAAAGAAGCGAGCGAACAATCCGAACGAACGGTCGTGCCTGAAGTTCAAAGTGTCCATAGTCTTCAACAGCTTTTAGAAATAAAAACGCATTATGACCACTGCTTTTTCGGATATGCGGATGAGGCGAGACATCAAAAATCCGAGTTGTTAAGTGAAGCTTTCAAACCATTGAAACGAGGGGAAACGGTACTAGTTGCTTTTGGGCCGGAAGGTGGATTTTCTGAAAGTGAAGTGGAAAAGCTATCAAATGAAGGATTCAAGTCCATTCGACTAGGACCAAGAATACTACGTATGGAAACCGCGCCCCTCTATTTTCTTTCGAGTCTTTCTTATATGTTGGAAGAATTTTGAATCCACAGAGACAAGCTCGCATTTTAATCGCTTTCATGCTAGAATATAAGAGATGTACGAACAACTTAATTTTGAAAGGACGATTCAAGAATGGAACAAAATTTAGCTAAAATGATTGATCATACACAGCTTAAACCTGATACACCAAAAGATAAAATCACACAAATTTGTGAGGAAGCAAAAGAAAACAACTTTGCTTCTGTTTGTGTTAACCCTCACTGGGTTTCTTACTGTGCAGAACTACTAGATGGTACAGATGTGAAAGTTTGTACAGTCATTGGCTTCCCATTAGGGGCAACAACCAAAGAGACAAAGGCTTTCGAAACAAAGCAAGCGATTGAAAAAGGCGCAACGGAAGTCGATATGGTTATCAACATCGGTGAGTTGAAATCGGGAAATAAAGAACTTGTTCAACAAGATATCGAAGCCGTTGTTCGTGAAGCGGAAGGAAAAGCAATTGTCAAAGTAATCATCGAAACTTCCCTTCTTTCAGAGGATGAAAAAGTAGCAGCATGTGAACTTGCAAAAGCTGCTGGAGCAGATTTTGTGAAAACATCTACAGGCTTCTCTGGTGGAGGAGCAACGGTTGAGGACATCAGCCTAATGCGTAAAACTGTCGGCCCGGATCTGGGTGTGAAAGCTTCTGGCGGAGTGCGCGACTACGAAGGTGCAAAAGCGATGATTGAAGCTGGCGCCACTCGTATTGGTGCAAGCTCCGGAATCGCCATCGTTAACGGCGAACAAGGAACTTCTGACTATTAATAATACTAAAGAAGCCATCCCTATTAAGGGATGGCTTCTTTAGTAAATATTCTCCTTTTTGAAGAGGTCGAGTTATCCAAAGTCTAGAACTATAATGTGAGAACGAATAGGGATTTGACTTTAGGGTGAGGGGAAAGATGGTATAGGAAAGGAGAGACGGGATGAATAGGAAGGATCATGTCAAGATGCATAGTTACCCTGGTATGGTAGCGGTGGTGGGAGTTTTTAACGAAGGAAAGGTTAACTTTATGGCTGCCGGGTGGCACGCTTACTTATCCATGACACCACCCATGTATGGTGTAGCAATAGGAAGAGAAAGACATACATATAAGATGGTAAAACAATCAAAAAGGTTTACGATTAACTTCCTTCCTTTTGAAGAAGCAGGTTTCATCCAATATAGTGGCACTGTTTCAGGGGTTGATGTTGATAAGGACCATACTTACAATCAGTCTTGGACAATGGAACAAGAAGGGTTTCCTCTGATTGAGGATGCCTATCTAGCGTACGAGTGTAAGGTCCACCAAATCGTCAATACAGGTGATCATGACTGGGTAATCGGAGATATTGAAGGGTGCCACTACAAGGAAGAAAATTTTCTTGAAAATGGTTTGCCGAATTTTGAAAAATTGAACATTCCGCTCTACCTCGGGCGTTCAAGTTACATGAGGCTGAATGAAGAGGTACAGATCAGTGAAGTTAAAGAACCTTTATCTTTCAAAAAAAGTTGACCATATGACATGCATATAATATAATTGTCAAAGGTATGGGGGGTTCCCATACAAGAGAAACAGTTTTGTTTGCTTCGGAGGGAGGGAAATTAGCATGTCAAAAACAACTCGCGTTCGTAAAAACGAGTCTCTTGAAGATGCTCTTCGTCGCTTTAAGCGTGATGTATCAAAAAGTGGTACATTAGCGGAATATCGTAAGCGTGAATATTACGATAAGCCTAGCGTACGCCGTAAGAAAAAGTCTGAGGCGGCTAGAAAGCGTAAGTAATTAAAGAGGGTGTTGAAGAGATGACAATTACAGACCGTCTCACCCAGGATATGAAAACAGCCATGAAAGCCCGAGATAAGGAAAGATTATCGACGATCCGCATGGTGAAAGCTTCTATGCAAAATGAAGCCATAAAACTGGGGAAAGACTCATTATCTGAAGAAGAAGAATTGACTGTTTTATCTCGTGAGGTAAAGCAGAGAAATGATTCCCTCCATGAATTCAAAGAAGCTGGACGTGAAGATCTTGTAGAAGGACTCGAACGTGAAATTGAGATTTTACAAGTATATATGCCGAAACAGCTGACAGATGAAGAACTCAAGCAAGTCGTTGATGAGACGATTCAAGAAGTAGGCGCTACTTCTAAGAGTGACATGGGTAAAGTCATGAGTGCCGTCATGCCTAAAGTCAAGGGCAAGGCCGACGGAACCAAGGTCAATAAGCTCGTTCTTCAGCAACTATCGTAAATATAAAGGCCTCTCTTCGTTAAGAGAGGCCTTTTTACATATGCTAAACATCTCTTGGACGTGTTTATGAAAGTATTAAACTTTTTGAAACCAACCATGGTTTTGATTCGTAAACGTATTATATGGTGGGAAGGCTACCTGTAAAGGAGGTGAAAATGAATGAAGCGGTCTTTACGTATAGGTGTTTGGGGAATGCTCCTTGTCTTAGGAAGCGTTTTATCCTTCTTCCATCTACAATCATCGGTTCAAGCAGACGGAGAAGGTCAGACGGTATATGTCATCCCTGTAAAAGATACGGTGGAACGAGGGATGGCTGCTTTTCTTAACCGTACGACAGAAGAAGCTCGCGAGAATGGTGTAGATCATATCATATTTGAAATCGATACACCCGGAGGTCGTGTAGATGCGGCGGGTGATATCGGAGAGATCTTTCAAGATTTGGATGTTCCGAATAGTGCATTTGTAACGAACAGGGCATATTCGGCTGGCTCATACATTGCTTTAAATGCAGATTCGATCTACATGAAGCAGACGGCGACCATGGGTGCTTCCGGTGTTATTAATTCTGATGGAACAGCTGCTGATAAGAAGGCACAGTCTGCCTGGATATCAGCTATGGTAGCCGCGGCTGAGTCTACAGGACGTGATCCATTATATGCACGTGCTATGGCCGATGCATCTGTCGATTTGAAGGATTATGGAGCCCCTGAGGGAGAATTTTTAACATTAGGTGCAGCGGATGCGGAAGAAGTAGGCTATGCTGAAGGAATTGTAGACGACCGTAATGAACTGCTCAGTGTCCTTGGTTTGTCTGATGCAACCGTTATAGAGGAGAACCCTACCCTTTCTGAGAATATTGCCAGATTTTTGACAGATCCCGTTGTTATTCCGATCTTATTATCCATCGCAAGTATTGGTCTCGTTGTGGAATTGTATTCACCAGGCTTTGGCATACCAGGAACAATGGGTGCGCTCTCACTTGTCCTGTTTTTTTATGGTCATATTGTTGCTGGTCTGGCCGGTTATGAAGCAATTATTCTGCTCGTTCTCGGAATTGGATTAGTGATAGCTGAATTCTTTTTACCGGGAGGCATTGCAGGCATAGCGGGGGTAGTTGCCATTGTATCCTCATTGATGCTTTCGTCAGCGGATATGGGACATATGGCTATGAGTATAGGAATTGCTCTATTGGTGACAATTGTTGTATCGATTGTACTATTTAAATTTGTTGGGTTGGAAAGAGGATTTTTTCGACATATCATTTTGAATGATTCCACATCATCGGAAAAAGGATATGTATCCTCACAAAACCGTTTGGACTTAATTGGTATGGAAGGGGAGGCGATCACTCCACTCCGCCCGTCCGGTACAGCTGATTTTAATGGTGAACGGTTGGATGTCGTATCTGAAGGTGGTTTCATTCCTGTTCATCAAACAGTGAAAATTATGAAAACAGAAGGCTCGCGTATTGTCGTGCGCGAGGTTAAAAAAGCAGAACAAGAGGAGGAAACAAATTGACACTTGAACAATTAATGCCAATCATCATTATTGGTATCATCATTATCGTAGTAGCGGTGTTGTTTACATTTATTCCTGTCATGCTATGGATCAGTGCTTTAGCTGCAGGCGTAAAAATAAGTATTTTCACGTTAGTAGGTATGCGATTGAGAAGGGTTATTCCTTCACGTGTAATCAACCCATTGATTAAGGCTCATAAAGCTGGTGTGAATGTAAATACAAACCAATTAGAGAGTCACTACCTGGCAGGGGGTAATGTTGACCGCGTCGTCAACGCTCTTATCGCAGCACAAAGGGCAAACATTGAACTAAGTTTCGAGCGCTGTGCAGCGATTGATCTTGCTGGCCGTGATGTTCTCGAAGCTGTTCAAATGAGTGTTAATCCAAAAGTTATTGAAACTCCATTCATCGCTGGTGTGGCGATGGACGGTATTGAAGTAAAAGCAAAGGCACGTATTACCGTAAGAGCAAATATCGATCGACTTGTAGGTGGTGCTGGTGAAGATACAGTCATAGCTCGTGTTGGTGAAGGAATTGTATCTACGATCGGGTCCAGTGAAAATCATAACAAAGTATTGGAAAATCCAGATAGGATTTCACAGAATGTATTAGGAAAAGGGTTAGATGCTGGAACGGCCTTCGAAATTCTTTCCATTGATATTGCGGACATTGATATCGGCAAGAACATCGGTGCTATTCTGCAAACAGACCAAGCGGAAGCAGATAAGAATATTGCACAGGCGAAAGCGGAAGAACGTCGTGCCATGGCGATTGCTCAAGAGCAAGAGATGCGTGCGCGCGTACAGGAAATGCAGGCCAAAGTGGTCGAAGCGGAAGCCCAAGTCCCTCAAGCGCTTGCCGAGGCTTTGCGTTCCGGTAAGATGGGTGTCATGGATTACATGAACTATCAGAACATCAATGCGGATACGGATATGAGAAACACGCTTGGTAAAATGTCCGATGAAGAGGAAGAAGAAAAATAATCCTTGATCAGCTAAAAGGAGAATTTGTATGGGAGATTTAATCGAGCTCATTTTTAGTAATTTCCTCATTCTCGCTGCTATTATTGGTGGGATTATCAGTTGGTTCAGCGGCATGACGAAAGAAAATGGGAAGAAACAAAATCCGGAAAGGAAAACCTCTCCAATTCCTCCCGCCTACCCTAGTGGTCCTTCTCCAGATTTTCAGGAAACAGAAGCGATGGAGAAGTCTGGGGAAGAAAGGTTGAAGGATTACTACGAGACCAAACAGAAGAAACTTGCAGAAGCGAACACGGCTGGAAATTTAGAAACTCAAGAAGAGGAAGAGGGAATTTACTCCCACCGCTCTGAGTCAAGAAGAAGCAAACAGACCGTTTCTGAACAGTTGAATCAAAATGGTCCACTCATAGAAAAAACAAGGAAGTGGGATAAAAAGCGGTTAGCTGAAGGGATTTTAATGGCTGAAGTACTCGGTCCGCCCCGTGCCCGCAAGCCTCACAGCTCCCACCCACGAAAAAGATAAGCAGAACGCACGAATTGTAGTGATACAATTCGTGCGTTTTTCGTATAAATGAAAAGAGGGGAGGGCGTCGCATGTCAAAATGGCAGCAGCAAATACGGACTTGGATCAGTCGTTACTTTGATTTACCATCTGATGTCATGTTGGATCTTCCTAGAATAACAACGATCGGGTCCATTCATGTGTACATAGAAAATCATACAGGCCTCCTTCATTTTTCTGATGAAGAAGTTCGAATTCAATACAAAAAAGGTCAGGTTCGCATACTGGGAAAAGACCTTGGAGTGAAAATGATGTTAAAGGAAGAATTATTACTGGAAGGTGAACTCAAATCCGTAGAATTTTTGCCGGATTCCAAAGGGGGGTGAGACGATGAAGAACCAGCATGATTTCTTTCAGGGAATCATGACGGTACAGGTAGAGGGACCGTTGATTGAACCTTTTTTACAAGCATGTACGAAACGTGGCTGTCAAATCACCAATATGAGAAGATTGGATGATTCTCTTGTCATTTTAACAATCCGGTTAAAGGATTGGAAAATACTCAGGCAATTGAGGAAGAAATACCGTTGTAAAATATCCATCAAAGGCGGGAAAGGGCTCCCGTTTCTTGTTCAGCATATGATTGGAAGGCTGTCGGTTCTTCTCGCCTTCATCGCGGCGGTTGTAATCATTTTTGTTCTCGCGAATACGTTGTGGTCCATTAAGGTGGACGGCCTATCACCGGAACTTGAAGCAGATGTCGAAAGTAAATTGAATAGTTATGGTGTTTCTCCTGGAAAACTAACGATAGGGATGAAGGATCCCATTGAAATACAACAGCAGTTATTGGAAGATATTCCTGACCTTCTATGGATTGGTGTGAAAAAACAAGGGACGAGCTATCAATTGTATGGGGTGGAGAAAACGAGATACGATACAGAGATGGACACTCGACCTTCAAACCTTGTAGCAGCCAAAAAAGGGATGATTATTGAAACATTTATTAAAAAGGGTCGTCCGATGGTATCCGTCTACGATGTCGTTCAAAAAGGACAAATTCTTGCCACAGGGCAGCTGGTAGAAGATGAGGACCTATTTATACATTCTGAAGGGGAAGTCATCGCAGAAACATGGTACCGTGTCGCTCAAAACCTCCCTATGAAGCAAGTGCTTTCCTTGACCGATGGTTCTGTGGAAAGTGAATATCAATTAAAATTCGGAAAGTTCGCGATTCCTGTTTGGGGATTCTGGCGTGGGGAAGAAGGGGACTTCAGGGAAGAGTCTCATACATCGGACTGGAGGATTTTTGGGTTCCAAATTCCTGTGAACTTGAAGACGGTCGATTATTATTCCATTGACAGGAAATCTTATGAATCATCTCGAAAAAACCTTGAAAAAATCGGGATTTCATCAGCACGGAGCAACCTTCATCAGGAACTCGAACCAGATGCGGAAATAAAGGATGAAAAAGTTTTGCACCTCAGTGAGGAGAATGGTAAAGTAAAATTAATCCTATTGTACAAAGTTTATGAAAATATTGCAGTGACCAAGTATGTAAGTCAAGGAGATTGAGTATGCCAGAAGATTTAAAAACAATGGACATTCAATTAGATAATACAACAGAAGCATTAGCCCTTTTTGGTACAGAAGACCGCAACCTCAAGCAAATTGAGGAACAACTGAAAGTCACTATCATTTCACGTGGAGAACAAGTAAGAGTATCCGGTCAAGCAGAGCATGTACAGCTTGTTGAAGAGATATTAAACAGCGTTCTTGCGATTATTCGTAAAGGTTTGACTGTTACAGAACGAGATGTCGTTTACGCAGTTGAGCTTGCTAAAAAAGGGAAAATTAATCAATTCGAAGCTTTGTTCGAAGATGAAATCACAAAAAATTCAAAAGGAAAATCCATCAGGGTTAAAACCCTTGGTCAAAGAAATTATATCGCAGCGATCAAGAAGAATGATCTTGTCTTTGGTATTGGCCCTGCTGGTACAGGAAAGACTTACCTTGCTGTGATTATGGCGGTCAATGCTTTGAAAAATGGAGATGTGAAGAGAATCATCCTGACTCGTCCGGCAGTGGAAGCAGGTGAAAGTTTAGGTTTTCTTCCAGGAGATCTAAAGGAAAAAGTCGATCCTTATTTAAGGCCGCTTTATGACTCCTTACACGATGTATTTGGAGCAGAGCATACGGCACGTTTGATCGATAGAGGAACGATTGAGATTGCTCCGCTTGCTTATATGAGAGGCCGTACGTTGGATGATGCATTCGCTATTTTGGATGAAGCTCAAAACACGACACCTGAACAAATGAAGATGTTTCTGACTCGTTTAGGATTCGGTTCAAAAATGATTATAACTGGAGATATCACGCAAGTGGATCTTCCTAAAGGCGTGAAGTCCGGTTTGCGAGTCGCCGAGGAGCGGTTAGCTAAAGTGAAAGGGTCTGCCTTTATTCATTTGGATCAATCCGACGTAGTCAGGCACCCACTTGTGCAGCGGATTATTGATGCATATGAAGAGGACAATAAATAAGACCCGGCTTGGGTCTTATTTATTGTTTTTATTTGGAATAATATGGGGAGGGGTGGGGTGGTTTGAAGGAGCGATTCCTTCGACAACTTCAGGCATTTAACATGAATCAGTCTAAGTTGTTGCTGGCATTACCTGCATTCGTAGTTGCTGTATTCTTTTTTGCGCTTGCCATTCCAAATGTTTACACTCAAACGTATGAGCTTGAGAAATACAGCACGGCACCCGAAACGATCCGATCCCCCATCACTATAGAGAATAAACAAAAGACAGAGCAGCAATTGAGAGCCGTTACTCAGGCTGTAGAGGATCAATACACCATTTCAGAAGATATTGCAGAAGAACGTTTGAATATGGTGAGCGAAATTTATGACGTGATAGAAGAAGCGAAAAGTCAGGGAGAGAATATGACGAGAGAGGAACAGCTCCCGCTGATTGAATCGCTTTTGACGGACGAACTCTCTGAAGGTCTGCCCGCAGAGGTATTTCTTCCGTTGCTGAGAGCGGATCAACAGTCGCTGAATGAGAGCCAGAGGATGCTTGAAACCCTTCTACATAAATATTTTAAAGTAGGGGTGCAGAGCTCAGAAGTTGAAGATTTAGCACGAAGGATTGATCTGGAAGTTCAATATACAGAAACGCCATCTTCTTTGAAATCAGTGATTTCGGATATAGGTGCTTTTGCCCTTGTTGAAAACTCCTTGTTCGACCCTGAAAAAACAGATAAAGCCATTAAGAGCGCAGCAGCTACTGTTGAACCCGTCATGATCAGGGCAGGGGAAGTCATTGTTTCAGAGGGATCTACGATTACGGGTGACATCTATGATGATCTACAGCTGACAGGATTGCTCGATCAACAGCGTAATTTACTCCCATCCATTGGGTTGGCCATGTTTGCGCTTCTCTTAGGCGCATTTTTGTACGCAGAGTGCATAAGGGCCGTTAACAAGGATAACTGGACGATACGCCATATCTTCATTTCCACGTCTGTATCCTTATCGATGATCACGTTCATGAAAGTGTTCAGTTTGTTCGGAGCGATGGAACAACCTGTGTACTATCTCGTCCCGGCTGTTACAGGGGTCATGATTGTCAAAATTCTTTGTTCTGAACGTTATGCGATCGTGCTGGCAGTGGTCTATTCTTTAATGGCTTGTTTGTTGTTCAATGGCCATTTAGCTGGCGCTCTTCATGCAACTGCAGGAATGTATTTATTGCTCTCTCAACTGTCTGGAATCTTTTTTCTTACTAAAAGTAAAGACAGGTTGTCCATTATTCGTGCGAGTGCGGGTGTAGCTTTTACCAATATATGTGCGATTCTGTTCTTTGTATTCATTTCTTTTGAAAAATACTCATGGTCAGAAGTGTTTTTATATAGTGGATATGGAGTTAGTGGTGCTTTTCTTTCCGCAGTTCTGACGCTTGGTTTTCTGCCTTTTATAGAGACAGGGTTCGGGGTCCTGTCTGATCAGAAGTTGCTGACGCTTGCCAGTCCTAACCACCCTCTTTTGCGTAAAATACTCATGGAAGCTCCTGGTACGTATCATCACAGTGTCATGGTGGCCAACTTAAGCGAAGCGGCGTGTGAATCAATTGGGGCTCATGGTCTTCTGGCACGTGTGGCATCCTATTATCATGATCTCGGAAAAACCGCCCAGCCTCATTATTTTATTGAGAATCAAATGGGGATGAAGAATCCACATGATTTCCTGGAGCCTGAGCAAAGTGCGGAGATCATCATTAGCCATCCTTATGAAGGAGCGAGAATGCTGAAAAAGAATAAGCTTCCAGAGGAGATCGTTGAGATTGCTAAACAACACCATGGGACGTCGCTTTTAAAGTACTTTTATTATCAGGCAAAGGAAATGGATGAAGATACGAAAGAAGATGATTATCGGTACCCAGGACCGAAACCACAAAGCAAGGAAGCGGCGATTGTTTGTATCTGTGATTCTGTGGAAGCTGCTGTGAGGTCATTGGATCATCCGACAGAGGAAAAGATAAAAGAAATCGTGAAATCCATTATAGAAGACCGTATGCTCGATGGTCAGTTGGATGACAGCAATTTGACGTTTAATGAGTTAAAGACAATGGAAACAGCCATATGTGAAACACTGCATGGTATTTTTCACACGAGAATTCAATATCCGGAAACAAAACCATTAGTCAAGGAGGCAAAATAATATGATTACCATTGATTTTCAAGATGAAACCAATTCAGTAGATGAAGCATTTGTAGATATGATTCAGCGTATCATCCGTTTTGCAGGAGAAAAAGAAGGAGTTACAGGGGATGCAGAAGTCTCTGTCAGCTTCGTGGATAATAAAGAAATACAGGAGATCAATCGCAATTACCGTCAAAAAGATGAACCCACAGACGTCATATCTTTTGCTATGCAGGAACTTGGCGAAGATGAAATGAATGTGTTGGATGAGAACATGCCACTTATGCTTGGGGATATTATCATTTCTGTCGATAAGGCAAAAGAACAAGCGGAGGATTATAATCATTCTCTGGAACGAGAATTCGGCTTCCTGGCTTTGCATGGCTTCTTACATTTGCTTGGTTATGATCACATGAATGAAGAAGATGAGAAGAAGATGTTCGGGAAACAAGAGGAAATTTTACATGAGTTCGGACTTCAAAGATCGTAGAAGGAAGACAGGGGTGGGGTTCCGTTTCGCTTGGAATGGGATAAAAGAAGTCTACCAGTCAGAGAGGAATTTTCGGATTCACCTCTCAGTAGCTTTACTAGTTACCCTGGCAGCCTTTGTATTCGGTTTATCTAAAGGGGAATGGGTGACGATCCTCCTCATTATGGTTATCGTCTTCAGCCTGGAAATGGTTAATACAGCTATGGAAAGGCTGCTTGATTTTTACCATCCTGAACAACACCCCGTCATTGGCTCTATTAAAGATATTACAGCTGGGGCGGTCCTTGTAGCGAGTATTGGATCGGTGATCATAGGAATGATCATTTTCCTCCCTAAGCTTTTCATGATATGAGAATAGGAATGAGCCTTAGAAGATGATATAGTAAAGTGGAGCAGTTACGACTGCGTGAACATTTATTGGAGGAACAATTATGACAGAGAATTTCAAATCAGGTTTTGTTACAATCGTTGGTCGTCCAAATGTGGGCAAATCGACGTTCATGAATCGTGTAATTGGTGAAAAAATTGCCATCATGAGTGATAAGCCTCAAACAACAAGAAATAAGATTCAGGGAGTTATGACAGATAAAGAGTCGCAAATCATCTTTATCGACACTCCTGGAATTCATAAACCGAAGCATAAGCTCGGAGATTATATGGTGAATGTTGCAGAGAACACATTGAACGAAGTGGATGCTGTTCTTTTTATGATCAATGCTGAAGAAGGATATGGGAGAGGGGACCAATTCATTTTGGACCGTCTGCAACGTGTAGACCAGCCAGTATTTTTAATCATCAATAAAATTGACAAAGTACATCCGGATGACTTATTACCATTGATTGACCAGTACAAAGAGAAGCTTGATTTTGAAGAAATCATTCCAATCTCTGCGCTAGAAGGCAATAACGTCAATCATTTGCTGGACGTTCTAAAAAAGCATTTGCCGGAAGGTCCTCAGTTTTACCCTGAAGACCAAATCACGGACCATCCAGAACGCTTTGTCATTAGCGAATTTATTAGGGAAAAAGTTTTGCATTTAACTCGTGAGGAAATTCCACATTCCATTGCTGTGGTCATTGAAGGGATCGAGCCTCGAAATGAACATGACAAAGTGGAGATTCAAGCGGCCATTATCGTGGAACGGAAGTCTCAAAAAGGCATTATTATCGGTAAACAAGGCAGTATGTTAAAAGAAATTGGTAAGAGAGCCAGAAGAGACATTGAGTCCTTGTTAGGAAGCAAAGTGTATTTGGAACTATGGGTAAAAGTACAAAAAGACTGGAGAAACAAACAAATCCAACTCAGTGATTTCGGCTATCGCGAAGACGAATATTGATGGTTGGAAAATATTAAGCCTTATGTTTTCAGTCAGGGGAAGCATTCTAGTAATGTACACTCGTTTAGCGATGATAAGAAAGGCGGTGTTTCTTGTGCGCGACAAGCTTTCATGGAACGTTTTCAGTCAAACAGGCAGTGTGGAAACCTATTTATTGATGAAAGAATTGGAGTCTCAAGATCAGCAGTCTCAAGAACAGCTCGCTTCCCCTACTGAACCAATATCTACGGATGATTTTCATTCGTAAACGGAGCAGGTGAGCCATTTGATGGACAAGGTGGAAGGAGTCGTCATCCGGACGAATAATTACGGGGAAACACATAAAATCGTCACGATGATGACACGAGAAAAAGGGAAAATTGGTGTAATGGCTCGTGGGGCTAAAAAACCAAAGAGCCGGATGTCCTCAATCACCCAACCATTCATCCACGGCACATTTTTAATTCAAACAGGGTCCGGCTTAGGATCAATGAGTCAAGGGGAGATGTTATCTTCCCTCAGGTCGATTCGCGAGGATATTGTAAAAACGGCTTATGCGTCTTACATCGCAGAATTGACAGACAAGCTCATTGAAGAAAAGCAGCCGGATCCTTTTCTTTATGAACAGTTACTTCAAACGTTCCAATGGATGAATGAAGGAAAGGACCCAAACATCCTAACGTTGATGTATGAATTGAAAATGTACAAAAAAGCGGGGTTCGCTCCGGTCGTCGATCACTGCATCCAATGCGGCAGTCAGGAAGGACCTTTTGCATTTTCTATGGTAGAGGGCGGCCTATTATGCTTTCGTTGTAAACAGCGGGACCCGCAAGCCTATGGTTTGCCAGATCCTTTACCTAAACTGCTGAGAGTCTTCTTACATATGGATGTGAAGCGGCTTGGTCAGATTACGATGAAGGAAGAAAATAAAAAATTGTTGCGTCAGATTATGGATGAATATTATGATCGTTATGGTGGATACTTTCTCAAATCAAAGAAGTTTTTAAAACAGCTGGACTTGTTTTCAGACTGAGGTTTGACATTTTTGCTGAAATTAGAGTATGATTCTATTACTAAATAACGTGTTGCTGTGAAGGAGAGTAGTAACCAGTTTTTCTGTTTCCAAAAGCGAGCTTGTGATGGTGAGAGACAAGCGGAAACCAGCTGGTGAAGGCGTTCTGGAGCAATGTTCAAAGTGGCTTCCTTTTTTGGGGGAGCAATTAGGGTGGAACCGCGGAGACCCCGTCCCTATGTCTGGATGCAGACGTAGGAACGGGGTCTCTTTTCTTTTGAACAAGTCATTTTCTAGGAGGGAACGTATGAATATTCAAGATATGATTTTAACTTTACAGAATCATTGGTCAAAACAAGGCTGTTTGCTAATGCAAGCCTACGATACTGAAAAAGGGGCAGGGACGATGTCACCGATGACGCTTTTACGGAGCCTGGGGCCTGAGCCGTGGAACGTGGCTTATGTAGAGCCGTCACGTCGGCCTGCTGATGGCCGCTATGGCCAAAACCCGAACCGTTTATATCAACACCATCAGTTTCAGGTAATAATGAAGCCTTCTCCGGATAATATTCAGGAATTATACTTAGAATCATTGGAGGCCCTTGGAATTGATCCGAAGAAACACGACATCCGATTTGTAGAAGATAACTGGGAAAACCCAACCCTTGGCGCTGCGGGGCTTGGTTGGGAAGTGTGGCTTGATGGTATGGAAATCACTCAATTTACGTATTTCCAGCAAATTGGTGGTCTTGAAGCGAAGCCGGTTTCTGCTGAAATTACGTACGGGCTGGAACGATTGGCTTCTTACATTCAGGATAAAGAAAATGTTTTTGATCTAGAATGGACCAACGGAGTAACGGTAGGAGATATTTTCACACAGCCGGAATATGAACATTCGGTTTACACGTTTGAAGCTTCTGATGAGGATATGTTGTTTGAACTTTTCTCAACTTATGAAAAAGAAGCACAGCGAATTATGGAGCAAGGGCTTGTTTTCCCAGCTTATGATTACGTGTTGAAATGTTCTCACACGTTTAACTTGCTTGATGCAAAAGGAGTCATTAGTGTAACAGAAAGAACGGGTTACATATCCCGTGTAAGAAACCTGGCTCGGAAAATAGCTAAGACTTATGTAGAAGAAAGGGAACGTCTTGGCTTCCCGATGTTGAAAAAGGAGGAGGGTTATCATGAGTAATACCGTATTATTTGAACTAGGTGTGGAAGAACTTCCTGCTCGCTTTATCAATGATGCTTTAGATCAACTGCAAGAAAAAACAGCTCAATGGTTCAAGGATAACCGGATTCCCTATGGAAACATCACCGGATTTGCGACCCCTAGAAGGTTGGCCGTTAAAATCACGGATGTTGAAGAAAAACAGCCGGATATAGAAGAGGAAGCGAAAGGACCAGCTAAAAAAATCGCTCTAGATGAAGAAGGAAACTGGACGAAGGCAGCCATCGGGTTTTCTAAAGGGCAAGGGAAAGATGTCGATGATATCTACTTCAAGGAAATCAAGGGAACGGAATATGTTCACGTCAATAAGTTTATCGAGGGAGAACCAACCACAAACCTTCTTCAAAACTTCCGGGACGTCTTCTTATCTCTTACTTTCCCTAAAAATATGAGATGGGGAAATCGTGACCTTCGTTATGCACGTCCGATCCGTTGGATGATTGCTCTCTTCGGTGAAGAGATCATTCCTTTTACAATCGAAGGAGTGGAAACAGGAAATAAGACCTTTGGGCATCGCTTCCTGGGATCCGAAACGATAGTTCCTGAAGCAGATGTTTATGAAGAGGCGTTGAAAGAGCAGTACGTTATGGCATCTGTAGAGGAGAGAAAAGCGGAGATTGTGAATCAGCTGAAGAAGCTTGAAAGTGAAAATGAGTGGAAGCTGATCATCGATGAAGATTTATTGAATGAAGTGACGCACTTAGTGGAATATCCAACCGTCTTCAGTGGCACTTTCTCTGACGAATTCCTCGATGTTCCGGAAGAAGCACTGGTTACTTCAATGAAGGAGCATCAGCGGTATTTTCCGGTCCGTTCTCTTGATGGTGAATTGAAACCTCATTTCGTAGGCGTTCGTAACGGGGATGACCAACATCTTGAGACAGTTGCAAAAGGAAATGAAAAGGTTTTGAAGGCACGTCTCAAGGATGCACAGTTCTTTTATGAAGAAGATCAGAAAGGAAGCATTGATGAAAAGATGCAGAAACTTTCCCGCATGGTCTATCAGGAAGAGCTTGGCACGTTAGCTGATAAAGTCCAGCGAATTGTAGCCATTACTGGTAAACTTGGGGAATGGATTGGCCTTGAAGGAGCTCAACTGAAAAAAGCGAAACGGGCAGCAGAGATTTGTAAATTTGATCTTGTGACCCAGATGGTCGATGAATTTACAGAACTGCAGGGAACGATGGGTGAAAAGTACGCACGTATTTTCGGTGAGGATGAAGAGGTAGCCATAGCCATCAATGAACATTACATGCCTCGTCAAGCAAATGGAGCCTTACCTTCGACAACGATCGGTTCTCTTGTCAGCATCGCAGATAAGCTGGATACAATCGTAGGTAGTATTTCCATCGGTATTATTCCGACTGGCTCACAGGACCCTTACGGATTGAGACGCCAGGCTTTGGGAATTCTGCAAACCTTAACGGCCCATGGATGGTCCATTCCAGTTGAACAATTGATTGATCTCGTACATCAATTTTATTATGAACTGGAGCTCCCGACTCGTAATGAAAAAGAAGTCCATAACGACTTACATGAATTCTTCCGCGTGCGTGCGGCTTATTTAATGAGAGAAGAAGGAGTCGCACCAGATGTTGTGGAAGCTGTGTTGGCAAGAGGTATCGGCGTCTATCCAACTACGAAGGAAAAAGCGGTCCTCCTAGTAGAAAAACGTCAGGACCCTTCTTTCAAAACTGTGCATGAAGCACTGGGTCGTGTGTTGAATTTGGCGAAGAAGGCAGATGCTGCAAATGTCGATCCTGCATTGTTTGAAAATGACCAAGAGCGAAAGTTGTATGATGTTTATCAGCAAGTACAGGAAGATTATCGCCACGCATTGAGTGGGACTCAACTGGATCTTGCTCTTGATCAGTTATCCAAGCTTGCGAACCCAATCCATTCCTTCTTTGATGCAACGATGGTAATGGCAGAAGATGAGAGCATCCGCCGTAACCGCTTAGGTCTGTTGAAGCAGATTTCCGAGGACGTTTATGCGTTCGCCGACTTGAATGCGATTGAATGGAAACAACAGTTCTAATCAGCTTTCTTTTACCGATAATTAAAATGAGCTATAATTAAGAAATAGTATGTCACAGTTAGTGATCGGGGTGAAGAAAGATTGGAACTATCAAACCGGCAAGAACAAATCATTCAAATCGTGAAAGATAACGGACCCATTACAGGTGAGAATATCGCAGATCAGCTGAACTTGACACGGGCCACACTGCGTCCAGACTTAGCCATTTTAACAATGGCTGGTTTCCTGGACGCCCGCCCACGGGTCGGTTATTTCTTTACGGGAAAAACAGGGTCTGAGCTTTTTACGGAGAAGTTGAAGAAGTTCAAAGTGGATGAATATCAATCCCGCCCTATTGTTGTGGAGGAAGATGTATCTGTTTACGATGCCATCTGTGCCATGTTTTTAGAGGATGTGGGGACGTTGTTCGTAACGGATCAACATTCCATTTTAACAGGAGTCTTATCAAGGAAAGATCTGCTTAGAGCGAGTATTGGCAATCAGGATCTTACGTCTGTTCCGGTCCATATTATTATGACAAGGATGCCAAACATCACGGTCTGTGAACCCGAAGATTTATTATTAGATGCCGCCCAGAAATTAATTGAAAAACAGATTGATGGTCTGCCTGTCGTTCAACCAAGTGAGGAAGGGTTGAAAGTAGTCGGACGATTAACAAAGACAAATATTACGAAAGCACTTGTAGAATTGGCCAGGGACCAACACTTGTAGTTTTAAAGGGAAGGAGGGATTGTATGGAAAAGCCTTTAATTTATGTCTTATCAGATTCAGTGGGTGAGACTGCGGAACTGGTCGTAAAAGCATGCCTCAGTCAATTTGATGACGGGCCTTTTGATCTGCAGCGAATTCCTTATGTGGAAGATAAAGGGACGATCAATGAGGCGGTGCAGCAGGCGAAAGAACATAACGCGATGATCGGTTTTACACTAGTGATCCCAGAGTTTAGACAACATCTGAAGCAGGAAGCTGAAAAGCATGGCATTCAATGTGTCGATATTATGGGACCGATGATGGAGGTCATGGAAAATCATCTGCAAATCAAACCTCGCCTTGAACCGGGACTTGTTCATAAATTGGATGAAGATTACTTCAAGAGGGTAGAGGCGATCGAATTCGCTGTCCGGTACGATGACGGTCGTGACCCACGTGGTATTTCCAAGGCGGATATCGTGCTGATTGGTGTCTCTAGAACTTCCAAGACTCCACTGTCTCAGTATTTGGCTCATAAGCGTCTTAAGGTTGCGAATGTACCGATTGTACCCGAAGTGCAGCCACCATCAGAATTGTTCCGTGTCGATCCCGATAAATGTATTGGCTTAAGTATCAGTGCAGAAAAACTAAACGACATTAGAAAAGAAAGATTAAAGTCATTAGGGCTTGGAGATCAAGCCAGTTATGCGAATATGAATCGCATACAGCAGGAAATCGACCACTTCAATCGGATTGTGGACCGGATCGGGTGTCCAGTAATTGATGTTTCAAACAAAGCGGTTGAAGAGACAGCCAATGTTATTATGAACAAATTACGTCAGAATGCCCAGGAATAGCACAAATAGCGGAAGTCGCGCTTTGATTAAGCGCGACTTTTGTTGGGAAGAATGAAATTAGGTACAATTAGACATAGCGTAATTGAAAGGAATGTATTATAATATCTATTTGTGGTAAAAATCCTTATAATGAAGGGATGTCCATTCCTAAGAAATTTTTCTGACCATGTCTTATTAAAGGCACATACTTTTCAGAAAAATAAAACATTCACTTTTAAGGAGGATTCTACCGCTTATTGTAGAAATATTGATACTATGCCAAATTTAAATGTTCATATTTATGTCGATGCAGATAGCTGTCCTGTACAAGAAGAAATCATCGATGTTTGTATGCAGTACGATCTACATCCTTATTTCATAGCGACCGTTAATCATTATAGCCAAGAGAAGGCAGAGGCTGGATGGAGGTTCATGGATGATGGATCGCAATCTGTCGATTTGTATATCCTCAATCAAGTGGAAGAAGGCGATGTCGTCATTACCCAGGATCTTTCTCTGGCTGTATTATTGACTTCTAAAGGGGTTTATGTACTTACTCCAAGAGGTAAACTGGTTAGAGAAAATGATGCAGATAACATCATGAACCAAAAGTTCATACGGCAGCAAACAATGAAGCAGAGAAAGAAATGGAAGGGTCCATCGGCATTTACAGCGGATGATCGCGCAAAGTTTCGATCTGTTTTCCAAAAATTGTTGTCAGAACATGAAGGAATTTAAGCTTTGAACGAGAATAATTGAGTAGTATGGTGATCTTATGGCTGGACATATTCCAGAAGAAAAAGTCGATGAAATCAGAAGATCAACGGATATTGTAGAAGTGATCGGCAATTACGTCGATTTGAAGAAACAAGGCAGGAACCATTTCGGCCTTTGTCCTTTCCATGGGGAAAACACTCCTTCCTTTTCCGTTTCTCAAGATAAGCAGATCTTTCATTGCTTTGGTTGTGGAAAGGGAGGGAATGTCTATACCTTCCTGATGGAGATTGAAGGGTTTAGTTTTATCCAGGCACTAAAACAACTGGCTGAGCAGACAGGTACTGATCTTCCTGATCAATTATCTGAAGAAGCTCCGTCAGAAAAGAGCCAGGAATCTCAGGCAATGCTCGAAGCCCATCAATGGTTGACTAAATTATACCACCATTTGTTAAAGAATTCCAAGGATGGTCGGGAAGCGTATCAGTATTTAATCGACCGTGGTTTTACCGATGAAACGATCCAGAAATATCAAATAGGATATTCACCGGATTCCAGAGACTTTGTTGTAACTTTTCTTGAAAAGAAAGGGTATCATCCACAATCGATGGTCAAGGCAGGACTACTCAGTACCAATGATCATGGAGAATATGCGGACAGGTTCCGTGGGAGAGTGATTTTCCCACTAAGGAACCACTTAGGGAAAACCGTAGCTTTTGCAGGAAGGTCTCTTGGACAACAGGAACCCAAATATCTAAACAGTCCGGAGACGGAACTTTTCCACAAGGGGCGTCTGCTTTATAACTTCGACCTTGCCCGCTCCGCCATCCGAAAGGAAAAAACGGTGATCCTGTTCGAAGGTTTTGGAGATGTCATATCTGCAGACCAGGCAGACATTCACCATGCCGTAGGTACGATGGGTACTTCGTTATCAAGCATGCAGGCCAACCTTTTGAAGAAATACGCCGAGCAGATCATCATTTGTTATGATGGTGATCGCGCCGGGATCGAAGCAGCTGTTAAGGCAGCGAAACTTTTGAAGAGTGTAGGATGTCAAACCTACGTTGCTCGTGTCCCTGATGAACTTGACCCGGATGAATTCATTCAAAAGTATGGCGGGGACCGGTTCAAACGTGAAATCATCGATACTAGTGATACGTACATTTCCTTTATGATGAATTACTTGCGTAGAGATTATAATCTGCAAGTAGAAGGAGATCGCATCACTTATATCGAAAAGGTATTACAAGAGATTGCAGGGCTTGACCGTGCTGTCGAACGAGAGCATTACCTGAATGAGATTGCTACAGAATTTCAGCTCTCCGTAGAAACTCTGAAAGAAGAAGTTCAGCGTATTCGATCGCAAAGCGGTGTCAAGGATAAGGAGCCAAAGAACCGATATACTAATGATACAAGGCAGCCAACGGTTCAAAAAAAACTTTTACCCGCTTTTCATAATGCAGAAAGAAAACTGATTGCGTATATGTTGAGAGATCCATATATCGCTGATAAAGTTCAAGAGGAAATCGGAGGAGCTTTCAATATTGAAGACCATCAGGTCATTGTCACCCATCTTTATGCATATTATGAAGACGGCAATGAATCGGATATCAGTCAGTTCGTCGAGATGATTGAAGATGCTTCCATTAAAAATCTGGCGATCGAGCTTGCAATGGCCCCTGTCAGCGAAGAAGTTTCTGATCAGGAAATCCATGATTACATCTCAAGGATTCGATCAGAACAGTGGGATCGAACGGATATTAGAAACCTTGAATCTGAGTTGAAAAAGGCTGAACAGCAAAACGAGCCGATCAGAGCAGCAGAAATTGCGATGGAAATCATCAAACGAAAGAAAGAGTTAAAACATCACTAGGTAGAGTTTGTATAGATTGTTGGAAGGAGGGGGACTTATGGCAGATAAGCAACAGCAGCCATCACGTTCTAAAGAAAATGAGAATCAAACAGAATTGACACTTGAGCAAGCAAAAGAGCAAGTGGTAGAGTTAGGAAAAAAACGAGGGATCCTCGCATATGAAGAGGTAGCGGAAAAACTATCGAGCTTCGATCTGGATTCTGATCAAATGGATGAATTCTATGAGCACCTGAATGAGCAGGGTGTAGAAGTGATCGGGGATTCGGAATCAGATCCAAGTATGAAGCAATTGAATAAAGAGGAAGAGTTCGATCTTAATGACTTGAGTGTACCACCAGGAGTCAAAATTAATGACCCTGTGCGTATGTACCTCAAAGAAATTGGCCGAGTGAACCTGCTATCTGCTAAGGATGAGATCAGCCTTGCTCAACGTATTGAGAATGGCGACGAAGAAGCGAAACGTGACTTAGCGGAAGCCAACCTGCGACTTGTCGTAAGTATCGCTAAAAGATATGTAGGCCGAGGCATGCTTTTCCTTGACTTGATTCAGGAAGGGAACATGGGTCTGATCAAAGCGGTAGAAAAATTCGATTATCGTAAAGGCTATAAATTCAGTACCTATGCCACATGGTGGATTCGCCAGGCGATTACAAGAGCGATCGCCGACCAAGCACGTACGATCCGTATCCCTGTCCACATGGTAGAGACGATTAACAAACTGATTCGTGTCCAGCGTCAACTTCTTCAAGACCTTGGCCGTGAACCAACGCCGGAAGAGATTGCACAGGATATGGACCTCACTCCAGATAAAGTCCGTGAAATTCTAAAGATTGCTCAAGAACCGGTATCTTTAGAAACACCAATCGGGGAGGAAGATGATTCTCATTTAGGTGATTTCATTGAAGATCAGGAAGCGACATCTCCTTCAGATCATGCAGCCTATGAACTGTTGAAAGAACAGCTTGAAGATGTCCTTGATACATTGACAGATCGAGAAGAAAATGTACTCAGACTCCGATTCGGTTTGGACGATGGACGTACAAGAACACTTGAGGAAGTAGGAAAAGTGTTTGGGGTAACTCGTGAGAGAATCCGACAAATCGAAGCGAAGGCTTTGCGTAAACTCCGCCATCCAAGTCGGAGCAAACGTTTGAAGGACTTCATGGAATAAGGATTTTACGACTCAGGGACCTTTTCGCAAATGGATGCGGGAGGGCTCCTGAGTTATCTTTTCTGTTGGAGGCTGCTATGAAACATGAAAGGACAAAAACCATTGTTGATGAGATCAAGTACTGGAAACAAAACCAATTGCTTCCAGAGGAATATTGTAATTTCTTGTTAGCGCTTTATACCCAAGGTGAAAACCTGGAGCACAAAGAGAGTGCTGAAAGTTCACAAACCCTTACTTTTTATATTTTCATGGCCATCCATCCTATTTTGTTATCCCTTTCATTTCTTGTCATTTATTTTACTGAAATGGGAATCATAATGCAAACAGTGGTTTTGTCGAGTTTTGTAATCGGGGTATGGTTTCATATTCGTTGGTTACAATATAAAAAGTCGGATTGGCTTTTTGTTCCGCTATTTAACGGTGCATTGATTCTTCTGCTTATGACTGTCCACTTAAATCAAAATATGATAGGTTTGGAGTACTCCTTTTACATAACCCTCATCTTAAATTTGGTTTTATGGATTTTTCTTGGATGGTTTTGGAAGGTGAAAACGCTTTTCTACTCAGGTGTAATCGGCTTTATTTTTTTAATTATTTACATTGTTTCATAAGTTTTCACATGATATCTCTTTAATAAGTAACGGTTTTCAAGTAAAATAAATATAGTCGAATAGACACGAAAATTCTATATGAGGGAATACATAAGGAGGTTGCAACAAATGAGAAAGAACCCTGTGATTCCATTCGCAATTATCGCTGTGCTGGGGATCGTCGTCATGATTGTCGTATCTGCAGCGGGGATTAATCAACGCGAAGCTATTCAGAATGAAGAAGAAGGCGGCGGTGAGAAGCAAGAAGAGACCGCAAGCGCAAGTCCTGAAGAGTTGTTTCAGAACCAATGTGCAAGCTGCCACGGCGGAGACCTTGGCGGTGGAGCTGGCCCTAACCTACAGGAAGTAGGAAGCCGTTATTCAGCTGAAGAAATCAATGACATCATCGTAAATGGTAAAGGTTCTGCCATGCCTGCTGGTCTTTATACTGGAGAGCAAGCAACAAAATTGGCTGAATGGCTAGCTGAAAAGAAATAACAATAAGAAGAAGACCGAAAAGCTTTCTGGCCAATCAGAAAGCTTTTCTTTTATGAGAGGGAAGAGTATATGAATGTTAATCAATTATCAAAACGCTTAGCACTGGTGGCCGATTACTTACCGAAGGGAGCTCATTTTGCGGATATCGGTTCGGATCATGCCTATCTTCCGTGCTTTGTATGTATGAAAGATCCAGAGGCAAGAGCAGTAGCGGGTGAAGTGAATCAAGGGCCATATGATAGTGCCAAAAGTGAAGTGGAAAAACACAAGCTTGAAGATCGCATTGATGTCCGTCTCGGCGACGGGCTCGCTGTTGTTGCTCCTGGAGAAATAAAACAGGTGGTCATTGCAGGGATGGGCGGACCTTTAATCCGAGATATCCTTGAGGGAGGAAAAGAAAAGCTTTCACACGTCAATCGAATTGTCGTTCAACCCAATATCGATTCAAGGTCTCTTAGAAGGTGGTTCTTCCAGCATGACTATAAGCTTGTCGATGAAACAATTGTAGAGGAAAGTGGTCACATTTATGAAATTCTTGTTGCAGAAAAGGGAGATCCATCCTCTCCTTACCAGCAGCAAATGATAGAGAAAGAAATGTGGCTTGGACCGTATTTATTAGAGAAACGACCAGAGCCGTTTATAAAGAAATGTAAAGAGGAATGGAATAAGAAACAATATATTATAAAACAGATGAACCAAGCGACCTATCCCGATGAAGAGAAATTGAAACAACAACAAAAAGAGTTGAAATGGTTAGAGGAGGTATTGCAATCATGAACCAAACGTCCACAGCCCAGGACATCATCCGTGAATTTGAAAAATGGTCACCGAAGGGCCTTGCCTTTGATTGGGATAATGTGGGTCTTCAAGTAGGCACACTCAATAAACCGGTGAAAAATATCATGGTTACCCTGGATGTGTTGGAGAATGTTGTAGACGAAGCAATTGAAAAAGAAGTGGATTTAATCATTGCCCATCACCCTTTGCTTTTTGTGAAATTGAATCAAATCAATTTGGATACACCGAAAGGGAGAATCATCCAAAAATTGATCAAGCATGACATCGCGGTCTATGCTGCCCACACGAACCTTGATATTGCCAAAGGTGGTGTCAATGATGTCATGGCTCAATTGATCGGAGTAACGAACTCCCGTCCTTTGATCGAAACAGGAAGCGACTCTCTTGTAAAACTTACCGTCTTTGTTCCTGAAGATCACGCTGATCTATTACGGGATGCAATTAGTGAGGCAGGAGCAGGGCATATCGGTCATTATAGTCATTGCACGTATCAACTATCCGGCCATGGAACTTTCAAACCGGAAGACGGTACTAATCCGTATTTGGGTGAAGAAGGACAACTTGAAATCGTGGATGAAAAAAGAATAGAGACGATCGTACCAAAGTCACGCCTATCAAGGGTTTTGAAAGCGATGGAAGAGGCTCATCCGTATGAGGAAGTCGCTTATGATGTTTACCCATTATTGAATGAAGGGGAACCATTAGGAGCAGGGCGTGTAGGAGAACTTGAAAAACCCATGCCTTTGCGGGAGCTTGTCGAGCTGATAAAAAAAGAATATGATGTTCCTCATGTACGTGTTTCCGGAAAAATGGATAAAGTTATAAAAAAAGTGGCCCTTCTTGGAGGCAGTGGAGAAAAGTACATTCATCATGCGAAAAGAAGCGGTGCGGATGTTTATATTACGGGAGACATGACTTTTCATATGACACAAGATGCCATGGAAATGGGCCTTTCCGTCATTGATCCTGGTCATCACGTGGAAAAAGTCGTTTGTCCTAAAGTAAAAGAATATCTTGAAGAGAAGTGTAATAAACAAGGGGATTTGAACATCTTCGTTTCCGAAGCATATACGGAGCCATTTACAATTGTATAAAAAAAGGATGAAAGCTTAAGCTTTCATCCTTTTTTTTATCTCTTCACTTTTTTTCTGGCACGGACGGGAGGTAAAATCTTTTTCTGTTCAACTTTTGACTCGCGGACCCACGTGCTTTCATCGTTGTGATCGAACTGCTCGATGAATTTGATGACTTCTTTTGTTATAGGAGTTGGAGTTGAAGCACCAGCTGTAACGGCCACTTTCTCGACACCTTCCAACCATTCTAATTGGATTTCTGTCACATCAGCAATGCGATAAGCGGTGGTACCTGCTTTTTCCATAGAGACTTGGGCAAGTCGATTCGAGTTGTTACTCATCGGATCACCGACAACTAGAGTCAAATCGGCTTCACCCGCCTGTTCGGAAACAGCTTCCTGACGAACCTGAGTCGCCATACAGATTTCCTGCTGCTTTTCGAGTTGCGGAAATTTCTCTTTCGCTTTTTCCATAACATCATAAACGTCCCACTGACTCATTGTCGTCTGGTTGGTGATCATCAATTTATCATGATCAAGGTCGAGCTCTTCCACATCCTCTTCCGTTTGGACGAGGTGGACTTTTCCTGGTGCTACGCCCATAGCGCCTTCCGGTTCCGGGTGTCCCTTTTTCCCCACGTAAATGACCTCAAATCCCTCAGCCACTTTTTTTCTAATCAAGTTGTGGGTATTGGTCACATCAGGACAAGTGGCGTCTAAGACGGTGAGCCCTTTTTCTTTTGCGCGTTCCTTAATTAGAGGGGAAACACCGTGAGCTGTAAAAATGACTGTACCATCATGAATGCCTTCTAACATGTCACTACGATTTTTCCCATCTACAGTAATGATTCCTTCTTCCTTGAAGGCCTCTGTTACATGTGAGTTGTGGACAATCATGCCTAATATATATATAGGACGTGGCAGATTCGGGTCTTTAGCTGCGTTTCGAGCAATGACCATTGCATCTACTACACCATAACAATAACCGCGAGGGGCGATTTTAATGACTTCCATTGATTAACGTCCTCCTCTATAAATCCAATCCAATAACTTTAAAGATACCATTATCATTATAAAGGGTAAAGGGAAAGATGACAAAGAAAGACGTTCTAAAACAAGGTTATCGTGCAATTTGTCCTCTGCTCTATTATAATAAGGAAGGAACATTTTACATTAAAGGAGAACGGTTATGAGTAAGCATACATTTGATCAATATGCCATTACTTCTACAGTCAGTCAAATTGTAGAGGGATTAGGCTTTAAGAAACCCACCCCCATTCAAAAGCAGGTCCTGCCAGCAGCTTTGAGAGGGGAGAGTCTCATTGGACAGTCCCATACAGGATCAGGTAAGACACATGCCTACTTACTTCCACTGTTCAATCAGTTGGATGATGAGGCAGAACATGTGCAGTTTGTGATTACAGCACCTACAAGAGAATTAGCCATTCAAATTCAAGATGAAGTAAAAAAAGCCATTCAAATGGCTGGGAAAGAAGAAATTTGGCGTTCAAAGCTCCTCATAGGTGGTACGGATAAGCAGAAAATGGTCGGAAAACTATCTTCGAGACCCCCTCATATTGTGGTCGGCACACCGGGCCGTATTTTAGACATGGTCAAAGAAGAAGCGATCGACCTTTACCAAGCCAAAGCATTCGTTTTGGATGAAGCAGATCTGATGCTGGATTTAGGCTTCATTGAAGAGGTCGACCAAATTCTTGTACGGATGGACCAGGATGTACAGATGCTCGTCTTTTCAGCGACCATTCCTGAACGTCTACAACCATTCTTAAAGAAATATTTAACGAACCCTACACACATCCAAATTGAAGACGACAAGCCATCACCGGAAACGATGGAGCATCGACTTGTCCCGCTAAGACATAAGGATCCAGCCGATGTCATTGTGGAAATATCAAAGGCCATACAACCTTATTTGGCCATCATTTTTACAAATGGAAAAAATCATGCCGACGATCTCGCTGATGAGTTAATGAAGCGAGGTCTTGAAACAGGAATCCTTCACGGCGGGCTTTCGCCAAGAGAAAGAAAAAGAATGCTTAAAGAGTTGCAAAACTTACGTTATCAATATATTGTAGCGACAGACCTTGCATCACGTGGAATCGATATTCAAGGTGTTAGTCATGTGATCAACGCACAGATGCCGAAAGAGGAAGAATTCTACATTCACAGAGTCGGACGAACAGCACGAGCTGGAATGCAAGGGACAGCTATTAATTTGTATAAGGAATCTGACCTTCCTCTCATTCAGAAGCTTGAGAAAAAAGGACTTACGTTTGAATTTTATGAAGTGAAAAATGGAGAATGGAAAGAAACAAATGCTTACAACGAGAGACAGAACCGTGAACGGCATGCCTCGGATCTTGAGAAAAAAGCGAAGCAGATGGTACGGAAACCGAAAAAAGTGAAGCCGGGTTATAAGAAGAAAATGAAGCAGCAGACAGACAAAAATATGAGAAAGCTGAAACAGAGTCGTTTCAAGAAGAAATAAGAAAGGGTAGATCGTATGTTGAAGATTGGATCACACGTATCTATGAAAGGGAAAAAAATGCTGCTGGGCGCCAGTGAAGAAGCCACATCCTATGGTGCTAGCACATTTATGATCTATACAGGAGCCCCGCAGAACACAAGGCGCCGTCCTATTGAAGAATTGAACATTGAAGCCGGGACGGAACACATGAATGCGAATGGCATCGGCGACATCGTGGTTCATGCTCCTTATATCATCAATATCGGAAATACAACCAAACCGGAAACATTCCAGTTAGGTGTTGATTTTCTAAGAAATGAAATCGAACGAACGGAAGCACTCGGAGCAAGGCAAATTGTACTTCACCCAGGGTCTCATGTTGGACAAGGAGTGGAAAAAGGGTTGCCGAAGATCATTGAAGGGTTGAACGAGGTCCTTCATAAAGATCAAAAGGTTCAAATCGCTCTTGAAACGATGGCTGGGAAAGGTTCTGAAATCGGCAGGAGCTTTGATGAATTGGCACAAATCATTGATGGCGTGACCCACAATGAGAAATTATCGGTCTGTATGGATACGTGTCACATTCATGACGCGGGTTACAATGTCGTGGAGGATTTTGACGGAGTATTGGACGAATTTGATAAAATCGTCGGGATCGATCGTCTAAAAGTCATCCATGTGAATGATAGTAAAAATATCCAAGGGGCAGCCAAGGACCGCCACGAAAATATTGGATTCGGTCATATCGGTTTTGATGCTCTTCATAAGGTGATTCACCATCCGACACTCAAAGAGCTTCCAAAAATTCTTGAGACTCCGTATGTAGGGGAAGATAAGAAAAATAAAAAGCCGCCGTATCGTTATGAAATTGATATGGTCAAAGAAGGCATATTTGATGAAGGTTTAAAAGAAAAAATTATGCAACAATAAAGAAGGAGCCCTTGTGCTCCTTCTTTTTTTTAGTTATTAAAGTAAATGGCGGGTTTGTGGAAGAATCAGTTTCGAGATGTTTCCAGGGTTCGTTGCCTTGTTGGGCGTCAGGGGTGGCTGAGAAGCTACTCGCTTTCCTGTGGGGGAGTGGCGAGCTATTCCCCGCAGCCCTCATCCACTCAACATACTTCTCGAAACTGAGTCTTCAAGTAAAGGGAGCGTTTGTTGAATTTAGAATAGAGGTTTGTTAGGTTTTTTATTTTAGCCAATGTTCTACTCCATATTCTTTTGCCATTTTCATGAGTAGTTTATATACAGATCTCGCCGTATCTTTTGAAGTGATTTTGGCGAGTTTGCTCAACATTCTCTTCCGTCCATCCGGGTCGAAGGGGTTATCCTTGTTTTTTTTCAAAGCTTTGACTATGGCAGCAGCTTCATCCTTTGTTATAGGGATTTGATATTTCTGACTATAAAAAAGTAGTTCTTTTACGGTTAACTGCTTCAATTTCTGGGTAATTAACTGTTGTGCCACATTCTTCATAGGCTTATACTCCCTCTCTCCTTATTTACTACACCATATGAATGTTGAGAAGGATTTGTGTTTTTAAAAAATTATGTCTATAGGAGTTTCAATTGAAATACATATACCAATCGGTTAGTATAAGCCAATGGGTTTAGTGGCTGACTGGGCAAAAGTACCAGTGTGCATAAAGTGAAGGAGTGAAACATTATATGAAGGAACAAAAACCTCTTTGGACAACGAGTATATTGATGCTGCTCGTTTTGGCGATATTCTTTACTATAAACCAATGGAACCAGAAGCAGGAAAAAGCACTGGCTGATCAAAAGCAGGAATTGAAAAATAAAAATGAACAGCTCTCTCTTGAAATTGAGCGCTTACAGTCTACGAACGAGTATTTGAAGGAACAGCCTTTAAAAAGGGAAGAAAAAAATGGCTATCATACCTGGCCGGAAATTGAAAAAAAGGCCGACCGTCTTGTAAAAGAAAGTGATGGAAATTTCAAAAAATCCTGGGCCATGTATCTGGTTAAGGAAGCACAGCGCTATGAAATTAATCCATATCTTGTTTATGAACTACTGAATGTGGAAACAGGAGGAACCTTTGATCCTAACCTCGTGGGTCCAGAAACAAAATATGGACATGCTTATGGGATGTCACAGTTTATGAAAAACACAGCCCCATGGATCGCTGATATGGCTGGTTTACCTTATGAGGAAGAGTTGCTTTTCGATCCTTATTATTCCATGCAATTATCCTTAGTTTATTTAGATTTTTTACAAAACAAGTACGATAATTGGGATGAAGCACTCACGGCTTATCACCGGGGTATGGGCGGCTTAAAGGAATATAAAAAAGAAAACGGGCACGCCGAAAGCTGGTATGCCGAAGAAATTCAGGAGAAAGCAGAAAATCACACGACTGTAGTATTAGCGAATTGATTGTAAGCGTCTGACGTATAGTCAGGCGCTTTTTTACCATCAAATCCCTCATGTAATTTCTTATACTCTCCATATAATAATCATGATTCTTTAAACAGAAAGTGAGGGTATTCTTATGCATGATCCGAAAGAAACTGTTGAGAATCGTCACAAAACACAAAAAGCCCCTGAACATGGGGATGAATTAGAGCAAGTTCATGAAGAAGCCGTGGACGAGCATGATGAGCCGTCGACGGAACAAGTGCTGAATGAAGCTTTTGAAGAAATCCAAGACCATGATTTAAGACAAGAGCCCGGGTATAAAGAAACTAGAGCGTCTGAATTTGATGACGTTGCCGTAGATGACCATGGTCGTGGGCCGGATCAACCTGTATATGGTGATAGTTATGAGGAGGAGTTTGCTCAGGAAGCGGCTGTAGGGCCGATTGATGAGCCGATGAATAACGAGGAAAAAGAGACGACAATGAAAGAAGAGGAAGATGTAAAAGTGGGGATGGGCTGGTTGGGATTATCTGCCGCAATCCTTTCTTTCTTTTTTGCTCCGTTAATTCTCGGCGCAGCCGGGATTGTTCTCGGGATCATTGGTAAGCGACGTGGAGCCGATACATTAGGGAATATGGCGATTATTGTAAGTATCGTTTCCATCGCATTTTCATTATTCTTTGCTCCGATCTATAACTTGATATAAAAAAAGGTGGCCCCGAATCCGGGGTCACCTTTTTTATGATTGTTCTTGCTCTTGTTTAAGTTTCTCTTTTTCTTTACGCTCTTTTTCGTAATGTTCTTCAGCTAACTTGTCGACTTCTTTCTTCAGTTCATCGACCATGATTTCTTCAGGTACTTTACGGATGATCTCCCCATGACGGAATAGTAGACCTTCTCCACGGGCGCCGGCAATACCGATGTCTGCTTCTCTAGCTTCACCTGGACCATTGACAGCGCAGCCGAGTACAGCTACTTTAATTGGTGCTTTGATGGTTTGGATATATTCTTCAACCTCATTGGCTATAGAAATCAAGTCAATTTCGATCCGTCCACAAGTCGGGCAGGAAATGAGAGTTGCGGCGTTCGATGCAAGACCAAATGATTTAAGAAGTTCTTTAGCTACTTTCACCTCTTCTACAGGGTCAGCACTCAAGCTGATCCGTACGGTACTACCAATTCCTTTACTTAAGATAGCTCCAAGTCCTGCAGCGCTTTTTACTGTACCTGCGAAAAGGGTCCCTGATTCAGTGATCCCCAAATGAATCGGATAGTTGAAGGCTGCCGCAGCTTTTTCATAAGCTTCGATAGCCAATTTCACATCAGAAGCTTTAAGGGATACGATGATATCGTGGAAATCAAGATCCTCAAGAATTTTAATGTGATGCAAGGCACTTTCAACCATTCCGTCTGCGGTCGGATAACCGTATTTCTCAAGGATATGACGCTCAAGTGAACCAGCATTGACTCCGATTCGGATTGGGATGCCCTTTGCCTTTGCCGCTTTCACGACTTCTTCAACTTTTTCGCGTTTCCCGATGTTCCCAGGGTTAATACGAATTTTGTCTGCTCCACCTTCAATGGCCTTCAAAGCTTTCTTATAATCAAAGTGGATGTCAACAACCAAAGGAATGTTGATGCGTTTTTTAATTTCAGGAATGGCGTCAGCAGCTCGATCATCCGGGCAAGCCACTCGGACGATTTGACAACCGGCTTCCTCCAGTCGCTTGATTTCAGCGACTGTTGCTTCTACATCGTGTGTTTTGGTGGTGGTCATAGATTGAATAACAACCTCATCAGATCCACCTATCGTAACGTCGCCGACTCTTACGGGACGAGTGTCTTTTCTGTGCGTAATTGCCATTAATATCGCTCCTTTGTATATTCACAAAAAGGTATGCAAGATGAATTCCAATCTTCATTATAAGGGCTATTTTTATAAATGAGAAGTCAGGAACCTTAAATATGCACATTTGTAAGTTAAATTTGTGTAAACTCATAAATGTTGTCATCATTATATCATGGGATGATTGGAGAAAAAATAATTGCACTTCTGAAACAAAAGTACATCTTCGAACGTACATATAGTAATTAAGGAGAGGATGTGAACCATCATGTTTACTTATGATTGGATCGCTTTATTTATTACTTTTCTGGGAACTATGTTTCTAATTGGTGAATTACTCGTAAACATGCGTGGAGTGTTCGCTATCATCGGATTCGGCTTTATAACTGTCTACTTCTCAGGTTATTTAGAGACAGAGATGTTTATCGTCATGATGCTCGTATATTTTCTGGGGATTATTCTTATGATCATTGATGGAAAACTATTAAATGATGGTACTCTTGCGATTATTGGCGCTGTCACGATGATCATTGCCGTCGGCTTCAGCGCACCTAATTGGGTAGCAGGTTTGTACAGTGTTATTGGGGTTATTTTAGGCGGATCTGCATCCTTGTTATTCCTGAAGGTTTTCAAACAAAGAAAGATGTGGTCGAAAATGGCTCTGAATGACCAACTGACCTCAGAAATGGGGTACAATTCCATGAATGAAACGTATCAGTACTTACTTGATCAACAAGGAGAAGCTCTCACAGATATGAGACCTGTAGGGACGATAAAAATAGAGGAGGAAGAATACAGCGCTATTTCAAATGGTCAGTGGATTACCTGCGGCGATAAAATTAAGGTTGTGAAAGTAGATGGTACAAAAATCCTGGTCAAGAAGTTGTGAAATTACCAAACCTTAATACATTATTAACAATCCCTTAACACTCTGTCGTCATACTTTGTTTGTGCAATCAATCAAAGAGATGGAGTGTTTATTTTTATGAAAAAAAGGATACGCCTCAAACCGATGGCATTTAAATTACGATGGCCGCAATTCAATTTGCAGATAAGGTTAACAGCGATCGTTTGTGCTCTTGTTCTAATTTCAGTTTCTATGATTGGTTTCTTTTCTTATACGAAGGCTGAGGAAAATCAAATGAATCTTGTTCAAGACCGTCTGGAGCGTGAGTTATTGATGGCTCAGGATGTAGCTGAGCAATTAATGTATGCTTTCGTCGGAGATCAGGAAGAATTCACAAAGCGCATGGAAGGGTATTCGAATGCACAACAAGCGCACATCCAACAAGATGGTTTATCCTCTGAAGCTTATCTTATAAACAAAGAAGGTGTTTATACTTACCCGGCTATGGAACAAGCTTCTCTTCCTGAGTCACTTGTGCACCAATTCCTGCGTACAGAGAATGGCACTGAAACTATACAATTGGCTGGTGAAAGCTACGTACTATCCTTTGCGCCGGTCCAAGAACTGCAAGGAATTTATGTCCTTGGAGTACCGGAGAAGGATTTTATGAGTGGCGTGCGCCAAATGGCTTTGTACACAGTGTTATTAGGAATCATTACCGTCCTGGTCATTGGAGTGATTGTTTATTTTGTTGTTGGAAAAATCGTTCATCCAGTGAAACAGATGCAACGTGTCATGAAACAAGCAAGAGATGGCATCTTATGTGATGCCAGTTCCATAAAAACGAGTCTCCCTGAGATTCAGTCGTTGAAAAAAAGTTACGAAGAACTTATACATAAGATTGCGGATATCCTTTCTTCCCTTCAAGGGGCTGTCGATCAACTTGAAAAGGGTGGAGAACAGATGGGTGATTCATCCAGGAAGTTGAAGCTTGTCCATCAGGATCTTAGCAGAAGTGTGAATCATGCCCAGGACGAAAGTGACCGAACTTCAGAATACATGGATAATCAACAAGAAGTTTTCTATGAAATAAACAATGTGTTCGTTCAATTGCATGAAACTTTGGAAGCTCTTTTTGGTGAGCAGGAGAGAATGAACGAAGCGGTTCTTTCAGGAAATGGCGGAGTGGAACAGGTCGAACAATCTTTTCACAGCCTTAGAAAAGAAATTCAGGGCATGACATCAAAAATCGAATCTTTTCAACATTACATGTTGAACATCCAGGATTCGGGCACCAAAATACAAGATATTGCAGAGCAGACGAGAATGCTTGCATTGAATGCCTCCATTGAAGCTGCCCGTGCTGGAGAACATGGAAAAGGGTTTGCCGTCGTTGCACAGGAAGTGAGAAAACTTGCGGACCGATCCAGAACAGCTGCTGTGGATATTGAACACCGGATGCAGCAGGTCATGTCGCTCGGAGGAGATCTTTCCACACAGTTTGACCAAATGGAAACGGAATTACAGGAAAGACAACTTCAAATGAATATATCAAAGGATGCTTTCAAAAATTTATCTGAAGGAATGAGATCGTTTAATATACAATTAGAGTCCACTAAACATCAGTTGAAAGAAGGCAAAGAGGTTATGCCGCGTATGGAAAGTGTAATCGAAGGTATGAAAAAGGTTACCTCAAACCAGTCTCTTTCTACAGGGGAGTTAGTGGAAACTTCTAACCGACAACAAATGACGATGCAAACCTTTGATGCATTTACTACTGACTTGATTGGACTTACCCAAGAGCTTTCACTTATTATTTCCTCGAATCAATTTGGAAATGAAAAAGTCGTAGAGGAACAATCCCAGCAGGTTGGTAGTGAAGAAAATGAAGGTGTCTCTACAATAAAAGATAAGGCATCATAAAAGGCCCCGCCATAAGGGCCTTTTTTTATCGGAAAATTCCAATAACATACGACAGTTATGCTAACATTATGCGAATGTAAATTTAATGTTAAGATTCATGAATTGTCTTTACAAAAGTTTTTTCCATGGTTACTATGAGTGAGGTTGTTTTAAAAAAGAGAAAAATGATGAAACTTGGATGAAGAAAGGGTGGAGAACATGGAAATCGATGTGCAACAGATGATATTTGAATTCATCGGTGGACTCGGTATCTTTCTATTCGGCTTAAAGTATATGGCGGATGGACTACAACGGACAGCAGGAGATCGTTTGAGGGAGCTGCTAGACCGTTTTACGAGCAATCCATTTATGGGTGTGATTGCGGGTACGGTCGTTACTGTTCTTGTACAGAGTAGTAGTACGACAACCGTATTGACTGTTGGACTTGTCAATGCAGGATTCATGACATTCAGACAAGCGATTGGTGTTATTATGGGTGCCAATATTGGTACAACCATGACTGCATTTATAATTGGTATAGATATTAAAGCTTATGGATTGCCAATCCTTGCTGTTGGTGCTTTCTTGCTATTCTTTTTCAAAAGTAAGAAAGTCGCGAACTTTGGTCAGACCATCTTCGGCCTAGGTGCTTTGTTCTTTGGACTGGAGGTAATGAGTGGAGGGGTGAAGCCACTACGGTCATTACAGGCATTCCAAGATTTGACGGTATCCATGAGTGATAACCCGATTCTGGGTGTTATTGTAGGTACTTTATTCACAGTAATTGTGCAGAGCTCCAGTGCAACAATCGGGATTTTACAGACGTTGTTGGGAGAAGGACTTGTTGATCTACAAGCAGCTATCCCTGTATTGTTTGGTGATAACATCGGTACAACCATTACGGCTGTTCTTGCATCCATCGGCGCAAGTGTCGGTGCTAAGCGGGCTGCCTTTGCACACGTCATATTCAACGTGTTAGGAGCTACTGTATTTTTAATTTTCTTAGTTCCTTTTGAAAGATATGTGAACTGGTTACAAACGAGTATGGATTTAGAGCCTGAAATGACAATTGCCTTTGCTCACGGATCCTTTAACATTGCTAATGCGATTGTACAATTCCCGTTCATTGCAGTCCTCGCATGGATTGTCATTAAACTGGTACCAGGAAAGGATTCAGAAATAGATCACAAGCCGCAGCATTTGGACCCGATCTTTATTGAACAATCTCCATCCCTTGCTTTAGACCAAGCAAAAGAAGAAGTTGTTCGTATGGGTGAATATGCTTATAAAGGTCTTGAAGAAACAAGCCTTTATTTAAATAATAAGCAGCAGAAGCACTCTGAACTCGCAATGCAGATTGAAGACGCTTTGAACAACCTTGATCGTAAAATTACTGATTATCTCGTTGATCTTTCTCAAGCTTCCCTTTCTGATGAGGAAAGTCATAAGCACTCTGCGCTAATGGATTCTGTTAGAGATTTAGAGCGTATTGGTGACCATTTTGAGAATATCATTGAGCTGATTGATTATAAAAATTCAAATAAAGTGAACCTTACTCCTCAGGCTATCGAGGATTTGAATACAATGTTTGACCTTACGCTAATGACCGTTAAGCAGGCGACAAGATCTCTTGAAACAATGAGCCGCGAAGAAGCATTGGCTGTTGTTCAAAAAGAGAATGAATTGGATCGTATGGAACGCAGTTATCGTAAGAAACACATCATCCGTTTAAATGAAGGTGTATGCACAGGGCAAGCAGGTATTGTATTTGTAGACATGATCAGCAACTTAGAACGTATCGGTGACCATGCCGTGAACATTGCTGAGGAAGTTTTGGGTGAAAAAGAAAGTTTATAATGTAAAAAAGGCGGCTGCCAAAGCCGTCTTTTTTTTTTGAGGGATAAGCAACCTGAAATGTCGGGGAAAGGGTTGAATGGTAGAAAGTTTGGTATCGAGGGGAGAGTTTTAACACGATCCCTTCTATACAATAAGCCCACTTTTCTGGTAACTGGTCCTTACGAATGAGGAAGGTGAGGTGAAAGAATAATTAATTCAATGTTTTTTATTAAAAAACCCTTGAAAGGAAAAGGAGGGCGTGATATATTATTTTTGTCGCTGATTTGAAAGAGAAAAACAGTTGACGTCTTAAGTAGGAAATGTTATATTAATAAAGTCGCTCGCAAGCGATATTACTTGGCGGTGTAGCTCAGCTGGCTAGAGCGTACGGTTCATACCCGTGAGGTCGTGGGTTCGATTCCCTCCACCGCCACCAAACATACATAATTGAAAAACGTGGCGGTTGTGGCGAAGTGGTTAACGCACCGGATTGTGGTTCCGGCATTCGTGGGTTCGATTCCCATCAACCGCCCCATGTGGACCCTTAGCTCAGCTGGTTAGAGCTATCGGCTCATAACCGATCGGTCGCAGGTTCGAGTCCTGCAGGGTCCACCACAACATGTTACGGAGGAGTACCCAAGTTTGGCTGAAGGGAGCGGTCTTGAAAACCGCCAGGGGCTTTACGGCCCGCGGGGGTTCGAATCCCTCCTCCTCCGCCATGATACATACTCAGCGGAATTTCCTGTAACAAGTAAGCACAGAACACCTCAAAAAGAAGATATAGGAAATTTTCTTCTCTTACATGGCTCGGTAGCTCAGTCGGTAGAGCAACGGACTGAAAATCCGTGTGTCGGCGGTTCGATTCCGTCCCGAGCCACTCTTTTTAAACAATCAAGTGATGCTTGATTGTTTTTTTATGTTTTAAAATTTTCTTTCAGGGAATTCTTAATATCGTGATGCAAAACATTTGCTAATCAAAATCCCGTTTGATAATGTAAAATGTGAAGCATAATGCTTCGGTTTTACATATTAATTTAAAGGAGGAGTTACATTATGGCTAAATTTGAACTACCAGAACTACCTTACGCTTATGATGCACTAGAACCTACTATTGATAAGGAAACAATGAACATCCACCATACGAAGCACCACAACGGATATGTGACAAAGCTTAACAATGCACTTGAAGGACATGCAGATCTTCAAGACAAATCCTTGGAAGAGCTTCTTTCCAATAATCTTTCTGTAGTACCGGAAGATATCCGCACAGCGGTGCGCCGAAACGGTGGCGGCCACGCAAACCACAGCCTTTTCTGGACAATCATGTCTCCGAATGGTGGCGGTGAACCAACAGGTGACCTTGCTACGAAAATCAATGATACATTCGGTGGTCTCGATCAATTCAAAGAAAAATTTGAAGAAACGGCAAAAGGCCGCTTCGGATCTGGTTGGGCTTGGTTAGTAGTCAATAATGGTGACCTTGAAGTAATCGATACTCTTAACCAGGATTCTCCGATTATGGAAGGCAAAACTCCAATCTTAGGTCTTGATGTTTGGGAGCATGCGTATTACCTGAATTATCAAAACCGTCGTCCTGATTACGTTTCTGCATTCTGGAACGTTGTAAATTGGGATGAAGTGGCTAAGCGCTTCGACGCAGCTAAATAATTGAAATATTACGGAGAGGCATGGATATGAATCCATGCCTCTCTTTTTGTATATCTCCTTTTGTTCTGAAAACACTAAAGGTGAACACAAAGGAGACATGGATATGGTGAGTAAGCTGCGTGTGTGGCTCAGCCACGAAAATGTATCAAAAGATTTATTGCTGTTACTTCTCATTGGAGGCTTATACTCTCTCGGTATATTCCTATCCAGTACATTTGTGAACATATACTTATGGAAACAATCCAATAGCTACATTGACATAGCTCTATATAATTTAGCCATTTATGTATTACAACCATTAACTTTCATTTTAGCGGGCAAATGCGCGAAGCGAATAGATCGTGTAATCGTATTGAGAACTGGTGTAACTGTTCTCTCTTTGTTTTTTTTAACTGTGTTACTCGTGGGTGAACGAGCAGCTACATTCAATATCATGCTCGGGTCACTATTGGGTGTAGGGTATGGCTTTTATTGGCTTGCTTACAATGTTCTGACCTTTGAAATTACCGAGCCGGACACTCGGGATTTTTTCAATGGATTTCTTGGTGTGCTGCAATCTCTTGGTGGAATGACCGGACCGATACTTGCAGGTTATATCATTTCCAGGTTAAACAATTTTACTGGATATACCGTTATATTCACAATTTCTTTCGGATTGTTCATCATTGCGGTTCTTGTGAGTTTTGGTATATCAAGAAGAAAGGCTAAAGGGACTTTCTCCTTCCGCAGAATTGTATCAGAGAGAAAAAACAACTCAAATTGGAGGCGTATATTGAATGCTCATGTGTCGCAGGGCTTAAGAGAAGGGACCTTTTTGTTCGCTGTCTCCATCTGGATTTTCTTGATAACAGAGGATGAGTTATCTTTAGGTGTATTCAACTTGGTGTATTCTAGCTTTTCTTTTCTCTTTTACTTTCTTGTCAGTCGTTGGGTTAAACCCAGGCGAAGGAAGAAGGCCATGTTCATATCGGGATTGGCTTTATATTTGAGTGTATTGATTTTGCTCTTCAGTGATACGATGGCTCTCCTGCTTATTTATGCAGGGATCGCAGGAGTGTTTTTCCCCATGCTCTATGTTCCATATATTTCTTTGACTTATGATGTGATAGGGAAATCATGGAATGCTGCTGAAATGCGTATAGAGTATATTGTAGTTAGGGAGATTTTTCTTAACTTCGGGAGAGTGTTATCCATTGTGATTTTTCTCTTTGCGATAACCCTTATTTCTCCGGAAACTGGAATCCCCTATATCCTTTTGATTGTCGGAGGCGGTCATTTCTTCATCTATTTTTTTGTGAAGGGAATAGACACACAGTGCACAGAATCGTCACATAATTGAAACCAATAACCCATGAGCTTCATCTATTCTAAGGCGCATAAAAAGTGCTATAATGTATGAAGCATGATAAGAAGGAGAGGAGTTCATGGGAAAGAAGCACAAAAATAAATCCAAGCATAAGTCACACCTTTCTTTCCGATTGAACGTGGTGTTTTTTGTTGTATTCCTAATTTTCGCTGGAATTATACTCCAGCTCGGGGTCGTTCAAATTCTAAATGGGGAAGAGGCCCAGGAAGAAATTGACCGTACAGAAAACACAACGACCAGCATACCAGTACCGAGGGGAGAAATGTATGATCGGTATGGCCGTGTAGTGGTTGATAACCAACCTTTGTACTCGATTACCTACACACCCCCAAAAGGTGTTCAGCCGAAAGACAAGCTCCAATTAGCTGAAGAAATATCGAAGTATATAGATATGGAGTATGAAGGGAAGTTAACGGACAGGGATCTTAAGGAGTACTTCTTTCTTCAAAACCAGGAAGAAGTTACGGCGCGTATTGAAAATGAAGACACATCAGAATTAGATAATGGTGAAGTCTATCAACTTCAATTAGATAGCATTAGACAAGGTGAAATTGCCAGCTATGATAACCAAACGAAAGAAATCATCGCAATTAAGAAGGAATTAGATAAAGCCTATGCGCTTGCACCTCACGTTTTGAAAAACACGGATATTTCTGAGAGAGAATATTCTGTCGTTGCTGAGCACTTAGCTGAGTTGCCCGGGATTAATGTGACATCGGATTGGGAGCGTACATATCCGTATGATTCTGTTTTCCGCAGCTATATTGGCAGTATCACATCGAAAGAACAAGGGGTACCGAGAGATCAACTTGATTATTTCATGTCGCTGGATTACAGCCGTAACGACCGTGTGGGAACAAGTGGGCTAGAGCAAGAGTATGAGGATGTCTTAAGAGGCACAAAAGAGAAGGTCCAATACGAAACAGACAAGAACAACAATGTGATCAATTCCAAGGTGATTCGTGAAGGAGAGAAAGGGAAAGATCTCGTCCTGACGATAGACATGGAGCTGCAAGAACGAGTCAACAAGATTGTTCAGGAAGAACTGGAAGCAGCGATTCGCAAAGCCCCTGGTCCAAACAGACATCTTGAGAATGCGGTTGCGGTCGTCTCTAACCCAAATACAGGCGAAATTTTGGCGATTACGGGTCAAACTTATAATAGAAATCCTGAAGAAGGGGAATCCAGATTTTCCGACACGTCACATCAGGCGCTCTATAATTCCTATATGCCTGGATCGGTAGTAAAAGGAGCGACTGTTTTGACTGGATTACATGAAGGAGCAGTGACACCTAATACTTGGATTAATGATAGACCTATCACAATAAGAAATGATCAAAAAAGTTCTTATACTTCAAATATAGGGACAGTAAATGATATTGCGGCACTTCAGCAGTCTTCAAACGTTTATATGTATTTCCTCGCGATGTATTTGGGTGGGAATTACAGTAACAATTATGATATGAATTCACTATCATTAAAAGAAGGCACGTTTGACAATTTCATATATAATTTTAACCAGCTGGGGCTTGGTGCAAAAACGGGTATTGATTTTCCGTATGAAGGTTTAGGGGTTACAGGCGAACCTGGGAACCCAGGACACATCCTGGACTTCTCTATCGGCCAATTCAGCACATATACACCGATGCAATTAAACCAATATGTATCCACTATAGCAAACGGTGGTGACCGCATGAGGCCGAGATTAGTGAAAAGTGTTCATGAGCCATCCCAAGAAGATGGACTGGGTCCTGTGTATAAAGATTATAGTCCTCAGGTCTTGAATCAATTAGAAATGGACCAATCATATATTGAAAGAGTCCAGGAAGGATTCAGACAAGTCGCTCAAACGAATCAGGGAACGGCCAGTCATGTGTTCTCTAAAGAACCTTATGCAAAATATAATATGGCTGTAAAAACAGGAACAGCACAATCATTTAAAGCAGTGTTTGATGAAAATGGTGAAAGAACAACCTATAAGAATCTTTTGAATAAAACCTTGGTTGGATATGCACCTTCGAATGATCCAGAAATTGCTTTTTCCATTGTCTCTCCTTATTTAGGAGAAGAGGCATCAAGCACATTTAATATAAGTAATAACATTGGCGCTCGGATTGGACAAGCGTATTTTGAATTGAAAGAGGAACGTAAGGAGAACGGAATACAAACGAATAATTCCGAAAAAGAAGCAGAAACTGAGGAGTGATACGACTTGTATCACTCCATTTTTTTATATTAACAGAAGAGTCGGGTGTATGATCTAACTATAAAGGAGGGATTATTCAACAAAATACGCCAATTTACAAAACCTTTACGTTTGGTTCATATGTCATTAAAACTCTCTCGTTAATATATAAAATGTGAGTTGGCCAAGCCGTCAAACACAAAACATAACCACAGAAATAGGGGGAGAAAGAAATGAAAAACTTTAAAAGTTTAGCACTAATGCTTATGTTCATCCTAGTGCTGGGAGTACTAGCAGCTTGCGGAGGATCCGAAGAGGAGCAGGCAGCTGAAGAAGGCAACACATCAGAAGAAGGTTCTGAAGGAGTTTCCGGACCAATCGCTATTGATGGTTCTTCTACAGTATTCCCGATCATGGAAAACTTGACTTACACTTACAATCAGGAAAATCCTGATGTGAATGTAACTGTGAACGCTTCTGGTTCCGGCGGTGGATTCAAAAAATCTACAGTAGGTGAGATTGATCTAAGTAACGCTTCTCGCCCTATTAAAGAAGAAGAAAAGGCAACTGCTGAAGAAAACGGCATTCAATTAGAAGAACTAGAGCTTGCATACGATGGTCTTTCTGTTGTTGTTAGTCAACAAAACGACTTTGTTGAAGAATTGACAATTGAGCAACTGAAACAAATCTTCCTTGAGTCTTCAGACGCTACTAAGTGGTCTGATATCAACCCAGAATGGCCTGAAGAAGAAATCAAAATCTTCAGCCCTGGACATGATTCCGGTACTTTCGACTACTTCAACGAAGTAATCCTTGAAGAAGAGCCAATGAAAGAAGGTTCTAACACTACCCTTTCTGAAGATGACAACGTACTTGTTCGCGGTATTGAAAATGATCCAAATGCGATCGGATTCTTCGGATATGCTTACTATGCTGAAAACGAAGATGTCTTGAAAGTTCTTGGAATTTCTGAAGGTGGAAACGAAGCTGTAAAACCAGGTCCTGAAACAATTCAAGATGGTTCTTACACACCACTTTCCCGTCCGCTATTCACTTACGTAAACGTAAATGCTTATAAAGAAAAAGCACAAGTTCGTGATTTCGTTGAGTACACTTTGAACAATGCTGGGAAAGCTGCTGAAGAAGTAGGGTATGTAGCTCTTCCTGAAGACAAGTATCAAGAGCAACTTGAAACAGCTAAAAGCTGGGCAGAGTAATTGATTTGAAAACCTAACAAGGAAGGTGAGACTTAATTTGGAGTCTCACCTTGCCTTATGGATGAGAGGAGTTTTTAACATGGACAAGGGGTTACAATCAGAGGGAAAAATGATTGACGTCCAACAAATGATTGAAAGGAATAAGAACAAGAAGAGTTTCGGGGAAAGAATAGAGAAAATCATTCCTTTTTTCTTGCTTCTTTGTGCTGCAGTTAGTGTCTTAACAACTGTAGGGATATTGTTTACTTTGTTGAGAGAGTCTATTGGCTTCTTTTCCAATGTGTCCTTAATTGATTTTTATACTGGAACAAGTTGGTCACCATGGTCCGGTGAATATGGAGTTGCTCCATTGATTGGTGGTACGTTACTCATCACTTTGATCGCCACACTTGTAGCTGTACCTTTGGGACTTATGTCTGCCATATTTTTGAGTGAATATGCAAATGATAAAGTAAGACGCGTCATCAAACCTGTTCTTGAAGTATTAGCAGGAATCCCGACGGTCGTTTATGGTTATTTCGCTTTGACGTTCATTACACCAATGTTTCAAGCTTTCATTCCTGATTTAGGAATTTTCAACGCCCTGAGTGGTGGTTTTGTAGTCGGAATTATGATTATTCCAATGGTTGCATCTCTTTCTGAAGATGCAATGAACTCTGTTCCTAACGCTTTAAGGGAAGGAGCTTACGGATTAGGTGCTACAAAATTAGAAGTTGTATTTAAGGTTGTACTACCTGCCGCCCTATCTGGAATCATTGCATCCATCGTTCTTGCAATTTCAAGAGCGATCGGAGAAACAATGATTGTAACGATTGCAGCAGGAGCAACACCTAATCTGACGTTCAATCCGACAGAATCTATCCAAACCATGACTGCTTTCATAGTACAGGCAGCCACAGGGGATACCACTTTCGGATCTACCATTTACTACAGTTTGTATGCAGTAGGAATGACATTGTTTGTTTTTACGCTTGTCATGAATCTTATTGCTCAGTACATTTCTCGTAAGTTCAGGGAGGAATATTGATGCTTGGTCAAAATGAACAAAATATCAAGAAACGTATGGAAGGGAGAGTAGCCTTCAACAAAATCCTAATGGTTTTGTTTGGTATGGCTACTGCAGTGGGGTTAGTCTTTCTAGTCTTACTTTTTTATCGTGTATTGACTCAAGGAATTGGTTATTTAAGTCTTGATTATATTATGAACTTTCCAGCACCATATCCAGAAAAAGCCGGTATTTACGCTGGGTTAATCGGTTCAGTATTCTTAATGATTATTGTTGCGATTTTCTCCGTTATCATAGGTGTTGCAACGGCAATCTATTTGGAAGAATATGCAGCAAAAAATAAGTTTACCGACTTTATCAGAGTGAATATTCAAAACTTAGCAGGTGTACCTTCCATTGTATTCGGTCTACTTGGTTTGACATTCTTCGTTTATATGTTTAATTTCGGGTATACACTTATTGCAGGGGGATTGACAATGGCTTTGTTGATTCTTCCAGTTATTGTAGTAGCGGCTCAAGAAGCTGTTCGATCTGTTCCAGCCGAAATCAAGGAAGCATCCTATGGTATGGGAGCTTCTAAGTGGCAAACGATCGCACGTGTGATTTTGCCAGCTGCTATTCCAGGTATTCTTACTGGTGCAATCATCGCTTTGTCTCGTGCCATTGGTGAGACTGCTCCACTAATCATCGTAGGTGCAGCCACTGCGATCTACACGTTACCAGATTCATTACTAGCTAAATACACGGTTATGCCGATCCAGATCTATAACTGGACGGGTAGACCACAAGAAGAATGGCAGTACGTTGCAGGAGCAGGAATTATTGTTCTATTAGCTGTTTTACTACTCATGAATTCAATTGCTGTTTTGATCAGAAACAAATATCAACGTCGTCTTTAATTAGGATGAGGAGGGTTTCAACATGAATAAAGTAATGGAAGAGAAAACAAATAAAAATGTAAATCAAGGGACAAAGAAGCCTGAGGTTAAAAAAGAGGGAATAAAAAAAGAGAACGCCAATAGTATTATCGAAGTCAATGATTTGAACTTATGGTATGGTTCAGATCAAGCGTTGTATGAAGTAAGCATGGATGTACCAGAAAAACAGGTAACGGCAATTATCGGACCTTCTGGTTGTGGGAAGTCTACTTTCTTAAAAACATTAAACCGTATGGTTGAAATGGTACCAATCGTTAAAACTTCTGGATCAATTAAGTATCGTGACCAGGAAATCTTCAGCAGTAAATATAAAGAGGAATACCTTCGTACGAAGGTAGGAATGGTTTTCCAAAAACCTAACCCATTTCCTAAAAGTGTTTATGATAACGTTGCTTATGGACCAAGAATCCATGGTATTAAAAAGAAAGAAATATTAGATCAAATCGTTGAGAAAAGTTTAAAGGGTGCTGCCATCTGGGATGAATTGAAAGATCGTCTTCACGAGAATGCATACGGCCTTTCTGGAGGACAGCAACAGCGTGTTTGTATCGCTCGTGCTCTAGCGGTTGAACCGGATGTGATCTTAATGGACGAACCGACTTCAGCATTAGACCCGATCTCTACAGCGAAAGTAGAAGAGCTTGTTCAAGAGTTAAAAGAAAAATACAGCATTATTATTGTTACACACAACATGCAGCAGGCCGCGCGTATTTCAGATAAAACTGCTTTCTTCTTAAATGGAGAATTAATTGAGTTCGCTGACACAGATGACTTGTTCCAGAACCCTCACGATAAGCGAACAGAGGACTATATTACTGGACGCTTCGGCTAATATTTACAGGGGGGATCTCTATGTCAATCCGTGTTCATTTCGAGGAAGAACTCGAAGACTTAAAGAAACAAATTAAAGAGTTAGCTCATGATGCGAAAGATTCACTTGACCAAGCGATTTATGTCCTGTATCAAAGAGACGTTGAGGCTGCAAAAAAAATTCTCGAAGATGATGCAGTTATCGATCGTAAGGAAGAAAAGATAAACGATGATGCTATTCTAATGCTGGCGAAGCAACAGCCGGTAGCAAGGGATCTGAGAAGGATCATTATTGCGATTAAAATTTCCAGCGATTTGGAGCGTATGGCCGATCACTCGACCAATATTGCAAAGGCGACGATTCATTTAGGTGAAGAGCATGGGATTGAAATTGATCCTGAATTGCGTGAAATGGCAGTCCTAGCCATGGATATGGTGGATTTGGCAATTAAATCTTTTGAGTATGAAGATATATCGCTAGCAAAAAAACTTGCTGAAATGGATGACGTTGTAGATAAAAAATATGGTTCGATTGTAAAAGAAATGCTGGAATTGACGGCGATTAACCCAGAACAAATCCAGCACATTATGCAGATGGCTTATGTAGCCAGGTATATTGAGAGGTTCGCTGATCATATTACAAACATCGGTGAGAGTATCTTCTATCTGGTGAAGGGAAGAACTTATGATTTAAATAAGTAAAAGAAGGGAAGACATGAATCGATTTTTCGATTCATGTCTTTTTTGTTTGCCGTTTAATTATGAATATTAAGGATAAGGAGAAAAAAAAACCGCACGAGCGCGGTTTTTTTACTTAGATGTTATGGCTTCGGCGATTTCTTGTAGGGACATTCCTGAATTTAGTGTAGCCTGACCAATCTGTATATAGCGGCTGTAATCATTTTCTTTCATGAAAGTTTCAAACTTGGCAGCATCCTCAATGATATTAGCCTGTATTAATTTTTTACTGATTTCATCTGTAGTTGTACCGGAGGCAATGTCAATAGAAAAAGTGGTTACAGGCTCCTTAATAGGGGGAGGAGGCGTCGCCTCATTCTTATTCTTTTCCTGCAAAGTCTTCCACTCATCCATCGTTACCGTTCGATACCCTTCACTTTCGAGCTGGTCAATCAGCTCATCCGTTTTATATTCTTCTTCTGCGGCTGTTTTGGGTGTAGCATCTATATTCCAATAGGATATAGCAAACACAAGCGTAGCTGTAAGTAATCCTAGGGCATAGGATTGTATCCATTGTTTCATGTTTGAACACCACCGCTTTTCTGCTGTTGGATCATCGAATGGATATCATGTTCGCTCAAGTTCGTCTGTTTTGCTATGTAATGGGTTTTATAGCCTTTTTGATACATGGATAAAACAGTATCGATTAAGGGAAGGCTTTGCCGGCTTTGAGGGGGTTCCACTTTCCGCGGGGATTGCTTCATGATTTCCTGAGTTAAATCTTCGGCCAGAAGCTCTTCTTCCAGGACCTTCATTTTCTTTTTGAGCTGGTAGTTGCTTTGCATCATTGTCATGTTGATCTGTTCGACTTGGTTTTCGAGTTCCTTCATTCGATCATTCATGAAGTATGAAAGAACAAAAAGGCCAATGCCAACTCCAGCCAATGTACCAATCACATAAATCACTCTGTATCACTCCTTTGGTTGTCCACATTTATTTATATCATAGAAATAGATGCGTGACTATGGGATATTTCACCGTTTTTAGAGCAATAACTACTTGAAAGGTTTACTCGTTTTTGGTATTATGAATTAGTCTGATAATGTGAATGAGACAGTGAATAGCTTTTATGATTAGGAGGAATAATAATGCGCGTAAACATTACACTTGCATGCACCGAAACTGGTGACCGCAATTATATTAGCACAAAAAACAAGCGTAAAAACCCAGAGCGTCTAGAGCTTATGAAATACAGCCCACGCGTAGGGAAGCACACGCTTCACCGTGAAACAAAGTAAGCAGTAGGATTATTTCCTACTGTTTTTTTTATATCTAAAGCTCTGCCGTGTCCTGGTCTATAAATGGGTGAACAAAGATTTGAAGAGGAGGGGCGGAAAATGGAGAAGAACGAATTACGGTTCAAAGGAAAAAAGATCCTCCAGGATATAAGTGTGAAGGAGAAATCTCATATAGAGGGAAAAATACATGAACGTTTGTTCAATAGTGAAATATGGAAGTTAGCCGATGTCGTGGGGGTCACGTTATCGCAAACGCATGAATGGTCTACAGAACCGATTATTGAAGAAGGCTGGCGGTGCGGGAAGAAGATGGTCGTACCCAAATGTATTCCAGAGACTAGAGAGATGAAGTTTTACCATTTGGAGAAGTATGATCAGTTGGAGAGAGTCTATTTCGGTTTAAGAGAACCTAAGCCTGAACAATCAGCGGTTGTGAGCAAAAACGATATTGATTTGCTACTTGTACCAGGGTTATTGTTTGATGAAAAAGGTTACAGAATAGGATATGGCGGAGGGTACTTTGATCGATTCATTGAAGGCTTTCGAGGGAAAACCTTGATGATTGCTTCCGAGCGACAAAAATATTCCCCACTTCCTTTGGAGGAGTATGACCAGAGAGTCGAATATGTCCTTACAGAAAAAGGCGTCCGTTCTACATACAATCTTTAATTGGAAGGTTGTCACAAAACATTCAATCATTGTGAAGTGTTGAGCAATCTTTTGGGTTATAATGAGGTTAGATTCTATTGAGGAGGGATTGGGTTGGAACATGTAAATCGAGTGGCATTGATCGGTACAGGTGCAGTAGGTTCGAGCTATGCGTTTGCTTTATTGAACCAGGGAGTTGCAGATGAATTGGTCATGATTGATTTGAATAAGGAGAAATCAGAAGGCGATGCCATGGACTTAAATCATGGTCTTGCCTTTGCGCCTGCAAATAAGAAGATATGGTTTGGGGATTATGCCGATTGTGAGAGCGCTGATCTTGTCGTCATTACAGCAGGAGCGAACCAGAAACCAGGAGAAACAAGGCTGGACTTGCTTGAGAAGAATACAGCCATCTTTAAGTCCATTGTTGATTCTGTTATGAAAAGTGGTTTTGATGGGATTTTCCTTGTAGCCACAAATCCTGTAGATATATTGACTTACATGACGTGGAAGTTTTCCGGTCTTCCCACTGAACGTGTGATCGGGTCAGGGACTATCCTGGATACAGCTCGACTACGTTTCAAACTAAGTGAGTATTTTAACATCGATACCCGTAATGTCCATGCGTACATTATGGGTGAACACGGAGATTCTGAGCTACCGGTTTGGAGTCACGCTAATGTAGCGGGGCGCTCTGTGTTTGATCGTATTAAAGACCACCCTCATTTGTATGATGTAAAAGACCTTGAAGGTATTTTTGAACAGGTCAGGGATGCAGCCTATCACATTATCGAACGTAAAGGAGCTACCCATTATGGGATCGCAATGGGTCTTGTTCGTTTAACGAAAGCAATTCTTCACAATGAGAACGCCGTTTTGACTGTGTCCGGTTATTTACAGGGACAGTATGGCATGGATGACCTATATATAGGTGTGCCTGCCATTGTAAATCGCAAAGGAATTCAAGAAATTATTGAATTGAACCTCGATCAGGACGAAAGGGACAAATTTCATGCAAGTGCTTCCTTATTAAAAGAGGCGATGGAACCTGTCATTCATAACAACGTGTATAAGGATGACGACTCAGGCGAAAAATAAGTTCACCTAATCATAGAAGAGGTGGATGAGATGCGTCAATTTTTCAGGTGGGTCATGATTATCGGTTCGGTTATAGCAACGGTTTATAAATACCGTTATAAAGCGTTGGACTTCGTAACGAAGGTCCCTTTCCTTCGTAAGCTCCTTGTCCGGTTGTCCATGAACATTCCTTGGATTCGGCAGAAATTTCTTTCTCAAATGTTCCGTGGGCTATGAATATAATGAGCTGTCAGGGTGTAATTCCTGGCAGCTTTTTTTGATGCTTTCAATTAGCTCCTTAACAAAGGGGCATGATATGATGTAGGTGTTATTGAGGGGGTTGCAACGTGTTTATTGAACAAGAGTATTATTTATGGAAACTTACCTATGACTTGGTTGTATCACAAGATTTTCAAGTGCTTAATATAAGTGCAGAGCGAGGAGAAGTTTGGCTTGAGAAAGAACAGGATTGGCAAACCCATGTCGTCCGTTTAACTCATAAACAAGTCAATTGGAAGAATGAGCTGCGGAGGGATCTGGAAAAATCCTATCGGCAGTTGTCTCAAAATAAAAAATTATTCCGTGGCGGCAAAGTCCAATTCCACGTTGTGTATATTTCGGAATACCCTCCTGTGGAAGAGTGGGAAAGTGTTGAAAACGACATCTCTTCACAAAAAAATCCAATTCTGCTTTACTATATGGATGACGAAAACAAAACAATAGAAAAGAAAAAACTTTATGATACCTTTGAATTAGATGAGCCTCTCATTGATCAACAGGTTAGTGAAGCAGAAATGGAGGCTATGCTTCCATATTTGAAGCATCAGCTTGTTAAGAAACAGCAAGATCAGAGAAAACAAATCATGTCGATCTTCGATTATGGCAAACCTCGAATGACCTACTTTTTACTAGCTGTCAATGTATTGATTTTTCTTTATATTGAATGGGTGGGTGACAGTACATCTGTGGAAACCCTCATCCAGTACGGTGCGAAATTTAATCCAGCAATAATGGAAGGGGAATGGTGGCGAATTGCTACATCCATGTTTCTGCATATAGGAATTCTCCATCTGTTTATGAATATGTTTGCCCTCTATTACTTAGGCACAGCCGTTGAAAAATTGTATGGAACGTGGCGTTTCACATGGATTTATTTACTTTCGGGTTTATTTGGTGGTGTGGCGAGTTTTATGCTGAATCCTCATGTGGCTGCTGGAGCATCAGGGGCCATTTTCGGGTTGTTTGGGGCGCTCTTGTTTTTTGGTGTCCAGCATAAACAGTTGTTTTTCCGAACCATGGGTTGGAACCTCATTTTTATCGTCATCCTCAATATTTCATTCGGACTGCTCGTTCCACAAATTGATAATGGAGCACATATCGGGGGAATGGTAGGCGGTTTTATTGCAACTGCAGCCGTACGCATGCCTAAACGGATGAACAGGTCCAAACAGCTGGCTGCTTTTGTTGTCTTTTTATTACTTATTTCAAGCATGGCGTACACAGGCTATGTGGGGCTATTCAATGATGCGAAAGGATTTAGTGAGGTACAGGAAACACAGGAGCTAAATCAATCGGGGGCCTATGACGAAGTGATTGAAATCACGAGTGAAGCCTTGGATAATCCGGGTCAATATGAAGCTGCTCTGCGTTTCAACAGGTCGTTTGCGTATTTACAAAAAGGCGAGACCGCTGCAGCCAGGCAAGAATTGCTCCGAGTTATAGAACTTTCACCTAATATGGCAGAAGCCCATTATAATTTAGCCCTCCTATACCAACAACTAGGAGAAGAAGAGAAAGCGGCTGACCATGCGGAACGAGCCGCTGACATTAACCCTGATCAAAAGGATTTTAAAGAGCTATATGAAAACCTCCGTTAATAAGACTGAATAAGGCGATGTTTTTTGCCGGTATCATCCTCATACAGGACAATTAAATGTTTACCTTTTTTATCAAAGAGAATAAGAGGAATATAACTTTGAATCGGGTGGGAAGATTTTGTATCACTTATGCCCAGCACATAGTTTTTATACAAACCTTCCCATAGTTGTCCTTTTATTCGCTCTGAGTCATCCTCATTCGTTCCAGGCAGCGGCTTGTCTTTATAGTCCGCTAGATCAGTCAAAGGGACGAGCGTGTAATCTTCTTTGTTGATGCCATAATACGTTAGCAGTTCCTCCCATTGCACTTCCAGTTGTTGCTGGATGGAATGGTTCAGTCTCTTTTTCCATTCTTCCTCCTCCTGATTTGCTGGTTCTTTGAATGCGGTCCGCTTAGAATGAGGGGAATCAATGACGTAAAGCTCGTCCTTCGAGCTTGCCTGTATGCTTTTAATCGGTCCACTATCTTCATGTATTTCCCCATGATGAAAAGAAATGGCCTGATATTTCTGACTATCTTCCCCGTGAAGAGACGTTTCCTTATTAATTTCTGATGTATTTTCCTCCCACTTGCTTACTACACCTTTTAGTCGTCCATTTACATATAAAAGGGAGACGTCCTGTCTCAAGTACATGGCTTTATCACTTTCAGAAAACATGTTCCATAGGATTTCATACTCGTCCTCGTCTTCTTCGGCAGCAAAATTCAAGGAAGTTCCGTACGATTGAAAATCACTTCCTTCGTCCAAAGGGAAATATTTGATGACCTCTTCTTCATTGAAGTATTGAGTATAAATTGCGATGAATATGGCTAAGGCCAATGGACCAAGTACCCAATGTACCCACACTTTTCTCAAACCATCATCTCCTCATACATCCTCTCTGCATAGGTGATCTATAGTTCAGGATATGTTCCGTTTTCGAAGGACATGCGTATTATCCTGCCTCTTCCTTGTGTATGAATAATTGGATTTGGAAGAAACTATGCGAAGAAGGTTAAGAGGAGGATGCGTTTTGGAAGAACAACGCTTATTTGATAGTTATGAAAAAAATGTATCGTATCTCAAAGATCGGCTAGGAGTGGAAGAAAGCTTTGATATGGTTCATCTCGATCTTGTCTACGCTGGTAGAGGTATGTCTTTATTCCTTGTAGACGGCTTTGTAAAAGATGATATTCTTCACTATTTAATGAAGCTCCTCTCAAGATTAGACCCTGATCAACTAGACCCGGATCCTCTTGAAAAGTTATTAAAAACCCATCTTCCTTATGTGGAGTTAGAGAAGAAAAAAGATTTGAATGCAGCTGCGGATTGGGTGTTGGCAGGTCCTACAGCACTGGTCGTCGAAGGCGTCGATGAAATTATTATGATTGATGCTCGTACCTATCCTGTTCGTGGGCTTCAGGAGCCTGATCTTGAAAGGGTAGTGAGGGGATCGAGGGATGGATTTGTAGAGACCATTATCTTTAATACGGCTTTAACGAGAAGAAGGATCAGAGACCGTTCGTTGAGAATGGAATATTTACAAGTCGGACGCCGGTCATTGACGGATGTGTGTATTTGTTATGTCAAGGATATTGCGGATTCCGATCGTGTCGAAGAATTGAAGAAAGTATTGCAGGATATTGATACGGATGCGCTCCCTATGGCAGAAAAGACCATTGATGAATATATCAGCGGTCGTTATTGGAACCCTTATCCAGTTATCCGGTACACGGAACGTCCTGATACAGCAGCTGCCCACCTTTATGAGGGGCATATTCTTGTAATTATTGATGGATCCCCAAGTGTGATGATTACTCCATCCACCTTTTGGCATCATCTACAACATGCAGAGGAATATAGGCAAAAGCCGTTGGTAGGTGCTTATTTGCGTGCCGTTCGCTTTTTTGCTTTCTTTGCGTCCATTTTCATTTTGCCTCTGTATTTTCTTTTTTCTAAACGGCCGGATTTGCTTCCTGAAGCTCTGGCATTTATTGGACCTACGGACACGGGAACACTGCCGCTCATCGTCCAGTTTTTAATTGCGGAAATAGGCATTGACATGCTGCGTATGGCAGCCATCCATACCCCCTCTACGCTGGGCACCGCTCTTGGTTTAGTAGCTGCAATATTAATTGGTCAAGTAGCAGTGGAGGTTGGCCTGTTTTCAAGCGAAGTCGTTTTATATTTAGCCCTTGCTGCAATTGGTACGTTCGCTACTCCTAGTTACGAATTTGGACTTGCTGATCGAATAACAAGACTTGTGCTGCTTCTGGTTACCGGCTTATTCGGATTAAAAGGATATGTGTTGGGAATAACACTGTGGCTCCTCTACATTTCCAGCATGAAGTCTTTCAAAACGCCGTACCTATGGCCATTTCTACCTTTCTCATGGAAGCCTTTAAGAGATGTGCTGCTTCGTTCTCCGATTCCTTTAAAAAACCGGAGACCGGCCTTTTTGCACCCAGATGACCCTGATCGTTAAGTGATCAGGGTTTTTACGTTTTCAAGTCGTCAAGGTATTGGTATAATAAATGGTGGTGATGAAGAATGAAAACGATTTATGACATTCAGCAATACTTGAAAAAATTCGGCACGATTATTTACATAGGTGACAGGCTGGCCGATCTAGAGATGATGGAGGAGGAAGTAAGGGAGTTGTACCAAGCCCAATGTATGCCTTCAGAAGACTATCAAATGGCCATCCTGCTTTTAAGAAGTGAAATGGCGAAACAAAAGGATCGTCAAACAGGGGAGGAAAAGCGATGAGTCAATATTATGTCGGCGCAGACATCGGTGGAACAACAGTAAAATTGGCTATTATTAAGGAAAACGGTACAATTACGAAAAAATGGGAAATTCCGACCAATACAGACAATCAGGGAGAAGCCATTCCTTCTGATATCGCAACGTCTATTTCAAACACTCTTAAAGAAGAGAACATTGATCCAAGTATGGTGGTAGGTATTGGCGCAGGAGCTCCAGGGTTCGTTGATACCACGACAGGTTATATTCATGAAGCCGTGAATATCGGTTGGAAAGATTTTGACTTCGGAAACCTTCTTACAGACTTGACAGGAATGGATGTATGGGTAGATAACGATGCTAATTTGGCTGCTTTAGGCGAAAATTGGCTGGGTGCCGGAGCAGGGTGTACGGAACTGATTGCGGTTACCCTTGGTACTGGTGTAGGTGGTGGCATTATTGCAAACGGCCAAATCCTTAATGGAGCTAATGGGACAGCAGCCGAACTCGGACATGTCACTGTAGTACCTAATGGAGGGGCTCCTTGTAACTGTGGAAAGACCGGGTGTCTTGAGACTGTTTCTTCAGCGACAGGTATTGTTAGAAAAGCAAAAGAAGCTGCGGATCAACATCCTGAATCTAAACTTAATAAGTATATAAATGAGGGAACGTTGACATCCAAAGATGTATTCGAAGCATCAAAGGCTGGCGATGAGGCAGCAAGTGCTGTGATTTCAGAGATTACAGATGTACTCGGAATGGCGATAGCAAACATGGCCATTGCCATCAACCCAGAAAAAATCGTGGTCGGTGGCGGAGTATCCAAAGCAGGAGATTTGCTGCTTGATCCCCTGGAAAAAGCTTACCGGAAATATGCTTTACCGAGAACAGCTGAAGCATCGAGCTTTGGCATAGCTGAATTAGGGAATGATGCAGGTGTGATTGGTGGAGCGTTCTTAGTTAAAAAGAATAAATAAAGAATTGGAGCCTCGAGGCTCCAATTTTTTTGTGGACGCACGTATAAAATTTGTAAAAATAATTTAATCGCTAGGACTTCTTTTTATCATGTTTTTGTCTTATGATAAGAAAAGCTCCACCCTGTCATTTTGAAAATGATGGAAAATATAAATTTCATGAAACTTTTATGGGACCATTTACGTCATATATGAAGAAAGAGTTTAATATGGATTATAAGTGGAAATTGTTAAAGAAGATTAGGAACCTGGTTAATTTTTGTTAAAATGGACCAGTATCGTACTAGAGGAGGAACCATGATGCAATGGAGAATGAAGAACATGCCATTATTTATCATTGCGACATTGTTATTTGGTCTGAAGACGTATGTCGTTTATAGATTCATGTTCGACTTATCGATAGAGAACCCAATGCAAGAATTCATACTTTTATTTAATCCGATTGCCAGTGCCTATTTGATTTTTGCTATTAGTGTATGGATGAAACCTAAAAATCAAATGAAATATTTACGCTGGACGACATTGATCGGTTCATTGGTCTTATTCTTAAACTTGATTTTTTATAGGAACTTTACAGACTTTATTACCATCCCCGTGCTCTTTCAAGGAAACAATGCCGCAGACCTTACAGGAAGTTTTTTGACATTGCTTCATATTGAAGACATTTTCATCTTTGCCGATGTAGCGCTTGTATGGTATTTGAGCCGCAACAAGTTTGACCTTACCGTAAAGCTGCCAAAACGGGGGAAAATCGCGGCTACAGCAGTTACATTTTTGCTTCTGGCCGGAAATGTTGTGCTTGCAGAGATTGAACGCCCAATGCTTTTTGTACGGGCCTTTGACCGCGAATATCTGGTGAAGAATATTGGGATCTACAACTACCATCTGTATGATGCAACGATGCAGACAAAAACTAAAGCTCAGCGCGTATTTGCAGACGGCAGTGAAATCAGTGAAATAGAAACCTATTTAAAAGAAAACTCTCCTGATCATACAAATAAAGATTCGGAGTTATATGGAATTGCAGAGGATAAAAACGTCATTTTTGTAAGTGTCGAATCTTTCCAGAACTTTCTGTTCGATTCAGAGATCAATGGGACAGAAACGACACCATTCCTTAATGATTTGAAACAAAGCAAAGATACCATTACTTTCGAAAACTTCTACCATCAAACAGCACAAGGAAAAACATCGGATTCGGAGTTCATTGTTGAGAATTCCCTTTATCCGTTGGGCAGAGGTTCTGTGTATTTCACACATGCAGGGAACGAATACAATGCTTTGCCTGAAATATTAAATGAAGAAGGTTACGAAACATCCGTTTTTCATGCCAACAACGCAAGCTTTTGGAATAGGGACGTCATGTACGACAATATAGGGTACGACCAGTTCTATGATGAGAAATCATACGAAGTCACACCTGAAAACTCTTTTGGTTGGGGTCTGGAAGACAAAGCATTTTTTGAGCAATCCGTTAAATATTTGCAATCACAGGAAAAACCGTTCTACAGTAAATTCATAACTTTGACTCACCATTTCCCGTTTGAACTTCCTGAAGAAAAAGCAAATATCGATAAATACGACTCTAATTCAAAAACATTGAATTCTTATTTCCAAACGGCTCGGTATACGGATGAAGCATTGGAGCAGTTCTTTCAGCAGTTGAAAGATGCCGGTATATATGAAGATTCCATTATCGTTCTAATGGGTGACCATTATGGAATTAGTGATTTTCACAATAAAGCTATGGGACAATTCTTAGGGAAAGAAGTGGATCCTTACGTACAAACACAATTGCAGAGAGTTCCATTTATGATCCACATACCAGGATACGAAAATGGCGGAGTACAGGACAAAGTTGTCGGTCAAATCGATGTCAAACCGACATTGCTCCATCTCCTTGGCATTGAAGAGAATGGAGATTTAACCTTCGGTGATAATATGTTTGCTAAAAAGAATAAAGGCTTCGTGGCTCTAAGAGACGGCAGCTTCATTACTGAAGATTATTTGTATTCAAATGAAACATGTTATGATCGCTCTACAGGAGAACCACTTCCTGAAGAGAATGCAGAAGCCTGCCAGCCCATCAAAGAAGAAGTGAGTAAAGAAATGAATTACTCGGATAATATCATTTATGGTGACTTGTTCAGGTTTTACGATTTTAACCAATCAGGAAAATAAGGAAAGGCCGCTAGGAGACCATCTTAGCGGCTTTTTTGGTGGGAGAATGAGAAATTTCCCGATAAATGAATGGTTTAGCAAGCGGCATCAGAAAATCAAATCATCTTCCTACTTAGAAATTTTAAAAAACTGGTAAGCTTTGAAAAAGGAACAATGTTAAAACCCCTTACCAGCTTTTACTTCGCTATTCACATAAATTCATACATATAAGGGTAATGATATTTACAAACAACGTTTTATGGAGAGTGGGAAAAGTATGTTTCGTTTTGAGCATGTATACCAAGGGGTTCTACAAGATATTAATTTTACAATTGAAAAGCAGGATAAAGTCATTCTTTTCGGCCCTTCAGGGGCGGGGAAGAGTACCTTATTATTCTTATTGAATCGACTGAATGACCCGGAGAAGGGGGACATTTATTTTAACGGGAAACCGATTGAGGAACATTCAATCACTGCTTTGAGAAAACAAGTGGGTCTCGTCCTCCAGGCACCTAATTTATTTCCGGGAACCGTGTTGGATAACATTAAATACGGCCCATCATTGTTTGGTGAATGGGAAGACCACCAAGGGAAAAAATTATTGGATTACGTTCAACTTCCTTCCGACTATTTAGAAAGAGACGTGGATCAGCTCTCGGGAGGAGAGAGACAACGGGTATCCTTAGCGAGGACATTGGCCAATTCACCAGAAGTTTTATTACTCGATGAGCCGACCAGCGCTCTGGATTATCGTACGGCAGAAGAAATTGAAGAGGTACTGGAGTGCTTGATGGAAGAACATCAGCTGACTATGCTCATGGTTACTCATAATTTGAATCAAGCACGGAGACTCGGGAACCGTGGGTTGTTTATTAGTGATGGGAAAATTGTAGAAGACGGAAAGATACCAGATATGTTTGATCAGCCGAAAACAGAAGAACTTGCGAAGTTTTTAGAGCAGTAGGGAGGAAGAAGGTTTGGAACCAGAAATTTCGAATCAGTCGTTATTCTTTTTAATTATATTCGTCATTGTTCCTTTAGCTTTGTCTTATTATTATCAGCTTGGTGTAAGCAAAAATGTTATCTGGTCCACGGTAAGAGGAACGGTCCAATTGTTTGCCATCGGATACATATTAACATTCCTTTTTGATCTACCCGCCCGTTACGGGATTCCTTTTATGTTGACAGTCATGATTATCATTGCGACTTTTCATGCCAGGCAAAAGGGGAAGGACTTGCCTTATGTTGGGTTTATACTTTTTGGAGGACTTTTAGCTATAGAAGTTGGGGTGCTAAGTTTGTGGCTCTTGTTTGACATGATTCAGTTCAGACCTTCTGAGGTCATCCCCATGAGCGGCATGGTCATTGGTAACAGTATGACTGCTATGGGGCTGGCTCTTGAACGGATGAAGACTGAGTTCAAAGAGAACAACGGCCGGTTGCTCGCTTCCTTATCCTTAGGGGCAGAACCGAAACAGGCCTCTCACCTGATTGTTCAAAATACATTGCATGCTTCTTTGATACCTAACGTGGACAGGCTGAAAACCATCGGCCTTGTTCAACTTCCGGGAATGATGACTGGTTTGATACTTGGCGGTGTCTCCCCAGTTATGGCTATCAAGTATCAGTTAGTCATCTCTCTCAGTATTTTTTCTTCCGTTTCATTAAGTGCTATGTTCATCACATTATGTATGTACAGGTACTTTTTCAACAAAAACAAGCAGTTGTTGCAAACGGACGAAGAGATTAGAAGTTCTCGTTCATAATAGGAGCCCCGTAAAAAAGCAAGCAGACCTGATAGGTCTGCTTGCTTTCACTGTTTAACCGAATAAGTTGTACCAGATGGTCATGACTGAGAACCATCCGAAAATCAATGCTGATGCACCTGCAAAAAGAACAGCAAAGAAGTTTTTTGTTTTAAGTTCACGGAAAATTGCCCAAACACATAGGATTGTTACGAGTAAAAGAAGAATAGCTGTTACCAAATTCAGCACCCCCTAAGTCTCTTTTCATTATTATCATCCATAAAGGATAGATGTTATACTATATGTAGTTATTATTGGTACTTATCTATTCTATAGTATAAACAAAAAAATGTCGAGTTATCTACATCTTTTTTACCTATTGTACGATTAAGCCGGTAATTTGATAAGGAAATAATTAAATGAGGTGTAAAGAATGAAGAAAATAACCAGGTTACCGCTCGGTCCGATAGCGACGAATGCTTATGTCATTCATGAAGACCACAAAGCGCTGGTCATCGATCCGGGTGGGGATTTTGAAAAGTTACAGAACTACTTAAAAGAAAGAAAACTTGAGGTCATTGCTGTGCTGCTAACCCATGCACATTTCGATCACATTGGAGCTGTGGACGCAGTAAGAGATGCTTATGACGCTCCAGTGTACATACATGAAAAAGAAGCAGAATGGTTGGGGGACCCGGAAAAGAACGGCTCTGCATTATTCGGTTTAGGTGAAATTACTGCCAGGCCAGCCGATCACTACTTTGAAACAGGTCAAATGCAAATTGGAGACTTCCCATTTGAAGTTCGTCATACTCCGGGACATTCTCCGGGAAGTGTTTCCTTTGTCTTCAGGAACCAGCGTCTCACGATCGCTGGAGACACTTTGTTTCAAAGAGGTATCGGGCGTACCGACCTTCCTGGTGGCAGCCGTGAAGAGCTTGAGAAAAGCATTAGGGAACAGCTCTTCTCTTTACGTAATGATATGCGCATCTTTCCGGGACATGGTCAGCCGACCACAATAGGCGAAGAGCGGGAAGAGAACCCTTTTCTTAATTAATGGGTCATGAAAAACGTTAAAAAAGAACCTGTCACCCTCCATAAGGGTGACAGGTTCTTTTTTAGTGTCCGCCAAATCCTGGTACTAAGATAAAGGAACAATAATACGTAAATCCAATCATGAAGACTGTCAAGTATGAGAAGAATATGTACACATACATACGTTCTGACAGCTTAAGGTAACCAATAGTAAGGAAAAAAGCCGTTTGAACTAGTGATAATAAGGAAGCTTCCATCATATCGCCTGTATAGAACATGACAGCGAAGATACCTGTCCAAAAGGCCAGTACTCGAAACATTCGATCCATGCTTTTTCCCCCTCCTTTTCTATCGTTAAACTATCATTCATATTATAAACGACCCGGATACAATTGTAAATAAAACGTATTCATCTTTCATTCCTCAGTATTTGTATTCCCGCATGTCCTTATTCCTTAACCTTTCAAGTTGTGAAAATTATTTGTCTAATTATAAAAAGGAGTTTAAAATATTGTACAAAGGTTATACAATCAATATACAATAAAGCTATACAAAAAAAGCGAGGAGCGTTAAACATGGAAAAGTTAAAATTCTACACATACCCAAGTTGTACATCCTGTCGGCGTACGAAATCATGGTTAAAGAGTCAAGGGGTGGATTTTAACGAACAGCACCTGTTTCGTGAGACTCCTACCGCTGATGAATTAAGAAGAATCCTATCACTAACCACCCACGGAATAGATGAAATATTAGCGAAAAGAAGTAAGGAATTTAAAACGCTCGACCTTGATGTAGAAGACCTGACCTTGAATGAATTTCTAGAGTTGGTGATCGAGAAGCCTAAGCTGTTAAGACGTCCGATTCTCACAAATGGAGACAAGTTAGTCATCGGCTATGATTTGGATGGACTTCGTGGGATCACTGATAAACGGATGGAATATAAACAAAACATTTCATAAAGAATCGTCCCTCTTGAGAGGGGCGATTCTTTTAAGGGGTGTGGAAAGTTCTAACCTGAGAACGATGATCACCTACTACTATATCCGATAGGCATACCCAATGAGTTTCTCCCCGTGTGCATTCCGTTGTGCTTTCACCATCAGGTGTATAATAGGCAGTAGAGTATTTTATTTGATTGACCGGAACGGTCTTTAATCCTGTATCCAATTTCATTCGTGAAAAGTCTAGGATGTGTTGTTTTACAATAGAAGATTGATGACTACTGACTAGAAGAAGGTGGTTCTTATACTGATTGATGGTTGTAAATGTGACAATGAGTAGTAAAAAGCAAATGATAAGCACCCAGGGGAAGATGACCCCGCGGGCATTATGGAAGATGGATTTTTCTCGTGTAAAGTTGGTCATGAATTTCCACCTCCATAAGAATGGAAGGAGATTTATATTCAAAAGATATGGATTCTATATTTTGAATAAGTGTTTCATGGCCCGATCCGTCAACGGTTCGCCTGAATGTTCCCCCATATTTCTCCATGACGATATGTCGATCTTGTTTATCCATGATAGAAAGGGAATGATCTAAGAAGGTATAGGAACGGCCCTGGTTGATTTCCCATTGGATGACTGCGCTCAACTGATCAATCGATAATTCGGAGTAATAGTCATTTCCTTTCATTAAGGTAAATAAGGGGACGGAGATCGTAAATAGGATCAAAGTTGTCATGAGGGTGATCAATACTTCCGCTAAAGTGAATGCTCTTTCACCTGCACTTGACCTATTCCCGTTTATCATGCAAACAGAACTCCTTGTTTTCTTTTCTCTGGTTTTTCCACGACGCACAGCCTCTTATCCATTCTTCCTCTTGTGTGATGACTAGAGTGATTTCATGTTTTAATTGATGTTTGGATGTATAAGGAAGTGGACCATTTCTTGTCCTGTGTTCGAAGAATTCATTTTGGATCAATTTGGTGGCTTGCCTTTCTATTTGAAGGTCTTTCTGCGCAACCCTTAATTCAGTGAGCAAAGGAAGCGTAAATAATGTGATGACCATCAGAAGGATAAAAGCACTCAGGGTCTCAAGCATCGTGAAGCCCTCAGATTTCCTCAATACGTAACCTGCTCGATCCGAAAGGGAGGACGATTTTATATGTTTTATTTGGAGCATACAGGTACATCGTTCCTGCTCTTTGGATCATTCCCTTTTGATTGAATCGGACCGTTGGGTGTAGGGTAGTCAATCGGACCACCCAATGATCAGGAAATTCCCTAGTGAAAATTGGTTTTCTTTCTTTAGCGTCATATAGCATATACCCTCCTGAGTCTTGGTCGAAAATTAATGAATAGTAAACATGTTCATTCATGGAAAGGTGTTGGGTAAGGAGAAGGTCTTCCTTTAATTGTTGAAGGGTCATGTTGGCTTCAAGTTCCTGGTAGGTACGGTATTGCAGTGGAATAAAACAGGAAAGGAGAATGGACCAGCATAATAAAACGATAACTATTTCTGTAAACGTGTACCCGTTATGTTCCTTCTGCTTGGACTTGTTCACTTACTTTTCCTTCTGCACTTATGATCAATTTCGTACCATCTGGACATGTGTCCTGAGATACATAACCTTCATCGACCAATATTTGCATAGAGGCCGGGAATCCCCCTGTTTCAATAAAGTACGCCTGAGCTTGAGCCTCTACAGTTTTTTGTAGTGCTTCACACCCCTTTGATTTTACAGAATCACTGTTCTTAGACAAGTTGGGAATTGTGATGATCAGTAGTACAGAGATGACAAGCAAAACGATAAGCATCTCAATTAACGTGAACCCTTTTTCGTTTTTTATCACGACGGTTCCTCCTCGTTTAAATTTGGTTCATCCATTGGTATAGAGGCAGCATGATGGATGCGTAAATCAAAATGATGACAGTGGCGATGATGATGAAGAAAGCAGGTTGAATGACATGGAGCCATGTGGTTATTTTTTGGTTGAGGTATTCCATGAAGAATTCATTAAGAAGTTCAAGTTCATCCTTTAACGTCTCTATGTCGTTGGTATGGTGAAATATATTGGTGAGTTCCGGTCTAAATAAAGGGCAGCTGTAGACAGCTTGAGCAAAAGTTTTGCCGTTGGAGAGTTCATGTAGTAATTCCTTACAGTAATGAGAGAGCAATTCGTATTTTTTGTGGCTATAGATCATCTCAATTGCATCCTTAAGTGGAAGGCCTGTCTGTAGTAAAGAGTGGAGGTGGGTGGTGAAAAGAATGGAGACGGAATAGGAGTGGTAAAACTTTAGGAGAGAGACTCTTTCATATAAGGACAGCTTTTTTTTTAATGTCATACGCGGTAAGATAATCATAATACCTATAAGCAGGAGTCCCGTCAGAAGGACGAGGATGCCTATCCCATTCATGGCGTGCATAATGATGATCATCAGGTGGAATGTTCCGCCTTTCTCACCTTCAAACAGATGTAAAAAACTTGGAATCACGGTCCTTTGTAAGATTGTGAAGGCAATGATAAGGAAGACAAATAAAAAAACGGGGTAGCGGATAATCTTTAAGAATTTCTCTTGGTAATCTTTCTTTAACTGCAACATGTCTCTACACTGTTGAAAACTTCTGGACAAGTTATGGTGTACCTGACTGAAGTAGAGGAAGTTGGTAACAGAAAGGGAAAAGCGGGCTTTAATAAAAGCTTCATGGATGGGGTGCCCAGCGCTGAGGTGCTGTGTCAATATGTCACATGTGGATTTCAGTTTTGGATCCCACCCTGTCATTTGAAGAGCATCGAGGAGCGGATAGCCCTTGTTTAAAATATGACTGCATCTTTTGAAAAACAAAATTTGCTGAGTGATAGGGAGAGGCGGTTCACGAAAATGAGTCCATTTCATCTTTGGCAACGAAGCCAAGCGCATAGGCTTTCCTCCTCAACTGACTGAACGATTGAAAATTCTGCGGTTGGTTGGTCTGCCCATCAATGGCTCTTTTTAATTGAGTTCCTTCCAATAGTTCGAGAATAGCTGCTCTCTTTGGTAAATGCTTGGCTCCCTCGAGAGAAACAAGCTGTTGGGAGGCGATGGCGATCATGGTTTGATCGATATCGGTTTGTTTGATACTCATTTCCTTAAGACGGTGAATGGTCCCATGGGCATCACGGGCATGGATGGTACTGATGACAAGGTGGCCGCTTAGTGCAGCACGAAATGCGAATTGTGCCGTTGATTTATCCCGAATTTCTCCGACCATTAAGAGATCCGGGTCATGTCTTAAGGCTGCCTTTAATCCGGTGTCATAAGTCACACCTGCACGCTCATTCACTTGTACTTGAATGATGTTGTTTAAACTCTTCTCAATGGGGTCTTCGAGAGTAATGGCCTGAAAAGAACTGGTGGAGTTTAGGGATTGGAGCAGGGCATAAAGGGTGGTGGTTTTTCCACTTCCCGTCGGCCCGGTGAAGAGGATCATGCCACTTCGGTGATGCAGCCAACGCCGGATTTTACTTAATTGGTAAGGAAAAAGGAAAAGCTGTTCCAGTGGGGTGTGATCCATCGGTCTTAGAATTCGGATAGCCAAACTTTCCGTACCGGTTATGGGGAGGGTGGATAGGCGTAGGTCAAACGTGCTCTGGTTCGAGCGGTGCTGAAGGGTTCCATTCTGCGGCCGTTTGTGTTCTCCTATATCCATGCCTGAAGTGAACTTGAAGTAGGAAAGAAGCTTCTTGTATAGGGGAATTGGAGTGGTCGAGTGGAAAATTCGGTTGCCGTGAATGCGGAAATGAATGGAGGCTGTTTCTTCATAGGGAGAAAAGTGGATGTCCGTTGCGGTTTGCTGGATAGCAGAAACGAGAAGGTCATGGGCATAGTGAGCGATGGATTTCAATCATTTACCACCTCTTTCGTTAATATTTGGTCTTTTATAGTATTCGACATAAAGGGCCTAATTCCTGCATAGATTTTTCAAGGAGGGAAAGTATAGTGATTTTCTTAATAGGATTTATGGGAAGTGGGAAGTCTACAATAGCAAAAATGGTGAGTGAAAAAACGAATGATCCCTACATAGAAATGGACCAGGCCATAGAAGAAGATGAAGGTATGAAGATCCGGGATATGTTTGCTTTAAAAGGAGAAGAGTATTTCCGTGACAAAGAAACAGAATTCTTGAGGAACTTGAAGCATGATGTCGTCCTGTCTACAGGGGGAGGAGTCATCCTCCGGGAAGAAAATCGAATGCTGATGAAAGAGGGAACCGTAGTTTATTTAAAAGCAGAATGGGAGACGATTGTGGAAAGGCTGACTGGTGACACTGACAGGCCGTTGTGGAAAGGCGATTACACGGAGAAGAAAAAGCGGTTTGATGAACGTCTGCGCTTGTATGAAGAAGCGGCGGATGTAGTCATTAACGTGGATCGGAAAACTCCTGAGGAAATCAGTGAAGAAGTGTTCGAATGTCTAAAATAGAAGGGTTTTGAGCATACTAAAGGCAACAATGGAAAAAGAGGGGTTCTCATGAATCAGAATGATTATGTAAAGTTTTTGACAGAAGAAGTTGTCAAGTATATGCACATGTCTAAGGATGAGAAACAGCAACGAAAAGAATCCAAGCCCTCCAAGAAATCTTCCTTTTACTGGTTCGGATTGCTTCCTTTCGCTTTGAAAATGTTCAAAAGGAAACGAATTAACAATCATTGAAAGTATAAGAAAAGCCGCTGAATGTGTCAGCGGCTTTTTTCGTCTTTTCATAAGTCAGTCTGTTTAAGTGCTCGCGTCTTCATTCTTCATCCACGATTGGCTGGTTTCCTGGGAAATGTAAAATAATCCCCCATTAATGACTTCCATTTCTATATAGGGCTTGTACCGATTGTCGAGTTGTTCTCTTTCTTTCGTGAACGAATCCAAACCGATGTCTTCAGACTCATAAAAAGATTCCAACAAGTGGGTTTCTTTTTCAAGATGATGAAGAGAGTCCTTCGCCCATTGGTGATCCAGGGAACCTACATATGTTTCTATGTGGCGTTCCATGCGTTTATAAGCATGAGATAAAGAAATAACAGGCCTCATAGGATACGTGTAGTCTGAAACAGTTGTTTCAAAATTCATGTCCATCATTTTGTCCATCATTCCAAGCATCATGGTCCCGTGGATGAGGTTGATCCCTATAGAAACGGGTTCGTCCTTGGTATGTTTTCCCCGGTAATGCAGAAGCCCGTTTACGACCAGCCAGGGACTCATGGCTCGGTTTTGTCCGGTTGTTTGATGGACTACTTCATAAAGTCTAGCTGTCCGTGCTTTTGAAATTGCTGTATTGTATAAACGGTGAAGTTTAGGTGTTCCTGCATGAAGGTAAATGCCGTCTGCCTGTTTCTGATCCGTATCGCTGAAGGTCAGCTTCATAGGGGTGCCTTCTCGATTCATTTTCTTCATGTAATGCCAGTAGAAAGGCCGGTTCATGATTTCTTCATCCATCTCGTTTGTAAGTTGTACAGTGAAATGGGATGGAGCGTCGTTTATAATCGAACAACCATGGGAGATAAAGAACTGCTTGACGAATGTTTTGTATGGGTTTGGAGCATTCAACTCGATTCTCTCCTTTCATTCACCGTATGTTCGACATAACTGACCAAATTGTCGAGCTTAATGTCGATCTCTCCTTGACTTTCCGATTGTTTGAGAATGGACTGGATTTGATGCTCGAATGATCCACCTGGGATTTGCTCAAGGATATGATCGAGGTCACCGACCGCATTTTTAAACATTTCGATCTTCTCGTAAAGCATCTTCATGATATGATCTTCAATCGTATCTTTGATTGCAAAGTTAAAAATCTTCACATCGTGCTCTTGTCCGAAACGGTGAATGCGTCCGATTCTTTGTTCAAGGCGCATCGGGTTCCATGGAAGATCGTAGTTGATCATGTGATGGCAGAATTGAAGGTTGATGCCTTCTCCTCCTGCTTCTGTCGCCACCATCACTTGGGCTTTGTTTTTAAACAATTGTTTCATCCAGTCCCGTTTACTCTTATTGAATTTTCCGCTGAATGGTACGGAGGTGATTCCGTTCTGCTGAAGATACCATTGTAAATAAAATTGGGTTGCCCGGTATTCTGTAAATACAATAAATTTTTCGCCCGTTTTCTCAATGATTTCCGTCATCCGTTTTGCCTTCACATGATGAGGAACCTGTCCGATGGCTTCTATATATTCATCATAGATGGGTGCTTTTTCCTCAGGGGCATTCTTCTTCAACTGGTTCAGGGACATATAACAAGCTTCTCTCGATGAACATAATTCTTTAGCAAGTGTCAGCCACGTAAAGGATGGATGATTTGCTTTCAAACGTTCCAGTTTTTTGTACATGTCCATTTCCTCATCTGAAAACGAGAGTCTCTCATTAACTACTTTTCGCTTGGAAGAATCAAGGCCGGTGTCTTTTCTCCGGTTCCGGATCATTAAATGTCCGACGAGGGAATGGATGTGTTGGATATTATCCTTATCATCAGCATTTTCTTTATACTTTTTCTTGAAATCAGTCAAGTTTCCGAGGTAACCAGGTTTAAGAATGGATACTAAATTAAATAAATCACTCAATTTGTTTTGAATCGGTGTGGCTGTTAATAACAGGCAATAAGTTTTCTTTAAAGATTGTACGAATTGATAATTCTTCGTTTGATGGTTCTTTAGTTTATGCGCTTCATCAATAATAATAAGATCGTAGTCGATATCCAAAATGATTTCTCTATGGTTATCTCGCTTAGCCATGTCTATGGAAGTAACGGTCACATCCCATTCATTCCATGAGGCGTTTTTCTTTCTTGGAGAGGCAGCCTGGATATAAAATTTTTCATTTAACTCCTGGATCCATTGGTTTACAAGGGAGGCCGGGGTCAAGATAAGGACTTTTTTTGCTCTTCCCCTGATCATATATTCTTTTAATATCAACCCTGCTTCCAAGGTCTTTCCTAGTCCCACTTCATCGGCTAGGATGGCGCGTCCATTCATCTGATGGACCGCGGTTTCTGCGGCTTCAATCTGGTGTTCCATAAAATCTACATGAGGAAGGTGTTCAAGAGCCAGAAGGCCATCGAATTTAGGTACAGTTTTAAATTGAGCTGCTTGATATGCAAGCTTAAAACCATCCCAAGTTGTGAGTTTTTCGGGATGCTCCAGGTTCTCGCTCAATGATCCAATAAATGACTGGTCTGGATGAATTTCGATCATATTAGTAGCCCTCCATCAATAGGAATGATAAAAGATTGCGAATTATTGTAGAATTATCATGTCTTTTGTGAAAGACGCGTGATATAATGATGCTGAAAATACACAAAACATTGTGTGAACGTTACACAATAGTATGCCCGGTAAAATCTAGAAAAATACGAAAGCGAATGACTGTAGAGGGAGAGACCACCCACGTGGCGCCGAAGGAGCAAGCATTCATTTGTGAATCTCTCAGGCAAAAAGACCTCTATAGGACGCAACTCTGGAGAGTGTTTGCATTTTGTGTGCAAACCACCCAAGAAGCAAGCATCAGGTCTTCCTGTTGTGAAACTTTCTGGTGAAACGGACAGAGACTCCCGTGCAAGCGGCGGAGTCTCTTTTTTTATGGGCGAAATCAGTGACAAGGAGTGGTTCCAATGGCAGATTTGAAACGAACACCGTTATATTCTGAATACAAGAAACTCGGAGCGAAAACCATTGATTTTGGTGGATGGGATTTACCTGTACATTTCTCTAGTATCAAAGAGGAACACCAGGCCACACGAACAGCCGCAGGGTTGTTTGATGTCTCCCACATGGCCGAAGTGATGGTGGAAGGACCGGAAAGTCTTCCATTCCTGCAAAAAATGCTGACAAATGACGTGTCAAAGCTGGAACCAGGGAAAGCTCAATACACAATTATGTGCTATGAAGACGGAGGAACGGTTGATGACTTGATCGTCTATCATCTTGATCAAGATCAATACCTCCTTGTCGTGAATGCTGCGAACCGGCATAAGGACTATGAATGGTTGAAAAAACATCAGGAAGGCGATGTAACCGTGGAAGATGTCTCTGATGAATACGTACAGCTGGCTGTCCAGGGACCAAAAGCGGAAGAAGCGCTTCAAACCATCACGGAAACGGACCTTTCGACTATTAAGTTTTTCCGGTTTGAACAAGGCGTAACATGGAAGGGCGTCGATGGAGAGGCTCTTGTCTCCCGCACAGGTTATACAGGGGAAGACGGCTTTGAAATTTATCTGCATGCAGATTCAGGCGCCCAGCTGTGGCAAGCCATCCTTGAGGCTGGTGAACCGTTTGGGTTGAAGCCAGTTGGACTGGGAGCACGTGACACACTTCGATTTGAAGCGAACCTTGCGTTGTATGGCCAAGAGCTTAGTAAGGAGATTACTCCTATTGAAGCTGGATTGAACTTTGCTGTGAAAGTGAATAAAGAAGCAGACTTCATTGGTAAAGAAGTTTTGAAAAGACAAAAAGAAGAAGGGCCCGGAAGAAAGCTTGTCGGAATCGAGATGATCGACAAGGGGATTCCTCGTACACACTACGATGTCCTGAATGGGGAAGAAGTCATTGGGTTTGTTACCACAGGGACACAGTCGCCGACCCTTGGGAAAAACGTAGGACTGGCGCTCATTAACAGCGAATACACAACCGAAGGAACAGAAGTGACGGTACAAGTCCGCAAGAAGAAATTAAAAGCGAAAGTCGTTCAAACACCTTTTTATAAAAGATAAATCGAGGGGGATGGAAGCATGGAGTTTCGTTATTTGCCTATGACAGAAACAGATAAAAAAGAAATGCTGGATGTCATCGGTGTGGAGCAGTCCGATGAACTTTTCTCAGACATACCGGAGAGTATCCGTTTTAAAGGTGACTTAGAAATCAAAGAACCGAAAAATGAATTTCAACTTTTGAAGGAATTGACGGAGCTTGCTGAAAAGAACGTCCATTCGAAGTCACATACTTCTTTTCTTGGGGCTGGTGTGTATGACCATTACATTCCTTCTATTGTTGATCATGTGATTTCAAGGTCAGAATTCTACACGGCTTATACTCCTTACCAGCCTGAAATTTCTCAAGGGGAACTTCAGGCAATCTTTGAATTTCAAACGATGATTTGTGAATTAACCGGGATGGATGTGGCGAACTCCTCCATGTACGATGGTGGAACAGCTTTAGCCGAGGCGGTCAATTTGTCTGCCGGTCAAACGAAGAAGAAAAAAGTATTGGTTTCGAAAGCGATCCATCCTGAATCCCTAGCTGTTATCCATTCCTATGTAAAAGGACCAGGCGTTGAAGTGGTGGAGATTGACCATAAAGACGGCAGAACAGACCTTGAACAATTAGAAAGAGAAATAGATGAGGATACAGCAAGTGTTGTGGTCCAGTACCCTAACTTTTTTGGTCAAATCGAACCCCTGGACCAGGTTAGAGCTATTGTGGACACACAGAAAAAAGCGATGATGATTACATCAAGCAACCCCCTAGCCTTAGGATACTTAACCCCTCCGGGTGAATTCGGAGCTGATATCGTTGTCGGTGATGCGCAAGTGTTCGGAATACCAGCACAATATGGCGGCCCTCATTGTGGGTATTTTGCAACGACTAAGAAATTGATGAGAAAAGTACCAGGGAGACTTGTTGGACAGACGGTTGATGAGGAAGGACGCCGTGGCTTCGTGTTGACCCTGCAGGCAAGAGAGCAGCACATCCGTCGTGATAAAGCTACATCAAACATTTGTTCCAATCAGGCTTTAAATGCTCTCGCTTCATCCGTAGCGATGTCTTCGCTTGGTAAACAAGGACTGAAAAAGATGTCCTGGATGAACATTCAAAAAGCAGCTTACATGAAGAAGCAACTCCTGGAAAAAGGGATGAACGTCGTTTTTGATGGAGCATTTTTCAACGAAATTGTTGTCAAATTGAACAAAGACGTAAAAGAGGTCAACCACATGCTTCTTGATCAAGGGATCATTGGAGGTTATGACCTTGGCGAGGTCGATGCAGGACTGAAGAACTGTATGTTAGTAGCCGTAACAGAAATCAGGACGAAAGAAGAAATCGATATGTTTGTCGAGAAAGTGGGGGATCTTCATGTCTAATCAGGATTTTCCTTTAATTTTTGAATTAAGCCAGGAAAGCCGAACGGGTTACAGTTTACCAGCGTTCGATGTGCCGGAAACGGATGTCGATAATATGATCGGAGAAGCCTATGTTAGAAAAAGTGAACCGGACCTTCCGGAAGTGAGTGAACTCCAAATTATGCGCCATTACACCGCTCTTTCTAAAAGAAATCATGGCGTGGACTCAGGATTTTACCCTCTTGGATCTTGCACAATGAAATACAACCCGAAAATGAATGAAGATGTAGCACGGCTGACTGGTTTCAGTCATATCCACCCTTACCAGCCAGTGGAAAGTGTCCAGGGCGCTCTGCATTTGATGTATGATTTGCAAGAATCCCTCGCTGCGATTACTGGAATGGATACCGTAACTCTGCAGCCAGCTGCAGGTGCTCACGGAGAATGGACGGGATTGATGATGATCCGTGCATACCACGAAGCAAGAGGTGAAACGAACCGAACGAAAGTAATCGTTCCAGATTCGGCTCACGGTACAAACCCAGCTTCAGCAACAGTCGCAGGTTTTGAAGCGGTAACGGTTAAATCGGATGAGAGAGGTCTTGTGGATTTGGAAGACTTGAAACGTGTAGTCGATGAGCAAACGGCAGCTTTAATGCTCACCAACCCGAATACTCTCGGTTTGTTTGAAGAGGATATAGAAGAAATGGCAGCCATTGTACATGAAGCTGGTGGTAAGCTTTACTATGATGGAGCGAACCTTAATGCCATTCTAGGCTATGCACGACCAGGCGACATGGGCTTTGATGTTGTACACTTGAACCTCCATAAGACGTTCACAGGTCCTCACGGAGGAGGAGGCCCGGGATCAGGACCAGTGGGAGTGACCGCAGAATTCGCTGAATACTTACCAGCACCGATTTTGACAAAGGAAAAGGATTTGTATGTGTTCGATTATGATCGGCCTCAATCTATCGGAAGGGTGAAACCGTATTACGGAAACTTTGGAATCAATGTCCGTGCCTATACGTACATCCGGACGATGGGACCTGAAGGATTGAAAAAAGTGAGCGAATACGCCGTCATTAATGCGAATTACATGATGAGACGTCTTCAAGAGGAATTCGATCTACCATTCGACCGTCATTGTAAGCACGAATTCATTTTGTCAGGGAAGCGGCAGAAAAAACTGGGGGTCCGCACATTGGATATGGCGAAACGTCTCCTTGATTTCGGCTATCACCCGCCAACAATCTACTTCCCGATTAATGTAGAAGAGGCACTGATGATTGAACCTACAGAAACGGAATCAAAAGAAACGCTGGACGATTTCATTGATCGTATGATCCAAATCGCACACGAAGCGAAGAACGATCCTGAAAAAGTCCAGGAGGCTCCTCATACAACGATTGTGAGCCGTATGGATGAAACGCAGGCAGCACGTAAACCTGTCTTAAGATACCAAAAAGAACAATAACAGAAACCCGGCGTCCACCTATATGTGGACGCCGGGTTTTATCTCTTAAACAATATGGCAGGACTGTGGAAGACTCGATTTCGAGACTTTTATTGAGTGGATGGGGCTACGGGGAATAGCTCGCTTTCCGCGGGAGCGCGATGACCCTCCTCAGGCTGACGCCTTGCGGGGTCTCACCGCCCGACCCATGGAAAGCGAACCTTTTCCCGGAGCCCCTAGAATCCCACAAACATCTCGAAACTTAGTCTTCAACAAACAGGAGCTATTGTTTAATACGAAGAAAATAAAATCCCGGTTCTTAGGGAACCGGGAGGGTGATTACTTTTTCGCTTTGATTTTACCATTCCACTTTTTGAATCCACCTTCAAGCATATTAAGGTCTTCATATCCTTGCTTGTGGAGCATCATGGCGGCACGTGCAGAACGAGCACCGCTTTGGCAGTATAGATAAACTGGTTTGTCTTTGCGGATTTCAATAAGACGGTTTTTCATTTGAGACAATGGAATGTTTCTTGCCCCAAGGATGTGCCCGCCATCAAATTCCTTTGGTTCACGAACATCAATCAATTGGGCTTTTCTGTAGCCTTCGCGGAACTTGTCTTCCGGTAATGTGGTCATGATTTTTCTTGCTTTGAAGAATCTATACAAACCGAAAGCGATAACCAACAGGATCGCTGCGATTAAGATCCATAAATCCATCTTTCCATCCCCCTCATTTCTCTATTCCTCTATCTATTATAGGAGGGAATGAGGAGTATTTCAAAAAAATTTTTTCGAAACTTGAGGGAAAGTGTTATTTTGTCGAGGATTGTAGATGGTACGGAGATGCAAATAATGAAAAAGCTGAAAGAAACAATAGGGAGCAGGTTTTTCTTTTAATCTCTGGTTCATACGTTTGATATCTCAAAATTTTTCGATTGACAAGTTTCTACATATTCGTTCAACAGCACAATATATGGTGACTGAAAATTATCACAACACAATATATTGATTATCTTTTTGAGAATGTGGTATGTTACATATATCAAATGCAAATCATTTAGTTTTAGTTTAAAAGGGAGAGATGCAAAATGCAGACGACCACCTCCACAGATGTACACACGAAAATTAATGTGGACCGCCTCAATGCTGATATAAGACAGTTTCCACAGGTCCATGAGATTAATGAATCCATGACAATTACGCACAAAGGTGTTTCGAGACTTGTAATGCTCGACAGGTATGCGTTTAAAGATACAGAAAAGTTGACCCTTGGAGAAGGGGATTTCGTTGTTCTTACGGTTAAAGATGATCCGAAGTTTCCTGCCCGGGGATTTGGGTTTATTCACTCGATTGATTGGCAGTCTCACCAGGCGATTGTGAGAGTGGAAGATGAATTTTTGAATGTTCTTGAACATGAAGAGGAACGAGAAACCGGATTGATCAAACGAAATCTTGATACCATCGATAAGCCCTTGGAAGTCTATTACGAACAAATTGCCCTTCGTAATGCCTCGGGGCTTTCAGAAGTAGAAACAGATCCGGAAAAGAAACAACAAAGTTTTAACGAATTCTATGAAGAATTGTCGGAGTTGAATTTCATCCCGGCAGGACGTGTTTTGTACGGTGCAGGTTCCCAAACGGACGTAACATATTTTAATTGTTATGTAATGCCCTATATCCAAGACTCCCGTGAAGGGATATCGGACCACCGTAAGCAGGTGATGGAAATCATGTCCCGTGGAGGTGGAGTTGGGACGAATGGATCCACGCTACGCCCTCGGAACACGCTCGCTAGAGGAGTAAATGGCAAGTCTTCAGGTTCGGTTTCCTGGCTTGATGATATTGCAAAACTTACACACCTTGTTGAGCAAGGTGGTTCGAGACGCGGAGCCCAAATGATCATGTTGGCTGACTGGCATCCTGACATCCTGGAATTTATTATTTCTAAGATGCAAAATACAAGAATTCTTCGCTTCCTTATTGAGAATACCGAGGATGAAACGATCAAACAGTTGGCTAAAGATAAATTGAAGTTCGCGCCTCTTACTGAAACGGAGAAAGACTTATACCAGAGTGTGGTCAATTATAAGCACATTCAAGGGCAAGGTGGATTTACGGACCAAAGCATCCAAGAAGCGGAAGAAAAGCTTCACTTGGGTGGAAATTACACCGTTCACAATTCTGAATTCCTGACGGGGGCTAACATCTCTGTTTGTATTACGAATGAATTCATGGAAGCAGTTGAGAATGATGCTGATTATGAACTTCGCTTCCCGGATGTTGAGAATTATTCAGCGGAAGAAATGGAAATTTATAATGAAGAATGGCATCAAAGTGGTGATGTTCGTGAATGGCAGGAGCGCGGATTCGGTGTACGCACGTATCGGACCGTGAAAGCGAGCGAACTTTGGAACCTCATCAACATTTGCGCTACGTATTCAGCTGAACCGGGTATTTTCTTTATTGATAATGCCAATGAGAAGACAAATGCAACCGCATATGGACAAAAAGTAGTTGCTACGAACCCTTGCGGGGAGCAGCCACTAGCCCCATATTCAGTTTGTAATCTTGCTGCCGTCAACCTGGCAAATGTTGCAAATAAAGAGACGAAACAGGTCGACTTTGAAAAGCTTAAGAAAACAGTACGCCGCGGTGTCCGCATGCAGGACAATGTCATTGATGCAACACCTTACTTTTTAGAGGAAAATAAAGTACAGGCTCTTGGAGAACGAAGAATTGGACTTGGTGTTATGGGGCTGCATGACTTGTTGATCTACTGTGAAACTACCTATGGATCAGAGGAAGGAAATCAACTGGTCGATGAAATTTTTGAAGCTATTGCGACCACAGCTTATCGGGAGTCCATTGAACTTGCAAAGGAAAAAGGGAGTTTCCCATTCTTAACAGGAAAAACCGATGCAGAGACAAAACAGCTGCGTGAACGTTTTATCCAAACAGGCTATATGAAAGATATGCCAGAAGACATACGCCAGGATGTGCTGAGTTATGGAATTAGAAACTCACATCTCTTAACCGTTGCACCTACAGGAAGTACAGGTACTATGGTGGGCGTAAGTACAGGATTGGAGCCTTACTTCTCATTCTCCTACTACCGCAGTGGTCGATTAGGTAAATTTATCGAGGTGAAAGCAGATATCCTTCAGGAATATTTGGACGCTCACCCAGAACAAGACCCCAATGAATTACCGGATTGGTTCATTACAGCAATGACAATGAGCCCGGAAGCCCACGCAGATACACAGTGCATCATACAACGCTGGGTGGACAGCAGCATATCCAAAACAGTGAATGCTCCAAAAGGTTACACAGTCGAAGAAGTAGAGCGAGTGTATCAACGACTATATCGTGGTGGTGCTAAAGGTGGTACGGTGTACGTTGATGGAAGTCGAGATAGCCAAGTGTTGTCTTTGAAAGCAGAGGAAAATGACTTCGAGGGAGAACAGACGGAACTGTTTGAACCTGAAGACAAAAAACCACGCGTTGTTCTTATGGATACCATCCATGAACTGGACAAAACCAAGGTGACGATCGGATCCGAAGTAGGAGATACGTGTCCGGTTTGTCGTCAGGGTACGGTTGAAGATATTGGTGGTTGTAACACTTGTACAAATTGTAATGCCCAACTGAAATGTGGATTGTAAGAAAACAACCGGTCGTCTTAGGCGGCCGGTTATTTTTTCTTACGGTATGTTTAGCCTGGCCATGATCTAACCATCATGGTGTTAGAGACCCGAGAGAAAAGGCTCGATAAAATCATGAGTATAGGCCTTGCTTGTCACTGGTAGGAATCTGGTGTATCATTTTAATGTGGAAACATATGCTATTAAAACCGTCCACTATTCAAGATAGGACGTGTACATAAGACAGGGTATTGGGGGTTCAACATGCCGACACCTAGCATGGAAGATTATATTGAACAAATCTATATTTTGATTGAAGATAAAGGATATGCACGAGTTTCTGATATTGCTGAAAATCTCCAGGTGCATCCGTCATCCGTTACGAAAATGGTTCAAAAACTTGATCGAGACCAATACTTGAACTATGAAAAATACCGAGGATTGATTTTAACACCTAAAGGGAAGAAAGTCGGAAAACGTCTTGTTTATCGTCACGAACTATTAGAGCAGTTTTTAGAGATCATCGGGGTTGATCAAGCGAACATTTATGATGATGTTGAAGGCATTGAACATCATATGAGTTGGAATTCCATCGACCGCATTGGTGATCTTGTTCAATATTTTGATGAGAAACCGGAGCGTGTGGATTCGTTAAGAGAAGTACAGAAGAAGAATGAAGAACAAAATGAAGAATGAAAAAGATGCATGGGATTCCATGCATCTTTTTTTACTGTTGAACTCTTTAACAGCAACGATAAGATGTGTGTGGCTGTTATGTATTGAAAAAAGACATCATTTAGCAGTATAAACGGCCTTGCATGTGAATTCGTCTCCCTTCGTTCTAAACGGCTAAACGCGCGTTTATAATGAAGTAAAGTGGGGTGAAGCAGGATGAAAGTGGACGGAGTTTTTTCCGGTGGCGGTGTAAAGGCCCTTGCGTTCATTGGAGCTCTTGAAGAACTACAAGAGCAAGGATACACTTTCAAGCGAATGGCTGGTACATCCGCGGGTGCCATATTAGCGAGTCTGACAGCTGCCGGCTACACAGCGAAAGAACTGAAAGAAAGGATCAATAACCTTTCGTTTCTTAGTTTAGTAGACGTACCATTGTCAGACCGCCTGTTTCCATTTATGAAATGGCTTCTCTTGTATTATCGAATGGGGCTGTATAAAGGGAATCAGTTGGAAGATGTTTTAGAGGAGTGGCTTGGTGAAAAAGGTGTTCGCACTTTTGCAGACTTACCTCCTGGGTCATTAAAAGTCATATGTTCTGACTTGACGTTGGGTAGAATTGTGGTCATCCCTGATGATTTGAAGAAAGTTTACGGTATTGATCCGGCTACTTTTTCTGTAGCGAAAGCAGTAAGGATGAGCTCGGGACTTCCCTACTTTTTCATTCCAGTTAAAATTCATGGGAAACGCGGAAGGTCCATCATTGTAGATGGAGGGGTTTTGAGTAATTTTCCTCTGTGGATTTGGGAAAAGCAGGACGGCTGTCGTACTAGACCTGTGATTGGAATGAAATTAAGTGATGAACCTGATAAACTGCCCGAACAGAAGATTAAAAATGCGATTCAAATGTTCCACGCGCTTTTTAAAACGATGCAGCAGGCTCACGATGCAAGGTACATCTCCAAAACCTTGAGTAAGGATATCATTTTTATTCCTGTCAGTGGGGTGGAAACGACGGATTTCGATATGAGCAAAGAAGAAAAAGAAACATTGATGGAATTAGGTCGTGAACATGCGAGCAATTTCTTAAGAAGATGGAGCAGGTAATATGAAAATAGGAAATAAAAAAATCGAGCCATTAAAAGGTGGCTCGATTTTTTCCTTTGCTTTTATTGCCTTCAATAACACGAAGTTGTGGACCGTTCACACGTTTGCGGTTTTTTCGACCTAACGAAGAGGCCTTGGTTTGTGCCTTGGCTACAGGGCTTTTCTTAATGGCGGGGGTTGGTTGCTTGTATTTTTGTTTGGATTGTTTGACCGCTTGCTTATACTTTTTCATTTCATTTCGGTTTCCACCTGCCGATCCTCCAAAGCCGCGTTTGCGGAGGAAGAAGAAGTAGATGGCTCCATAAATGAGAGCGGCGATTCCGATCATCGTGACGATCGAAGTGAGAAAGCCAGTCGTGTTTGTAAACAGCTGGATGCCAACGAAGAAGATGGCTAAACCGATCAACGTGTAAATGACAGGAGTCATCCAATTACGCATGATATTTTCCTCCCTTCTCGTAGTGGTCGACTATGAATATCTGGTTATTGAACTATACCCTTATTTCAACACTATTCATCATCAGATGCGGCGGATGGTAGGTTGTTATGTGCTATTTAAGATTGTTTCCTTTATAGAATAAAATATGCAGGCCCATCTTAATTTTTGAATGGTGGAAGAGTACGTTTTAGTAAACTCTTTCCTTCAATCGGGCTGTTTAAACGATAGAATATTAAAATGGTTTGGAATTCTATTTTACCTCAAATCTCCATGAATCACTAGCCCAACAATTGAAAAGAGCATGAAAAAATTGGGGTTGGTTAAAATGAGAATAGAGGTGATGAAGATGGCTGAAAAACAAAAAGACCAAAGACAACAAGAGCCACAGCAAAGTGTCATAGCAAAAGCATTAGTCACAGGTTTCACAAGTGGGATTTTATGGAGTGGTTTAGGAGCAATCGCTTATTATTTCAATTTCACAGAGGTATCTCCTGCATCCTTCATTTTTCGTTCCTTCTGGCAGACAGATTGGACGGGAACGTGGCTTGCTGAAGTGTTAGCCGTTCTCATTGTCGGTATTTTATCTTTAGGAACGGCTCTCATTTACTATCTTCTATTGAAAAAAAGGAATGGAATGTGGCCTGGTGTCTTTTATGGAATCGGGCTATGGGCGGTCGTTTATTTTCTGTTGACTCCGATTTTTCCAGCCATCCCGGCTTTCATGGAACTGAATAGTGATACGTGGGTTACAACAGGCTGTTTATTTATTTTATACGGGGTCTTTATCGGGTATTCCATTTCCTATGAATACAGGGAGTTCAATGAGTCAGTGAATTCTTATTCAAATCAAGGGAGAGTATGATAAACTTAAAGTGTATGACAATTTTGGAAATGGTGGGATTGTTAAATGGGGAAGAAGCGGCTGTTTTTGATCAATGGGCCGAATTTGAATATGTTAGGCAAAAGAGAACCGGCGACCTATGGAAAAAAGTCTCTTGAAGATGTTGAGACAATGGTCAAAGAAGTGGCTGCCGAGCAAGGGTTTGAGGTCACATCTTTTCAATCCAATCATGAGGGGGATCTCGTAGACTGGATTCAGCGAGCCGAAGAAGAAGCTGAAGGAATCATCATTAATCCAGCAGCTTATACACACACAAGTATCGCTTTACGGGATGCCATTAGTGCCATCTCCAAACCTGTGGTAGAAATTCATATATCAAATGTCCATGAACGGGAATCTTTCCGCCATACCTCGATGTTAGCGCCGGTATGCTCAGGACAAGTGGTCGGATTTGGAATCGATGGCTACCGATTAGCGACATTGGGGATGATCCAAAAGATAGAAAGTGAAGGGAGAAATCATTCGTGAGTAAACTTTCAAATTTAAGAAAAGCGATTGCTTCAAAGGAATTAGACGGTCTCTTGATTATGAGTCCGAAAAACAGAAGGTATATATCAGGTTTTGTCGGTTCTTCCGGAGCTCTTTTAGTGACAAGAGATGAAGCTGTCTTAATTACAGACTTCCGTTATACAGAACAAGCGGCAGAGCAAGCCAAGGAGTTTGAAATCCTCGAACATAAAACACCTATGCCGAAAACGGTTGCTGAAAAAGCGAAAGAATTAGGTTTGAAACGGATCGGGTTTGAGAAAGACCATGTCACCTACACCCTTTTTGAACAATATGAAGAAGCATTAGACGCAGAGCTCGTCCCTACATCAGGCATTGTAGAAAAATTACGCTTGATTAAGACGGATGAGGAGATTAGTATATTAAAGGATGCCGTTAAGATTGCTGATGATGCTTTCGAACACATTCTTGGTTACATAAAACCTGGTGTGAAGGAGATTGATGTATCAAATGAACTTGAGTTCTTCATGCGCAAGCAGGGGGCGACTTCCTCAAGTTTTGATATTATTGTTGCATCAGGCTACCGTTCAGCTCTGCCACACGGAGTGGCCTCCGAGAAGGAAATCCAATCCGGAGAGCTTGTAACGCTTGATTTTGGTGCCCTTTACAAAGGGTATTGTTCTGATATCACTAGAACTGTAGCTGTGGGTGAGATTAATGACCAGTTAAAGGAAATCTATGATACCGTTTTACAGGCTCAGTTAAAAGGTATGGAAGGAATAAAAGAAGGCATCACCGGCAAAGAAGCGGATGCACTGACACGTGATTACATTAAAGAAAAAGGGTATGGCGAGTATTTCGGTCATTCCACGGGCCATGGAATCGGCCTGGATGTCCATGAAGGTCCTGGCCTTTCCTTCCGTTCCGATGTCACGCTTGAAGAAGGTATGGTCGTTACAGTTGAACCGGGCATTTATGTTCCGAACGTCGGCGGCTGCCGGATCGAAGATGATACAATCGTTACGAAAACAGGAAACGAACGATTGAGCAAGTCTACCAAAGAATTAATCACGTTGTAATTAAAAGGAGGAAGTCAAATGATTTCAGTAAACGATTTTCGTACAGGTCTGACAATTGAAGTGGATGGGGATATCTGGCAAGTGATGGATTTCCAACACGTAAAGCCAGGAAAAGGAGCGGCTTTTGTTCGTTCGAAACTCCGTAACCTGCGTAATGGGAATATTCAGGAAAAAACATTCCGCGGCGGTGAAAAAGTAGAACGTGCTCACATTGAAAACCGTAAGATGCAATATCTTTATGCGAATGGTGATATGCACGCGTTCATGGATATGGAGACTTATGAGCAAGTAGAAATTCCAACAGCTACCATCCAGGACCAATTAAACTATCTAAAAGAGAACATGGAAGTACAAATCCAGTCTTATGAAAGTGAAACAATCGGTGTTGAACTGCCGAAGAACGTTGAGCTGGAAGTTACAGAAACGGAACCTGGAATCAAGGGTGATACAGCAAGCGGAGGTACGAAGCCAGCAACGCTTGAAACGGGGCTTACTGTTCAAGTACCTTTCTTTATTAATGAAGGAGAAGTGTTGGTCATTAGTACCACAGATGGCAAATACGTATCCCGTGCATAATTATGATCTTCAAAAAGGACTTGTCCAAAAGGGCAAGTTCTTTTTTTTGAAAACATTTTTGTATTCCAACGTGAGCGATCCTTACTCTTTCCTACTTTCTTCTTATAGAATCAATATCAGAATCCATGTGTTAGAAGATGTTGAGTGGAAAGCGAACCTGCTCCCGGAACAACTAAACTCAAACAAACGTCTCGGAATTAAATGTTCGTTCATTCTGCTTTAGTGTGGTATAAAGCTTAGGAATAAGGTGGACACCTACGGACATATATTGATTAAGGCTTGTCTTCGCTGTGTCTATCAACCGCTCTATTACCTCTCTATTACCTCTCTCAAAATCTTCTAGTTTTATACTATTTCACAGTCATAAGCTCTCAGTCTGCACATACATATGAAGTAAACCAAATAAAGGAGTAGGAGAGGATGAAGGAGATTATACGTTTGTTTCCACCCTCTATCCAACATCTCTTAAAAAGTGAGGTCCGATGGAAGAGTGTGCAGGAGATCCGTTTAAGGATCGGTCGTCCGATAGAGATTCTTGATAATAATTGTGTTGACTCCATTGAGACTGCAGTGATGACTGTTGAGCATCTCTCTTTCGTCCTAAATCAGATCAGTCAGTTCTCCCTCTACCGTTTCAAGGAAGAGTTGAAAGAGGGATTTATTACGATTGAGGGTGGGCATAGGGTAGGTTTGGCTGGTAAGACAAACACTCATCAAGATCATGTAGAAACGTTAAAGCACATATCCTTTATGAACATCAGAGTTGCTAGAGCTACATCCGGGAATATTGACCCTCTCATTCCACATCTTTATCAATCTGGGCGCTGGATGAGTACACTGATCATCGGACCTCCGCAATCAGGAAAAACCACACTCCTGCGGGAATTGGCGCGTTACATTGGATCTGATCAACAAGGGTATCGCGCGGCGAAAGTGGCCATTGTGGACGAGCGTTCCGAAATTGCAGCAAGTATGAGGGGTGTTCCTCAACTGGATGTAGGGTTCCGTACAGATGTGATGGATGCTTGCCCTAAAGCAGAAGGCATGATGATGATGATCCGTTCTATGTCACCTGAGGTGTTAATTGTAGACGAAATTGGTGGACAAAAAGATGCAGAAGCGGTCCGAGAGGCGACTTATACAGGGGTTGAAGTTATTTGCAGTATTCATGGTCAAAGTTTTTCAGGTGTAAAGAAGCGGCCATCAGCCAAACAATTGATGGAGGAGAAAGTGTTTCAACGCTACCTCGTCCTGGACCGGATGTCACCTCAAACAGAAAGGAATTGGACAGTACTCGATCAATCGGGAGAACTACTGATTCAAGGCAAGGGGAGGGGATCGCATGCAATGGATCGGGGCCGTCATCGTATTGACCGTTACGACCTGGGCAGGGTTTGATATGGCTTCTCGTTTTAAGAAGCGTCCGGGACACATTCGGCAATGGAAAAATGCTTTACAGATGATAGAGGCAGAGATGGTTTATGGACAATCTTCGCTACTGGAAGTTTGTGAGAATCTATCTACACATTTACCGAAACCCATTAATCAGTTCTTTGAAGGGATTCTGAACGAAAATGGGGTTTGGGATGACTTTTATTCCTTATGGTCCAAACAGTTAAAGAAACACTGGTCTTTGAACGCATTGTCAAAAAACGAATATGAAATTCTGATGCAGTTTGGAAGGACGCTTGGACAGCACGATCTGGAGCAGCAGCAAAAACAGATTCAACTCACCATCCATCACCTTGACCGCGAACTGCATGATGCCCTGGAAGTCGGTGATCAATATCAAAAGATGGCGAAGGGGATGGGGATATTAAGTGGGCTGCTCGTCATCATTCTAATCATGTAGATGGTTTAGCAAGGTCTATATGGATTTTATAAAAGGGGGAAGAGGCATTGTGCTCCAAGATGCAACGATATTATTCCAAATAGCTGGTGTCGGTATTATTGTCGCGATGATCCATAGCATCTTGAAACAGATGGGAAAAGAAGAGATTGCACAGGCTGTGACTTTGACAGGTTTCATCATAGTATTATTTATCGTTCTCCACAGGCTCGCCGATCTGTTTCAACAAATCAAGTCTGTTTTTCTTTACCAGGGGTAACTCATGGATATTATTCAAATTGTTTCCTTAGGATTAGTGGCGGCTTTGTTGATCTTACTCTTAAAGGAACACAAGTCTTCGGTCGCTTTTCTTCTCCTTTTATTCACAGTCATCATCTTGTTCTTAACCATCCTTGATCAGGTCAGGCATATCTTTTCCCTGTTGTCTTACATGGCAGAAAAGGCCCAGGTCGAACCTGTGTACTTCAAGACCATATTAAAAATTATTGGTATTGCCTATATCGCAGAATTTGGAGCTCAACTAATTCGAGATGCCGGACTAAATTCCTTGGCTTCTAAAGTGGAACTTGCAGGGAAATTGTTCATCTTAATGCTTGCTATACCGATTGTGACAGCTGTGATTGAGACCATATTGAATTTTATTCCAGGGGCATAGGAAACTTGGGAGGGATGCCATGAAACGGCTCGTGTTGTGTTGTCTAATCATAATCGGTTGCTTGAACTCTCCAATCATCGTTGCTGCGTCTCCCTCCCCAGCCCCTGCAGATGCTGATATATCCATGCTCGACCAGGTATCTACAGAAGAGTTGGAGGAAAGCTGGAATCAATTGAATCAACAGTATGGAGATTACCTGCCTAGCTTTCATACGAATAATTTCCGTGAATTCATTCAAAGTGAAAGTTCCGTTCAATCATCCGGTTGGTTTTCTGGTATTCTGGAATTCTTTTTCCATGAACTTCTCCTCAACGGAAAATTGCTAGCTTCACTACTGTTTTTGACACTGTTCAGTACTTTGCTTCATTCGGTGCAGTCTGCATTCGAAAATTCTGTAGTAAGTAAGATTGCGTACATGGTGGTCTACCTTGTTTTATTGACACTTGCTCTTGAGAGCTTCCGGCAGGTAATTGAATACACGCTTGGGGCCATAGAACGAATGAGCAGCTTTATGATCGGGTTGATTCCCCTTCTGCTTGGGATCATGGCTTCATTTAGTCACTTGATGTCGATTTCCTTTTTTCATCCTATTATTATTGCACTTGTCCAGTCCAGTGGCTTGTTGGTCAAGTACTTACTCATCCCATTGTTTGCCTCCTCCGCGCTTTTGCTGATTGTTGGGAGTTTGAATGAGACATATAAAGTAGACCAATTGGCTGAACTTCTTAGGAAAACCGGAATGGCAATCATGGGTGTATTTTTAACCATATTTCTTGGAGTGATCTCTGTCCAGGGAACAGTGACGGCGGTACAGGACGGAATTACGATGAAAACGGCTCGTTTTGTCACAGGTAATTTCGTACCTGTGGTGGGAAGGTTGTTTACAGATGCCACCGACACAATCCTTGGAGCATCCCTTGTGTTAAAAAACACACTAGGTATTGCCGGTGTGGTGATATTACTTGGTATTGCAGTATTTCCAGCTATAAAAGTTTTAGCCATTGCGCTCATCTATAAAATAGCAGCAGCCCTTCTTCAGCCCCTGGGGGACGGGCCGATTATTCAGGCGATGGATGTTGTCAGCAGGCATATTTTTTATATATTCGCAGCACTATTAATGGTTTCTATGATGTTTTTTCTCGTTATCGTCATTATGGTGGCGGCTAGCAACATAACGATGATGGTCAGATAGGGTGGTGAACATGGAGTATCTCATTGAGTGGATTACAAAAATTGTCCTGTTTCTTTTATTGGCAATGGTAGCTGATGCACTTCTCCCTTCCGGGGTCATGAAGAAATACGCTCGTCTGGTATTGTCTATTTTGTTACTGCTGATCTTTCTGGGGCCACTTTTACAAATTTTGAATATTGATCCTGATCGCCTTGTCCAACAGGCAGACTTGACCATGCAGCAACAATTGGATGCAGAAGTTTTTGATGAAAACGTAGAATCAAAGAAAAATGAAATACTCGCCGGACAAGATGCATATAAATTAGAACAAGTTACCAAGGCTCTCGCAGCTGAAATTGAAACACCATTAAAAGAAGAACAAAACCTGGTTCTCGTCGATGCTGAAATGAGCTTCCATCAACAACCCTACAGTTTGGAATCGTTGGACAAGCTGACCCTCACGGTTTCACGTGATGAACTGACCCAGTCGGTCGAAGATGTAGAGATCTCTATTATGGAAGGTGAAACAGAAGAAGAGAAGCAAGATCCGGAATTACTTAAATGGGTCGCTGACTATCTCGACTTAAACCAAGAACAAATCATTATCCGCTGGGAGGATGAGGATGAATAAATGGTGGAACAAGCTGACGGAACCTCTATCAAACAAAGAGGGGAGAAAGCTGAATAAAACGAAGTACTTAATTGCCATTGGTATTATTGGAGTGCTCATTATTTTAACAAGCAATTGGTTTCAGCCGAATGATTCTCCTTCACCGGCTCTAGATGAAGGGAATGTCCAAAGTCAATCGGGTGAAGGCGCCTCGGCTGCACAAGCCCCAGAAATGACGGACTCTATTTCACAGTTGGAAGCTGAATATGAAAAACAACTCAAACCTCTTCTTGAAAACATACAAGGAGTAAGTGCTGTGGACATCATGATCAATCTGTCATCGACACATAAAAAAGTGTACGATAAAAATTTAATCGTCGGAAAACAAACCACCAAGGAAAATGATAAGAACGGAGGCGAACGTGAAATTGAGGATTATTCGAGAGAACAGCAGCTAGTTCTCGTCCGTCAAGGCGATCGGGAAGTTCCGCTGCTAACGCAGACATCTAAGCCAGACGTAAGCGGGGTTTTCGTAACAGCCGAGGGGGTCGATCAAATGCAGGTGAAAGCGTGGGTGGTGGAAGCTGTCTCTAGAGTTTTGGATGTCCCGACTCACAGGATTTCTGTCTTGCCTAAACAATAAGGAGGGGTTACTTTGGTTAAAAAACAAACGGTTTGGTTGTTGACAATGTTGAGTCTCTTGATTGTTCTAAGCGTATATTACATGACATCCCCGGACAATGGTGAAATGGCTTTTATACAGGAAGATGAATGGGCAGAGATCACGGAAGACGCTGCTGGACAAGAAGGCGTAGAAACGACAGGTGATGGCACCGTCATATCGCAAATTTCTACCGATGAACTTTTCTCAGCCATTCGTCTGGATATGCAGAATCAACGTGATCAAATGCAGGAACAATTATCCGAAATCGTTGCCTCCAGTGACTTTAGTACAGAAGAGAAAAATGAAGCCTTAGAAAAAATGGAGACAATCAAAGCAAATCAATCCAAAGAATCCATCATTGAAAATACCATCCGTGCAAGTGCTTCTTACGATGATGTCCTCGTAAGGGCTGAAGATGACGTCGTCCACGTTACAGTAAAAGCGGATGAGTTATCGAAAACAGAAACGAACAACATCATTCAAATGGTATCTGACGAATTCGGGAAGAAAGAAGTCCAAGTACAATTCCAGCCAGCAGGCTGAAAATGAAACAAAAGCCTCACTCCTTAATAAAGGAGTGAGGTTTTCTTATTTTTTCCCTTCATTAGGCATCGGAACCGGATATCGAAGAAGAAAAAAGTGCATGGTGAGACCCCACGGGACGCAGTCCGAGGAGGCTCAAAAGATTAGAGGAAGTTCGATTAAGTTCGGCACGTCCTGTGCCAACATCGGACGACCCCGCCTCGTGTGGGGCCCCGCGGAAAGTGAGCCATTCCCCCTCAACCCCATCCACTCAACAAAAGTCTCGAAACTGAGTCTTCAAAGAATAGGAAGCTAATATGGAATAAAGGTGGGGTGATGGGATAGTTGTCAGAATATTACTGGAAGTTATTCTTGTAGCGAGTTGCAGGGAGGTGGTAATGTATAATAGAATATGAAGAGGTATTAGTACCAGTTTATAAAAAGTAACTTTACATAAGAGGGGTGCCACAAATGCTAAAGGTACAAGAAATCAGAGAAATCATTAAGTTGATTGATCAGTCCAATATTGATGAGTTTTCTTATGAAGCAAACGGAACAAAAGTTCACATGAAGAAGCCACAGGGACAGGTTGTTTCTGAACCTGTACAAGTTCAACAACCTGTACAGGCTCCGGCAAAACCAGAGCCAAAACAAGAAGTTGAGCAAGCACCAAAACAAGAAGTGAAAGAAGAAACAGCTGAGAATGAAGCTCCAAAAGCACAAGGAAATGCCGATTATGACGCAGAGGTGAAATCACCAATGGTCGGAACTTTCTATGCATCTCCTTCCCCTGAAGAGGATGTGTATGTAAAAGTCGGAGATACAGTAAAAGAAGATTCCGTCGTCTGTATCGTTGAAGCCATGAAATTATTTAATGAGATTGAAGCGGAAGTTTCTGGAGAGATCGTTGAGATTCTCGTTAAAGACGGTGAATTAGTGGAATATGGTCAGCCGTTGTTCCGCGTGAAGTCCAAGTAAACGGGGGTTTGAGACGTTGATTAAAAAAGTTCTGATAGCAAACAGAGGAGAAATCGCTGTCCGGGTCATCCGCGCTTGCAAAGAGATGGGGATTGAAACCGTAGCGGTTTATTCTGAAGCCGATAAAGAAGCGTTGCACGTCCAGATGGCTGACGAAGCGTATTGTGTCGGTCCGACGCTGAGTAAGGACAGTTATTTGAATTACACGAACATTATGAGTGTAGCTACATTAACGGAAACAGATGCGATCCATCCAGGTTACGGGTTCCTTTCCGAAAATGCAGAGTTCGCTGAGATGTGTGAAGAGTGTAACATTACTTTTATTGGACCTTCCTCTTACGCCATCCAAAAGATGGGGACGAAGGACGTCGCTCGTGAAACGATGAGAGAAGCAGGAGTACCAGTTGTTCCTGGCTCAGCGGGCATTATTAAAGATGAAGAAGATGGGTTGAAAGTTGCTGAAGAGATCGGTTACCCGGTCATTATTAAAGCAACAGCAGGCGGTGGAGGAAAAGGAATCCGTGTAGCCCGCAATGAGGAAGATTTGAAAAAAGGGATTCGTATGACCCAGCAGGAAGCAGAAACTGCTTTCGGAAATCCTGGGGTCTATATCGAGAAATTCATTGAAGATTTCCGCCACGTAGAAATCCAAGTTCTTGCTGATAACCATGGGAACGCTGTTCACCTTGGTGAAAGGGATTGTACGATTCAACGCCGCCTTCAGAAGCTGATTGAGGAGACACCGTCCCCTGCTATTTCTGAAGCCATGCGTGCCAAAATGGGAGATGCTGCAGTGAAAGCTGCTCTTGCCGTAAACTATTCGGGCGCAGGTACCGTTGAGTTTATCTATGACAAAGAAGATGATTCTTTCTACTTTATGGAAATGAATACAAGAATCCAAGTTGAGCACCCTGTGACGGAAATGGTGACAGGTGTAGACTTGATTAAAGAAATGTTGTTGATTGCAGATAACCATGAACTTTCCTTTAAGCAAGAAGACATTGAATTTGAAGGTTGGTCCATTGAATGCAGGATCAATGCGGAAAACCCGCACAAAAACTTTATGCCTTCGGCTGGGAAGATCGATATGTACCTACCTCCAGGTGGTCTGGGTGTAAGGGTTGATTCAGCAGCTTACCCTGGTTATATGATTCCGCCTTATTATGATTCTATGGTCGCTAAACTGATTACGTATGGTCGTGATAGAGATGAAGCGATTCGCCGGATGAAGCGTGCCCTCGATGAATTTGTTATTGAAGGTGTACACACAACCATCCCATTCCACCAACGGATGATGGAACATGAGGTGTTTGTTGGCGGAGACTTTAACACAAAGTTTTTAGAGAAATATACTATAATGAAGGATGAATCATAAAAAGGAGTGGTCATTGTGAGTGATAAGCAATTGTTGAATGTGACAGATGGATCGACATTAGGTAACATCGAGATTGCTCCTGAAGTCATTGAAGTGATCGCTGGAATCGCTGTTTCTGAAGTGGCCGGTGTTGCTTCTATGAGAGGCAATTTCGCATCTGGCGTGGCTGAGCGCCTGGGTAAGAAAAACCACGGAAAAGGCGTGAAAGTGGAGCTCACTGAGAATGGCATATTAATTGATGCATATGTAGTCATGGACTATGGAATTTCCATACCTGACACTGCACAAAAAATCCAGGACAACACAAGGCAAGCGCTTAAAAACATGACAGCACTTGATATTAATGAGATCAATGTCCACATTGTCGGAGTACAAATGGAAACAGGGAAAGAGGAAGAAGTAGAAGCAGAAGAATTGTGAGAGTAATCAGAAAGGGGCCCTCCCCTTTCTGATTTTTTTGTTTTTTCTCCTCCCCTCATGCTTAAGGGACGGCAAAAATTTACGATCACCTGATTACAATGGCTTTTATCAAGCTAAAATGTTATTATTCTAACGGATATTACCTTAAAGGAGAATGAAGATGAAACGACGTACAGCACGTGAAAAAGCTTTTCAAGCGCTTTTTCAAACCATTACGAGTGATATTGAAACGAATGAGGCCATTGCTCATGTAGTCGAAGGCCAGGAAGTGGACGAGTTTTTATATGACCTCGTACATGGAGTCATCCAAAATCGAGATGAGTTGGATCAATGGATTTCTGACAATCTCGACAATTGGACGTTTCCACGGTTAGCCAAAGTAGAGAAGACCGTCCTGCGAATGGCTGCCTATGAAATGAAATACAAAGAAGACGTTCCTTCGCAGGTAGCTATAAACGAGGCAATTGAGCTTGCGAAAATTTTCGGTGAAGATGAATCAGGTAAGTTTGTGAACGGCGTATTATCCAAAATGGTATAAACAAATAAGGGGGAAACGGGATATGTCAGCAGAAGTCATTTACGGAAAACAATTGGCAGAAGATCTACGTCAAGAAATGAAAGAGGAAGTGAGTGCACTCCATACAAAGGATATCCGTCCGAAGTTGGTCGTCGTCATTTTAGGTGAGGATCCTGCTTCAATGTCTTATGTAAAAGGAAAGCAGCGCGCTTCTGAAAAAATCGGTATGGATTCTGAACTCATTGAATTACCTGTAGAAACTTCAGAACAGGAACTGCTGGATTTGATTGAAAAGTTGAACCAGGACTCTACGGTTCATGGAATTCTTGTTCAATTACCAGTGCCTGACCATATATCTGACCAAAAAATCATTGAAGCCATTCACCCAGATAAGGATGTGGATGGATTTCATCCGGCAAATGTCGGGAAAATGATGACAGGCCAGGAGACCTTTTTCCCGTGTACACCTTATGGAATACTCGTCATGTTGAAACGTGCAGAGATTACTCTGGAAGGAAAGCATGTCGTGATCATTGGCCGTAGTAATTTGGTCGGGAAACCTGTAGGCCAACTGCTGCTCAACGAGAACGCAACCGTTACCCATTGTCACTCCCGTACGAAACAACTACAGTCGCATACCAAGCAAGCAGATATTCTGATTGTTGCTGCAGGTAAACCATCCCTGATTTCGGGTGAAGATATCAAAGAAGGGGCAGTTGTAATCGATGTTGGAGTCAATCGAGTGGATGGTAAACTAACAGGAGATGTCGACTTTGAGTCTGCAAAACAGGTAGCCTCCCATATCACTCCAGTCCCTAAAGGTGTAGGGCCAATGACTATTACTATGCTCCTCCACAACACGATTAAAGCAGCTAAGCGAATTCACAATCAGTAAGGAGGATGGGTATGCAGGATCAGTACTTGAGTGTTACGGCACTAACGAAGTACATCAAGCGTAAACTTTCAGGGGATCCGCATTTGAAGACGGTTTGGTTAAGAGGAGAAATTTCGAACTTTAAGCACCACAGCCGAGGCCATATGTACCTCTCCTTGAAAGATGACCAGGCCAGAATTCAGTCCGTCATGTTTGCCGGGAATAATCGTTCCCTCAAGTTTGTCCCTGAAAATGGAATGAACGTCCTCGTTAAAGGGGAAATCAACGTTTACGAACCGATGGGTCAATACCAGCTGTATATTAAGGAGATGCAACCGGACGGAATCGGAGCTCTTTACTATGCTTTTGAGCAATTGAAGGGAAAATTGGAAAAAGAGGGCTTATTCTCTCTTGAGCGTAAAAAGCCTCTTCCTACATACCCAAAACACATTGGTGTCATCACTTCACCAACTGGGGCAGCTGTACGAGATATTATGACCACGATCAAAAGGCGTTACCCTATTGTGCCAGTCACTGTCCTGCCTGTCCTTGTCCAGGGAGAGCGGGCAGCTTCTTCTATTGTAAATGCCATCAAATATGCGAACGAAAAAATGGATTTTGATGTGTTAATTGTAGGTAGGGGCGGTGGTTCCATCGAAGATTTATGGGGGTTTAACGAAGAGGTTGTGGCAAGAGCGATTGCAGCATCCGAAATTCCCGTTATCTCAGCCGTTGGTCACGAAACGGATACGACCATCAGTGATTTTGTGGCAGATGTAAGAGCGGCGACACCAACGGGAGCTGCTGAAGTTGCTGTACCATCCATTGTAGAATTGCGGGATCAGGTGAAGGCGTTGGACCATCGCCTCCGTAGGGGAATGGAAGTTAAGAAGACAGAGGCGAAGCAACATTTGGAGCGTTTAAAAAAATCCTATGCTTTCAAGTACCCTGAACAAATGATGAAGCAAAAAGAGCAGGACTTGGATCGGGTCATCGAACGCATGGCGGTTCAAATGAAGCACCTTCATCAAACAAGTCACGTTCATTGGGGTAATTTGTCTCGAAGGCTTCGACAGCAGGGGCCTGAGTTGAAAATTAGAGAAGGTGCGGAATCTCTAGAACGTCAGACGAACCAGCTGCAGAAGCGGTTTGAAGCTCTCCTGCAGCAAAAAAAGGAACGTTTCTATACAAATGTTGATAAACTGACCTTGGTTAATCCTTTAGACATTATGAAGCGGGGCTTTGCTTTGCCCTTTGATTCTGAAGGAGACGTCATAAAAAGTTCTTCTGAGATTACAAAAGGCCAATTCCTCTCCTTGAAAATGCAGGATGGAATCGTTGATTGTCACGTAACGGATGTAAAGGAGGATGAAAATGACAGATAAGCAGGAAACCATCAGTTTTGAGGAAGCGATGAAACAGCTCGAGGAGATTGTAGAGAAATTGGAAACAGGAGAAGTTCCATTGGAAAAAGCGATTCAGTATTATCAGGAAGGCATGAAACTATCCAAGCTCTGCAGTGAAAAACTAGGGAATGTAGAGACTCAAATGCAGCAAATTATGAATGAACACGGAGAGTTGGAACCGTTCTCTGTCCAGGAGGAAGACTGAACGGTGCATTTAGCTGAATATCTTAAAGAAAAAAGACAACGAATCAATCAGCAGTTGGAAATGCTTGTCCGCGATTATACGGTTTCAGGACGACTTCAGGATTCCATGTTATATTCCATTCATGCTGGAGGGAAAAGGCTTCGCCCCATCCTATTAATGGCGACTGCTCAAGCTTTTCATGTTCCTGAGGAAAGAGTGATGGGAGTCGCATCAGCCCTTGAAATGGTTCATACTTATTCCCTGATCCATGATGATCTACCTGCCATGGATGATGACGACTTAAGGAGAGGGCAACCAACCAACCACAAGCGCTTTGATGAAGCAACCGCCATTCTTGCAGGGGATGCATTATTGACACTGAGCTCCCAGGTGATTGCGGAGGACGATGGTTTAAGTGATGCTGAACGTGTCTTTTTAATTCGTGAACTGACGAAAGCCAGCGGTGCGAAAGGCATGGTTGAAGGACAAATGCAGGACATGCTCAGTGAAGGGACTGAAATCTCTTTAGAAGCTCTTGAAAATATTCATAAGAATAAAACGGGCCAATTGCTGAAATTCTCTATCCTCGCCGGAGCTTATTTAGGCGGAGCATCTGAGAAGGTTCTCCAAGAAATGACCGAAATGGCTGAAGCCCTTGGAATTTTATTTCAAATTCAGGACGACATCCTGGATGTAACTGGAGACTCTGAGGTTTTAGGGAAGCCTGCAGGAAGTGATGAAGGCAACCATAAAAGCACTTACCCCCAGCTTCTGGGATTAGATGGAGCGATCGCTCAAAAGGATAACTACGTTAAAAAAGCACAGCAGGCTTTGAAAAATGCAGGTGTTGAGGGGACTACTCTTTCTGAGCTCATTCATTATTTGAGCACCCGGGATCATTGAGCTGAATGATTTCGATTGAGCCACGTGACAAAATGTGATATATTATGATTACAAAAGGAATGGTGCAGTATTCTAGTCGGCCCTCCGTTCCTGAAGGCGGGCCTAAAAATCCGCCGAAGGGCACATCGATGAAGTTCCTTGTGTTGGCTTGAGGCGCCCAGCCTTGGGTCGATGCTGGGAGTTAAGGTCGCAGGGCGATCCACAAAGGCATGTGGGCGTTGACCCTGCTTCCGCGGAGGCCCATTATTGTAACGGCATCTGAGCCAGATGCTGTTATGAAATGGGGTATGAACCTGCAGCATATGGAGTAAAATCTATATGCGCAGCGTAGCCTGCCTTGAGTGGTTCTTGAGGGGATTATAGTCAGTGAACACCATGCAGCTTCAGATGGCCACTGAGGTGCTGGTGCAGAAACTATATGAAATCAGAACTGCAAAAGAGGCTAAGGAACGGCTAAAGGCTGTCGGGGAAATCCCCTAGACTGTTCTATGGACATGATTTAGGAATTATAGTGCGGACTAAGTGGCAATCTAGTCCAGCTGCCGGAGACGGGGCTGAGTCGAGTTTAAAGGGGAACCGCCAGAATGGTGACATTCGGTACTCGGCTGGGAAAACCTACTAGACCTAAGCCGCAATTTTTACTTGAATCGTGACCATTCCTTTCCTTACATAAGACACGTCAATTTAGTGATATAGAGGGTATATATGGATAACAAATTAAAAAAATCTTTAAAATTCAGTTTGAGTATCGCCGTTATCACATTTGTGTTAGCGGCTATTTTTTCAGTTATATCTTCTTCCGTATTAAGTGGAGTCATTTGGATCATTGGCCTCGTTATTGTATTCATGATCGTCTTTACGGGTGTCATCTTCGATATGCTCGGTATCGCTGCCACAGCTGCTCAAGAGCAGCCTTTTCACGCAATGGCGTCTGAAAAAGTGAACGGAGCTAAAGAAGCGATTGCTATTGTCAGAAACGCCGATCGATTCGCAAGTTTCTGTAATGACGTAATAGGGGATATATCTGGTATAGTTAGTGGTACGGCGTCAGCAGTTGTGGTCATTCAGCTGGCCAACAACTTCGGCTATAGTGACGGGTCAACAGTTCAGATTGTGATATCTGTCATTTTGACCAGTATTGTAGCTGCACTTACTGTCGGTGGAAAAGCCCTTGGTAAATTTTTTGCCATCAATAAGTCCACAGATATTATTTTCTTCGCTGCGAAGGTTATTTCATGGTTAGAAAAGCGGCTGAAAGTAAGAATAGTAACAAGTGCACCGTCATCCACTAAAAAATCAAGATAAATACAAGGGGGTCCTTCAATGGATCTGTGTAAAATTAAAGACCCTTCAATTTTGAAGGATATGAATACGAACCAACTTGAACAATTGGCAGATGAAACGAGACAGTTTCTCATAGAAAACCTGGCTACGACAGGAGGACACCTCGGGGCAAACCTTGGGGTCGTTGAGCTTACCCTCGCTCTTCATAAAGTATATAAAAGCCCGGAAGACCGTTTTCTTTGGGATGTTGGTCACCAATCCTATATCCATAAGATTTTAACAGGTCGTGGTGGTCAATTTGAAACACTCCGCCAATATAAGGGACTGTGCGGCTTTCCGAAACGAGACGAAAGTGAACATGATGTATGGGAGACAGGTCACAGCTCCACTTCTTTATCGGCAGCCATGGGAATGGCCATTGCAAGGGATCTGAAAAAAGAGAATCATTCAATATTACCGATTATCGGTGATGGAGCACTCACAGGTGGGATGGCTCTAGAGGCCTTAAACCACATCGGACACGAGAAGAAGAATGTAACTGTTATCCTGAATGACAACGAAATGTCAATCGCAAAAAATGTAGGGGCTCTTCACGGTGCGCTCGGGAGAATGAGGAGCGCTGGGAAATATCACCGCGTAAAAGACGACCTCGAATGGGTATTGAAGAAAATCCCCGCTGTTGGAGGAAAAATTGCGCAGGCCGCTGAGCGGTTGAAGGACAGCATGAAATATTTTGTTGTTCCAGGAATGTTTTTTGAAGAGCTTGGATTTACTTATTATGGTCCTGTTGATGGACATGACTTCAATGATCTTATCGAAAATCTGAATTACGCCAAAAAGACGGACGGACCAGTCATTGTCCACGTGATGACACAAAAAGGAAAAGGCTATCATCCTGCAGAGACGGATGTGAAAGACAAATGGCATGGTGTTGGACCATACAAAATTGAGTCTGGTGAAAAAATTAAGCCGGTGGATGCACCACCCGCATGGAGTTCCGTCATTAGTGAAGCTCTCCGCCAAGAAGCGAGGCAGGATGATCGGATTGTTGCTGTCACACCTGCTATGATTCTAGGTTCAAAATTAGAAAAATTTGGAGAAGAATTCCCTGATCGTCTTTTTGATGTAGGAATTGCCGAACAGCATGCAACGACAATGTCAGCTGGTCTAGCTACGCAGGGAATGAAACCATTTTTGGCTATATATTCCACATTCTTACAAAGAGGATATGACCAAGTCGTCCATGATGTAGCAAGACAAAAGCTGAATGTCATTTTTGGAATCGATCGAGCTGGATTGGTAGGGGCTGATGGCGAAACCCACCAGGGAGTTTTCGATATTGCCTTCCTTCGATCTGTTCCGAACTTTGTGATTTCAATGCCTAAAGATGAAAATGAGGCTCAGCATCTTGTTCATACAGCCACTCACTACGACGACGGTCCTTTTGCCATTCGTTATCCAAGAGGCAATGCCAAAGGTATACAAACAGATGAAAAGCCCGAAATCATCCCGATCGGAAGCTGGGAAGTGTTAAAAGAAGGAACAGATGCTGTCATCCTGACGTTTGGTACTACCATTGATATGGCTCTTGAAGCTAGTGAAAAGATGGAAAAGGATGGCCGATCAGTAAAAGTTGTGAATGCACGGTTCATTAAGCCACTGGACGATGCGATGCTTCATGACATCATGAAAGCAGGGATGCCGATCCTAACTGTAGAAGAAGGTGTCCTTCAGGGTGGATTCGGTTCAAGTGTATTGGAGTTTGCAGAGGAACATGAATACTCCTCACAGTGGGTTAAACGTATGGGTGTACCGGACCGCTTCATTGAACATGGCAGTGTCGATAAACTCTGGGAAGAAATCGGGTTAACGACCGATCACATACTGCAAAACTTGAAACAAATGATACCGAATAAACAGCAAAGGGCTTAAGGATATGGGAAGAAAAGTAAGGCTAGATGTATTATTAGTAGAAAAAGGCTACGTGGAAACACGTGAAAAGGCAAAGAGGACCATTATGGCCGGGCTTGTGTTTCATAATCAAGTCCGCCTGGATAAGCCTGGTCAAAAAATCGAAGAAGACACAGAACTCACAGTCAAAGGGAAAGCTATCCCTTACGTAAGCAGGGGTGGGCTGAAACTAGAAAAGGCCCTTAAGTTTTTTGACCTTACCGTGCAGGATAAAGTAATGATTGATATCGGTTCTTCTACTGGTGGTTTCACAGATTGCGGTCTTCAAAATGGTGTGAAACTTAGTTATGCGATTGATGTCGGTTACAATCAGTTGGACTGGGGTCTTCGTAACCATGAACAAGTTGTTGTCATGGAAAGAACAAATTTCAGATACGTGACAAAAGATGATTTGAAAGAAGGACAGCCACAATTTGCTTCGATTGATGTTTCCTTTATTTCGTTACGAATCATCCTCCCTGTATTAGCGAATCTTTTGGATAAAGAGGGCGATGTCGTTGCTTTAATCAAGCCTCAATTTGAAGCTGGACGTGAGCAGGTCGGAAAAAAAGGAATTGTCAAGGACCCGTCCATACATAGACAGGTGATTGAAAATATTCTTGATTTTGCAACTCAACACGGCTATTCTGTACATGGACTCACTTTTTCGCCGATCACCGGCGGAGACGGGAACATCGAATTCCTAGTCCACTTACGGCTGGATGGAGATGGACAAGGCAGGATTACAGAAGAGGTTAATATTGAAGCGGTGGTTGAAGAAGCGCATGAAGCGCACCGCAAAAACGCATAATGAACGTAAAAGGGCTTATGAAAAGCCCTTTTCTTATGGAAGGACTGGAAACGGAGGATGGTCATGAACAAAGGACAACGTCATATCAAAATCAGGGAATTGATTACGAATGACGACATTGAAACCCAGGATGAGTTAGTCGATCGATTAAAGGGTATGGGCTATAATGTAACTCAAGCTACAGTTTCAAGAGATATTAAAGAATTGCATCTTGTAAAGGTGCCTATGATGGATGGACGCTACAAATACAGCCTGCCGGCAGATCAACGTTTTAACCCTTTTGAAAAATTAAAACGATTGATGATGGATGCCTTTGTCAGTATCGATCGCGCTGGTCATTTCATCATCTTGAAAACTCTTCCAGGAAACGCGAATGCAGTAGGGGCACTCGTGGACAATTTGGAATGGGATGAAATCATGGGCACGATTTGTGGAGATGATACATGTCTGATCATTTGCCGCAGTGCAGAACAAACAGAAACGATAAGTGAGCAGCTGCTCAATATGTTATAACTGAGGTGAAAGTTTCATGCTAACAGAATTGTCTATTCGTGATTTTGCAATCATTGATCGAATTTCAATTACGTTCAAAGAAGGTCTCACCGTACTCACAGGGGAAACAGGTGCGGGTAAATCGATCATTATCGATGCCATACAGCTGCTATCTGGTGGACGAGGGTCTGTCGAGTTCGTGCGTCATGGAACAAAAAAAGCTGAAATTGAAGGATTGTTCACCGTAGGAAACAATCATCCCATTCATAAAGTGGGAGAAGAGTTTGGCGTTGATATTGATGAAGATGGAATGGTCGTACTTCAGAGGACCATTACGCACCAAGGTAAGAGTATTTGCAGGGTAAACGGGAAACTGGTTACGCTTGGGATTATGAAAGAATTCGGTCACTCTTTAATCGATATCCATAGCCAGCATGAAACACAATCACTAATGGATCCCGACCGTCATATCGAACTCCTGGATATTTTTTCGGATGACGATATGAAGTCTTCTTTGGAAGAATATCATCGAGTATATGACAAATACCGTTTACTGAAGAAACGTTACAAGGAATTGAGTGAAAATGAGCAGGAGATGGCCCAACGGTTGGATTTGCTTGAGTTTCAACTGAGAGAACTGCAAGAAGCTGAAATGCAGCCACTGGAAGATGAGGAACTTTCAGAAGAACGTAAAAAGCTGATGAATTATGAGAAGATTTATCAAGGAATTCATGATGCTTACTACTCTCTATATGGGGAGCAAAAAGGCCTGGACTGGCTCAGCCATGCCATGACTTCTCTAGAGAGCACAGCAGACGTGGATGACGAACTGGCTAAGCTTTCTGAAGAAATGTCGAATTCCTACTATATCATTGAAGAATTGACTTTCCAATTAAGTAATCAAATGGCAGCGCTAGAATTTGACCCCGAACGCTTAAATCAAATTGAATCACGTTTAAACGAATTGAACCGTTTAAAAAAGAAGTATGGAGCTACAGTCGATGATATGCTTCAATACGCTTCAAGGATCGAAGAAGAGATAGATGAAATTAGGAATAAGGATTCTCATTTGAGTAAGATGGAAGATGAAATTTATGAACTGGGGCAGGATGCTGTGATGGAGGCGAAAGCACTCCATGACATCAGGACGAGCTCAGCAGCGAATTTGTCTGAATATATCCATGAAGAGTTGAGGGATTTATATTTAGAAAAAGCCTCTTTTGCTGTCGATATTAATTTGAAAGAAGGAAGGGAAGCTGACCCTGAACTTGACGGCCATCCGGTACAGCTGCTCCCGAATGGGATAGACATCGTAAAATTCCTAATCACCACAAATCCAGGTGAACCATTAAAAGAACTACATAAAGTTGCATCGGGAGGAGAAATGTCGCGGATCATGCTTGCTTTGAAGCGGATTTTTTCACGACATCAGGGCGTCACAAGTGTGATTTTCGACGAAGTAGATACAGGGGTCAGCGGTCGAGTGGCCCAGGCGATTGCTGAAAAAATCTACGGGATATCGGAAGGATCACAAGTCTTGTGTATTTCACACCTTCCCCAAGTAGCTGCTATGGCCGATACTCACGTTAGAATTGAAAAGCGAGTGGATAATGATCGTACTCATACAGCTGCAAAAGAATTAACATATGATGAGAAAGCAGACGAGATCTCCAGAATGATCACTGGTGCAGAACTTACAGAAACAACGGTTGAACATGCGCGTGAACTGCTTCTCATGGCTGAAAAACATAAGAAACGATGAAAAAACAAAAGATAAGCGTATGGATTTTACAATCCATACGCATTTTTTATCTATACGTAGTTTCCGCAAAATTTCATATGATATTCCAATCTTTGCATATACGTTGGAGAATGTTTCTACACAAGGGAAAGGGTACTATAATTACTGTGATTATGCTCGTTTAAAAATGCTTGTGGAAGACCACATTATAAGTAAGCCATTTAGTTGGTACTGGAGTGATAAGGAGTGTGAACCCGTGAAAGATCAACAGACATTTAAATATATTTGCGGTTCCGTTCTCCTGCTGTTCATGCTCATTTTACCTTTGATAGCCCCTGTTCATGATTATCTTTCCATCCCTACCGATGTGAAAATCAGTGCATCCAATGATACAGAAGTCCTTTCTGAAGGGGAAGAGACAGAAGCATTGACTGCTTTTTCATCCACTGATGATCATCAAGTCTTTTATGAGTTCGCCGGAGTTCCGCTCAAGAAAACAGATGTAACGCAAATGCGTGACATCCGTTTGATTCCTGGCGGTCAGTCGGTGGGGGTTGAATTGCATACAAAGGGAGTTCTAGTCGTCGGACACCATTTAGTGAATGGAGAAAAAGAGGCGAAGAAATCACCGGGTGAGGAAGCGAATGTCCTTGTTGGTGACATTCTCCTTGAAGGGAATGGTCAGGAACTCAATAGTATGGAAGAGCTGTCCTCCATCGTCAAAGAGTCTGGCGAAGCGGAGAAACCCATTGAACTTAAAATCAAGCGAGGGAAAGAGACGATCTCCACCTCTTTAACTCCGGTTTTTAACGCCCAGGAGAACGAGTTTCAAATTGGTCTCTATATCCGTGATTCAGCTGCAGGTATTGGGACAATGACGTTTTATGATCCAGAAACGAAAAAATATGGAGCACTTGGCCATGTAATTTCGGATATGGATACGAAGAAACCGATTGAAATTCATGAAGGGACGATTGTTCGTTCCCATGTAACCTCTATTGAAAAAGGAAGCCAGGGAATTCCTGGTGAGAAAAAAGCGAAATTTTCATTACGTGATGATCGGCTAGGTACGATAACTAAAAACACACCATTCGGCATTTTTGGTGAATTGGATGGGGATATGACAAATGACACGTACCCTAAAGGTGTCCCTGTCGGATTTGCAGAAGAAGTCGAAGAAGGACCTGCACAAATTATGACCGTGTTAGATGGTGAAGAAATGCAGACCTTTGATGTGGAAATCGTCAGTAATATGCCGAAAAAATCAGCAGTAACAAAAGGGATGATTGTAAAAATCACTGATCCTGAACTTCTTGATAAAACAGGAGGCATTGTTCAGGGGATGAGTGGAAGCCCTATTATTCAAAATGGAAAAATTATTGGTGCAGTCACTCATGTGTTCGTCAACGATCCGACAAGCGGATATGGGGTGCACATTGAATGGATGCTACAAGAAGCCGGGATACCATTATACGAAGATAACATCACTAAACAAAAAGCGAGTTAGAAGAGCCTTATTAAAGGCTCTTCTTTTTATGTATCAGCATTGTATTTAATCGACAAATTTCGACAATTGTTATGAGGGTATGTCGAATTTGTACGAATTCATGAGTATTTTAAAGCATTTTCAAGATAATCTCAAATATTGAAATTTTTTTGTTATAATAAAAGAGGGTTAAATTCCTGGATGTCGAATATGTGTATTACGGAAAAAAGAAGGACTATTTTGTAAGGAGGAAAAATAAATGGAAAAGATTCGAGTTTGTTTGGCTGATGATAACCGTGAGCTTGTAAAGCTACTTGAGGAATATTTTGATGATGCGTCGGATATTGATGTTGTAGGGACGTCCTATAATGGGAAAGATTGTCTTCAAATGGTAGAGGAGAAGAAACCGGATGTGTTGATTCTGGATATCATTATGCCACATTTAGACGGGCTAGCAGTCTTGAACAAATTAAAAGACATGGACAAGCACCCAGAAGTCATTATGTTGACGGCTTTCGGTCAAGAAGAAGTCACGAAGAAAGCAGTAGAACTTGGTGCCGCTTACTTCATGATGAAGCCATTCGATCTCGACCATCTTGGTGAACAAGTTCGTCAGATTAAACATGCGGGTGACCCGATCAATCGTGCATTGGGGAACAGCTACACATCAACCAAATCGAGAAAACCGGACCTTGACACAAGTATTACTCACATTATCCATGAAGTGGGAGTACCAGCCCACATTAAAGGTTATCAGTACTTGAGAGAAGCCATTACGATGGTCTACCATGATCTTGAACTTCTTGGCTCAATTACAAAAGTCCTCTATCCGGATATTGCAACGAAATATAACACGACGGCATCCCGAGTAGAACGTGCCATCAGGCATGCGATTGAAGTAGCTTGGAATCGAGGAAACATCGATGCCATTTCTTCCTTGTTCGGCTACACGATCTCCAACACAAAAGCAAAACCGACGAATAGTGAGTTTATAGCGATGGTAGCGGATCGCTTACGCCTAGAGCATAAAGCGAGTTAAATAAAAAGCACGAGAGGTGGAAAGCATCTCTCGTGCTTTTATTTTTCTGCTGCCATCAATGCTATAATTTCTTTTGCAAGCTCAACATCTTCATATATACCCGCATCAATCTCCTCGATTTGCTTATACAAGAAATCGTAAAGCTCTTCTTCAAGTAAAAAAAGTCCGTCTCTGTTAATCAACCGGTAACTAAAGGGAAGGTCCAAGTATTGAATGATTACAAAGGTGTGTCCCTGATCCTCGTATGTACAAAGTATGGATAATTCACTATCCTCGGGATAATACCTGGATCCACCAAATCCATCCCTTTTCAAAACCATAGAACCACCCTTCCTCTTATCATCCATCATATCTAAAAATACCAAAAGATGTAACAATTTTGTAGAATAAATGTAAAAATTCCCATGGATACGTCAATTTTCGCAGCCTGTATGTTTTTTTCTAATTTTTTATTCAATTGTGCACCTCTTTTGTGATACAATTCTTAATTATTAATTACTTTCGTTCTTTAATGGGGTGTTGTATAAATGAAGGTTGTAAAATTTGGTGGCAGTTCTTTAGCAGATGCCGGGCAGATTAAAAAGGTGAAAAATATTATGGAGTTAGATGAAGACCGACGCGTTGTTGTCGTTTCAGCTCCAGGGAAACGTCATAGTAAAGATGAAAAAGTGACGGATCTCCTTATTGCTTTAGGTACATCCATACAAATGAACCAAATGGATGAGACCGTTTATAAAAAAATCATCAATCGCTTTCAATCGATGACCGAGGAGCTCGAGCTCTCCTTCCATGTGGTGGAACAAGTAAAGGATAAAATTGATGAAGCGATCCAATTGGTGAAAGATCGTTCTGAGCATGCGCTTGATGCTTTGAAAGCTTGTGGAGAGGATGGATCTGCTCATATTGTGAGTGCATACTTGCAGAAGACGGGGGCTGAAGCTTCTTATGTAAATCCAAAAGAAGCAGGAATTCTCGTTCGGGATCAACCTGGTGGAGCGTTGGTTTTAGAAGAAAGCTTTGAAAAATTGTACAGTTTGAGACATCGTAATGAAATTCTTGTTATTCCAGGATTTTTTGGTTATACGCCTGAAGGTGAATTGGTGACGTTCTCCCGCGGTGGATCTGATATTACCGGGTCGATTGTAGCAGCTGGTTTAAAGGCAGACTTGTATGAAAACTTTACGGATGTCGATTCTGTTTATTGTGTGAATCCCATGTTCGTGGACCAGCCAAAACAGTTGACCTCTTTAACTTATCGAGAGATGCGGGAGCTTTCCTATGCAGGCTTTTCCGTATTTCATGACGAAGCGCTTATCCCAGCGTTTAAAGAAAAAATTCCTGTATGCATTAAAAATACGAATAACCCTGCGGCTCCTGGGACAATGATAGTAGCGGACCTCCCTGAAAGGGAAAGTCATGTCGTAGGTATTGCAAGCGATGACGGATTTTTGAACTTATACGTAAGTAAATACTTAATGAACCGGGAAATTGGCTTTGGCCGCAGGTTGCTTCAAATATTAGAAGATGAAGAAGTATCCTTTGAACACGCTCCTTCTGGAATCGATGACATGTCCGTTGTCATTCGTGAACATCATCTTCCACCTGAAAAAGAGGAAAAGGTTATAAAGCGGATTAAGGAAGAACTTGAAGTAGATACTGTCTTGATTGAAAGAGAAATGGCTATGATTATGATCGTAGGGGAAGGTATGAATCAGACGATTGGTATCGCCAGCCGTGCAGCGGCAGCTTTCCGTGAGGCGGAGGTCAATATTGAGATGATTAACCAAGGGTCATCTGAAGTTTCCATGATGTTCGGTGTCAAGTCCTCAGGCTTAGGCAAAGCCGTCCAATCCCTGTATCGCACGTTTTTTGAATAGGCTTCCTAACTTTTAATGCAGATAGAGTTATTGAGAATATTGGCAGGAGTGATGAATTCTTCAACGTTTCGAGGTGTGTGCCGGGAACATATCCTGCTTGAGCGTCAGAGAATGGCTGTGAAGCGCTTTATTTCCCACAGACCCATCCACTCAACAAAATTTTTGAAACGGAGCCTTCCACAATCAGGAGTTTATATGTAAGAAGACAGAAAAACGAACCAGTGATGTTCACTGCTTCGTTTTTTTCTGTTGAGCTAAAACTTCATTTAATTGTTCCAATGTGTGAACGTCATAATCAATCGTTTTTGAAAGTAAATACCGAAATAGTTCTGCCGTCATAATCGCATCATTCAATGCATGGTGTCGTTCCCTTTTATCAATACCTACGTACTTCAGCAAAGGATCAAGCTGATGCCTTACGTTCGGCAGAAGCCATTGGGCCATAAGTTGGGAGTCGATCACGTGTGGTTCATAATCAGGAAGCTTCCACCTTTTTAACATAGCCCTTAAGAAACGCATATCAAACTTAGCTGGATGGGCGACAAGAACAGAACCCTCGCTGAAGTCCATGAAGTTGCGGAAACCTTCAATGAAAGGGCTGGCATTGTCCAGACGGTCCCGGGATAGTCCTGTTAAACGCAGTGTTTGTTTATTAACAGGACGGATGGGCCGGATTACCTGATGAAATTTCTCCATTCGGCAAGCATGCAGTCCTTGCAGTCTGATTGCCCCGATCGATATGATCTCATGCCCGATTTCCGGTAAGAACCCGGTTGTCTCAAGGTCAAAGATGGTATAGTCCAAGTCCTTCAATAGCTTCTTGTGAAAATGTCCCTTTTTATTGAAAACGTGCAGCTGCTTTTCTAATTCATGGTAGGTGTGCCATTTCAGGTAAGGTTTGATCTTGAAATAGTACATCGGTTTCTCAAAAAGCAGATACTTTATTATTTGTAAGTCGACTGGAAGCATTATACCACCCGATTTCGGTTATAGCTCAGTTCTAACACCTGCTGCAGGCGTTTTGCGATAATGAGCGCTTCTCTGAGTGATCGACGTTCTTCTTTTTTCATGGGGCCGAGTTTTAAATCATTGCTTAATGGTTCTTCGTCGTCCAACTGTTGAAGATTAGCTTTCAAACGAAACAACATAAGACGATGCAAGGCTGTTTTCGCATTTTCCACATCACGCGGGTGGAAACGCTCCTGTTCAGCTAAAGCTTCAAGCCTGTTTACGGTATTAATCTCTTCAATTCCATATTTCATACTGTATATACGGATGGCATTGACGATTTGCATAATCGCTGATTTCTTCAAGTTGAGCGTCCGCTTTTTACCAATTCCTGAAATTCTTCCAAATGGTTGGACAGGGACCCGGAAACGAAGTGTATCTTTCATAAGCAATTGATGAAGGTTCAAGGACTTCTGAACGCGTTTCGTTACGTATTTCTTTAAATCATAAGCAAGAGAATAATCGCCGGTAATCGGACGGAAATCCATGAAGATGGTGAAATCTCGGATTTCTTCTGCGTCCATTTTGTTGATCCACTGGTCGATACTTCCCTGCCAATCGCTCATCTGTTGACGCCACTTCGGTTCCTTTGCCATTATACCGCCTGTGCAGTAAGGAAAGCCGCATTCATTCAACATATCATTGATTTTACAGGTGAAAGTTTCGAAGTACTCTTCGATTTTCGCTTTATGCTTACTTTTGTCGTAGTCGGCAAGAATAATGGCGTTATCCTGATCTGTGGAGAAAGCCTGTTCTTTCCGTCCTTCACTGCCCATAACAAGGAAACAGTAATTGACCGGAGGAGCTCCATGACCTTCACGGATCATTTCGTCTTCTGCAATTTGTACGACTTGTTTGTGAATCCGATCGTTATAGTTCGTCATCAACTCCGCAATGTCATAAGCGAACATGTGATCTTTAATCAAACTCGCCACGAATTTTTGGAACCGTTCATTATGAATCGGGGACAGCGGTTTAATTTCTTCGATCGTCGTAGCATTTGAAATCTTATAGGTCAGGTCGAAGTACACGGAATTTTTTATAGTGAAAAACGAGGACTGCCTCAAAATTCCAACGACCTTGTCTTTATGAAGAACAGGGATGATTTCTGTAGGATGGTGCTTCAAATAACTCAAAGCATCATAGATGAATTCCTGCTCATTGATCTCATAGGCTTCTTCAGACATATAAGCTTTGACAGGGTTTTTGTGATCGTTCTCAAAGTAAGCCTTCAATATTTCACCATATCCAATCATACCAAGCATGGATTGTTGGTCATCACTTACAATCAGTGCTTCTATCTTCTGCTGCTGCAGCATGCGGGCAGCTTTCTCGATTGAGGCTTCAGGATGTATAAAAGTAGGAGGCTCCATATAAGCGTCTGCACGCTTCTTGTACAGTTCGCGATCATCCTGTTCATCTGTCGTAGAGCTTTTATATTTTACTTCATCGTATAAACTTTTCATTAAATGGCTGATGCCATCCATCACAACTTTTGAGAAGTGATTGTTGTTTGACATCACTTTCAAGAAGGATTCACGTTCAAAGCAAATGGTTTTGATCGGTTCTAATGCCTGAACAGAAAATCGCATCTCCCCGCTTGTGAGGAGGATCATTACACCTACCAGGTCTCCCGGATAATAGAATCTTACTGATAATTGGCGGCCGTTCGACCGGTGCATGATATTTTTAGCAAGTCCGGAGACCATGAAGTGGATATCGATCGTATCATCTTCCTGATCTTCATGGATGATGAATTCGTTCTTTGAGAATTCTCTGACCATGGCTTTCCCAAACACTTCTTCAAACTCTTCCTCAGAAAGCAAATCGAAAGGATATTGCTTTCTAAACATTTCAAACTCTGTCACAGAGCAAAACTCCTTCATCATAGTTGTTATTTTCACTATGTCCTAATCCTTTTGTTTGAACCGCCCTTTGGTCAAGTTGCGCTTTCTGTCTCTGTGCAGGATAAAACCTCCAATGAAGGCCATTCCGCCAGCAACAAAGAGAATTCCAACAAGTCCTTGAATGGCGATGTGAAAGAAGATCGAGTGAAATTCACCAAAAAGGGCATCCCGAATCAATTTTATCCCATAAACGGCGATCAAACCGGGGGTAACTAATAAAAGTAAAGCAATTAATCGCATACTCATAACTCCTTTAATTCAATCCATGAATAAGTATATCAAATGGCAGGACAGGTTGGAACTATAGACGTACTTGCTAAAACGTGCAGATTAGGGTACGATATAGTTACGCAAAAAGTTGCAGGGTGTGGTGAAATGAAACGTGTGTTAATTGTCGGAGCGGGGAAAGGTGGAACCGCCCTGTTGAAATTGTTGAAGAAAATGGATCGTATGTTAGTGGTTGCCGTAACAGACATCGACCCGAATGCACCGGGAATAGCGCTTGCTGAGAGTTACGGAATTTCTACAGACCGACAGTGGCAGGATTGGATACATAGAGAAATTGATATCGTGATCGAAGCCACGGGGGATGAACGAGTGTTCAACGAAATTCGGGAAACCAGAAAACGCTCAACGGTTGTCATTCCAGGTTCCGTCGCTTATGTGACCGCAGAATTACTGGATGAAAAGGAAACACTCGTGCAAAAACTGAAGCAGCAGACGGAAAATCAACACCTGATTTTGAACAGCATTCATGATGGAATGATTGTTATAGATGAGGATGGTAAAATTTCATTTATCAACCGAAGTGCAGAGCGCATTATAGGGATGGGGCGTTCATCTATGATTGGAGAACCCATCAATGAAATCATTCCGGATTCAAGGCTGCCTCAAGTCCTGGCCTCCCGCGAAGAAGAAGTGAATCAGAAGCTTGCTTTAGGGAATGGGAAGAAAGTAGTGACTACAAGAATTCCGATGATTGGGCAAAACCAAAGGGTGATCGGTGCTTTTGCTGTTTTCAAAGATATTACGGAAGTTGTCAATCTCGCTGAGGAAATCACAGACCTAAAAGAAGTGAAAACGATGCTTGAGGCCATCATTCATTCTTCGGATGAGGCGATTTCGGTTGTCGACGAAAATGGAAGCGGTTTAATGATTAACCCTGCATACACGAGGATTACCGGGCTTTCAGAAGAAGAAATCGTTGGAAAGCCGGCAACGGTCGATATATCTGAAGGCGAAAGTATGCACATGAAAGTTCTCCGTACAAGAAGGCCCGTCCGGGGAGTACGTATGAAGGTTGGACCTTCTAAAAAGGACGTTCTCGTTAATGTCGCCCCTGTGATCGTCGATGGAAAGTTAAAAGGAAGTGTGGGAGTTCTTCACGACGTTTCTGAAATTCAAGCGTTGACGAGTGAACTGAAAAGAGCGCGACAAATCATACGCAGTTTGGAAGCGAAGTACACGTTTGATGATATTATCGGAGACTCCCAGGAAATGACCTTGGCTCTTGAGCAAGCGAAAGTCGGTGCGCGCACGCCAGCTTCTGTCTTGTTGAGAGGGGAGTCGGGAACGGGAAAAGAACTTTTCGCCCATGCCATTCATAACGAGAGCAAGCGGCGCCATAATAAGTTTATCCGTGTCAATTGTGCGGCCATAGCAGAATCCTTACTTGAAAGTGAATTGTTCGGTTACGAAGATGGTGCTTTCTCAGGTGCAAAACGAGGCGGTAAAAAAGGGCTTTTCGAGGAAGCGAACCACGGAAGTATTTTTCTTGATGAGATCGGTGAATTGACTCTGCCGATGCAGGCGAAATTGCTGCGGGTGCTGCAAGAGAATGAAATCATCCGGGTCGGTGGTACGAAACCCGTCAATGTGGATGTTCGTGTAATTGCTGCCACGAATGTGAATTTGGAAAAAGCGATTATGAACAAGAATTTCCGTGAAGATCTTTATTATCGTCTAAACCGGCTTCCGATTTACATTCCTCCTCTTCGTGAAAGAATCGAAGATGTTCAGCTTTTGACGGACCATTTGATCCAAAAGCTGAATGAAGACTATGGAAGACATGTAACCTCAGTAGATGAGGAGGCTTTTCGGATTTTGAAAGATTACGATTGGCCGGGAAATGTAAGAGAGTTAGAAAACATTATCGGCAGGGCGATGATTTATATGGAGAATATGGAAGATACGATCAAGGTGGAACATCTTCCCCGGCTTAAAAAGGCAACAGCGGAATCAGGCGGACCCACGGAAAATGCGCCATGGCTGGGAGAGACTTTGCAAGAAGCCGTAGATGAATATGAAAAGAGTTTGCTTGCCGATGCTTACCGGTCCCATGATTTTAATAAAACGAAAACAGCTAAAGCTTTAGGGATTTCCATTCGGAATTTATATTATAAATTAGAAAAATACCAACTGGACAAAAACAGCATGCAAAATTTTTCATAGTGCAGACTTTTGCATAGGTATGAACCTCCAGGAGAAGCTGTTTTCGTGTTCGTAGGAGTTGGCATAAATATTGCATGTATAGAAGAGGGGAAGAGGTGACGCATGAAAAAGTTAGATGAACTAGTTGATCAAATTGACCGTCGCTCACCGAAAACGGTCGCTGTTGCTCAAGCAGCAGATGATGAAGTATTGAAAGCAGTTAAATTGGCCCGGACGTCCAACCTGGCTGAATTCTTTCTTGTAGGAGATCAAACAGAGATTGAAAACAAGTCAAAAGCTGTTGATTTGGATTTATCACAGGAAGGTATTGAAGTGATCCATGCAAGTGAGAGGGATAGTGCACGAGTGGCTGTGAAAGCTGTTCACTCCGGCGATGCTCATGTTGTGATGAAAGGCCATATCGATACAAAATCTTTGTTGAAAGCAGTTCTTGATAAAGAGTACGGACTCAGAAAAGGTTCGGTACTGTCTCATGTGGCTTTGTTTGAAATTCCAGGTAGGGATAAACTGATTTACCTTACTGACGCAGCGATGAATATCGCGCCAAGTCTGGAGGAAAAAGTACAAATCATCAACAATGCCGTGGAAGTAGCTACACGGGCTGGTTGGGAGAACCCGAAGGTAGCTCCACTAGCTGCAGTAGAAGTAGTAAACCCTTCCATGACAGCCACTCAAGATGCCGCTATGCTTACGCAAATGAACAGGCGCGGGCAACTGAAGAACTGTATCGTTGATGGCCCTCTTGCCTTTGACAATGCTGTTGATCCAAAAGCAGCAGAACAAAAAGGAATTGTATCAGAAGTAGCGGGGCAGGCGGATATCCTCGTTGTGCCATCCATAGAAGTGGCCAATGCCTTGTACAAGTCATTCATATATTTCGCCAATGGAAAAGTGGCGGGCGTGATCAGTGGGGCTAAAGCTCCGATCGTATTGACGTCGAGAGCAGATGATGCCCAGAGCAAAATTTATTCACTGGCTTTAGCTTTACAAGCCAGTCAACAATAGGAGGAATCACACAATGAAAATTTTCAGCTATATGCAAGAGTACGATTACGAGCAGTTGTTATTCTGTCAAGATGAACAATCCGGTTTAAAAGCAATTATCGCTATCCATGATACAACGCTTGGGCCTGCTCTCGGAGGCACACGTATGTGGACATATGCTTCAGAAGACGATGCAGTAGAAGATGCGCTGCGTTTAGCAAAAGGAATGACCTATAAAAATGCAGCTGCTGGCCTGAATCTCGGTGGAGGGAAAACGGTCATCATCGGGGATCCTAAAAAAGATAAAAACGAAGAAATGTTCCGTGCTTTCGGTCGTTATATTCAAGGTCTGAATGGCCGTTATATTACCGCAGAGGATGTAGGAACAACCGTACAGGATATGGATTTAATTCATGAAGAAACGGATTATGTGACGGGAATATCCCCTGCTTTCGGTTCTTCAGGAAATCCTTCACCAGTGACTGCTTACGGGGTTTACCGTGGCATGAAAGCTGCAGCTAAAGAAGGTTTTGGCACGGATTCCTTAGAAGGAAAAACAGTCGGTGTGCAGGGTGTTGGAAATGTAGCCTTTACTTTATGCCGTCATCTCCACGAAGAAGGAGCAAATCTTGTTGTAACAGATATCAACAAAGAAGCGGTTCAGCGTGCAGTTGAAGAATTTGGTGCTAAAGCGGTTGATCCGGACGATATTTACAGCGTGGATTGTGACATTTATGCACCTTGTGCCCTTGGAGCAACGATAAACGATGAAACGATTCCTCAACTAAAAGCGAAAGTCATTGCTGGTGCAGCAAATAACCAGCTGAAGGAAACCAAGCATGGCGATATCCTGCATGAAAAAGGCATCGTCTATACTCCGGATTACGTAATCAACGCAGGGGGCGTCATCAACGTAGCAGATGAGCTTCACGGATATAATAAAGATCGTGCGATGAAGCGGGTAGAAACGATTTATGACAACGTATCCCGCGTATTTGAAATTTCACGCCGTGATAACATTCCAACATATGCAGCTGCAGACCGCATGGCGGAAGAACGCATCGAGCGTATGCGCAGATCCCGCAGTCAGTTCCTTCAAAATGGTCAACACATCTTAAGCAGAAGACAGAACGGTTAACGGGGGTTTAGGAATTGCAAACACATCGTATTCTGGTCATCAACCCAGGTTCCACATCTACGAAGATCGGAGTCTTTGATGATCAGGAAGTGGTTTTTGAAAAAACGATCCGTCACACGGCGGAGGAAATCAGTTCATACAAGCGAATTATTGATCAATATGAATTCCGTAAACGTGTCATTCTCGACGAGCTTGACCGTGAAGGCATCAACATCAGCAAATTGAGCGCAGTTTGTGGTAGAGGCGGATTGCTACGTCCTATTGAAGGTGGGACGTATGAGGTCAATGAAGCGATGCTTGAAGACTTAAAAAATGGATACAATGGAGAACATGCTTCAAATCTTGGTGGAATCATTGCCAATGAAATTGCTCAAGGCTTGAACATTGGAGCCTATATCGTCGACCCTGTGGTGGTGGATGAACTCCATGAATTGGCCAGAGTTTCTGGTGTACCTGAAATCCCAAGGAAAAGTATCTTTCATGCCTTGAATCAAAAAGCTGTCGCAAGAAGAGCGGCAGCTGATCTTGGTCTGTCCTATAAAGATGCCCGCCTGATCGTCACTCACATGGGGGGCGGGATCACGGTAGGTGCCCATGTCGGAGGCCGAGTGATTGATGTCAACAATGGTTTACACGGAGATGGACCTTTCTCCCCTGAGCGGGCAGGGACCGTTCCTGCTGGTGACCTTGTTTCCCTATGCTTCTCCGGCCAATATTATCGTGATGAAGTCATGAAGAAACTGGTCGGGCAAGGGGGCCTAATGGCGTACTTGGACACAAACGATGCCCGTGAAGTCGAAGAGATGGTTGCCAATGGAGACCAAAAAGCGAAAGTTGTGTTTGACGCCATGGCTTATCAAATTGCCAAAGAAATTGGAAGCATGAGTGCTGTGATGGAAGGTAAAGTGGATGCGATTGCGCTCACGGGCGGACTTGCCTACGGGAAAGCGTTCGTTGAAGAGATATCAAAACGTGTGCATTGGATTGCAGATGTCCTTGTGTATCCTGGTGAAAATGAGCTGGAAGCGTTGAATGAGGGGACGCTGCGTGTCCTTAATAAAGAAGAAGTTCCGAAACAATATCCTAACTTTCAAGAATAGGAAGGAGAATCCAAGGTGGCACAAGAATACGATTTGGTCATTCTCGGAGGTGGCACAGGCGGTTACGTCGCCGCCATCCGAGCTTCAAAATTAGGTCTGAAAACAGCGATTGTAGAAAAAAGAGAACTTGGGGGGACATGCTTACACAGAGGGTGCATCCCTTCAAAAGCATTGCTTCGAAGTGCTGAAGTATTCAAACAGACGAAAGAAGCTGACCGGTATGGGGTTTCAACAGAAAACCCAACCTTGAATTTTACAAAAGTCCAAGAACGGAAACAATCAATTGTAGACACACTACATAAAGGCGTTCAAGGATTGATGAAAAAAGGAAAGATCGATGTCTATGAAGGCTTTGGCCGTATCTTAGGTCCTTCTATTTTTTCACCAACAGCAGGAACGATTTCTGTGGAGATGAACAATGGGGAAGAAAACGAAATGTTGATTCCGAAAAATGTGCTAGTGGCAACAGGTTCGACTCCAAAGTCACTGCCTGGACTTGAAATCGATGGTGAAGTTGTCATGAGTTCTGATGAAGCTCTGCATATGAAAGAACTACCTGAATCCATCATCATCGTCGGTGGAGGGGTCATCGGAATCGAGTGGGCCTCTATGCTTGCAGATTTCGGTGTTAAAGTGACGGTTCTTGAGTATTTGCCACACATCCTTCCTACCGAAGACGAAGATATTTCCAGGGAAATGTTGAAGCAGATGAAAAAGAAAGGCGTCGACATTGTTACAAGCGCTAAGGTCCTTCCTGATACGATCGAGAAAGACACTGGTGTAAAAGTTGATGCAGAAGTGGACGGCGAAACGGTTACTTATGAAGCAGAACGCATGCTGGTTTCTGTCGGGAGATCAGCGAACGTTGATAATATCGGTCTTGAAAACACGGATATTCAAGTTGAAAACGGGACCATTCAAACCAATAAGGTCTACCAAACGAAAGAAAGTCACATTTACGCGATCGGTGATGTCATCGGAGGCATGCAGCTTGCTCACGTAGCTTCTCATGAAGGAATGATTGCTGTTGAACATATGGCAGACCAAAACCCACATCCGATGAACCCGGAGCAAGTGCCATCCTGTATCTACTCCAATCCGGAAGTTTCAAGTGTTGGTTTGACGGAAAAAGCGGCAAAAGAGAAAGGGTTCGATGTGAAAGTAGGCAAGTTTCCATTCCAAGCGATCGGGAAAGCGCTCGTACACGGAGAAACCGATGGCTTTGTCAAAATCGTAGCTGACAAAGAAACCGAAGATCTATTAGGTGTGCATATGATCGGTCCACATGTAACGGACATGATTTCAGAAGCAGCCTTGGCTCAAGTTCTTGATGCTACGCCTTGGGAAATCGCTGAAACGATTCACCCACACCCAACGCTCTCTGAAGCGATCGGGGAAGCGGCTATGGCCGTTGACGGCAACCAAATCCATGGATAAATAAGAAGGAGGGATCCTCATGGCTGAAAATCGCCATAAAGCTTTAGGCTTAAGTGATGATCAAGTGTTGGACATGTTTCGCACGATGTTGTTAGCAAGAAGAATCGATGAACGGATGTGGTTATTGAATCGCGCGGGTAAAATCCCATTCGTCATTTCCTGTCAAGGTCAGGAAGCTGCCCAAGTAGGGGCTTCGTATGCTCTTGATCGTGAAAAAGATTATGCTCTGCCTTACTACCGTGATATGGGTGTCGTTCTGTCATTCGGTATGACTGCTCAGGACTTAATGCTCTCCGGATTTGCTAAAGCAGAAGATCCAAACTCGGGTGGACGCCAAATGCCGGGTCACTTTGGTCAAAAGAAAAACCGGATCGTTACCGGTTCCTCACCTGTTACTACACAAGTGCCGCACGCCGTAGGTATCGCTCTGGCAGGGAAGATGGAGAAAAAAGACTTTGTTTCTCTCGTAACCTTCGGTGAAGGTTCTTCCAACCAGGGGGATTTTCACGAAGGGGCGAACTTTGCAGGGGTACACAAGCTTCCTGTTATCTTTATGGTTGAAAACAATAAATATGCTATTTCTGTTCCAGTATCCAAGCAGCTTGCCTGTGAAAAAGTTTCTGACCGCGCCATCGGTTATGGTATGCCAGGTTTCACCGTAGACGGCAATGATCCTTTAGCTGTTTATGAAGCGGTAAAAGCAGCGGCGGATCGTGGACGTAATGGAGAAGGACCGACATTAATCGAGACTGTGTCCTACCGTCTTACTCCGCACTCAAGTGACGATGATGACCGCACATACCGGGAGCGAGAAGAAGTGGATGAAGCGAAGAAAAAGGATTCGATCGTCACTTTCGCGCAGTACTTGCGTGATACAGGTGTACTGACGGATGAGAAGGAAAAAGAAATGAATGACGAAATCAGCGAAATCGTCAATGAAGCGACCGATTATGCTGAGAATGCGGCCTATGCGGAAGCAGAATCAGCAATGAAATATGTATACGAAGAGTAAGGAGGGGGAGCAATAATGGCAGTTATATCTTATATTCAAGCCGTCACTCAAGCTTTAAAAGAAGAAATGAAGCGGGATGAAAAAGTGTTCGTCCTTGGTGAAGATGTTGGAAAACGTGGGGGCGTATTCCGCGCGACAGATGGTCTCTACGATGAATTTGGTGAAGACAGAGTCCTTGATACGCCACTAGCTGAATCCGCAATCGCAGGAGTTGGGATCGGTGCAGCGATGTACGGCATGCGTCCGGTAGCTGAGATGCAGTTCGCTGATTTTATCATGCCGGCGGTTAACCAGATTATTTCAGAAGCCGCTAAAATCCGTTACCGTTCCAATAATGATTGGAGTGCTCCAATTACGATCCGTGCCCCTTACGGTGGCGGTGTCCACGGAGCCCTTTACCATTCTCAATCCGTTGAAGCAGTTTTTGCAAATCAGCCAGGATTGAAAATTGTGATGCCATCGACCCCTTATGATGTTAAAGGTTTATTAAAAGCGTCGATCCGGGATAATGATCCGGTCCTTTTCTTCGAACATAAACGTGCGTACCGCTTGATTAAAGGTGAAGTCCCTGATGAAGATTATACACTTCCAATCGGAAAAGCAGATGTGAAGCGCGAAGGTTCTGATATTACAGTCATTACGTACGGCCTTTGTGTCCATTTTGCTTTACAAGCTGCAGAAAAACTCGCAGAAGAGGGCATTGATGCACATATTCTCGACTTGCGTACAGTGTATCCACTGGATAAAGAAGGAATCATTGAAGCTGCATCTAAAACGGGTAAAGTCCTGCTTGTTACGGAAGACAATAAAGAAGGTGGAATCATCTCAGAGGTGTCCGCAATCATCAGTGAGAACTGTCTGTTCGATTTGGATGCGCCTGTTCAGCGACTGGCCGGTCCAGATGTGCCAGCGATGCCTTATGCTCCAACAATGGAAAAGCACTTCATGATGAATCCGGATAAAGTAGAAAAAGCGATGAGAGATCTCGCGGAATTTTAATAGAAGGAGGAGATTCCTGTGGGTGTAGAAAAAATCAATATGCCTCAGCTTGGTGAAAGTGTCACAGAAGGAACGATCAGTACATGGCTTGTCCAGCCTGGAGATCAGGTGAATAAATACGATCCCATTGCAGAAGTCATGACAGACAAAGTGAACGCAGAAGTCCCGTCTTCTTTTTCCGGGGAGATTAAAGAACTTGTCGCATCTGAAGGAGATACCATTGAAGTCGGTGAACTCATGTGCTACATCGAAGTAGAAGGAGCGGGATCTGTCGAAGAGCCTTCATCAAAGGAAAATAAACAGGCGCCCGCACAAGAAACGCCGGTGGCTGATGAAAAATCGACAGCTCCCAAAAAGCCTGAGAAAAAACAGGACAAAGGCAGTAAAAAGAGATATTCTCCAGCGGTTATGACGCTTGCACAGGAACATGATATTGACTTGAATCAAGTCGATGGTTCCGGTCGTGGTGGACGTATTACGCGTAAGGATATCGAGAAAATCATTGCAAGCGGAGATATACCAAAAGAAGGCGAAGCAAAAGCTGATGCGCCTGCCGAACAACCGGCACAAGCAGAGCAGAAAGCTGCTCCATCACCGGCCCCAGCCACGCAAACGCCGAATGTACAAGCCGGTGAAGGAGACATCGAGATCCCTGTCACTGGTGTGCGTAAAGCCATTGCAGCGAACATGGTGAAGTCCAAGACTGAAATCCCTCATGCCTGGATGATGGTTGAAGTGGATGTCACGAATTTGGTTGAACTTCGCAATGCAAAGAAAAACCAATTCAAACAACAGGAAGGCTTCAGCTTAACTTATTTCGCTTTCTTTGTGAAAGCTGTTGCTCAAGCATTGAAAGAATATCCACAATTAAACAGTATGTGGGCAGGAGACAAAATCATCCAGCGCAAAGCGATCAACTTGAACATCGCCGTGGCTAAAGATGACCAATTGTTCGTTCCTGTTATCAGAGATGCCGATGAAAAGAGCATTAAAGGAATTGCAAAAGACATTACAGATCTTGCAGGCAAAGCTCGCCAAGGCAAGCTGACATCGAAAGATATGGAAGGCGGTACATTCACCGTCAATAACACAGGTTCTTTCGGTTCCGTTCAGTCCATGGGTGTCATTAACCACCCTCAGGCCGCTATTTTGCAAGTGGAGTCCATTGTGAAAAAGCCGGTTTACCAAAATGGTATGTTCGGAGCACGTGACATGGTCAACTTATGCCTATCCTTAGACCACAGGGTTCTTGACGGACTTGTTGCCGGTAACTTCCTTGCACGCGTGAAAGAGATCTTAGAGAAAATGTCAGAAGACAACACATCTGTATATTAAGTGAAAAAAGCTACCCTCCACTTTGGGAGGGTAGCTTTTTTGAGATGTAGACGCTGGTAAAGAATAGATTATTTAAATTGAATCAGGCTCAGTGGGGGAGAGAAACACTTTTTTCAAAAGCCATTCCCAGATAGCTATAACTTATCATTACTTCTCTTATTTCTTGATTGTTAATGATGGTTAATCCATAGCTTAAATCTTCTTTGGTAGCTGTTCCATTATTTAATTTTTCTAACTGTGAAGATGGCGAAGTATTTGGCTTTATGGTGACGTCTTTGATATCGGTCAATCCATACTCTATGGCGGAGCCATCAAAGCGGTCTGCTATTATAAAGCCTTGAAGTGGATGACTGACTTGAATTTTTTTATCCACTGGTTCCTCGTCATTATTAATTTGAACGTCATGAATCTTTATATGACTAAATCCTTGATTTCCTATACTAATAACTACGGATTGTTTATCAGCCGAAGAGGCAATCGCACCGCTTACTAATGGTGTATGAAATCTAATAAAAGAAAGAATTCCAATTGAACATACGGCAATCATCAGAACGATCATCATACTTACTTTCTTCAAGTCTTCTCCCCCTTTTGTCAGCTCGCTTCTAAATTTAAATAAAGCATGGTGTTTAGACCATTGGATGGATTCAGATAACATTAGCGTATCACACGTTTGTTATGCTTAAGAAGTCATACTAGTTTAAACCCTGGGTTTCACTCTCTAAACTAGACAATTCAATTGAAAGATGTCAGATATCTTGGTAAAATGTTCTTAGCATTTCTATAAAGGGGCCATGTCAAATGGATTTTAATATTTTTATGAACGATGTTGTTTCAAAAGCACGTGAAGAAATTACACAAGCAGGGTATACGGAACTGACGACACCTGAAGACGTCGATCAGGCTCTAAATAAAGAAGGTACGACACTTGTGATGATCAATTCTGTATGTGGATGTGCAGGCGGTATTGCCCGTCCGGCGGCTGCTCATGCGATTCACTACGATAAGCGTCCGGATCAGCTTGTTACTGTTTTTGCTGGGCAGGACCGTGAAGCGACGGATCGTGCTCGCGAATATTTTGAAGGATACCCACCTTCCTCTCCATCTTTCGCATTGTTGAAGGACGGCAAAATTCAGACGATGGTCGAGCGTCATGATATTGAAGGGTTTGAACCGATGGAAGTCATCGGAAAGCTTCAGCGCAGTTTTGAAGAGTATTGCGAGGAAGTATAAGAATACAATAAACGTAGGATCTTTGTTTATAAAGCAAAGATCCTTTTTTACGTAATGGCTGTATATACATAACCGGATGCCTAAACTTTAAGCAGGTATCGCTATATAGAAAGAACAGGAGTGAAGATAGGATTGAAAATAGGATATCGTACCATTAAGACGGCACTGGGAACACCATTTGCCATATGGGTTGCTCAGATGCTTCAGCTGGAGAATTTCGCTTCAGCAGGGATCTTAACCATTCTCTGTATCCAAATTACGAGAAAACGTTCCTTCTTAAGTGCGTGGCACCGTTTTTCCGCTTGTATATTAGCGATGGGGTTTTCTTTCGCTTTTTTTGAGTTATTAGGATACAATCCCATTTCAATCGGATTAATGTTATTTGCTTTTATTCCTACGACGGTATGGTTCAAGATCACACCTGGAATTGTAACCAGCTCAGTGATCATCCTTCACCTCTACGGTTCAGGGGATATTGGCTGGAGCATTATATGGAACGAAGTGCTGCTCATTACAGTAGGGATAGGAACAGCCTTGCTGTTGAATTTATATATGCCTAGCCTCGAGAAAAAGTTGAATCAGTATCGAAGGCAGGTGGAAAGTAACTTTTCCATTATTTTGAGGGAGATTGCTCAATTTTTACGAAATGGCGACAATGATTGGACAGGCAAGGAGTTAACAGAGACCGCTAATCTTCTGGAGAAAGCCAAATCTCTCTCCTATCGTGACGTAGAAAATCATTTGCTGCGTTCCCATAATCATTTTTATCACTACTTTCATATGCGGACTAAACAGTTTGAACTCCTGGAACGCATGCTTCCTCTCGTCAGTCGTATATCGTCCTCTGACATCCATGGCGTTCGCATGGCGGAGTTTTTCGATGATTTAGCTGATGCAGTTCATCCCGGGAATACGGCTGTCATTTATTTGAGGATGTTAAAAGAGATGAAAGAAGATTTTCGTGAGGATCGACTCCCGGAAACTCGGGAAGAGTTTGAAGTAAGAGCGAGCCTATTCCATTTATTAAATGAAATAGAAGACTATCTGATCATTAAGCGATCGTTCAAGAAGAGTGATGTATAGGGGGAAACCTTGAGGGGAAACTTTAGTAAAAGAGGATGATTCCGTTGTACAGCTTCCTTTTACTTTTTAGCTTATTAAACCCTTTACTTCCTCCTCACACACCTGCTGAGTCCGTAATTATTGTAAATAAAGCGACCCATGAGGTTGTGCTTTACCAAAGCGACAAAGTTCTCTTCAAGGCTCCTGCAGCCATAGGGAAGACGAAAGACTTGACGCCGGAGGGCCGGTTCAATGTGAAAGTGAAAGCCAAAGATCCGTATTATCGAAAAAAAGACATCCCAGGCGGTGATCCAAAGAATCCACTCGGAAGCCGGTGGATCGGCTTTGATGCCAGGGGAACAGACGGTAGGATATATGGCATTCATGGAACGAATCAGCCGGATTCTATCGGTAAATCAGTCTCGGCTGGTTGTATTCGAATGAGAAACAAAGATGTTGAGACTCTATTTGACATGGTTCCTACTGAGACAGACGTACTGATTGTGGATAGTGAAAAGGAAATGTCCGATTTATATCGCTTCTGGGAAGAATCGAAACTAAAGGAACAATTTTAGAAACTAAGAAAGCCGAAAAGATGGACGCCCATCTCTTCGGCTTTTTTCATTCATTCATTTATTATAAGAAGAAACTCGCGCCAGCCAATGCACTAGATAGAAGCATAGACAAGATCATGACATAGATCACGACTTTCATACGGCGTTCGCGTTTTGAACGTTTTTTTGTAGCCAAGGTGTGTAACCTCCTTCTCAGTCAATCCTACTGACATTCTACCTAAAAAAGAGAAATTGGACAAGGGCGTGAAATCATTTACAATAAAATTGTGAATGATAGTAATTTTTAGATAGGTAAGCGCTTCATTTCTGGTATGCTAGTAGTGTGAATGGACTGAATAAGGAGGCCTTTCTTATGAACAGATCATCAAATGACCAACACCCTAAACAAAAATGGGAAAAAGATGTAGAAAAAACGACGGAGCGTTTTCCGGAACGTAAAGAAGCCTTTCATACAAGTTCCGATATTCCGGTTGACCGATTATACACGCCGGAACAGATGGATGAGGACTACATAGAGGAGATCGGCTTTCCGGGCCAGTATCCTTATACGAGAGGGATTCAGCCGACCATGTATCGCAGCCGCTATTGGACAATGCGTCAATATGCGGGTTTCGGTTCGGCAGAAGAAACGAATGAGAGATTCCGCTATTTATTGAAACAAGGTCAGACCGGGTTATCGGTCGCTTTCGATTTGCCGACACAGATCGGCTATGATTCTGATGACCCCATGGCTGATGGGGAAGTGGGTAAGGTCGGTGTAGCTATTGATTCATTAAAGGACATGGAGCAATTATTCGATCAGATCCCACTCGATCAAGTAAGTACGTCAATGACAATCAACGCACCGGCCAGTATTCTTCTTGCGATGTATATCGCTGTTGGAGAAAAGCAGGGAGTCGCTCCTGAGAAATTGACAGGGACGATTCAAAACGACATCTTGAAAGAATATATTGCCCGAGGTACGTATATCTATCCACCGAAACCTTCCATGAGACTGATTACTGACATATTCGGCTACTGTCAGGAGCATTTACCGAAATTCAACACAATAAGCATCTCCGGCTATCATATCCGCGAAGCAGGATCTACAGCTGTGCAGGAAGTCGCTTTTACCATTGCGAACGGCATGGCTTATGTAGATGCAGCGATCGAGGCTGGACTCGAAGTCGACCAGTTCGCGCCAAGACTTGCTTTCTTCTTTAATGCTCACAATCAGTTTTTTGAGGAAGCGGCCAAGTTCCGTGCAGCTCGTCGCATGTGGGCCAAAATTATGAAAGAACACTATGGAGCAGAAAATCCGAAAAGTTGGAAGCTCCGTTTCCATACTCAAACAGGTGGAAGTACCCTGACGGCTCAGCAGCCGGATAATAATATTGTACGTGTCACATTACAGGCACTTGCTGCAGTCATGGGAGGGACACAGAGTCTGCATACCAACTCCCGGGATGAAGCTCTTGCCCTTCCGACAGAAGATTCCGCACGAATTGCGTTACGAACACAGCAGATCATTGCCAATGAAAGCGGTGTGGCGGACACTATAGACCCACTCGCTGGCTCTTACTATGTAGAGTCGCTCACAGATCAGATTGAAAAAGAGGCAAATGCTTACTTAGAGCGCATCAAAGAATTCGGTGGAGCTGTCCAGGCAGTGGAGGAAGGGTATATGCAGCGTGAAATTCATAAAGCTGCGTACGATGCTCAAAAACGAATTGAATCCAAAGAGGATATTGTCGTGGGAATGAACGAATTCAAACTTGAAGAAGAAATCCATGCAGACTTGTTACGTGTGGATGAAGCGCTGGAACAAGCACAAATCAAGAAAACACAGGAAGTGAGATCTTCCCGCGATCAGGAATCCGTCGATCAATGCCTTAAAGCTCTTAGGGAAGCGGCAAAAGGGACGGAGAATGTCATACCGCATATTGTGGCGGCGGTTAAGGTTTATGCCACAGTAGGGGAGATCGCGAACGTTTTGCGAGAGGAATTTGGAGAATATACCGGAATGTAGGAAGGGATGATGAGGATGAAACCAATACGTGTACTTATAGCCAAACCAGGGTTGGATGGACATGACAGAGGGGCTCTTATAATCGCTCAGGCACTTAGAGACCATGGGATGGAAGTCATTTATACAGGCCTGCGGCAATCCGCGGTGCAAATCGCAAGAGCTGCTATTCAGGAAGATGTAGATGTCGTCGGACTTTCGTCTCTTTCCGGTGCTCACAAATCATTGTTTCCTAAAGTAGTCCAGGCACTGGAGGAGCAGGGAGCATCTGATATTCCTGTCGTCGGGGGCGGTGTCATACCTGCAGAAGATATTCCTTTTCTTGAGGAAAAAGGTGTGAACAAAATCTTCACCAGCGGGTCACCGACAGATGCAATTGCCCTTTATATTAAGCAGCTTCTGAACAAGGAAACGATTGAAGCACCGAAACGGATCGCCCATATCGGAATTGCTGTGGAAAGCATTGATACAGCCCTGCCGTTCTATCAACATAACCTCAGCTTAGAGCTTGAAGCTGTTGAAGTTGTCGAATCAGAACAAGTGCGTGTGGCTTTTCTAAGAATCGGTGAAACGATGTTCGAATTGTTGGAGCCTTTGAGTGATGACTCTCCGATCCAATCGTTTTTGACGAAAAAAGGAGAAGGTGTCCACCATATCGCATTGGAAGTAGACGATCTTAAAAAACGTTTAGATCAGTATAAAGAACAAGGGGTCCGTCTCATTCATGAACAACCGAAACAAGGGGCCCATGATAGTCAGATCGCCTTTTTGCATCCGAAAGCAGCCAATGGTGTCCTATTTGAACTATGTCAGCATGGGGAGGAGGAGTAAGAATGGACATTTTTGATAAAATCAATGAATTATACGATAAACGCCGCCAAGTTGAACTAGGCGGCGGTGATGAAAGAATTGATAAACAGCATGATAAAGGGAAGTGGACAGCGAGGGAACGCATCGAACACCTGTTGGATGAAGGCTCTTTCATTGAGTTGAATCCTTTTATTGAACATCGGCATGATGCCTTTGGAATGGACGGGAAATCGGCTCCGGGTGAAGGGGTCGTGACGGGGTTTGGTAAAATACATGGGCGTGATGTGTATTTGTTCGCTCAGGACTTCACGGTTTACGGTGGAGCCTTAGGGGAAATGCACGCGAAAAAGATTGCCGCTGTCATGGACCTCGCGGCGAAAAATGGAACCCCTTTTATTGGCTTGAACGATTCTGGAGGGGCACGCATCCAGGAAGGTGTTTCTTCCTTGGATGGTTACGGGCAGGTCTTTTACCGCAACTCCATTTATTCTGGGGTTATTCCACAAATATCGGTCATAATGGGACCATGTGCCGGAGGAGCCGTTTATTCTCCAGCCATCACTGATTTCGTCATCATGGTGGAAAAAACATCGCAAATGTTTATTACAGGTCCCAAAGTTATTGAAACAGTGACCGGTGAGCAAATTTCCGCAGAAGACCTCGGTGGTGCCGGTGTCCATAATTCTTTGAGCGGGAATGCTCACTTGAAAACTCCTGATGAGGCTTCTGCTTTGGATGCTGTAAGGGATCTCGTCAGTTACCTTCCCCAGAACAATGAGGAACTGACCCCTGAAGTCGAAGTAGAAGTTGAAGATAATTTCAGACCTGACATCACAGATAAAATACCTTTTGATCCGATTCGACCTTATGATGTTCGTATCGTGATCGACGAGTTCGTTGACGAGGATTCCTTCTTCGAAATTCATAAGGATTTTGCAAAAAATATTGTCGTCGGATTTGCACGTCTGCAAGGGAAGACCGTGGGACTCGTTTGTAATCAGCCGAAATATATGGCTGGAGGCCTTGATATCGACTCCAGTGATAAAGCTGCCCGTTTTATTCGTACATGCGATTCTTTCAATATTCCTCTCATTACATTTGAAGATGTGACCGGCTTCTTCCCTGGGATTAAACAGGAACATGGGGGAATCATCCGCCACGGAGCCAAAATTCTATACGCATACTCTGAAGCCACCGTTCCTAAACTGACGGTTATTACGAGAAAAGCTTATGGTGGAGCTTATGTGGCGTTGAACAGTAAATCGATTGGTGCAGACCTTGTTTATGCCTGGCCAAACGCGGAAATTGCTGTCATGGGTCCTGAAGGGGCGGCGAATATCATTTTCGCAAAAGAAATCAGAGAAAGCGAAACCCCAGAGGAAACACGACAAAATAAAATCAACGAATACAGAGAACGATTCGCAAACCCTTACGTGGCAGCAGGACTTGGGATGATTGATGATGTCATCGACCCAAGAGAAACACGATCCACACTAATTAAAGCCCTGGATATGCTTAAGAATAAACACGAAGAACGCCCGTATAAAAAGCATGGCAACATCCCTCTATAATTGACACAGTCCTTTCGTTCCGCTAACGTACTAAGAGGAATGTGTTTACATATGAAGGAGGCAGACATAGATGGTAGCCATTAATAAAGAACGCTTGCTGAACGAATTTCTAGAGTTGGTTCAAATCGACTCAGAAACCACACAGGAAGCAGAAATCGCTAAAGTATTGAAAAAGAAATTCCAGGACTTAGGTTTGGAAGTCCTAGAAGATGATGCAGCCTCGATTACAGGTCACGGGGCAAACAACCTGATTTGTAATTTAGAGGGTTCAAAGAAGGACGCAGAGACGATTTACTTCACCTCTCACATGGATACCGTGGTTCCTGGTAACGGTGTGAAACCTTCTGTTGAGGATGGTTATATCGTAACCGATGGAACAACAATCCTTGGAGCGGATGACAAAGCTGGTGTCGCAGCGATTCTTGAAGCGATCCGTTCTCTTCAGGAACAAGACGTAGAGCATGGAAACCTGCAGTTCGTGATCACCGTAGGAGAAGAGAGCGGTCTTGTTGGTGCGAAAGCTCTTGATGCTTCCATGCTCAAGGCAAAATACGGATATGCCCTCGATAGTGATGGTCAAGTCGGAAATATTATCGTAGCGGCTCCTACCCAGGCGAAAATTAATGCCATCGTGAAAGGGAAGACCGCTCATGCAGGAGTTGCCCCTGAAAAAGGGATCTCAGCAATCACCCTGGCTTCCCGCGCGATTGCTAAAATGCCGCTGGGACGGATCGATGATGAAACAACGGCAAACATCGGACGTTTTGAAGGCGGTCAAAAAACGAATATCGTTTGTGACCACGTAGAAGTATTAGCCGAAGCCCGTTCTCTAGACGCTGAAAAAATGGAAGCGCAAGTAGAGAAGATGAAAAAAGCGTTCATAGAAACAGCAGAGGAAATGGGCGGGGAAGTCGAACTCGATGTTGAAATCATGTATCCAGGCTTCAAGCAACAAGCTGGAGACCAAGTCGTCGAAGTCGCGCGTTCTGCTGCTAAACGGATCGGTCGTGAAAGTGAATTGCTGACAAGTGGCGGCGGAAGTGATGCCAATGTGATCGCAGGCCACGGTGTCCCTACAGTGAACTTGAGTGTAGGATACGAAGAAATTCATACAACCAACGAGCGCATGCCTGTTAGTGAGCTTGAAAAAATTACAGAGTTCGTAACAGCGATCGTTGAAGAAGTCGCACAATAACAAGCCAAGACTCCCTGACCTCAGGGAGTCTTTTTGTGATACTACACGAAAGTTTTAGGACTTAGACACACAATAATTGGTGTGTGGAGGAACATTAATGAAGCTTAGCATGGTATAATAGAGAACAAATGTTCCAATGGAGGAAGAGCGTTATGCAGTCCAAATGGTATCCAAAAAAAGGACGCGTCATTTTTCATGTCGATATGAACAGTTTCTATGCTTCTGTGGAAGCAGCTTTTGAGCCATCTCTAAAGGGAAAGCCGCTGGCCATCGCTGGAAACCCTGAAGAAAGACGCGGAATCATTGTCACAAGCAGCTATGAAGCCCGCAAATACGGCGTTAAAACGACGATGCCTTTAGGAGAGGCTCGACGGTTGTGCCCTGAGCTAATCGTGATGGGACCGACGTTTGAACGGTACCGAACGGCTTCCAAAGAAATGTTCAAAATTCTAGCTGATGTAACACCCCTTGTTCAGCCGGTTTCCATAGACGAGGGTTATATGGACATTACCGACTGCGCGGACCAAGGTTCTCCTCCAGAAATAGCTGAGCGCATCCAGCAGCGAATCAATGAAGAGCTTGATCTTCCTTGTAGTATTGGGATAGCGCCAAATAAGTTTTTGGCAAAGATGGCTTCCGATATGAAAAAGCCAATGGGAATTACGATTTTACGGAAAAGAGATCTTGAAACAAAATTATGGCCATTACCAATAGAAGAGATGTATGGAGTCGGTTCAAAAACAGCTGAGAAACTAAGAAAAATCGGCATTGAAACGATTGGTGGTTTAGCTGAACATCCTGTCCTTGAGTTGAAGGGTGTTCTTGGAATTAATGGAGAACGATTGAAAAATAGGGCGAATGGAATGGATGACCGCCCCGTCGATCCTGACGCGGTCCACGAATTCAAAAGTATCGGCACTTCAACAACGCTTCCACAAGATACGACGGATGACACGGAGGTACAAACGGTTATTCGCAGACTTTCCAGTAAAGTGGAAGGTCGCATGAAGAATAAAAAGGTCCTTGCAAGAAATGTGCAGTTGACGATTCGTTATCACGATCGGAAAACAGTCACACGCAGCCGGCAGCTGCAGGAATTCATCCATTCATCAGAAGACCTTTTTCAAGTAGCGATGCAGTTATTCGATGATCATTGGAATCAGCAGCCTGTTCGTCTGCTCGGCGTTACAGCGAGCGACCTGGCGGAGAAATCAGAAGTGAGTCAACAACTGGATCTCTTTAATTTTGAACAATACGCCAGCAAGGAAAAGCTGTATAAGACGATTGATGATCTGACTGAGAAATATGGCAAAAACCCTTTCCAAGACCTTAGTAATCCGACGAACCCTCAGGTGAATACGAGCTTTCAAAAAGACTTTCTCGATGATTTTAAAAAATGATTCCCAGGCATAGCCTCCATCTTCTTTTCCATACTAAAAGAGAAGGGAGGCGTTCAAGAATGGGTAGAGATCGACAAGAGAAAAAGTTGAAAAAATCCGGCAGAGTGGAGTCCGATCGTGATCAGCGCTTAAGTTATCCAGGTGCGACCGCGATGGAGGGGCCAGAAGCAGCTCGTAAACGCAGATAATCAAGGAGGCGGATTTTTATGGGTAGACGCATGGGACCAAAACAGCAAGAACAACCGAACTTACCACTAGGGCCGAAACAAGCATACGGGGAACCGGCTCAGGGATCTCATAAAGTGAAAAACAGACAGCATTCGCGTCAAAAACAAAAATCTTCTCACGATATGTAAGAAGAAAAGGCAGCCAATTGGCTGCCTTTTCTATTTTTATACTTCCATTTATCACCACTGGAATGAGAGTCATATTATCTGGGTTCTTGGACAAAATAATTCTTGAGGAGGTTGAGAATGATGCCAGAACGAATTGTCGCCGTTAGAAAAAACGGGCAAGGTAGCATTGTTGAGATGCAACTGTCGTCAGGTCAGGTGATCGATTATAAACGAGCACATGAAATGGCACGCAGTGGTGAACTGGAACACGTGAACCTCATTCGAGGTAAAGATGGAGAAGACCATCTGCGCAGTGAACCGGATGGCATTCAATCCAACAACTTGGACAACCTTCCATCTTTTTAAGAGAGAACCCAGGCAAAGCCTCGCGCTTGCCTGGGTTTTCTTTTGTTGAAGTTCCATAAACCTGCTGTTATGTACAATAAAAATAGTGAGCGGGATGATAAATAATGAAATATATACATATAAATATTTCAAAAAGTTGTTGACTTCTTTTTTTATTGCGGTACACTAAAAATGAAATAATTGATGTATTTCATTACAAAACTTTTAATTGGAGATGATGGAATGGCAATCTTCGCAAATCAAGTCAATAAGACGTATCAGAGCGGAGAAGTGACAGTTCAGGCGCTGCGCCAGGCGTCATTAGAAGTACAGGATAAAAAAATCATAACCATTCTTGGTCCTTCGGGATCAGGGAAATCAACCCTACTCAATGTTATTGGGGGAATCGACCGTTACGATTCTGGATCAATTAAAGTAGGAGGCACGGTCCTTGATCAATTGAAGGATCGTGAACTCACGGACTACCGTCGGAAATTCGTAGGGTTCATATTTCAACAGTATAACTTAATCCCAACCCTGACCGTCGAAGAAAATGTTGAAGTCGGGCGGGAATTGAGCCAGCAGCCGCTCGACATGAAAGATACGCTTGAAAAAGTAGGCATGTGGGATAAGAAAGATAAATTTCCTTCTCAATTGAGCGGGGGTGAACAGCAGCGTGTTGCAATCGCGAGAGCACTGATTAAGAACCCGCAAATTCTGCTCTGTGATGAACCAACAGGTGCTCTTGATGAAGAAACGGGTAAAAATATCCTGAAGTTGCTGAAGTTTGTTAATGAGCAGTACGGGACGACAGTTTTAATCATTACTCATAATCAGGGGATCGGTGAAATGGCTCACTCCGTTATCCGAATGAAAAGCGGTGAAATTGTGGATTCCTTTGAAAACGAAAATCCTGTCGATCCAGAGAAGGTGACATGGTCATGATTTTAAAGAAATCTGTGTACAGGACTTTAAAAGAAAAGAAGTTCCAATATGCCGGGGTGGCTGTTCTTCTTTTATTGGCTGTTATGCTTTATGTATCCTTATCCATGGCTATCACGACACTGGAATCAAGAAATGAAACATTCTCGGAGGACTATAAACAGGAAAGCTTTCATTTTGTAGCTGGTGGAAGTGTTACAGATGAACAGCTCTCTTTATGGGAAGATGAGTACAATGTGACTTTGGAGAAACGTAAGTATGCAGATTTTGAGGTCGATGATTCGACGGTACGTGTGTTTACGACTACAGAATCCGTAAATACCCCTTATATCGCTGAAGGGAGAGCGCCAACGAGCGGTCAAGAATTGGCGATATCCAAAGTGTATGCGGAGAAACATCAGTATCAGATTGGAGACGCTATTACACTCGATGAACGTGAGTTTGAAATTACAGGCTTCGTCTATTTGCCTGATTATATTTATATGGTCGAACAAATGACAGATTTGTTAGCGGATGCTGAAAAATTCGGAGTCGCAGTCGTTTCCAGTTCAAGTTTTTCCGTAAATGCACAAACAGAAATTCTTGGCTGGACGGGGAATGGAGACGTTCCTGATGGGTTTAGGGAAGCGGTAAGTGAAGAAACGTCTCTTTTGCAATTCGTGAACTCAGAAGAAAACCCGCGCATAGGTTTTGTGGAAACAGAAATTGAAGGCGCAAAGGGAATGACGACGACATTGCCGCTGTTCATTCTTGCTCTCTCCATCGCTATGGTTTTGATGCTGATGAAGCGTAGAATGGAAATGCAGAGAAAAGAAATTGGTACGCTTATGGCCCTTGGTTACCGTAAGAAAGAACTAGTCCGTCATTATTTGGGTTATGCCTGGGTCATTGGGTTGGTAGGAACGGTCGGTGGTTTAACTGCGGGGGCTGGTCTGTCTGTACCGCTTTCGAACCTTTATGCGAACTACTTTAACTTACCCGCCCTCTCCATGTTTGACTGGGATCCTTTTGTTCTTGTGATAGGTTTTGTCATTCCCTTATTGCTTTTGATCTTACTTACGACCTTCGCCATCAGTCGGACGTTACGAACAGAACCACTGACTCTACTGAGGCCCAAAGAGGTCTCCAACGGTAAAAAATCCTGGCTTGAAAAACTTCCACTTTTACAAAAAGGAGGTTTTATTCGCAGGTTCCGATTGAGGTTACTTGTGAGAAACAAAGCGAGAAGTGTCTATATTTTTATCGGGGTCATGTTCTCTACCGTTTTATTACTATTTGGATTGATTACGTTCAACAGCATGGATCAGCTCGTAGAAACGACGTATAAGGAGATTTTGAAATACGACTATGCTGTCCACTATCAATCGTTAATGACAGAAGAAACGGATGAAGAACAAAGTCCTTTTATAATGAACGAACTTGGTCTTGTGGATGAAGACGTGAAAATTACGGCATATGGTATCGAAAACGATAACGCGTTTATTCAATTGAGTGCCCAAGGAGAAAGCCTGCAATCCAATTTATCAGAAGGGGCGATTATCAGTGCTCCTCTAGCCGCCGTTCTTGGTGTAGGGGAAGGGGATGAAATTCACCTCCAAAATTCATTGAACTCGGATACGATGCACGTAGAGGTTGCTGCAGTGGCCGACCTTTATATTGGTAATAACCTGTATCTTCCTCGCGAGGAATTGAACGATTTCCTTGGTTTCCCTGAAGAGGCCTATACAGGTACATGGCAGAAACAGCCCCCGGAGAATAGTGGGAATGTTTATATGGTAGAAGATAAGCAGAAGGCAATCGACAATTTTGAATCGACGACAGGAGCAACTAGAGCGTCTGTTGCAGGGATGGCCATTTTCGCTGTATTAATTGGAGTGATTGTTCTTACTTTGCTCACCAATTTGATCGTTGAGGAAAATTCACCTTCCATTTCGTTGTTTAAAGTGATGGGCTATCATGACAAAGAAGTTTCTAAACTTGTTTTGAGTGTGTACACCCCGATCGTACTCATCGCTTACTTTGTTTCCATTCCGCTCGCTAGTTTAAGCTTGGAGCAAACGATGAACACGCTGGTTCAAGAGACCGGTTTTCTTATGCCGACTGACGTAGCATGGTGGATGGTTGTGATCGGATTTATTGTCATCCTGCTTACGTATTGGCTCTCGCTTGGGTTATCAAAACGAAAGTTGAAGAATGTATCGTTGCAGGAAGCGCTGAAAAAGCAACAAGATTAGAGAAAAAGGACAGCGGCCGGGCCGCTGTCCTTTTTTTGCGCGCAAGAAGCCGAGACAAGCGCAAAAAAAGCGAGCGCAATGCTCGCTTTTTACTATCCAAAGAATTTTTTCAGTACCGCCATACCTAATTGAGATCCGGGATAGCGGAAATTCTGGTCGAATCGTGTGGTTTGTTTCGTGATGCTTTTCTCGTGTGTAAACGTATCAAAACTACGTTTGCCGTGATAGCTTCCCATGCCACTCTCGCCGACGCCTCCAAATGGAAGGTGTGGATTAATGATATGGTATAGAGTATCGTTGATGCACCCGCCGCCGAATGAAATCGAGTTGAGGATGCGCTGCTGTTCAATTTCGTTTTCTCCGAAGTAATACAAGGCAAGCGGCTTCGGACGGCTGTTTATCTTATCAATCACTTCATCGAGCTCATGATAAGTTAAAACAGGAAGCACGGGACCAAAGATTTCATCTTTCATGACCTGATCTTCCCAGGACACCTGGTCCAGAATGGTAGGCGCAATTTTGTGTTTGGATTCATCTAAAGCACCGCCGACAACAACCGTACCGGAGTCCAGGTAGGAAGCTACTCGTTCAAAGTGCGATTGGTTCACGATTTTGGTGTATGCTTCATTCTCCAAAGGATCCTCACCGTAAAACTGCTGGATGTACTTTTTCATGGCACGGATCAAGTCCGCTTTCACTTCATGGTGGACGTAAAGATAATCAGGCGCGATACACGTTTGACCTGCGTTGGTGAATTTTCCCCAGACAATTCGTTTGGCGGCAAGGTCGATATTTGCATCTTTGTTTACGATTGTCGGGCTCTTTCCTCCGAGTTCCAGCGTTACAGGGATCAGCTGTTTGCTCGCTTTTTCCATAATGATTTTACCCACGGGGACGCTCCCGGTGAAGAAAATATAATCAAGTGGTTGTTCAAGCAACTCCTGAGTCACCTCTTTATCGCCTTCAATCACGGCAATAAAGTGTGGGGGAAAGTATTGTTCAATCATCTTTTTCAACACCCATGAAACAGTGGGAGTAAGCTCAGATGGTTTGATGATGACCGTATTTCCTGCCGCAATTGCACCGATCACCGGGGCGAGGGCAAGCTGGACAGGGTAGTTCCATGGAGCAATGACCAGGACAGTACCATAGGGTTCTTTTCGAATGAAATTTTTGGAGCCTGTATGGGTGAGTGGGGTCTTCACTTTAGTCGGCTGCATCCATGATTTCAACTGTTTCACATGCTGATCGATTTCACTTTTCAAAAAGGCGATTTCTGATGCGTACGCTTCATATTCCGATTTGTTCATATCAAATTTCAAAGCATTGAGAATCGGTTTTTCAAAGGTCGTCAGCATCTTTTTCATTGTTAACAGCTGTTCTTTACGGAAAGCATAGCTCTTCGTATGTCCTTCTTGGAACCATGTTTTTTGTAGCTTCACCTTTGCGTGCATACAGCTCCTCCTTTATTAAGTACGTTTGATGGGATGTTGATAAAAATCGTATGCGATCGTGGTGTTTGGGAATATCTGCTGTGCTTCGTTCAGAAGCTCCTCTACGGAATTTCCCTGGTACCTGGAAGAAACGTGATTAAGGATCAATTCCCCAACATTTGCTTTCTCTGCAAGGGTGGCGGCTTGTTTGACGGTGGAATGAAAATAATCGTAAGCCATCTTTTCTTCATCCCCGGCAAATGTCGCCTCGTGAACGAGGACGTCGCTATCTTTCAAAACCTCTTCAAGATGAGGGAGGTAACGTGTGTCCCCCAAAATGGCAACTTTCCGCCCTTTTTTAGGTGGTCCAATGACATCTTTGCGGTTAATGACATTTCCATCTTCAAGGACCGTCCTTGGTTGGTTTTTAATCTTTTGATAGATCGGTCCAGGTTTGACACCCAGCGCTTTCAGCTTTTCTGGCTGGAGTTCGCCAAGTTGGTCTTTTTCTTTAAGGATATATCCATAGCTCTCGAGCCCATGTTCAAGTTTGACGGCTTCAACGATGAACTGTTCGTCTTCAAAAAGTTCTCCTTCTTCCACTTCTTCAATGTAGAGGGGATAGCGAAGGTGCGTTCCGCTCAATTCGAGACTGATATCAATATAATCTTTTAACCCTCGCGGCCCGTAAACGGTTACAGGGGTTTCTCCACCCTGGAAAGAACGACTGCTCAATAATCCGGGCAGTCCGTAAATGTGATCTCCGTGAAGGTGGGTGATAAAAATGACTTCAATTCTTCGCGGACGTATGTTCGTATTTAATATTTGCTGTTGTGTGCCTTCTCCACAGTCGAAGACCCATGTCGTGCCCCGCTCTTCAAGAAGGCGGAGGACAAGGGAGGAGACATTTCTTTCTTTTGATGGGACACCAGATCCCGTACCTAAAAAAAATAGTTCCATTGCCAACACTCTCCTACACTTATCATGATACCACCAGAAAGGGGAGAACACACTTGAAATGCCATAAAAAAACTGCCGGATGCGTTTCCGGCAGTTCACAGGTATTTACCAAGCGCGGGTATATTGTCTTGGACCTTCTAATGGGTAGCCAAGTTCATCAGCTGCTTCTTTCGGCCAGTACGGGTTTCTTAAGAGAGCCCGTGCAAGGAAAATCAGGTCGGCCCGTTCATTTTGCAAAATTTCTTCTGCCTGGTTTCCACTTGTAATCAGACCGACAGCCCCTGTGTCGATGTCGGCTCCTTGTTTGATTTGTTCTGCAAACGTGACCTGGTATCCTGGGTAAGGGTCGATTGCGGCAGGAACGACACCACCTGAGCTGACGTCGATGAGGTCTACGCCCTGGGACTTCATTTCACGGGCAAAATAGATGAAATCATCCATCGTGTTTCCGTCTTCATGATATTCTTCCCCTGAGATTCTGACGAACAGCGGGCCATCCCACTCTTGCTTGACGGCTTCAATCGTCTCACGCAGGAAACGATATCGATTTTCACGGGTGCCTCCATATTCATCGTCCCGCTTGTTCGTAAGAGGGGAGAGGAATTGGTTGATCAAATACCCGTGGGCTCCGTGAAGTTCAATCACATCAAAGCCCGCTTTTTTAGACCGGCCAGCTCCCACACGGAAAGCTTCTACTGTACGCTGGATGTCTTCTTTTGTCATCTCTGTCGGGACCTTCATGGATGCACTGAAAGCTTCAGCACTGGGGGCGAAAGTTTCATCCCTTAAGTTAGCTTTTCGTCCGGCGTGAGCCAGCTGGATGCCGGCTTTAGCCCCGTGACGATGAATACCTTCATTGATTTTTTGTAAACCTTCGATATGCTCATCGCTCCAGATGCCAAGGTCTTCATGTGAAATACGGCCTTCGGGTAGAACAGCCGTCGCTTCTGTAATGATCAGTCCCACTTGTCCAGCCGCGCGGCTTTCGTAATGGGTAAGGTGAAAAGGCTGAGCATAGCCATCCTGATCGTCTGAAGAATACATACACATCGGAGACATGACGATTCGGTTTTTTAACGTGATGTTTTTTATTGTATAAGGTTCGAATAATTTATGTTTCAACGGTGATCCTCCTCCGAGTTACGGAAAAATTGTTTTAGTTCTTTGATGGAATACCGGTTCCCACGCCATTCAATTCCCCCACGTACCCATGTCAGGATAAGTGCTCTACCTAGCATAAAAACAAACAAAAGAGCAAAAATCGGCAGACCGAAAATCATCCCCAATGGATAGTTTGTGAAAGAACGCGTCGTTAAACCATATAAACAAAATAACAAAAGGATATTGATTGCGCTAATGATTTGAACGGAAGGACTTCCGAAAAAGACGAAAATGAATGGAAACACTTGCGAAATCAGGACCCCAAAAAGAGCAAACAAAGACAGGGGAATGGAATAATTCAAGCCAGCAAAGGCATTCTTTTCGAACCCTTTTAGAGCAGACTTGAAGTCGGGATACCATTCGACACTAAGGAGCTGCTTGGCCGTTACGAGTTTTTGTCTGAAGCCAGCCGCCTTGATCCTCTGCCCAAGGGCAAGGTCATCATCAGGTCGGAAACGCACCGCTTCATGGTTTCCAATCTGTTGATAACAGGATTTTTTCATCATTTGGAAAGCCCCGATCCCCATCCCACCTCTAGGTTTCTTTTGGTTCGCTGTCCAAGGGCGTTTTAAATAACCGAAACCAAACAAGAAATAGGAAATCAAACCCCGTAACGCGAAGGAATGGGCTTTTAAGTCCGGCGCGGCTGTGAGGTGGTCGAGCTCATCAACTTTCATAGCTGTCATCGCTTTAGCGAGGGTTTGTTCATGAAATTGAATGTCGGCGTCTGTAAAAAGCAAATAAGCGCCAGAGGCAAACTCGGCGCCTTTTTTAAGAGCATGATTTTTCCCAAGCCACCCCTCTGGCAGGTGATTGATATGAACAGCCCGAATTGTAGAGGATGAGGCTGCTGTTTCATTTATGATTTTACCCGTTCGATCACTGGAGCGGTCGTTCACAGCGATGATTTCACACCTCACGTTTTTTTGCTGCGCAAGGGTGTGCAGCGTTTCGCGAATCGAGTCTTCTTCGTCTTTGGCCGCAATGATAACAGAAACGAGCTCATCCGTTTGCGATGGAACGGTATCTTCAAGCCTTGGAATTTTCCTGATTCCTAGAAGGAAGTCCACAAGGAGAATCATCCATACAAACAGAAGTCCAAAAAATACCCAGAACATATTAACGATTTCTCCGTTTTCGATAAAGGTCACGGTATTCGATTGCTTGGTGGGGAACATCTGTGAAAATCCCGTTCACGCCCAGGCTGTAACACTTTTTCATCATGGAAGGGCGGTTGACCGTATAAATGCGGAGTTCGAGATTTTCCTTGTGGCAGCGTTTTACGAGTTTTTTATCCAGAAGGCGGTGTTTCACATGCAAAGCGTCACACCCTTCGGACTTCGCGTATTGAGGGAGGTTCCGCATTTTCGTGGATGTAAGGAATGCTGTCTGTATGGATGGATTGATTTCTTTCATGCGTGTGAGGGAATCGGCATTGAAACTCGAAATAACCGTTCGCTCCAGAACGTGGTATCGTTTTAGAGATTCATAGACAATCCGCTCGATGTTTTTGTAAGCAATGACATTGGTTTTCAATTCGACATTTAAAAACATGGGCTGGTCCCGAAACCAGCGAAGAAACTCGTCCAGTGTTACAATATAAGTGTCAGAAAATTTAGGAGAAAACCAGCTTCCTGCATCAAGCAGGCGGAGCTGAGCATATGTATAGTCTTGTACGAACCCTGTTCCATTGGTGGTGCGTCTAAGATTTTCATCATGGATGAGGACGGGGATTTGGTCTTTCGTAAGCTGCACATCGGTCTCGATTCCGTCAGCCCCGGCTGCACGTGCCAGTTCAAAAGCGGGCATTGTATTTTCGGGCGCCAGCTTACTCGCTCCTCGATGAGCGTAAATAAGGGTTTTCATCGTTACGTTCACCTCTTCCAAGTAGCTTATGAGTTTGATTGTGTTTGATAATCCAGCAAAAGTCAATAAGGAGTGTGACCCCATGACAGTTTGGCAGACAAAAGAGCAATTGACAGATCTCCTATGTTCTCTTGTAGAGTACCCTAGTATAACGAACAGCAATGAGGAAATCGCGATCATCGAATACTTATATTATATTTTGGAAGATCGCGATTATTATAAAAAACGGCCAAGTCACCTTAACTTGCACCCGCTGGACGATGGGCGTCAATTACTCACAGCCTTAGTGAAAAAGGACGAAGCCAAGGAGACGCTTGTGTTGATTTCCCACGTCGATGTGGTAGGGATTGAAGATTACGGCTCCTACCAGAACCTTGCTTTCTACCCGCGTGAGCTCACTCAAGAGCTACATAAGAATATCGAAGATCTGCCAAAAGAAGCTGCCCGTGACTTGGAGTCCGGGAATTGGCTTTTTGGTCGTGGAACGATGGATATGAAAGCAGGCCTTACCGTCCACCTGTCCCTTTTAGAAAAAGCGATGGCCGGGGAATTTGACGGAAATCTGCTTCTCGTTGCTGTCCCTGATGAAGAAGTAAACTCGGAAGGAATGCTGGCTGCTCTTCCAGCTCTCGCTGAGATTCGTGATAAGGAAGACCTTGTCTATAAAGCTGCTCTGAACGGGGAGCCGATGTTCAGCAAATATCCCGGCGATCCAGCTTATTATTTGTACACAGGGTCCATTGGAAAGACGCTGCCGGGTTTTTTATGTTACGGAAAAGAAACACATGCGGGTGAACCGTTCGGTGGATTGAATGCCAATCTGATGGTCAGCTATTTAGCACAGGAAATGGAATTGAATGAAGCGTTTATAGAGAAGGTTGGAGGAGAGCGGACACCGCCCCCGCTCAGTCTGATGCAGCGTGACTTGAAATTTGAATATTCGGTGCAGACACCTCAGGCAGCGGTCGCCATGTATAACGTCCTCTATATGAAGCAGTCGATCACTGAACTGAATGAAAAGCTTTTACAGGCAGCACAACGGGCGAAAGCTAAAATCATCAATCATTATCACCATCAGGCCTCTTTTTACCTGGAAGGAACACAAACGTCCGCTTTCCATCCCGATATCACTATTCTGACGTATGATCAATTGTACAAAGAAGCGGTCGCACGGTATGGAAAAACGGAGGTAGACCGCCGTCAGAATCGGTTAGTTAATTTAAGAGACCAGGGCGATCGTGATTTCTCTACAACACTTGTCCAAAGTCTGGCGTCCATATGTAAAGATATCAGCCCGATGATTGTGCTTTTTTACAGTCCACCTTTTTATCCTGCGGTGTCGTCGAACGATGACCCTTTCATCCAGCATGGGGCCAAAACGGCTATCGATTATGCCAGGGAGAAGTTCGGAGAAGAGCTTGAAGTGGTGGAGTATTTTACAGGTTTGAGCGATTTGAGTTTTATCGGACCGACATCTTCCACGTCTTCACTCTCAGATTTGACGAAGCAGATGCCGATTCACGGCAATGGTTTTGAGTGGCCGACAGAAGTGATGGAATCGATTACAATGCCAATTATCAACATCGGCCCATTAGGAAGGGATCCGCATCAATGGACGGAACGCCTGGAATTATCCTACAGTTTTGAAAAGCTGCCGCAGATTTTGACGCAGGTCATTCATGAGTTCTTTAGGAAGGACCGAGGATGAGAGATTCTTTTGAGCAAACTTTTCAAAAAGGTCGGTGGTAGGATGGGAATTATTTTTGTTACAGGGTTATCTGGTGTGGGTAAAACGAGTGTACTGCAGAGGTTGGAGAATGAAGGCTATGATGTGGTGGATACCGATAATCATGGCTACACGAAGAAAGTCCCTACGGTAGAGGGGGAGGAATTCGTGTGGGATGAAGAAAAGATTTCCCATCTCATCGAGAGGAGGAAGCGTCCTCACATAGTCTTATCAGGGTGCTATTCAAATCAAGGGGAATTTTATCAATCTTTTGATTATGTTGTTCTACTGGAGGCTCCTTTGGATGTGATGCTTGATCGTGTGAATCAAAGAAATACAAACCCTTATGGAAAGCATCCTGATGAGAGAAAGGCAATCCTAGAAAGTTTCACTCATGTGCTTCCAAAATTGCGTGCCAGCGCAAATGTGGTGATTGATACTTCAAAGGTGGGCATCTCTGAAACGGCTGATCGTCTGAAGAGTTTAATGATCATGGCACATCAGGTCAGGATTTAGGTATAAAAAAAAGCGTCCGGAAATCAATTCCGGACGCTTTTGTTCATGATGGATTACCCATTATATTCGAATCCTGCTCCAGGACCGATTGGTGCGCCGGTCAGCATCCAAATTAACAGCATCAGTGTCCAAATGGCAAAGAATGCAATGGAATAAGGAAGCATGGTAGAAATCAATGTACCAATACCGACTTTCTTATCATACTTTTGGGCAAACGCAATGACAATCGCAAAGTATGGCATCAATGGTGAAATGATGTTCGTTGTAGAGTCGGCAATCCGGTAAGCAAGTGTCGTGAGCTCCGGAGAGTAGCCGAGCTGCATCATCAACGGTACGAATACGGGAGCCATAATCGCCCATTTTGCTGACGAGCTTCCGATAAACAGGTTAATGAAACCGGCCACGAACATGAACGCAATGATTAGACCGATGCCTGTGAAACCGATGGAATCCAAGAACTCGGCACCGCTGACCGCAATGACTTTTCCGAGATTCGTATGGTTGAAGTAGGCAACGAATTGACCAGCCGTGAAGGCAAGGACAATGTAGATTCCCATGCTTGCCATCGTTTCAGACATTTGATTGGCTACGTCCTTATCATTTTTGATCTCCTCTGTAATCTTCCCGTAAACATAACCAGGAACGAAGAACATGATCAGAATGACAGGCACTAAGCTATGGAAAAATGGAGATGCTAAGAAATCATCAGGGTTACGCAATGGTCCCCAGGATGGTACGACGAGCAGGGACAGTAGGCCGATGGTCACGATAAACGCGATCAGCGCACCAATCATACCCTTTTTCTCGAGTGGAGAAAGGTAGTTGACTTCCTCTTTTACGCCACCTTTGTATTCTCCAAGGCGCGGCTCGACGATTTTGTCTGTTACGAGTGTACCGACAACCGTAAGGACGAAAACAGATACGATCATGAAGTAATAGTTCATCGTATAAAGGATCGTATCCGCATACGCAGGATCGATGGTCGCTGCCGCTTGAATCGTCAAATCACCAAGCAATGGGTCGAGCGATGTAAGGAGCAAGTTGGCACTGAAACCAGCGGAAACCCCGGCAAATGCTGCAGCAAGACCTGCAAGTGGGTGACGGCCAAGACCGGCAAATAGAACCGCTCCGAGTGGTGTCAAAACAACGTAACCGGCATCGGCTGCCATACTGGACATGATACCACCGAATACGAGTGCTGCTGTCATCAGTGAACGTGGGACGGATGTAACGAGTCCACGAAGCATCGCACTGATCAGCCCTGAACGCTCGGCAATTCCGATACCAAGCATCGTAACGAGGACGGTACCAAGCGGCGCGAAGCCTACGAAGTTTTCTACCATGCTTTCAAACATATATTGAATGCCGTCACTGGAAAGCAAGTTGACGACTTGTAATGTTTCGCCGGTCGCTGGGTCTTCGACTTCCACGTTCATCGTGGAGAAGATCCAGGAAGCGACGACAACCATGAGTGCAAATATTGCGAACAATGTGACAGGGTGGGGCAATTTATTCCCGACGCGCTCAATCCAGTCGAGTATGCGCATTGTCAACCCTTTCTTTTCTTGTTGTTCCATGATCTTCCTCCTTATTGACCTTTACATTTCTTTTAAATTTACAATGACGCGTTAAAGTATAATGGTATGTAATTTTTATTTGAAGTCTTTTGGAAAAAGTCCCACTAGAAAAAGAATTATGAATAATGAGACGTTCGTAATCTTTGTCATATAGGAGGAAAATATATGGCAGTCGTGCTACAATGTAGAAAAGTGAATGATCATTCAGTATGGAGGAAGTGTTATGAAGACATTGAAGGATACCATTACACAGTTCACATTGCCGACCCCATATGCGGTCGGGGATGTGCATGTTTATTTAGTAAAAGGTGACCGGCTGTCTCTAATTGATGCAGGTGTGAAAACAGAAGAGTGCTGGGAAGCGTTGGTTGAACAGTTAAAGGGAGCGGGATACCAGCCGGAGGATATCGAACAGGTAATTTTGACTCATCATCATCCCGATCACATGGGGCTTGTCGAACGGCTGCCCAATGTAGATGTTATCGCTGGCCACCCGAACTTGAAACCCTGGCTTGAACGGGAAGAAGAATACTTCTCTCATTATGAGGAATTTTTCAAAGGCATGTACAAGGAATCTGGAGTACCTGAGCGCTTTTTTCCATTGTTAAAGGGATTGAGGAAGACATTGAATTGGACGTCAGAAGGAAAGCTTACCCATGAGTTGACCGAAGGCGACCGGTTACCAGGTCATGAAGAATGGATCACGATCGAAACACCCGGTCATGCCCAGAGCCATTTATCCTTTTATAGAGAAGGCGATGGGGCATTGATTGGTGGAGATCACCTCCTGTCCCATATTTCGTCGAATCCTTTACTTGAGCCTCCCCACAAGGAAGGAGAAGCACGTCCACGACCGTTGCTCGACTATCGCCTATCTATGGAAAAGTTGTTACAGTGGGAGATTGGTACGGTCTATCCAGGGCATGGAGAAACTTTTGATCATGCGCACGAGCTGATCCCAGAACGATTGAAGAAGCAGGAGCAACGGGCAGAAAAGGTGCTTCGGATGTTTAGCGAGGGGCCATTACGTGCATATGACGTATGCAAGCGTCTCTTTCCGAAGCACATCGAGAATCAATTCGGTTTGACGATGTCAGAAACAATCGGACAACTGGACTACTTAGAAAGCGTGGGGAAACTTAAGATTTCTTACGTAAACGGAGAGAAATTCTATCAAGCAAATAGGTGATCGAATGAATGAACGAGTAAAAGGGAAAAAAGTGCTGATTACTGGAGCCTCAAGTGGAATTGGGGAATTTCTAGCCATTCACGTGGCGCAGCAAGGCGGGACCCCGATCCTTGTTGCACGGACCGCCCACAAATTGGAAATCATCTCAGGGAAGATTGAAGAAGCCTTTGGTGTCAAAAGTCCATGGTACCCTGCAGATTTATCGAATGATGCCGAATGGAAAGATACGATCGACCGGATTTGTTATGAACACGGCTCGATCGACGGGCTGATTAACAATGCAGGGATTGCTGTGTTCGATCCTGTGGCCGAATCGAATTGGCAGGACATCGAGCGTATGCTCTCTGTTAACGTGAAGTCACTGTTCCGAGCCACGCATCAGCTGCTGCCCCATTTGGTGCAGCATGGAGAAGGACACATTATCAATATTGCATCACAGGCAGGCAAAATCGCCACACCAAAATCAGCGGTTTATGCAGCGACTAAACACGCAGTCATAGGGTTTACGAATGCGTTGAGGATGGAAGTAGAACCTTTAGGCATTTATGTCACTTCCGTCAACCTTGGACCTGTGAGAACAAATTTCTTTCAACAGGCGGACCCGAGCGGAAAGTATGAGAAATCGGTCGATAAGATCATGCTTGATCCAAACCGTGTAGCAAGGACTGTCGTCCATCATTTATTTACAAAACAGCGAGAGATCAATATGCCTTCCTGGATGGACTCCGGCAGTAAAGTCTATTCTCTCGCACCAGTCGCAATGGAAAAACTCATGCAAAAACAATTCAACAAAAAATGATCCAAACCACACAAAAACCTCTTTCCTCTTTAGGGAAGAGGTTTTTGTGTGGGGAGAGTGAATGGGAGGTGGGAAAATATGTATGACCTGGTACACCAATATTTGTAAGACCTGGTCAGACAGGAGGTCAGACAGGAAATGGTAGCAGGAATTGGCACTTGCAAATACGAACATATATTCGCATAATGAGGATATACTAGGTAAAGGAGGTGGAGGCGACATGGGAAATCCGAGCATTGATTATGGGAGGTATCCGGACAGAGGGATTTTGTGTGTGGACATGAAGAGTTTCTATGCGAGTTGTGCGGCCATTGATCGGGGACTCGATCCGCTGACGGTGCCGCTCGCCGTCGTTGCGGATACGAACCGTAAAGGAAGTGTCGTATTGGCTGCGACGCCGGCGATGAAAAAGAAGTACGGCATCCGCACAGGAAGCCGCCTGTTTGAAATTCCTTCCGCGCCGGAAATTGTCATCGTCTCCGCGCAAATGAGAAAATACTTAGAAGTATCCACCCAAGTAACGAACCTTTTTCACAAATTCGTTCCAAAAGAAAAAATTCATACCTACAGCGTCGATGAAAGCTTTTTGGAAGTGGGGGATAACAAAGGGAAATTTGGCGTCCCGGAGGAAACGGCTCAAATGATCGTCGATGAATTAAAAGAAACGTTCCATCTGGATGCAGCAATCGGGATCGGTCCGAACATGCTGCTTTCCAAACTCTGTCTCGATCTTGAAGCCAAAAAGAAAGGCATCGCCCGCTGGACGTACGGCAACTTTCGAGAGAAGCTGTGGCCGGTCGCTCCCTTGTCAGAAATGTGGGGGATTGGACCACGACTTGAACACCGTCTGAATCGTATGGGCATCTGGTCTGTTGGCCAACTGGCAAAATTCCCACTCGAACGCCTTGAAAAAACGTTTGGCGTAATGGGAAACCAGCTGTACTACCACGCGAACGGCATCGACTTGTCTGACCCTGGAGCACCGATCATCCACGGGCAAGTGAGCTACGGGAAAAGTCAGATTCTCCTTCGTGACTACCAAGATCCGGAAGAGGTGAAGTACGTCATCCTTGAAATGTGTGAAGAAGTCGCCCGTCGTGCAAGGAAAAAAGGCCATGCAGGGAGGACAATTTCCCTTGGAATCGGCTATAGTAAAAGTGAAGGTGCGGGCGGCTTTCACCGCTCTGTATCCATTGAACATCCGACGAGTATCACGATGGATATCTACCACGCCTGCCTCACCTTGTTCCACCGCTTTTACAACGGCGGAGTCGTCCGCCGCATCTCCGTTACCCTCGGAAACATTACGGAAGATGCCAACGTCCAACTCGACTTGTTTGATAACGGCCGCGATAAAAAAAGGGACCTCGGTTATGTGATGGATGACATTCGCGAGCGCTACGGACAGGATATGCTTCTCCGCGCGGTTTCCTGGACCAATGCAGGGACCGCACGCCATCGTAGCCGTCTGGTCGGCGGGCACTACGCAGAATAAAACAGAACCGTTGCCTCTGAAGCTCTGTTTTCTTACAATAGAAGAAACAGGAGGGATGAACGATGAAATTACGCATCACCGAAGAAGCGAAGCAGCAGCTAGAACAAATTCAGGATCCTGAGCGTCCGCTCATCCGACTTTTCTATGACACTGAGGGATGTGGGTGCGGCGTGAATGGGCTACCAACCATCCGTCTGGAAAAAGAGGAACGCCCTACCGATCGAAAAGTGGAAAATGAGGACTATTCCGTCATCATTGATGATCAGCAGGCGACTTTTTTCAAAAAAGACATGAAGCTTGATTTTATGAGAGGCACGTTCCGTCTTTCCAGCCCGGACGGGATCCTGAATCCGATCATCCCGATCAAAGACGTGAAAGAAGGAGCGACTGTATGAGTAAGAAAAAGCCACAATCTGGATCACTCGGAGACCAGCTGAATGCCGATGTTCTTTCAAAACTGAAATCAAAAAAGACGGAGCTGAAACAGCAGGCCGTCGAGCGGGAAGAACAGGAAAAGCAGCGTCGCATTGAAGAGCGCAAGCGCGCAGAAGCGAACAAAAGCTTTGAGGAATTGCTGAACGAAAGTGAGCTTGATTGGAAATCCTTCAAAAAATAAGCACTCCACACGGGGTGCTTATTTTTTGTGTTTGTTAAGTTCAGTCGCTATGAATTAGAGTAGGGCGTTACTTCCTCTTGTTAGGGCGCTATTGCGTTCTATAAGGTCGTTATTTCTTTTGCTCAGGTCGCTATCCCTTTGATTTTTTGGAAAAATTGAAACATTCGGAGCATATGGACCGTATAGAGAAGCAGGAGGGAACAAAATGATTGATTTTTTCCTTGTATTCTTCATTGGAACGGTAGGAGTGACGCTCGCTGTCATCGGGTGTTTTCTTGCGGTTGTCCGTAACATTGGATCAACAGGCGAGGCGGAGCGGATCCAACGTGTGGAAAAAGAAGTGGAAGCATTGAAGGAGAGTGGACGGAGTGAGGTGTAAGGCATGCGGACGCAGCTGGCCATTTGGAAAAGCGCTGCTTTCATCGATAAAAGTCACCGGAACGAAAGAGTGTCCGTATTGTGGAGCGGAGCATTATTCTACGAGACGATCCTATCATCGTTCAGGGATATTAGCAGTTTCGGCATTTTGTGTGTTTATGTTTTTAATAGAAACGTTCCACATGCGCCTGACGTCAGCCTTGTTTTTCGCTGTCATCCTTTTAGTGATCGTCCTATTTGTCCAACCGCTGGTGATCCACTTGTCTGATGAGGAAGTCTTGGATAAGGAGTCTCATCTGGATGATTCTGGAATAATACAAGAAGAAACTTGAAGCAGTCTTTTCATCGCTGCACCTGGCAGAACAGTTTAGCAGAAAGAGGTTTAAGAAGGTGATGTCTTGAATTATAAATATAGCAACAAAGAATTATGGAGAAAAAAAGCGAGAGGGTCCTTGTTTAACGTTTTTACAGGTATATTGCCGGTAGGACTGTCTCTGTATTTGCACGGACGTGTTGAATTGTTTATCGTTTTCGCATCAAGTGTCATCTTTCTATTAGGGCTATGGCAAATGATTCACTATTACAAAATGCCTGAGCGTAATTATGTGTGTGTAGAGGAAGATGTTCTCGACATACGGATTGGAATCGCTGATCCAAACACGCGCCTGACAGATGAGGAAATTCATCGTATTCAAAAAATGGATGATCTCATTTCTATAAAAGTAGACAAAGGGAAGGAAGAGAACATTTACTTAAAACATTTATCCGATGAGGATGCAGAATCTCTTGTGGACGAGCTGAAACACCAATACGGAAACCGTATGCACACGAGCGACCACTCAGCTTGATCTCCCATCATTTAAAGATGGAAGCAAACTTACGAATGGAACAAAGAGAGGAAGAAATAGATGAGCCAAACGACAGAACATAACAGTAAAGCATGGGACAAAAAAGTGGAAGACGGGGTACGTTACACCCAAAGCGTCACGCATGAAGCAATCGAAAAAGCTCGTAGCGGGGAGTGGTCAATCGGTGTGACCGCTGATCGACAGGTGCCGAGAAGCTGGTTCCCCGAATCGTTGAAAGGGATGAAAATCCTCTGCCTAGCATCAGGAGGCGGTCAGCAGGGACCTGTTCTCGCTGCTGCTGGCGCTGACGTCACCGTTTTTGACTTATCGGAAAAACAGCTACACCAAGACGAAAGCGTAGCGGAACAAGAAGGACTGGAATTGAAAACGGTTAAAGGTGACATGACTGATTTATCAGCATTCCCAGATGAGACGTTCGATCTGATTGTCCATCCTGTCGCTAACGTATTCATCGAGAATGTACGACCGGTTTGGAAGGAAGCGGCACGTGTTTTGAAGGACAAAGGAACGCTCATTTCAGGCTTTATGAATCCTGTCCTTTATTTATTTGATGCAGATAAAGAGGACGAAGGCAAGTTGGAAGTGGCTCATACAATTCCTTACTCCGCACTCGAAGAGGAAGAAGTGATCGAAGGCGAAACGCTTGAGTTCGGTCACACACTGGAAGACCAACTGCAAGGCCAGACGGATGCAGGCTTCGTCATTGCAGGCATCTATGAGGATGACTTCGGTGGTGGAAGAACGATTGATCACCATATAAAAACAATGCTTGCCACAAGAGCCATTAAATTAAAAGTGTAAGGAGTGGTTTATGGTTTCCATAATCATTACAGTGCTGTTTTCCTGCTTAATTGTTTCTGTTGTCCTGCGTACCGCATATCGTATGTTTGTGAAAAAGCAGTACCCAGACAATTCCTATACTCCATTCGATTACGTAAGCGGGCAGACAGAAACGACTTTTCATGAAGAAGAAAGGGAAGAGGAAGCAGAAAATGACAGAACAGGGCAGCGTTATCACTAAACGTATGCCCTGTTTCTTTAGTACTGAGTTATTAAAGAATATGGCAGGATTGTGTAAGACTCAGTTTCGAGACTTTTATGGGAGCTTAGGGGCTCCAAATCCCTCTTAAAGTAACATGCCTAGTTGTGTTGTGAAATCCTGCTTAATCTGCATCGGTATAGGATTCCTAACTACAAAAGCTCTTATTACTGGAAGGTAGTTTCGAGAATGTCTTACGAAAAGTGGGCGGAGGGGAATGGGGAGACTCCTGCGGGAAAAAAGTGCAGGGTGAGACCCCACAGGACGAAGTCTGAGGAGGCTCACCGCGCTCCGCGGAAAGCGAGCTTTTATAATATAAGAAATCTATAGTGAAAGGAGGAATTTCAAGGGTTTGGTGGAATACATAGATCGATAGGAGGACGACGTATCATGAACCATTCATTATTCCGAGTAGGGACCATTTATTTACCAGTCCAAGAGGTAGATGAATCTGCAATCTGGTATCAAGAAAAGCTTGGAGCTGGTATCAATTATAAAGATAACCAGAAAGCCATCATAGGTTTAGCAGGCATCAGTATATTCTTAGTGAAATCATCGCCGGAACAAACATCCAACTTCTTGGATGTGGTCGGAAGCTCTCGTTTTGCGATCACATTCGAAGTGAATGGAGTAGAAGCTTTGAGGGCTTTACATAAAGAATTAAAAAACAAAGGAGTCTCGGTCGGCGAAATAGAAGACAGGGGCCATCCTGGTTTGAATTTTGTATTTGAGGATCTACAGGGGAACCGATTGGATGTCTGGAGTGAGTTGAGTCCTGCTTATGGAGTTTGATGGTGGGTGGTCTGTGACGGTCGTTGGTTCTCCTGAAAATGATGATAATGATAGCTTTTTACAGGAGTGATCATAATGATCCAACCATTCGTTTTGTTTTTATTAGCAGGATTGGCTGAAATCGGAGGAGGGTATTTGATTTGGCTATCCATCCGTGAAGGAAAACCACTTTCCTGGGGAATAGCAGGAGGATTGACACTTGCCTTGTACGGCGTGATCGCTACGTTTCAAAGCTTTCCATCTTTTGGTCGTGTATATGCTGCCTATGGTGGTGTGTTCATCATTTTATCGGTGTTGTGGGGGTGGGGCGTGGATCGTAAAACGCCTGATTTATATGACTGGATTGGTGCAGGGATCTGTATGATCGGTGTATGTGTGATGTTATTTGCGCCAAGACAATAGGAGATGAAAATCGAATGAAAAAAGGAATTCGTGGTTTGGTGGCAGGCTTAGGGTTTCCATTAACGGTTTGGAATATGGTCATGAATGAAAAAAGCAGGGTGCTCCCTCCAGGAATGATGGTCCATACGGAAACCAGTGATACACATGTCATTTCCGAGGGAGAAGGGCCTGTGACCATTGTTTTGGAAGCAGGGTTCAGTTCGATTTCCCTCGACTGGCTTTATGTTCAGCCGGAGCTTGCACGTCATGCGAGGGTGATCGCCTATGACCGCGGAAACTATGGGTGGAGCCGTTCAAAAAGGAAAAGCAGGACGATCCTAGATTCTGCAGAAGAATTGCATGAAGTACTTTCAAGAATGGAAGCAAAGCCTCCCTATATCCTCGTCGGTCATTCATATGGAGGACTCATTATTCGTCTTTTTGCTTCTCTATATCCAAATGAAGTAGCCGGTCTAATTCTTGAGGATGCGGCACATGAGCATTATTACCTTCCGACAAAAGAGAATGTCCAAAGGCTGAAAAAATTCCAGCGAATACTGACGTTTGGGTTTCTCACATCATGGGTCGGCTTACCAAGACTAATGAAGCAGAGAGTGGGACGTAATGAGTTAAATGAAGAATCTAGTCAAGCTTTAAACTACATCGGCTATCGGCCGAAAAGCTTTCTTGCGGCATATGAGGAATATCAAAACGCAGAAAAAAGTGCAAGGATCATTAACGAAAGCCAGCCTTTACAGCCATCTTTGCCTGTGATTGTGATCAGCGCGAATCATCCTTCCGAACATTGGCAGGAGTATCAGGAACTGTTAGCAAAACTCACCCCGTGCACAGAGCAAGTTTTTGCTGATACCGGCCATTCTGTTCATTTGGAGAATCCGGACCTTATCGTTCGTAAGGTTCTTGAACTGATCCAACAAACCTCTCATAGAAGCCAGTTACATAGTTAAGGGCGGTCTTCGGGCTGCCCTTCTGTCTTGTGAAAGAAGGTTTGTTTCGTTTGAGAGGCGAACTCAATTTCTTCCAACGTCCGGCAATAGACCAGTTCAATGTCTCCATCGAATTCTTTTGCATTCTTTTTCATTATGTCCAGGACGCTTGCATTTTTGAACCAATCCCCTGTCTCCGCTTCTGAATGGACCCAGTCCTCCCAGACAATATTCAGTTTAGGGCTGTAAATTTTGGGCCCGTTCTGCTTTCGTCTGCATGGGCTTACGGTCATTTCATGAACATGGCCCGGGGGTGTTTCATTGACATCATTAAATAGTTGCGGCCAGTAATCCTTGCGCGAGCCCGTGTGCGTATGAGCAGAGCACCATTGGACAATTTGATCCAGACGTGACCGCACCCCATAAAGAAGCTCGTAAAGAGATCTTCCGAGAAGAATGCGTTCATTCACAGCCGAGAAGTGATGGACTGTTCCTCCGACCAGTTTGATCTTTTGTTGGAGAGGAGTCACATAAGGAAAAAGGATATGATTCATTGAAAGCACATCTTGAAGTTTGAACATCACTTTATCCATAACCGTCGCCATATAGAGATGATTTCTTATTACTCGATCCTCGATATAATGCTGTTCATTGACGATCAGCGCTTTAGTCAGTTCTTCACTGTTTCCATTTTTCCAAAAGCGTTCCCAAAAAGGTTTCATGAACTTGGAAACATTCAAGGCATCTAATAGGTGGTAGAGGGGGCGGCCATGCTTCAAACTGGCATCATACAATAATAGTTGTGGATAAGCATCCTGAAAAATGAGCCAATTTCCCCGTTCTAAAAAGACGAAGAAGTCTGTGGCTTCTTTTCCTGTCAACAACTTCGGCAGGTATTCCCCCTTAAGGTCAGTCATGTTCCATCCAGCGTTTCTGGATACAAGATGAGCGAGCAGTGCCCAATGAACTTCAGGATGTTTTTCGAAAAAATGAAGGTACGCCATCGTACGCGTGACGTTGTTTCGATTTTTTTCCTGGGTGATCCTTCTTATTTCCTTCACCAACGCTTCTTCTTCCGTCGTCAATGGGGACGGGGGCGATTTCAATGCGGCCTTCAAGTCTTTTTTCAGCATGCGCCATTTGGATGAAAACATATCCTTCTCACCTCCTACTACGAATATATTTCCGAATGGAATGCAACATGATTAACTTAGTATTTGTCCGCCATCATTCTCTATGTAAAAAAAGGAAGGAATATCAATTTGGATAGCGAATTTTAAGAGAAGGAGGAGCGAGATGGATTACGCTTTGAAGAAAAAGATAGCCAATGACATCAGCTGAGGGGCAGGGCTTTTTGGAGAGGAGGTTTTTTGTCACGTTGCAACGAGACCATATCACGTAACTCCCCCCATACTTCTCCAGTGTCCATGTGAAGAGATGGAGGGTGAAAAATGGTTCAATTCCGAACGATTGATTTGAGGAAGGATCGGCAGGCTATTATCGATTTCCGCAAAGATTCGTTTATGGTGAGCTTCGGAAACACCGAAGGCTTTGATGTACAAGCTTACTTATTCTATGTGCTTGAAAAAGTAGAGCGGTATCCTGATGGTTTCGTCATGGCAGAGGTAGATGGAGGAGTCATTGGTCAGCTCGAGTTATCCGTGAAAAAATATAAGGGGCGGAAAATCGGATATATTCACTTGTTTTACCTGATTCCTCGCAAGCGTGGGGAAGGCATAGGAAAATCCCTTCACAACTACGCGGTCGATTTTTTCAAAAAACATAACCTGGAGGAATATCATTTACGGGTAGCCCCTGATAATCGTCAAGCGCGGCGATTTTATGAGAAAGCAGGGATGGAAACGATCGGTCCTGAACTTGATGGAAAAGTCATTCGGATGAAAGGGTCTGTCACAAAAACCATATAGGAGGGAATCATATGGAGCAGCGTGTGATTTGGAATCACCTGGAGTCTGCTGGAGCGGAACATTTAACTCTGAAAAAGTTGACCAATCATATGGAGGTGCGAGGGACGGTATTACTTGTCGATCGGGGAGTGCCGCATCATCTTACTTATGATTTGAAGCTCGGGCTAGATTGGAAGACGAAAAAAGTGAAGATTTATCAAGAGCAGGAGACAGAGCCCTTTGTAGTCCAGGCGGAAGACCAGGATAAGTGGTGGGTCAATGGCAGGTACGACGAGAATCTGGATGGTGCGACGAACGTTGATTTGACGATCACGCCTTTCTCGAACACATTGCCGATCAATCGTGTGACCTGGCATATAGGAGAACGACGGACGTTCAAAATGGTTTTTATCGATGTTTTAAAGAAAGAAGTATTTCCCCTGCTTCAAGTGTATACGTATTTGGGAGACAACGATGGCTATAGGATCTTTCAATACCGCTGCAGGGATTATGAGACTGCTCTAGTCATCGATGAAGAAGGCTGGGTCGTTGAGTATCCGGGTGCGTTTGAAAGAAGAGCGCTGTTGACAACTGGAGACCGGATGATAGATAAACGGCCACAGCCTCTTCTCGCTAATGCGCCCTCATCGTCCGGTGTGTTTTATTAAAAGGTGTAAAAAGTGAATACGACTCTATAAGGAAACCATGCTAGAGTTTTCCCGCAGAAGTGTGATGAAGCGAAAGTCTTCCTCACACTTTTTTTGATTTCACGAGCCTTTATTCAAACGTTTCTTCCCCAATGTCAAATTCCGTTGAATAATAAATGGCAGGAGATCTTCGACTTGCACACAAAACTGCCCAAATTTCATAGGATAGGTTGATGACTTCTAAAAGGAGGTTGGATTCGATTGTACCGGAATCAGTATGGATATACATTCAACCCTTATGGTTATGATGGTTATTTCCGCATTCAAAATGATCAGTCCCTCGTCAAAGATGTGGAAAAAGCCATTAATGGGGAGTACAGTGCGATTGCTTGCTACAATAAATTGGCTGATTTAGCTCCTACACAGCAGGCAAGACAGCAAATTTATGAGATTCGCCAGGATGAAATCCGTCATTATGAGGCCTTCAGCAATATTTATAAGCAACTGACGGGAAAGCAACCATCACCCAAAATTACCGAGCCGTGTCCCGATCAATACAGGGATGGAATAGAGGGGGCGTTTTTCGACGAACAAAAGACGACAGACTTTTATCATGAGATCGAGCGGAAAGCTCAGGATCTCTCCATCAAAGAAACGTTCCGTCAGGCTGCGGCTGATGAACAGAATCATGCCGTTTGGTTTCTTTATTTTCATACATTTCCCCAAATGGGTCGTTCTGAGATAAGGCAGCAGGAATATAGAGCAACTGGTGCCTTAAGCGCTTCTTCATTAACCCTTGCGGACATGTTGATCTATGCCGTCCAGGATGAATATCTTGCACAAGCCCGGTATGAAGATATTAGAAGGGAATTCGGGGATATACAGACATTCGTCCGTATCCAGGAAGCAGAGAAACGTCACATTTCAGCCTTAAATACACTTTTCACAAGATATCAAATTCCAATACCATCCGATGAGGCAAGTCAGTATGTAACTACTCCTGCCAGTGTGAAAGCCGCTTATGCAGCTGGTGTTCAGGGGGAAATTGAGAACATATCCATGTATGAGAAGTTCTTATTGTATGATTTGCCAGAGGATGTAAGAACTGTTTTTACACAATTAAGGAATGCGTCATTGAATCACCTCGCCGCCTTCCGTCGCGGCCTTGCACGGAAGGGAGAGTCATAAGAGCTGCAAGACAGCTCTCTTTACATAATTTCCTGAAACCTTCACCTTAAGCCGTTCAGCCTGTATCCCGCCAATTCTAAATACATCCGTGATTACCAGACAACGGATGGTCAGGAGAGTACAGAAGATCCTCAAATGATCGAGGGACTTGGATTTACAATAGACGTGATTAATGAAGAAAAAGTGATGATGTGAGAAAACTGCCAAACGGCAATTTTTCTTTTTGAGGTAAAAACATCTGTTAGTGTACACAAGATACAATAATCTGTTGATATAGTACAGATTACCAATTAGAATAATATGTAAGATATTAATAATTTTACTAAAAGGAGAGGGTATCCGATGCATGTTCCATTGATATTGACAGAGTTTCTGGACAGGGCAGTAACATTATATGGGGACAAGCCGGCGATCATTGATGATGAATGGACACTGACATACCAAGAGATGAACGCTAGGGTTAATCAGCTGTCTAGAGGTCTTGAATCCTTAGGTGTGAAAAAAGGGGATTAGGTGGCATATCTTGCTCCGAATTCCACGGAGATGCTTGAAGGATTTTACGGTGTCTTTCAGCTGGGAGCTGTAATGACCCCATTGAATACAAGGTTGAAGCCGGCCGACTATCATTTCATTTTAGAGCACAGTGAAAGTAAAGTGCTTCTTGTCGATCATACTCTTCTGCCCTTGGTAGAAGAGGTAGTGCAGGACCTATCTTCCTTAGAAAAAGTGATTGTCCATGGAGACGATTCTAAGGAAGGATATGAGTCATGGCTGTCCCAATTTTCACCGGATCGTTTTGAACGGGAGCCTATAGAGGAGACAGACATTGCGTCTTTACTTTACACGAGCGGAACGACCGGAAATCCCAAGGGGGTATTGTTAAGTCATCGGTCCAATTACCTCCATGCTCTGTCATCCATGCATCACCTGAGAGTTTCGGATCAGGATACTCTTCTCCATGTCCTGCCCATGTTTCATGTGAACGGATGGGGATCTCCTTTTTACTATACGGCGAACGGGGCTACACAGGTGATGCTTCGAGAAACAGATCCACAATTAATCGTAGATAAAGTAGAGAAACACCAAGTGTCTGTGCTACATATGGCGCCTACCGTTCTAAACATGGTTATTGGGGCTTACGAAGAGGAGCAGCCATCGATGGATCACGATGTAAGAGTCGTGATCGCAGGTTCTGCCCCTCCACCAGCTTTTGTCCGTAAAGTGGAAGAAGACTTGAAGTGGAAATTCGTTCAGGTGTACGGCATGACGGAAATTTCACCACTGATCACTACTTCAGAACTCCGATCTATGGATGTGGACCGCCCTGCGGAGGAGCGTTATCGCTTGAAAGCGAAAGCTGGTTACAGCATGATCGGCAGCCAAGTGAAGGTGGTAGATGAGTTAGGAGAAGAAGTTCCGAGCGACGGATCTTCTATAGGGGAAATCGTAACAAGATCAAACAACGTGATGGAAGGGTATTATAAGAATGTGGAAGCTACCAATGAAGCGATTAGAGACGGGTGGCTCCATACAGGAGATATGGCAGTGGTTGATGATGGTGGGAATATTGAAATTGTCGACCGTAAAAAAGATGTGATCATCAGTGGAGGAGAAAACATTTCTTCCATTGAAGTTGAAGCGGCACTGTATGAACACCCGGCGATTCTTGAAGCGGCTGTAGTTGCCGTTCCAGATGAAAAGTGGGGAGAGGTACCCCATGCGGTAGTTGTGGTGAAGGAAGGAGAAACCCTCTCAGAAGAAGAGGTGATCCTGTTTTGCCGGGAAAAGCTGGCTCATTTCAAAGCACCAAAAAGCGTTTCTTTCATTGAAGAACTTCCGAAGACAGCATCTGGAAAGATTCAGAAAGTCGTCATTCGGAAAAAGTTTTGGAAAGACCAAAATCGAATGGTCAATTAAATAAGACTTCTCTTAGCCTGAAGCCGGCGAGCTTCAGGCTTTTTTTGTTCAGGAAAGGATAAAAAGGATTACCTGGTCCACTAACTGGGATCTCTGGACTCTACGTTTGAAAAAGATAGTGCCTTTCCTTCGTTATCTTGCGGTTTTGTTGTTTGCTAAAAGATCACGAAGTCTTTGTTCTGGAAAATAGGCTTATTCTCTGATTAAATATTCTGTGGAAACAGAGACCTTAATGTTGACACATATACCTTGTAGGGTATAAAATGTTTTTAGTTCAAGACAAAGGAGGAACATCATGTCATTAGTGATGATCGTAACGTTAATCGTCGGAACGGGGCTTTTTATGCTTCACCGTTATCTCCCGGTCTCTCACGTGAAAAAGATGGACATGTCCGAAATAACTGCTGAAAATGATGACATGGTCGTTCCTGTTGATACGAGGGATTATCAAACGTCATCTCATGATAAAATGGAGCATGCGGTTTGTCTGCCGCTGGCTTATTTAGAAAGACATCACCAAGATATACCACAACGCCCGATTGTTTTAATTTGTTCAGATGAAGTCGAAAAGAACTTGGCAGCGAGACTGCTTAAGAGAAAAGGTCATGAAGTGATCGGTTATACCATCCCGGTTAAACACCAGGAGTGTCGAGCGATGCCGTGCATGATCGAAAAATAAGGGGGGAACCACATGGAAGCGATTCTCCCTTGGGGGATTGGATTGTTCCTCGGATGGTTGGTAATCAAGAAACTTTTACCCGTAAAAGGTGTTCAACATACAACCGTCCAGGAAGTACAGACGCGTTTAAAAGATAAAAATGTGCAATGGATTGACGTCCGGACGCCAGGTGAATTCCGAGCGTATCACAAAAAGCCATTTAAAAACCTCCCTCTTTCCGATCTTTCAAAACGAACGGCGGAATTGGACCGCGATAAAGAAGTCGTCTTGATTTGTCAAAGCGGAATGAGGAGTATGAACGCAGCGAAAGTATTGAAAAAACAAGGTTTCGAAAAAATCACCAATGTAAAAGGCGGAATGAGTGCCTGGGGTTAAGGAAGCATTTGAGGAAAAGATCAGAAGAAATCTGGTCTTTTTTTATTTTTCTGAAACTTCCTCCTCAGGTCCCTCGTAGACGTAGGTAGTGGGGTGAGGATATGTTTTGGATGTATATAATACTTGGTACCGCTGTGGGTGTCGGCATGTTTTTATTCTTCAATTGGTTGATGGGTTACCGGAAAGGCCATATCCAAATTGATTTTGATGAACGCTATATGGATCACCAAGAGTATATTCAGGCGATTGGTGAGGAACTAAGTGAAAGAGGGCACAAGGTACACTATAAAGGGGATCATGTTTTTATGGTGGACGGAAAACCGTATGTTTTCTTTGAAAGAAATGTTCCCATGGGTGGCGTTCCTTTGCAGCGGACGATATTAAAACCTAAAAAATAACACCTTTAAACCAGTTCCTTCAGGGGACTGGTTTTCCTGTGGGTGGACTTTCCGTTTTTTAGCTGGGATAAGACAGCTATTAACCCACAAACTAATCAAAAAGGAAAGGGGTGTTTCACTTGAAGGCATTCACCCTGTATCTTTTCATCCTTCTATGTATTTTTCATGTGAGTGTTGTAAGCGTTTACGCGAAAAACCATCCTAGGAATTATTATGAAGAACAAGGGACGGCGATTTGGGATGTGCCTATTTCATCGAAGTATATAGCCCTTACTTTTGATGATGGTCCCAGCTCAGAGTACACGCCTGAAATTTTGGATATTTTACAAGAGCATAATGCGAAAGCTACCTTTTTCGTAGTAGGCTCAAGAGCTCAGGAGAATCCTTCGATCATCAAGTCGATGGTGAAAAGTGGTCACGAACTTGCCAATCATAGCTTTCACCACCCGGATTTTACAGGCATAACGAAAGAAGAGCTGATTCATGAAATGGACAACACGTCAGAAGTTCTGGAAAGTTTGACAGGGGCTCCGCCAAGGTTGTTTCGTCCACCTGGAGGCGTGTATAACGATATTATTGTGAATACAGCTAATGAAGAAGGTTATATGGTCGTCATGTGGTCCTGGCACCAAGATACAAGGGATTGGAAAAGTCCCGGCGTCCATAATATTGTAAAAACCGTAGTTAACAACACGAGGAACGGGGATATTGTCCTTTTTCACGATTTTGGAGGCGATCGTTCACAAACGATCGAGGCGTTAAAGCAGATTCTCCCTAAACTGAAAGAGGAAGGCTATCAATTCGTTACCGTCTCCGAATTACTTCAAAAACATACAAAGTATAACCTCCTTCATGGAGTTAATGGTGTAGAATGATTGACGATCCCAAAATATTGGGATCTTTTTTTGTCTTAAGAATGCGATGGTGGAGGGGTTTTAATCAACTTCGGAAATTTTGATCATACCTTATGTTAAGAAACCTGACATTTATAGTTGTGTAAATATTGCGACTTTGATACAATGCTTAATAACATAAAATGTTATAAAATCTAACATAAGGGGAGTTAAGAGAATGGATGCTACTTTTTTGATGAACAATCTTTGGATCATCGTATGTACGATCCTGGTTTTATTAATGCAAGGGGGCTTCATACTACTTGAAGCAGGATCGACACGAATGAAAAACGCCGGCCATATTGCAGGGAAAACGGTTTTTACAGTCGGTATTGTTTCCGTTGTATTCTGGGCATTGGGATACGGACTGATCTATGGGGAAGGAAATGGATTTATTGGCTTTTCTAATTTCTTTTATGGGGATGCAACGACGATGGGAGAAGGGTTAGCGGGATCCACAGACTTCCTTTTCCAGTTAGCGTTTGCGGCAATTGCCATGACAATTGCTTTTGGTGGTTTTGCTGAGAGGGCCAAACTTGTTGCCTACGTTATTTTCGCTATTTTATTCTCTATTCTGGTTTATCCTGTTATTGCTCACTGGATTTGGGGAGGCGGCTGGTTAGGTGAACATGGAAAGCAGGACTTTGCCGGTTCAACGGTTGTCCACTTAACAGGTGCTATGGCAGCATTAGCGGCTACGATTATCCTGAAGCCTCGTATCGGAAAATACAATAAAGATGGTTCTTCTAATGAAATTGCTGGCCATAACCAGGTATTTACTGCCTTAGGTGTTCTTCTCTTGTGGGTCGGCTGGTTCGGTTTTAATGCAGGAAGTACATTCGGAGTAGCGGATGCATTCTTTGGTTATGTAGCTCTTAACACCCAATTGGCTGCTGGTGCTGGTGCAATCGGCGCGATGCTGATGGTTTGGGCAGTGACTGGTAAAGCAGATGTACCGACAACGTTGAATGGTGCCCTTGCAGGTCTTGTTGCGATTACAGCCTCTTGTGCATTCGTTGAACCTTGGGCAGCCGTTTTAATTGGCTTGATCGGTGGTGGAATTGTATTCTTCAGCATGCGTTTCTTCGATAAAAGAAGAATTGATGACCCGATTTTCGCTCTCTCTGTCCACGGTGTCGTAGGTGTATGGGGAACGTTGTCCAATGGTTTGTTTGCCACGCCAGAACTTGCTTCTGTAGGTCGTCCTGGGTTGTTTTACGGTGGTGGATTAGAACAGCTTTGGGTACAAACGATGGGGGTTGTGAGTAGTGGATTGTATGCGTTTATCGTGTCATTCATTATCTTGAAAATTATGGATAAAGCAATGGGTGGTCTTCGTGTATCTGAAGAGGAAGAAATCATGGGTCTTGACTTAAGTGAACACGGCGGTTATGGCTATCCGGAAAATTTGACGCCTCCAAAAAAGACAAAATCAGGAGCGTAAAGACGTAATCATAAAGGATGGAATCGATGTTTAAGACATATGAAGAAATCAGAGTATGGCGGGAAGACATGATTGAATCTGTGAGTGATGATCATTTGCAGTTGAATGCTTTTCACGATCAATTGATCCACCATACTTTCCATCTGGCAAAAGAAAAGGTTGAACGTGAGCAGGGGCCGACCCCTGCTCCTTTTGCATTTTTTCTGATGGGAAGTGCAGGAAGATACGAGCAGTCGTTATGGAGTGACCAGGATCACGGAATTCTGTTTGATGGGGAAGAAAAACATCAGGATTATTTTTTATTACTGGGAGAAGAAATCAGAGAAGGGATGGCTATCGTCGGTTATGAAAGGTGTGAAGGGAATGTAATGGCTTCCAATCCTCTATGGTGCCAACCCGTGGACATATTCACCCGGCAGATCTCGGAATGGTTAAGAGAAGCAGAGTGGCAGTCCCTCAGGCATTTTCTTATTTTCTTCGATTCTCGCGTGTTGGTGGGGGAATCAGAACTCTTGCTCAATGTCAAAGAGGCTTCTTTTGCAGTGATTGATGAAGAGCCGGAGCTTTTGAAAAGGTTGATGGAAAATGTCAACTATGTAAAAAAAGGTGTAGGAGTTTTTGGACAGTTGCTGCCGGATTACAGTGGCGAGAAGAAAGGTCATTTCAACTTGAAACAAACGGTCTACTTTCCATACATTAATGCTTTAAGAATCCTGTCCCTTTTTCAACATGTTACAAATTCTTCAACGATATCAAGATTCGGGGTGCTGCGTTCCCTCTACCCCTCTCTTTCTGAATATGAAAATGGTTTCCGGCAGTTCCTTCAGCAAAGATTGGAATTGAAAAAAGATGCTGAAAATTATCAAAATGTCCACGTAGTTAAAGTGGAACAATTATCAAAAGAGGAAAAACAGCAGTTGAAAAAGCAGGTCAAGAGCGCTCAAAAGCTGTATCAAATGGCGAAATCCATCATTAAAGAGGATCGCACATGAATCCGTTTGTACAATTTGTAAAGGACTTGTCCGGGAAAATCGGTGGTGGCCTTTCTTCATTGAATCAAAATGATCCATCAAATATGGCCTATTTAAGGAACTTGGAAAGAGAGATGAAGAATGAGAACACTCTCGCCCTCCCTTTTGATGATTTGAGTATTACGGTTTTTGATTTGGAGACGACCGGCTTTTATCCATACAATGGCGATCAGATTTTATCCATAGGAGCTGTGAAAGTAAAAGGAGACCAAATTGTTGATAACCGGACCTTCTATACTTTGGTTGGGACAGATGCTGAGCCATCCAAGGAAATCGCAGCCTTGACGGGAATTACAAGGGAAATGGTTGAAGGTGCTCCTCCTCTGCGTGATGCTTTAAAGAGCTTTTTCGATTATGTGAAGGCAGATTTACTTGTCGCTCATCATGCCAATCATGAAAAGCAATTTATGAATCATGCGACATGGATCGCTTTGAGAAAAAGGTTCCAGCATAGAATTGTTGATACAGCCTTTTTGACAAAGGTTCTTCATAAAGAGGAAGCGTTGACGACTTTAGATGAATGTTGTGAGCATTATGGAATTGATATAAAAAAACGCCACCATGCGCTTTATGATAGTTTGGCAACCGCTGAGTTATGGGTGGCCTGTACAAAAGAATTAAAGAAAGAAGGATTCTCTAATTTGAACGAAATTTATGCAAGGCTCGCCACGATGGAATGAGTGCCTGGACCTCTTCATGTTCTTCTTTTTTTCAGCATAAGATTGAGAGGACACCATGAAGGGGGGATCACAGCATTATGTATCCATATGGACCTTATTATTATGGTTATGGAGGACCGCAGGATTATTATGGTTACCGGAGTTATCCTGAGGAAGGTTATGCTCTATATCCATACGTTCCTTATCAGCAAGGCTATTACGGCCAATCCGCGTTCCAAGCATATCCTTATCAAGGAAACAGGTCATTCCATCAATGGAGGGACAATTGGAAGAGGTGGGAAGACCTCGGTTCACCTCCAAGAGGGTTCAGAGGTTCCCCTTCTGTATCTTCCTGGCAGACGAATCGGCTGGATTGCTTTGTGAGGGGAAGCGATAACCGTCTCTGGCATAAATGGTGGGATGGATCGAGGTGGCAGGAGTGGGAAGACTTAGGCGCTCCGCGTGGAGGCGTAAGAAGCTCGCCTGGGGCTGTGTCGTGGGGGCCGAACCGAATTGATTGTTTCGTAAGAGGGACGAACGATCGGATGTGGCACAAATGGTGGGATGGGTCCAGATGGAGAGAATGGGAGGATCTCGGATCACCGCCTCCTGGATTTGATGGATCCCCAGCTGTATCTTCCTGGCAGAGGAATCGTCTCGACTGTTTTGTCCAGGGAGACGATAACAATCTCTGGCATAAATGGTGGGATGGATCCAGGTGGAGAGACTGGGAAAACCTTGGTTCGCCGAGGGGCGGGGTCCGGAGTTCTCCGGCGGTTGTATCATGGGGGCCGAATCGGATTGATTGTTTTGTCAGAGGAAGAAATGATGTCATGTGGCACAAGTGGTGGGACGGGGTACGCTGGAGTGAATGGGAAGATCTAGGTTCACCAAGAGGTGGGTTTGATGGAGCTCCTGGGGTATCATCTTGGGCGCAAAACCGTCTGGACTGCTTTGTGCGTGGAGATAATAATCAGCTATGGCATAAATGGTGGGACGGTAGACGCTGGAGAAATTGGGAGAATCTCGGCGCGCCAAGAGGTGGTGTACGTTCCTCGCCAGCAGCTGTCTCATGGGGAAGGAACCGGATTGACTGCTTCGTGCGTGGGGCGAATGATCACATGTGGCACAAGTGGTATTCATAATAAAACAAGCAAAAACCTGAGGAATGTTCCTCAGGTTTTTGCTGTTTATTCATTCGCTCCAGGACCTTGCTTGGGCCGGTTCTTATTGGTGCGGTGACCGACTTCTTCTTCAATTGGCAGGCTTTCTTTCGGTGTTTTATTGTTCGTTTTCGCTGCGTTCATTTGTGATGTTCTTTTTCCCATCAACATCTACCTCCTCTTATGAGCATAGTTTGTATATAATGGAGAGAGGTAAAACGAGGAAATTTTTTCATCCATGAAACCTTCTAATAGAAAGAATCGTAGGATAGACAGGGAGGCGGCACCATTGAGCCATTGGTTGAAAAGTAAGAAACAAATGTTGAAAAGGCGTAGGCAAAAAGCGGAGGAATCCAGGATTTTCGACGTGCTGTTTGAATTATTGATTTGGTTCCTTGAGCTGATCATTTCCCCAATACGACTGGTCGTTTGGTTCATGAAAGGGATCGGAAGGTTCATCGGGCTTATTTTCGATATTCATTAATAAAACTTTGGTTATCTCGATTTCGAGCCTTTCATATTCGGAATTTAAGATAAAAAATTAGGGGGATGACATGCGTACAATTACATTATCGAATGGAGAAACCGTGGAAGTGGACTGTCTTAGTTGTGCTTTGACCAGTGGCAAGGTCGAACCTGAAGGGGGAGTCATTGCTGAAACGGAACATTTTCACGCACATCAGGATGTAGCTTATCCAATTAGAGGATTAGTCATAGTCGCTTCCAAACGGCATATCAAGGGCTTGGATGAATTGACAGAAGAAGAACAACACGATTATATTACTTTCATTGCAAAGATCAGGAAGGCGCAAAGGGAAGTTTTAGGGATTGAATCTGTGTACTACTTTTATAACGAGGACACGACTCACCACTTCCATTTATGGATGGTGCCCCGTTATGATTGGATGTATGAATTCGGACGTTCGGTGGAATCTGTCCGTCCAGTTTTGCTTCATGCGAGGAAGAACGAAAAGGATCATACAAACGTGTTGGAAGGCATTCGCATGTTAACAGAGGTATTGAATGAGTAAGGTGATCTTCATGCTCTTCAGCGCTCTCCTTTTTTCAAACACAATGGCCCATGCTTCCGGTCCATTTGTTATCAGTGAGGAAGGCGCAGCCGGCTATTATTATCAAGTGACTAAAGAGGAAAATACATTCACATGGTTGATTGGCGGGAAGGACGATTTAATGACTGTAATAGAAACAGAAGAAAATGAAGGTCGTCTTCATTCATTCCGGACAGGTGTAGAAAATGCAAACAGTCAGTTGTCTATTCTCTGGATTACGGGCGTGTTTTTTGTCGTCGGCTCAACTCTCACCCTTTATTCATTTAATAAGGAAAGGCGTATGATTAAGGAAGCTTTACCTGTGATCATCGCAGCTCTGTGTATTCCTATTTACATATTGTTTACCGCTTCCATTGATTTAGGGCATGCATTGCATGAAACGGAGTATTATTTTCAATCGCTTTTGAAATAGGGGGGAACGGCATGGACAGTATTTTTATGGTGTTCGTTGCTTTTGTCATCTGTTTTAGTATCAGTTCAGTCCTCAATGTATTATTGAAGACGACGAAAAAAAGAGATTGGGCTGTATCGACCTTGTTGAGTTTTGCATTAGCTCTATTTCTTGGAGGGTTTATGGGAGGTTGATGTGAAGGTGGATTGGATAAGAGGCACGGGGCGTCTGCGAATACTAACGGTGTTACGATTAATAGTCGGCCTGCTTGTCATAGGTTTGAGTGTGTATGGATTATGGACAGAGGATTTTCGAGCCCTGCCTTTCATGCTGTTGATGTTAGGGTTCTTAATGTTTGTTACAGGAATGGTAGAAATCGAAAAGCGTAGAGGAGCCTATTCAATTCCCCACTTTCTCACTGCTACAGGAGTTTTTGTCTTTCTATTTTATACTTATGTCATGTAAAGGAAGTCCCTCTGTATGGCAGAGGGACTTCTCTTTAATAACAAATTTTTCAACCATTATTCACTCATAATCTCAGATACAATTTCATAGGAATGCAAACGTGCGCTGTGGTCATAGATTTGGGAAATGACCATGAGTTCGTCAGCCTCGGTTTCCGCCTGGAATTTCTCCAATTGGTCTCTCACCGTTTCTTTACTGCCGATAATGGATGCGCCCAGTTGCTGTCTTAGAGCAGCTTTCTCTTGTGCTGTCCATACTTCGTCCATGTCATCAACCGGTGGCTGGAGTAAGTGATTCGTATTTCGTACGAGATTCAGGAATTGTTGCTGCAGGGACGTCGCCAATCTTTCAGCTTCTTCATCCGTATCTGCGGCAATAACATTGACACCTACCATGACGTAGGGTTCATCAAGCACCTCTGAAGGCTGGAAACTGGAACGATACAGATTCAAGGCGCCGCGTGTATTGTTCGGTGAAAAGTGGCTGGCAAAAGAAAACGGCAGACCAAGTTGACCTGCAAGTTGTGCGCTGAATCCACTCGAACCGAGCAGCCATACCGGGATGTCCAGTCCTTCTCCTGGAATTGCGCGAATATGGTGATCGCCGGCAAAATAGCCTCGTAATTCATCTAGCATAGCAGGGAACTCATTAGGATCGGAGTCCAAGTTTCTCCGTAAAGCCCGTGCGGTCATCCCGTCCGTTCCTGGAGCACGTCCAAGACCTAGATCCACACGTCCGGGAAACAGGGTTTCCAGTGTGCCGAATTGTTCTGCGACGATGAGTGGTGCGTGATTCGGAAGCATCACTCCACCTGAACCGACTCGGATAGAATCCGTATTGTGCAGCACATGACTGATGGCAACGGATGTTGCGGAACTTGCGATGAAAGGCATGTTGTGGTGTTCAGCCATCCAGTACCTTGTGAACCCCCACTTTTCCACATGTTGAGCAAGGTCCACCGTATTTCGGAAAGAATCCGCAGGCGTACTCCCCTCGATCACAGGGGCAAGGTCGAGAACTGAGAATTTTGTATTTGTTAATGCTTTTACAGACATAGGATAACCTCTTTTCTAATTCGCTTATAATAGACGGGCATGATTACCCTTCTCTTCTATAACAACACTTATCATATCAAGTGTATTTCGTGACTCAAAATAATTTGTTTGAAACATATTCCAGAATCAGACGTCTACTTTCATAAGGAGGGAGACGATGCGGGTATTGATTGTACTCTGTTGTTTACTTTTCCCATTTTTCTATTTATCTACAACGGCTTCAGCCACATCATGGGCCTACCCTTTTGTCGTCTATGATGGTTTCATTTATGTTGTGGAAGAAGAAGCGGCAGAGGTGAAAGTGGGGAAGAGGATTGGCGAGGTGACCGCTTATTCGGATATGCGCCAGTATGATGGGAATTTCTCTAATGTTTTTGAAACAGGAACGGGCTATTTTAAAGTTCTAGGCTATCCCACCACACAAGTGATTGCTGTTAAGGTACGTAAGGGCGTGTTTAGAAAAGCAGAACGAGAAGCTGCTTACACCTACGTGAGTGAAGGACAGGAAGTGGAGAGCTCTTTTCTGGAAAAAGGGAAACCTGTGGAGCAGAACGACCTCATCTTCGGTACGGTCGTGTTTGTAAGCTTTCTCGCCTTCATTGCTGGTGCGCTCTATCTTTTTCAACGTAAAGGGGCGTGAGGATTTAACGCCGGCATGTAGTTATGCTGAACCCATGAAGGAGGATAACTTTGCTGAAAAAACTGAAGAACTTATTTTCACGAAAGTCTTGTGCGATCTGTAAGAAGAAGCCTGTGGACCCGAAGTCGTATTACAATGACGAGGGGGAAGCGGTGCTCGTCTGCAGGTCATGTGTTCCTTATGCTGAACGAAGGGCTATGAGAAAAAGGTAAGTCTATGAACTTTATCATCATTGCATGATTTTGATGATATAATAAATACAGAAAAACTTTCCAGAAACGGAACATCTATATACAAGCTCCTCAACTATTCCGAAGGAGGCTTTAGATGGACAATATTAAAGAGACGTTTCTTGAAGTCGTCCTCTCCATACTTCCCATCACCATCGTCATTACCATCCTTCAATTCACTCTTGTCTGGCTTCCCTTGGACATGTTCTTTCAATTCCTCATCGGTGTTGGGATGGTGGGAGCCGGCCTGGTGTTGTTTTTACTCGGTGTTAATGTCGGTTTGTTACCCATTGGTGAAATGATCGGTTCTGCGTTGTCTAAAACGAAGAGAGTCTGGCTGATTGTTTTTTTCGGATTTCTTCTCGGTCTTGTTGTGACCATAGCAGAACCTGACGTCCGTGTGCTTTCTTCCCAGGTCGATCAGGTCTCAGGCGGACAGATTCCTATGGACATTCTTATCCTTTCCGTTGCGATCGGGGTAGGTGTGTTCGTCGCCCTTGCTATGTTCAGGATTATCTTCAGTATCAACATCGTTTACCTGCTAGCGGGAGGATATGCGCTTGTCTTTCTCCTGGCGGCCTTTACACCAGATGTTTTCGTCCCGATCTCTTTTGATGCTGGGGGAGTAACCACAGGCCCATTGACAGTGCCGTTTATCCTTTCTCTCGGTGTGGGTGTGGCTGCGGTCATGCGGGGAAAATCTTCATCGGGTGATGGATTTGGACTTGTCGCCTTAGCTTCGATCGGCCCGATCTTATCTGTTCTCCTTTTAGGGGTGATTTATGGGTGAACATTAAAATCTTCGATGGTTTCTGGAATGTCCTGTTTGATGTCGCGACAGCACTCATTCCACTATTCTTCTTATTCCTTCTCTTTCAATTTGCTTTTCTTAAGCTCCCATGGAAAAAATTACAGGACATCCTGATTGGCTTCTTTTTGACCTATGCAGGGCTTTCCCTCTTTTTGCAAGGGGTTCATATCGGTTTCTTGCCTGTCGGAAGCATGATGGGAGAGAAGCTTGGGACGATTGAACATACGTGGCTGCTGGTTCCGATTGGCTTTGTCCTTGGTTTTGTAGCCATTTATGCAGAGCCTGCGGTCAGTGTGCTTACCCATCAAGTTGAAAAAGTCTCAGGCGGCTATATCCCTCAGAAATTATTACTTTACACCCTCTCATTCGGGGTCGGTCTATCGATCGCTCTATCCATGGTGCGCATTTTAATAGGTATCCCGATTTGGTACTTTGTGGTCCCTGGTTACCTGTTCGCCCTGATCATCGTCCGCTTTTCTAATAAAACATTTACATCGGTCGCTTTTGACTCTGGAGGGGTCGCTACAGGCCCGATGACCGCCACATTTATACTGAGTCTATTCGTAGGCATTGCCTCTGTTACAGAAGGGCGTGATCCACTGTTGGACGGGTTTGGTATGGTGGCTCTGGTGGCTTTGGCACCGATTATTTCTGTCCTTACACTAGGTGTGATTTACAGGAGAAAGGAGCAGGAACAATATGACAAAGAACAAATCCGGACAAAAGCTCATAGTAACGATCGTTAAAAAAGAAAAAGCTAAAAAAGTCGTCCATGCCTCGACTCTTGCAGGTGCCCAGGGAGGGACCACTTTTTTTGGTAAAGGCTTTAGAATGGATGAAAAGAAACGTTTTCTTGGCATACCTGTGGAACGGGAACGGGAAGTGATCTTAACTCTCGTTTCTAATTCTATCTTCGAGTCGGTCATGGATGCGATCACGCAAGCAGCAAAATTGAACCGACCGAGGCATGGCATAGGCTTTGTGATCGATACGAAGAACATTAGTGGCATCAATCATATGCTCGGCCTGGGACTTGAACCAGAACAAAACGCAAGTGAGGGTGTGATGCAGGTGGAGAAGCAGAAATTGTCCTATGATCTTATTGTGACAATTGTTAATAAAGGGGATGCGGAAAAAGTCGTAGATGCTTCTAAAGAAGCAGGCGCTGAGGGCGGTACCATCATTACAGGGAGAGGGACAGGTATACATGAAAAGGCGAAGCTTTTCAATATCCTCATTGAACCTGAAAAAGAAGTGGTGCTGACATTGATTGTCAAAGATAAATGTGATGGAGTTCTGCGTGCCATTGAACGTGGAGCCAGACTGGATGAGCCAGGCAGAGGAATTGCCTTTGTGCTGGATGTCGAACGAACGGTAGGGATCAACCATCTATTAAACCAACAGTGGAGTGAGGAAATGAAGGAGTGAGAGCATGCAGGTTAGACCGGAGAAGAAAGAGGACTTCCAAGCAATCGAACAAGTCATTATGGCAGCATTTGAAAACGAGGAGATGAGTGATCAAACCGAACATCAACTAGTAAGGAGGCTGAGGAATTCGGATGCCTATGTCCCTGAACTTTCCATTGTAGCTGTAGAAAAAGGTGAAATCATAGGTCACCTCATGCTGACAAAAGTAACGATTGGGGAAAATGATTCTTTGAGATCCTTGGCCCTCGCCCCTGTGTCTGTTTATCCTTCTTATCAAAATCAAGGGATCGGTAAAGCATTAATCGAACACGCATTGAAAAAATCGGGGGAGAAGGATTATGAATCTGTCATCGTCCTTGGACATCCAGGTTATTACTCTAGATTCGGTTTTCAACCAGCCTCCCAGTACGGCATAGTGCCCCCTTTTGAAGTTCCTGATGAAGCATTCATGGCCTTTGAACTTAAAAGAAGCGCTTTGACGAAAGTTTTTGGGACCGTTCATTATTCCAACGAATTTTTTAAACAATCATGAGCCTTACGAAAAAAAGAAGTTTCCATTTTGGATGATGGAGAGAATGCAGGGGACCAAGGAGGAGAGAGCTTGAAGGGAAAGTTTCTCATCTTTATGTTTGTCGCGTTTGTCCTTCTTGCCGGATGTAATTCAGAAAAAGAAGAGCTGATGGAAGAAATAACTTCAGGGGTGGAAGGACGTTATAGTGTGCTGGCTTTCAAAAGTGAAAACGGGTCCAGCGAGGCGTTTCAAAATGAGATCAATCAAATATTCAATGATCCTGAAGTATGGGAGAACCGGCTTTATTCATTCAACATTCTAGAGGAAGTGCCGGAAGAACCTTATGATTATAAGAAACTTCTGAATATCAACGAGTTGCCGCAATATATCGTTTTAGATACGAAAGAAGTGGTTTTCCGTACGACCCACATCAAGGATTTGGAAAGTTTTTTATTGGAGGGAGTCCAACAATCATCTCACGAGCATTAGAAAACGGAAGCTCCTCCGCTTCCGTTTTTTTGTGCTTTTAAAAAGGCTTCGTATGTTTAGGGTCTGCTGATTTTTTGGCAGCTCCTTGATCATAATACATTTCTTCATAGGCTTCTTTGTTTTCATTTGCCATATTGACTTGAGGCTGAGCTTTTCTTTTTCTGTCGAAATAGATGGAAAGGGCAATCAATACGATCGGGATTAAAAGTAAGAGCCATAACATGTTTCGTTCCTCCTCAATGTTTTTGGCTTACAGTCACCCTATTCCCCTTCTATCAGCTTTCATGCTGTTTATGACAAGAAATGCGTCTAAGGAACTGCTCCATGTAATAAATGAAATATATCCTTTATAAGAAATATTAGGAAACCGGTTTACAAAAAACGTGTTTAATTGTGAAAAAATTTGAAAAAAAGTATTGAAAACGGATACATTAGTGGTTTATAATCAAGCTAACCTAATAAATCAATTGATTTTTTTTAAACATTAACGAAACCGGTTTCGTTAATGTAGGGGGAAGAGAAATTAGGCAGGAATACGAAAGGAATGGTGAAAGTGAAAAAGAATTTATTCGTCGTTATGATGTTGGTCTTATCGATGTTCCTTTATGCGTGTAGTAGTGGCGAGGAAGAATCTGCTTCAGGTGAAGGCAAAGTCACTCTTGACTTCTGGGTTTTCGGAGCTACCAACTATGAAGATTTAGCGAAAGAATATGAAAAAGAAAATCCAAATGTCAAAATCAATATCAAGAACTCTGAGCTTGGCGATCACCACGATAGTTTGTTCACATCGATTTCAGCTGGAACAGGCGCTCCGGATTTGACGATGATCGAGGTCGATCAATTGGACCGCTACCGCGAAGCGCAAGATCGTTTTGTTAACTTGTACGACTTAGGTGCAGATGAGATTCAGGATCAATACTTAGATTGGAAATGGCAAATGGCTGAAAATGGAGAAGGAGATTTCTTGTTCGGTTTACCGACAGACATAGGTCCGAAAGCGATGTACTTCCACACAGAAGTGTTTGAAGAAGCTGGACTACCAACTGATCCTGATAAAGTCAGTGAAATGATTTCAACTCCTGATCAATTTGCAGATGCAGCGACAACGGTTTTAGAAAAGACTGGAAAACCAATGGTCGACAGTATGGAAATGGCGTTCCGTGCAAACATGGATGCTCTTGAAGTCAGCTACTTCAACCGTGATGGTGAACTATTGATCGGTGAAGCAGATAACGGAGTAAAAGAAGCTTATGACTATGCGGTTGAACTACATGATAAAGGTGTCGTAGGTTCATTCGAAATGTGGACACCAGAGTGGGCGAATGCCTTGAACCAAGGTGGGTTTGCTGTTGAGATGGCTCCTGCTTGGTTGAAAGGTTACATGACTGAAAACGCTCCTGAAGGCGCAGGTAAGTGGAGAGTAACGACGCTTCCAACAGACTTCGCAGGAAACTGGGGAGGTTCTTATGTAGCGATTCCTTCTGAGACGAAACATAGTGAAGAAGCGTACAAGTTTGCTAAATGGATGCTTTCTCCTGAAAACCAATTGGAGTCCTTCGTGGAAAGTGGTTTGTTCCCATCTGCTCCAGAAGTGTATGAAATGGAAGAATTTGTGAACAATTCTGATGAGTATTTCGGCGGACAGAACACAGCTGCTTACTTTGCAGAAGCGGCAAAAGAAATTCCTGAAGTTTACAAAGGACCAAAATATGTAACTGTAAACAATGAAGTATTGACAGCTCTACGAAATGTTCAAGAAGGCGCAGATCCTAAAGAAGAATGGGAAGCTGCCGTTAAACGTATTGAAGGTTTAGTGAGCCGCTAAAGGTTTTAAGGGCTGGATGGATTCCATCCGGCCCTCCTACATAAAGGAGGGAATCATGTGGAGAGTGTACAAAAACGTCAGCAAGCTTCAAAAGTGAAAAAATCCACTACCCAAATGTCTGAAAAGAAAAAAGATATGCTGTCCGGATATTTATACATTGCACCGTTTTTCATCATATTTGGCATCATCGGTCTTTATCCAGCTGTTTTTAGTATCGTACTAGCTTTCCAGGATTGGAATGGACTTGGAGAAATGGACTTCGTAGGGTTGAGCAACTTTGTTGTCGTCCTTCAGGATCCTTTGTTTTGGAAATCACTATATAACACCGTCATTATCGGTTTGATGGGGACAGCTCCCCAATTGGTCGTCGGAATTATTCTAGCCTACTTCCTGAACATGGCCGTCATTCGTTTTACGAACTTCTTCCGTGTGACGATCTTTATGCCTTATATCACATCGATGGTAGCCGTTGCTTTAGTGTTCGGTGTATTTTTCAGTAGTAGTGAGACAGCTTTAGCTAACTATGTCATCGGTCTATTCGGAATGGATCCTGTCAGTTGGAAAACGTCTGAATGGGGAGCGAAAATCGCGATTTCCTTAATGGTTTTCTGGCGATGGGTTGGATATAACACGATCATCTATTTAGCAGGATTGCAAAGTATTCCGAAAGACTTGTATGAAGCAGCAACGATTGACGGTGCTGGTAAGGTTCAGCAATTCCTTCACATTACGATTCCAATGCTGAAGCCTTTCATTATCCTTACAGTTTTCATGTCCACCGTAGGAGCTCTTCAATTGTTCGCAGAACCAGCGGTATTCTTAGGTTCTTCTGCATTCAACCGAGATGAAGCCATGACCGTTGTTATGTATCTTTATCGTGATGCCTTTAACTTAGGTTCATTTGGAACAGCTTCAGCAACAGCTGTATTACTACTCATCATTATTGTGGGTGCAGCAGCATTGAATACGTGGTTGACTTCTGGAGTCGGTCGTAAGCAGAAAAGGAGGGCCTTTACAAAATGAGAAAATCTAAAGGGTTGAAAAAAGGGACGCTTCCCGTTTATATCATCTTATGGATCGCCTCTATTTTATCCATTTTTCCTTTCTATTGGATGTTTGTCATGGCGACCAGGCCGAGTGCTGCTTACAATTCCATTCCGCCGACACTCCTGCCAGGTGATCAACTTGTAGAAAACTTCATGAAAGTCCTGGATACGATTCCATTCTTTCAGGCGATGTGGAATACCATCCTTTTATGTACCACGGTAACCCTCGCTGTATTATTGATCAGCTCTTTGGCTGGATTCGCATTCGCGAAGTTTGAGTTCCCAGGTAAAAACTTTTTCTTCATCCTAATTCTATTGACTATGGTGATCCCTCCTCAGTTGGGATTGATTCCACAGTTCTACCTCGTTTCCCAATTAGGATGGTTGGATACGTTACTTGGGGCAGGGGTTCTGTTCTTGCTGAACCCATTGGGCATCTTCTTAATGCGCCAATACATCAGTGAATCTGTACCTGATGAACTGATGGAAGCAGCAAAACTTGATGGATGTTCAAACTTCAGAATTTTCCGGAGTATCGTGCTTCCAATTATCAAGCCTGCTTTCGCAACTCTAGGAATCATCGTGTTCACGCTTGTGTGGGGAGAATTCTTATGGCAGTTTACCGTATTGCGTGACCCAGCGTCCTACACATTGCAAGTAGCGCTTGCATCATTGAATAACGCGTTCCGTGTTGACTTTGGTATGTTGCTTTCAGGTGTATTCTGGGCAACTGTTCCATTGATCATCATCTTCTTGATTTTCAATCGCTGGTTCATTTCAAGTATTACAGAAGGGTCGATCAAGTAAATCTATGCCATCCACTCGTAATTGTTGATACAATAGATGGTAATCACAGAGCGGCTAGCTTTTAAGGAGAGAACAAGAGATGGATTTAACAATTCGTGACATAGCAAAAATGGCAGGTGTTTCTCCAGCCACTGTTTCTAAAATCATCAACAATTATGGAGGCATCAGTGAATCGACACGAAAGAAAGTCTATAAGATTATCGAAGATACAAAATATCAACCTACGTTTTCAGCCAAATCTCTGGCTACGAAAAAATCGAACCTGATCGGTTTGATTTATGCGGGTAAGATCAATGTTGATTTTACTCACCCCTTTTTCAACGAAGTTGTCAATTCATTCAAAAGAGCTGTAGGGGCTTTAGGTTATGACTTGCTATTGTTCTCTAACGAAAAATTCTATAAAGGAGAAAGCAAGTATTTAGAAAGGTGCAAGCATTTCCATGTTGATGGATGCCTGGTCATCGCCGGTGATGAAATTGAAGAGGCTGTCCATGACATTGCGAAAAGCGAGATTCCTTGTATCGGAATTGACTTGAAGCTGGAAGGTCCAAGGTCCAGCTATATTATGACAGACAACGCAAAGATCGGGGCGAAAGTCGTCGAGTACCTGTATTTGAATAAAGTGCGCAATATTGCGTACATCGGCGGGAAGCAGGATTCTCTTGTTTCGAGTATCCGGAACATCGGCTTTATTGATGCCATGAACCAATTCGGACTGACGATCAGCAAAGACTGGATCTATTACGGCGACTTTTTCGAAGACAGTGGATATGAAGGAATGAAAGAAATTCTAAAAGGGGACCGACTTCCAGAAGCGGTTTTCGCAGCTTCCGATATGATGGCTCTTGGAGCATTAAAAGCATTGAAGGAAGTAGGATTGTCTGTTCCTGAAGATATCCAATTGATCGGTTGCGATGATATCGAAGCTTGCCGATACAGTGATCCACCATTGACGACTGTAAAACAAGACAAACAAAAACTAGGAAAACTAGCGGCGTATATGCTTGAAGATTTGATCAAGGACGATCACGACATCCAGGATGTCAAAGTGGACCCAGAGTTGGTGCCACGAGCTTCTACCATAGAACGCTAGACTCCTAAAGATTAACTGGAGGTAAAGGCAATGACAACGATTCAATTTCCTGACAAATTAAAATGGGGCGCAGCGACTGCATCCTACCAGATTGAAGGAGCTGCAAACGAAGGGGGACGCACCGCATCTATTTGGGACGTGTTCTCCCACACCCCTGGTAATGTGAAGAACGGGGATCATGGTGATCGCGCGTGTAACAGTTACCATATGTATAAAGAAGATGTGCAGCACTTGAAGGACCTCGGTGTCGACTTGTATCGCTTCTCGATTTCATGGTCACGCGTCATTCCTGATGGGACTGGAGAACTGAACCCAGAGGGTGTCGAGTACTATCGCAACTTGATTCAGGAGCTGATTGACAACGGAATTGAACCGATGATCACGCTCTACCACTGGGATCTTCCTCAAGTGCTGCAGGAAAAAGGCGGATGGGAGAATCGCGAAACGACAGAAGCATTCTTGGCCTATGCGAATGCGATGTTCCAAGAGTTCGGCGGTCAAGTGAAAAAATGGCTGACGATCAATGAACCTTGGTGTGCATCCTTCTTATCAAACTATCTAGGTATCCATGCCCCAGGAAAAACAAGTTTGCAAGCGGCCGTAGATGTTTCCCATCACCTGTTGCTCGCTCACGGAAAAGCGGTTCAGTCTTTCCGCGACCTTGTACCGGATGGAGAAATCGGATACGCACCAAATGTCGGTTGGCTTGAGCCTTACAGCCCGAATCAAGAAGATATCGATGCATGTAAACGTGGAATGATGTGGCAGAAAGAATGGTTTATGGACCCCGTGTTCAAAGGTACATACCCAGAAACTTTGGTGAAGTTGTTTGCGGAACACGACGCGACCTTGAACATGGAAGAAGGCGACCTTGAAATCATTTCCCAACCGATCGATATGATGGGAATCAACTATTATACAGGAAGTCTCGGCCGCTACAAGGAAGACGGAGGGTTGTTCCAAGTCGAAGAAATCGCTCTGGATGAACGACGCACCGATATCGACTGGCCGATCTATTCGGAAGGTTTTTATAAAACCCTTACGGACCTTCATCAGACTTACGGAGATGTCCCGATTTACATCACAGAAAACGGCGCCTGCTATAACCATGGCGTAGAGGAAGATGGAAAGGTGCACGACAAAGAACGTGTGGACTATCTTAAACAACACTTGACCGCTTTGAACCGCGCAATGGAAGCAGGCGTACCGATCGTCGGGTATATCGTCTGGTCCCTTCTTGACAACTTTGAATGGGCGGAAGGATATGAGAAGAGATTCGGAATTATCCATGTGAATTTCGAGACATTCGAGCGTACGAGAAAAGACAGTTATTACTGGTACAAAGACACCGTAGAGAACCACAAGTTTGAAAGATAAAATTTTTTGACCTTTAGGGAAACCGGTTTCGTTCTATTTATTATAGAAAGATACTCGTTTCCCTTTTCTTTTTTAAGACCTATGTCTTTATGAACCGATACTTCTTAGATTGACTACATACAGCTCAAAATTTAAAGGAGGAAACAGAGTGAAAAACACTTTTTATTGTTTGATCGTCCTGTTCATCGTTTTAGGAAGTTTTACCCCTGTTCATGCTGAAAAGTCAGATGGGAAAAAGGAAGAAGGAATGCAGTGGTATGAAGAAGGGCTATTTGACGGGTTGAACAACAAGAAAAATGAAAGCGCATCCATGAGTTATCAAGAATATGCCGTTGTGTTAAGTCATTTGTTTGGCGTGGATGAGAAAGAAGTCATCCAAAAAACAAAAGAAGCAACGGATGATGCGGTCAATCTGCGTTCTGCCACTAAACAAGAAACTGCGAAGAATATTTTTGCCGAATTTCTCCCTAACCAGTTGGAAGAACCACTTGATCAATGGGAAGGTTCGGACAAACCGCTGAAGCGTAAAGACCTCCTACGATTGGTAGATGGTTTCGTTGATGCCTATTATAACGAGACCGGAGAATTCAAAGGGCAAGAGGTCAAAGGGGATGCATGGATTAATGCTTCAGGCGTTACAATCTCTGGGTCTACCATTGATGGAGATTTGGTGATTGCCAGTGGCAAGGGCATCCGTTTAAATGAAGTCACTGTGTCCGGCACGGTTTATATCAATGAAGAGATTCAGAATCAAGTGTCCACTGTGAATTCAGATTTGAATCGTATTCTTGTCTATGATGCTTCTGAAAAAGCTTCCGATTGGTCGCTCGTTTGGAACGATGAATTTTTAGCGAATGAAATTGATCCAGATAAATGGACTTACGATATTGGAAACTGGATTGTTGATGAAAACGGAGATGGTGTCGCTGCTGGCTGGGGAAACAATGAGAAAGAATATTATACGGATTCCAGCGAAAACTCCTATACCGAAGATGGTCACTTAGTCATCAAAGCTAAAAAGGAAGAAGAACCGGTTACAGATAAGTTTGGAAGCTATGATTATACATCTGCGAAATTGAAAACCAAAGGTCTTTTCAGTAAGAAGTATGGAAAATTCGAAGCTAAAATGAAACTTCCTGAAGGTCAAGGGTTCTGGCCGGCATTCTGGATGATGCCGGAGGAGGATGTGTATGGACCGTGGCCGACTTCCGGAGAAATCGATATCATGGAAGCCGCTGGAGGCGACACGAGTAACATCGGAGGAGCAATTCACTACGGAGAAGAATGGCCCAATAACACGTACACAGCGAAAGATTATCACTTCCCTGAAGGAGAAGACTTTACAGACTATCATACGTATTCCGTCGAATGGGAACCTGGTGAGATTCGCTGGTATGTGGATGGCGAACTTTATCAAACCTTGAACGATTGGTTCAGTAAAGGGACAAATCAAGGAGATCAGTATGCGTATCCTGCTCCATTTGATCAGGAATTCTATATGATCCTGAACCTTGCCGTCGGCGGATGGTACGGTGGTGATCCAGATGAAACGACAGAATTTCCAGGCAAAATGGAAGTCGACTATGTGCGAGTATATGAATTGACGGGAAGAGATTACAGAGAGCCGGTCGAACCTGTCGTGGAAGAAGAGACACTTCCGGAAGATGCTAAGCAGCCACTAGAAGATGGGAACCTTATTTATGATCAGAATTATGAAAAAGAAATCAATGTCGTGGATGCTCCAGAAAAAACACTAGATCCAACCTATTGGAATTTCCTTAAGCTCCCTCAATTCGAAGGTGTAGGAAATCTAACCATTGAAGATGTAGATGGAGAAAATTTTGCGAAAACGGAAATTACAAATCCGGGGAATGCGCTGTGGTCTTTGCAGCAAATCCAAAAGCTTCCGGTTCTAAAAGGACACACGTACAAGGTATCGTTTGATGCAAAATCCAATACGACCCGGAACATCATGACAAAAGTATCCGGTGGAGCCGAAAGAGGCTATGCGAATTACTCCGGTGAACAAACGTTGGGATTGACGGAGAACCTTCAGTCTTATGACTACACATTTACGTTCAAACAGGATACAGATTTAGCCGCGCGTCTGGAATTCAATCTGGGTGGCAATGGAACAGCACCGGTATGGATTGGCAACGTACGTGTGGAGGATATTACCGATCAAGTCGGTGAGGACACTTCAAAGCCTGCATTGGGTGATGGCAACCTCATTTATAACGGTACATTCGACCAGGGGGATATGACTCGTTTGAACTATTGGGAACTGTCCTCGCAAAATAGTGCGGATGCGAGTGTAGTCGTACCGGAATCTTCTCGAAAAGCTGAAATCACCGTTGAAGAAGAAGGTCAGCAGCCCGGAGACATTCTTTTCTCTCAAGGCGGCATTCCGTTTGCAGAAAACCAGGAATATGAATTGACATTCGATGCGAATGCATCAGAATCAAGAGATATTCAAGTGGAAGTGGTCAGCGAAGATGGCTCTGTCCAGTACTTCAGTGAAGAAGCGGTTTCATTGACGAAAGAGGTGGCGGAGCATACGTTAGAATTCCAACTTCCTGAGGAGCTCTCTGGTGAAGTTGGCCAGCTGAGATTTCTTCTAGGTGGAGATAACGGGGATGTGACGTTAGATAACATTCGTATGATTCAAACGTCCGTCATCGTTGCTCCGATCAATTTCCAAAATGGTGACTTTTCACAAGGAATGGAACCATGGGGAAGTTATATACACTCTGATGCGAATGCGGATGTTAGCGTTGTTGATGAAGAACTGAAAATAGCGATCGAGAATGGCGGCAATGAAACTTGGAGTGTTTTAGCAGAGCAGGCAGGTCTTTCCCTTAGCAAAGGGGCTGCCTACACCTTATCTTTTGATGCTAAATCAACCTTAGCCAGGGACATCGAGGTTACTCTCGAAAACGCGGCTTATACGCGTTACCTCAGTGAGAAGGTTTCCTTAAATGAAGACATGGAACATTATGAGTTCGAGTTTGAGATGGTTAAAAATGATGTTACTTCTTTGAAATTCTTGATGGGACAAGTGGCAGATGCCCATGACATCTATATTGATAATGTAGAACTTGAAGTAAAGTGAAAATAGTAGACACGCTCTTCTTTAGAGGAGCGTGTCTTTTTTATGCGGGGATTGAGGTGGTCTTGATATGTAAAGAGGAGGGAATGACGAGGTCGAAGGAGAAAGTATACGATAAACGGCAGCCCTCCTGCTGGCGGAGGACCTGGCGAATCGAATCAAGGAGGCTGATTCTATCCCTGTCATAAGTGAAGATCTATTAAAGCTTGTTGAAAAGGATTCGAAGTTGATGGAGAAGAGGGGAAGTCTTGCACCCGAAATAATGGAGGAATTGTATCGTCAAAGCTCTTTTCAATTGTTGGTGCCAAAGCAACTTGGAGGAAGGATCTCAACTTTACCTGAAACATTGAAAATATATGAACAGGCCTCATTTATTGATGGGAATCTTGGCTGGTTATTGGCGGTATGTACAGGGAATATGTACCTTCTAAAATCGCTGAGAGAAGACATTTACAGGAAGTATTTATCGAATGATGACACCGTGCTATCAGGAAGCGGTTTTCCAACAGGATCTGCGAAACCTGTTCCTGGGGGCTATCAGATCAATGGAGAATGGAAGTTTTGTAGCGGGTCTGCCATCGCTTCGTATTTTATGATGAATGCAAAGGTAGACAATGGGGAAGGGGACACATCGACAGAAATTCGTAGTTTTATCTTTAAAAAGGAACAAGTAAAGGTCATGGATGATTGGAATGCCTTCGGCTTGAAAGCGACCAATAGCCACACCCTTATCGTTGAAGATGCATTTGTCAAAGATGAGTGGACGATGGCGTTTCATTTGTATGGATCCAATTATGAAGACCCGCTCTTGCGTTACCCATTTTTTCAATTCGCCAAATCCCAATTTGCGTCGATCAGTTTAGGCATTGCTGGAAAATTTATTTTAGAATCAAAAGTGATAGCAGAGAAATTTAAAGATGAGTGGAGGGAAAGCGGTCGCTATGATTTTGTCCTGAACAAAATTCAGGCGGCGGAAAAGAGACTGACCGATACGAAAAACTCGTTTGATCGAGTCATTTCTCGAACCTGGAATCTGCATATCCAAGGGGAAGAGCTTCCTGAAGTTCATTTGAAAGAAGTCAGTCAAGTATGTGAAAATGCAGCAAAAGAAGCCTTGAAATCAGCACAGTCAATCTATAATTACTTAGGCATCACAGCTGTGTTAGAAGATACAGTCATTAATAAAACCTACAGAGACTTGCATACGGCCTGCCAACACGGGTTAATTGTATCTTTTAGAGATTGATAATTAATAAGAGCAGCTGCCCATACCCTCATTAACGCCTGCACATAGGCTAAGGATAATGAAGGAAAGGGGCGATTGATTTGGATCGAGTCTATCATCACGGTCATGGCACCTTTATTCCAGGGTACGGGTACCATCATGGCCATGGTACGTACATCCCGGGGTACGGATATCACCATGGTCAAGGGATATATTCTCCAGGGTATGGATATGAACACGGGCACAGCTCCTACTCACCCGGATATGGTTACCACCAGGGCCATGGAAGTTATCATCCATGGCATGGTGGATATCATCACAGTTATGGTGGATTTTATTAGTCAATATTATAGAAAAAAGGAACTTTCCATGCAGGAGAGTTCCTTTTTTTATCGTCTTCTGCATAAGATGCTTGTACCTGGACTTTTGTGGAAGGTGGTGATGGTATGAGAAAGTTTTATCCCTTCGTTCTGCTTTTAGGTGTTTTTGCTTTTATCGGTTATATGGAATCTCCCAAGATGAAACCAGACGATTCCTTACATTACCCTGTCAGTACGGAAAAGAATGAAACAGAAGCGGTGACGACAGATGTGGAAGATAATTCGAAGCTGAGCATGGAGTTGGAAATGGTCCACGAGGGGACGAAAGTGGTGGATGGGGCGAAAGTAGAAGCCTATCGGGAATACGAAATCTATAAGGATCTCGAGGGGAATATTGTAAAAGAAGTCCCAACGGAATATTATAATTATGTAAGATATGAATGAAAAAAAGGTCACCTCGACATGGGAGGTGACCTTTTGGTTTCATATGGATCGCCAGAAAGCTTTCACGATAATCCCGTCATTGGCAGGTTCGAAGTCGTGTTGCGGCAGCCGCTCGAAGCCATAACGTTCATACAAAGCGATGGCATCTTTCATGAAAGATCCTGTATGCAGGCCGATTCCAGAATATCCTTTTGCTTTTGCTCTTTGGATACATTCTTCTATCAAAGCAGAAGCGATCCCTTTTCCGCGCGCTTGTGGGATGACCGCAAGAACACGGATTTCAGGATAATCCAGTTCATCCACATACCCCTCATAAGCGTCTGTCTTAGCTGGAAAAAGGGCGACGCTTCCTAGAATGTTTCCATTCACTTCTGCAACGATTAAATCCACGCCTGTTTTTTGATCAGCTTCAGAAGAGATCGCCTTCTTCAAAGCTTTCCAATGTTCTTCCGGAATAGAACTGATATGGTCTTCATAAGCCACAAGTCTTAGTTTTCGGACCTCAAGAAGATCCTCTTTTTTAGCATTTCGAATCGTAATGTGCATGTCGTTCTCCTTTAGTAGCGAAACTTATCTTTTGTCTTGCTTAATTTTTCACGATGATGAGGGGTTTCCCACCCGGACAAGTCAGGACCTTTAGGGAGGATCTTTTCTTCTGTTCGGTCTGGATTGATGGTGATTGATAAATGATAATGCTGCTTGATGGCATGAAAATCTGTGGTATCACCAAACCCTTCTGTCTGATACAGGTCACGGGCATACCCCCAAAGGTTGGGAAATTCACGAATCAGATTTCGATTTGTATTAAATCCATTGTAATAAGCCACATCAAAACGTGCAAGAGTTGTATAAAAGCGTACGTCCGCATCCGTAATATAGTCTCCTAGGAGAAAGCGATTTACAGATAAATGTTTTTCAAGCTCATCGAGGCGTGCAAAAAGCTGATCATATGCTTGTTCATAAGCATCCTGGGATTGAGCGAAGCCACATTTGTACACACCATTATTGATGTCATGGAAAATGACCTCGCTCCACTGGTCGATTGCTTCCCGCCATTCTTCTGGATAAAGATCAGGAGCCTCTTCTTTATGTAAAGGAGCCCAGACCGTTTCGAAATATGTGGTCAAGTTGAAATAATCATTGTTGACGGCTTTTTTCTTGTCAATATCGACCATCACGGGTACTGTGGGGCGCCCGTTATAGTCTGCATCTGCACGGAAGTAGACTTCACTTACATATTGAATTCCTAGTACTGGGTCTTTATGGTTCTCATCTAAAGAAAACTCCCAATCCACACGGTCAATTTGCGGGCGAAGAGGGCTTGCGGTTCCTAGACTGATTGAAGAATCAAGTCCAAGGATTTTCCGGACGATGACTGCACGGTGGGCCCATGGACAAGCAGGAGACCAAAGGAGACGGTATTTGCCGGATTGTACGGGAAGCTCTTCACCGAAAGGAGCAGTGAAGCGGTTCACCTGGCGTTTGAAGGAACCGTCCTGATCGATTTCTGCAGGTTTATTGTTCGAACTCATGGTACATCCCTCACTTTCAAGATCATGGATCGTTATCTTGTTTATCGCATGTTCTTCTTCAAGAATCAATAAAAATGCTTTGGTATTAGAAAATTTCAAAGGATAGGGTGATCCGATTGTTCATTTCTTTCGTATGCTTTGTGAAACGTGAAAGATCTCCTTTGAAAAGATATACTAGAGAGACATGGCAAAAATAAAGGGGAATTTGAATGAGCAAACCCACGGACTATGAGTTATACGAACAAATCCGTAATAAAGATAAAGCTGCTCTCGAAACCCTCTACAACCGATATGAGAAGTTATTATATTCATTTGCTTATCGAATGATGAAGGATCAGCAAGCTGCAGAAGAAGTGATGCAGGATGTTTTCATCAAGTTGTGGAGAGGGAGAGGAGCAGGTCAATACATGAAGGAGCGCGGCAAGTTTTCAAGCTGGTTGCTGACCATCACCCGAAATGCCTCCATCGACTTGATCAGAAAAAAGAAAGTCCAGGAAGTGGAGTGGGATCAGAGGGATTCAATGAATGAAGAAATGCCCGGTGTCGAGGAGGTCGTCACAAATAAAGAAGAACGCGACCAATTGCGTAAAGCCATCGATACTTTGCCTGATGAACAACAACGCATGATCTGCCTTTTTTATTTCCAAGGATTATCGCAACGGGAAATCGCTGAAAGATGTGACATTCCCCTTGGTACAGTCAAAGGACGGGTCCGGCTCGCATTGAAAAAATTGCGCGAGCATTTGGATGAGAAAGGGGGGACCACCGATGAATGACAAACAGTGCGAGAATGTTCTTGATTACTTGAATGACCAGTTGAGAGAAAAAGAGCAAAAAGAGTTCGAACAGCATTTACGGGAGTGTCCCGAATGTCAGAAAGAAGTTCAGGAATTAGAAAACCTGATGGGAGATCTTCCTACCTATATGAAAGAAGCGACACCTCCGGCTGGCATGAGAGAACGTATATTAGATGGTGTCTTCAATGATGAAGAAGAAAATGGATATGAAGCGGAAGAAAAACAGACGCCGGTCCTCTCACCTAAAAAGCCGAACAAATGGAAAGTTTGGACTGGTGCGCTGGCGGCAGGTCTTCTTTTATCCGTAGGTGGAAATATATTCGCTGGCCTCCAACTTCAGCAGCTTTCTTCACAAAATGAAGATTTGGAGTCGAATCTTTCTGACCTTCAAGTGGCTTTATCTGAACTTGAAGATCGTGAAAGTGAGGAGGGTGATACGGTGACACCGACCAAGCGGACGCAGCTTGCATCAACAGGTGAAGCCGGATCCGGAGTTGCGACTTTAGTGGATCGAAACATCGGTTCTGAACTGCTTGTCCAAGTGGAAGAATTGAGTCAGCTTGAAGGGGAGCAGGTCTATCAAGTCTGGCTGATCGAAGGTGAGAATCCTGAACCAGCAGGTGCATTTACGACAGATGGCGAAGGGAATGGTGCGGTGACTTTCCGGATTGATGAAGAAAATCAGAAATCTTGGGATGCCATCGCCATCACCAAAGAACCACAACCCAATAACCAGCTTCCTGAGGGAGAAGTTGTACTACAAGCAGAACTATAGGGAGTTTTAAAGAGGCCGGCTCATGGAGCCGGTCTCTTTGTTTTAATGATTTATTCTGGTTTTCTTGCCCATATATTCACTTGTAAATGAGTAACCATCACTTTTATAGTGGGTTCTTCTTTCCCATTGATTTTCTTTGTATGTTTTGGAATGGGTAAATGAAAACCGAATTGGTCCCCATCCTGATTATCGAATCCAGAAGAGCCAGAAGGAGACCCCTCAATAGTCTTTCCATTATACATGGCTTCAGCTTTTGCTTTGAAATGAGAGGTAAGGCCGTTGTTACTCCGAGCATGTTCCAAACCAGAAACTAATGTCGCGCCATCCGCATCATAACTCCCATTTGAACTGAAAATGACTTCGTATCCTGAATCACTACGTGTTACTTTCGTTACATGAATTTGATTCTCACTATCCTCAAACAGCACTTTTCCTTCGTTACTTTCTAAATCATCCACATTGATTTCAACTGTATATTCCCCCTCCAGAGGAAAGGTCTTATGATAGAAATCATTCATGTTTCTCGTTACATAGCTGATTCCTTTAGATTGTAAATGGAAGCCTTCGATGAACCGTGGAACCAGCAGGATGCCGACGGCGATGATGGCAATGAGGATGTATAGCGTATTCAACTGAAATAGTCTTCTTATCAAGGGTCTTCCTCCTCATAAAACGGAATGATCGTCCAGTAAGACAAAACAATCCGGAATTCTTGTGTCTATTTTACCATAAAATTACAATTTATTTATTTCAAGTAGGGAAATCGGTTACGTTTTGGGATTACGTCTTCCTTTACTATTTTCAGTTTGTTGAACCCCTGAATAAGTCGCTTATGCTACTTGAAAATTTATATATTTCGACAGCCGAGTTCGACAATGATTTCCTCAATCTCCGGAGTATAATGTTTCCATATCAACGAAGGAATTGATGGAGGAAAGAGGATGCTGTTAAAAAAACTTGTATTTGTCCTGGGGATTGTATTGTTGAGTTCTTTTTTGATGACAAGACCGGCAGAGGCTGCTGAGAAGGAAGCCATCATTATTAACAAAAGTAATAATCAACTGGCTTTTTATGAAAATGGGAAACTGCAGAAAGTCTTTCCTGTAGCAACAGGAAGAACGAGAAATATGACACCGGAAGGAAAATTTACTCTTGTAAATAAAGTTAAAAACAGGCCATGGTATAAAGAAGGAATCCCCGGGGGCGATCCAAGGAATCCTCTAGGCGCAAGATGGCTTGGGATCAAAGTACCTGGCGACTGGGGTCATACCTCAGGGAATGTTTACGGAGTCCATGGAACCAATCAACCTTCTTCCATTGGAACTTATGCGTCCAGTGGCTGTATTCGAATGTATAATGAAGATGTCATATGGCTCTTTGACCGTGCGGATAAGAATATTCCCGTTTATATCACAAGTTCTTCCGCATCATTTACGGCATTGGCGCAAAATTATGGAGTGGGATCCACTAAAGCAGTCGCAGGATATGAATTCTTCAATGAAACGCTAAGGTATGGGAGTAAAGGAGATTCAGTGGCTATACTTCAAAGAAAACTCAATATTACAGATGATGGGATGTTTGGTCCGCAGACCTTAAGAGCAGTGAAGAAGTTCCAAGCATCGAAAGGATTAGTAACTGATGGGATTGTTGGTCCAAAAACAAGAAAAGCGTTATTCAATAAATAGTTGAGAGAGTCTTTTTAGTAAGGAGCATCCTAGACTTTCAATCACATAGGCAGGAACTTTTCCATTAATCAACTATATTCACTACCCTTTTCAGAAGCTAAGTATTCCTTGGAATGCTTAGCTTCTTTCTTTATGAACAGCGGCGATAGGACCGAACAGCCGAGAGAGCAGGAGAGGGAGCTTAAATCATTGCTTTTTCATTTTTTTGTAACTTTTTACATAATAAGGTCGTCTTATATTGGAGAGGGACGGTAATTACGCTTTCTTAACAGAAGTAATATTAGGAAGGGGAGATGGATTTGTTATCTACAGACCGGACAATGATGAAAGAAATTCAAAGCATGGATTATGAAGAGGTCAAAGAACTCTATTTGAATCCAGTGGTTAGGAAGTACCTTGGAGGACCGCGGGAAGAGGATTGCTTGGATGCACTCTTCGAAGGGATGCAGACATCTGATGTAAACGCTCTCTATTTAGTGGTTCGTGAAAAAGGAACTAATCATTTTATTGGGTTCGTTTCACTTGATCCTTATCATGACGGGGATAATATCGAGCTTTCTTATCAATTCCTGCCTGTTTGGTGGGGGAAAGGATATGGTTCTGAGGTTGTGGAAGAAGTCGTAGACTATGCTTTTAGTGAGCTGAAACTTCACAAAATCACCGCCGAAACGCAGATGGCCAATGTGTATTCCTGCAGGCTTTTAGAAAAAACAGGGATGAAACTGGACAAGACCCTCGTCCGCTTTGGTGAAACACAATGTTTATACTCTTTAAGTCGAAGTGACAGGCGTTGATCTACATAGACTTTTGAACGATGGTGAACGAAATAAATCGTGGCACCTTATGAGTTGATAAAAGAAAGGAATGACAATATGAAGAGTTCAAAAAAACACTTATATATTCATCTGATTTTAACCTTCATTGTAATCGTGACTGTTGGATGTCAAGACATAAAGGGAAAAGAAACAACTTTAATTACCAGTGATGATGAGTCTGGTGTCGACCAAGGAGCAGCAGAGACGGAGTCAACGATAAACGATAGTGATCAAACAAAATCGACCGAAGAAAAGGGTGCATCTTCAAAAGGGTCCGGGGAAGACGGTGCAAATACTGTCACCTCAAGTGAAGAGAATTCTAATCAACAACCAGGAGTGGAGAAGGTGGATTTGAGTTCCTACACATCCAGTGAAATAGAATGGGCAAGAGTTTGGCATCAACTAGCTCCACACCAACAGATCGACAAGATGTATGTTAGAAAGATTCCTGCTGGCAGTCTAATTAATCCTAACCACGAAGAGAGTGCTGTCTATCCTGAGGATGTGGTTCAGTTAGAAGGGACTCGCTTAGTCGATGGAGCCGTCACTTATAGTGGTAATGGAGATGGTACTGTGAATGTCTACAATGTACCTGCCCGGTGGAATGAGAAGCTGAATGGGGAAGTGGATATAGTGGAGATTGAAAAAGTGACGGAAGATGTAATCAAAAGCACCAAGCAAGTGGAGATCGAGCCTGTTTCCAATGAGGACATCATAGAGCTGATTAAAAAGATAGAAACCGTCCCTCCAGGACAGTGAATTGCGATAAGGATCTTGCTAAGAAGAGTATAAGAGAAAGGGGGGATTTCATGCTATTTGAAAATGATGATTTAATCGTCAGGAAACTAGTGAAAGAAGATTGTTATATATTATCAAAGTGGCTTTCAGACCCTCGAGTACTTCAATATTATGAAGGGAGAGATCAGCCTTTTAATCTGAGTAGAATGGAGAGTGAATTTATATCCTCCGGGGATGAAAAGACTCAGGACCTTGTCCTTTATCAAGGGGTGAAAATAGGATATATCCAATTTTATAAGTTAGATAAAGAAATGAAAGATCAATATGGGTACACGGATCAAATCATCTATGGAATGGATCTATTTATTGGAGAAGTGATGTATTGGAACAAGGGGATCGGCTCTTTGCTTGTTACGTCAATGGCTGGTTATTTACTTGAGAATCAATGTGCCGACAGAGTGGTCATGGATCCGCAGGTAAGAAACGAGCGGGCTTTAACCTGTTATGAAAAATGTGGTTTTAGAAAAGTAGAGCGACTTCCAGGCCATGAGCTTCATGAAGGGAAGTTGGAAGATTGTTGGTTAATGGAAATCCAAAAGGAAAGTATCTGATAAATTAGGGAAGTTAAAAGTGAAAAAAATAAGAATCGTGCAATGAACGTATCCTTTATCAAGCGTTCCAGAACCGGAACTAAAAGAGGCAGGTTCTTTTGGAACTGCCCCTATTTCCTGTGTGAATGTCTAACAATCACTGATTCTTTTTCTATTCAGAGGCGTCATAATCGGGAAGTCTGTGTCTATTTGATCTAAAGCCCATAAGAACTGATGCCATTTCTGAATATCTCCTATGACTTTGATGGAAGAAGGGGAAGGTCGGTTGTTCGTGGTCGCTAACTCATATAGGGTTTCTTTGCTCATGATGACCTTCACTTGGCCCTCTTTTAATTCGTTAGATAAGTAACGGAAAATACCTCTTTTGATTTCCGTTAAGGCTTCTGCCTTTCGATCAGGAATAATGAAGTTTAATTTGAAATCATACTCTCCGGCAATCAACCCGTTTATACGGATACTTAACATGTTCAACACTTGTTCAAGGGTCATCATATCGAGAACTTCTGTTGTGATGGTAGACTGCTGAATTGGAATGATTCCGTACCGCAGTTCTTGTGCTCCCATCAGGTATTCATTGCGCCAGGGACCAGATTCTGCGATGTAGCCAAGCTGCTCCAGAGCGTCCGCACAGAGGTATTTGGCTTTCTTATTAGAAGGGTTTGCGAAGATGACGTGCTTGGTGACTTCAGCCACCCATTGGTAATCGCCTTCTCTAAAGCTTTCTTTTGCTTTTTTGATGACTTCATCCTCTCCACCCATGAAATCCACATATTTTTTTGAGGACTCTTCAGGGAGGAGCTTGTTCAAATCAACAGGATTTCCGTTATACCATCCCATATACTTTTGGTACACTGCTTTAGAGTTATGGTTGACCGTTCCGTAAAAAGAGCTGTTAAACCACTCGTCTTTTAAACTTTCAGGAAAAGTTACCATTCTTCCTACTTGATCGATGGTGTAGCCTTGATTGATCAACCTTAGTGTCTGATCATTAATATATTGATACATATCCCGCTGTTTTTCCATATAATCGATGCAGTATTCTTTACCGTGCCTTGGCCAATTATGGACTTCAAAAACAGATGTCATCGTGTCTCCAAATAGTTCAATGGCCTGCTGAATGTATTTAGCCCAGGCGACGGGATCCCGCACTTCAGCTCCGCGTAATGTATAGATATTATGAAGCGAAGCTGTACAGTTCTCTGCAATACACAGGCTCTTTTCTTCAGGAATATAAGTGTTCATTTCAGCGGGTGCTTCTGTATCCGGGGTAAGTTGGAATTGCATTCTTACACCATCAATGACTTTCTCGACATAGGGTTCATTCTCTAGAGGTGAAATTTCTTCAGCAGAATTAACCAAAGTCACAACACCAGTAGACACATACTTTCCGATGCCACTGTCTACTTGACCTTTTTCCCCTCGGGGCAGCACCTCGCCATACATGTAAAACCCTCGTCTCGACATGGCAACACCTGCGGTTACATTCTCTTCCAGGGCTGCACTTAAAAATCCGCTTGGTGCATAAATTTTCACATCATCCGTGGTGCCGCTATTAAGGACGCCATCCACACCGCCATAATGATCGACGTGTGAATGAGAAAAGATGATGGCACTAACCGGAATTTCACCAAAATAGCTGTCAATCAATTCAAAAGCGGCTTCTGCTGTTTCTCTGCTGGTAAGACAGTCAATTACAATCCAGCCAGTCTTTCCGCGGATGATACTCAAATTAGCTAGATCGTATCCTCTCACCTGATAAATGTTTTCTGTCACCTGAAAAAGGCCGGCGTTTAAATTCAGCTTTCCCTGATACCATAGTTTTGGGTTTACGGATGGAGGAAGTTTGTCTTTCAGCAGGAATTCATAGCGTTTTAAATCCCAAACAGGAAGGAGCGAGTCATCTGGTTTGATTACGGGGAGGGAGACGGTCTTCAATGCATTTCGTGCCGCCCACTCTTGTTCAATCTTCAGTTTTTCCCAGGGGATGTTCTTTTTTATTAATTCATTGATTTTCTGGGTCTTTCTCGTGGCATCCTTGCGTAAAGGGGTGAATATTGGCCCCTTCTTCTCCTTATCGTTTTGTTCCATGAGATGTCACCTCCATGACCTATAGTATTCAGGTGGAAATTCCTCCATTCATGGTTATGTAGGCTGGTGCAGATGTAGACAACCTTTTAAAAGATGGGGTACTGATTATTGTTAATGTTATCGCACTCATCATGTAAATGTTAATTTCTGTTATGTGGTTTAAAATAGCATGCCATTAAGTGGACGTTTTCCAGATGTATGAAAATGGGAATGATAGATGGTATCGAATGAAGACAGTTGAAGTTGTGTGGAGGGAGTTTAGTGAGAAAACATTTGTATCGAGGGATCATAAGGTTGCTTAATTCAAGAAGGGTGGGCAAGTTTATTGAGGGAGCCAGTCGTGCTTCAGTCACGAGGTGGTTGGTGCCTTTTTATGTGAGAATGTTTGGAATTAGAACGGATGAACTGGAAAAACAACTGAGAGAGTACAATTCATTGCAAGAGTTTTTCGTCAGAAGACTAAGGGCAGAGGCACGACCAGTTCGGGGTGGTGAGGATGAAATGATCAGTCCTGTTGATGCGAAGGTGGAACAGTTTGGTGAGGTACAGGATACGTTGATAAAAGTGAAGGGCCTTACTTATTCCATCCAGGACCTGCTGCAAAATCAGGAGATGATCATGAGATATCAGAAAGGTTCGTTTCTTGTATTGTACCTCAGCCCGAAAGATTATCACCGGATTCACTCTCCCGCCCATTCTGTTGTAGAAAAACAGTTTGAACTTGGAGGAACCTCTACTCCTGTAAACAAGTGGGGGTTGACTCTAGGGAAATCCCCGCTAACGACTAATTATCGAATTGTCACCGAATTAAAACAGAAGGATGGGACGTATCTCGCTCTTGTGAAAGTAGGGGCGATGTGGATCAATACCATTGAATTGACTCACCCCCACTCCCGCCTCAGTAAAGGAGAAGAAGTCGGCTTTTTCAGCTTCGGGTCAACCGTGGTGCTCTTGTTCGAAAACGGGAAAGTAAACCTTCACCCAGATTTGAAAAGACAGGGTTTCGTTAAAGTGGGAGAACCAGTGGCCAGAAAAAACATAGTATAGATGGGAATTTTTGAATGGGAGTCACTGCTTTTCTTCCTGTTCTTGTTGCTTTTTCTGTAATTCTAACTTTTTCTCTTCCAGTTCCAGCTTTTTTTCTTCAAGCTCCAAAGTCTTCTTTTTCAAATCGTAACGGATGACAAAATATAAAAAAATAAATGTCATTCCAACAATAACTGAAATAAATAGAAACAGGTCCAAACTTAGCTCCTCCTATATGAAAAATTTCACAGCATCGAGCTTGTATCTTCGCTTAATAAAATATACGTAAGAGTCGTTGTATCATACTCATTGTATTAAACGAAACCTTTCCGTAAGTTGGATGGGGAACTGTAAGCGTCAAAAGTCACCGTCCACTTGAAGAAGAAGGAGGGATAGAACCTACACAATTCCATCCCAACGTTGTTTTCCACTAATGATCCACCTTAACACAGCCTTCCTTTCAGAGCCAAAGCAGATGGAGCATCTTCCTATAAGAGTCTGAACTTGCTATATTCTTAATATGGAAGAAAAAATGACGGAGAGGAAAGGTTTTATGAAACAGATCCTCATCAACTATATGAAAAAGTATTCTGATCTGAGTGAAGCAGAATTAAATAAAATGGCTTCTGATGTCACCATCGTTCCTTACCAGAAAGGGACTGTATTATTACAGCAAGGAGAAATCCCTGCTCAATGTTACTTTATTTTAAAAGGCTGTATCCGGAAGTACACCGTGAACGAATCAGGAAAAGAAACGACCGTCAATTTTTATACAGAGGAACAGAGTGTGACCATCTTCAATCAGCATGCCGCGGATCAGGTTTCCAAGTATTCATTAGGGTGTGTAGAGGATTGTGTCTTGGTCGTTGGGGACTTATCAATGCAACAAGCTGTGTACGACGAAACCCCTGGCCTGGAAACCATGATCCTTAAAATGATAGAAGGCGATATGGGGGCCATGCATGATGATTATGCTGCGTTCATATCTTCCACTCCCGAAGAACGGTATCAATCCCTTCGTGAAAGAAGGCCGAATTTATTAAAAAGGGTACCGCAGCACCAGCTGGCAAGCTACCTAGGGATGACCCCTGAATCCTTGAGCCGAATCAAAAAGCGATTAGGAAGCTCCCAAATATGATGGCCGAGTGCTGGATTTGACTTTGATCCCTTTGACTAACAGCCACATCCCGAATCCTAATTCGCCCATCATCATCGGAAGGCTAAGGATGGTCTCGATGGCGGCTGTTGAAGTTTCATACTGAGGAAATGCCTGGTACATGGAGTGGATCAGTAGGTAGCTCACACCAGCTAAGATCAATAAGCCACTCAGCACCTTCGGAATGAAACAAGCTTTGGAGGCTGCAATCCCCGCCATGATTAAATGGATCCCGAATACGATTAACCCGAGGGACCATATTCTCTCAAAACGAAGAATGTTGTCCATCACCTGTACGGCTGCCCCTGAATCGCTTTGAATGACTTGGCTGACCTTCCATAAGTGGAAAACAGCTATGGCAAGAATGATGGTATAGAGGAGGCGGAGAACTCCTGCCAATAAGGCATAAAAAGGGATGGACAGGTTTTAAAACCTTGTAAAAAGCCCAGGTTACAATAAGGTCTGTGAAGATAATCACCAACCAGCCTCCAATTCCTAAATGAAGTAAGGAAAGAGAGGACTGTAAAAGGTCATACGTTCGATTAGCATCTTCCTGGATCACCAACGAGCTATGGACGTAACCATAGGAGAAGAAAGCGGCAAGGGTCATGAAAATCAAACTTACTCCAGCGATGATGGCTGGTTGTCGTTGGAAATCTTCATTTTTATTCAGTTTTTTCATCAGAATCAGGATCCTCCTTGTTCGTTTGATTGTATTTTACCTTCTCCTAAGAAACATCACATTGATTTAAGTCAATGAAGTTATGAATTCTAAAGTTTTCATTTAGAGTCTTATTGAAGGTTTGGTCTCAACATGCAGGAATATAAAGATGCTTGGAGAAAAAGTTTTATGAGGAAAGATTTCCTAAGGAACATTGTCTATATCTTTCATGGAGTTAATCATGTTGTCACTATTGGAGGTGAAAAAAATGGATCCGAAAATTATAGCACTAGAGGAAAAGAAGTTGATCGGAAAATCGAAGCGGATGTCGTTAGAAGAAGACTCCACTCAAGAACTTTGGAAAAGTTTTATGCCGCACCGTCAGTCGATTTCCCATCGAACTGATGAAATGCTCTACAATCTTAAGGTTTTCGATCAGGGGTTTGGCCCTAATAGTTTTAGTTCTTCCACAACTTTTGTTAAATGGGCGGCTGTGGAGGTTGATCGAATAGACCCTGAAGAACGGCCGGCGATGGAAACCCACCTTTTGAGTGGTGGTCTTTATGCGGTCTTTCTGCATGAGGGGCCCGCCAGTGAATTCAACCATACCCTGCAATACATATTCAAAGAGTGGCTGCCCTCTTCATCGTACGTCTTGGATGATCGGGAGCACTTTGAACGATTTACGGAAGATTATCGTCCAGCTGACCCTGAAGCTGTGGAGGAAGTATGGATACCTGTTAAATATCAGGGTGCAGAGCATTAAGAAGCACAGCACAAGGAAGTGCAGGAGAAGAGTGTCATTATACTAGTGAAGCCGGATTGGAAATCTCAATTCACGTCTTCCTCTTAGGGAAGACTCTCATGCGTAAGGATAGGGAGTCGTTGTATGGAATTCATAACAGAGAAAGTCCTCTATATCGCTTTGTTTATTCTGGTCATTCATACCATTGAAACACTGGCCTATGCGGTAAGACTGTCCGGAGCTAGAGTAGGTTTAATCGCTTCCGCATTATCTCTATTCAATTTGATGGTCATCGTCTCAAGAATGGCCAATATGATGCAGCAGCCGTTTACGGGGAGTTTGATTGACACCGCTCCCGCGGCAGATCCTCTCTCCTTTGTAGAAAGTCAATACAGGGTCATTTTGGGAGCCTCCACGGTGGGGACGATTCTCGGGATGATTCTACTTCCGACCTTTGTGGCCTTGTTTTCACGGTCAATCATTCGTTTATCAGAAAAAGGGGGATCGATCCCTTCCTTGTTTCGGATGCTTTTTTCCATCGAATACATAAAAAGAGGGTTGCACCAAATCCACCTTCCCAACAGAAAGTACCTGAAGGGTTTTTCATTGGACCATATCCCGAAGCGGTTGTTTTTCATCAATATGATTGTGACATCGATTTATACCGTGGGTGTTTTGTCAGCATTGTACGCGGCCCTGCTGGTTCCAGAAAGAGCCTCTACAGCCATCATGGCTTCTGGTTTGATTAACGGAATCGCCACTATTCTATTAGTCATTTTCGTTGATCCTAAAATCTCCGTCATGGCCGATGATGTTATTAATAAAAAGGGAGATTATAGCAAACTGAAAAATGTATCGCTTATGATGATCACATCCAGACTGTTCGGAACGCTTTTGGCGCAGCTCGTTTTCATCCCGGGTGCAAAATACATTGCCTGGTTCACAAAGTTTATCGTGTAATGGGAAAAGGGGGAGTTTGGTGGGAGACATAAAGAAAATACATATCATCGGTTCGGTTGCGAGTGGGAAGACGACATTGGCAAGAAAGCTATCTGGAGAATTGAACCTTCCTTATCATGAGCTGGATAATGTCGTTTGGAAAAGGCACCAGTCGGGCGATATTCGAAGAACAGAAGAGGAGAGGTCCGAGTACTTGAAGGGTATTGTCGGGATGGAAGGATGGATCATGGAAGGTGTCCACAATGAGTGGTGGGTGGAAGAAAGTTTCCGTCATGCGGATGTCATCATTTTCCTCGATACGAACTACAATGTCCGGACTTACCGGATTATCAAGCGGTTCATTTTACAAAAGTTACGTTTGGAGAACGCTCATTATACACCTACCTTCCGAATCTTCCTTAAGATGTTCAAGTGGAATAAGTATTTTGAAGAAAACGGGAAACCACACTTTTTTCAAGCTTTTGAGGAAGTTCAAGATAAAGTGCTCAAGGTGAGTACAATTAAAGAGTTGGATCAGAGACTAACTTCTCTTCGATCGAATTCTTCCGTAGAAAATAAGTGATGCAGCTTTTGAAAGCGCCTATGGAAAGCCACAGGAAAATGGTGGTTTTCTTTTTTTATGAAGAAATATTTGTTGATATAACAAGGGTTGTAGCCTTTTTAAAAACTTTTTTTGTTTTTTTGTGATCCAAAATGAATCTCCTCTCGTTAGCTTAGTGAAATCAAAATTAAGAGGAGTGGTTGGAAATGAAAAAACAAATCAATTGGAAAAAGTCTTTGATCGCTTTGCCGATGTCCGCAGCACTTATGTTGCCGACAGCCACGGTTACGTTTGCAGATGATCATGGAGATCACAATCAAAAAATGTCAGATGTAACGGTATCAACGCCGGCTGCTGATTTACGCGCAACCCTTGATCAGTCCCTTTCCGAGCACGCCTACCTTGCCGTAGTGACCATGCAGAAAGGAATAGAGGGAGCTGAGGATTTTGATGCAGCAGCGGCTGCCCTTGAAGGTAATACACAAGATCTGACCGCAGCGATTGCTTCCGTTTATGGAGATGAAGCAGGACAGCAATTCGAATCCATGTGGTCGGAACATATCGGATACTTTGTTGATTACGTAAAAGCGACAGCGGAAGAAGATGAAGCTGGACGTGAAGAAGCGTTAAGCAATTTGGACAACTATCGTGAAGATTTCTCCATGTTCTTGGAGACAGCAACTGATGAGCGTTTAGAAGCATCCGCGTTGGCTGAAGGCCTTCAAATGCACGTGAATCAGCTTGTCGGTGCTTTTGACAATTATGAAGAAGGGGACTTTGATGAAGCCTATCAAAAACTTCGTACAAGTATCGATCACATGTACGGAGTAGGAAAAGGTCTATCCACAGCCATCACCGACCAATTCCCGGATAAATTCGAAAACACGAACCCGGCGACACCAGCCGCTGACCTTCGTGCAGACTTGAACCATTTGCTATCTGAACACGCAGCTCTTGCCGTTCTTGCCATGCAGAAAGGCGGAGATGGTGCGGAAGACTTTGAAAATGCCGCAGCTGCGCTCAGCAATAACACCGAAGATCTTTCTGCAGCCATCACCTCTGTCTATGGAGAAGAAGCGGGACAGCAGTTTGAGGAAATGTGGTCTGAACACATCGGGTACTTCGTCGATTATGTAGAAGCGACAGGTGCAGGAGACGAAGAAGCAAAAGAACAGGCCCTGACCGCTTTGGACGGCTACCGAGCAGATTTCTCCCAGTTCCTTGATACGGCGACAGAAGGTGGACTAGAAGCAGAAGCGACAGCAGAAGGTCTTCAAATGCATGTCAACCAATTGACTGGGTCTTTCGACAGCTATGTAGAAGGTGATTTTGATGCAGCCTACGACCAGCTTCGTGAAGCCTATGCTCATATGTATGGAGTAGGTGAAGGACTATCAGGTGCCATCGTAGCGCAAAACCCTGAAATGTTCGCTTCCAACATGCCTTCTGAAATGCCTAAAACCGGTCTTGGTGGAACAGCTGATGATGGAATGAATGCTTGGATGATTGCGTTCGCAAGTATGGCCGCCGTCTTATTCGCCACAGCGATCGGAATACGCAAAAGCAAAAACAATGCCTAAGAGGTAATTACCAAATATTCCTACCCCTGGTCATACAGATATTTCCAGGGGTAGTTCATTATAGAGGAAAGGTGAATGGAGATGTACAAGTGGATGTCACTGTTGTTGCTCTGTTTCTTGTTTGCATGTTCCAGTGCTCAAGAGTCTGAAGCAAGTATGGACGCTGAACAAAAGGAAGCAAATGCTTCAGAGCAGACACAAGAAAAGGAAAGTTTAAGAGAAACGTATGATTCGCAGAAAATAAATGCATCCTCTACAGCTGAAACAACCGATAAAACAGCCATTACACCGAAGACAGTGATCATACCTGCCATTAATGTTGAAGCGAATATCGAAAAGGTAGGCCGTTATACGAATGGGCAGATGGGAGAGCCGGAGAGTGTGGATGGTGTGGGGTGGTACAAAGATGGCTATCAGCCAGGAGCGAAAGGAAGTGCCGTCCTTGCCGGCCACGTAGACAGCCGCACGGGTCCTGCGGTATTTTACAATCTGGAAGATTTGCAAGAAGGTGATGAGATCATCGTCACTGATGAAGAAGGAACAGAACAAACCTTTATCGTACAAAAATCAGAGGCCTATGATCGGAAAAACGCTCCACTGAACAAGATTTTTGGGTTTTCTTACCGAAGACAGCTGAACCTCATCACTTGCACAGGGGAATTCAATAAAGAAGCAGGAACACATGATGAACGGTTGGTCGTCTATGCCGTTCATGAAGATGATGTGAATCCTGCAGGTTAAACAGGTATCTATTATTATAGATACCTGTTTTTTCTGAATGAGTTTTCATTGTAGCGGATTGCTTTCTTAAATACTGATATAATGGCTTAAATGCTGATCTACAGCTAGAGATACTGATATATAGCTAGAAATACTGATATGACCCTGGAGATGATAGTGATAATCATAAGCTCCGATATTCATTCTGCTGATATCAGATGGGCTGATCGATCAGCTACCGTTAAAGGAGATAAGCAGATGCAATACATAGGAATTGATTTATCCGGACCCAGCAACACTAAGGACACCGTACTCGTTCATTTTCAAAAGCAGAGAGACGAGCTCCATTTCAAAAAATATGAGACGCCGATGAATGACCATGGGTTAATGACTTACATAGAATTTCTAGCGAATAACGATTCCGTCACCATCGGCATGGACGCTCCTTTATCCTATGAAGACGGGGGAGGGGATCGGGAAAGCGACCGGTCTTTGAGAGCTTTCGTAACGAAGCTCGGCATGAAGGGAGCATCCATCATGCCGCCAACGATGATGCGCATGGTGTACTTATCATTGAGAGGGATACGTTTGACAAGGGAAATCGAACGCCTTGCAACCAAACACGAGGTTCATATCGTAGAAGTTCATCCGGGAGCTGCCCTTGGTGCAAGGATGGAAAGGATCGATGATGTTCTTCACTACAAGCAGGACCGCCCTACCCGGAAAAGGATATGGAGTTGGTTCGTAACACAACAATTAATTGGTATTCCGGAAGAAATGGCCGAGGAATCCCACACCATCGATGCCTGCGCTGCCGCACTTGCTGCCTGGCATTGGCAGGATCCGAATCTTGAGCCGGCTTGGCTGTGTAAAGCTTGTTTACCTCTTCATCCTTATGATTTTTGTTGTTAACCTTTTGGTAATGAACGTTTGGAAACTCTAACGGGAGGGTCATGTATAATAGAACTTAAGATGCTGCAAGAATAGACAAGGTTAGATAGAAAAGGAGACTAGATCATAATGGAACCCTATAAAGTAAGAACGGCGATACGAAAAGAAGAAAACTCCGGTACAACATCCGGCTTCTGTGAAGGATATATTCAAACCAATATGGTGACTCTTCCGAAAGAATATGCCTTCGACTTCCTATTGTTCTGCATGAGGAACCCGAAACCGTGTCCCCTGGTGGAAGTGATGGAAGCAGGGCAGACAGCACCCCAAGTGGCGGATGCAGATATCCGGACAGACTTGCCGCGTTATCGGATTTACCGGGATGGAAAATTTTCTGAAGAGGTCTTGAATATCTCAGACGTGTGGAGGGAGGATTTTGTCACTTTTCTGATCGGGTGCAGTTTCACTTTTGAAAAGGCGCTCCTTGATGGCGGCATTCCTTTATTTCATCAAGAACAGGAAAAAGTCGTCCCGATGTTCGATACCACTATTCCTTTATATCCGGCCGGTATCTTCCAAGGGAATATGGTCGTCAGTATGCGAGCGATCCCGAATCATCTAATTGATCAAGCGCTCACTATTTCCGAGCGGTTTGAGCAGTCTCACGGAAGCCCTGTCCATATCGGGTCACCTGAAGAGATCGGCATCACCGATCTGCACAACCCGGATTATGGGGAAGCGGTCGATTTTGACCCTGCAGAAGCCACTCCCGTGTTTTGGGCATGTGGAGTTACACCACAAAATGCTGCACTCCAAGCGAAACCATCCATTATGATTACCCATGCACCAGGTCATATGCTGATTACCGACCAATTGGACCCGAACTATAAAAATGGGTAACTCTTACCAAACGAGGTTTCGAACTTGCAACAAAGCCCCTCTAGTGATAAGTTTTTCTTAACGAAACCTTTACAAAACAGGAGCGATACATATGGATACACAATCACAGATGAAGCTTTTTACATTAAACTCCAATGAACCATTGGCTCAGGAAATGTCAGAGATCCTGGAGGTCCCTATAGGGAAAAGCAAAGTCGTCCGTTTCAGCGATGGAGAAGTCCAAATCAACATCGAAGAAAGTGTCCGTGGGGACGATATCTATTTGATCCAATCTACATCCCAGCCTGTCAATGAGCATGTGATGGAAATGTTGATCATGGTCGATGCCTTGAAGCGGGCTTCTGCCAAAACCATCAATGTCGTCATTCCTTATTACGGATATGCCCGTCAGGATCGGAAAGCACGGTCTCGTGAACCGATCACAGCCAAGCTGATTGCCAACCTTCTGGAAAAAGCAGGCGCGGACAGAGTCATCTCTCTGGACTTACACGCACCGCAGATTCAAGGCTTTTTTAATATTCCGGTCGATCAGCTGCAGGGAATTCCGATTCTTGGGGAATACTTCAATACGAAAAACATTGAAGACCTTGTCGTTGTCGCACCTAATACAAGCGGCTTGAACCGGGTAAGGAAAATGGCCAACATCCTTGATGCCCCGCTTGCATTCATCGATAAGCGGAAAGCAGAGCCTGGTGAACCAGAAATCCGTGATGTCGTTGGAGATGTGGAAGGCAAAAATGTCCTTATCGTTGACGATATGATGGATACAGCGGACACCGTAACCGTGGCAGCCGATATCCTCCACGAAAATGGAGTCAATGACATTTATGCCTGCGGAACACATGCGGTCTTATCCGATCCGGCCGTCATCAAAATTGAGCAGTCACCGATCAAAGAATTGGTCATTACCAATTCCATCTTCCAGCCAGAAGAAAAACAGATTGATAAAATGACGATTCTTTCTGTCGCTCCTTTATTATCAGATGCCCTGCTGCGCGTTCAACGCGAAGATTCTGTGAGTGTATTGTTCGACTAATAAAAATAATTCAAAACACCTCTTACAAAAGAGGTGTTTTTTTGTGAGCCATTTTATTCAGCATTTTATATATACAGTTGCACATATAATACTGTATGACATACACTAAGTATAGATAGTGTTTGTCGTACAGTATATGGAGGAGTGAATATTTTGAGTCAACTACTGAACTCACTGCTGACCGAACAGCGGAGGGGGAATTTGACATTAGCGGTTTTAAGTCAGCTGCGTACCCCACAATATGGCTATTCCCTCGTCAAACGATTGGAAGATTCGGGCATCACCATCGAACAAAGTACGTTGTATCCTTTGCTCCGCAGGTTGGAAAAAAAGGATCTGGTCACGAGCAGCTGGGATACTTCAGAGTCTCGTCCTCGGAAGTATTATGTTTTGAGTGATTATGGGGAAGGTGTTTTTCAAACATTGAAGGAAGAATGGAAACAAGCCACGAATGAATTGTTCCGTTTATTGGAGGAGGAGAACAATGAAATGGATTGATGTCTACTTACAAGAGGTCGAACGCCGGCTTCCGGAAAAGAACCGGGAAGACATCCTACTTGAAATCCGGTCTACCATCGAGGATATGCTCCCGGAGAATTCTACAGAGGAGGAGGTCAAAGGTGTCCTTCAGGAATTGGGCGATCCTGTAAAACTTGCGCAGGGATATAGTGAAAAACCCATGCATCTTATTGGGCCGCGCTATTATGATACGTATATTTCCCTTATCAAAATGATCCTGCCTATTGCGATTACGATTTCTTTAATCACGCTCGTCGCTGAGAATATTATAGGATCTGTCGATGAAGGCAGCTTGATCATGATGATTCTTGCCATTGTCGGGGAAGGCGTCTGGCGGGTGATTTCTGTCGGCGTGCAAGTCTTTTTCTGGATTACGATTATTTTCGCCCTGATTGAACGTGTGGACCTCGGCATAGATGACGAAGATCTAAGGTCTCAACGTAAAAAGTGGAGAGCAGAAGATTTGAAAAAAGTCGCTCATGTCCCTAAAAAACGTGCGATCTCCCAATGGGAAGTGTATGGTGCTTTTCTATGGACAGCGATCTGGGGCACCGTTTACTTCCACGCCGACCAATTGCTGGGGATCTATGAAAACCAAGGCGCAGGACTCACCTTCGTCACCCCGGCTCTGAATCAAGATACCCTGCTCAGCTATTGGCCTGGAGTCGTCCTGGTCATTGGCCTGGAAATCGCTTTGAGCCTTTATAAATTATTGAAAAAAGAATGGACCAAAGGCCTCGTATGGTTCAATACCGTTCAGGAATTCCTATCCATAGGGATTTTCGTTTGGATCATTACAAATGAGAGGCTGTTTCAACCAGCGTTCATCAACTATATCGCAGACCTTTTCGGGGTGAATGCAGCGCAAGTCGAAAGCGGCCTCACTTGGAGGATCGCTGCGATCTTTATCATTTTCGCTGTGTGGAATATCATTGACGGTTGGGTGAAATATAAAAAAGGAACGAAGAAGACGAAGGTGAGCCATGAACTTGTTAAATGAGACGGATAAAAAGGTGACCCGGGATCCGGGGTCATCTTTTTTGTGTGACAACCAAAATATTCCAGTGAATGATAATGGTAAAAGAGGTTGATATGTTGGGTCTATGGCTAATGATCGAGAGGAGTGGGGGCTTTGAACGATCGAACAAAATGGATGGTATTAACATTATGTACGTTAACGATTATTATCGGGATTTTTTTTAGTAGGGACGCAGTCTTATTTCAATATCAAAGAAATCAATAATGCCAGTGATCAATGTTATGAAATCGGCGGGACTCCAGAAGTTGAAAGTGATTTTATGGCTATGAATGATTCATTTGAATGTCATACCGCGGATGGCTCAGAGTAAATAAGGCTTTTATGGAAGTGCAACAATCTTTACTTCCCTTTTTGGTGGGATGGAATACATACTTCTAAACAGTTCATGTTAAGACATGGTCTGTTTTTTTGTGTTTTTCATTCTTTTACTATAAAAGGCTGCCAGCTCATATATTTAATGCTCACAGTTAACTAGAGTCCCACAGCTTTCAAATGCTTACGAATCCTATCCATCCTTGCTCTCCTTCGATTTGACGAGTTGTACGAACATCTCTATAATTAGTCCCTATGTGTTAAAAGGTCTCAAAACAAGAGGAGTATTCGTTTTCTGAACGTCTAAAGAACAAAGCCATTATATATTCGTCATTGATATAAAAATATATTAACTATCACAGGTTAGAAAACCTAGGAGGAAAATAATGAACGAAAAAACGAATAGGAGAACGAGAATTGACTGGGTCACATTCACGATCAGCGGAGGCTTTCTCGTCTTATTTTTACTATTGTCTCTTTTAAACAAAGATCTGATGGGAGAATGGATTTCAAGCTCGTTCAACTTTTCTGTTACATTCTTTGGTGCCTTTTGGCAACTGCTGCTGCTTGCGACATTTGTAGTAGGCGTGGCGCTTGCCCTATCGAAATATGGAAAAGTGAAATTAGGAAAAAAAGATTCACCGGAAAACGGCTGGTTCCGCTGGGTTTCCATGATCCTTTGTACATTACTAGCAAGTGGGGGCGTTTTTTGGGCAGCCGGAGAACCAATCTATCATTTCTTAACGACACCACCGCTTTTTGCAGATGAGGGGATGACAAGTGCACAGGCTGTGGTCCCTGGTTTAGCCCAAAGCTTTTTCCACTGGGGCTTTACCGCATGGGCTTGTTTAGGAACAGTAGCTACAATTGTACTGATGTATGCGCATTATCATAAAGGGTATCCGTTAAAACCACGGGCGATTTTGTATCCGATGGTAGGAGAGAAAATTTTCAATAAGAAAAGTGTTATCGGAGCTACAGCGGATATTGTTTCTGTCATTGCTGTAGCAGCAGGAACCATTGGGCCGATCGGCTTCTTAGGTTTACAAGTCGGTTATGCTCTCAATTATTTATTCAATATCCCGGATACCCTGTTCACTCAGTCACTCGTGATCATTTTCCTTGTGACCATCGCTGCCATTTCTGCAGCTTCAGGTGTGGATAAAGGGATTCAACTGCTCAGTCGTCTGAACGTAGGATTTGCTGTTGTTCTGATGATCGGCATGCTCATTCTAGGACCCACTATGTTTATCATCGATTCATTCATCGCCGCAGAAGCTTTTCAACTTCAGAACTTTCTGCGTATGAGTCTTTACAGAGGCGATAGTGGCTGGCTCGGTTATTGGACCGTCTTCTTCTGGGGCTGGTTCCTCGGTTTCGGCCCAGCGATGGCGATGTTCATCAGCCGTATTTCCAGAGGTCGTACAATTCGAGAGCTGATTCTTGCCGTAGCGATCCTCGCTCCGATCGTAAGTAACTTCTGGTTTGCCGTTGTCGGAGGATCTGGATTGTTTTACGAGCTGGAATCACCGGGTGCTGTTTCTACAGCCTTGAATGAAACAGGCATGCCTGCCGCTGTCATGGCGATTATGGAACAAGTACCGTTCGGCATGGTCATGGCTGCTGGATTCTTAATTGTTACGATCATCTTCGTCGCAACCACAGCCGATTCAATGTCGTATTCCGTCGCTGTTACAATTACAGGAGATACCCATCCGCCGCGTGTCCTTCGCGTCTTCTGGGCCCTGTTGTTTGGAGGGATCGCAGCAGCTCTACTCGGTATTGGTGAAAGCAGTATCCAAACACTGCAAAACTTTATCGTTGTTACCGCTGTTCCAGTTTCCCTTCTATTGCTTCCACCTGTCTGGCTGGCACCGAAAGTCGCGAAGCAGATGGCGAAGGAACAAGGACTGATTACGGAAAGAAGTGTACCTGTCTCTGTTGAGGAAAAAGAACGTAAAACATCATAAATGAAGCCAAGCCGCTATTCTATCGTTTGTCTCAGATAGAATAGCGGTTTTTTTTGCAAACCTGTTCGACATGATGGTTCCAAATGGTTGTGTGACTTGTGTTTAATTTTTCTCCAGACCTTTGGGCAGGGGGGAGGTCTGCGGATGATTTAGATACATACGCTAATTAGTGGAGATGGAGTATCTTTTTCTGACTAAGTTTGTGGGTCAGGCTTTTATTTCTATTTTTCTAAGGTAGACCGTTTTACCCTATGATCTTCATTACTTCTTGGAATATGGTACAAGGAAGTGATAACTTTTAAGAATACTAACAAAGTAAGATTATTATTATGGATAATAGTTGGAGTTATTATTTTGGTTCTCCCTATTTTAACCAACCAACTTATGACGTTCCGTTGGTTCAAAGTTGTCGGTGATGAAGAAACCTGGATCGCTTTCTACGGGAGTTACATTGGTGGAATCATTGGAGGACTAATGACTCTCGCAGGTGTTCTGCTCACATTCAATTACCAAAGACATAATAAACAACAGGAAGATGAAGTGAATGAACATAAAGCGCTTCTCATGCTCTATCCGAAATTTCTTTTGATCAGATCAAATTTAAAAAACATTCGATTTTCTTTGGAAACCAATCATCAAATGATCGAAAAAGGACACGAGTGGAATCAGCTCGAACGCGACATGTTCAAATGGAGAATAAGCAGGCTGGCAGAAAAGCTTAACTTTCTGGAAGAAATAGATTCTAGTAAGCTTCTCCCAGAAACCATTGTAAAACTCATGGATTTGAACAGAGAATTGGAAAATATATATGTTGCCGTCTCCGTATTAGAGGGGAATTTTGAAAGTGGGTTTCCACCTGAAACATGGGAGGAATATTCTCGTGGAGTTCAGGGTGTTATGGACCTGTTGGATTTAACCATTAAGGACTTGATTATTCGTTAAAGAGTCGGTTCCACCGAATTAGAAATGGATGAGTGATCTCCTAACCAGGGTGTCTTACAAAGAATTCCTTCCTATTCTTTCTCAAGAGATATGTTCTTAACTTGAGTGATACGGGAAGTCGTATCGTAGGTTTCTGCCTTTTCCTATTAGGGAAAATGATTTTTATAAAACCTACTCAGGAGGAATCACAATGCCCAACGAAACCAAACAAACCTTTCACATCACAGATTACAGCGACTTTAACCGTGTCTGTGTAGAAAATGACGGACTCGCTTTCCCAGAACTTAAAAAAATGATGGAAGACTACATACTAAGTCAGGCCACCATGGAGTTCAAAGAATGCTGGATCCAGGATCAGCAGGTGGAAGAAGGGGAAGTCAGAACGGTCCAGGTCAATTTTGTGGATACGAACTCTAATAACTTTATCCGCCTTTGGGGTTCGAAAAACAATGAAACCGAAGAAGTGTTGAATATGAAAGTGGATGCGATTGATTTGAATACGGAAGAGCTTGTCTATGAGCGTCAATTGGTATAAAGGATAGAGGAGGCTGACCGTTGAGGCCTCCTCTTTTTTATGAAAGTAAAGTATAAATATATTTATACATAACCCTATATTTACTAATTTGTATTATACCTGAAGCCGCTCTACAATTAGACTCGTAAACAAATTCACTTTCTCAGGAGGAATGAACAAAATGAGTAAACATATACTGATGGTCGTTACGACGGCGGATAAAATGAATGAGGAGTTGGACACGGGTCTTTGGCTTTCTGAATTTGGGGAAGCTTACGTAGAATTTGCGAATAAAGGGTATGATATTACTGTCGCAAGCCCGAAAGGTGGAAAAGCACCGGTGGATGATCGTAGCCTGGAAGGTGGCGAAACGCCCCAGGAAATTCTCGATACGGCGAAGTATTTGGAAGATACCGTGAAAATCGATGACGTGAAAGACGTTTCCAAGTTTGATGCGATCTTCTTGCCTGGTGGTCATGGGACGATGTTCGATCTACCGGATAACAAGAAACTGCATGAAACCATCCGTGATCTTTATGAAGCGGACAAAGTGGTGGCGGCGGTTTGTCATGGTCCGGCAGGTCTTGTCGGTGTGACGCTATCCGATGGTTCTCCGATCGTAAAAGGCCAAACGGTTACGGCGTTCACGGATGAAGAGGAGCGTGCAACGACATTGGATGCGTATATGCCTTTCTTGTTGGAAACACGTTTGCGTGAGTTGGGTGCAGGCTTCGTAGGTGAAGATAACTGGGCAGACCACGTGCAAGTATCCGGCCACCTGATTACAGGCCAGAACCCTCAGTCAACGATCAGCGTTGCAAAAGAAGTCATCAACAAGCTTGAAAGTTAAAAGAATACGGGGAGCCTGTGAGTTTAACTTGCAGGTTCTTTCGTGCTAAAGGAGAAGAGTAATGATTACAATCAATGCAATAATTAAAGCAAAACAAGGTCAGGAACAAGCGCTTTTTGAGGAAATGAAAAAAGCTGTTGAACCATCACAATCAGAAGAGGGTTGTATGGAATATACTCTTCATCGATCGTTGGATGATGAAGGCACCTTTGTTTTTTATGAAACGTGGAAAGATGAAACAGCCTTGAAGGCACACATCGAATCGGATCATTATCAAGCCTATCGAAAGGCGACAGCTGACTTGACCGACTCACGGGCCGTTCATAAACTTCAAAAAGTGTAAGAGGTATCTGAATCCATGATTGATTTTGAATGGTATCGCAGTTTCATCAGTATTTACAAGCACGGTTCCGTGTCCGCGGCTGCCAAAGCGCGCTTCATGACCCAACCGGCGATGAGTCAGCATTTAGCCGCACTGGAGTCAGAAGTCGGAGAACCTCTCTTTACTAGGGCACCAAGAAAAATGGTTCCGACGGATCGAGGAAAGGAATTGTACACGAAACTCGTGCCACTCATTGAGAATCTGGAAAGCACCACACAGGAAATTAAACAGACATCTAATCATCCGTCCGAGATGCCGCTCCTCAAGCTGGGTTCACCGGTAGAGTTTTTTACAGGGAGAGTTCTGGAGAGAATCAGGTCCCTGGATATCCGCTACCTTGTCCATTTTGGTACGGCGCCTACGCTCTTGAACCAGCTGATTAACGAAGAAGTTGATCTAATCATGACACCGCAGAAACAGACTGTTACAGGAATTGAATACACTCCATTGGAACTGGAGACATTCGTTGTCGTGGCACCGAAAAATATGAAGGTGGAGGAAGAATGGAGTGACATCGAATCCTGGCTGCACGAACAGGCCTGGCTGAGTTATGGACTGGATCTTCCAATCATTCGGCGATATTGGCGTGAACATTTCAACAAACGGCCGGATATTAAAGCGAAACATATCATTCCCAACCTCCAGTCGATTCTGAAGGCGATTGAAAAAGGGATGGGGATCAGTGTGCTGCCGTTGTACTTGATTGAAGAAGCGGTAAAAGAAGGGAAGGTACAGATTCTCTTTCCTGAAGTATCTGTAGAAAATGCTCTTTACGCTGCTTACCGGATTGACCAGCGTGATGAGCCGACGATCAAGACTATGATCCAACAATGGAAAAAATAAGACCGTGTCCTCCTCATGCTAGAGAAGACACGGTCTTTGCGTTGTTTTATGAGTTGACGGTTGATCCTTTAACCTGCTTCACGAACTCTTTCATAATCGAAGGCAGGTCTGGCCATGCGTGTCCGGAAATGAGGTTGTCATCGACATAACTCATTTCATCCATGTATTCGGCACCGATACTCTCTACTTCAGGTCGACATGCGTGATAGGCGGTCATCTTACGTCCTTCAACAACATCAGCGATTGTCGTCAAAACAAGGCTGCCATGGCACATGACGGCAATCGGTTTTTCGGCTATGAAGAAATGGCTGACGATTCCCGGAAGATCATCGTGCATGCGAATATGTTCAGGAGCGCGTCCTCCAGGAATGATCAGCGCATCATAATCATTCGGGTCGACTTGTTCGAAAGTCATGTTTGAGTCAATCATGTATCCTTTTTTCTCGGTGTACGTTTCCCAGTCTTCAAAATCGTGGATAACCGTATTTAATTTCTTCTGGTGAGGTGCGGCAATATCGACATCAAAACCTTCTTCCAAGCAGCGGAAATAAGGATAGTACACTTCTAAAGCCTCGACAGCATCTCCGGTGACGATCAACACTTTCTTTGCAGTCATCTTTCACCCTCCTAAAGTAGATTTACATAAGGTGTAGTACCCTTATTTTCATCTTTGATAACCACATTTTTACATCAATCCCAAGCACATGGTGAGGCTTCATGGCTTGCTTGTGATAGTCGGAGCGTTCCCTGTTAGGAGAGGAAAAGCATCCTTATTTTGATGTTTGAGTCACTGTATTTCGGATTAATTTAATGCATACTGATAAAACTTTTTGTCAACTTGTAATAGAGGGAAATTCTCAGGTAATTCCTCAGGACTTATACTCGTAAAACCATTCTTTTCGTAAAATCGATGGGCCGTTAGAAATTGTGGAGTCGTTCCAAGAAACACTGATTTTATGGAGTTCTCCTTCATCCATGTGATGGCACGGTCCAATAATAGATGTGCCGTATTATATCTTTTTCCTCTGAAATCTTTATCTACAAACATTTTCCTTAATGCGACTTGGTTATTTCCTATATCTAATAGACTAATGGTACCAACAACCTGATCGTTAAAAACAGCCACCCAAAAGTTTCCATGACCCGTTTGATAAAAATTTTCTATATCAAACAAATCCGGCTGCTCTTCCTTTGTGATCGGAATGTTATATTCCTGCTGTTGAATTTGAAGAATTAAATCCACGACTTGAGCTTGATGCTCATTAGAATATGGTTTCACAACGGGGAACTTATCCATAAAATACACCGCCTCTATAATAAACTCCTTTTTATTCTACTATAGAATACTTACTTAAAACGCACTGGATCCAACTAAACTTTATAAAGAAGATGAACCTGATCTTCGTTTTTTTCCAATACCTTAGGTGAAAAAAACTGACACAAGGAAGCACTCGCTGTCAAGTTTTCATGGTAATGTATGGATAGAATGAAACGGAGGGAGGAGACGCCATGACTTGGATCCAGTCGATGCAGAAAGCGATTGACTTCATGGAGCAGCACTTATTGGAAGACATCTCTATGGAAGAAATCGCACAGACTGCTCATACATCACCCTTCCATTTCCAGCGCATTTTCAGCCTGCTTACAGATACGACGGTCGTGGAATATTTGCGCAGGCGGAGATTGACGCTCGCAGCGCAGGAATTGAGAAAAGGGGGGTGTAAAATCATCGATGTCGCTTACACATATGGCTATGAAACTCCCGAGTCTTTTTCCCGGGCGTTCCGGAAGCAGCATGGCATCTCACCACGAGAAGCGCGTAGTTACCGAGGGAAAATGACCGCATACAACCGCCTCGTCATTCAGGTGAATTTAAAAGGAGCTGATCCGATGGAGTATGAAGTGGTAGAAAAAAATGCGTTTCAAGTTGTCGGTGTGAAGGAGCAGTTTTGTTGTGTTGGAGAAGAGGAGAATGTGAAAGGGATTCCTGAGATGTGGGATAGAGTGAATGGGGATGGCACAGACCTGAAGTTGTTGAAGCATAACAATGGTCCGGTTAAAGGTCTGCTTGGTGTCTGTGAAGATAAGAATGAGGATAAACCGAACCATATCGATTATTGGATCGCGGTCGCTCATGAAGGCGGAGAAGTCGAGGGCCTGGAATCTTTAGATGTTCCAAAAGCAAAGTGGGCGGTTTTCGGTGTTCGTGGTGCCATGCCGCATGCTATGCAGGAAACGTGGAAGAAGATCTATTCGGAATGGTTTCCATCGAGCGGCTATGAAAATGCCGGTGGTCCAGAACTTGAAGTCTATCACGATGGGAACCCGAACAGTGAAGATTATTACTCGGAAATATGGATTCCAGTCAAATAAGTAGGAAGAGCACAGTCCTTTGTCGCACTGTGCTTTTTCTTATAGAATAAAGGATTTTATTGCCAAAATGTAGAAGATAAAAAGTATCAATCCTATCAAATGGAGGGAAGTCGTGAGATCATTTTTTCTGTTTCTCGCTGTTTTCCTAACCTCATGTTCCCCACTTTCTGCACGCATGCCTGGGGAAGTGACCATTCATGAGATGGAAAGTTTTGAAGAAGAGAAACAAGGCGAAGCATTCGTCATCTCTGATAAAGTAGATATTCGCAAATTTCAAGCGGGAATCTGGGGTGCAGGCAAGGAAACCGGGGCTGTTGACCTTCCGCATCCTGAGTTTTCTTTTACATTAGGGAAAGAGTCTTATTTATTATGGTTGGAGTCAGGATTCATCATGAACCAAAAGAATACCCATATCCTTTACAGGTTAAAGGAACGGGATCGTGGAAATTTAAAAAGGGTCATTGTGGAGAGGAAGGGCAGACCGTGAGCTTTTTTACAGGAGTCTATCAAATCAATGTGAGAGTAAAAGAAATCAAAAAGGCTGTGGAATGGTACGAGGACATCCTTGGTTTACGTGTTTTGAAAGATCACGGAAAGACCGTTGTTCTGGAGCATGATGGGGGGGTACCTGTTTGCCTAATTGAAAAGCCTCCGCATATAGAACTTCCTGACAACCTGGAAGGAACACATCCTGTATTCAGCATTTCTCCAGGCAACGTAGAAGATTGCAAAACAGCCCTGCAGGATCGTGGTGTCGTGGTCTTAGAGGGTGGCAGTAAAGGCCATTTCAAATTCAGAGATTTGGATGGAAATCTATTAGAAGCTTATTTACCGGGGCTTTATGAGGAAGACCGGTTCAAGCCGTATCGTTGAGGAGGGGAAGGTTTGGAAGTCGGATATACCATATGTTTCATCAAGCGTGAAGATGAATTGCTGCTGTTGAATAGAAACTCGCCTCCCGTTCAGGGGATGTGGAACGGTGTAGGAGGAAAAATAGAGGATGGAGAGACGCCCCTTTCCTGTGTGCAGCGTGAAGTGGCAGAAGAAACAAATCTGTTCCTTGAAGAACATCTATTCGAATATAAAGGGACCATTTCCTGGGCAATAGATGGGGAGAGATCAGGCGGAATGGAGGCGTTTATCGTGACGGTCCATGATGATGACCTCTATCCTGTGCCTGTCGAAATCGATGAAGGCATTTTAAGTTGGAAAAAAGTGTCCTGGATCCTTTCAGGAGACAATCATGGGATTAGTCCGATGATCCCTTATTATTTACATACAGTATTGAATGAGAATCAAGAAGTTCATCACCATTTTACAGTAGATCATGGAAAAATCGTTGAATACGTCAAAGGGGAGGAGAGATGGCATGTTGTTGTTCCGTGAGCTGAAACAAGAAGACTGGAAAAAGATCCATACCTATGCATCAAAACCGGAGGTCTCCCAATATCAGCCGTGGGGACCGAACTCTGAAAAGGATACACAGGACTATGTCCAGCACTTGGTCCATGAAATCAGGCAGCCCGAACCCCAAAAACATGCGTGGGCCATTTTACGTGAGGTGGATGAAGAGCTCGTAGGTGTTGCGGAATTGACGATTTTGGATACCTATCATCAAGTCGGCGAAATAGCTTACATCCTACATCCCGACGAATGGGGCCGGGGCATGGGGACAGAAGTAGCGAAGAAGTTGATTGGCGACGGATTCCGAACTTTCCAGCTAAAGCGGATCCAGGCGACTTGTCATCCTGAAAACAAAGGTTCGATCAGGGTGTTGGAGAAGTGCGGCATGGAGATGGAAGGGCGTTTGCGAGGGCACTTGAAAATGAAAGAGGGGCGTCGCGATTCCCTGCTCTATAGTGTGTTGACCGATGGATAAGTGGCGAGGGGCGGCAGCTGTCTGTATCAATGATAAGAACGATCTTTTGATGGTCCTTCAGGGTAAGCCGGAAGAAAAGAAAACCTGGACCGTGCCTTCCGGAGGGGTGTTTGAAGGGGAAAGTTTGGAACAGTGCTGCGAGAGGGAGACGTTTGAAGAAACAGGGTATTTCATCCGTGTGGGTGAAAGGCTGCAAACGAAAACAGGAAGGATCGGGAAGACGGATATCCATGTCGAATACTTTTTCTGCAGGGTCATTGGCGGAGCTATGCAGATCCAGGACCCAGATCATTTGATCCATGAGATTCGCTGGGTTTCAAAAGAAGAGCTGACTGAATTGCACCTTTCTTTTCCTGAAGACCAGCCCTTTTTAAATCAGATGCTGCAAAAACAGAAGGAAGGAGTGGATCGAACATGAAGCTGCTTGTCATTGGCGGGACGAAATTTCTCGGAAGGCATATCGTTGAATCAGCTTTGGACGAGGGTCATGAGGTGACGTTATTTCATAGAGGGAAGACCAATCCGGGTTTATTTGAAGAGGTGACCAATATTTTCGGAGACAGGGAAAAACGAGAGGACCTGGAAAAGCTGGGCGAGCAGAAATGGGATGCGGTCATAGATACGTGCGGGTATAAACCTTCCACCGTATCGAAGAGTCTGGATGTCCTTGCCGCCTGCACGAAGAAGTACGTGTTCATCTCCACGATATCTGTTTATCCGGATTTGACCGCTGTTCATAATTTGGAAGAGACGGTGGAACCGATGACATTGACTCAGGAAGAACTGGAACGAGCGGAACAAACAGAAGCGTTTGAACCAGCCTTATATGGGCCTTTGAAAGCACATTGTGAGCAGGAAGTCCAAAACCGGATCAAAGATAAAGGAATCATCATCCGCCCGGGATTGATTGTCGGTCCTCATGATCCGACTGATCGTTTTACATACTGGCCTTCAAGGATTGCGGAGGGAGGGGAAGTGCTTGCTCCTGGTAGAAAGGATCAACAGATTCAGTTCATTGATGTAAGAGATTTAGCAGATTGGATGGTCCATCTGTCTTCTACTGAACAAACAGGTGTCTTCAATGCCAACGGGCCTGAAACCAAGCTGACGATGCAACATTTACTGGAAACGTGTGCCTCGACGCTTAATAAAGAGGTGACTTTGACATGGGTACCCGCACAGTTTTTGATAGATGAAGGCCTACAGCCGTGGAAAGACCTTCCCGTCTGGATTCCGACAGAAAAAGATTTCAGTCAGTATGTGTCGAAAGCGATTCAGTGTGGGTTGGAATTCCTTCCGTTAAAAGAAACCATCTTGGACACGTACCACTGGGACCAGCAAAGAGTGGATGGTGTTAAAGGTGCAGGATTGACAAGGAATCAAGAAGCCGCCGTTTTGAAAAAGTGGCATAGACAATGAATTAGTCCATGGACTTTCAATTAAATCGTAGAAGGCTATTATAGAGAAAGTAAAAGTATGGAACCCATGAGCAAAACATTTAGGAGGACCGTATGGAACGTTATTTTATAAAAGTACGGGACAAAAAAGTCCGTGTTACCGAATGGGGAGAAAAAAGTCATCCCGTCATTTTCTGTTTACATGGACTAGGATCGACGAGTCTCAGCTTTATCGAGATTGCGGAAGCCTTGCAGAACGAATACCATGTCATCTCTATAGACGTCCCTGGACATGGGCAGTCAGACCCTTTTGACACAGGGGAAGAGTATGAAATGAAAGCAATGGTTACCTGGTTGAAGGACGTACTCCATGAGTTGAACCTTGAAAAATTCTATTTTCTATCTCATTCATGGGGATGTTTCCTCGCTTTATTCTACGTTGATGCTTATCCAAACGATGTGTTAGGAAACATCCTTCTGGATGGTGGATATCAGACGAAGCGTTTGGGAAATCAAACCGTCGAAGAGGAAGTGGCTTTTTATGAAGAAGACTTCGAAGAATCGGTGGAAAGTTGGGAAGCGTTTTTAGATCACGCCGTCTTCGCACCGGGTGCCCGACGGTCAGATTCATTGAAGCTCGCTGCAGAGGACCTCGCTTTGAAAAAAGGTGGCAGGTTTTATTGGCATGCCAGAGGCCGAACCGCGGCGGCGATGGTACGAGCGATACACAAAGATGAAACTGCAGACCTTTATCACCGACTGCCTTCGGACTTGCTTTTATTACGAGCCACTCAACCGGAGAGTATGGAGACGCAAAGGAAGAAAACCGCTTCTATTTTTGAAAAAGAAACTGGGGCGGAAGTCGTGGAGGTGCCGGAAGTTTCTCACATGCTGCACTGGGATCGTCCCCAACTGGTCGTGCAATACATAAGAAATCAATGGAGTTGAAACATCTTATGAAAAATCTAAAGAGGAAAGTTGCCATTGTCACAGGCGTGAGTCGTGAGAATGGAATTGGAACAAGTACGTGCTCTAGACTCGCTGAAGCAGGAGCGGATATCTTTTTTACTCATTATCGTTCCTATGATGAAACAGATGGAGAAGGAGTAGAAGAGCATTGGCCGGAAACGCTTGCGAAACAGCTGGATGAAAAAGGGGTTCGAGTCGCTCACATGGAAGCGGATTTGAGGGATGAAGACCTACCGCAGAAGTTATTAGAAAAGGTAGTAAAAGAAATTGGCGTGCCCTCGATTCTCGTCCATAATGCTACATACAGTGTGAACTCGAACTACAAGGATTTGACTTCAGACCTGCTGGATCATCACTATGAAATCAATAATAAAGGACCGATCCTGCTGACACAGGCCTTCGCCAAATTATATGAGAAAACGTTCCAATCTGATGAAGAAGAAGGAAGCATCGTCTTTTTAGTATCTGGAGGTCCGGACCCTGATCATCTTGCTTATATAGCTACAAAGGGTGCTTTGAAAGCGATCACCCCGCCTTTAGCCACAGGACTCGCGCCCATCGGAATCACTGTGAATGCCGTCGATCCTGGCCCGACGGATACGGGTTGGATGGATCAGGAAACGAAAGAAGGTCTTCTGCCCTTATTCCCTAAAGGGCGTCTCGGAACAGCGGATGATGCGGCCAAGCTGATTCGATTCCTGGTGAGCCCGGATGCTTCGTGGGTCACAGGGCAGGTTATCCATTCGGACGGTGGATTTTTAGGTCGATAAGAATAAAGGAGGACAATCCGATGAAAAGTCCGATTCAAAACGAAGTAGGAGCCATTTTTGTACCAGTCAAGGACATTGAAAAAGCACGTGACTGGTATTGCGATTTGCTTGGTGTGCCAGCGGAAGAGGACTTTCCAGGCGGTCACCTTTACGTTTTACCCATGAAACATGCAAGGGTCGTGCTGGATAGCAAGATTTATTCAAAAGAAGCGGTGTTTAAAGCCCCGGCCTTTCATTTCAACACAGCAGACATCGAGGCTGCTTATACGTATATGAAAGAAAAAGGAATCAATGTGGTTTCTGACATTCAATTCGGCCATTTTTTCAATTTCAAGGACCCAGATGGCAATCTACTGATGATTTGTAAATGCTAGGAGGAGAACGATGATTTTACATACAGATGTGGTCGGAGACGGGGAACCACTCGTCTTTCTGCACACCGGCTTACAAACGGGTAAAACGGACTTTGATAAGCAGGGGGAGTATTTCTCCTCGAAATACCAGGTAATTTCGCCTGATTTACGGGGGCATGGGGAATCTCCGTCTGAAGATTCGGATAACTATTTTAATCAGGCAGCTGATGATCTGGCAGCAACGTTAAGTTCTTTAGGAATCAACCATGCTCATATCACTGGGTGTTCATTAGGAGCACTCTTAGCCATCTTTCTAGCAAAAAGACACCCTGAATTTGTGCGGACTTTGGCGATTTCAGGAGTGACTCCACTCAAGCCGGAAAATTGGAAATCTATGAATGAAGAAGAGTCAAAGTTCCGCCTGAACCTATTAAAAGACGAAGAGACATGTGCCTATTTCGATTCTCTCCACGGAGAAGGGTGGCAACGGTTTATTCATATGGGGCAGGACGACGATTGGTACCCATTTGAAGCCATCCGTTCCATACAGACACTGACCATGCCCATCCTGTATGTAATCGGAGAAGGGCTAGAGCATGAGGTTCACGGCTTGATGGATTACAAAGAACAATCGGATTCTGTTCATACAGCCGTTCTACCTTTTGCATCTCACTTGGTCCATACAGAACAACCTGATTTATACAATAAGACGTTGGAAGTGTTCCTTTCCAATTACGAATCCTAGTGGCGTTTACGGCATAGAATGAAGAAAAACCGAACGGTCAATGTTCGGGTTCAAATGGTAATTATGTGATTCTTCTAATGTTAATCGTACGAATATCCGTCATGTGGGTGGACTGGTCTTTATCATTGATCCATAAAAAGGAAATCATTGTTCAGGTCGAGTGCTGCATTGTCTGAAGTGAACTGGACGAAAACGCCTGTGCCAATGGACCTTCCTGCTGAAAACACTTCAATGCGGTCTCCTGTGCGAAACATATCGATCACCTCCTTCCATCAAAGAAGGATATCCTATGAAAATTTATCGTTCATAGCTTGGACGGGTGTGTACAATTCTCTGTTAAATAAGGAAGGAGGTTCTAGGGATGAAACGGCTGGCTGTAATGACGGATGTGCATGGAAACATCTATGCCTTGCAGGCCGTCCTCCGCGACTTAAAAAAACAGCGTATAGATAGCACATTTTGTACGGGTGACCTGATCGGGATCGGGCCTTTTTCCAATCAAGTGTGTGAAAGGCTGTATTCTTTGAAGGACATGTATATTGTCAGAGGGAATCATGACGAAGCTGTGCTTGCTTTAATGAAAGGTGACCCTTATCCTGAAAGTAGGATTGATGTGCAAGAGCATCATCAGTGGGTGGCCGATCATTTGTATAAAAGATATGCGAAGTGGATCGAAAGCCTGCCAAGACAGATGGTGAAAGAGATCGAAGGACGGTCGTTTCAGTTTACTCATTATCCGATGGACGCGAAGTCGAGTGTGCTTCCCATCAGTGAAGACCCGTTTGACCAACTGGTACCACCGAATGGAGAAAACTTTTCGCAGTTGGAAGAGTTAGAAGCAGAGACGGTGCTATGCTTTGGTCATGACCATGATGTCCACCATTTTTCCATGAACGATCGAGTATTTTTCAATCCAGGGGCTTTGGGTTGTAACAACGTACCTTATGCACGCTATGGAATCATTGAAGTAGAGGATGGAAATGTCCGATTCATCAAGCGTCAAGTGCCTTATCCCATGGCTACATATTTAGAACACTTAAATCGGATCGACTTCCCGCGTAAGGAAGTGATTCTGAAGCTTTTTCAAAAAAATAGGAGGACCCATCATGACCCCACCGAAACATATCGTATCAGCAGCGACCATTATAACGAATCAAGAAAATGAAGTGCTTCTAATCAAAGGACCGAAGCGGGGCTGGGAGATGCCTGGAGGTCAAGTGGAAGAAGGCGAATCTTTAAAAGCGGCCGCGATCAGAGAAACGAAGGAAGAATGCGGATTGGAAGTTGAAGTCACAAGGTTTTGCGGTGTATTCCAAAACGTCGATCGCTCCATCTGCAACACGCTGTTCTTAGGAAAAGCGGTAGGAGGAACGCTCAGGACGACAGATGAAGCGTTGGAAGTCGGTTTCTTTCCCTTGGAGGAAGCACGTGAAATGGTGACATGGGGCAACTTCTGGGAGAGAATTGAACTCTGTTTAGATGAAAGCCGTCAGCCATTTTTAGTGGATTTTTGATAGTTCAGTTGAAAAAAAGGAACTTCCTTCGAGGAAGTTCCTTTTTTATTTATTCCACCCATTTCACGACATCGTCGAAAGAACGGCGTGATTTTTCAGGCTGCTCCTGGGCACGGTAGCCGAACGCACACATAACGGAGATCTGGAAGCTTCCGTCTTCGAGAAGGCCTTCATTTTCCAGGAGTTCATTCATTTTGTCCATATTGAAACCTTCAATCGGGCAGGAGTCGATGCCGATTTCGGCTGCAGCTGTCATCATGTTGGATAGAGCAATATACGTTTGTTTTCCAGCCCAGTCATAAAGAGGGCGGTCGCCTTCAAGAAGGTCGAAATCTTCTTTTTGGAACTCTTCGATCCGGCTCAAATATTTTTCCAGGAAATCATCGGGCAGCTGTTTGACGTTCTTAAAGTGATTTTGCAAGTATTCGGAATCATACTGAGTATCTTTCCTCGTCCTTGCGAGGAAAATGACGAAGTGACTCGCATCTGGAAGTTTCCCATACGCTCCCCAGGCTGTGTCTTTGATTTTTTGTCTCAGTTCAGGATTCTGAACGACGACAAAACGCCACGGTTCAAAACCGAAAGAGCTCGGAGATAATCGGCCGACTTCAAGGATGAATTTGAAATCATCTTCTGGAATGGTCTGATCCGGGTCGAATTGCTTGGTCGCATGTCTGAACTTGGCTGCGTCTAGTATTTCCTGCTTTTTTGTTTCTTTGTCACTCATCTTTCTTTCCCTCCTCGTTTCGTTTACAAAAGTAATATACCACGGAGGAGAGGGAAGATTCATGAATTTTGCTTTAGACAGATTCCTGGTAAGCAACTTCTCCGCCAGGGTGCAAGCGATAATAGATCGGATACGCTCTCGTGTAGAAATATTGAATCACGGGCCCAAGAAAGAGCATCGGAGCAAGGGTCCCGAGTCCGACCGGTCCACCAATGGCTAAGGCGAGGCTTGTCATGATCACAGCTACCAAAGTTTGACCTGTCTGAAGACTCAATTGAAACCGTGAACTTACCGCAAGGAACAACTGATCAACCGGAGCCCTCGGAAATTGAGGCAGGATGTAGATCGCGACTCCCAATCCGATGAATCCGACTCCAGCAAGCAGGGTCAGTACTTGCAAAGCGTATGGGGCGGTGGATAAGTTGACCGGAGCAAAAACAAATTCCAACCAAAAGTCCAAAATCAAGCTTTCCAGAAACACAGGTACGACCGCCCTCGATTCAGGCAGAGAGTTCATCAATTTGGCATTGATGAAAATGATGATCAGTTGAAAAGCCCCGTACCAAAAACCGACGGTATAACCGAAGTGATCGGATACCCCGATGAAGAACGAGGTCCAGAAACCAGCCCCGAGCGTCGCGTTGATGAGAAGGGCCACCCCGAAGAAATTGATGAGCATGCCGACAAGGTAAACGGTGGCACGATAAAGCATGAAATATGCCTCCTTTCCATAAAAAAAGTGGTCACGAGTAGAGGAATTCTCTAAATCGTGACCACATTTTATTAGCGATTATTTTATAGGTCAAACAAAAAATTTTGGAAAGAAAATCGAGTCCCGTCTCGGAGGAATTACGACTTTTAAAAGACTTTCGTCGTCCAATCTTCGCAGTTCCATACGTCTGTGACGACATCTTCGTAGAATTCAGGTTCGTGTGAGATGAGAAGGACACTTCCTTTGTACTCTTTCAACGCACGCTTCAATTCAGCCTTGGCATCCACATCTAGGTGGTTCGTCGGCTCATCGAGTACGAGCAGGTTCGTTTCTTTATTGATCAATTTGCAAAGACGCACCTTCGCTTTTTCACCACCGCTCAATACTTGGACCTTGCTCTCGATATGTTTCCGAGTCAGTCCGCATTTTGCAAGTGCCGCGCGCACCTCGTATTGGGTGAAGTGACGGAACTCTTCCCATACTTCCTCGATACACGTGTTGTCTCCGATCTCCTTCAATTCTTGTTCAAAGTAACCGATGTGCAAATGCTCGCCAAGCTCGACGGAACCTGAAACCGGCTGGATCTCACCAAGAATACTTTTCAGCAAGGTCGTTTTACCGATGCCGTTCGCTCCGGACAAGGCGATTTTCTGCCCGCGTTCCATCGATAGGTTGAGGGGCCTGGAGAGAGGCTCATCGTAACCGATGACAAGGTCTTTCGTTTCAAACAAATATTTTCCCGGAGTCCGGGCCTGCTTGAAATTGAATTGCGGTTTCGGCTTTTCGGCATCGAGTTCGATGACGTCCATTTTATCCAATTTCTTCTGACGGCTCATCGCCATCTTACTTGTCGCTGCATTCGCTTTGTTTCGGGCGACGAAGTCCTTCAAATTGGCGATTTCTTTCTGTTGCTTTTTGTAGGCGGCTTCCAACTGCTGTTTCTTCATGTCATAGACGCGAAGGAATTCATCATAATCTCCAGGGTAGCGGCTCAGCTCCTGGTTTTCCATATGATAGATCAAGTTGACGACGCTGTTTAGGAATGGGATGTCGTGGGAAATGAGGATGAAGGCATTCTCATATTCCTGCAGATACGTTCTCAGCCATTCGATGTGTTCGACATCGAGGTAGTTGGTCGGCTCATCGAGAAGTAGAATTTCCGGCTTTTCCAGTAACAGTTTCGCAAGCAGGACTTTCGTCCGCTGTCCGCCACTGAGGTCATGGACATCACGGTCAAGTCCGATTTCGTTCAGACCGAGTCCGTTCGCGACTTCTTCCACTTTGGCATCAATCGTATAAAAGTCGTTATTTGTCAGCATATCCTGAAGGACGCCGGTCTCTTCCAATAGGTCCTGGAGTTCATCCGGATCGACTTCCCCCATCTTGGCAAAAAGGTCGTTCATCTCCTGCTCCATGTCGAACAAGTATTGGAAAGCTGTCCGCAAAACATCGCGGATCGTCATGCCCTGTTTTAAATCGGCATGCTGATCAAGGTACCCGATACGGATCCGTTTCGACCAGGTGATCTTTCCTGCATCCGGTTCAAGTTTTCCTGTAATGATATTCATGAAAGTCGACTTGCCTTCACCATTCGCTCCGATCAAGCCGATGTGTTCTCCTTTTAACAAACGAAAAGACACGTCATCAAAGATCGCACGATCCCCGAAGCCGTGGCTCAAGTTTTTCACTGTGAGTAAGCTCATTGTCGTTAACACCTTTTCTATCGTTAGATTCGTCCTTCTATATTATAAAGGGGAATGAGGGGAAACGATAGGGGAAAAGTAGGAAGAGTTGAGGAAAGGAGTGGATGGACTTGTCTTATGATTGTGTCATCATCGGTGGAGGCATCGCCGGTTTGCAGGCAGGTATCATGCTTGGAAGGTATCGGCACCGAGTGTTAATGATCGATAGTGGCCGGGGGCGTTCCAGTCTTTGTCATAGGTATAACAATATTGTCGGGTTTCCGGATGGAGTCAGCGGCCGACAGCTTCGCCAGGACGGGATCAAACAAGCACAATCCTCTGGGGCGGAAATAATGGAAGGAAAAGTCATCGATGTCCATTCAAATTTCATCGTTGAAACGGAAGAAGGAAAACCCTTTCCTACTCGGTCGATTTTGTTTGCAACGGGGATTGAAGAAAAGTTTCCTCCTATACCCGGGATCAAAGAGTGTCTGGGTTTATCTGTATATGTTTGTCCGGATTGTGATGGATATGAAATCACAGGCAAAAAGACGGCTGTCGTAGGAAATGGAGAAGCGGGTGCGCAAATGGCGGTCACTTTGAAAGACTGGAGTGAGGAGATCATTTACTTCAATCACGGCGGGGCACCTCTATCTCTTGAGACACAGGGGAAGCTTCGAGAACACAGGGTCCTTGTGCAGCAGGCAAAAGTCATTGAGTTCGAGCATCACAGAGGTGTACTGGAAGCGATTCATGCGGAAGGTGGTCACCGCTTGGAGATAGGTAAAGCTTTTCTTGCTTTCGGTGGAAATCGGATTCAATCGGATTTAGCGGTAAAGCTTGGGGCTGAAGCAAACGATAAAGGCCACCTCCTTGTGCATCCCAGGACGAAAATGACCAATATCGAAGGAGTATGGGCCGCAGGTGATGTGGTGGACCATACTCAATTCGTCACGACAGCCATGGGAGATGGGGCACAGGCGGCGGTCTGGATACACAAATGGCTGAAAGGCGCAAGGTGATATCTTTGATTTCAGGCTATGGATATAGGATAATGATGGATATATCATGGACGCTTCCTATCCTAAACATTCTACTTCTTATCCATTGATCCACGCTCCATCTACTGTATTTCCAAGACATCAATCCAAAACATTCAAAACAAATTGAGTGCATAAGGAGAATCGAAACCTACATGTTTTTTGACGCTTTTGGGACGGATTCATTTTTATTACTTACTGCATTATTATTATTCAGCGGTGTGCTTGTAGCGAAGTTTTCCAGCCGTTGGGGTATTCCTGCATTGATTTTGTTCATCATGGTCGGCATGGCTTTTGGCAGCGAAGGTCTCGGAATCGTGTATTTCAGTGATGCCGGAACCGCCCAGGTCATCGGCGTATTTGCCCTCGTCATCATTTTGTTCGAAGGTGGTCTACATACGAAATGGGGAACGGTGCGCGCCGTTGCCGTACCTTCGTTATCTCTTGCAACTTTAGGGGTGCTGATCACCTCGCTTATCGTAGGACTTGCCGCTTATCTATTGTTTGAACTCAGCTGGCTGGAATCGTTCCTATTCGGTGCGATCGTTGGCTCCACCGACGCAGCGGCCGTTTTTGCGGCACTGAAAGAAAGAAACATCAAGGCGAAAATGGGAGCGACCCTTGAGGCGGAGTCTGGAACCAACGACCCGATGGCCGTCTTTTTGACATTATCTCTCATTGAATTGATCACGGCAGAACAATCATCGTTCTGGATGCTCATCCCGACGTTCTTCCTCCAGATGGGGCTTGGTCTTATCATCGGTCTGGGGTTAGGAAAATTAGCATCCCTGTCTATTAATCGCATCAAACTGGACTCCAGCGCCCTTTATCCGATTTTTTCCGTAGCCTTTGCTTTAGCTACCTACAGCATAACCGCATTCAGTGGAGGAAGTGGATTTTTGGGCGTGTACGTAGCGGCATTGGTGATCGGAAATAGTGAACTGACGTATCGATATTCGATCTTCCAGTTCAATGAAGGATTCGCCTGGATGGCACAGATTCTTATGTTCGTGATCCTCGGTCTTTATGTTTTTCCGAGTGAATTGTTTACCGCAGCTATTATGGCTAACGGTATACTTCTATCAATCGTGCTGATCTTAATTGCAAGACCAATGGCTGTTTTCTTATCGTTGATCAAGATGAACTATTCAACGAAAGAAAAGTTGTTCATATCCTGGGCAGGTTTGCGCGGGGCGGTACCAATCGTACTCGCTACCTTTCCGATTGTGGAAGGACTGCAAAACAGCCAGGCCCTATTCAATCTCGTCTTCTTCGTCGTTCTGACCTCAGCGCTGGTGCAGGGATCGACGATATCGTTGGTCGCGAAAAAAATGAACCTTGTCGGACCGAAAAAAGACATTCCGCACCACAGCATCGAATTGATATCTATGGGGAAAGCCAAAGCGGAAATGATTCAATACCAAACCAATGCTGAATCAGCCGTTGTCGGGAAGAAGCTCCATGAAGTCAGCTTCCCTAACCGTGCTAACATCAGTGCCATCATTCGGAACAACGAAGTCATCACACCTTACGGGGAGACGGAAATCAAAGCTGGAGACTTCCTGTACATCCTTGTGGAAGATAAGTATAAGGAGCAGCTGAAGAAGACGTTAGAGCAGCGCGTGCAGAAAAGTGAACAGCTCATGAAAGAAAAAGACGCTTCCTCCTAAAGCGTCTTTTTCTTATGGATACATATTTTCCTAAAGCTTCCTTTTGTGAAGGGGCAGTTTCGAGACTTTTGTATGAGGATAGAGTGGTTGGGAAAACGACTCGCTTTCCGTGGGCGAGTGCTGAGCCTCCTCGAGCTGACGCTCTGCGGGGTCTCATCTACCACGCATTTCCCACAGGAGTCTCCTCGTTTTCCCAACCACCATCGATAATGAGATGCTCGAAACACCCTTCAGTTCAGAGAGCTATAGAGTGTGGAGAATCCGATAAAAACAGTATTAGAGGGTGTTTATGCTACTATCATGGGCAGACCCTTAGCTGAATGACTTCAAGATGAATTAATCGCAAGGGCGGATATCTAGGAGGAAAAAAGTGCATGTTGAGACCCCGGAAGGCATGAGCCTGAGGAGGCTCAACGCGCTCCCGCGGAAAGCGAGTTATTCCCCTCCGCCCTCGCCATATTGTTGAATATGTGATAAATTTAAGGCTTTAGGACATATGTCCTTTCCGGAATTGGCGTCATCCTTTTAAATGGAATTCAGAATAGGAGGATGAACGATGAAAGGTGCTTTATTTTCACTACTCGGAGGCTTGTGCATCACGATGCAGGGCATCTTCAATGCGAGGATGAGTGATTCCATAGGCGGCTGGCATACCACTTCGATGGTCCATCTGGTCGCCTTCACGATATCCATTCTCGTATATTTTTATGTCAGAGACGGAAAAGGGAAAAGCTTTAAAAGAGTACCCTTCCTTTATTTGATCGGAGGGACGTTCGGAGTGGTCGTCGTATTTGCAGAATTGACGGCCATCAAAATGATCGGGCCGGCCAGTGCCATCGCGATTTTACTCGTCGCACAAATCGGCACGGCTTTTGTGATCGAATCGAAAGGCTGGTTCGGGGAGAACAAAGTTCCAGTGACGAAAAGGCAGGGAATCGGAATCGCTATGATGCTCGTGGGTGTCATCCTTTTCCAGTTGTAAAAAGGAGTTCGTTTTTATGAAAGAAAACAAAAAAATCAATCCACACCCTTATATCGAGAGGTACGATCTTGAGCGGATCTTTCCCGAAGAATTCATTCCAAAGGTCACCGTGTACACGTTCACGAAAGGTGACGTTTTATTTGCTCCAGGTGAAACGTTGAACGATATGTATTTGCTCGTTGAGGGGAAGATTAAAATTTTCACCCTGACACCGGAAGGGAAGTCTCTCATCAACCGTTTCAAACGGCCGCTCGGAGTGGTCGGGGATGTGGAATATGTCAAAGGGAATTCGGTCATCAATTCTGTCGAGGCTGTATCTGATGGCGTGATGCTAGCTGCATCCTTTGAAGACTTGAAGGTTCTTGAAAGGAATCATCCGCCATTCATTCGTTTTTTACTGGAGACGGTGGCGCACAAGTTTTATTCTGAATCCCAGGCGTCGAGCCTGCATATGCTCTATCCTGTCGAAGTGCGGCTGGCCAGTTATTTCTTATCCATCTCCTCCGATGGGGAAGGGACACTTTTTCATCAGGAGATGCGGACGGCGAATTTGACTGAGCTTGCAGAATGGGTGGGGACGAGTTACCGCCATTTAAACAGGGTGCTGAAAAAAATGGTATCGGATGAGATTATCGAACGAGCGAATGGATCGATTAAGATTAAAGATTTGGAAAAACTTCGGGACCTTGCGAACGGAAACATCTATGAATAAGGAGGGATACAATGCTTGGTATATTATTTTCAGTCGTGGCAGGCATTTTGATCAGTATGCAAAATGTCTTCAATGCACGTGTCAGTGAAAAAACAGGAGCATGGGCGACGACATCACTCGTGCTCGGCTTAGGGCTTGTCTGTTCACTGCCCGTCTTTTATGCTATGGAACAAAGGAGCCTGTTTGAATTCGGAGATGTGAACAAAATCTTTTTGTTCAGTGGTGTTTTCGGAGTAGGAATCGTGTTCTGCCTGATGCGCGGGGTTACCTTGATCGGACCTGCCTACGCGATTTCCATCGCCCTCATATCTCAAATCGTCATCGCTTTTGCCATCAATACGGGAGGATGGTTCGGCTTCGATGCTTCCCCTCTTTCTGTGACAAAGCTTGTAGGTATCGCTTTGTTAATCGGCGGAGTGCTGGTGTATAAATTGGAAAAGCCTTCTTTGGAAGAAGAGCAAGAGGAAGTCGAACGACTGAGAGCGTGACCTCACATGGAGGATCACGCTCTTTTTTTCTTTACATATTCTCCATTAATTTCTTGGCAATTCGTTCGTAATCATCCCGATCGATGCCAGGTGCGAATTCTTCCGGCAGGTCATCGAGGTCAGGAATCGGAGCTCCTTTTGGTGTTCCTTGGATGACTTGCAGCGGTTGTCCGTTTTCGGGGTTCGTCCCTTTCCAGATCTTCTTGATTTCCTGATAGTCATAATCGCTCCATGTGTACAGAATGTTATCCAGTCCCTGGTCGAGATAAGGGCGGGCATAATCGAACTTAGAGTTGTCGAGGTCAGGAACAGGAAGCATTTTTTTCACATCAACCCCTGTAGCGATCTCCAATGCTTTCGCATAAGCAAGGGCATGCGTGCCCCCTCGAACAAGTAAGTAGCCGATCATTTCACGTGCCGTGGGGTGATCGGTCATTTCATAGACCCGCATCTTATGTGTTCGTGCACCGAGTTCGAGAAAGAAGTTGTGTAAAAGATCAAGCACCAGGTTGCCACTGGAAAAAACGTTATCGCCCGTCCAGGCACGTCCCATGGAATCGCCTGGGAGTGCCGTTTGGGCTGTGGCGATGAATTGATAGGTATTCCTTTTGTTCAACCCATTCTGAAGCGGGGTGATATTAGGGTCCCCGGTGAATGTCACTCCTCGAGTGAGCAGGTTGATCGAATTGTTCACGAGTTCGACATGCCCGAACTCTTCTGCTGTAATACTTGCCACTAGATCGTAGAATGGACGGTGTTTTTTCTTTTGGCGAAAAGCGAAGGACTGAAACATGTAATTATTCAACGTGGACATTTCGCCGAACTTTCCACCTAAAAGTTCTTGAACAGCAGCAGCGGCATTCGCGTCGCCGTGTTCAGGAATGGTCAGAGCAATCTGCATCCGGTCGAGTCGCTTAAACATGACATCCTCCTTTTACTTGTATCGTTGATCAGGAAACACCCAGACGATCTGCTGGGTCCTTACGAAAAATGGAGTCCCACTCACCTCGACGACGATATGGTCCGGCATGACCGTCTTCAACCCGCCACGTACGGACCCTTGTGTCGTCTGGACGACGACAGGTGCGCCTTGAATGGACAAGAGCGTCTGGTACACATAGGGATCGATAGCGGAATTCATGGACACGTTTTGAGAATTCATTCGTTCTGCTCCCTTCACAGGTAGTCTCACTTATTGATGTATATGTACAAACCTCCTTTTTAGGCATTCTTGGCTGGAAAAAAGAGGGGGGAGGTTTTGTATTTGACACTGTGGATTTCGGTATATTAGCGGGTTTTTGAATTTTATTAGGAACTTTCTCGCTTTTATTAGCAGGTTTCGGAGTTTTATTAGCGACTTCCCCGATTATATTAGCAACTGTCCGTTATGTTACGTTTCTTCTAAGAACTGAGCGATGAATATTTTTTCAATACGAGGAGAGGCCAAATATAGTTGTAGCTGTGATAGTAGATGTAAAAGTTCCCTGGAAGGCCTGCACCTGTCGGGTATTCATAGGTCCAATCCTTCGCCTCCAGTTTTCGAAGCAAGCAAGCGATGCCTTTTTCAATGCTCGGCGTCCGTTTTTCATACACCATCATCAAAGCATCCAGCGCCCAGGAGGTTTGCGAAAGAGTACTCTCTCCTAAAGGAATGTAGGTCTTCTCTTGATCACTTTTACACGATTCTCCCCATCCACCGTCTTCATTTTGAATGCTCTCAATAAATCGGACGCCTTTTTTGATAAAACGATCATCCTTGCTTACTCCTACGGCCCGCATACCTGTGATGGCAGCCCAGGTTCCGTAAATGTAGGTGATGCCCCAGCGTCCATACCATGACCCATCGGTTTTCTGATGAGAGCGCAGCCAGCTCAAAGCTTTTTGAATGCGAGGATCCGTCAAGGGGAAACGTGCATCGGTACCAAGGAATTCGAGAGTACGTCCCGTCAAGTCCGCTGTGGAAGGGTCGATGCTTGCCGATTCCGCCCCATCCATGGGAACAAACGTCATGAGAGGGTTCGTTTTCCCTCTCTCGAAGGCAGGCCACCCTCCGTCTACATTCTGCATCGCGAGCACCCACTTCAAGCCCCTTGTGTAATGGCTTTGGAGAGAGGGGTCTTTTCGCAGGGCCCGTAAAGCAGCGGTCGTATCATCGACGTCGGGGTGAATACTGTTGCTTTTGGAAAATCCCCATCCCCCTGGTTCTGTATGGCTGGTCGTTACCATCCAGTCTCCGAATTTGGCCTGTTGGTGTTTCAAGAGAAATTGTTCGGCTTCATGTAGAGGGACATCCGATGCGGGACGCACTTGAAGGGCATGACTCAACAGGGCCGTATCCCATATATCGGAAGGTGAGTTTTGGATATGGAGGCCGCGCTCTGTGGAACAGGCATGCCGGATCAGCCCCTGGATGGCTTTTTTGATGATGGGATCGTGTTTTTGATACCCACAGCTCACTAGGGCATAAATCATATAAAAAGTGGAAGTGAAATAGCTGTATAAGGTTCCATCCTTCTCGATCCGCTGCAGCATGTAGGTGAGCAGACGCTGCCTTGCAAGCAGATAGAGTTTGTGAGGAAGGCCGGTCAGGGATTTGACCGCTTCCTGGACACTTGTCAATAAGGACCGGCTTTCCTCAGGGATCAGCTCTTGATCTTCTCGAATGAAACAGTCACTCATATCGGAAATGCTTTTGTTTTTCATTACGAAAGGTTGATCGGATAAGAGAAGGAGCGGTGCCATGTGCACACGGGCGTAACTACTGAAATCAAAAAAAGATATGGGAGAGGAAGGGGGCAGCAATATGACGTGAACAGGCAAGTGGAAAAGATTCGGCCATGGATACTGTCCGTGGATAGCCAATGTGATCTTGGTTAGAGAATGTGCACGATTCAGCCCGCCGTGCTTTCGTATGAATGTTTTGGCTTTCTGGATCGGGAGGTCGTCATTTGAATAGTATCCAGCATAAAGAAGGGCGAATACCGCTTCGATCGTTGCAGAAAGGTCTCCTTCATCGTCGGCGTAGAGTTTCCAGTACCCCTGTTCGTTTTGAAGAGAAGAGAGCCGCTCACACAACTGGTTGGTCAGCTCTTTTTCCTTTGTAAAAGCTTGAAGCAAAAGAATCATACTAGTATCGGTGATCAGACTGTTTTCAAAACAAAAATGAAAACGCCCGTCAACAGTCTGGTGTGCGTGAATCTCAGCTGTCAGTTGGGCTATGGCTTCATTAACCCTTTCGTTCACAATGATTCACCTTCTTTTCATTCATCCTACTTTTTTTATATGAAGCGGCTGCTTCATTCAGAAGAAGCTCTTTTCGCATAAAAAACGAGCTTCCAAGATAGAAGCTCGCTTTCCGTTATTTTAAATTTTCTCGGATATACTTGATGATTTTTCTGATTTCATCAGGATGTGGACGGCCGAACGGACTTGTTTGTCGCTGCTGATAAAGGACACGACCCTGCTCATCGGTCAAAAAGTAAGCAGGTTCACCGTGCGTTCCATGGTCTTCGTAAGGAGCATGCTCATCATGATAATGAACATGGTAGTTGGAAAGGAACTCCAGGTTCTCATCCATCAAGATAGGGAAGGTGAAGTCATGCTCACCCACCATTTTTTCTAAACTGTCCTTGCTTTCATGAGTAATCGCAGCGAATTTGATGTCGTGTTCCTCAAAGTAACTCAACGTGTTTTGGAATTCATCCAGCTCACTCATGCAGACAGGACACCACGAACCGCGGAAATACACGAATAAGTACCAGTGGTTATTTCCTTTGAGGTCTTCGGAAAAATGAAACTCTTCTCCCTGTACGGAAGACAGTTTAAAGTCAGGCGCATGTTGATTTAATTTAAAGCTCATTAAATGACACTCCCTTTTCTTTTTTTATCGCTCATACAGTCCCATACCCTTTTCTAGGCAAAAGTAATTATTTTTTCAACCCTCCACCAATCTGGATGTGTTAATCCGATGAGGGACATTTCATTTGAGGATTCACAGGTGTGGGATCGAATTAGGTAGAGTGGTTGATCCGTCTTCAGGGGTAAAGCCTACAGCTGTATAGGTTATTTAGAGAATAAATACCCATATTTTGGTACAATGGAGCAAAGGGTGATGACAAGATGAAAGCAGTTCTTTGGATCATTGGAAGTATTGGGGTAATCGTTGTAGCCATGGTTTTACTTTTCATTTATGAGATGACGCCAAATGCAAAGATGGAAACGAAAGCCAGAGAAATAGGGGAGGATTACATACATAAGCATTTTGATGGGCAGGCGGAAGTCTATGATGTGCTCTATGACAATATGGGGAACTTCGAGTTCGATTATGCGGCGAAAGTTACGCACACGTCGACAGGGGTCGATTTTCTTATCTATGAAACAGGGGATTCCCGCGTTGTGAAAGATACGTATGCGAGCAGTTATTATGAAAGTCAAATAGAGAGAGGTCTAGAGCCATTTGTCAAGAATATGGAAGGTGTGGTTTCCCATATGGTTCATATCTCAGATGTTCCGGGGAAGTATCAGGGGACGGATGTGCTGCCGGAACTCAATGACTTGAATCTTGTTCCCAATATCATTATAGATTTGGAACGAGGGGCGAAGGCGGATGATCAAGAAACGATGGAAGATCTCTTCGTGTTTATGAAAGAAAAACTGCAGATTGAACATGGAGGTGGTCGCTTTGTGTACGATCCGTCTTCGGGAGATGAGATGCTCCAAATGGGTTATTAAGGATAGGGATGGAAGGAATTTTAAAGGTTATTCGTTTGCATACTTAGGAAAGCTGGATAGGAGGATGTTATGAAAAAAGTGGTTTGGATTGTTTTCTTCATCATTTGTGCAGGGTGTCAGGCGACAGAAAATGAGGAGCCCGCTGTCCCTACGAAAACCGAGGAGTTTGAAGTTGGTTCCTACACAATGAGAGGAATCCCTGACAAAGTTGCGTTTATCGATGCCCCGTGGATGGAAGGGGCGGTGCAGAAGTTCATGTGGCATTTTTGGGGAAGCGAAGATGAACTGACAGGACCGTTCAAAGTCACAGGTACTCATATTAACACGGGTGAAACAGTAACCGTTTTTGAGGCCGCAGAGATTGCTGGCCCGGTGAATGGCGCAGATGCGTCTCTTCCATCAAATATGTCTTTACCTAAGAGTGGGGACTGGAAATTGCAAACGAGTATGGACGGGGAACCGTTTGGGACGATTCTTGTAGAAGTGAAGCAATAAGGGAGGGGTCCAGGTGGAAACAGCAGCCATCGTAATCGTGATCGCCATCGCCGTTGTTCTAGATTATTTTTGGTTCGATTATGATCGTAAGCGTTGGGGATGGATGAAAAGTTGGACGCGCATTCAAAAAGGTTTATTCCTGACGAGCTTCTTCGTAGCGGCTATGGTCATTTATATCGGTATGAGTTTATAAGTTTGATAGAAAGGTTTTTACTAATGAGAATCTTATTAGAGTGGTTACGAATCGTGTTTCTATTCATTTTCGGAGGTGCGCTGGTCTGGGTGATCCTTGGTCCTTTCTACAACGTTCATCCTTCATCTGGAGAGTACCAATGGCTCGGAGCGCTCGGCGTGTTTGGATTCCTATTCGTGATGTATAGAAATCGCTGGCAGTTCTCCGGCTGGTACAAGGGAAAAAGAAAAAACAAACTTTCCAGAAGGATGACCAGAATCATTGTGACGGGGTCGTCGGTGCTTTTAGCATCTCCATGGGTAATCGCGGTCTTCTATCATTGAGGAGGGAAAAGATATGACAATTAACCGTTTGATTGAATTGCAGTCCACAAAGGAAATTCAGTCTGCGTATCCTGTTATGAAGGAGTTGAGGTCTCATTTAAGTGAAGAGCAGTTTGTGGAATTGGTCGAAGAGGCCATGGATGTGGATCGCTATCATCTTTTTGCTCTATATGCGGGGGAAGAAATTGTTGCCGTGACAGGGTTCAAAGAAATGACGACCCTGTATTATGGCCGTTTCGTCTGGGTTTGTGATTTGGTGACATCATCTCATCATCGGTCGCAAGGCTATGGCGAGGAGCTCCTGTCTTTTGTTGAAGATTGGGCACAAGAACACGGGCTGGGGAGTGTCGCTCTTTCTTCTGGAATCAGTCGTCTGATGGCCCATCGATTTTATGAAAATAAAATGGATTATGAGCGGGTCAGTTATGTATTCAAAAAGTCCTTCGCGGAAGGTTAAGGCAGGTGCAGCTGGTGCTCATGGTTTACTGACTGCTTCTCCGTACACCTGTCGAGACCTGCATCAGAAGTGCCGTGAACGAGAAGAATTCCCTTTATGACCTCTGCTGCGTTCTGCTCCTTGTTCTCCGGTTGGCTTTCATTTGTTTACGGATCAGACGTTTTATCCTGTGCAAATCATCACGATATTTCCGTCAGGGTCCTGGATATTAAAAAAAGAGACATCCTCAAACCTTTGAATATCACTCTTGATGGTGTATCCGAGTTGTTCCACGAAGCGGTAGGAGGCATCGATATCTTCCGTATGAAAATTGAATAAGGGATGGGACGATGGTGTAACGTGTTCCAAGCCGGCATCAAGAGTGACGCCCGTAGGAGTGGTCATCGGCAGATTGTAAACAGGGGGATGGACATTTTCTTCCGTAAAAGGTTCCCCAATCAGCTCACTGTACCACCGGGCGGAGCGTTTGAGATCAGTGACAGGAATGAAAGTCGTATGAAGGCGGTTCACAATGGGACTTTTCAAATCGTTCCCTCCTATAAATTTATATTTCTACCATAACATGAAAAGGTATCATTTCTCTGGCTTATGTCACAGGCGTCTTAGAAGATGTGTACCTATGGAAGAAAACGTACCTATGCGCTGACTACATATGATTAAGGAACAAACCAGAAAATAAAGGAAGCATATGTCTCTCTGCACGAATGGAAGGAGTGGAAGGGGGATCCAAGGACTTGGAGTCGTGACATCTCAGGAAGACTACCATTTGTGGAAGGATCAGGTTCCACTTCCTTTGGAACTTTGGGAAACGGTACGGACTTGACTCTGTGGTGCACCCCACGGTTTACTATAAGAAGTGGGAGGACACACCGTGTATAAAATCAGCGAATTTTCACAACTGACCGGGCTCAGTAAAGAAACGCTCCGGTACTATGCAGAAGTCGGCCTGCTTGAGCCTGCCTACATCCAGCCGGATAATCACTACAGGTATTATGATGATGGCAGTTATTTTTTAGCGCTCCTGCTGGGCAAACTCCGGGGACTTGGTTTCACCATTCAGGAGATGAAAAAAGTGATGGAGGATGAATCCTTCTTACAACTGGAAGCATTGCTACTTGAAAAACGGAAAAAGATTCATGATGAAATGCAGGTGCTGCAAGAAAGACTGGCGGACATTGATGCATTTTTAGAATCTGGCAGGGAGGAAAAAGAATGATCCAATGGGAAAACGATAGAGTGATTGCCGCACCGATTGACGAAGTGTGGGAGCTTTTCAGAGATGACAACATTAAACGGATCATGCCTAAAGTCGAAGAGCATGAATTGATCGAGAAAACGGAAAAGGAAGTAGGGGCCAAACACCGCCAAACCTACCGGGAAGGGAAGCGTTTGGAAACTTACACGGTTGAGACGCTCGCTTATGAAGAGTCACCGGAACGTAAGCATAAAAAAATCGCTTTCGTCATAGGGAAAGCGTTTGAAGTGACGGCTTCCTTTTTATTGGAGAGAGTGGATGAAGAACACACAAGGCTCACTTATTCCGGACAAAACAAAGGGGTGAACTTCGTCGGTAAGGCTATGATGAAACTGGCCAACAAAAAAGGGAATGAGCGTGTCGTCGAAGAATTTCTGGATCGTGTTGAAAAAGAAGCCACGCATACGAACGTTTAAAAGCACCCGTCGAACGACGGGTTTTGTTTTGTCTTTTTCACCATATGGAAATGTGTACACGTATGATTTTCTCTCATCCTGCATAGAAATGGTTATAGTTTGGAGAAGGGGATGAGGTGTATGAGTCACATTCCATATGGCTATGGGTACCCGCAAGCAAGGGCGTTTAGAAGTGCTGAGCAAAACACCGAAGACATTTTGGAAGGAATCAAAAAGAAGGACGCGGCCGTTCAAATTTTTCGTCAGTTGGCTGAAGTTGCTCCGGATGAGTCCTATCAGAACGAAATCCATCAAGCGTTAGAGAATGAGCAGAGGCATTTGAATCATTTCAAGAATTTATATACATCATGGACGGGTGAGCAGCCGGAATATGAAAAAGAAGAAGCGGATTTCCGCACGTTTGAAGAAGGATTAAGAGCGGGCTACGACCATGGGGTGGAAGAATTTGAAATATACCAGAAAGCGTACTTAGAAAACCAGGGAAATCAGTTGGGGGACGTATTCTACAGAGCCTGTCATGATAAAGCTGTCACGACCAACCGAATCGTGGCTTTTTACCGGGGGGAAGGCCGGATTGTCATCAAAGATTATGGCGGTCAGCCATTCGTCCTCAATATTGAAGAAGCGACGAAGCAAAACCGTACTTTCCGGACAGCTTTATGGACGGGAGACCACCTCCAGGTGACTCTGATGAGTATAGCGGTAGGGGATGATATCGGTTTGGAAGTCCACCCTGATGTGGATCAATTTTTGAGAATTGAGCAAGGGCAGGGACTCGTTCAAATGGGGGATACGAAAGATCAGTTGAATTTCCAGCAGCAAGTCTCGGATGACTTTGCCATCATGGTACCTGCAGGGAAATGGCATAACCTGACCAATACAGGTCAGCAGCCTTTAAAACTGTATTCCATCTATGCACCGCCAGAGCACCCTTTCGGAACCGTTCACAAAACGAAAGCAGATGCGATGGCTGCTGAGGAATCATAAGCAAGTTAGGGGCGTACGGTTTTAGTCGAGCCACCTACGTCTTCATATATGGCCGGTAGACCAAATTGTAGTTGATTTGGTCTTTTTCTTTTTTTATATGGCAATTCATGATTATGGGAAGAGAGTGGGGAGGGCTTTATGAATCTTGATGAATCAAAAGGATAGTGATCATTTGATGGTGAAAAGTTGTGTTGATCAAGAAAGGGAAAAAATATGGGATAACGGGGTGGTGCTTAAATGATCACAGCATGGATAGGAAGTATCACGTTATTGGGCGTGGCCATTTTATACGGGTTGTTAGCTTTAGGGATGCCCTATGGAGAGTTTGCTATGGGTGGAAAATATCAAACCTTACCGAAAAAGATGCGCCTCGCCTGTGTGCTATCCCTATTGATTCAATTGGCTGCCATCCTGTTTCTTTTGCAAATGGGAAATGTCTTATCCATCGTTTTCTTAGCCCCCATGGCAAAAGAAGTGTGTTATTTCTTCGCGCTCTATTTATTCCTGAATACAGTCCTGAATGCTTTTTCTAAAAGTAGGAAGGAAACGTTTGTCATGACACCTTTATCTTTCATTGCAGCGGTCTGCTTTCTCCTCACGGCGTGGAATGGGTAGTGTGGCTGTTTCCTGTTCACGCAGAGACTTTTAAGGTCCAAGTTTGCTGATCTGTTTTTACGTCCCGTTTCACATCCAACCGCCTGTATTGTGCAACTCCTTGTAATTCTCCACGTTTATAGATAGAAAAAAATGTGCGCCCCTGTCATACTAAGGATAACGAATATTTTCAGGGGATTTACGGGCAAAGTGTTCATTATAATCGCCCGTGAACGTTGGAGGAGGGATTGGTATTGGTATCAATTGTCATCTGGACGGTGATTTTTTTATTCATCGTGCAATTATGTCTTTTAGGTGCGCTGGTCGTTTCAAAGATACAAAATTTGAAAGAAGAAAAGCTCATTTCGAGATACGTGGAAGAATACGAAGAGCCGTTTTTTCATTATTTGGAAAGGGAGACAGAAGAATGTCCGGATCTCCCCCGCGACATCCGTGATCGTGTGCTGATTGTTGAGCAGTTGTTGAATCGTTTCGTGGATCAGACTAGAGTGGAGATCGAATATACGAGACTTCAAGAAACGGCCCATACATACCTCGCTCGTTCATACCGTCTTTTTTTGAAAAATGGGAGTTGGGCCCAGCGGGTGAACACCCTCTATTATATAGAGGATTTTGATATGGTTGATTTAAAACAAGAGGTTTGGCAGTATTTCAATCGGCTCTCTGTACTGGACGAAGAATACAGACAGGCGGTGAGGGTGCTTGCTTCCTTTCAGGACGAACGTGTCATTCGTGTGCTGCTGGATACGGAAACGATTCCGCAGCGTCTTGTCAAACAAGTCCTGCGCCGGTTCAAAGACGATCTTTTCCAACAGATGGTGATGGTGATCGAGGATGAACCAGGGCGAGTTCCCAGTCAGGTGCATCTGGCTGTTGTTGCTTACTGTGGGGAAAGAGGGTCGTTGGATGACCTACCTTTCATTGAGCGTATGCTCCAATTTCCATCCAAAGAAATCCGTCTTAAAGCCCTTCGGAGCTTAATGGAATTGAAAGCCTGTACCGATCCGGAAAAGCTGACTAGGTTCTACCTGTCAGATATTTGGGAAGAGCGGATGTATGCGGCAAAAATAGCGGGTCGTCTGAAGTGGGAATCTGCCCAGGATCCTCTGCTCAAACTTGCTGGAGACTCTCACTGGTGGGTAAGGTATGCGGCTTGTGAAGCGATGAAGAACCTGCCGGATGGGCATCGTTTGCTTGAATATACATACAACCATCATGAGGATAAATTTGCCCGATCGATGGCAAGGCAGCATTTGACAGTGAAAGTGGGTGAAGCCATATGAGTGTGGATTTTTTGTATAACACGTTAGAAATGATGGGGTATCTCGTCATTATTTACATGATTGTCGTAGCCGTTGTCTATCTTACGTTATTTTTAATCGCAAGTCCCCATATCCGGAAAGAGAAGGGCCTTCATAGAGAAGAACTTATTGAAGATACGGCTGTCAATACAGATACATTTCCAGTTTCCGTCCTCGTCCCCGCCTATAATGAAGAGGTCGGTGTCGTGAGCACAGCCCGGTCGATGCTGGCCTTGAATTACCCTCAGTCCGAGGTCATCGTCATTGACGATGGTTCGAAGGATGAAACGGCTGCGCGCATGATCGATACGTTCGCCATGGAACCAATGGAACTCGCCGTCCGTCGTCACTTCAAAACCCAGGACATTCTAGAAGGGTATCAGTCGACGACCCACCCGAACCTCTATCTACTGAGAAAAGAGAATGGAGGAAAAGCGGATGCTCTCAATGCAGGAATCAATTTTTCCAAGTATCCTTATTTCGCAGCGATCGATGGCGATTCCATTCTGGACCGTGATGCACTGTTGAAGACGATGAAACCGATCATCGATTCCAATGGGACCGTTACAGCGACTGGCGGGACGGTGAGAATCGCAAATGGTTCCAAAATCATTAAAGGGGTCGTCAAGCGAATCGGTTTACCGAAGCAGCCGATGCTTCTCATGCAAATCGTAGAATATTTCCGAGCTTTCTTAATTGGAAGACTGGGTCTTTCCAAATTGAACATTCTTTTAATCATCTCAGGAGCCTTCGGTGTTTTTGAGAAAAATCGCGTCATTAAAGCGGGAGGCTATGATCCGAATACGGTCGGTGAGGATATGGAGCTCATTGTGCGGATCCACCGGTCGCTCAAAGATGAAAAGTCACGCCAGAGGATCGAGTATATCCAGGATCCGGTCTGTTGGACAGAAGCTCCTTCGACCTTTTCTTCTCTGAGAGCGCAGAGGAAGAGATGGCAGAAAGGACTTGCGGAAACTCTGTGGAAACACAAAGAAATGATCTTTAACCCCCGGTACAAGGGGATCGGCATGTTTTCACTTCCTTATTATCTATTTGTTGAATTACTGAGTGCGATTTTTGAAGTCATCGGATACTTCATCATCATTTCAGGTGTTTTCTTTTCTTTTGTATCGATCGAAATCACCATTGTCGTCGGTTTGTTGACGGTCTTTTATGGTTCGATGATTTCCTCTCTCGCCGTCTTATTAGAAGAGTGGACCTATCATAAAAACCCTGATCCTAAGAGCGTCATTCTCTTGTATCTATGGGCTCTCTCGGAAAGTTTCTGGTACCGGCCTCTTTTGGTTTGGTGGAGATGTGAAGGGTTGTTCCTGTTTCTCACAAAAAGGAAAAGCTCGTGGGGGAATATGAATAGAAAAGGTCTATCGCAGGAATATTAGGTTCTCTTGGAATCTTCAAATCTAGAATAAGTGCACAGGTTCCTAGAGGAAATGACTTCTGGTATGGAGAATCTATACACGAAAGGAGGTCATGTCATGGAAGTGAATATTGTTACTTTACCCGCTTTCAAGGTAAGAGGGCGAAAATGGGAAGGAACTTGTGAACAAGTCCCTGGATTAAAAGAAGTGATTAAAAAGGTGGAAACTGAAAAAGAAGAAATAAATCCTATGGACCCGGATTATCAATGGGGGTTATCGGTTCATACGATTGAAAATGGCTTTGTCCATTTCAGCGGCTTCGAGGTGGAAGATGCGAACACTCAAGAAGATTATGATGAAATGAACGTACAGTTCCATACATATATGAACGTTCATCATCCGAAAGGCAGAGATATTGGTGAAACCTATGCATCGATCTACCAATGGTTCAGAGATGGAAATGCGAAGCCCTACCTTGAGCCGGCAACGAACTATTATGATGGGCTGCCATTAAAATTCGAAAAGTATCCCGTCGACCGGGATTTTGATGATCCTCATTTTGATATTTACATTCCTATACAAGCGTAAAATAAAAAGAGCCCGCTCGGGGCTCTTTTTTAATAGACTTTATCTCCATTGAAGATGGAATTTTTAACGATGACATAGTCGACGTGCCGGATACTGTCAAGGTCTGTGCCACCAGCGTAACTGATTGCGGACTGCAGGTCCTGTTCCATTTCTGTCAGTGTATCTTGAAGGGCACCTTTATGTTCGACAAACATTTTCTTGCCTTCTACGTTCTTCTTTTCTCCTTTTTGGAACTCAGAAGCAGAGCCGAAGTATTCCTTGTAAAGCTTGCCGTCTCTTTCAACTGTGTCACCAGGAGACTCTTCGTGACCGGCGAAAAGAGAGCCAATCATGACCATCGTCGCGCCAAAACGGATGGATTTGGCGATGTCGCCATGAGTGCGGATACCGCCATCAGCGATGACAGGTTTGCTTGCCGCTTTCGCACACCAGCGCAGTGCGGCCAACTGCCAGCCTCCTGTACCGAATCCGGTTTTGATTTTCGTGATGCACACTTTTCCTGGTCCGATTCCTACCTTGGTTGCGTCCGCTCCTGCGTTTTCCAGTTCACGGACGGCTTCAGGTGTTCCGACATTTCCAGCGATCACAAACGTTTCCGGTAAATGTTGTTTGATGTGTTGAATCATTTCAATGACAGCGGTGGAATGGCCGTGGGCGATATCGATCGTGATGTATTCAGGGACCAGTTCCTTCGTCGCCAACATCTGAACAAACTCGTATTCCTCCGGCTTCACCCCAACACTGATGGAAGCGATCAATCCTTGTGCGTGCATCTTTTCGACAAAAGACAAACGAGTTTCCGGCTCAAAGCGGTGCATGACATAGAAATAACCTTCTTGTGCTAATTGAGTTGCGATCGTTTCATCGATGATCGTCTGCATGTTGGCAGGGACGACAGGAAGTTTGAATGTATGGTTGCCGAGCTTTACGGACGGATCACAGGCCGAACGGCTGTTTACGACACATTTTGCGGGAATCAGTTGAATATCTTCATAATCAAATACGTTTTCCATGGATTTCACTCCTAAAAACCGAATATTTTAAGGTTAGTTAATTTTATTGTTCGTACATTTGTAATTTACCTTATCTTTGTTCCGTTGTCAAAGGTTCATGGTAAAATGATGAAAAAAGGGGGAGAAAGTATGTTTGTACATAAGATTGATCATGAGCTATCACTTAAACTTGCAGGTCCAGAGGATGCGGAAGCACTATTTCAACTGACAGACGGTTCACGATCATATTTGCGTGAGTGGCTTCCATGGCTTGATTCTACGAAAACAGTGGAAGATACGAAATCATTCATTCAATCTGGGAGGCGAGGATTTTCAGAAAACAAAAGCATGACGACTATGGTAATCTATAATAGCGTCATTGTTGGTACCGCAGGGTTTAATGAAATCGACCACACCAATAAAATCGTCAAAATCGGTTACTGGCTCGGGCAGGAATTCCAGGGGAAAGGAATCATGACCCGGGTGGTGAAAGCTTTGACGGATTATGCCTTATTGGAAATGAACATGAACCGAGTGGAGATCGGTGTGGCCGAAGGCAATGAAAAGAGCGCGGCCATTCCTAAGCGTCTTGGGTTCAAGGAGGAAGGAAGAATCAGGTGTGCAGAATGGTTGTATGACCATTATGTCGATCACACGATTTACGGAATCTTAGCGGATGAATGGCAGAAGTAGAATATTCGGATTTTAAATAAAGAGAAGTAGAGGGATAGAGATGGAAAAGCACTACAATAGAAAAATCATACTCGTTACATTCATGATCGGCGCATTTTTTGCCGTTCTGAATGAGACGCTGCTTAATATTGCACTCACAGAACTGATGGAAGTGTTCGGGCTGGATGCGCCTACGGTCCAATGGATGGCGACCGGGTTCATGCTGGTGATGGGGGTGTTGATGCCGGTTTCTGCGTTACTGATTCAATGGTTCACGACGAGACAAATGTTCATCGGGGTCATGACGGTGTTCTTAGCAGGAACGATCATCGCAGCATCGGCTATGAATTTCCCGATGCTTTTGACAGGACGGATGATTCAAGCGGTGGGAACCGGTTTATTGATTCCAGTCATTATGAACGCATTATTACTGCTTTATGAACCGGCAGTCCGTGGCCGGGTCATGGGGACGTTTGGTCTTGTCATCATGTTCGCCCCAGCCATCGGCCCTACGCTTTCCGGTGTCATCGTAGACTTCCTGGGCTGGAGATGGTTGTTCATCACCGTCATTCCGTTTGCCGTGTTTTCCATATTATTTGCTGTTAAGTTTTTGGAGAATGTAGGAGAAGTGACTCGTCCGAAAGCGGACATCATTTCAATCGTACTATCATCCGTTGGAATCGGCGGGATCGTCTACGGGTTCAGCAGCGCTGGGGAAAGTGGAGAAGGATTCTCTTCGATCAATATCATCATCATTTTAAGCATCGCTTTTCTCAGTTTAATTTTATTTGTCCTTAGACAATTGAAATTAGAAGAACCGTTATTGGACGTTCGAGTGTTTACGTATAAAAGCTATGCGAGAGGAATTACGATTTTCGTCATCGTCATCATGGCGATGTTCGCGTCGGAAATCGTCATGCCGATGTATTTGCAGGGGCCACTAGGATTCTCAGCCAAGACCGCGGGGTTATTGCTGCTTCCTGGTGCTTTACTCAATGGCTTGATGTCGCCGGTCATGGGTACACTTTTTGATAAGTTCGGTCCAAGGAAGTTGATCATTCCAGGTACATTGGTCCTTGTCGGTGTTATGATTTTCTTCAGCAATATCAATCCTTCCATTCCGGTTTGGTCCTTTATTCTTGCTTATGTGTTACTGATGCTTGCGGTGTCAGCGGTTCTTATGCCGTCACAGACCAATGCGTTGAATGAGCTGCCTAAGCATTTGTATCCACACGGGACGGCGATTGCCAATACGCTGCAGCCGATTGGAGGAGCGCTTGGCGTTTCCATTTTCGTAAGCATTATGAGTCAGGGCGAGAGAAGCTATTTGAATAATGTCTCAGGTGACGTGACAGGCGAAGTCATGGATCGTGCCATGACTGTTGGAGTTCATCACGCCTATTGGTTTGCTTTAGGTCTTGCGATTCTCACATTCGTCGTTGCTTTGTTCATTAGAAAAGCCGTGGCTCCGGATTATTCACCAGAACAGCAATCATAGAGAAGCAGGACCTTTCCGCTGGAAAAGGTCCTGCTTTTTTATGCTTTCATGCGTTTGATAAAGGATTCGAGCGGCTCACGAGACTGGATGTTTTCATTGCATTTTTTACTGTTATGACAGATATAATTGCCGCGGCTGATCGTTTCTTCATCATTTTTCCCTTTAAAGGTAGCCGTGAACATGCCCACCTTTTCATGCTCGTGGCAAATTGAACAAATACTCTTTTGTTGAAACGGTTTGTAGTGGCCGTACACCCCTGTTAACTCACCATCCACTGTCGTAATGATGTATTTTCTGTTTGCTGACGCATCGTTCCATCCAATATAGGAGAGCTCTGCCCATTCTTCGTCAGGGATTGTAGGCACTCTCAGTTTTTTCACTTTAGGGAACAACGTTTTGATATCGGATTCAGAGAGCTTTGGAAAAGGCACAACATACTGCTTTAAGCGGGAGAAGTAAAGGATCGCATCGGTTTCATCTTTGACATCACTCGCTTGGGCAATCAGTTGTTCCTGCTCTGGTGAAAGCTCTGTAAACAAATCCAACACTTTTTCGTTCGTGATCGATTGCAGGGCCTGGGTGACAGAGGCGTCATTTGTTGTCATATGACCATTCAACAGGCTGTGCGCCTGATTCTTTATAAAATGATATTGATCAGAGCGGATAAATCGTTCCATAAGTAAACCCCCGTTTTTTTTTATTCTTATTATTTCAGAGCACGTCTTTTCTATCAAACGTTATGCCTTCCCTGTTCTTGTTCATGACTGAGCGGCAAACCGGGCACCCGAACGATTCGGCTTTGTTCCAGGTACACACTCCTTATGTTGAGATACCATTTATGGTCGCTCGGAAGTCGGTACCAGGTACCAAAAAACGGTGAAAAAATGAAACGCTCTCAAGTGTGCGATCGTAAAGGTACTTGTAAGATCGGGGAGGGATAGAAAGATGTCGTGGAAACAGACAATGGTGGAAACAGCCCGTGGAACCTTTGAAGTTTTTGAAAAGGGACAAGAATCTCCGCTTGCTGTCACCCATTTGTATTCAGAGTTCAACGTAACGGGGGACTATTTTGCAGAAGCTTTTGTGGAGAGTCATACGGTCTATTTAATCAACTTGAAAGAGTGTGGTCGGACAGACAAGGCATCATCGCCTCATGAATTGACGATGCTTGAGAGTGTCTTAGATCTTGAAGCGATCCGAAAAGCATTGGGTTTTGAGTGTTGGAGTTTTGCGGGTCATTCTACTGGCGGGATGTTAGCGGTCGTTTACGGGATCTATTTTTCAGAAAGCCTGGAAACTCTAGTTATTGCCAATGCCGCCGCGCGAGAGTATATGACTTTTTCAGAGGATTGTATCTACAATGAAGCTCACCCGGAATTTGATCATATGCAATCGCTGATCGAGCAGTTGAAAAATCAGGATCTCTCTGAGGAAAGAAGAAGAGAACTAACGGTCGAACGGACAAAACTTTCTTTGTGGAAACCACAACATTATGAGCACTATTTTAACCGACCGATTGTAAAGAAGATGTCAGCGGTCCGAATGAACTTCTTTGCCCGGGAGCTTCATACGTTTGATGTGACAAGGAAGTTAGGTCTCATCACTGTAAAAACGCTGGTCATATCCGGAAAGCACGATGTTCAATGCCCGCCCTCTTATTCTGAGGAAATCGTGGAGAGTGTACCAGGTGCTATTCATCTCCGGTTCCATCAAAGCAATCACTACCCACACCTGGAAGAGGAGCAGAAGTTTAACCAAGTCATCCGTGCCCACTTTGACTAGTCTGATTGGGGAGTGGTAAAGTTACTTTTGATGATAGCGTTTTAACAAGGAAGGAGATTACGAATGCATCAGGAAAAACAACAGAGAAAAAGTGATTTTGCAAAGTTCAAAGAACTATGGTTTCTTTTGTTTATGCTGTTGTTCACTCTTTTTCATAACACGATGGTCATCCTCGTTGGTGAGGGATGGAGCTTCATTGGTTACAGCATCCTGTTTCTAGTGATGTATGCTTTGTTCCGCTGGCTGCGGAAAGTCGTCGTGTTCATGAGAAAACCACTGTCATGGGGGTCTCTGATCGGCTTTTACATTGCCGGTGTCTTCGTGCTCGGGGCATTATTGATCCCATGAATGAAAAGGGAGAGGGGATCATGGGGATATTCAAAGTGGTCCAGTGAAGTTCAGGAATATCTCTACACTTCGACACTTGAATGATGGGGGAACAACATTCACCCAGGTTACATAGGAAAGGGCATCACCTTACATAGATCGATATCAAGACTTTTTTAATAGAGTAAAGGGTTTGTATCTATTCCTTAAGGAGAGGATTTGTAGATGGATTACGTCAAAGAGCTTCGAAAAGAAGTCGGAACAAGACCGTTGATTCTACCTGGGGCTGTCGTCATCATCGAGAATGATCGACAGGAAATTCTTCTGCAACACCGCAAGGACGGTGGGTGGGGGCTTCCGGGTGGTTTAATGGAGCTTGGAGAAAGCTTGGAGGAAACCGCACGCAGGGAAGTGAAAGAGGAAACAGGCCTCAAAATCGGTGAGCTTGAACTTTTGGATATCTTCTCAGGTAAGGACTATTTCTTTAAGGTTTCCAATGGGGATGAACTGTACTCTGTGACTGCTGTCTACAAAACGGATGAATATGAAGGGGTGATAGAGGTGGATGGAGAAGAATCACGGGAAGCCACCTTCTTTCCCATGAACCAGATGCCCGTAGGCTTAACAAAGGAATACCATGAATATCTACAACCATACTTGAAAAAACATGAATGACGGGGGATTATATGCTGGAATTTTTCATGCTGATGATCACAGCGGTTTTGGTAGCTGGATATATTTATGTGATTTATAAGAAGAGGAAAAATCTGAAAGGAGATTATGGATGGAAGAGCTATGTCACACCAGGGGCTTTTGTTGTTGCACCGATTGTGGCTCTAGGATCCTATTTGTTTGAGTTTGGAGGTATCATCACCTGGTTCATTCTCGGGATCTGCTTTATGACCGGTGCTTTCTTTACAAAATACCTGCCTGAACCAAAAGAAGGCTGACGGATAGAAACAGCAACCTTACAAGGGTTGCTGTTTTTTTATGATCCCAAAGCATATGAACATAAATGGGACAGGAAAAGAAATAATAAAAGAGAGGAGGAATACGCTTATGAATGAGTGGTTGGAGTTCATCGGAACAGGAGTCACCGTTTTTATAACCCTATACGTTTTAGCAAGAATCCTAAGCAAAAAGTTAATTTCACAAATGACGCTTTTTGACTTTATCGCCGGCATCACCCTTGGCTCCATGACAGCAACGACTTTCCTCTCTGATAATGTGACGCTTGCGAGAGGCGCACTTGGACTGCTTACCTTCGCTGCCCTTGTCCTTCTCATCGACTATCTCACACTTAAAAGTCTGACAATCAGGAAACTTGTGAATAGTCAACCCACTGTATTAATGGACAATGGGAAAATCCTAATAAAAAATATGAAAAAAGTACGTTTCAACGTCGATGAACTTATTGCTGAATTAAGGAAAGCGGGGGTGTTCCAATTCAGTGACGTGCAGACTGCCATTTTGGAAACGGACGGATCCGTAAGCGTTTTAAGAAAAGCGCAGTTTTCCTCTATCACACCCCTTGATTTGAAGCTTGACCCTCATCCGGTGACGTTTTCACATGTCGTCATGGTGCAGGGGAAAGTACTTCCTGATCAGTTGAATGCAAGTGGATACAGTGAAGCCTGGTTGGAAGATCGGTTGCAGTCCCATGGCGTGTCTAACCGGAAAGACGTCCTCGTTGCCCAGGTCAATTCGGACGGAACTTTATTTATTGAAACAATGAAATAAAGCAATGGTTATTAGACGAATTTGTTTGAGGAGAATGCGGCCTACACGTTTTCTTGCTCAAGATTAGGCAGAAGATCCGTGATTCCGTGCAGACTTTAATTGTCTAACTGGGGATGAAAGAGAAAACTACAAAAAGAGAGAGCAGACAACGCCAGCATTCATTGTCTGCTTTTTTATGTGATTCTTTCAGGTATGGAAGAGAAGCATCGGAAATTCCACCAAGAAATATGGAAAAAAGTGTTTATTTTTGAGGACTGAAGGATATAGAGGGTTAGGTGGAAAATAGTGGGATGTAAAAGTCAGCTTTTGTCGCTACATAGAAAAGCCTCTTTTTTTACCGAATAAAATTCGGGAGTGTTTGGATGTTGAAAAAGTGTAACCTGCTGCTATTGAGTGCTCTGGTGTTGTTCCTGTTTCCTCTTCAAGTATTCGCTGCGGATATGTCGGCAGAGGAAGTGTTAAAGAAATCGAATGAAGCGATGATGAACCTGGATAGTTATTCAATGGAACAAGTCGCGATGATGGAAATGCCGATGATGAATGAAGGAGAGGGGATGGAAACAAAAACCATGGCGGATATCACCATGGATCCGTTCGCCTTCTATATGAAGACAGAATTGGCAGGAGAGACGACGGAGTCTTACTTTACAGAAGAAGGCTATTACAGTGAACTTCCAGGGCAAGGATGGGTGAAGCTCTCTGATGATTCCAGCCAGGAAGTGATGCAATCGATGCTTGCTGAAGGTCAAATGGCACAGGCAACTCCTCTGGCCGGTGATATGAGTGTGGAAGAAAAGGACGGATCCTATGTCCTTCAATATGAGGGTGACGGGGAGAAGCTCCTGAAGATGTCGATGAAAATGCTTCAGCAGGGAATGGGTTCAGGTGAAGGTGAGAGTGGTTTAAAGGAATTGGGTGAAGAACTCCTTGATAAAATCACAATCAAAGATGTGACTTATAAAATGACGATTGACAAAGAGAACCATTATTTGACGTCCAGCTACGTTCATTTGGAAATGGAAATAGAAACAGAAGAAGGACAGCCGATGCCTGTTACTCAAGAGACAGAAATGACACTGGATAACTTTAACGGTGTTGGAGAAATCCAAATCCCTCAAGAGGTGCTGGATAATGCTCAGCCGATTGAGGATGCTGTCGGAGGCGAACTTCCGGATACAGCAAGCCCGAACCTAATGTATGCTTTACTTGGTGCGACAATGGTGCTGCTTGCTGGAAGTGTCCTATTCATCAGAAAGAGATCTGTGCAGTAAGAGAAGAGCTGGGCTTCGGCCTGGCTCTTTCATCCTTCATTTTACGAGGAGGTCATTATGCTTAACAAAATTCTGTTTCTGCTTGTCGTTATTGGGTTTTCGTGTACAGCTTACTTCACATTTCAATGGTGGGACTCCACCCAGGCGGTTGAAAAAGTGACAGAAGCGGAAATAAACGAATGGCAGTTCCATGATCAGGCAGAAAAAACGAGTCCCGTGGTGGTGAAACACGTGGATGAAACGAAACCACCGAGATATTCGAATGAAATTCAAAAGTTTGACAATGGTGAGAAAGTGGGCCGTTTGGTCATCCCTTTTTTAAATAAAGGCTATTCTACCTATTGGGGTACCGATGAAGAATCACTCCATCAAGGGGTGGGTATGTTCATTAGTCAATGGACCACAACACCTGATGAGAAGCGTCATACCGTCTTGAGCGGTCACCGAGAGACCGTTTTTACACAGCTTGGGGAAATTGAAAAAGGCGCACCGCTGTTTTATGAATATGAAGGAAAACGGTACAAGTATGAAGTAGAGAAAACGTGGGTGACGGAAGAAGACGATCGATCTGTTATCGTCGATCACGAGGATCCTACGCTGACACTCACGACATGTTACCCTTTCGATTTCATAGGAAGTGCTCCGGAAAGGTTTATTGTACAGGCGGAATTAGTCGATGTGCAGGAAATCAATTAAAACGAACCTCGCACATTTGTTATCATCAAATCCCGAACGAATCTGACCTTTTCTTGACTAGGATCCACAAGCGGTTCCTAAAAGGTTCTTGAGTAACGAAGACGTACGTAAAACCTGATCATTCGACTTGTGAAGAAAGAGGGTTTATGAATGTCTGTTTTATTTCTTGTCATAGGAATACTAGGCTTAATCGCCTTCATTTATTTTACAAGAAAAAGCTTTTTTCTGATGAGCGGAATGTGAAATTGTGGATTATGCTATTTGTCTTCCTACCTTTACTTGTGATGGGATTATGTATTTCCTTATCCTTTTGAAAGATGGGGACGAACATCAGTATTTGGTGAACGGAGATTGTTCAAAAAGACCATGCAGATCAAGCCTGTTCCCATCCGTAAAGTACTCCATCCCTACATAATGAAAGAAGCTCTTGGCAAAACTATGGGAAAACAGGGAGCAGGTGAAATTATGACCTTGTACCGGCTCGGTTATGTAGCCATGAGTGTCCATTTACAGAACGCTTCCCCATCTCAAACGATGACCTATAAGCGATTTTCTGAAATTCGAGATGTAGAGGCAGCCAAACGGAAGCTGGAACGGATCGCGAAATCAAACCTTCACAACTGTCTCCGATTACTGAAACATAATAAAGCTCATGACATCCATTTCTTCAGACTAAGTTCACGACTTGTGCCACTTGCCACGCATGAACAATTGCAAGGGTGGGATTATTTGAATCCGATCAAGGAGGAACTTGCAGAATTAGGCGGTTTTGCGAAGGAGAACAACATGCGAATTGATTTTCATCCCGATCACTTTGTGGTCATCAATTCTCCGGATCAAGGGATTTTCAAAACTTCGATGGGCGTGCTCAAGTATCATTATCTACTTCTCCATCATATGGGAGTCGACCCTACACACCGGTGTGTTTTCCATCTTGGAGGCAGGTATAAGGATAAAGAAAAGTCGCTGGAGCGGTTCATTGAAAATTGGGCACTGGTCCCAACCGGTATTCAAAAGACCGTCATGATTGAAAATGATGATACGTCCTACACGTTAGCGGATGGTCTTTACGTCTGTGAAAAATTGAACATCCCACTCGTCTTTGATATCCACCACCACTATGCAAACCATGACGGGGAGAAGTGGGAGGAGCAATGGCCGCGGGTCGTGGATACGTGGCGTCATTCACCACTTCCTGTGAAAATGCATATTTCAAGCCCTAAGAGCGAAAAGGACTTTAAAAGTCACGCCGATTTTGTTGACCTTGATATGTTCCTGGAATTTGTAAAGAAAACGGATGGCTCTACAGAGCAAATCGACTGCATGATTGAAGCGAAACAAAAAGATGAAGCCTTGTTCCGTCTCGTAGAAGAGCTGAAGCAGCACCCGAGCATAGAGATGCAGGATGATAGTTCGTTCATCTGGAAAGGGTAGGGTTGTAAGGAGACCCCTTCATTTTTTGAACTCTCCTCTGTTCGCACGTTCAAGGCCTTTTTTGATCAATTTCTTTAGACGACGTTTGATTCTGAGAAAAGGAATGAGCCTGTCTTCTTTCATCAGTTCATAAGTCAGGTGAGCGAATTCCTCTCTTTCTTCCGGCGTCAGAACGATGACTTCTGCAGGTTCTTTCTTAGGAAAAGGAATCAAATCTCCCACACGCATCGCCTCCTTCTTAAACGTTTATGCAGAAGGATCTATAAAATGCGCTCATACGTGTTTTTATGATTAGGATTTCTGCTTCCTATATAGCTAAGTTTAAAGATGGTGGAAGGTTCTGGTGTATGTCAAACGTTCTGGATGAAGGGGAGAAGGCCACCGTTCATCGATTGGAAAGAAGCACACGGAAGTAGTTCCATGTGCTTCTTTCCGTGTGTTAAAAAAACATACGTCTAAATTCAGGGGAATCTTACGTTCAGGAAAGTTTCCAAGCTGGGATCAAAGAATGGAAATGGAAAAAATAGCTCATCGGTATATGGATAACCGTGTAGATCGTGAGCGTAATGATATAGGTTAGAAACCATAGGGGAACGGCAACGTTTAGAAAAGAGTAAAGTAAAAACATGCCTACCGGGAAGGGCACAAGGACGATCAACCACATGGGACTTCCGACGGCTTCTGTTAGCGCTCCGAGGGAAACCACTGTAAAACCAATGATGAATGCCTGCCAATAAGGCAGTCCGTTACTAAGAATCAGGCTGGCTACATAATAGGAAAAGCCATTTAAAGAGACAGCCAGCATAAAATCAAGCGTATATTTCACTCGTTCGTTCCCCTCTCCCTTTGGAGTCCTCCTATTTTACAAGGAGATATGATTGAAAATATTGCTTCTTTTATCATTTTAGCATAATTTTCCTTATGTATATGGCGAAAGTCGGGGGTGGTTTCTATCTCATCCTTATGATAGATGGGACGTGGATCACATCGCCAGGATGCTTGCGGGGAGAATCGAATCCTACACTTTCCATCTATTTGGTGGACCAGAATCAACGTGTTATATTGGAATGGAAATGAATGGTTCTCTATAAAAGAAGGCGGCGTGAACCATCAAGAAGGAGAGGGAGGTTGCCATGTCTGATTTGAAGTTAACCATAGAGATTCGAAAACCCTCTTACGCGCAGCATAGAACGGTCAGGGGTTCAATTCCCCGCACGTTATGGAATCGTGTGCGTGATCATGTCCTTAAGGAAAACAATGATCAATGCCAAATATGTGGCAGGCAGGATGAAAAGAAACTTCATGCCCATGAAGTCTGGGACTATGATGAAGACAAGTTCCTTTTGATTCTAAAGGAGATCCAGCCTTTGTGCCGATCCTGCCACGATTTAAAACATATTCACCATGTTGGACATCGAGGAAACGGAAATAAGACCAGTAATGATGTGATGCGGAACTTGAAGAAACATTTCATGAAGGTCAATGGATGTACAGAGAAAGATTTTGTCAGACATTACCGGAATCAATTAGCTAAGAGCTCCTTAGAACCAGAGAAACGTTCCATGGAAGACTTAATAGAATTAAGAAATCTGCGGGAAAGGGAAGAGTTTCTTAACGAACAAGATTGGAAGTTTGTGATTGGGAAGGGGATTCCATTCACGTATGAGATCGAAGCGCAGCTCCTTCGTAAAGGTCTACTCTATGTTGGGGAGGAACATGCTTCTTCTCTATCTGTTGAAAAGTGAAGGAAGGATCGGCGTGGCGCGTCAGGAAACGGTTACGAAGAATTGTTTACAGTCATGCTGAAGATATGAGAACCTATATGAGGTTTTAAGAATGGAGGTTCTCTTACTTGAAGGCTAAACATGCGATCTATATAATCATTACCCTATTGATCATTAGTGCGACACTGTTCTCTTCTTATTCTTTTTACAAAAATAAAGCGAAGCAAGATATCATCTACAACTTAAGAGTTTATCGCGACTCTGTGGATGAAGTTCAGAGTCGTGTTCACAATTTAGGAGAGGGTGAACTCAGTCCTAAAGAAAAAGAAACTGTTTCTTTAGCGAGTTCATTGTTAACCAAACAGTCTTTTATGATTAGTACTCAACTATTCAAAGATCATAAGGAATACCACCCACGTTTCCGTGATCTTTATATCGAGTTCAATGAGCAGTTAGAATCAGCCATCTCAAATGGGGATGCTGAAGAGGTTCATATACAGCTCCTGGACTATAAAAGTAAGATGAACAGTTTTCGAGAGGAAATCGAATCTTCATGAAGTCAGCACCCAAGTGGCTGGCTTTTTCTTTTGTTTGAGGAGATTAGGAGGAGAGAGAAAATAAACGTGCGTAGGTGATCTACGCACGTTTGTACTTTCAGAAATCTTCTATGTTTTATCCTTCCCAAGCCGGAAGCATCTGACTGAGCGGTTTGTCTTTCCGGTAACCAAGTACATATTCCGCCTGCATAATCGTGTGGATTTCCCTCGTCCCTTCATAGATCACAGGAGCTTTGGAATTCCGTAAATACCTCTCCACAGGATATTCATTGGAATAACCGTAGGCCCCGTGAATCTGCACGGCATCGTCCGCCGCCTGGTTGGCAAAATCACACGCCTGCCATTTCGCGAGCGAGGTTTCTCTTGTATTTCTCATCCCTTTGTTTTTCAACGCACCAGCCCGGTAGACGAGGAGGCGGCTCATCTGTAAGCCTGCTTCCATTTTTGCAATCATCTGCTGGACGAGCTGGTGCTTTCCGATCTCTTTTCCAAATGTCTCTCTTTCATGACAATAGTCCACGCTCGCTTCAAGACAAGCCATAATCTGTCCGCATGCGCCTGCAGCTACGGTGAACCGTCCGCTATCCAGGGCAGACATCGCGATTTTGAAACCATCCCCTTCGTTGCCGAGCAGGTTTTCTTTCGGTACCTTCATCCCGTCAAAAAACAATTCTCCCGTATTGCCCGCGCGAATCCCAAGCTTTCCTTTGGTCGCTTTGGAGGAAAAGCCTTCATAGGTTCTCTCTACAATAAAACAGGAGATGCCGTGATGTTTCTTGCTCTTATCTGTATAAGCAAACACTAAAAAGTGATCAGCCACATCACAGAGGGAGATCCATGTTTTCTGGCCGTTCAGTACATAATGGTCTCCGTCGAGAGTCGCGGTCGTCTGCAATGCGGCCACATCAGAGCCCGCCGCAGGTTCCGTTAACCCGAAAGCTCCAATTTTTTCGCCTTTCGCTTGCGGAACTAAGTATTTCTGCTTCTGTGACTCTGTCGCCCACTGTAGGAGTGTCATGCTGTTCAGGCCGGTGTGGACGCTGACAGCTGTACGGAAGGCCGTGTCTCCGCGTTCGAGTTCTTCACAGACAATCGCGAGCGAATTGTAATCCATCCCGCTTCCACCATAAGTTTCAGGAATGCATACCCCCATCAGTCCGAGCTCTGCAAGCTTCTTCAACGTCTGCTGATCAAAATGTCCTTTCGCATCCCATTCCCCGATATAGGGCATGATTTCATGGTCGACGAAACTCCGGACCGCTTTTCTTAACATCACTTGCTCATCACTGAAATCGAAGTTCATTTCATTCACTCCTTACACCTTGTGATCCTTCTTCCATTGATGGATCGTATTTTTGTCATACCCGAGTCTTGTAAGAATTTCTTCTGTATGTTCACCCGGTTCCGGTGGATGCTGCTTGTAATCCACCGGCGTTCGGGATAGCTTCAGTGGACTGCCGATCATTTTTACATCACCTGCTTTTGGATGCTCGCAGGTGAGAAACATCTCACGGGCTTTCAGCTGTTCATCTTTACAAACCTCTTCGAGCGATTGAATCGGGCCGAAGGGGATGTGTTTTTCCTGGCACCGACTTTTCCAAAAAGCCGTATCTTCCTTTAAAAACCGTTCCTGTAAAATCCTCGAGAGCTCCTCTCTATTTTCCACCCTGCCTGCATTCTGAGAAAAGCGAGCGTCCGCAGCAAGCCAAGGTTGTCCGACAATCGCGCATAATTGAGTGAATTGACGGTCATTCCCGACAGCGATAACCATATCCCCATCACGGGATCGAAACGTCTGGTACGGCACGATATTGGCGTGATGATTTCCGAGCCGCTCAGGTACTTTTCCAGTCATTAAAAAATTGCTCCCGATGTTGATGAGGGAACTGACGGCAGAATCGTATAAGGATAGATCGATTTTCTGACCTTCTCCAGATCGTTCACGTTCTAAAAGCGCGGTTTGGATTCCGATGCAGGCATACAGGCCTGTGAGAATGTCCGTAATCGCCACACCAAGCTTCTGCGGGCCCGAATGGTCGTCACCCGTAATGCTCATCAAACCGCTCATTGCCTGGATGATGAAGTCATAGCCGGGAAGGTGCTTGTAAGGGCCTGTCTCTCCAAAACCCGTAATTGAGCAGAACACGATTTGTGGGTTGATCTCTTTTAAATGGTCATACCCGATCCCGAGCCGGTCCATTGTTCCCGTCTTGAAGTTGTTGATGACAACATCACTTTCTTGGACCAGTTTTTCCAACACTTCTTTTCCTTCAGGAGATTTCAAATCGAGCGTCAAACTTTTTTTATTCCGATTGGCACAAAGATAATAGGCACTTACCCCTTCTTTAAAGGGCGGTCCCCATGTACGGGTATCATCACTACCTCCGGGAGCTTCCACTTTAATGACCTCAGCTCCAAGATCTCCAAGGATCATAGAACAATAAGGGCCGGCGAGAACCCGGGTCAAATCGAGGACGCGGATGCCTTCCAATGCGGCGGTCACCTTGCATCACACCCTTTCACATTAGAAAAAGCCAGAAGAACCCATACGACGTATGAATCCAACTGGCTTGGGAAACACGGATCAATTTCAGATAGGGGAGTTGTCCTTGACGGGCTATATCACACTATATGCGGCTATTTGGAAAAGATGACCTGGAAACTTTGTTTCATAGAATGAGGGATGGATTAATAGGATAGAGCGATGGGACAACCAGAATGTTTGAAGGGGGTCTTTCTATGATACAAAGCTCGAAGCAGGTGCGAAGCCTGCCACCCTACCTGTTTTCCATTTTTCATAAAAAGAAAGTCGCGTTGACCGCTCAAGGGGTTGATGTCATTGACCTCGGTATCGGGGCCCCGGATTTGCCGACACCACCATTCATCATCGATCGTTTGGCAGAAGAGGTACGTAAACCGAAGAATCATAAATATTCCCCGTATGGCGGCTGCCGGGAGTTCCGTCAAGCCGTTGCGGATTTCTATAGATCTCATTATGACGTGGAATTGGACCCAGATACGGAAGTGTTGACACTGATTGGATCCAAAGAGGGCATCGCTCATCTGATCAGCGCTGTCCTTGACCCGGGAGACGGGGTTTTAGCTCCGGATCCGGGCTATCCGGTTTATCAATCGGCGATCCACCTCGCCCATGGAAGCACGATCCGTTTTCCCCTTGATGAAGAAAACGGCTATGCCCCTCTGTTCGATCAAATCTCGCCAAGGGATATTTCCAGATCGAAAATGATGCTGCTTAACTATCCGAATAACCCGACAGGCGGAACCGTAGAATTGGATACTTTTGAAGAAGCGGTCCGTTTTGCTAAAGAACATAAACTCTCCCTCATCCATGATGCCGCCTACGATCTCGTAACGTTCGGTGACTATAAAGCTCCAAGTCTCTTACAGGTGCCGGGGGCGAAAGAAGCAGCCGTCGAATTCGGATCGCTTTCGAAAACGTTCAACATGTCCGGCTGGCGGCTTGGTTATGTTGTCGGCAATAAGGAGCTGATCCGCTCTCTCAGTGTGTACAAAAGTAATATGGATACGAGTCAGTTTTTACCGATTCAATTGGCGGGGGTCACAGCCTTACGAAGTGATTTTTCATCGGTCCGAGCGAACAACCGGACGTACGAGCAGCGTCTCGATTTGATGATGAATGCTTTCAGTGGAATGAATATACACGCAGAAAAACCGAAGGGGACCTTTTTTTTATGGGCGCGGGTGCCTGAAGGCTATACGTCTCAAGGGTTCTCTGAAAAGATGCTCGACGAAGCAGGCATCATCCTTACGCCGGGAACAGCGTTCGGTCAGAAAGGGGAGGGTTATTTCCGGATGAGCCTGTCTGTTCCGATTGAGCGGCTGCATGAAGCTTCGATCCGCATGAAAAAAGCGATGAAAGGAGGCTGACGTCTATGGACGAACGCCAGATGACGAGCGCTGAAGCGATTGTCTCCTGTCTAAAGAGACAAGGCATTTCCAAAGTGTTCTGCGTACCAGGGGAAAGCTATCTCCCTGTGATGGATGCCATTTTGAAAGAGCCGGACATGGAGCTCATCTCGGCCAGGCACGAAGGCGGGGCCGCTTTCATGGCGGAAGGGTACGCAAAAGCGAGTGGAACTCCAGGTGTTGTGATGGCGACGAGGGGCGTTGGTGCGAGCAACCTTGCGATCGGTGTTCATACGGCCTACCAGGACTCCACACCCATGGTCGTCCTCCTCGGTCAGGTGCACACGAACTTCAGTGGACGTGAAGGCTTCCAGGAAGTCGACCTTGAAGCTTTCTTCCGACCCATCGCTAAATGGGTGGCTGAAATCCGCGAACCGCCCCGGACTCCGGAACTCATCCAACGGGCGCTTCGGATCGCCATGTCGGGAAGGCCTGGACCTGTCGTCATTGCTCTGCCTGAAGATGTTTTGAAAAAAGAAGCGCTCATGTCGTTCGGCCCTGTGGTGAAAAGGCCGGCACCAAAGCCTTCGGATCAAGAGGTCATTGAGGTGGTCGACCGCCTCCGTCTGGCTGAACGTCCGCTGATTTTAGCGGGTGGGGGAGTGAAGCTTGCGGGTGCAGAAATGGCTTTGAAACGGCTCGCTTACAAATGGGGAGCGCCGATTGTGAGTGCATTCCGACGTCATGATGTTTTTCCGAACGACGACATCCACTATTGTGGTCATCTCGGGCTCGGCACCCATCCGAACATTCTGGAGACGATCTCTCAGGCGGATACGGTGCTCGCTGTTGGGACAAGACTTTCGGAAGTGACGACCCAGGACTATTCGCTTTTAAAAGGGCAGACCTTAATCCACTGTGACATCGATGACCGTGTCCTTGGCAAAGTCTATCCTCCTGCAGTAGGCATTGTAGCGGATGCAGGGGAAATGCTTGAAGCACTAGCTGATGCCGCCTACGGAAGGGATTTAATTTCGTGGACAAGCGCGCGGCGGAAAGCATATGAAGCGACGCTCGTTACCGATGGTCGCAAAAACTTGAACGGGGAAGTGATTTCGCTTCTTCAAGAAAACCTGCCGGAAGACAGTATCCTGACGAACGATGCGGGGAATTTCGCCGGCTGGCTGCATACGTATTTTCAATTTAAGAAACATCGATATATAGGACCCACGTCCGGCGCAATGGGGTACGGCATGCCGGCAGCTCTGGGGGCGAAACTTGCGAAACCTGAAAAGAAGGTCGTTTCCCTTTCGGGCGATGGTGGCTTCATGATGACGATTCAGGAGCTTGAGACGGCGGTCCGCTATGACATTCCAATCATCAGCATCGTTTTCAATAACCGGATGTACGGAACGATCCGCATGCATCAGGAAATCCATTATCCGGGCGAAGTCATCGGTACGGATTTAGGGGAGGTCGCCTTTTCGAAAGTGGCGGAAAATGTAGGCGCTGCCGGTTTTCTAGTGAAAACGGCGGGAGAGTTCAGACAAGCCCTGGATCAGGCACTGGTCCTGGACAAGCCTGTGGTGATTGAAGTAGAGACCGATCCAGAACAAATATCCTTATCCAAAACGATCAGCCAATTAAGAAAAAAAGGGGGAGAATCAAAGTGACATTGATTCATGAAGAGCAGTTAAAGAATTTCATAGATGGAAAATGGGAGGAGCCGTCTTCCGGCAAGGCGACAGCCGTCATCAATCCGGCGACATCGGAAACGTTGGTGAACGTCCCGTTATCGGCAGCTTCTGATGTAGAAAAGGCGACAAGTGCTGCAAAAAAAGCACAGAAAAGCTGGGCCCTCGTACCGGCACCGCAGAGAGCAGAAGTATTGTACCGGGTCGGCTCGATCATGAAAGAACGAAAAGAGCGTCTCTCCCAGTTGTTGACGATGGAGAACGGAAAAGTCATTGAAGAAGCACGGGGAGAAGTGCAGGAAGGGATCGATATGGCCTTCTACATGGCCGGGGAAGGACGCCGATTGTTCGGGCAGACGACACCTTCAGAGTTGAAGGATAAATTCGCGATGAGCGTCCGGGCCCCTGTCGGCGTCGTCGGCATCATCACGCCATGGAACTTTCCAATCGCAATTGCCACATGGAAGTCCTTCCCTGCAATCGTTGCCGGGAACGCGGTCGTGTGGAAGCCAGCCACAGAAACCCCGATCATGGCGTATGAACTTGCGAAAATTTTTGAAGAAGCCGGGTTGCCGAAAGGCGTTATCAACGTTGTGTTCGGCTCGGGATCCACGGTAGGCGAAGCGATGATTGAGCAGGACGACATCCGGGTCATTTCTTTTACAGGCTCCAATGAAGTCGGTCGCGGCATCGCAGCGAAATGCGGCCAGCGGCTGAAGAAAGTTTCCCTAGAAATGGGCGGGAAAAACGGCGTAATCGTCATGGATGATGCCGACTTGTCCCTTGCCGTCGAAGGGATTCTGTGGAGTGCCTATGGGACTAGCGGCCAGCGCTGCACCGCATGCAGCCGTGTGATGGTCCACGAAAAAGTCAAAGATGAACTGGAAGAACGCCTGCAGAGGGAGATCGCTAAACTTTCCATCGGAAATGGCCTTGATGAATCGATCAAAGTCGGACCGATCATCAACCGTGCGGGCCTTGAAAAAGTGAAAAGCTACATTAGTGTCGGGAAAGAAGAAGGAGCCAAACTTCTGACCGGTGGCTACATTATGGAAAACGGGGATCACAAAAAAGGGAACTACTTCGCTCCGACGTTATTCACGGACGTGAAACCGGATATGCGCATCGCCCAGGAAGAGATCTTCGGGCCGGTCGTTTCCTTGATTCCTGTGAAAAGTTTTGAAGAAGCCGTCGAAATTAACAACGGTGTAGAATTCGGCTTGTCGAGCTCGATTTTCACTCAAAATGTGAACCAAGTATTCGCTGCTCAGCGGGATTTAGATACAGGCATCGTGTACGTGAATGCAGGGACGACAGGAGCTGAAATCCATCTGCCGTTCGGCGGTACGAAGGGGACCGGAAACGGCCACAGAGATTCTGGCGTGGTTGCCCTCGATGTGTTCACCGAATGGAAAGCGGTGTACGTCGATTTCAGCGGGAAATTGCAGCGTGCCCAAATTGATGTCGAGTAATTTTATAGAGAAAAAGGAGTGCGGACTATGAAAGTAGCTGTTCTAGGGTCTGGATTGATGGGAAAAGAAGCGGCGCGCGATCTCGTCCACAGTTCGGGAGTGGAGAAAGTCGGACTCGCCGATATCGATCTCGACCGTGCGCAACGGGTTTCTGATTCATTGAACTCTTCCAAAATACAAGGATTCAAAGTGGATGCCGGAAATAAGGCCGAACTTGCAGAGTTCATAAGAAACTATGATGTGGTCATCAATGCCCTTTTCTACTCCTTCAATGAAATTGTCGCAAAAACAGCGATCCAAGTCGGGTGCCATTCTGTTGATTTGGGTGGACACATCGGTCACATTACCGACAAAGTACTGGAGCTCGATGCACAGGCAAAAGAAGCCGGAGTGACGGTCATCCCGGATTTAGGTGTCGCTCCTGGTATGATCAATATTTTATCAGGATACGGCGCAGGCAAGCTTGATAAACTAGAATCGATCCGACTGTTCGTAGGCGGCATTCCGGTAAGGCCGGACCCGCCGCTTGAGTACAACCACGTGTTTTCCATGGAAGGGCTGCTGGATCATTACTCCGATCCTTCAACGATCATCAGAGATGGAAAACTCAGGGAAGTCGAGTCGTTGACGGAAATTGAAAACATCTATTTTGAACGCTTCGGACCACTCGAAGCTTTCCATACCTCTGGCGGGACGTCGACCTTGTTAAAGTCGTACCCGCACATCGACAGTCTCGAATACAAGACGATCCGCTATCCCGGTCACGCAGAGAAAATGAAACTGCTCGTGGATCTCAACCTGACGGGCGCTGATCAAGTCGTCAATATCCGCGGAACGGAAATCAAGACGAGGGAAGTGCTGCTGAAGAGCATCGATCCCCTTCTTGAACTGAAGGATAAAGACGATGCCGTATTGCTCCGTGTGATCGTTGGTGGTGAGAAGGACGGAGTGCGTAAAGCTTGTGAATACGAAATGGTCACTTATAAAGACAGGGCGACGAACGTCACAGCAATGGCCCGCGCTACAGCGAACACCATCTCTGTCGTCGCGCAAATGATCGGCGACGGAACAATCACGAAACGGGGGGTATGCCCACCGGAAACGATCGTGCCCGGCGATGTGTATATTGATGAAATGATGAGACGCGGGGTTGTGATTAGAGAACAGGCGTAGGTTAGATAAAGACTGGACTTTTGTCCGGTCTTTTTGTTTTTTGTAACCAGGGATGAAGAAGTTTATTCCTGTACCTGGTACTAACAGACAAACTCCTTGTACCAGGTGTGATGCTCAATACTTCACATATCTGTAGAAATTTTTACATGGAGTTTAGGAACGAAAGAATGAAAACGGTTATCCTAGGTGTAAGCTGGACGGTTTGTTAAAGCTTTGTGAATAAAGCAACAAACGACAGATAATGAGTTTAAAAGAACGTATGATTAGGTATGTATAATGAAAAACGGGGAGTGCGTATAGTTGCAAATAAATGGGATTGAGAACCTGAAGTTTCATAGTCAGTTGAGTTTAAAGCAAGTGGAGGATCGTGTCATCATAACGGCAGAGTTTCCGAAAGAATTACGGGTAGAACTAGGGATGAGAGAACCATTTCTATACGTTACCCTTTATGTCAGGGGCGGCGAACGCATTAAAATTATCGATGAAGACAATGCTACGTTACACATTCCATCCAAAAAGGATTTTGAACAAAAAACTTACAATAAAATCATCAAGTTTGCCAAAGAGCACGCGAAGCAATTCCGTTCTGAAAGGATTCAATAGCTTAGTATTTTATGTTATGGTCAACCACTACTTTTCTACACAGTTAAACCAAAAAATAACCAAAGATATTTCAAGTAAACAAACCAGTACTGTTCCCCTGATAAAAGAGGAGAACAATACTGGTTTTTAATTTATCTCGAAACTGAGTCTTCCGTTAACGGGCAGGTTAGTTGAAGACTCAGTTTCGAGATAATTAATGGAACAAGGTATGAAAAAATTAAATGAAAGAATAGTTTTTATTGGAAAAATTAGTATAATGAACATATCCAAATGAATTAAGAGCTGATTGATATTCAGAGTATTATCTTTTACAAACGGTGTAGATTCCTTAAGGCAATCTTATCTATGTTTAGAAAAAATTAAAGGAGGGTGTAGAACATAATGTAAAAGATTCTATTCTGCATTTAATTATGCTTTTGAAACCTTATATAAAAATATCTTAATGAATGAAAGTTAGTATTTAATATTACTAACAGGATACCTTTATGAAAGCTAAAGAAGTAATGCAACAACGGATAATACTGTTAGGTTAAGTGAAGCATTAAGAAGGTTGGATTTACTTTTTGATTATGAGATAAGTAGCGAGTTAAGAGAAGGAGTAAATTACCTTATAGAAATGAGAAATAAGATGCAGCACTATGAATTAAACAGTGAAGTGAATATAGGAGGTAAATATGAATCATTTATTGTTAAAGAAAGCGTTCATATTCAAAGATGAAAGACAAGACCTTTCGCCTAGTGGATGTTTTTATGATTTTGAAAAAGGCGCATGGTTGAAACAGGAAGATAACGGCTATGAATTTTTAGTGAATTCAAATGACCCTAATAAGCCTATAGCAGGTACGAAAAAAGCAGATAGAGAAACTGGTGAAGACCAAAAGGGGATGTAATTAAAAGGTGTCAGTAATAAAACCAGAAGTCTTAATTATTTCCAATAGACATGATTTTGCATGTGATTATATTTCTGCTTGTTTATATGAGAAAAGAAAGAAGTACTTACGATTAAATACGGATGATTTATCTAAACTTAATTTAATTATGGACCCAATTAAGGCGAGTTTAGAAATAAAATTTAATGGAAATCATTATATGATTTCAGAAGATTCTTTGAACACAATATATTATAGAGGCCCTACATATCTTAGAGAAACTTCGATGTATGGGATGTCTGTTGAAGATACACTTTCACAATCACAATGGACTGCATTTATTCGATCATTGATGATATTTGAACAGTGTAAATGGATAAATCATCCCAGGTCTATTTATTTTGCTGAAAATAAATCAGTACAGTTGAAAAAGGCCAGTCAAGTTGGGTTTATTATTCCAAAGACACAAGTAACTAATACAGGTGAATACCTAAATTTAGTTGAACCAAAAAATGAGAATGTAATCGTTAAAGGGATAGATACAGTTTATTTAAATAATGGAGACCATCAATCCTTTACCTATACAAACGTAATAACTAAAGCTGAAATACAACATGAAGATCTTTCTAAAGCACCCGTCTTCTTTCAAGAATATTTATTTCCTAAAACTGATATCAGGGTAACTATAATTGATAATTTAGTATTTGCCGTTAGTATATTAGAGGATATGAAAGGTATTCAAGGTGATTGGAGATTAAGAAAGGATAATGTTACGTATAATCCTATAAAGTTGCCAAGGGAAATCGAGAAAAAATGCATAAAGTTAGTAAAGGAACTAGATTTAATTTATGGAGCAATTGACTTAGTTTTTATAAGAAATAAATATGTATTTATAGAAATAAATCCAACGGGTGAATGGGCATGGCTTGTTGAACAAGCCAATCTTAGGATAGATAAGGCACTAGTAAGTGTTATTCTGGAGAGCTCAGAATATGTTCAAAAATAAGAAATTTAGAATGTATATCTTAAATAACTGCGTACTATATTGGGTTGTGTCCAAATTAATTCCAAATTTAGAATCAAAAATAATAATGATGAACCTTCTAGAACATAAAAGAGAGATAAACTCTCAACCTGACACTGAGTTTTATAATCCTGATCTAACAGTTGAACAAATAGAAAAACTGCAAATCAAAGAATTAGAAAGAAATAAAGGAATTGAAGATAAAGCTAAGATAACAATTGCAGGTATCACTATAGCTATAGCTTTCCTTTCGTCAGGTTTTACGATTTTTAACTTTTTAGATTCTTCAGGCTTCTTCAATAATAAACTTCTATCAATAGGGCTATTAACATTATATATTCTTTCATTTTCATATTTTGTTTTAAGTGGCATTAATGCCTTATCAGCTCTGAGTTTAAAGGAAGTACATGATATTTATTTGGATGATGAAATAGAATTATCAGTAAAACCGGAAAGTGCAAGAATTTCTAAAATGGTAAAGAATTTACGTTTAAATTATTCTACTATACCACAAAGAGAAATATATCTTAATGCTAGTTATCAATGTATTAAAAATGCAATTCTATTATTAATGCTTGGTGTATTGATAATTGGTGGGGGCTATATATATGGTGAATTGTTTAAAGATAAAGTCAATACTCAAGAACCAAAGCTGATTGCGGTGCATTTAGTTAAAAAGGAAGATATGAATTAAGAATTCTAATTGATTGGTCATCCATTTGGTGGTTTATACATTCAATGATTATCAACTAGAGAGATCGGGATGGGAGCTTAATTATTTTCTAATATAAAGGGAAATAAAACAAAAAGATTTGATGGGTATTTCTAAAAAAACTCTGCAGTGTACTACTTCATTATATATTTAAGGTACCACCAATAAACGAGTTGAAGGAAAACATGATAGAAGTCTCGAACTCGAGGATTCAACTAACGGGGGCGATTACCTAACTGGGTAATCGCTTTTTTATTATCTAAGTAGGGTCGAGTAATGAAGCAGTCATATGAGTGTTTCAAATACTTGTAATAAAATGGTACAATTATCTGTAGATTCTGAAAGGAGGCGTTGTTTTATGAAAATCACAATAGCAGCAAACGGGGTACAATTAACCTAAGGGAAGCGTATAAGTCCCCTATAAACTACGTGATCCCTGCTTATAAAATAGGAGGATCATAATTTGGAACAACAATCGACCTTAACCACTATGACAATTGATAAAGAGGATTTTCAATTACAAGAAGAACATAATTTCGAATGGTTAAAGCAACTAGGTACAGTATTTTGCGTATTTGACCAGCAAGATTCAGGTAATATAAGTTTCGGCGTTGAAAAAGATGGAAGAAAGTACTTTGTAAAATACGCTGGAGCAAAACCCATAGACTTTTCTGGAAGCCCGGTGGATGCTATAGAACGATTGAAAGAGGCTGTACCTGGATATCAGTCGTTGGAACATCCGTACTTAATTCAATTGATAGATTACTTTTCCACTGAAAATGGGTATGCGGTAGTATTTGATTGGTTCGATGGTGAATGTCTGCATGCACACTGGTCATTCGGTGGTATTGCCAAATATACAAACCCTGACTCACCATTTTACCGATTTAAGGAATTAGATGTAGAAAAAAGGTTAAGAGCTTTAGATGCAATCTTTACTTTTCATACTCATGCCGAATCCCAAAACTATGTAGCCGTTGACTTTTATGATGGAAGTATCCTATACAATTTCAAAAATGATGAAACCAAAATATGCGATATTGATTTTTATAGAAATGCACCTTCCATAAATGATTTAGGTGAAAATTTTTGGGGTGCAGATCGTTCCAAGGCACCTGAAGAATATGAGCTTGGTGCTCCAATCGATTCCATTACAAATGTTTATAATCTTGGCTCGATAGCTTTTGGTCTACTAGGTGGTGAAATGGACCGTTCCTTTTCAAAATGGGAGGCAAATCAAGAGCTTTATGAAGTTGCAATAAGAGCAGTCGAAGAAGACCGTAATAAAAGGTATTCAACTATAAAAGATTTCTACGATGCGTGGAAGTCTGCATTGCCACTTTAAGCTATCAAAGATAAAAGGATGACTGAATTCAGTCATCCTTTAAATTTGTTAGTCAGTGAAAGTACACAGGGTCAGAAAAATGATAAGGCTGGATTGCTGAAACTTCTATCGATTACAATCATTGAAAGTGGTAGTTATCTTGAATTCAAGTCTTCCTGTATTGGGGGCAATTCTGAAATAAAAGAATTCTTCTCTTTTTAATGTTTATGGCAGAATACATGTATAGAGTCTAGCCAGTTACATAAAGAATCGGTATCCCTAATGTTTAACATTTAATTTTATGTTAGTGTTTTCAATGACATTATTCATTGTAATGGTTTAGGGGGATATGAATTGTATAATCGGGGTTTGGGAATCTTGTTAATTGGGTTGTCCTTATTAACTGGAGTCATAACATACTCATTGGGAGAGTTAATTACTGCAATAAAAACATCAGCTGCACATGTATCTGCTTCGATCTCTGGAGCAGACGGACCAGGTATTAGTTGGGGAGGTAATGCACTTCTAACAACTACTCCAATGCTTATCATTGTAATTTGCATATTGCTGGGATTGGTTCTTTTTAATCGTAAATGATTTCCATATTGTCCATAATTAACAGCCAGCATTGGAAGGATGTTGGCTGTTAATTATGCGAAGATACCTTGAATTTAAGTCTTAAAGAAACGGGGGCGATTGTTAAATAAAGACAATCGCTTCCTTTTTTGTGTGGGTGGCAAGATCCTCGAGGGCTCCCATTCAATATCAAAGTACATTTAAGAACACAAGGACGATGGTAATGACAGTACTCTTCATTCCTTGCATCTATTTCTATTTACAACTTATGGTAAGATTAAAAGTGAATTTCTAAGTGGAAAAGGAAGTGAGTTAGGTGAAAGTAAGGGTTTTAGTAACAATATCCTCATTTTTCTTATTAGGGGCGATCATTGGTATTATTCTCCCAAAGAATACTGAAACCACTCAGGGTGTAGGGTTGGGTGTTTCTGCAGAGGAAGAGTTTATGTCATTAAAGAAGAACGCCGACTTAATAATACATGGGACAATTAATGGTGAATACAAAATAAGAACTCAGGTTGCCGATGCAGAGAATGATGTTTATCAATTCGATAGAGTATATACAATAAGTGTTTTGAATAGCTTAAAGGATTTCGATGGTGAAGTTTATGGAAAAGGCGATACAATAAAGGTCTTTTATCCTGTAGGTTTCAAACAGAAAGAGGATGGAAAGTTTAAAGATCATACCCTATCACTGTCCGATGAAATAATTCCTATAGAATCAGGAGAATACATACTGTTTTTAGATGATTTGAAAGGGGATTTTTTCTTTTCAAATATAAATCATGTGTACAAAAAAGGGAAGTATGAAGAATTTAATAACATTTCGACAGAGAGTATCCCGGTGATTACAGAAGGTAACTTCTAACGTTATAGCTGAAGAATGTCTCGAATTCAAGTCTTCAACTAACGGGGGCTTTAATTAAATAATGTCTATCGCAAATTATGTCTTAAATGGTAGTGAAAGGAGGATTTTATGAGCTTTTGGACCTGGATAGCAATTGCTATCGCCTTGATCAGTGGAATACTTTTTTCTAACTCTTCTAAGAAAAAGACTGAAAGAAAACATATAGTTGCACTTACTTGGTTTATCATCGCAGTAATCTTATTTTTTGTATGGTGGTTTACACGTTGACTTAATACAGTTAATTAGTACATAGCTCTATTTGAAGACATCTCGACACTGAGTCTTCAAGTAACGGGGGCTTTTCTTTAATAAGCAACTTTCTGAAAACATTCTTCTGCAAGTGGACATGAAGAAAGACGTCTCCTGCTGAGGAAAACGTCTAAAAGATCATTATTGAAATTTAGCAAAAGTGCTTTTTCTTGTGTAAAGGGTAAGTAAGGTGAGGCATAAAAAGATGGCTCTTGTATGTTTCATGACCCACCTTATAAGTAATGTATCTCAATATTTTCTATGAGTATGATGGTAGAATATTTTAATTTGGATTTAGTTATTGTTTAGTTTTTCTAGAATGCTCGCACCATTATTGGTATAAATAAGATATTTAGCGTCTTTTGTTTGAATAATTACTCTATCTGCTCTTGCATAAGGTTGACCAATATGGTGCGTGACAGAAGAGTCACCCCCATATTCGCTACTTTCATAAACATTTACTATATCTTTTTTGGGAATTTCAATTTTTGATAAAAACCACCTTATTGAAATTAAATCTCCCTTCTCTTTCACTCTTACTTCCATAGAGAAAACCACCTTCTTAAAAAAATTGCTACAACCAGATATTAACATAAATTCTAAATAATTGGTGGTTTAACTAGAAATGATTGGTAAAAGGTGAAATTTTAATATGTAGTTGTTTCTTAACTATTGAAGATTATTATCTTGAAATCGAGTCTTAAGCAAATGGGGGCGTTAGTTCAACAAAAAGCAATCACATTTTTCAGAGATTGTGTAAGCAGATGAATAGAAATTAAAACAACTTTAAAAAGCCTTACTACAACCTATTTAGGCAAAAGTCCCTAAGGATGTGACACATGGATACACAAATATCAAATAAAATAAAGGCTATTACATCGGTTGGTGATTGGAAAGAAGTTGACGGTTTTCCGAATTACCTGGTAAGTACAGAAGGCGAGGTTATCAATAAAACGACTGTTAAACGAATGAACCAGCATGTGAACCACGGAGGTTATAAGTATGTAAACTTAAGTCACAAGGGCAAAGCGCAACAACAATTAGTGCATCGTCTGGTCGCAACAGCGTTTATCCCGAATCCTGACAACAAAGCCGTGGTGAACCATATCGATGCCGATCGTGGGAATCCGAAAAAAAGTAATTTGGAATGGGTGACCCACAAAGAGAATTCGGAACATATGGTAAATAGTTTTCGCAGCCCGAATCAAATGATGGCGATTTTGTTGAATAAAAAGGAGGAGGAGATAGCTTTATTTCCTTCGAATAAGCGATGTATAGAATACATTTTCAATCGTTACCGCATGCAACATGGCTATTACGAGGATGAGCCGATCTTCGAAGATATCGAGTTTTATGAAGAGTTATCCCCTGTAATGAGAAATGGAAGAGTAGCTAGACGCATGAAACTTAATTTCTAATAAAAAGCCCTGTCACTAAAAAACTTATCGCGTGTTGGAGTACATAAACTAAAATCGTCATATAAAAAAGTTCTACAAAAAGCCCAATTATTCAAGAATACAGGGGTTTTAGTACACTTCTAGTACTGGTTAAAATAGGGTTTATGAAGAAATGTAGTTAAACTAACTGCACAGTGGAGGTCACTACTTGTGATAGCCAAACAGTAAGATTATAAAAGACTAAATAACAATATTGGCGATGATGTTATTCCAGTAGGAGGGCTACATATGATTCGTGAACTTGATAAATCTGAATTCTATAAATGTGAAAAGTTGATAAATGGGGAAGGTCATTTAGAAGTTAAAGCAGTAATTGAAGGAAATAACCCAGGTCGAATTTTTGTAGATCATATTGATTCTCCAAAGACAGGAATTATCTGGTTGGGTAATAATGATGGTTTTTTCTTTATTGGAGATGAAGAAAATGAGGGATTTAATAACCACATAAACGATTTTATTGATAAAGTAATTTTTCCTGAAGCTCAGAAGCTGAGGTTAAATAACTTTATAGCAATTGGTAATCATCCAGGGTGGGAAAAAATCATAGAAAGAGTTTTTAAACATCGTCAAATGCAGAAATCGAATCAAAAGGTTTATACAATGTGGGAAAATCATTATAAAGATAATAATGAACCTTCGATTAGTCAAGATTATACCGTATTAAAAATCGATAATGAGCTTATTGAGGATAAGAACAATTCCCTTGAAAATATAGGATTTTTACGCTCTAAAATATCAGAATTCTGGTCTTCTCCTGAGGATTTTTATCAAAAAGGAATCGGTTATTGCATTGTCTACAAAAATAAGGTTGCGAGTTTATGTTTTTCGGGGTTTGTAGCTGAAAAAGTCCACGGGATAGATATAGAAACAATAGAAGTCCATCAAGGCAATAAACTAGGTCAAAAGGCAGCTCATTGTGTTTTGAAAGATTCTTTGAGTAAGGGTATGATTCCGTACTGGGATTGTGAAGAGGCAAATAAGCCTTCTAATATAATTGCTCAAAATATCGGATTAGAGAATTATTTTAATTATACAGTGTACATATTTCCGTTTGATTAAGGTAAATGTGCTATGCAACTTATGGGAGTTTAGTATAATACCTGCTTTAATATCTTGAAATCAAGTCTTACGGAAACGGGGGCGTTACTCTAATAAGTGGTCTTTTTATTCCAATGTTTGAATATGAAATGTGGGGTGGGTTAATTATGCTTTTATTGTCAACAATCGGCGGTTTAATTATTGGTGATGTAATTGTTCAATTGGTTTTCTTTCTTATTTTGGCTGCTGTAATCGTAGGGGTATTTACACTTGTTGTGAATGCTAGAAATAGAAATAAACAATTAAGTCGAATGGAAGAAAAAATAGACAAGCTTTCCCAAGGAGATAAAAAGTGATCTGAACTACATAAGGTATTAGGATTTATTTTTATCGTTTTTTCTCAATATCGAGTCTTCAACTAACGGGGCGATTGTTGTACAATGACTATCGGTTATTAAATGAAAGAAAAATTTTTAGGAGGAATATTTAATGGATGTACTTGTGCCAACTTTATTAATGTTTTTCCCTATTATAGTATTGGCTTTCCTAATAAGGTGGGTACGCTTAATAAAAAATAATAGTGACATTCAGGTTGAACAAAATAAAAAGATCATATCACTTTTAGATAAAGCAGAAAATGAAAAGTAATTGTTGCTTCACGAACGGATGCTGAAGGATTTACTCTACGGCTTTAATATTATCTCGAAATCAAGTCTTATAGAGAAGGGGGCGATTATTCAATAAGAATAATCGCTCTTTTTTATAACAGTCTTTTGGAGATTCAGTTTTGAGTTAACTCTGCTGCAATTCATATTCACTTGAATTTACATAATATTGGTAATAGTTTAGAGTTAAATATGATAGCGTTATCAATGAAGGGAGATAAATGGTCATGAATAAAAATAGTTTGACGGAAAGATTTAATAACTTTGCTGTCTTAGAATGTGAAGGATCTAGTGAACTTTATAAACGGTTAGCCTCAGAGATAGCTAATGATGATGACATATTAACATTATGTTTAGAAGCAAGAGAAGGACAACCTATTCCAAATTTACTTTTGGGTGCGGTTCACTATTTACTTCTCCAAGGTAGTGATCATCAACTCAAAGAATACTACCCAAGCATAGTAAATGAACCCAAAAAGGACAGTCATTTGTTTGAGACATTTAAAGACTTTTGCATAGAGAACTCAAGCAAAATAAAATCTATTCTAAAAAATAAACTTGTACAAACGAATGAAGTCCGCCGATGTGCTTATTTGTTTCCAGTATGCGGCTACATCCATCAACAAACCAATAAACCTCTTTCCCTTATTGAAATAGGTACAAGCGCTGGTCTTCAGCTTTTATGGGATCAGTATTCTTATTCCTATGGAAATGAAGAACTTTATGGAAACAAAGATTCTTATGTACATCTAACATCTACAGTCCGGGAAGGAGAGGTTCCACGAGACTTAATATCTTCAACACCTCCTGTAAATGATCGACGAGGTTTGGACTTACATGTTAGTGATCTTACCAGCGAAGAAGACTACCTATGGTTAAAAGCTTTAATATGGCCAGAACATGAAGACCGAATTGCAAACTTTGAGGATTCTGTAAAGCAACTAAGGTTACAACCTCCTCACCTCATTGAAGGGGATGGTGTCGGCCTATTAACAGAAGTCATAAAAGAAATACCTGCTGATACAACCCTGTGTATTTTCCATACTCATGTAGCTAATCAGATGCCAGAACAAGTTAAAGAAAATTTGTTACAAAAAATAAAAGAAGTAGGTAGACAAAGAAACGTTTTTCATATTTACAATAATATTGAAGACAGGAAATTGCATGTGGATTCAATTGTAAAAGGAGTAACTAAAAGAGAAACTGTTGGTGAAACCGATGGACATGGTCGATGGTTTGATTGGAAACTGTCTAATGAGGTCTTGACATAAACTATTCCATATTGGGCGTATCACGAGAGTGTTCGCCCTTGATACATAAACAAAAAAGTTGATCTTAATGGGTTACTTACTTCAGAGTATCTCGAATTCGAGTCTTAAACTAACGGGGGCAATCCTTTAATATTTGTTTTATTTTGCCATGACTTGCAAAGGAGAGTGGTTATGACAACTAAATACGTTAATTGGGGAGAAGCACTAGTTAAGTTAACGTGGAAGTATAATAAAGTGCTTCCTCCGAAAAGACTTATTACGAGCGTCCATGGATTTTGTTTTAAAGATGATAGGTTACTGTTAGTGAATTTAGATCACAGAGGATGGGACTTTCCAGGAGGTCATATAGAATTTAAAGAATCTCCAGAAGAATGCATGGAGCGTGAAGCGTATGAAGAAGGATATGTTACTGGAAGGTGTTCTCTTTTAGGGTATATTGAAGTAGACCACAGTGAAAACCAATGCTGGGATGAAGATAGTCCTTACCCTAAGGTAGGTTATCAGGTCTTTTATCGTATGGACATCGAACAACTACATAACTTTCAAGCAAAATATGAATCGACAGAAAGGATATTTATTAATCCAGATGAGTTCAATGAATATCATCATGATTGGAATGAACTGCACCAAGAAATATTAGATTTTGCTTCAAACCAAACTTAGTTATTGTCTTGAGCAAAATATGGAATCACTTAAGATATCTCGAAATCGAGTCTTAAACAAACAGGGGCGTTTTTGAGCAGAGGGATGCTTCCTTTTGATGTGTTAGTCAGGATAGTTGAAGGCTCAAATTCGTGATAACACATAGTGTTACTATTCATATTAGGGAAGTTGAGAATCAATAAGAATAAGGAGCTGATCAAATGGTTTCTTTGCAGAAGGTTCAAGCTACTGAAGAGGCGAAATTACATAACCTAATGCAATTTTACATTTATGAATTTAGCAGATATATACCGGAAATAAAGTTAGAAAATAACGGATCTTACAAACCTTTTGATTTAGGAAAGTACTGGACTAACGATTATTATCACGCTTATTTTATTTTATTAGATGGTGAATTAATTGGATTTGCGCTTGTAGAAAGTGCTACTACTTCAACTCCTAATTCAATTCAGGAGTACTTTATCATGACTAAGCATAATGGGAAGGGTTATGGGAAAGTGATAGCCAAAGAACTGTTCAAGATGTTCCCAGGTGAATGGGAGATTACCCAGATAGAAGATAACGAACGTGCACATGCTTTTTGGAAAGGACTGATTGACGAAGTAAGTGGAGGCGATTTCATGGAACGTTATGAGGACGGAGTTTTTATACAGTTGTTTAATACATAGAATTAATTGAAATATAGGGTTATCTCGATTTCAAGTCTTCAAGTAACGGGGACTATGGTTGCAAAGTGGGTATGGCTTACAAATGGCATATCAACAACTTGAGAGGATGGTTCTATTGGATAGAAATTATAAAGTAGGCAGATCTTTATTTTTTATTGGTACAATTGCACTTGCGATTGGGATAGCCTTTGAGTTTGTTGAAAATACCCCTGTGCCTTTCTCTTCATTCTCCATACCCTTAATGATTACCGGATGGATTTTACTAACTGTATCTAGGTTTTTTAGGTTAAGCAGGAATAAATGATTTTTGTTTTAAAGTTCAATTATAGAGATTGCGTGGTTAAAATGCTTTAGATTTTAATATCTCTCGAAATCAAGTCTTCAACTAACGGGGGCAATTCTGTCACAAACGAATTGCTCCCTTCTTAACGTTTTGGGTAGGTTTGTGTAAGAGTCAGTTTCGAGATAATTGACTATTTTATGTAAAATGTTTGAGTAATTAGTATGTTTTTGAAATAATTGGAATTATGCTGAGTTTAAGGTCAGTAAAATATATATTAGCCTTAGAGAATTATAATTTTCAAAATTTAATACAAGTTAAATTGGGAGGTCTCAAGTAAATGGATTTAGAGGTACCGCTAAGGTGTACAGGTGTGGCTGCAGTTTTAATAAAGAGAACTGACTCAGACTATAAAGTTCTATTACTTAAACGTGATACATCTGTTTTAAGAGATGTTTGGTGTTACATAGGTGGAGGAATCGAAGAAGGGGAAAAAGCCTGGGAAGCTGCTCTCAGAGAAGTTAAAGAAGAAACAGGAATTACAGATCTCTCGCTTTAAAGCTCCAATCAATTTGACCAGATCTATTCACCTAAAGAGAACTATATTTATATTGCACCGGTATTCGTAGGTTACGTTGATGAGTCACAAAAGGTAAATTTAAACTACGAGCATAGTGATTATAAATGGGTTTCCTTTAAAGAAGCATTTGATACAGTTTCAATACCAGGCAACGAGGAAGTCCTTCTTTCTATCGAGAAACACTTTGTTAATCGTCCACCACTACATTATCTACGTGTACAATAAGATATTTAATTCCATTTATAAAAAGAACCGGGCGTACTTTGTTCGGTTTTTTTTATATTTTTTGTAAGATATTTGAGTTTATCGCGTCTTATATGTAAGGAGGTGAGATGGTGACACAGCTTGAGGATATTTATCATACATACTTTAAAGATGTGTTTTTATATGTGTATAGTTTATCCGGCGATAAGAATATCTCTGAAGATATCACTTCGGAAACTTTTATGAAGGCATTAAGATCGTTAGACAGTTTCAAAGGGGATAGTGATATCCGTGTTTGGTTATGCCAAATTGCCAAAAACAGTTATTACTCTTATTTGCGTAAGAAAAAAAGCTTTGTAGATTTTGAGTCGGTTCCAGAACCAGCTAGTGAAAACAATGTAGAACATGAAATAGCCACTTCAGAAGCGTCTGTGAAGGTACATGAAGTTATCCAAAATTTAAAAGAGCCATACAAAAAGGTCTTTAAGCTCCGTGTATTTGGAGAACTCTCATTTAAGCAAATTGGCAAATTGTATGCAAAAAGTGATAACTGGGCTTGTGTTACTTATCACCGCGCTAGAGAAAAGATTAAAGCGCGATTGGGGGATTATCGATGAAAATCAGCTGTAATGTGATCAGGGATATACTGCCGTTATATGCCGAGGATATGGCAAGTCAAGATACGAGAGATCTAGTCGAAGACCATATAGCTTCTTGTGAAAACTGCAAAAAACGCCTTGAAGAAATGCGGAATTTTGAAGAACCGCCAGTAGATACAGATATAGCTCCATTAAGAAACATACAAAATACATTGCGAAGGAAAAAGCTGCAGACGATTATATTTTCAGTCATGGTAACCTTGGTTTTTGCAGTGGTTACAATCGCTTATCTGACAACGCCCGCATACATTTCTTATAATGAAGATGCGGTTTCAATCATTGAAAAGGATGACGGAACTGTACTTTTGAATTTTAGTGAAGATGTCGCTGGATTTGATGTAACCGAATATCCAGCAGAAGGCAATTCAGGAAATGTCTATGATATAACGACGTGGGAAACGATTTGGCACCAGAAAATAAGTAGAAACAACGTAGAAAATACGGTCTTAAACCCGAATGGGGAAACGGTCGCTTCCATCTACTATTACAATACCGATGGAAGTGAAAATACTTTAATTTATGGAGATCCCATAACAGATGGTTCTGTCATGACGTTACCTCGGCTTGTTTTAAGTTATTATCTGTTGTTTGCTGTAGGATTTTCACTTATTTGTGGAATTGGATTGATCATATTCCGTAAGAACGAAAAAATAAGAAATGGACTAGAAAAAATGATTCTATTGCCTATCTCCTATGTGTTCGCTCACTTCCTAATAAAAGGTCTTCACTCTGCCACTTACCTTGCTGGACGAGACTTTTATCTAATATTACTAGTCACCATTTCTTTATATTTTGCGTTGTTAGCTGGAAGGAACATATTAAAAAAATTATTAATAAAGAAGCCGAAAAGCTTTTTACAATAGTTACTGATTTCACTGGTTTATAATAGACTCACCGATCAGCGACTCTTATTTCAGTACTATATTACTTGATACCGAAGGGTCCCCCATTTATGGATTTTTATAAAAAGAGAAAATATAGTTCTTATCTACAATCGTCATGGGGGGGAGCCTGTTTTTTGTCCTTTACTACAACTTATTCTATTAAAAGAATACCTTATAACGGTTGAATTTATGGTGCTTGGCTTCATCCAGATAGCCCTAGGTTTATCCTGCTTGTTTTCATCTAACGAACAGTAAAAGGTAGGTGAAGTCATAAGATATCTTGAGTTCCGAATGCTTGGTAATTAACATGTATCCAAAAATAATAAATACTAGCAGGTGGTTTAAATGAATACAGAGATGCTAAAGGTTTTTAACAAAGAGAAAGAACAAATGGGAGTAGCTTCAAGGGACGTAGTTCATGCCAAGGGCTTATGGCATGAGACTTTCCACTGTTGGTTTTTGAGTCAAGAAGCCAATCAATACTATATTCATTTTCAGTTGAGAAGTAAGAAAAAAAAAGATTACCCAAACATGTTGGATATTTCTGCTGCAGGACACATAAATGCAAACGAAAGAGTTTGTGATGGGATCAGGGAAGTGCATGAAGAGTTAGGTGTAAATGTAACCTATAGTGATTTAATTTCTTTAGGAACCATACCTGATGAAATCATACAAGATAACTTTATTGATAGAGAGCTTGGTCATGTTTTTCTTTACATAATTCCTAATATTAGAGACATCATATATAATTTTGAAGTTGAAGAAGTATCCGGTGTTTTTAAAATTAGATTAGAAGAATTTGAGCGTTTGTGGTTTAAGGAAACAAAAAGCGTTCTAACAAAAGGCATAGTCCTCGATAAGGAGTTAAGACATGTTGAAGAAGAGAGGTTAGTAAGTAAGGGTGATTTCCTACCCCATGCCAATGATTACATTTCTAAAGTTATAAAGGCGCTAAAAAATAAATTATAAAAATTATTCTGGAGAGAGTATGTAATTAGGTTCAACGGGAAGCATTTGTTTGTTAATATTGAATTCGTTTCTTTAAATCAAGCACGGATTCTGTGAACTTACATATGGAATTCAAGGACAAGTAATTGGTTAATGTTGAAAGAATATGGGAGAAACCCTGAATATCATGATGTTAAGTCTCAACTTCAGGATCAAGATTAACTCGGAGATATCTCAGTTTCGAGTCTTAATGTAACGGGGGCTTTACTTCAATAAAATGACTGTGATGCAGTGTATGAACAACTAATACTAAAGGTGGTAATAAGATTGAGAGTCAAAACTAAAAAAGGTGAATTTCATAATTTCGACGAATTTGTTAGCTCAATTAATTCAATTCCAAGAAAACAATCAACCTTATTAATTGGAATAGATGGTTGTGGTGGGTCTGGAAAAAGCACGTTCGCAAATGAGTTTAAAGAAAAATGTTCTAATGTAACCGTTGTACATATGGATGATTTTTATTTATCCTCCTCAGAACTTATAGAAGCAGATCCAAGGCAAAAACCTATCGGTGCAGACTTTGATTGGAAACGTGTCTTAAATCAAGTTCTTGAACCAATTAGCCAAGATCAAGAAGGATACTATCAAAATTATGATTGGGACACTGACCAATTAGCGGAGTGGCACACTGTCCCTGTAGGAGGAATTGTAGTAATAGAAGGTGTTTATTCAATTCGTAATGAATTAGCAAATGAATACGATATTACAATATGGTTTGATTGTCCAAGAGAAACTAGGCTATCACGAGGTCTTGAAAGAGATGGGGAAGACGCCCGCGATATGTGGGAAAATAATTGGATGATTTCAGAAGACATTTATGTGGAAGAACAAAGACCATATGAAAGAGCTGACCTCATTGTTAATGGTACAAATTGAATATCCACCAGCTAACGGATCAAAAATTAAGGAATGTTGAGAATTGTCTCGAATCTGAGTCTTCCTGTAATGGGGGCGATTGTTCAATAGAGCATTAGACCTTTATTACATAAGCACAAGTAATATCAGTGGTTTAACCTATTTAACTGACGGATCGGAGTACTTCAAGTATAAAAGGGGAAATATGGGTTTTGAAATTTAAGGAAGGTGCAATACATTGAGTTATGTGATTTTTTTCTTATACAGCTTTTTCTTACACGTTATTTTTCAATTAATTTTCTTTTATGCGGATGACAATTTCCGAAAACCTTTAAACGACTTTAGTAATTCAGATATTGTACGGGCAATAATACTGTTAATTATTTTCTTTTCCTATTATCGTCTTATTCATAATTTGTTTGAAAGATTTAAAGAGATTTCAACAAAACCTAAAGTTTTAATTACTGTTCTTTCCTTTATTATATCAATTTTTGTAATTGGTTTTTTGCTAGCTGTTTATTTTGAAGGGTAATTTAGATTTCTTGAAGTAACTGGTGCTAAAGTAAAAGAACAGTAAGAGATATCTCGAATCCGAGTCTTACATAAACGGGGGGAAATCAGGAATAATGGTTTGTTCCTTATTGATCTAACTGAGCAGAATATTTATTTGAGAAGGGGAAAGTAAATTGAAAAAATAGGTAATGGAGCGGTTTTTATTATGGACAATGAATTTTTGGTCTTTTTATTGTTTTTTATTTTTATTAATCTAATTTCTATTCTATGTTCCACTTTTTTTGTAAAACGAAGAGGATTAAATGAAAAAAAGGTATGGGTTACCTTTGCAACCATTACTGGAGTTATTGCTGGGGGAACATTGGGCATTTGGTTATCATGGTTTAACCCTAATCCCAATTCTGACATGACTTTATTAGAAAAATTTCTTTCGACAATTATTATGATTGTATTGTTTGCCTTAATGTTTTCTGGCAGTATGTTAGGTTTTTTTCGGCAAAGGAAACTATTTAAACCGATTCGAAAAACTATATTATCCACTTTTATTAAACGTAAAAAATAGAGGGTAATTCAATAAAGTTATTCCAGAAACGGGTACTAAAGAATAGAGCAGTCAGAGATATCTCGAACTCAAGTCTTCACGTAATGGGGGCGATTCTTTACTAAGTATTTAGCACCTTTTTCTCCATTTATTGACGAGCTAGTACATAAATAAGAATGTATATTGGAGTGATAAATAATTCTAAATTTAGATGGCACTGAAGAAGAATATTTAAAGTATAGGCACGGATATCCCCAGGCCTTGTTAGAGAAGTTAAAGCAATACGGTATAGGAATAGAAAATCAGCATGTGCTTGATATTGGCACAGCTAACGGCTTGTTCGCAAGGGATATAGCTCGACAAGGAAGCAGGGTGACAGGTATTGATTTATCTTCTGATCTAATAAACCAAGCTCGGGAAGTAAACATAAAGGAGCGACTCCCTATTGAGTATATGAAGGGCAATGCTGAAGATCTTCCTTTTGACAACACATCAGTTGAGGCTGTGACAGCTGTATATTGTTGGCATTGGTTCAATAGACCAAATGTAGCTAATGAAGTTTATCGTGTACTGGAAGATGGTGGACGGATGGCTATTGTTAATTACGATTGGCTTCCTTCTAGAAGCGATATTGCGTTATCCACTCAAACACTCATAGAGGAGTTTAACCCTCAAGCGAATAAATCAAACAAGTTAAAAATATATCCCGAATGGATTGAGGATTTATATACGGCGGGTTTTTCTGATGTTGAAACTTTTTCCTTTGATGTTAACATTCAATATACCTTAGAGCACTGGATAGGACGTATACAAGCTAGTCCTGAAATTGGAGGTGCTCTTGATGAAGCAAAAATTATCGAATTTAATAAAAAACTAAATGCATTTCTGGAAGAATATAATAGCAAAGCATTTAGTATCCCTTATAGGGCATTCGGGATCATAGGTTTAAAGTAATTATAAGGAGTGAAACATTCTAAGTTTTAGTCTTATTCATATGAGAAATATTTTTGAACTTAGAAGGTTGTGTACAAGTAGTTGATACATAAAAGATTGTTACGGGAGGGACATTGATTGAAGGAATATGGAACAGATTTGTTTAAGGGTGCTGCAAGCTATTATTCAAGATACAGACCAATGTATCCAGCTTCTCTTATAAGGTTTTTAGTAGAAAGGTTTTCGCTTAATGGAGAACAAAATCTCCTTGATTTAGGTTGTGGTACAGGGCAACTTACAATAAGGTTCTCGGATTGGACTAATAAAATAGTAGGTATAGATACAGATCCTGAAATGATTAATGAAGCAAAGCGTCTTCACCAACAGATGAGGGTAGGGAAAATTCAGTGGTATAACGGAACACTAGAACAATATAAAGAATCACATAATGACAATTTCAACCTTGTGACAATAGCAAAAGCTTTTCATTGGATGGACAGACCTAGGGTTTTAGAGGAGCTATACGACTTAATTCCTGTCGGTGGTGGAGTGGCTATTATTGATAATTATGACCCTAATAAATCACTTAAACCTTGGCAAGTAAAACTAAATGAACTCATAGAAAAATGGTATGGAAAAGAACGCAGAGCTGGTAAATCCACCTATACTCATCCACTTATTAGTCACGAAGAAGTGATATCTAATTCAAAATTTGAAGTTGAAGTACATACTTTACCTACAAATGAGATCAATTGGACACTTGAGTCAATACTTGGAAACTTATATTCCACTTCCTATGGGGCAAGACGGTTTTTAGGTAATAAAGTTGAGGAGTTTGAAAAAGAGGTCAAAGAGTCATTATCGAATTATTCCACCTCTGATGAGTTTAGAGAGAGTGTTAATGTATCTGTTAAGCTCGGGAGAAAGTAAGGAATTTGTTATTTATCTTGGAATCGAGTCTTCAAGTAATGGGGGGAATTCTGTAATATTTAAAAAGAAGAAATTTATTTGGAGGGTTTTAATTGATTCAAATTAATGGGGAAAAAGTTTTTTTAAAGGAAGCAGCAGATATTGATATTGACGAGTTATACTTTTGGAAATATGAGGATGAAGAACAAGAAGCCAAAAAATGGAATGGACCGTACATAACAGAAGAAAAAATATCGAGGGCTGAATACAGAAGTCAATGGACAGAAGAAATTTACCCTGGTATGCCTTCTTCTTTAGCTATATTAGTAGATGGTAAAACGATTGGCTATGTTGGTTCTTATTGGGTAGATAAAAGTACGGATTGGTTAGAGACAGGTATTGTTATTTATGATAAGAATTATTGGAATGGTGGCTACGGCAGTGAGTCCTATAAGCTTTGGATTCAACATATTTTCGAAAATACAAAATTACACCGACTGGGAATGTCTACTTGGTCAGGAAATAGAAGAATGATTAAAGTTGCTGAAAAGTTAGGGATGAAAGAAGAGGCAAGAATTAGAGAATCCAGGAAAGTAAATGGCAATTATTATGATGCTGTGAAAATGGGGATATTACGTAAAGAGTGGGATTTAAATGGAAGCTAATAACTTTTTCTGAATGCAAAAGTGTCTCGATTTCAAGTCTTCCGTAATAGGGGGCGATTGCTTAATAGAGTGTTCGCTATATTACATAAGTTCAGGTGGGAATTCAGCTGTTCCAACTAAAGAACCCGGAAACTCATATAAGGAGTGTATTATAAATGCAGGGGAAAAATATTAAGCTTGTGATTGGCGCAGGAGAACATAACAATAATCCGGGTTGGATTCATACCCAGGAAGACGAAGTGAATTTACTTGATGAAGCTACCTGGGAAGCTAACTTTAAGATAAATTCAATTGAAGCCATTTTAGCAGAACACGTCTGGGAACATCTGACCTTCGAAGAGGGGATACGAGCTGCTGAGATATGTATTAAATATTTAAGAGAAGGTGGCTACGTCCGTTGTGCGGTTCCCGATGGATATTTTCCTGATGAAAAGTATCAACAAATCGTACAAGTTGGAGGTCCAGGACCAGCCGATCATCCCGCAGCGAGTCATAAAATAGTACATAATTATAATTCAATATCCAACATGTTCAAGAACGTAGGATTTGAAGTGAAATTACTTGAATATTGTGATGAAGAAGGGCAATTTCATGCGAACTCATGGAGTGGAAAAGATGGAGTTATCTTTCGCTCTAAACAATTTGATCCTAGAAACCAAGGGGAAGAATTAGCATTTCCATCGCTTATTATTGATGCCGTAAAGCCTTAATTATTTAATTAATTGCGAGCAATAAACGTAGTCTTTCCTTTTAAATATCTCGACTTCGAATCTTCAAGTGAAGGGGGCGTTTATCCAATACGGCCGATCGTTTCTATAATTAAATCAGTTTATTTCCGTAGGGAGTGACTTTGTGAAAGAAGTAAAATCAATGGAAATACACCCTGATATATGGAACCTCTTATCACTTGCTACCTCAGAGAAAAATATTAACCAAGAATATAATTCGTATATGAAATTGCAAACCAGAAAACTTTATAGTTATTACCTTGCAGATGAGAATGTGGGATGTATCGGAATTGAATTATTTAGGCCAAGGCAATGTGAGATAAAGCATATTGCAGTATCGCCAAAACACAGAAACAATAATGTAGGAACTAAAATGATTAACTTCATTCTAGAAAAATATGCGTTCGAAACTGTTTTGGCTGAAACTGATATTGATGCTGTGAATTTCTATAAGAATTATGGCTTTCAAATAACAAGCTTAGGAGAAAAATATCCTGGAGTTGAACGGTTCCGGTGTATTTTAATCAATGAATAAACAATTCTTTCTGAGAATATCTTGAAACTGAGTCTTAAGCTAACGGGGGCAATTCTGCAACATCAGAATTGTCCCCGTTTTTATGTGTAGGGCAGGGTAGAAGGCTCAGTTTAAAGACAAATAGAATAGTTCGCTAAGTTTTGAAACTTTATCCAGTTTTATCCGTAACTAATTTAACAAGGGATAATTTTGAAAAACATACATAAATGCGCGTTGCAATTGCTATAAAACATCTGCAAAATAGTTTTTTTGGTATGTAGAAATTGTAAGAAAGAGGGGGTGCTGAATTGAAGAATAAAGAAATTTTACTGGGGGTTTATATACTGATACTAAGCGTAGTCCCTATCTCCGGGTTTCTATCATTACTTTTTCTACCGGGTTCAAAAGATATCATAGTCATATGGACGTTTCTGATTATAGCCACGATATTATCCATACTTTCTTTTAAGAGACAAAAGTTTTTTGCAACTTTATCAATTATTATTTTATTGGGAACGGCTACCCTTATAATGTTTGCTGCAATGATGGCCGGGATGTCTCCTAACTCTTAAGTTAAGTCTTTTAAAGTAATGTGTCGGACTTTAATAAAAGGTTGAATAGGGTATCTCGACTTCGAGTCTTCCTGTATCGGGGGCGATGGTTGCAAAGTGGGTATGGCTTACAAATGTCATATCAACAACTTGAGAGGATGGTTCTATTGGATAGAAATTATAAAGTAGGCAGATCTTTATTTTTTATTGGTACAATTGCACTTGCGATTGGGATAGCGTTTGAGTTTGTTGAAAATCCCCCTGTACCTTTCTCTTCATTCTCCATACTATTAATGATTACCGGATGGATTTTACTAACTGTATCTAGGTTTTTTAAGTTAAGCAGGAATAAATGATTTTTGTTTTAAAGTTCAATTATAGAGCTTGAATGGATAAAGCGCTTTAGATTTTAATATCTCTCAAAATCAAGTCTTCAACTAACGGGGGCAATTCTATAATAATGGAATTGTCCTCTTAGTATTGTTTGCACAGGGGTTGTTATAGACACAGTTTCGATATAACAGTCATTTTGAAACTAAAATCTTTTTGTCTCGTACATAAGTTATAGCGGATTTATAAATATCTTTGAAAGGGGCTTCACGTTGAGTGATGTAATGAATTATAGAAAAAAAGACGAAGTATTTCATTATTTGATAGCGTCTATAGCCTTGATTTCTTGGCTGCTATATTTTTTATTTTATTCTCACCTATATACTATTGATGAAATAAAATCTGGAATATCTTTTATTAGTTTGGCTGTCCCCTTTTATGCACTATGTGTGTTCTTTTATTATAAAATCTCCTAGAGTAGAGATAGAGGGGCTAATGAATTTATCTTGAAACTGAGTCTTCAAGAATTGGGTCAGGAGTATATGCGGTTTTTATATCACTTTATGAAGACGAGGGAATTCATTCAAACGACAGGGTGAAAAGTATTTAAAAGAGGTGTTGAAATGGAATACATAGCATATTTCTTATTTGGATTTTCAGTATGCTTTATCATAAGTTCTACAATTAACTTTTTGTTTAATATGAGAAGCAAGAGAGACTGGATTATTACTTGTTTATTGAGCATTGTATTAGGTGTGATTTTCTTGCCTTTCATGGCAGGTTAGCTCAACTGAATACTAATAACCATGGAGTTATCTACGAGTGATTAGCTTTTTCGATTAAGTAAATGAAATTTCAAAAATTAAATTGATTGAGAGGGAATTATTATTAGAACAAGTATAATTTATATTGTAGGGGTTTTTCTTCTTACTGCCTGGTTAGTTATAGCGGATTATATTAGACATGACAATTTAAATTGGGGGACAAATATTGCACAGTCATTTTTTGTTGTGACATTTATTATTGTAGCAATTTTATTAGAGAAAAAGTTCCGGAAAAATTAGTAATATAATTGGATGTAGAGTGTTAGAAAATGGCATATTACCTGTAATGTTCATATAACTAAGTCAATTAATATCTAAGGATATAAGACGATCCCTTTTGTTAAGCAATCACTTTATCGAAGAATAGACAAGCTTTCCCAATTAGAAAAAAGTAATCTGAACTACATAAGTTATTATGACTCATTTTTAATCGATATATATTCAAGTCTTATACAAATGGGGGGAATTGTTCTATGGGAAAATTGGCTTTTTTACTAAGTAAACAAAATTATTAGAGAGGGGGGCTATATTGGGTAATAAATTAAGTAGGGGTATTGGATTGTTGTGTTTAGGTTATTTCTTCATAGTTTTATTTTTTGAAGTAAATATCCAGAGCTGGATTACTGCATTGGTTGGACTGTTATCATGGTCATTGTATTTTTTTGTTACATACATAGATAAAAGCAGAACAAAAAACCATCAGTAACATCTATTATATTAATAGTTATAAGAGGAAGGAGGGTCCTGATGAAAGCAATTAGAATTGTAGCAGCCTTTATAGCAATTTCCTTAATAGTTCTTAGTGTTATAACTGATAACAAACAAATCTTATACTATACTCAGTTTTTTATTGGGGCCATGCTTTTAATATACAGTATTTCAGAGTTCCAAAATAAACGGAAAGCTCGTGCAGTGTATTTATTGTTTCTAGCTGGAATTATTGTTTTAATGGGGGCATTATCTCTATCAAATTGATTAGGATGGCCATCTGAATGGTTCGAGTAATGCGAGAAGGTAGTAGATTACATAAAATATCTCGAAATCAAGTCTTACGGAAACGGGGGCAATACTTTTATATGGTTATTCGCTTTTTTAGTCGTTACTTTTAAAATCATATGGTACGCTACTTTTTCCCAGTAAATTCTCAAGGAAAGGTTAGGGGCTTTATTTATTTGTATAAGACCATTGGAATGATCATGATTATAACGATATTTTTAACAGGAGGTATCATCAACGATACTATTTCTGTAGAGCTTGAAATACTTGAGGTGATTATTTGAAAAGCGTTTTTTTAAAACTCATTCCTTTCGTGATAATGGGTGGAGCCTTGGCCTATCTTGTCACATCCGTAAATCATGATATCGATGATAACGAGAAGGCAGTGCAGGAAGCCATAACAGAAAAACTGGAAGGGATGGATGACCCGGAAGCGTCAGGCGAAATAGAAAACGTGAAAATCACAAACATCGGGGAGAGTGACTTATCCATCACCACCTTCCTGTTAAATGGAACCATGGATTATGCTCTTCTTGAACGAGCGTGGACGGGCAACTACTCATTGGAAACCATAGATCTCGGCACTTCAGCTATATCCTATCGAGGTGTTAAAACGGATAATGGATCTTATGGAGTGGTCTTCGGTAAAAAATTCGGGAGAAACATCGAATCCATCGATGTGAAAATCCAGAAAATTGGTCACAGCTTTTCTCTTAATGTATTGGATGAAGAAACATTTGTCCGTTATGAAAAATTGCCGGAGGCGAAATCCCACCGTTTCTATGGCCATCTCACTTATAAGGACGAAAACAACGAGCGGGTGGAATTGAATTGACCTCTGACGCGCCGCTTTTCATCCCTGCGTTTTTTTTGGTGCTTCCATCATTCTTCTATCTGCCAATAATTTTCCCAGTATGTTACTAAATATCTTGAGTTCGAGTCTTCAAGAAACGGGGGCTTATCTGCAGTAATGATAAGTCTCTTTTTAGTGAGAAAGGATTGAGTTCCTCGCTCCCATTTGAAATAATTGGAATTATGTAAAAGCTAAATGTATTAATCAACACACTAGCATTAATTAAGGAGGTACTATGAAGAAAACATTATTAGCAATATCAGTAATTGTTAACCTGATTTACTTAATTAACGTACTTGTTGGTTCCGGAATCAGACTGTCTAATGTAATGAATGTTATCTTGGGATTGATATTTGTAGTAAGTATTTTGGGGGCAATATATTTCTTAGTACGATCAAAACAAGATTCGGGCTATCACCCTTACCTGTCACTTGCTGTGCTTACATTAAGTATAGCTTCCTTGGGATGGTTTGCTTTTATAAATTATTTATCTTTAATAATGGGAGGGTAGGTTTCGTATAATGTCTACATCTCGAAATCGAGTCTTTAAGTAACGGGGGCGATTGTGGAAATCAGCTTTAATAAAGCTCTGATCTTAATTTAAAAAAATACAAATTATCGAAGGAGTTATGCTCACATGATATTACATTCTATCCGTAAAGGGAGCGGGGGTCCGGTCTTATTTTTACACACCGGTCTTGAGACAAGCTCTACAGATTTCGAGTATCAACAGAACTACTTTGCAAGCAATTTTGAAGTCATTGCACCAGATCTGCGTGGACATGGGAAATCTCATTCGAATGATTTTGATGATTATTTTTCCAAAAGCGCAGAAGACTTGCGAGAAACTTTAGATGAAATGCAAATTACAAACGTTCACTTGGTCGGTTGTTCATTAGGTGCAATTGTAGCCTTGTTTTTTGTTAGACAGTATCCCGAATATATTAAGAGTCTAACTTTATCTGGACTAATGCCTGTCAAACCTCAAAATTGGAACGCAATGCATGAAGAGAGCATTAACATGCAAAACGTGATGTTAGAGAAAGAAGAGGTTCGTGAAGAATTAGACAACAAACATCACTCTGATTGGCAAACATTACTTAGCATATCTAGAGACTCTGAGTGGTATCCCTTTGAAGAAACCGAAGATTTAAGTGATCTTAATGTACCTGTACTTTACATAGTGGGAGAAGGGAACCATCATGAAGTAACTGGTGCTTCCATCTATCCTAAGCAGAACAAAATGATTAATGTTTCTGTGTTGCCTTTCGCCGCTCACTTAGTTCATGATCAACAACCAGAAGTGTATTCACAACTCTTAACTCAATTCATAAATAATGTACAAAATAAGTCTGAATCTACTGTGTAAAAAGCTTTATGATATTCAAGATTACTTTGAATTCAAGTTTTCCACAAACGGGGGCTATTGTGAAAAAGTTACAAAGAAGATACTGAGACTAATGTGATTGTTATTAAATCTTAGGTTTTATTAAGTCTCAAGACGTGACGTTAAATACGGTTAGGAGGAGCAAAGTATGCCTTCCATAATTTCAGGAATTATTTTTGTTGTTGGATTACTGTCTTATTATTGGTTTTTCTTTGTGGATTACGGAGCAATAGTCACTTTGATTATTACTTTTATTTGTGGTTTGTTTGGAGGAGCGATTGCATTTGGTACTAGTAATCGAAAACTAATTACCATGCATGTACTACTAATTCTTAGCCCACATCTCCTGTTGCTAGCTATCAATATATTTTAAAAGTTACTTGTCAAAACTGCTACAATTTTATTTATCTCAGTACTGAGTCTTCCACTAGCGGGGGCGATTATCTAATATAAGATAGTCGTCTTTTCTTTATTTTCGAGAATTAGAAAAGCTTGGCTAGGGAGAATCAAACGTTACTATAATCCTTTAATCTTACCTTGAGTATATCAAGGGGTTTTGAAATAATAAGCATTAGTCTATATAATTTGTAGATTTGAAAGGAGGAACAAATGAATCAAAAGAAGATAGGTTTTAGAAATGTAAAACTATGGCCAATCATACCTTTCGTATTAGTTTGGGAAATATCTTACGCGCTATTTTCAATTGGTTTTAATCCCAGTGAATCAACTACTGAGATAGCAGATATTACTTTATACATATTTATTTTTTTATGGATTTGCCTTGAGCTATCCAAAAGAGGGATGAGGTTTTCAAAATTAAGCACTAAAAATGATGTCAAGATTCCTTGGATTAGAATGCTTTCCTTTGTCCCATTAGTAAAAATAACCGCAGCAGCCTTATTTATGACTCTTGGAGTTTCCATTCTTTTTGCATTTCCTGACATAGGTGATGTCCCTTTAGCAGATCAAAGACTGCAGAACCAAGCTTTGCCTTCTAATATTCTGTTGAAAATTACTTTAGCTGTTGTATTAGCTCCAGTTATAGAAGAGCTATTTTTTAGGGGGATGATGCTTAACAAGTTTGTTATAAAATACGGCCGTATCAAGGGTGTGGTATTTACTGCAATCTTATTTACAATTGGTCACCCCTTCAGTTTCTTTAGTGCTTTCTTGATGTCTATATTGTTCTCAATTGCTTATCTGAAAACGGGGAAAATATATGTTCCGATTATCTTACACTCTTTTGGGAATCTCTTAGCTTTAATGAATGAACTCTACCTTTCACCTATGTTAATGGGGAGTGAGGAAACCCAATCATTACCTACCCAAATGGATTTGATTGTAATTGTTATCATTGCTGCTATATTACTTTTTGCGACAGTGTTTGGTTTAATCAAACTTTATCCAAGGGAAAAAGGATACCACCTTCAACCCTAGGAGAGTTTTTTTAGAGTACTGAATAATAAAGTTTAAGAACGTTTCTAAGTCCAATTTATCTTGAAACCGAGTCTTAAACAAACGGGGGCGATTGCTTAACAAAAAGTGATTGCCTTTCTTAATTAATTTCATCCAGTTAATTGACAATATTAAAGGCTTCCTACATACTATTGTTAAAATAATTTTACCGAGTAAATGGAGTGAACAGTATAGATGAAAGATATAAAGTTATTGACTACTCATGAACAGCTTAAAGCTTTAGCTGACCCGTTTAGGTCCGAATTACTTCTGCGCCTAATGGAAAAACCTAAAACCGGGCAACAACTTTCAGAAGTATTTGATCTATCTAGAGCTCGTATTCACTACCACTTAAAAGAATTAGAGAAAAATGAATTAGTAGAAATTGTACATAAAGAAGAGAAAAATGGGATTGTACAAAAATTTTATCAAGCTGTTGCAGGTGGCTTCGTACCTGATCAGTCTTTAATTCCGTATTCTGATATGACAGAAACAGTTAGACGAATGATGGTAAGTATGTTGGAGCAATCAAAGAGACGTATTCTAGCTGCACCTGAAGAATCTCTACAAGACGAGTCTGGTTCAAAGGATCCAGCCATGTGGAAGTATAGATCTAGTGCATATGAGATTCATGCTAAAGAAGAAGATTTTTTAGCTTGGCAGCAGAAGTTTTCAACATTGATGGAGGAGCTTGCGGAAATCCAAAGACCAGAACCTTCGTCAGATTCTAAACTTTATTATTTCCATATCCTTGGCTTGGAAGTGGAAGAAGGCCTCTATGAAAAGAAGAAAGGAGAATCTTAAAAAGTTCTCTTTTTTTTGGGCTAACAGTAAAATTAATTTTACCGTGTAAAAATATTTATTATGGGAGAGGTTTTATGGAAAGTGTAAAGCAATTGAAAAGAGAAGTAACGGTTCCTTTATCAAAATCAAAGTCTTTTATTTTGCTGTGGTTTACAACTGTCGTTTCAAGTTTAAGTCTCTCAATGTTTATGTTTATCCAATCCTGGTATGTAGTAGAAAGTCTTGGTATGGAAGCTTCTCTTGGTATTGTATTGGTTTGCTTAACGACCATGCGGATGGTTTCTATGGTGATAGGAGGGGTCGTTGCTGATAGAAGCAGACAAACGAAAATCATGTCCTTTTCTGATCTATCGTTAGCATGTCTGGTCATTATCCTTGCAGGACTTTTTGTATTATTGCCAGAAGTTCCAATATGGGTGCTCGCCATTAATGCAACTTTCTTTGGAGCATGCGGAGGGTTATTTGAGCCATCCAGGGATGCCCTGATACCTAGAGTAGTTAGGGAAAATCAACTAACAAGAGCGAACTCTTTACTCCAAGGGGCTATTCAAATTGCTTTATTCACTGGTCCTTTACTCGCAGGAATTTTAATTAACATCTTCAGCTATAGCGCTGTTTTAATTTTGATTGGTTTATTTTTAATCATATCTGGAATCGGTGTTTTATTCATAAAATGGACTGACAAACATCAAAGCAAACAAGGTAACATTAATCAGCAATCTTTTAAGGCCCAGTTAAGAGAGGGATTCACCTATACATGGAATTCTTCATTGTTGAGGGCTTTGTTTATCATTACAATTATTGTAAACTTTTTTATATCTGGCCCTTTGATGATGGGACTACCGATATTCGTAGATGGAGTACTCAATGGAAGTTCTGTGGACTTTAGTTTTGTACAAGGTGGATTTACGTTTGGAATGGTCCTTGGTTCAGTCCTTATAGGGGTTATGAACATACAAAGTAAGAGAGGGACTTATGCACTGTATCTAATCGGTCTTCAAGGTTTAGGCATGCTTATTTTTAGTCAAGTAAATTCTATCGTGGTTGCTGTAAGTATTATTATTTTCATCGGTATGCTTAATCCCGGAGTTAACATTCCATTAATTTCATTGGTCCAGTCGTATGCGAGCCAAGAAAAAGTAGGGCGCGTAATGAGTTTGATTCGAACTGGATCATTAGGGTTAATTCCACTTTCATATGCAGTCACATCCATTTTTTTAGGAATGGGAATAAAAATTCAAACCTTGATGGCGTGGAGTTCCTTTCCATTAATACTTAGTGTAGTATTATTGTTCTTTTTAAACCCTATATTGAGGACTGCAGACTAATACTTAAATGAGAGTCCATTGGATGAATATTGTTAATATATCAGTGTTCTCAGCAGTAATATCTTGATACTGAGTCTTAAAGAAAAGGGGCGATTGTTCAATAGAGCATTTGAATAAGGTATTTTCAGGGAGGGGTATAGTGGGTAATGTTGCTTGGATTATAAGTTTAATTTTCTTCATTTTAATTTTAGTTAGTACGATAGAAGTGCTTTCAATAAGTAAACGACAAAGGAAATTAGAAGAAAAGGTAGATGAAATGAACAAAAATTTAAATGATCTAATGAAAAATTTATAGAGTAGTTGGTTTTTATATAACGGGTGCGTTAGTTAAAGATCTGCTTCAATATATCTCGAAATCAAGTCTTAAAGAAACGGGGGCGATTGCTTAATAGAGTATTCGCCCTTATTACATAACCATAGGGCAAAATAAAAGTTAATTTAAAATGACAATGCAGGTTTACTAGTTATTTCAATAAGAACGCTAAGATGAAGGTGGTGTAACTGACGATGGACGATGTTGCAAGGTGTCCTGAATGTGGTAACGTGTTGAAGCAAGGAATATATTCTCTCCTCGAAAAATTTGCTGGTCAGACTCGCCTGATTCCATCTTTGCGGATTTTGGAAGGGAAACATTAATAGGTGATGCATGGTTAAAAGTCTAAAAAGTTCCAGCGTTAATGTGTGAAGAGTGTAGTGTAGTTATTTTCAAACATAAGGAAAACAATGATATTAAATAGCAGTAATTTTGAACTTAACTTATTAAACAATCGGGGCTATTGCTCAATAACAAGATTAAGTTATGTTAATATTAATCCACAATGGCGCATTCCTTAATGCGTCTTTTTTTTTGGAAGAACTAATTACGATAAATTCCTTTCACTTAACATTTTTGAAAAACATGGGACCTTTCTATAGAGTGGCTCGTCTTAAGGTAAAGCAATGAGGAAAGTAGTGATAACTTTTGGAAAAGGAAGAATTAGAGAAGGATGAGGTTATTCTCAATGAATCAATCGAAGAGGTAATGAATTATATCATTGATCAGTATGGTGAAGAGATAAAGCGTCTTATTTTTACATATGTGAAGAATTATGCAACTACAGATGACATTTTTCAGGAATTTTTGATAAAGGTTTATAAAAATATAAGTGGTTTTAAAAGGGAAGCAAAACTAAGGTCTTGGCTTTATCGGATTGCTATTAACACTTGTAAAGATTATTTGCGTTCACCCATAAACCGTATATTTAGCTTGAACGATGCTATATTTTCTGAAAAGGAGAAGTCTGCAGAAGACATGGTTATTCTAAAGGAAAATAATGTTCAGCTTGCTAAGGCTGTTCTATCACTCCCCATTAAATATCGAGAAATTTTTGTACTACGATTTTATCAATCATTTAGTTTGCAACAAATTAGTGAAGCTCTAAATATGAAAGAATCAACGGTCAAGACAAGAATTTCCAGAGGAAAATCTAAACTCCGACAGAAACTGGGGGGAGATATTTATGAATAATCGCTTAAAGAAAGAGTTAGATCAGTATATAGGGGAATTTCCTCTATTGAAGGAAGAGGACAGGGTCAAATTTTTCACAAGTATTCATAATGGAGGAAAGTATAGAAAGAAAAGAAGTTTAAAAAAGTGGATGTCTTCCATTTTAGTATCCTTAGTGATCCTTTTTTCTGCTGGAGTTGCCACGGCCTATACTCCTTTTATCAACAATTTAGTATCATTAGTCAGTCCTGAGGCCGCCTTACTATTGAAGCCTATTGAAGAAACGAGTGTTTATAACGACATCAAGATGGAGACAGTTGCTGCTGTAAACGATGGTGAAATGGCTGTTATCTATGTAACACTACAAGATTTGTCTGGAGATCGTATTGACTCTACCCTTGACCTTTATGATTTCTCACTGAGTGGGGCTCAAATGTTCAACAGCCAGGTTATTGCTTTTGATGAAACTACGAAAACAGCCACACTCAGAATCCAGGCGAATGGCGGAGAGGAACTCAACGGAGAAAAGGTTAAGTTTCAAATTGAGTCATTCTTAAGTAACAAAGATACACATGAATTTGAAACTCGAGAACTCGCCTCCATCTTAAATGAGGATGCACAAAATACAGTTACACTGGATATGAACAATATACCTGGTGGGGGAGGCGAGTTGTATCGCTCTTTAAAGAACCAAGAAACGATACAGGTTCTCCAACCTAAATCCTCGAATACTACCATTTATGAAACAGAATTTATGGAAGTAACGAATATTGGGTTAATTGAAGATCGTTTACATGTTCAAGTTCGATGGAACGGTGAGTATGTTGATAGTCATGGACAATTCACACTTACAGATCAAACGGGAAGTAGTATAAAATCCTCCAGTGTTAATTTTGGGTTTGATGGAAGCAATACGACTTATGGTAGAGAATACACTGAATATATTTTCAAGGTGGAAGGTAGTAGCCATCTGAGTTATGAACTAAGCGGGAATTTTGTGACTTCAGGTTTATATGAAGAAGGAAAATGGAGCACGACTTTCAAATTACAAGCCGAAGAAACATCAATGTTAGAAACGAAATTCGAAATGAACATGGGTGGATGGACATCCAATAAATTAACAATTCATCCATTGGGAGTAACTCTTAAGGGAGAAGGATCTTACGCTGAAGGAAACAAACCAAATGTAGATGTTAAGCTTAAAAACGGTGAAGTTATTACGCTTCATTCAAGTAAATCCATTAACAAAAACGGAGAAGTTATAATGAAGTTTGAATCTGATATACCTTTGAATCTTATAGAAATTGAGTCAGTGATTATTAATGGCACTGAAAAAACTATCAAATAGTAAGATCTAAGAAAGGTTTTCTCTTTTATAAGATAAATTTTGAGGGTGTGTTTTACTGGGAGAAGGGCTAAAAGGAATGACAAAAGTAATAATAAAATTTGTTTTACTTTTTTCCTTATATCTCTAATTATCTCGAAACTAAGTCTTCTAGAAAAGGGGGCGATTCTATAAGAGAGAATTGCCTCCTTTTTTTGGTTTGGGTATGATAGTTGAAGATTTAGGTTCGTGGTAATAATATTTGAAACTTCAATAATTCTGAATCGTATGTGAAATATGAGACCTTTTGCATGTATATGCTGTAGACTACACTTTTAACATGCAATCAACAACATGTTCTTAGAAGGAGAGATAGTATGAAGAAATTATTACTAATGATAACTTTACCATTGATTTTAGTGGCGTGTAATTCGACAAGTGGATTACAAAAATTCAATAATGATGAGCTGAGCAATAAAACGGAAGATTTGGCTTTTAACCCCCAACTTCCGACAGAACTTCCATTTGAAGTAGAACGAGCTGAATTTAGTCATCCTCCTAAGGTACAGCAACCATATAAAACCTTAACTTTTGATTTTTATGGAGAAACTAAGGAGCACCTTAGTTTATTAACTGTAAACGGAGGTGACGTTTCTTCTACTTCTCAAGAAGATTATCAAGATGTACAAATAGAGGATAAATCTGGAAAATACTTTGTCGATAGTTCAGGAACTAAGACTTTGAGATGGAAAGAAGGAAAGATTCATTATGTTTTAAAATATTTTGCTGAACAGTCGGAAACTAAAGTTGAAAAAAATGATTTAATTGAGGCAGCAGAGTCTTTTAAATAATATCAAGAAGGAAATTATTTTACCTTGGCCTAAAAATTGTATCTTAAAATTAATTCTTGAAGAATTGAGGGCGATTGTTCAGTATGAGCAATCGCTCTAAAAGGGCAAGTTAGTTGGCTCAGTTTCGAGATTATAGGGGAAGAATGCTAAATTCTGAAACTCTATATTGATTTATTCGTAATAAACAAATGGATAAAAAAAGAAAGGACTAGCATTTCAAAACACTTTGCAGGCTAGTTGGATTCAAAGTAATTTTATTGGAGGGGTAATATGATTAATGTCTACATATATGCACTGGACACTTTAGCAGACTGGGAGCTTGGATATGTGACGTCAGAATTAAATTCGGGTCAATACTTTAAGGAAAATAGCGATAATGTTTCTGTTAAGATCGTTGGGGCTGACAGGGATTCCATCGTAACCAAGGGAGGGATGAGAGTTATACCAGAGATAACCACTGACGAAATCGTTTCTTCTCCAACGTCAGTTTTGTTGCTGCCAGGTGCAGATACGTGGAATGACTTAAAACATAAACCGATTATAGAAAAGGCAACTGAACTGTTAGAATGTGGAGCAATTGTTGCTGCGATTTGCGGTGCTACAACTGTACTCGCAGAAGCTGGTGTTTTTAATAAACGTGTACATACTAGCAACAGTCTTGATTATCTCAAGATGGTAAGCCCGAGTTATAAAGGAGAATCCTATTATAGAGATGTTAAAGCTATTTCGGACGAAAACTTGATAACAGCTAGTTCTGCAGGTGCGCTGCCATTTGCTCAAATTATACTAGCAAAGTTAGATGTGTTCTCTGAGGAGACACTTGAAGCGTGGTATAGCTACTTCAATACGGGTGACCCTAAATATTTCTACGATTTAATGCAGACACTGCCTTCTTAATTGAACTGAATGAACAAATGTTTATAAAGTAAATTAAAATATCTTGAATTCGAGTCTTCCGTTAACGGGGACGTTAGCTGCATATTTAATATCGTTTGTGTTTATGGATCAGTAGTATGGAGGAAAGGCGGGAATGTTTTTGGAGAAGTTTAAGGTCTTCTTTTTATCTGTTATAGCACTTACTTTACTGTACATTGCATTTATGGTTACTGACTTAGTAATGTATTCTAATTAAACTGCCAGGGCTTTTCTTCTAAAAGTAGTTCGAACATTTCTTAGTTGAGGTGATAGATCAGGTTTATTGAACAGGTTTACATTTCTCTATTAAAATAAACATAAAAGGTAAGGATAGATAAGTGGAAAAATTTATAACTATTATTTTAATGTTATTTTTAATTGCTGGGTGTTCAAATGAAGGGATGAAAACTATAAACGCAAATGAAATTTCATTTGGATCGCTTAAAATTCATAAAGATGGCACTTTGGTGAAAGATATCAGATTGATGAAAAAGGAAAAATTATTGAAGGAAGCTATTGAGACCTATAATAACGCAAAATTTCTTTCAGTTGAAAAAGAAGAAAAAGAAAATCATGTAAATATTGACCCTATCCCCACGGATGGACCCTTAGAGGAAGAATTGACAGCATCCTACTTTACCATCATTGTAGGATCCACCGGGAACGATTATTATATAGGCTACAAAGGAGATAATACTTTTAAGGTAATCGCTTCTGGAGATAGTTTTAAGGATAGACCTCTTGAATACTTCGTTGAAAGCAGTAAGTTAAAGAAAATCATTACTGAAAATCAATAAATATTTTCTTTCGCTAAGGGTGCGTTAGGTGAAAATATGCTTTATTTATCTTGAAATCAAGTCTTCCACAAACGAGGGGATTGCTTAAAAAGGTACTTGCCTTATTACATGAAACAAAGTCACTGGATAAATGGAAATTTTCAAACGACGGAGTAGGATTGTTGATTAAAGGTGGAAATTGTTATGGAGAAATTTAAGATCTTTTTATTATGTGTTATAGCAATTACTTTACTGTATATTGCCTTCATGGTTTCTGATTTGGTGATGTATTCCAATTAAACTAAAGGGTGTGTTAGTTGAAAATATGATTCAATTGTCTCAGAATCAAGTCTTATAGAAACGGGGGACAAAAGTGAAAAAAGCAATTATAGGTTTTCTTGTATTAGGGATTATAGTAAGTTCAATTTATCTTTTTGTTCCTGAAAAAAATAACTTTCAAGACCAAAATTCTATCTCCGATTCTGATATAGAAAAGTTTATCGATGAACGTGGGATAGAACCCTTGGCAATCGAGAAAAGAAATGGATTGGTTTACATATTAGAAGAGGGCAGTAAGTACACACTCTACAAATCAAAAGAAGAACTCTCCTCTGCATATACAGGGTGGAGCAATAGTACGCCTCAAGCTTTATCGATAGGGATGAGTGGTGGAGATAATGCGCACGTCTATATTATTATCAATGATAAAAAGTTAATCAATCAAGGAGATTCAATTGAAGTTACGTTCTCTGATGAATCTAAAGTTACCAAAGATGTGAATGGTGAAACAGGTTTTATCTTTTTCCACGAAAGTAACGAAGCCCCTAGGCTAACCGGTCAATGGTCTGTAAAAATTTTTGATAAAGGTGGGGAAGTGATATACCAAAGAGAACTTAGTTAAAGAAAGGATACAATGCGCTATTTTATTCCATTTCCTTTTGGTGACGGAGCCTCCGTCCTACAAACTTCCAAAACACCCCATCGAGAAAAGAACAGTTTCTTGTGAAATTAAGTTCATAGCAGAAAAATGAAGAATAGTTGTAGTTTAGAGATCCATGTTATAAAGGAAATCATTATGGTATCTCGAAACTGAGTCTTCAACTATCGGGGGCGTTTCTGCAATAAGTAGAAGGAGGGGTTATACCTTGAGTCGAACATTAGGTAGGTTTTTAATTTATTTTGTAGTATTTTTTATTTTGATAATGATTTTTGGATCAATATTCAAACCTTCTGATCTAGGTGTTGATGGAATAGTTCGAGCATTAGTTATCTCTTCTGCCTCTGCTATTGGATGGACCTTAGTAGAAAAGAACTTTGGAAAGAAATGAATTAGAAAAAAACACGGAATTTAATTTTTATATAGAGATATCTTGACTTCAATTCTTTAGCTAACGGAGGCGATTGTTCAATAGAGCAATCGCCCTTTATAACATACAAACGATGAAGTTCGGTACCGTTCACATTGATAGATTATTTATATAATGTACGAAAGGCTGGAATAAATCATGGCAAAAAAAGAAGCACCGAAAATTCAAACAGAACGATTGGTTTTACGTCCGAGAGCGGAAAAAGACATTCCCAATATGCTTAAAATGTTTAACAATGATGAAGTAAGAGAATTTCTTGGAATTAATCCCCCTCGTGATGAACACTCAATGTTAAAAATGGTTAGGAGTCGTACTGAAACAAAATGGACGGTCGCATTAAAAGATACAGATGAGTTCATCGGTGATGTAATGATTCCAGAAATAGCAGAAGGTTATCTTGGCGAAATTGGTTTTCGCTTCATGAGGGAGCATTGGGGAGGCGGTTTTGCGTATGAAGCGGTTTCCGCGATCATTGAGCATAGTAAAAGCACATTAAACCTTAAACGCCTATTTGCTACTATAGATAATAAAAATATGCCATCAAAAAAGTTAATTGAAAAACTAGGATTTACGTTGGTAGCGGTGTTGCCTGAATCGCATTTACACGGCAGAGTTGCCGATGTAGCTTATTATTCTCGTATTGTATAAGCATTTTATTTTAGTTGGAATAGTATAATTAATCCTAGAATTCATATATTACCCTTTACCGTGATATTTACTAATAAATATATTAAAGGGTTTTATTGAGTTTATCTTGAATTCAAGTCTTCAACTATCGGGGGCAATTCTTTAACAAAAGAATTGCCCCCTTCTTAATGTTATGGGCAGGTTAGTGGGAGACTCAGTTTCGAGATAATAGACGTACTGAAACTATTGCAGTCATTTATCGTATATGTAGTAGAGTTAAAAGAAACGGTGGTAGGTGGTAGTGGACAAGTTTATTGTGCTAACGGAAGAACAGAATAAAACAAGAAAAATAGAATGTTGTTTATTGTACCCTCATAATAAATGATAGCGAGGAGTGGTGTTTGTTGAAAAAAAATTTAGCTTTAGTCTCTTTATTATTAATAGTCGCTTCAATAGTTGTATTTTTGGTTTATGTATGGCTATTAAATCTGGTACTTGGACCTTTGTCACTTTTATTATTGGGTTCTCTTTTACTGGGCTCTTTTATTACTGCACTGAAAAGCGAGAAAGGTTTTTTGAAAATAATTGCTTTAATTAATTCTTCTATTGCTATGGTCTTTTTTGTGTGCATAGTGATGTATATTGTTTTAATGATTTTTTCCGGTAATTTCGGTACATAAAGCATGTGTTTAATGAACATCCACGGCTGTTAAAGTAAAAGAAAAGTAAGAGGTATCTCGAAACCGAGTCTTACGATAATGGGGGCAATTATGATAGAGAGGATTATAACAAATGAAAATTATAAAGGGTAAAAGCAGCTTTGATTTGGATGAATTCTTAATGAAGCCTTTGTTTGCACATCTATCCACGTCTTCAACCGAAGGTCCGAGGGATTCACCGGTATGGTTCCTTTGGGAAGATGGATATCTCTGGATTATAGGGACACCTGGAGATACTTTTCCATTACGTATTAATACAGAACCCAATTGCGCTATCGGTATAGTGGATTTTGACTCTCGAACAGGAAAAGTACTCCACGCAGGTTTTAGAGGAAAAGCAACTGTAGAACCATTCGATATTAACTTAGCTAAGCGGTTATTCACGAAGTATTTAGGTTCTAATGAGAATATGTGGGATTCTAGATTTAAGGATCAAGACCCTAACAATGTCCTCCTTCGATTTGTGCCTGAAACTGTAGTAGTTAGAGATCAATCGTATGTAGTCATGGGAGAATGAACTAGAATATCTTGATATCGAGTCTTCCGTTAAAGGGGGCGTTAGTTCAATAAGTCTGATCTAAATCTAATCCTTAATATTCAAATATATGTAGAAACATCTATAATCACTATTAATAGAGCCTCAAGAAATAAAAGTCTCCTTCAAAAGAAGTAGGTGCTCTTCGACCAATATCCGATTCGTTTAGTTCAACTCTGCTGTATTCTTATTGCAAGGAAGATAACTATGAGCAGCAAACATGCACTGATCATCGTTTGAACAGGAATGTTGAGTGATGTTTCATTGTGGATGAACCGTCAAGGATATGTGGTTTCCGTTATAGGAAGAAGTCTAACCAAACAAGAGGATTTAAAGGCGAAGACGTCTACTCCTGAACGAATTCATAATTTGAGAGTGGACTATAAGGAACAGTACTTACTTGAAGCGGAGCCAGCAAACTGCAGCAAGCGAAGTATTTATCTTGGCTTTGTAATTGAGGGTGATGAATCTAGGAGGTTAACGAATGAAGAAATCTCTGGCGGTGTCATCAGAAGTATAGATGCAGATACGGAAGAGTCTATCAGCGGCGTTTTTCATCCTTATGAAGCGCAATCGAAACAATAAGGAGGAATTGGATGCAGTTATTTCACTACCATTGGTGGACGGAACGTGTGGAACAGATGGAAGAGTTCTATCAGCAGCAGGGTTTCGAGACGGTATTGCGAGTCGGTAGACACGAAGGAGAGATGCAAACGTTCAATCCGCCGCTGGAATGGGACGAGTTCAGGGATAAAGGGATTGCGTTCCGAATCATCGAAATGGTGAAAGGGAAGACGAATATTACTTTCGGACATGGAATAGGGGATAGGTTTGACCATATCGGTCTGCTTGTGAATGAAGCAGAGTACGAACGGATCATCGAAAAGGCGAAGGGCCTGGACCTGAATATCAACGAAAGGGAACGGCGAACGTTTCTTTCGACTCCGTGGAAATTCAGAATTGAACTGCAAAAAAGAAAGGATGTTGTTCATGACCAGGGGACACACATCATGGCCATGGACATCGGGTTGTCTTTTCAAGAGAATCCAAAAATGATAGGAAATTTACTAGATCTCGACTTGTATGTTGAAAGTGACTCGCACATCCGGGTGGGAAACCACGAATGGAGTCTGAATTTCTATGAGGAGGATTCTACACGGTTGTGCTCGGTTCACTTTTCCCAAGGCCCCATGCATTCTGTCGATCCTGTCGGGACGAAATTGACTACAGCATCAGATGATGAAAGTTGAAAATCGTAGTCCATACCTTACTTTCAATCCTTCTACATTCGGGAGCTCAATTCGGACAATCACTTTTTCACTAACGAGGCATAAGAGCTGAATAAGATGAAACACTTTTTTTTCAAGGATGGATGTGATTGAAATAGGTACTAATATTGCGATTATCGCTGATATACATGGGAATAGCACTGCATTAAAAGTTGTTTTAGATAGCATTGATAAAGATAAGCAAATAGAACATATTTATTGTCTTGGTGATTTAATAGGTATCGGTCACGAAACAAATGAGGTTCTTGACTTGTTGTTTTCACGTAATGATATAACTTTTGTTAAAGGAAATCATGATGAAGCCATTTTAAACATAATTGATGGGAAAGAACCAGGAAGTGTCGGTGAGGAAAGAGATCATCATAAATGGATTGCATCTGAATTAGACAAGAAGTTCATCCCTAAATTGTTAAACATGCCAGATATGCGATTTGAGAAGATCAACGGGAAAAACTTTTTGTTTGTTCATTATCATTTAGATGTACAAAATAAGTTTTTACCTATTGATCACCATCCGACAACTGAAAATCTTGATGCAACATATGAAAATTCCAAAGCAGACGTTATCAGTTTTGGGCACCATCATATCGTTCATCATTTTAGGTCTAACAGAAGGCTTTATCTTAATCCAAGTTCATTAGGTTGTAATCACAAACCTGTTGCGCCATACGTTAAATTGCATGTCGGATCAAATGAACAGATGGATGTTTCTTTTATTGAAGTACCATATGATAATAAAGACTTTTTACTTTCTTATGAAAAGTTAGATGTGCCCGCTAGAGATACTATATTAAAGGTATTTCATGGAGAACAGCATTTACGATTTGTCTAAGCCTTTACTAAGGAAACAGGTGTGTTAAACAAAGGAAACTGTTAAATTCAAGTTTTAAAAAAACGGGGGCGTTTCTCTATTATAGAGAAGCGTCTTTTTGGTCGTTACCATTTCACTCATATGATACGCTAACAATGCTACATTTTTTGGAATGTAAAGGGGCTTTGTATGATGTAAAACCGTCGGAATAATCATGATTATAGCTATATTTTTATCCGGTTGTATCAACAACGATAAAGTTTCTATAGAGGGTGTAATATATGAGGTGAACCAAGAGAAAGGTACGTTTGTTGTTTTTGTTGAAAATGAGTTTAAAGGTCAAGAGATAAATCAAAACAAACAACAGAACGCCATTGAAGCCTTTCAAGTAAAGCCAGATAAAAGTGTTGAAGTAAAAGGTGAAGTGAAGTCGTTTAACGATTTAAAGCGTGGACAAAAAGTGTCCGTGGAAATTGGGAATTACGAGAAAAGACAGGTTACAAAGGATACTTTGATTAAAGGAAAAAATAAACTACCTTTGTATGAAGCCAAGGCAGTAACAGTAAAACCCTATACTAAACAAGATATTGTCCAAGAGATGAGAGTAGAAAACGGTTATGGGCTTTATATCTATAATCCTGAACCTAACAAAGACGGGGGTTACGATGCCTATCCTAGTTCTGAAGCAAAGAACTTTCCTTTTCGGATCATACAAGTAACTCATACTGTCAGCGATATAAAAAATACCGAGAAGCTATTAGGGCTATACCATGGTTTTCCTACGTATATCATTACTGATCAAACAGGAATCGTATTCAAAACCAAAAAGATAACTGAACTTAATGAATTCATCAGAAATCTAGAGTGAAAAAGATGATATTCCTATATTTTAATGGAACGGGCTCTATCATTCGATGCCTTGAGTATATGAAATACTTCATGTCCAGAGGGGCGCTAAATCTAATAACTGATCGTTAGTCTGACCATTAAAGAGGAGAGGTGACAACTGGTGAAAAATAAAATACAAATAACTAAATATTCCCTTTTAATTATACTAGTTTTTATACTTACAGGGTGTATCAATCAATCACCTGAAGAAGCAATAAAACATGGTTGGTCCCATGAGATAAAAGTAAATGATATCATCTCTAGACAAGAAACAGATGGTGGAACAGTATTTCTTTTTAGTGCCCAAGATGTAGAGGAGAGTGGCCGATTTCAAAAGGTAGGATACGCGGTACTCACTGGTCAGAATGATAAAGATTGGGAATTTAATGTTTCTGATATGACAAACATCACTGACGACTCATTTAGTGCAAGACACAGTGTATTACACTATGAAACGGAAGAAGGAAATGTAAAAGAGATGCCTATTGTATTCGGGTACTTAAAAAATGATAATATTTCTGCCGTAACAGCAGATGTGAGCGACCAGGAAAAAGAAATAGAAATAATAAGTACAGACTCAGGTCGTTACTTCTATCAAGTGAATGCATGGGGTCCGATAAAATTCTTAAATGATAACGGAGAAGTTATTGATCGTTACGGAATTTGAATTACAATTTTAACGTTTTTAAATTTGAGATTAGTACTAAAACATTTTAATTTCGAGTCTTCCTGTAAAGTGGGCAGTTGTTTACTATAGACGGTTGCTTTTTGACTAACAAAGCAGGTGAGTGAGGGTGAGGAGGTAGTGGGAATTCTTAAAGGTAAAAGTGTAAATCTAATGATCACTCCTCTTAAAGAAGCAATATAATTAGAAAACGCCTGTTTTCTTCTTGGTCTGTCCAACTGACTATAACAATTCTATTCCACTGAATATATTTATTGTTTAAGCATATTGGAGGTGAACTAGATTGGGACGTTTTTCACAATGTTGTTTTGCAGCAGCGTTGGCCCTTATTAGCTTTGGAGGGATCGGACTTGGAATAGGAATGGCTGGATCTTTAGCGGTTGAGGGAATTGCCAGACAACCAGAAGCTGCAGGATTAATTTCAGAGTTTATGCTTAACTATGTATTAATACCACAGTTAAGTCTAGCATTTGTATTAACTGTGATATCACTGTTAATGCTGCATAATAAGAGGAAGCATATGCACTGCGATTAATAGAAAGTCAAGGAGTAGGAGTCTTTTCTGATCTTTACTCCTTATTTATCATTAATAACCACTTTTATAGTGATAGGTTTTATTGTTCCACAAGTATTGAATCCGTCATTACAATAATCGTGAAGTTGACTGGATGCAGGAATGACTCAAGAAACGGTCTTTTATTGGAGTCGTTTTTTACAGCACTATTTAGCGTGAGAGGCTATGGGATGGCAGATGTAACATTCAAAAAAGGGGGGTACTTAATGAACAAAACATTTTCCATATTATTCCTATCGCTTTCGTTCGTCTTCATTTCTTGTAGTACCAATGAATCAGGTATTTCGGAAAAAGAAGCGAAAGCAATAGTTATAGAACATCATACTTCTGAGTTTGGAGAGGTTGAAGTAACGTCGGTAACTACTAAATTTAACAAATACATAGTTGAATGGGAAAACAAAGATAATTGTGAGTCAGGTACCGACACTGTAAATGGAAATGGTGAAGTCAAGACAAGAGAAGTAACAATCTGCTAGTTAACCGATCAAGGACAGCATTTAAGTATCCGTATTATGATATCTTGATTTCGAGTCTTCAACTAACGGCGGTTTTACACCCCTTGGAAGAGTGAAGTTATTAGAGTGAAATTATGTCTTGGAATTCCAGCACTCCCATTGGATAAAGGTTTTTGTAGGTGGATCTACAATCAACGTTAATAACACCCATAATAAAGAATTCCCCCCCCCACCCTCCCCCATTAGGGAAGATGTGTTTTTAGTTCTTCTCCTCTCATAGGTGAATAAGCTTAAGTTGGGGAATCTTTGAAAGGGGTGGGTGTGATGTACCAACATGGAAACCGGGATATGTTGGCATGGCAGGCGGCAAAATATGATATGCTCGCCAACTATTATAAGTATCTGGATCCGCAAAAACATGTCCATTATTACCACATGCATCTGCAATGTATGCAGCAGTGGTTGATGGGTGAGCGGAATGATCAAATGATGGGGATGAACGGCTCACCGGCAAAAGTGAGAGTTCTCCACGCGTCTCCAGATGCACCAGCTGTCGATGTGTACGTGAATGGTCAGAAGGTCTTAGAAAACGTTTCTTATAAGCAGCAAAGCGACTATTTAGAAGTTCCAGGCGGCCAGTATCAAGTCGATATTTATCCAGCCGGTAACACCAATCAGCCCGTACTTTCGCAAAACGTCGGCGTAGAGGGAGAGAACATGTACACAGTTGCTGCGGCTGGAAAACTCAATAACCTCCAACTGATTGCAGTTATGGATAATAACGCAGTGTCTAATGGTAAAGCCAAGGTTCGTTTCTGGCATTTATCCCCGAATGCACCTGCTGTTGACATTGCCGTCAAAGGAGGAGACGTTCTCTTTAGAAACGTTCCTTTTGGCAAGGCGACCCGTTATTTGACACTGCCGCCAACAACTGTCGATTTGGAAGTCCGCGTGGCAGGAACCAATCAAACGGCATTAGAAGTACCTGGAGTAACAGTAAGCCCGAATCAAGTCTATACAGCTGCAGCGTTAGGCTTAGCTGGTGGGCAACCGCCGCTGGAAGCTATGTTTCTACAACCTTAAAAAACAGGCATGGTTTGTGCCTGTTTTTTATTTGTACATTTTTTAGAATTTGGCTCCGTTCCGAGATAGTTTTAACATTTTGACAATGTATATTTTACTTGTCGAGATAATTACAAAAATATGGATAATGTGGTACGGTAAATTTAATATAGTTCAAGATAATAGTTGTCTATCCACGGTGTACTAGATCTATTTGATGGAGTTTCTTTGATTTACCGCTTAATTAATTTAAGCTTTTTACTGCTTATTGCTGTTGGAGTCCATATATTATCAACAACAACTGAGCACTGAGGAAAGTTTGCTATCGAGCAGTAATTTTAAGCAAGGATTTTTGAATTTATGGTTAATAATCATATAAGGAGTGATGTATGGTAATGAACAAAACTCTGAAATTTTTTGCAGGATTGCTTTTTATTTCGGCACTGGCAGGATGTATTGGCGAAGATTATGATGTTGGAGTTCCAACTGCTCATTTAAATATAGATGCTCACGTGCTGAGTCAATCAGTACAATTATCAGAAGCGAATATCAGTTGGTATTCATCCAGTGGAGAAGTAGAAGAAAAGATAGATGATATCGAAGAATATGGACAATCACAAGGAGAAATCAAGGTTTTTCCAGGGCAAGATGCTTCTTTAGATTTTAAAGAGAATAAAGAAAATGGTGGAGATATTTGGACCGACCCAACCATCACAGCTGTGCTATGGAGTAATGGAGAAAAAATCAAACTCGATTTGAATCAGTATAAAGAATTTCGGTTCCCGACTGAAGAAGGGAACTATATTTTAGAAGCTACATTTGAAGATGAAAGTAACACGGCTCAATATGTAGGGAATATTATTATTATCGATGATACACAATCTTCTCGTTAAGCTATTAATAACAACGTTCAATAAAGATGATCATGAGTATTTATCTCAGTTTTGAGTCTTAAACAGACGGAGGATTTAGGTGAAAAGCCAAAATATCCAATAATAATTTCTACAAGAACCTTAAGTCATTGTTTAGGAAGATGACCACTGAAACTACATAAATGTTATACTTTGGAAAATGTTTAAGGGGGAGTGTTCAAGATGGAAATTGAATTTCTTGGAACAGGTGGTGCGATCACTATACCAAGACCACTTTGTCATTGTAACGTTTGTTCAGAAGCAAGAAATAAAGGGGTACCGTACAGTAGAATGGGGCCAAGCATCTTTGTACATGGGCCTGATTTATTGATCGATACACCGGAAGATATTTACAATCAAATCAACCGTTCTACTGTCGATGATGTCAAGGGGATACTATACTCTCATTGGCACCCAGACCATGTCATGGGAAGAAGAATCATTGAATCTTTAAGTGCGGACTGGATTAACCATCCCCCTCAACATAAGAAAATAGATGTTTATATACCAGAACAAGTAGATATAGATTTCAAAACATTTTTGGGGAGTAGCGACCATTTAAACTTTTTTGAGTCCCAGGATTTTGCTAAACTCAATCGATTAACAGATGGAGAAAGTTTTACCTTGAATGATACAAAAGTTTTTCCGTTTCGGTTGGCGGAGGATTATGTTTATGCTTTCTTAATGGAGAGCGATCATAAAAAAGTACTTATTGCTATGGATGAGTTGAATAATTGGGTGCCACCAAAAGAAGTATTAGGTGTTGACCTCGCTATATTACCAGTAGGTATATTCGAATTTCACCCCTTAAGTGGCGAAAGAATATTACCTGAAGATCATCCTGTTTTTCAAGAGGAAGCAACCTTTAATCAAACTATGGAGATCGTCAAAGATCTTGAAGCCAAACGTGTAATCTTAACACACATCGAAGAACCAAATGGATTAGGGTTTGATGACTTTAAAGAGTTAGAAAATAAGGTGAAACGTTCTGGACTGAATATAGAGTTTGCCTATGATACACAAATGGTGAAAGTATAATTGATATGGATAACGGTATGCCGGTTAATCTCGATTTCATGTTTTACAGAAACGGGAGGCTATCGCTTGGTGTGCAACTGAACTAGAGAATAGAGGGTGAATAATGAAAAGAATATTAGTCCTTTTTGTCCTTTCTCTTTTTGTCACAGCAGGCTGTAATAGTGAAGAACAAGATTATACAGGTGACCCAACCATCGAAGGCTATTTAGTTCGTGTTAAAGATAAAGAGATTTTAGTCGTTCATGGAATTACAAAGGACCAAGCTGTGACTATGAGTTGGAATGAACTTTCTAGAGTAGATGGTAAGCCGTACGAGGCACATATTTTTCATATCAATTTTAATATTGATGGTTTTTTTGAATCATTTTCTGATTTTAAAAAAGGAGACAAAGTAAGAGTATGGGGCAAGGGTGGTGCAAATGAATCTTATCCCGCCCAGTCCGAATTAGGGAAGATCGAACTTATAGAATAAATGCAGGAAGGTTAAATGATCATGTGTAGAAAACTCATGATACATATTTTGTTGGAGGTATAATATGTTAAAGTTTATATGCTGCTTTTTAGCAAATATATTCGTTTTAATCTCTCCTTTCTTTTCCACAGAAACGGTATCAAATGATCAGGAATTAGAGAAAGTTACGCTAGGGTTTCCTTTTGAATTTGTCATTCAGGATCAGACGTATTTCACACCACCTTTTCCATACGAGACAGGTCTTGCGACTCCTTTAGAACACCCCACAACGTTTAACCCCTTGCTTTTGCTAGCATCACTACTTATCGCAAATGGGTTTGTCTATGTCGCATTCTTTATTAAAAAGTTAATGACGTCACAACAATAAACAGCCTATTTGTTTTCTCTTTGATACATAAGTCTTAGAGTAAGACAGGAAAGTGTCTAATGAATAATTGGAGTGCAAATCTTGTTGGTAAGAAATTGATCCAATTAACAGTGAACAAGAAACGGGGATATTCAAATACGGGAAGATCAATGGAGAAAATCTTATAAGTAGGTGGTCAAATATGAGAGACGTCTCTTCTGACAACGAGCCTATAGCTCATAAAAAGCTATCGCTTATGGCTGTACCAGAAAAAGATTCTTTAAGAAGCGGTGAGATTTTAAATCATTAATCATACAGCCTATAAAAGGAGAAGATCAGTGAAAAAAATAACACTTGGGTTCGTCGTTTGTTTAGTAATAGTGGTGGTTCCTCTCATTTATTTAGATATTAAAAAGAATAATTCACATGCAACCCCAGAAGATGCATTAAGTTATGTGAAAAATCCTAAACATGCAGTCTTAGAAGTCATTGATAAAAAGTTCTTTGATGGGGTTGCGTATGTATTTTACTATTCGCAAGTCGGAGAAACTCCTAAGAATTACTTAGCAGCAGCAAGGTTACAAAAGAATATGTATGGTTGGCAGTTTGACGAAATTCTCGGAGTAGGAAATATAGAGGTTAGTAATGTTGGAATGGCTTCTGGGAAGGATGATTACATCGTAGGGCTGGCCCCGAAACAAGTACACAAAGTAATCATTGATAAATATGAGGCTGAGATGATAACGATCGATAGGGAAAATATAAGAGCTTTTTTATTTCACGAAGTAGAAGCTGATTTAATGGGGCAGACTGAATTCCAGTACTTTGATGAAGAAGGGAACAAACTCTATTATTGAATGGATGGTTGTCTTGCCAGAGATCTAGAAGAGATTACTCGAAGTCGGTTTTTTTCCAAGGGGCTTTAATATAACAATACCAACCTAATAAAAGAAAAGCGTATGAAATCAAGAAAACAACTGATTTCATACGCTTTTTTCATTTTTAAACCTTACTGAACAGCAGCCTGAACGTCGATCACTCCGTTTCCATAATAGAAAGAGTCACCAAGAGAAACAGCTGTGTCAATCAATGTTTGACGGATCTGATCATTCGTCAAAGTTGGATCATCGGCTAAGATTAGAGCAGCTGCGCCTGCAACATGCGGGCTTGCCATGGAAGTACCATTATAGCGATCATAATTGTTACCTGGTACAGAACTTAGAATATCAACACCAGGTGCCATGACTTCAAGTTCATCCCCGACACTTGAAAATGAGGCTCTATTATTGGCACTGTCTACAGCACCGACAGCCATGGCTGCTGCGTATTTCGCAGGATAACCAATAGTGTTTTTCTTCCCTTTAGATCCATCATTTCCAGCAGCAGCTACGACTAATACGCCTTGAGCATCTGCATTGTTTACCGCTTGTTCTAGAGTGGCCGAACCACGGCTTCCTCCAAGACTCATGTTAATGATGTCCATGTCATTGCTGATGGCCCACTCAATTCCTTGAGCAATTCCACTGTAAGAACCGCTGCCTGAACTGCTTAACACTTTAACAGCGTAGAGCTCAGTGGATGGTGCTACACCAAGAACACCTAATGTGTTATTGACACCTGCAACCGTTCCAGCTACGTGGGTACCGTGACCATTCCCGTCAACTAAGGCGTTAGGTTCACCACTGACAAAACTCTCTCCGCCAGCTACGTTCAAGTCTTCATGTGCTCCATCAATACCAGAGTCAAGAATCGCTACCTTTACCCCAGTCCCAGTCGTTCCTTGAGCTTGGACATCATCTGCATTAATTTGGGAGATCCCATAGGGCGTTGTTTGACTCGTTGCCTGTGCCGTATGATCTTTCTCTACATAAGCGACATTAGGGTTATTGGATAAGGCTTTTACTGCTTGTTCCGGCAGCTTCGCATGTACGACATTCATATATTTATATTCATGAAGTACTTTTCCTCCCACACCATTAATAGCTTTTTGGTTCACTTTTGATTTGAAACCAATTAAGTATTCTTCTACCTGTGCCTTTTGCTCAGCCGCTTTTTCAACGGAAGCTTGGGCTATGTTATTGAATGAAAAGACTAAAGCAAACACTAACATAATCCCGGCAACTTTCCACATGTGTTTACGCATCGTATTCCTCCTTTAATTTTCTACCCAGAATTAAATTTAAATTCTGAATAGTGTTAATATTACGATAACATATGTGAGATGACTCATGTTTGGGAAATGCATGTGTGAAAAAGTCCTCTTAGAGGGGGGGAGAAGGATCGACTTGGGCAAGTTTGATCCTGGGGTTTCCTTAAAGGGTTTTTCTTTGAGAGAAGTCGGTCGATGAAAAAGAGAATCTTCCTACAGTTCTGATAAGGTAAAAATTTCTATGAAAGCTTGTGGACAGACCTAGCGATTTCAGCGTGGTTTGTTTATTTTTGTTATATATTGCAAGGTAAAGGGGGATGGACTAAAACTTTAATGGATTAACGTAGTACAAAAGCACTCCCTTTAATCAGTAGAATCTATTCATACAGTTTATGTTACTAATGGTATAAACTAGTAATTATATCTTTTCGTCTAGGAGGTCAATAATGAAAAAGACAGTCATGACTGGAATGGCGGCCATTACGATGCTTGCAGCGCCTTTAACGGCCGCAGCGGAGTCACCGAACTGGCACAATGTCAATGTGAATGAAACACTGCAGGAGGAGGATGGCAGTCCTTTTAACAGTGAAAACTATGATTTCTTGAAGTACTCGAAGGTGAATGACAAACTACAGGAAATCGCGAAACAAAGTAACCGGATCACAGTGGAGAGTTCGGCGGAATCTTCCGGCGGCCACGACCTTTATACGGTAACCATCTCCGATCCAACGGCCAAAGGTAACTATGGATACCAAAAATCATTGCGACAGAAGATGTTCAAAAACCCTGAAAAAGCGCAGGCTTTCATTGAAAAACATCCGGACTTCAAAGTTCCCGTAATGATTAATGCGTCGATTCATGGCACGGAGTTTGTCGGTTCAGATGCTGCACTGCAATTGATTGAGCGTTTTGCGACAGCTGATGATCAGGAAACGAAGGAGCTGCTTGAAAATCATATTCTAATTTTTAATGTAGTGGCGAATCCTGACGGCCGGATCGATGCGACACGTTTTAATAGCAATGGCATTGACTTGAACCGGGATTTTATTACACAGTCTCAAGCAGAAACCAAGCATACTGTGGAGTTGATTAAAGAGTGGAACCCTATGGTCTTCCTTGATCTGCATGGCTATGTGAAAGGCTATGGTGGGAAAGATCATCCTGGTTTAATTGAGCCTTGTACCCCGCCGCACAATCCGAACTACGAATATGATCTATTTTCGAAGTGGGCCCTAGATCAGGCTGAAGCTATGGAAGGAAGTATTGTAGACAATCGTGCAGACTATGAAAATACAAATACAGAGGATTCGGGCGTGGACTATCAATCGATGAAAGGTACATATATTCCACAGCGGGATGATGATGCCGGCTGGGATGATTATCCACCGATCTTTACACCGATGTATGCCATGTACCACGGGGCTTATGGCTATACCCTTGAAGCACCGACGAATGATTGGGATGGCGTCCAATGGCATTATGATGCGGTTATGGGAGCCCTTGAATTTTCCAATGATAACAAAGAACAAATGATCAAAGACCAAATCGAAGTATTCAAGCGTGGCATCCAATTTGATCACCCTTACCATACGGAAGGATTCTTCCCGCAGGCATACATTTTACCCGTAGATGAAATAGACCCCACGGCCACTGAAAAAGCCGTCGAGCATCTGATGTTCAATGATATTGATGTTTCTGAGTCGAAGAAAGCATTAGAATATGACGGTGTTTCGTACCCGGCGGGAACGTACATCGTAGACATGAGCCAGGCGAAAGCTGGACTTGCGAACACGATGCTGTGGGATGGAGAGGATATTACCGACATCACACCATCGATGTATGATATTTCTGCCTGGAATTTACCAGAATTGTGGGGTTTTGAAGCGGTAGAGGTGGAAGCAGACAGCTCCTTCCATGTGAAGACGAACGACGTGAAGAAAGTAAGAGCGGATGGGGAGTTAACAGGAAACGGTCCTTATGTGATTCCTAACTCTTCTGTAAAAGCGGTTCATCTAGTGAATACTTTGGTGGAGAACGGTTTTAAAGTGACGATGGATGGGGAGCAATTCTACGTGGATGCGGACAAGTCGCCTGAATTGAGAAAACTTGTGGAAGCGTCTGGCATTACTGTCCAATCGACCGAAACTGTTGATGGTGAACCCTTAACTTCTCAAAAAGTAACGATTCTAAAAGACGGCGGTATGAACAAAGCCCAATCCCATGCAGGGACTCTTCTAGCTTTAGAGCGATTAGGATTTGAAGTACAAGAGATCACACCAAGAGAACTGGCAGAACAAGGATTAGGAGATACCGATGTCTTTTTCTACAGTGGCACATCCAGCTTGATTTCCTATAATAATTGGGCTCCGAATGCTGAATTCGGACTCGGAAATGAAGCACAGTATCAGGCCTTTAAAGAAAACATCCACTCTTATGTTGAGGATGGAGGAAAATATATCGCTGTTGGAGCTGGCGCTTCCGATGCCGCGAAGCAGCTGGGACTGACGGATGTGTCTGTTCATAAAGGTGACTATAATAGTAATGGGATCGTCCGAGTGAATTACGATTCTGGTTCCGTGACTTCTGGTTATGGAGCAAACGATTATGGTTTCGTCTACCGCCCTGTATGGTACACGGATGTGGAAGGAACAGATGTCCATGCCACTTTTGAGGACAGCAGTAACTTCTTTATGGCGGGACACTGGGAAGATCGTGCGGATGCCCAAGGACAGCCGGTCATCATTAAAGAAAAGGACCAGGACGTAACGCTTATTGGACTTGAAGCGGGCTTCCGTGATCATACGGATTACTTATTCCGCCTGTTCTCTAACGCCATTTACACTAAGTAGCCATGTGATCGATTCACCACCTTCAGTCAACCAGGTTCTAGATGACTGAAGGTGTTTTTTGTAACAGATTGAATGTATGGGATCGGTTTCTTATGGATTATACCTTTATAGATTGGTAGATAGAAAACTAATAAAAGAGGAAAAAATATCCTTTTGAAGAATGGGATAGGTAAGAGCGAAAAATCCCCAAAGGAGATTAAAGAATGGAAAAAATGAATGCGATCACTCTAGAAGGTGTCAAAGAGTTTGGGAATAAAAAGTTAGTTGGCTTTCGTGTCGTTTGTAATGATATGAAGGGTTATGGGAAAGAGATCCCTGAAGCCTCTATGGCACTGGAGCGACGTAAATCGGAAATCAAACAACTGTTGGAGCCGGTTAAACTCATCGGGGCTTTTAAAGCGGGAGAGATTTCCGAAGGAGACGATGGATACTGGGTGTGTTTCGAGGTGCATGAATTTGAAGATCTTCCTGAGGATATGGTTCGTTTAGTTGTTCCTGCCCAGAAATATGCCACTTTAAATTTCAACGGGCATGCTTCAGAAATCTTTCACGTTTATACTCATTTGCACCAATGGATTAATGAAAATGGGTATAAGAGAGTTCCTGATCAGTGGTCATTAGAAATCTATTCAAAATGGACGGCAAATGAAGATAAGGTGGACCTATGTGATCCAGTCCTTTAGTTGAAGTGAATTTGTAAAGGTGGAGAAGGGAAGACTGTTTGATTAGCGCCTGTCCGTAGTTTGGGACAGGCGCTATGTTTTAGGCTTTCGTCTTATAAGAGGTCACATGATCCTGCAGTGTATCGTCACTGCCGAACAGGAAGTGTTTCTCCATGTCCGGGGAATACTTCGAGTTCACTGCTTTACGACCGACAGTTTCTGCCACTTCACGAAGCATAGCCGGAGAAGCACCGCAGCAGAGTCCGAGGTAGTTTACCCCTATACCGTGCGCTTCTTTGGCCCACTCGGCAAGCTCGTAACGGTTGGTGTATAGCGGATCCAGGGACGTTGGGAACGTGGTTTCCGTTGGGATGGTACAGGCACAGCCTCCGTCCGGCAGGTTGAAGAAGGTCGGGTGTTCTTCTGTCGTGCGGTAAGGAATAGGCAGGGCACCTACATATCCGTCGACCGTATTGCGGATTTTCTCTACATACGGCTGCATCGTCGCTGGTCCACGGAAGCAGTTCATCCCCACGACAAGGGCCCCTTTTTCTTGTAACAAGCGGCAGGCTTCTTCAACTTCATAGCCGTCCCGCAGAATATTTTCACCCATCAGACCAAAGGTGATCACAGCAGGGAGGTCTTGTTTTTGAATTTCTTCCAAGGCAATCAAAGCTTCTTCATAATAATAGAACGTTTCACCGTTCACAAAATCTACGCCTTCTTCCTTACACCAGCCGATCATCTCTGCAAACATGCTCCTTGTTTTTTCAACAGCTTCAGGATCATCCGGATTGAACAGGTTCGTGTTGGAAATGTTCCCGGCAACGAGGGCTTCTTCCTGAGGGTGCTCTTGAGCGACTTCTTTGGCCAGGCGGATGGCCTGACGGTTAAGCGGTTCTAATAAATCCTCCTTGCCGATGATTCTCATTTTTTCACGGTGGCCATTATAGGTAAAGGCCAAGACGACGTCGGAGCCTGCGAGCATAAAGTCTCGATAGGTCTGTTTCAGTGCCTGTGGGTGATCGAGAGCTACTTCAGGTACAAAGGAACCGGCCTGTAAATACCCCCGTCGCTCCAGCTCGAATAAATATCCTTCTCCACAAATCACGGGTCCATCCTGTAATCTCTGTTCTAATGATCGTTTCATTTCATTCCACAACCTTTCCATTTTGTATGAGACTTTTATTAGAAAGCGAGTCCTTTTTCAGGGACACGCTGACTTTCTGCCATGCATGGGCTGAAAAGATTTAAACGCTGTTCAGCGCCAAGAATCATTTTCTTCAAAAATAAAAGGACCTCCCTGGATAAGGGGGTCCTTTACGTATAAAGAGTCTCCTTATCTTCAAGGTATAACGAATACCTTCTGGATTTAGCACCGTGCCATTGGCTGGTTGCTGAGGTATCAAAGGGCCAGTCCCTACACCTCTCTGGATAAGTTCTATTATTATGTAGTTTTTGAAAAACAGGTGAACACCTTACGTAAAACGCTGGCTTAAATAGAAATCACATGGAACATTAATAAATTCTTGATTTTTAGTTTCGCTTGCGATTTACAATACAGGAAAATGCTTTGAGAATCAATGGAATCTTCAGAAAAATTTTCATTACATCAATCTTAAGGATCTACAGGAGTGCTGATGAATCCTTCATGCCTTTGCTGACTTGCGTTCAAGGGATGTGCACAAATGTGAGTTAAAGGAGGGTCAAATCAACATTGACCATGGTCTCTATTTCATCACTTACAACTTATGGTAATATGTAATGAGAATTTATAAGAGAAAGGAGAGTGGAGCAGGTGAAAGCTAGGGCTTTAGTCATCATATGCTCAGTTGTCCTTTAAGGAGCGATCATGGGAATTAACGTTTCACAAAATACGGAGACGGCTGAGGGTGTTGGGTTATCCGTTTCTGCAGAGGAAGAATTGATGTCATTAAAAAAGAACGCGGATGTGATCATTCATGGAACACTTGATGAAGACTATGAAACGAGGACACAGGTGGCAGATGCGGAGAATAATGTCTATCAAATCGATCGAGTTTATACAATCACTGTTATGAATAACTATAAAGGTATGGATGGTGCCCATGATGAAGTAGGCGATAAAATAGATGTCGTTTATCCAGTAGGCTTCAAACAGAAAGAGGATGGAAGTTTTAAGGATCATCTCCTTTCTCTATCCGATGAAATCATTCCTATAGATTCAGGGGAATACATATTATTTCTAGATGATTTGGACGGGGATTTTTACTTTTCCAACATCAATCATGTGTACAAAAAAAGGAGAATGAAGAATTTAATAACATCTCAACTGAGAGTATCCCAGTGATTACTGAAAGGAACTTTTAACAAGGTAGCCCCGGATTTTTAACAAATCCTTTTAGTCGTCTGCGCATTAGGATCGTTCCCTGAGGGGGTGTGCCCTTCCCTACTAAGCATTTATATAATTTTGCCGATTGGAATAAACTATCTCCATAAAGGAGTTGGTAGCGTGGATGTTAACGGGAAAATCATTCAGGGAGAGTTTGATCGGATCAACGACGAATTCGTATTAAATCAAGTGAAGCACTTTACGACTCAATCCACTCTAAATAAAGACCAATTGGATTCCATTTATGATTATTTGATGAATCATAAAGATGAAGAAGATGGTCAGATCCTTACGTTGAATGAACAGATGCTTGTCCGGTTGAGTCAGGAAGAGTCGAGTCAATTTATCGAAGACTTAAACCAGATTCGCGATTTGTACCAATAAATTCGCTAAGGGTTTTCACCAAACCAAACAAAGAACCATTAAACTTTACTTATAAAAAAGCACGAGGGACGGACTGTGTCTGATCCTCGTGCTTTTGTTCTATTTATCGCAATGATGTTTGGTCCCACCTTTCCCAGGGAAGAAGGGGCGTATTCGGAGGTGCAGCTTATGACAACACAACGGAAATGGTGGATCGGAGTGGTCATTTTGGCCGCTATCGGTCTTGGTGTGTTCGGATTTCAATCATCCATGTCCCATCAAAAAGAAGAACAAATCGTCGCTCTCGGGGATTCATTGACCTACGGGGTGGGGGATGAAAGTGGCCATGGATATGTTGAGAATCTAGAGCAATGGTTGGATAAAAATCACGACGATCCCGTAACCGTCGACAATTATGCCATTCCGGGCCAGCAAAGTGATGGAATGCTCGGACAGATGAATGAGGCAGCGGTCATGAAGTCAATCGAACATGCGGATTACATTCTATTTTTTATTGGAATGAACGATATCATTAAAAGTAATGGAGGAGACCTTTCTCCATTACATGAAGATAAAATTGCCATGGGGAAAAAGGATTATGAGCAGAACGTTCAAAGGATCCTGGATCAGATCCGTGAGAAAAATCCGGAGGCACCGATTTTATTTCTCGGTTTTTACAACCCTTATCCGGACAAACCAGAAATCGGTCAAATCATCAAAGACTGGAACGCAACGAGCCAGTCGCTCATCGAGCCTTATGAGAATGTTACGTTTATCCCAACAAACGATTTGTATGAAGAGAAGTCCTCCCGTTATTTCAGTGATGAAGTCCATTTGAACGAACAAGGTTATGAGAAACTGACGATGCGCATCATCAAAGCTTATGACTTCGAATAGGTGAAAAAGGGCTTCCTTGTGAGGAAGTCCTTTTTGATGGTTAGAATAATTTTCCCAAATGGAAGCCGCTCCAGGCTAATGCAATCCCGAGCGTGTAACTGAGGACGGTGTACAAGACGAAGGTTTTCCAGTTCTTTTTAAAATGAAGCTGGACTGATTCCAGCTTGAAGGTAGAAAAGGTTGTAAAAGCACCGAGGATGCCTGTGCCGGCGAAGAGCACCCAGAGTGTTGAGAGATCGAGTCCTGTAATCAGGCCGAGGACGAATGAACCAAGGATGTTGACAAAAAGGGTAGCGACCGGGAGAGCGGAAGCTGTACGTTTGTTGATCCACTGACTGATTCCGTAGCGGAGGATCGCTCCGATGAATCCTCCCGCGCCAACTAGTAACAGTTTTGAAAGCATCAGGCAGCTCTCCTTTTTCCAAGGGTGAATCCGAGCATAGAGAAGGCTAAGCCACCGAATATGCTGATGGCTATGTAAAGGAGGCTCAGAATCATGTCTCCACGTTCATAGAGCGAAACGGCGTCCATGCTCAAGGTGGAGAATGTCGTATACGACCCGACAAGTCCTGTTCCAAGAGCGGCTTTCCATTTGGGAGAAAGGGAAAACTTCTCAACGATCCCCATCGTGAACCACGCGAGGAAGAAGCTCCCGGTCAAATTGACGGTCAACGTGGAATAGGGGAACCACTGGTCAGGGTTCTTCAGCCACTCACCGATCAGAAACCTAAGGGATGCGCCAATCATCCCACCGATTCCGACATAAAAATAAATCATTCCACAAACCTCCTACAAATCTAATCGTTATTATATAGACTTTCGAAGTAATTTAAAAGGAATGCTTTTTTTACGAGACAAGAAGCCTTATAATTTACATAATAGTACCAAACGAAAGAGGGTTACGCATGATACGCAGAATATTGAAGAACATTGATTTTACCATCTTATTCGCTGTATTGGCTTTGTCCGCGTTCGGTACGGTGATGGTGTACAGCGCCAGTATGGTCAGTGGTGTCATGGTTTACGAAGTAACCCCTGATTACTTTTTCAACAGGCAGTTGATGTCATGGGGACTTGGCTTGGTCGCCCTTTTTCTGGGGATCATCTTTCCTTACAAAAACTATCGACGCTTATTTAAGCTGATTCTGCTTGGAACGGTCATCCTTCTTGCGGCAGTCTTTGTATTCGGACATACGTCCAACAATGCCCAATCATGGCTACCGATTCCTGGTCTTGGAAAATTCCAGCCGGCTGAATTAGCCAAAATGTCTTTGATCATTTATATGGCGACCATTTTTACGAAAAAGAGTGGGTATATTGAAGATTTCACGCGAGCGTTATTGCCGCCAATCATTTTGATGATGCTTGTGGTCGCGATGATCTTGAAACAGCCGGATTTGGGGACAGCCCTGATTGCCCTCGCGGTATCCGGATTGATCATCATGTCGAGTGGACTAAAGAAAGTTCACCTCTTTTCCATGATCGGGATTGCTCTTGCAGGGGCCGTTTTCATGTACAATTTCGGTCTCAGTGAAGAACAGCTTTCCCGTTTCGACGGAGCTTATCAACCCTTTGAATACGCCGATGATGCCGGGTACCAACTGATCAATTCTTACCTCGCCATCCATAACGGAGGTTTGTTCGGCACCGGACTTGGGGCCGGCGTACAAAAGCTCGGATACTTACCAGAAGCTCATACCGACTTCATCATGGCTGTCATCGCCGAAGAATTAGGCGTGGTCGGTGTCGGTGTCGTGTTGTTGTTACTTGGTTTGATCGTACTGCGTGGGTTCTATGTCAGTATGGAGAGCCACGACACGTTCGGCCGTCTGCTTGCCATCGGTGTGTCCGGTTTGATCGGCATCCAGGCAGTCATCAACCTCGGTGGTTTGACCGGTCTTCTTCCTTTAACCGGTGTTCCACTGCCGTTCGTCAGCTATGGCGGAACATCCCTGCTCATGATGATGTTCTCTGCCGGAATCCTGATCAACATCCATGCCATATCAAAAATTAAAAAAGCCCAGGAACAAAAAGTAGCCGCATAAGCGATAAACGCCACCGATTTAAGGTGGCGTTTTTTTGTTGTGGTTGAGCGGGTTATCTAGTGGTTGAAGGATAGGTGGAGTCGCGCCAAAGAGAGGTGGAATCGCGCCAAAGAGAGGTGTAGTCGCGCCAAAGAGGGTTGGAGTCGCGCCAAAGAGGGTTGGAGTCGCGCCAAAGAGGGCTGGAGTCGCGCCAAAGAGGGCTGGAGTCGCGCCAAAGAGAGGTGTAGTCGCGCCAAAGAGGGTTGGAGTCGCGCCAAAGAGGGTTGGAGTCGCGCCAATGGGAGGATGAATCGCCCCAAAGAGGGGTCGAACCGCGCAAAAAAGGTGCCTAATCGCGCCAAAGGGCAGATGGACCGCCTCAAAGAGGAGAAGTAAGTCTCAAAGCTAAGATTCTAAAAATCACTGAAACGTAACCCCACTCTCATTCGTTAGTATAGTAATAGGAATTTTAAGAATTTTATAAATGGTCGCATGGATTCGGGGAAATCTTAAATAGTGATAAGTAGTTAGATGTTTTTCAAACCATAAAGGGAAGGAGATGCGCCGGTGGAGATCCTGATTTTAATCTTATTTTTTACTCCATTTTTACTAATTGGATATTTTGCATACAAATCTTCCGGTTATCAGAAAGGCAATATCGTCATGCATTTGGATGAATGGTACAAAGATCATCATCAATATGTGAAAGCTATTGAAAATGAATTGAATAAACAAGGGAGAAAGGTGGTTTTCCGTGGACGATACAATTTTGAAATTGATGGAAAGTCATACACCTTGCATCCGCAAATTGTCACAGTTGCCCGCGTTCCGACTCAACGAACAATATTGATACCTGATAAATAATCCATCACTTTTGCTTTAGGAAAACAAAAGGAAGGATCATGGACCCTACCTAATGCAAGATAGGAACCTATTGATTAGGATCGTTAGTTAAAGCACGAAAGTTTTTAAAATAGGAAGGAGTGATTCTGTGAACGTGTTGAATCTGATTATAGCTATAGCGATGATCGTGACTCCCGCCATGTTTTTAATTTACTGGGGAAAATCAGGGTACGATTTTGATGGGAGAAAGGACGAATAGTAGGGGGCATTTTTCTCCAAATGTAGTAAGCGGTTCAGTCTCTGTCGCGCAGAATTTCGTTTGTAGACCGTAAAGACGGCGACAGCATGTTTGATAAGCTTTAAGTCAGATATGGAGGTGGGTCATGAATATACGAAAGGCTGAACCGGAAGATGTTCCAGCCATTGCTAGAGTTCATGTGGATGCCTGGCTGGAGACCTATCGAGGTCTGGTCCCAGACACTTACCTGGATCGCCTCACCTATGAAAAAAGAGAGTCTCTATGGGAAGAGAATATCCAATCTTCCGAAATCATCTTAGTGGAAAATGACGAAGGAGTAGTCGGGTTTGCCACATGGAACTATTCTTCTACTTATGGGAACTATGATGCGGAGCTGAGTTCCATATACATACTCCAAAGGTTTCAACGCCGCGGGGCAGGAAAAGCTTTGTTTTCTTTCATTCTGAATGATGTGAAGGAGAAGGGATCCCAAACGATGATGGTTAAAGTATTGTCTGATAATCCTTCCTGTCAGTTTTATGAAGGGATGGGCGGCAAAAAAGTTGAAGAGGTTACGATTACGATTGATGGAAACAGCCTGGTGGAGTCGATTTACTCCTGGACTTTGGATGAGATGAGCGCGGAATTTTAGTCATTGATGTGTCTATGGAATGAATCATTTTGGAAGAGCCCTGACTTCTCAGGGCTCTTTTTATGGTTATATAAAAGAATGTTTTGGATTATGAACATTCTGGGAAAGGAATGGAAATGGTGACGTTTAGAAATGGTTGGGAAAAGGTATGACCTTTATACAAACAAAAGCTCCTTTGGAAGGGTGGCGTACATAAAGATGCCGGCCTTTTTTTCTTTGTCATTCGCGCTTTTAGGAGTTGGAAGCAATAGCATTAGCTGTATCAAAATGTCCGGCGAGAAGTGGACCAAATTCTGTTCCATTTATTTAACGTCTTTAAAAAATTAAACAAAATGCAGAAGAAAGAGGGGAGAATGGTGAAATCAAAAAAACGGATGATTTTATATATCGCATTAACCGTCCTTGTGATCTTATTCACTTGGGGTTTGGTGGAACCTTACACCATGGAGGTAGAAGAAGAACAAGCTGTGATTCCTAATCTCCCGGAAGGTTGGGAAGATAAGAAAATCATAGCGATCGGTGATTTTCAAGTAGGGATGTGGTTGGACAACGATGGACAAATCGAAGATGTCGTGGACCGGATCATCGAACGGTCCCCGGATGCCGTGGTTCTGCTTGGGGACTATGTCTACCATTCTGTGAATGACCACCAGAGCGAAATGGAAAAGGTCCAGGCCTATCTAAAGCCTTTAACAGAGGAAGGCATTCCTGTTTATGCGGTGCTCGGGAATCATGATTACAACATGAGCAGCCGCAAGGTAGACCCAAGCGAAGAGACAGCTGAACGGGTGAGAAAGGAACTGGAGGAAATCGATATTGAGATTCTGCACAATCGCTCCGTGGCATTAGAGAACGAGCGCGCAGATGAACCTCTTTATCTCACTGGAATTGGTGCCAGATGGCCCGAGAATGATGAGGTTTCCCGTGCGTTTACGGACATTGAAGTAGAGGACGCACGTTTTGTCGTCATGCATAATCCGGAATCATTTGATGAAATTCCAGAGGGAGCAGCATCAACGGCGGTGGCTGGACACACGCACGGTGGTCAAATACGGATTCCGTTTACACCCCATTGGTCATGGAAAGATTTAGTTGCAAAAGGGAAAGCGCGAGTAGATGGCTGGACGAAAGAGGAATATGGCAACGAGGAAAACAGTCTGTACGTGAATCGTGGGATTGGATTGAGTATCATTCCGGTAAGGTTGAATAATCCACCTGAAATTACAGAATTCCATTTGACTTCGCCTGAGGAATAAATTTAGAAGGAAGCAGCATGGATGGAAACTGATATCCATTGCTTTCTGCCAATAATTCATAGAATTCCCACTCTAATAAACGGTAATTTTATTATGTAAACAATATAGCTGAATAAAAGCGGTACTCAAAAAGGAGTACCGCTTTTTGGGGTTTTTAACGGATTACAATGTGAATCTCATCCATGTCTGATGTTTTCGCATCATTGTGCAGCACCAGTTTGGTTTGAAGGAAATAGGTCGTCTCTGCATCATCCAAATCCAGCGTCTCTGGGAGAATGAAATGAAACGGATATTCACTTTCTTCTTTTGGTTCAAGTTCACGGTTCATCAGAACGGTTGTAATCGGTTGTAAGAGGCTCAGTTTGTTTCCTGGACTTTTCTTCATCAAGTCACATTCCAGGCGCTGAATGGTCTGCTGGTTCATTCCGCCAATCAAATGGAAAGATCCGGTCACTTTTTCTCCGGGAGCATATTCTGTTTTCGATAGGACCAAATCGACCTTGGGCATGCCTGGGCCGAACCAATTGAATAGCTTCGCTAACATCGTCAAAGCCTCCTTATCTCCTTCGTTCAAGACTGCTGGTAAAGCCAAGCCTGGAACTCTATCATTTGAATTTATAGTTGTATCATATTCGAGCGTGTACATCTCGTCAATCTTTTTTCGAAAATTCAGCCATCGACTATAAAACGCTTTCTTAGAGGTTAATCTTGGAAAAAATCTATGGTAAAGTAATCAAGGAGGAACCAAATGGATGGTCTGATCAATAGGATTGATATTTTTTCCAATAAAAAACACTCATTTATACAACATTCATGCAAAATGAATATCATAAGGTAGCATCGAAGTGGTCTGCAGAAGGCTTGGCGTACCGGGTCGCGACCGTCAGCACCACGTCATCAGTAGGTTCACCCGTTTTTAACAATTGTGACAGCGTAAAATTTAAGTTTTATGTAAGAGAAGTCGACCGTCACCGAGCGCAGGAAGCAATCCATAGTTAGGAGAAAAGTAGAATGGCGAAAAAATATTGGGCCGGTATTTTATTTTTTATCAGTGGCGTGATCCTTTATGGTTTCACATCGGTAGGGGCGGTTGTTTATTTGTCCTTTATCGAGGAATGGAGCAATCCTCCGGGGAAATATTGGAGTGCCGTGCTTCAGGGAGGCCTTCTGTTTCCGATGATTTTCAGCTGGGTTCTCATCGTGCTCGGCATCCTCTTCATGTTTTCAAAAGAATTGAAGAAGGGGTACAACCGATTGAGCAATTAAAAAAAGCCGGGAGAAACTCCCGGCCCGCTTTTATTTGAAAATGCCGAACGGTTTTCCGACAGGCAGGGTGACTTTTCCGAAATGGACATTCAAGACACTTGCGGCTGAACCGTAAAAGCTCATGATCGCAATCATTAGTTCAGCTACCGCTGCTAGCATATGCGTCGCGTGCGGGGCAATTCCGAGCGTAGATAAGGAAAGGCCGATGAACAAGAAGTCGATCAAAACAAAAATGATGAACAGCACTTTGTGCGTTTCCATTGCGCCGATCGTCATGAATATGGAAAAGATCAGATAACCGATGTAAGCGATGCCCAGTTGATGGGGGTCGACCGCTTGCGCCGCTGCTTCTCCGAAGACTCCAAAGTCGATGAGCCAGGACGTTCCGACACCGAACCAGAAGAGTCCGAAAGCGGCAAACGCCGTCGTTCCAAATGTGTTGTCATGCTTTGCATCCTGAATGGCTGCGAACAGCTGGGCAAGCCCTCCGAGGAAAATCGCCCAAGGAAGAACGAAAGATACCCCGTCTGTCCACCCAAGCTTGGCTGAAGAAGCCACCAGTGTAACCATAGCGAGTCCAAAAAGTCCGATCGCGGAAGGGTCTGCCGTTGTCATTTTTACCCGTTGCGTCGTTGTTGATTGATTCATAGATGATCCCTCCTAAAAAACATACTTGTCTAATTTACATAAAAAATAGAGGGCATGCAATGAGTTTTTTCATGTAAGCGAAACTTTCATAGAATCCAAAGGGTTGGAGAGGAAGTGGAAGATGTTCCAGCATGTCATTAAGAATGAAGAGGAGCTTCGAGCGATCATCGGCGAACCGAGTGAACTCGTGAAGAATAAGGTGATCCATCACTTGGACGAAAACTGTAAAGAGTACATCAAACAATCGCCATTCTTGACGCTCGCGACGTCTGATGCAGATGGGAATTGCGATGTGTCACCACGCGGGGATGAAAAAGGTTTCGTTCATATCTTGAATGATAGCACTCTCATTATCCCTGAGAGACCTGGAAACAAGCGTGTGGATTCAATGAAGAATCTGTTATCAAATCCCCATGCAGGGTTGATTTTTTTCATACCAGGAATGGAGGAGACGCTGAGGGTCAATGGCCGGGCGTGCCTCTTAGCGGATGAGGATCTTCTTGAAAAAATGGCACATAAAGGAAAAGTTCCTACCCTCGGAATCGCTGTAGAAGTCGAAGAATGCTTCCTCCACTGTGCCAAAGCCTTCAATCGTTCAGGTTTATGGGATAAGGGCACGTGGCTTGAAAAAGAAGAACGTCCATCCGCTACAAAAATTCTAACGGAGCACGCCAGACTTCCTGATCTGGATGAGGAAGCGGTAACCAAGCGTCTAAATGAAAGTTACAGAGAACGACTTTATTGAGAGGTGTGGGGAATATGGATTTTCAAGAATTAGAAACCGATCGTTTGAAGCTCGTTGAAATTACGGACGAATATATTGAGAGCTACTATAGCATCATGTCGAAGGATGAGGTCACCAAGTATTATGGGATGCCTTCCCTGACCAATCGCTATCAAGCGGAAAATATCGTCCATTCTTTCAGAGATAACTTTGCGGTGGAAAAGAGCATCCGCTGGGGGATCATTTGGAAAGAGACAAACGCATTCATCGGAACCGTCGGACTGAACAATTGGAGTCCCTTCAGCAGAAAGGCCGAAGTGGGCTATGAACTCGACCCGTCCTTCTGGCGCAAAAGAATCACTTCCGAAGCTGTATCTGCTGTCGTTGACTATGCGTTTCGTGAGTTGGGACTGTACAGGCTCGGGGCCGTGACTTTCCCTCAAAATGAGGCTTCCTCAGGCTTGCTGAGAAGACTGGGATTCAAAGAGGAAGGGGTTTTGAGAGGATACCTATTCCAGGATGATCAAAATCATGATGCCCTTATGTTTTCCCGCTTGCAGAAAGAGTACCTGAAGGAAGAATTCTGATGGAAATCAATCGTTTCTTCCTCATGTTCGCTACGACGATGATCCTGATTTTCGGAGGCGTTTTCTTTCTTCGCTACCTTCGCAGTGGCGAATACCTTGTCGATCATCTGCTGGGTGCACTGGCAGGTTTGCTTATTCTTATCCTTGGCCTCATTTGGAGGCAAAAGCACAAAGAAAGGTGATTTTTACATATGTGGAAGTTTCTTTTTTGGGTTTTAGGTGTGGGTCTTGTTTTCGGTGGAGGGTATATCGTCGGTGTCGTCACCTCGGATGAACCTTCTTATCAAATCATGATTCAGGAAGAGGGGGGAGAAAGCCAACCACCCGACGGAGCGGTTCTCACAGATGTCGACCACCCGGCGAAATTGGATTCCCTGCTTGGCATTCTCCTGCATAAACAACCGGCTGAAGGTGTGTCGGTGAACATAGATGACCCCGATGCCTTTCTTAAACTGATGAGCCCGCAAAGATCGATCGGATTGACAGATCACAGGATTTGGTTCACAGACAATGGGGCTGTCCTGGCAGAGGAGCACAACGGTACATGGCAGGATGCTGTCTTTTTCACGATTACAGAAAGGGATGCATCGTATATACAATCCATTATAGAGGGAGAGGAAGAATAGCTTGGAAATGGAAAAGCTGCGCGGACCCATCTATTTCCTCGGCATCTGTATCCTGTTCGCCGGTTGTGCTGCATTAAATGGGAGTAGTGGTCCTTCGATACAGCAGCAGGATCATTCCTATGAGCTGGAAGGCATCCAACAGGAACTTCAGATGCTGAGGCAGGAAGTCGAAGTATTGAATGAACAATTGTCAGAGGACGAGTCAAGTGAACGCACAGGAACAAAGCGAACGTATTAAAGATGGAGGGATCTGACATGAAGAGCGAGTTCAAGCGATATTTTTGGAAACGGTTCTGGTTGATTTTTGTTCCTCTTTATCTCATGGCCATTGGAAACGAAAGCTACATTGTCTCGAATCCCCTCATGCAATTAGAGGATTATGGCTCCTTTTTATTTTTCATGGTTTTTTATTTTATCGGTTATGGAGCGATTACGGCAGGCATCCTTCATTTATTATGGCGGGGTGGCAGAAGAATGGGAGCTTTGAGTCATGACGAGAAAGTTAGGGAGTAGAGCCGGGATGGAAAATCCCTTTTTACTCCTTTATTCATCTTGTGTTTATCATATTTTATTAGTTATATAGAATGTGAAATGGTTAAATAGAATCTCTTCTATCGCAATATAAGCCCCTGAATATCCTGTTTTCTGTCATTTCTTTCCACGGTAAGACAGAAAGGCTTTTCTCTTTCTAATAAGTGATAAGGAATGTCCTAAAGAAATAACTACTAATACTGCTATTACGACCAATGACTCCAAAAATGAACCGTTCGCCATAATGCTTATCACAACACCAATAGCTGCGGCAAAGGTTATGTTCGGAATGATTAAAATACTTTTCTTATCCACATAATCTTTATTTCTACTATATTTAAGCGAGATTAACGTGATCACTCCAAAGATTACAAAGCAGGAAGATACAAAAATAATGGCATCCGTTCTCATTTACATTTCCTCCAAAACATTTTTCACTTAATATCTATTGTTATTTCTTGGTTAGCTGAACATGAGATATTATTCAAATCGTATCATTGACTTTGATAACCGTATCATATTTTTAGCCATTTGAAATTACCAAACCTTTCAAATATAGAGATTAGACTTAAACAGAGCTTAACTATAAAAACTCGAAATTAGAGAGGAGGGGAAAGGCTTGTATTTTCCACCGGTAGAAACCGATCGTCTCCATCTGGTGAACATTAGCCAGAAGCACACGAACTTCATTTTCAAACACTTCAGTAACAACAAAGTTTGTGAGTATTTATATGATGAAGAAGACTTGGAGAATTATAACCAGGCCCTAGCACTTGTCGAATGGTTCTCTAAGCCCGAAGAAAAAGGATACAATCGCTGGGTGATGGAAAGTAAAGATCTAGGAGGCGTTCCAATTGGGACCTGCGGGTTTCACTTATGGGACCGTCAAAATCATATGGCCGAGATCGGCTATGACCTCTATCCTGACTATTGGGGCAAAGGATTGATGACAGAGGCTTTGGTGGCCTGTCTCAACAGCGGTTTTCAACAGATGAATCTGAACCGTATCCATGCGTATGTGGCGGTGGAGAATCAGCGTTCCTCCGCTTTGTTAAAACGATTAGGTTTCACTTGTGAAGGCATATTCCGGGATAAACATTATTATCAAGGACACTATTACGACCATTATACCTATTCCCTGCTCCGTAGAGAATGGTAGATTAACTGGGGTACAAGACGATAATGGCAGGAGAGGGGAGAGTTGGAAAAAATAAAAACTTCTCCCTTTACAAAATCAACGTCCTGTTATAAGATTTAATTCGTAATCGTTACTATTTGAGTGTTGAGGCCTCGCTCTTAAAAAAAGAGCGTCTATTTTTTTACTTGTTTTTAAATCGTAATCATTACTGATATAGAAAGGTGTGAAGATATGGCTAAAAAGTCAAAGGTAGCCAAAGAAAAGAAACGACAGGCTATGGTCCAGAAATATGCTGCCCTGCGCCAGGAGTTGAAGGAAAAAGGCGACTACGAGGCATTAAGAAAATTACCGAGAGATTCCTCACCCACACGCCTGACCGGCCGCTGTGAAGTCACAGGAAGGCCCCGAGGATACATGCGCAAATTCAACATGTCCCGCATCGCCTTCCGAGAATACGCCCACAAAGGCCAAATCCCAGGCGTGAAAAAATCCAGTTGGTAATGTTAAGTGTGGAGACACCCCGGGAGATGCGACAAGCATAAGCAAAATCACGTCGTGGCGTTCTTTGCCACAGAGTGAGGTTGCTTATGTCTCGAGCATCTGGGTGTCGGAACCGGATAACTACAAAAGCGCAGAGGCCTTGCTCAGCCCCGACAAGCATAAGAGGTTCGGCGGAAGTGTTTCTTTCTTCCGCTGTCTCTTACATAAAAAGAAAGAGGAGGTGGCTCGTTGTATAAATGGGTCATCATTGGTGGAGGAATCCAAGGTTGTACGGTTGCCTCCTACCTTTTACATTCAAAAAAAGCAGACACGACGAGCTTGAGAGTGATTGATCCGTACGAGGAACCTCTTCACAGGTGGAAGACACTCACCAAACGCGTAGGAATGAAATACCTGCGTTCCACTTCCGTCCACCATTTGGATCCTGACCCTCACTGCCTTAGGAAATTCAGCAAGAAAGAGGGGTATGCTCAACCCTTCATAGGACGGTATGACCGCCCAAGGCTTGATTTGTTTAACGAGTACCATGAAGGTCTTTTCCAGCAGTATGAATGGAACGATTTTTGGATGCCGGAGACGGTGACCGGCTTGGAGAAGAGACTCGATGGGTGGGTAGTCAAGACAGATCGATCAACGATAGCTGCTGAAAAGGTCATCCTCGCGATCGGGGTCAATGATCGCCCTCATTTTCCTGAATGGGCCGATCCGTCCCATGAACGTATGGGACATCTGTTTTCTGCTGGTGAAGTTAAGAAGGGTGGCTCGTTGGTCATTGTGGGTGGAGGGATTTCTGCCGCTCATTTGGCTAACACGTATGCAAAGGAGTGGGAAGGAGAGGTCACCCTCCTGAAGAGACACCCGTTCAGGATCAAAGATTTTGATAGTGACCCAGGGTGGCTGGGTCCAAAGTACATGAATGATTTTCATAAAGTGACGTGTTACGAAAAACGGCGAGAAATAATCAAAGCGGCGCGTCACCGAGGGTCCATTACGAGCGGGCTTTCGGTGAAATTGAACCGTCATGTTCGTGATGGAAGGTTAACGATTAAAACTGATCAAGTGGAAGCGGCTGTGTACAATAAGGATCATATCCATCTTCGTTTAAAAGATAATGAAGGGATCAAGGCGCAGACCGTACTGCTCGCTACCGGTGCTGAAAACGGTGTGCCAGGAATGGAGTGGCTGAACACAGTAGTTGATTCTTGCGCGTTACGAACAGCTCCATGCGGGTTTCCTGTTGTGGACGCCCAATTAGAGTGGGGGCCTGGTTTGTATGTCGCAGGAGCACTTGCCGAACTTGAAATCGGTCCTTCGGCGCGAAATATCGCGGGAGCAAGAAGAGCAGCTGAAAGAATTACTGCCATTTAGGAGGAGAACATATGAACAGAAAAATACCAGTCACCGTGTTGAGTGGATACTTAGGTTCTGGAAAGACCACATTACTGAATCATCTTCTTCATAATAAAGAAGACCGCAGGATTGCGGTGATTGTGAATGATATGAGTGAAGTGAACATTGATGCATCGATGGTCAAACAAGGAGGTTTCGCAAGGACGGAAGAAAAACTTGTGGAGCTCCAAAACGGCTGCATCTGTTGTACATTGAGGGAAGACCTGATCAAAGAGGTAGAAAAACTTTCTAGTATGGATATCGACCATATCGTCATCGAATCAACAGGAATTTCTGAACCGATCCCCGTCGCTCAAAGCTTCACCTATATCGATGAGGTACTCGGCATCAACCTCAGTGAATCGTGCCGCTTGGATACGATGGTCACCGTTGTGGATGCGAATCGCTTCTGGGACGATTACGCTTCTGGAGAATCGCTGCTGGACAGGGAGGAGGCCGCGGACGGCACCGATGAAAGGGAAGTCATTGACCTTTTGATCGATCAGATCGAGTTCGCCAATGTTTTGGTATTGAATAAAACCGACCTCGTGGATGAAATCGATCGAAAAGAACTGAAAGCTGTCCTTCAGCAACTGAACCCGGAAGCGCGTATCATCGAAACATCGTTCAGTCAGGTTCCCCTGCAAGAGGTGTTGGACACGTCGTTGTTTGATTTCGAAAAAGCGAGCCAGGGAGCAGGTTGGATCAAAGAACTGAACAATGAACACGTCCCTGAAACAGAGGAATATGGGATTGGGTCTTTCGTTTATCGTAGAAAAAGACCCTTCCATCCGGAGCGTTTCATGCACTGGTTGGAAAACTGGCCGCCTGGCATCATCCGGTCGAAAGGCTTTTTCTGGCTCGCCACAAGGAACGATGATGCCGGACTCCTTTCACAAGCTGGATCCTCCCTGATGATTCAAGGGGCCGGAAATTGGATCGCCACATTCCCTGAAAAGGAGAGGCTTGAGCTTTTTGAAGAAGATCCACAGCTTCAGGAAACATGGGATGCCCGCTACGGGGATCGTCAGACAGAGCTCGTGTTCATTGGAATCGATATGGACCGTAAGGATATCATCCAAACGTTGGATCGTTGTTTGCTGACCGATGAAGAAATGGAGAGGAGCTGGGAAGGATTACATGATCCGTTGCCAGCGTTTATGGAACAAGAATAGAACCATCATAAAAAAGTAGGGAAGCTCAAAAAGAGTCCCTACTTTTTACAAACAGCCACACCCAAAGGATAATAGACGCCTTCTCTCGGTGGCTCAATCGTGACGCCGCGCTGATAAAAGATTTCTTTTTCAGAAAAGCCCTCGAACAAACCCTCAAATTCCTCAGGTGTCAATTGAAAGTAATGGAAAGGCTGCCCGCATTCGTAATCCCTTCCTTCACCGAATGGAGTGGAGAGGACAAGGGTGCCGCCTGGTTTCAGTAAATCATACATTCGCTTCACGAATAATCGGTCATCTCTCACATGCTCGATCGTTTCAAAACTGAGAATCGTATCAAAGGTCCCGATCTCCTGAGGCAGGGCCGCGTCCATCGCATCTCCTTGTTTGAAAGTGAGCAAAGGATGATAATAGTTGTGAACCGCGTACTGCAATGTTTCCTCACAAATATCCATGCCTATGATTTCATCAATCTTCTTTTTCGTATCTTTCGCTATTTTAAGACTTCCATAACCGGTGCCACACGCGAGATCCAGTACCCTTCCATTTACATAAGGGGTGGAAAACACATACCTTGCGATGTGCTCGAGTAGGCTGTTGTTCATCGGGTCCATTTGTTTCGGGATGACCCGTTCACCCGTATCTTCTAACATATCCAGTTCACCGCTTTGTCTGATTTTTCTTACTTCAAACCAGTATAACATAGTCTATTCTCATGGATGGATCATCAGAAAAAGGGGAGCGCTAAGAGGCGCTGCCCTTGGTGTGCTGCTGATTTTTAAGATGACGGATCGTCTCCAACAAATCCCTCGCACAAGCCCTGCCATAAGGACCGGTCTGTTTTTGTTGATAAAGCAATTCACCATCGTGATTGATTAGAAAGCAAGCGGGCTCTCCGAACGAACCGACCCCTTCTTGGGAAGCGGTGAATACGCCGAACGCTTCATTAATGGAAAGGAATTCATCGGATAAGAGAGGGAATGTAAGGCTTTCTTTTTCCGACATCTGCTTCAACTCTGCAGCGTTTTCCGCCGCAATGGCCATGACCGTCACGTGCTCATTGGTCAATTTTTCAAGATGGTCCTCCATCTCTTTCAAGGCACGTACGCAGGCGGGTGACCATGACCCTCGGAAGAAAACGATCATATGCCAACAATCCCGGTGGCTTTCCTGATGCTCCTCTAATAAAAACTGTTCACCGGTGACGGTAGGTAAAATAAAATTCGGAACCCGCTCCCCAAGCCTCAACTCAGACATAGCTGCTCCTCCTTTCCTGATGGTACTTCTTCAAGATAATCCCTAAGCTCGTTAGATGTGACTGTACATTTCATTCATGAACGCTTTTATTATACGGTTCACGAAGGGTTTAAAACGGTCTTTTACTATAGATTAACCAAATTTTAAGATAATTATAATTATTGTCTGGGTGCTTATGAAACTTTTACTCCTTCCAGTCGTATAGACAAAGAGACGGAAATAGGAAAGAGGGATAGGAAATGAATAGAGAAAGAGATTTGTATGAGGAAGCAAAAGCACTGATCCAACATAGATATCCAAGCGGGTGGGGAGGAGCAGCTGCCCTAAGGTTGGAAGGTGGAACGATCCTAACCAGTGTCGCCCCGGATGTTATCAATGATGCTGTGAATCTCTGCATGGAAACAGGGGCGATCCTTGAAGCGCACAAACGGAACATGAAGGTGACTCATTCCCTTTGCATCGCCCGTGACGATGAAAGTTCTTCATTTAAAGTTTTATCGCCGTGCGGGGTGTGTCAGGAACGATTGTTTTACTGGGGTGATGAGGTGAAGGTCGCCGTGACTCATCCTGGAGACGAGCTGATGTTCAAGACACTTGCGGAAGTTCAGCCCTATCATTGGTCACGGGCTTATAAGGAAGAACTTGAAACATCGAATGAGTAGGCGTCACGCGCTGGTCGTTTCCTTTTAATAGGCAGAATTTTTCAGGGTGGGGGAGGTAGACTTTGTGGGGATGTTGATCTCTTTAATCATCATCGGAATTCTCATAGGATTGAGCTTCAATTTCGGTATTTTGTCAGTGAATAGAATCAAAGTCGGCTTCAAAGGGTTGATCGCACCCGACTCCTCTACCATTACCTGCCACCATTGCGGGAAAAGGGTGAAAAGGGGGCGGACTCAGACGGTCTGCACGAATTGTTATCAGCCCTTGTAACTTGTCTGTGTTTATCGGATGAGAGGGGCATTTTATTAGCAGGTTTACCACTTTTATTAGTAGCTTCTGTGCTTTTATTAGCAGGTTTTGTATTTTTATTAGCGACTTTTCGACTTTTATTAGCAACGTCCACTTTATAAGCCTGGAACTAAATATCACGCACTCGAAAGAAGTTTATATCTTATAGAACCCTGCTAAATTCCTAACAAAGTGAATCTTAAATCCTAACAACCTTTAACAAAATATGACTATAAACCCATGTCAGTATTTTCAAACTATTCCATACATGGTACGCTTTTAGTAAGAATACAACGGAGAGCGCTGTCATTGCGTGCTCGAATTTGCAGAAAGGTGAGACATCTTGAAGAAATTACTTGTCGTTCTTTTACTCTTAGTCGTGGGTTGCAGTGTAGCAGGGAAAGACGTCAATGCCTTTGAAGGTCATGTGACAGAAGTCAAAGTCGGCGGTCTGGAAGTCGAGTGCTCATCGGCAGTCAAGGATGGAGAGATGACGGGCACAGAAGAGGGATGGCCTTGTCTCGTACTCGTTCCTCATGACATCCCGGTTCATACCAATGATGGCGAGAACTTAAAAATGGACACGTTCAGAGAGCAAGCGAGAGAGGAAGAACTCCTCAAGATCCGAGTGAAGCTCAGCGAAAGCACAGAGATCACGGAAGATCCAGAAAGCAGGAAAGTGACAGCAGAGGAAATCACAGTCCTTGAATAGTGGTCATACATATAGGTTTGAGGTGTTTTCATGAAAAGACTTTTGTTTCATCTGGGGTTTGCTGTCTTTCTCATCGCCACGATGATGGGGCTGTTGAGCATTCGCCGAGGACTTGTAGATCAGGCGGAGATGGAATTCGACGTGCTGCCTCTGATGATTTTTGATTTTACCTTCCCGGTGGTCTTCGGGATGTTATTCGCTCTTCCTTTTTTATGGCGGAGATATAAAGAAGGCAGGCTGAAAGGTTTCCAATGGGCAGAATTGATCGGCATCGGTGTACCGAGCCTTTTCGTAACCTTATCGCACTGGTTGTTTTACACGAACTTCCCGATGAACCCGGTGACGAAATTTTTTGCGACGCATTCGTTCAACGGATCCATTCTTTTCGCCTTCATTTTCGGCTTTACCTTGATTCATAGCATTAGAAAAAGGGAAGATGCAGAATGAAAGGCATTTTTCTAGTTATGCTTGTGGCTATATTCCTCCTCTCAGCCTGTTCTCCCGGAGCAGGCGAGGGAGGACTTTTGAGCCTGAGGCAGGTGCTCAGCATGAATCCTGATGCGGACTATGTAGAATTGGAGAACGGAGACGTCTATACCCACGGAACAGAGTGGATCGAAGAGAAGAACCTGACCAAAGGCAAGAAAATTGCAACCGTTGAAAAAGGAATGGCCAGCGATCTTCCTGCAGGTACCATCCTATATGAATCGGAAGAGATCCCGGCCGTATTGATTGCAGAGTATGGAGATATAGAAAAACGTTATCACCTGGCCATGGGAGAATAAAAAGGGGGAGGTCGAAATCATGTCCACAAAGGAGAAAGTGGCTTTAGTGACAGGAGGCTCGAAAGGACTGGGGAAAAGCATCGCCCAAAATCTGGCAGCTTGCGGTGTGACAGTCATCATCAATTATCATCGCGATCAGGAGGCGGCTGATGCGGTCGTTCAAACCATCCGTGAAAATGGCGGAGACGCTTTCGCAATCCAGGCCGATGTGACGAACGAGGAAGAAGTGGACCGGCTGGTGGGAGAAGCGGAACAACAAACGGGCCGTTCCGTCAATATCGTCGTCAATAACGCGACAGGTCCACAGCCGGAATATTCTCTTGAAGAAGTGACATGGGAGGATTATCTCGATCAATTGCTGTTTACGACGAAGGCTCCGTTATTGCTGACAAAAGCCGTTATTCCTTCGATGAAGGAGGAAAAGTGGGGACGGATCATCAACATCGGAAGTGAAGTCGTCGAACTCGGCAATGCGCATTTTTCCAATTATGTAACGGCAAAGTCAGCGGTCGTCGGCATGACACGTTCATGGGCCAGTGAACTCGGAGAACATGGCATTACGGTCAACGCGGTCCATCCTGGTTTTACACCGGTGGAACGTCACGGAGAAGTATCAGAAGAGACAAAAGCTTCTTACCTTAAGGATGTGCCTTTGAAAAGAATGGGAGAACCGCACGACATAGCGAATACTGTCCGGTTCTTAAGCAGCGATGATGCATCATTCATTACAGGTCAGAACATCAGCGTCAATGGAGGGAAAACATTTTAGAGGGGTGTGTGATTGGGATGAACAAAGAGACGATGACACGCACGAGCAAATGGATCAAAAGGAACGCACGACCACTGGAAGCAGCCCGTTGGCATGCGTTGATGGAGGGCGGTTTGAAGAGTGAAGTGATCCATTACATACGCGCCTTCCAAAACGAGGATGGAGGTTTCGGTCACGGCATCGAACCGGACTTTTGGCTGCCGGCATCTTCTCCGATGGCGACATGGGCCGCCGGACAGTACTTGTTCGAATTGGATGTCGCTTCTAAAGAACGCGTCGTCCTTGATATGCTCTCGTATCTGCTTGAAACCTATGATGAAGAGACAGGGATGTGGCCATCGGTCCTTCCTGAACACAACGATCATCCACACGCCCCTTGGTGGCACTGGAAAGAAGGTGTCCAGGAAAATTGGATGTTCAACCCCGCAGCAGAACTCGCCGGTTTTCTCATTCATTGGTCGTATGAAGACAGTGAAGGTGCGAAAACGGGTTGGAGTAGTGTGGAAAAAGCTGTCGCCCATTTGATGGCCATCGATTTGATGGACTTTCATGAAGTCAACTGTTTTCAACGGTTGATGAATGTCTTGTTCCGTCATAAGGATAAAGTCGCTGACTATACCCCTTTTACATTCGAAGAAGTGAATGCCAAAACGGTTCTCCTTGCTGAAAGGTGCATAGAGAAAGACCCGCAGAGTTGGGGCAACAGCTACAAACCGCTTCCGCTCGACCTCATCCATACACCGAAACATATCCTTGCTGAAAAGCACCCGAGACTGCTGAAGGAAAACCTGGACTTTTACTTGGAGACGATGAATGAGGAGGGCGTCTGGGATCTCACATGGGATTGGGGAGATGATTCGGAGGCTTTCGCCGTCAGCAAAAGGCAGTGGCAGGGGATTTTGGCCGTGGACCGCTATCAGAAATTGAAAGCGTTCGGCCGTTTGCCTGTGTAATGAGCGCGAGGGAAAGAAGGAGAAAAGAAATGAAAATCTTAAATTTGGAGCACCTATCCACCGCAGACAAGGTGGATTTTTTTCATACCCATTGGGGTGGAACGAAGATGGTCATCTCCAGCGGTGTTTATGAATGCACAAATTTAGACGGCTTTGCAGCACTGGAAAATGAAAGAATTCTAGGGTTGATCACCTATATCAAGAAGGAGAGGGAGTGTGAGATCATCTCCCTCGACAGTTTGGCAGAAAATAAAGGCATCGGAACAGCGCTCATCCAGGCGGTAGAAGCTGAAGCAAAGCGGCTGGGCTGTTCTGTCCTTCGAGTCATTACAACGAACGACAATATAAGAGCTCTCGCTTTCTATCAAAAACGTGGATTCCGTATGACTGAAATCTTACACGATGCTGTTCAGCGCGCGCGGGAAATCAAACCGGAGATCCCGGCCATCGGTAATCATGGCATCCCGATCGTGGATGAACTTTTGTTAAAAAAGGAGATTTGATGGTATGCGGAAGTGGCAGATCCTAGGTTCGCTTCTCGTTGTAACCGGGCCTTTGCTCCTCCTCTCTGGCATTCAGGATACCTCCCTCGTGATTTCCCTGATGGTTTCGGGGGTTCTGATTCTCATCATCCATGCTCTCATAGATAAGGATGATAGTAGCAAAAGGTGCAGGCTGGGCCTCCATACATATAAACGCGTGAGTTGGAAAGAAGATGGCCCCGGGGAAATTATAGAATGCCAGCGATGCAAAAAAAGAAAAGAAGTGATGAGAGGCTTCTAATCTTATAGTCTTGCGAAATACATCACATTAGAAATAAGGAGGCTTAAAAATGAGTCCATTGAAGCTGATTGAACCTACCATAGAACTCGAGGAATCCTACCTTTGTTTTTATAAAGAATGGAAAGACAGTGGAGAAGCGATGATTCCATGGGTGATTGAAAAAGATCCAACGAACTTTCAAGCCATGGTCCAGGGCTTACATAATGATGCCAAAGGGATCGACCTGCCTGTAGGGTTCATACCCGGTTCGACCTACTGGCTCGTCAATCAAGAAAATAAAATCATCGGTGCCGTGAATATCCGTCACGCCCTGACCGAACCACTAAGAAATGCCGGCGGCCACATCGGCTACGGCATCCGTCCGTCGGAGCGCAGGAAAGGCTATGCGACGGAGCTGTTGCGCTTGTCCTTAGAAAAGTCCAATGAACTCGGCATTTCGAGTGCGCTCGTCGTCTGTGATGAAATCAACATCGGATCGATGAAGACGATTCTGAACAATGGTGGGATAGAGGACCATGATTTCATCGAGGACGATGGGAATGTCGTCAAAAGGTACTGGATTGAAACATGAAAGCCGGTGAATTCAGTCCGTTACTCTAAGGATAATCTTTTTAATTTCCCGAGTTTAAAAGGGTCCAACTAAAAAGAAACTTCCATGGTGTGTGGAAGTTTCTTTTGTCACTGTCTGAAAGTGGATTTTTTAAAGTAAGGAATGTTAACGGATGTATTCGACGGATTTTGATGGCAGGTCCTCGAGATCTTCTTCAGAAACCTCACTCATTTCAGAGAAGTGAATCCAGTACTTCACTTCCACGGAATAATCATCCGTCAATTCCTGGGTCAATTGAATCCGCTTGGCATACTCACCTGCGATCTTTACATCTTTGATTGCCGGGTCATCTGCGAATGCAATAGTAACAATTGGGGAGGCCTCGTCCTCTCCACGATAACCGAAAGAAGCCGTGTCCCCGATGGCTTTTTCCCCCATGAGCCATTCCAGAGACTCAGGGTTGTGCTTAAGGAGAGCTAAACTTAATCCATTCAGCTGTGAATGCATGAAGACGTAAATATAATCATCTTTGATTTCGTAATCCACGATATCTTCGGGCGGGAAGAAGTCATTCTCTTCCAACACTTCAATGATTTGTTCTTCCAGTGGTTTTTCGTCTTCTTGTTCAGGAGTGGCATCGACATTTTCGTCATTGGAACACCCAATCATAAAAAATAAAACAGCAACAGTCATGAAGATTTTCTTCAACGGACATCCTCCCTCTGCGAACGACGCTTTAAAAGATTTCAAAAATGGAATTTACATCCATTTGTAGTTCTTTTTCCCTAAAGCATTTAGGGGAAACCTTCCAATTGTTTTACTTATGTATGATTTGTACTTTTTAGAGTTGTAAAAGAGGATAGAGTGCCCTGTGTTGATTTGAAAAGAATGATCACATCCTTCGGTAAGCACATATTTAAAAAGGAGGGATAAAATGAAAGGTTTGTTAATTAAAGAACCATGGATCGATAGGATCTTGAATGGAGAAAAGACGTGGGAAATCCGTGGCACTCATACGAAGCAGCGAGGGACGATTGGATTGATTAAAAGTGGAACCGGTCAAGTTTTCGGAACGGTAGAGATTGTCGACAGCCTGCCTTTGACGAAATCAGTGTACGAGAAGGCTACCTGCAGGCATGGCATACCGGAAGAAGACTGTCAGCAGATGCCGTATAAACGGACCTATGCCTGGGTGCTTCAGAACCCGGTCCTTTATGAAGAACCGATTCCCTATACTCATCCGCTTGGAGCCGTCATCTGGGTCGACTTGGAGAAAGCGATGAAGGAAGAAGTTTGAATACCTACATAACCCAAAAGCCCATCCCTCGCAACGAGAGATGGGCTTTCGCTTATCGCGGAATCCATATTTTTGAAAAATCAAAGTGACCGAACGACTGAAACCGTACGTCCTGAATCATCGGGTGGAACGTGCGGACTTTCACGGGATGGTATTGGAAAATCAACAGGTGCTGTTCTCGTATGTACGTTTCAATCTCATCCATAACGCGCTCTCGTCCTTCATACGATTCCTGTCTTTTGAAATCCTCGAGTTTGTCATGGATCCACTGCAATCCCCATTCCGGGAAAAAGCGCCGGAAGAAGAGGTTCTTGTTGTAAAAAGCTCCTAAAAAGGAGAGGTGCGGGTCGAGCGATGACACTTCTCCCATGAAAATCAAATCCACATCTCTGCCCATGTCTTCCGTATAGAAATTGGAAAAGTTGAAGGGATGACGTTCAAAATGGATGCCGTATTCCGCTCCTCTTTCCTCGAGCCACTCCGCTTCTTTCACTGCACTCGGAAATTCAAGGTGAAACAGCTTCAACGGTTCTCCCGCATAGCCGGATTTTTTCAACAACTCTGGAATCCATGCGCTCTTTTTCTCCAAGTGGGTGGATCGTTTCGGCACGAAGCTGCTGGCTTCCACGTACTGATGATCACTGGGCGATTCAGGCGCATCGCCAAAGGCGCGCCAACCGAAAGAGTCCGCCACCCTTTCGATATCCAGAAGGTGATAGACGGCTTCCCGGAAATAAGGATCCTGCACGATGTTCTTTTTATGAAAATTGAACGTCAGGAAGCGGAACCCGGTTTCGATTTCGTGCTTCTGAGCGGGGTTCACGTCATCGCCGTCTGCCACCGTGAAATTGATAATACTCGCCGCTTCCTGGGAAACTTTGAAAAATTGGACCTCGTCAAGCAATGGCCGCTCTTTAAAATATCCATCAAAGGCAGCGAGGACGAGCTTGTTCTCCGTACGTTCCTTCAAATAAAAAGGTCCAGTTCCGATCCACTCCTGTTCATCGAACGGTATCCCGGAAGGGAGGATGCACAGGTTCGATGCTGCCATGTATCTTGGGAAAAATGGATTTGGTTTGTCTAAATGGATGATGACTTTATAACGGCTCGGACAATCGATGCTCCGGATCCCTTCCGTCAGCCAGGAGGTGGAGGCTTCCGTGTTCATCGCTCTCCATAACGTCGATTGGACATCCTCGCTCGTCAGCTCTTCATCATTATGGAACCGCACCCCTTTTCGTAAATGGAATGTCCACGTCCGGGACGAGTCGTCAACTTCTACATGGTGGGCGATGTGGGGGCGGACTTCATCTTTTTCCGCATCATATTTCAGCAGCGGATCCCCGAGCTGTTCAATCATATGGGCTTCGAATGTGATCGAAACTTCCAGCGGGTCGAGGGTCGTCAGCGATCGTGCAATGAAAGCATGGAGCACGTCTTTCGGACTGCTCTGCTCCCTGTAGCTGAACATTTTGCGGATATCATAGGATGCTTTGGCAATCCAGGACTTCGGGATTGGCAGTCGCAGCAGATGGGCCGCTTCATCCAGTTCGTCCCGCTCGACACACGCGGTGACGAAGTCCTCCACTTCCTTTTGGAACGGTTTCGGAAAAAGGAGGGTCGACCGTTTCCCGCGTCCTTTTCCGGGAATGTACGTCAGCTTTCCATTCGCTTCCAGTTCTTTTAAAATTCTCTTCGCATTTTTTTGAGAGCAGTACCAAATGGCTTCAAGCTCCTGCAGCTTGAACGCGATCGTTTGGGCTTCTTCCCGTTCATATAGATGAGCCCTCAATGAAAAATACCGTTCATCAAGCATCGATACACCTCCTAAAAGGGGACAGATTTTTCTAAATTGTACCCTTTTTACCCCTTTTTGGAAAGTTCATAATAGAGGGAGCAAAGGGGGAGGTCACATGTTCAAAGAATTGCACCCAAACATCCGGGTCCGCATTTATACATCCTTTCTAAGCCGGGTCGTAGGGGCAGCTGTGTTTCCATTCATGGCCATTTATTTTACAAAAGAAATCAATGCGACGGTGGCGGGCGTTCTGCTGCTGATTCAAGTCGCTGCCCAGTTCCTGACGGGTCTTTATGGTGGGTACTTGGCGGATATCATTGGCCGGAAACGCTTGATGGTGACAGGGGAGATCTTGAAGCTTGTCGCTTTCATCGGCATGTTCCTCGCAAACTCTCCGTGGTTCCAATCCGCCTGGGTGACGTTTTTCATGCTGCTGCTCATCGGTATAGCCGGAGGACTCGTGAACCCAGCGGCCGAGGCGATGCTCATCGATGTCAGTACGAAAGATTCACGGGCGTTCATGTATGCGATCAACTACTGGGCGATCAACATGTCGATGATGATCGGACTCATGATCGGCGGCTGGTTTTTCGAGAGGAACCTGTTCGAATTGATCGCCGTCCTGTTAGCCATCAGCTTGTTGACGCTCTGGATGACAAGTACAAAGATCACCGACACATATGTCGTGAGCGAAGAGAAAGTGAGGGAAGGGTACGGGCTGAAGCCGGTGTTGAAAAATTACAGCCTCGTCATGAAAGATGTCCCGTTCCTCGCGTTCACGATTGGCGGGATCGCGATCTTAGGGATCGAATTCCAGCTCAACAATTTCATTTCTGTCCGTTTAGAGCAGGACATCGCATCAAGCATGATGGATCTTTTCGGTCTATTTTCATTTGAACTGGACGGCATCCGGCTGCTCAGCCTGCTGACGGTTGCGAATACCTTATTTATCGTCCTGTTTACATCCCTATTCTCAAAATGGATCAAAGGGAAAAAAGAAGAACCGATCATGTATGCCGGCTTCGCCTTGTTCGGTCTGGGCTATGCGTTCCTCGCGTTCAGCAATCATATCCCAGGACTTTTCATCGCTGTCATCGTCCTTTCGGTTGGGGAATTGCTGTATGTTCCGACAAGGCAGTCCATCCTGGCTGATATCGTCGATGACACGCGGCGGGGAGCCTATATGGCTTTCAACGGACTCGTCTTTCAGTTCGGAAAAGTTCTCGGTGCTCTAGGGATCATCATAGGAAATGTCATCGGAGGATACGGCATGGCTGTGCTTTATGTCGGGCTCGTGTTCGCAGGCGTCCATTTTTCCAGAATGGCGATCCGGCGCAGGAAATCACCGGAAGAAATCGTTCTTGAGGCGAGTGGGTCATAAGGGTTAACGCAATCGTACTCCAACCACTAACCTCAATCGCATTTTCCTGAAGGGAACAGAATAGTGGAATGGCGAACAGCCCCCGGCTTAATAACCGGGGGCTGTTTCATGTTAAAGTTGTCCATCATACCAGGAGAAGTAACCAAAATAGAGTAAGACCGCGATCGTCACCCCAAGCATCCCGAACATCATCACAGGAAAAAGCCAATCCTTCCACTGTACTCTCATCGGACGGTAAAACGTGCGTGCCTTCGCACCGGTGAATCCTTTCGATTCCATCGCGATCGCCGTCCGCTCCGCTTTCCGTATCGCGCCGGCCAGGAGGGGAATCGCGAACCGCTGGTACTGAAGCAGTTTTTCCTTCCACGAATCCGGTCGGTTGACTCCTCGGATGCGGTGCGCCGCACGGATCTGTTGGAATTCCGTCTTCAACATCGGCAAAAAACGATACCCGGCCAGCACCCCGTAAGCGATTTTCGGTGGCAGCTTCAACTGTTGGATCAGGCTCAATATGAAATGGACCATGTTCGTCGTGAACAAAAACAGCAGCGACAAACTGGCAAACGCAAGCACCCTTAGACCGAGAGCCGCCGCCGTCCATATGTCTTCCGTTGGAAACTCCATCCCGAGGAATGAAACGGTTTCGGAAGTCGCGGAGGCGGTGTCCGAAAAGACGATCGTCGTCCAAAACATCCCGAAGGCGAACAGGGTGAACGGAATGAAATAATACAGGTAGTATCTTTTTTTGAACGTCCCGAACAGGAAGGTGACAAGAACGGTCCACACGATGTAGAGCAAAGGCGTGACCGGATCGAATACGAAAGCGAGGAGGAAGACGGCCCCGATGATCGTCAGCGCTTTGACCGTCGGATTCAGGTCATGAAGAAACATACGCAGGCTCCTCTCGCTTCCAAACGGCACGCTTCCATTGTTCTCTTGGAGGCAGTTCCAGATGATGGTCGACCAAATCAGGAAGGGCCCAAAGTTCCTTCGGCTGATCATCAAAGCTGAGTTCGCCTTCGTTCATGACAAGCACTCTTGTCGCGTATTTGTCCACGAGCTCCATGTCATGCGTGATCATCACGATTGTCGTCCCGTTTTCGTGTTTTTCTTTTAAGAGGGACATCAAATCTGAGGTCGACTTTTCATCCTGTCCGAACGTCGGTTCATCAAGGAAAAGCATCTGCTGATCCTCCACGATCATCGTCGCGACACTCAAGCGCCGCTTCTGTCCCTGACTGAGAAGGAAGGGATGTTGCTCCTCCAGTCCGTCCAACCGGCAGAACTTCAATGTTTCTTCGACGATCTTTGTCCATTCCGCTTCCTTCATGCCGGCATGCCGGAGACTGAAGGCGACTTCCTCATACACCGTATCTGTAATGAACTGGTGTTCCGGGTTTTGAAAGACATACCCGACCTCTTTGCGCATCTCATTCTCTTTCCATTTCTTCAGGGAGCGTCCGTGCAGGGAAACTGTCCCTTTGCTCGGTGACTGGATGCCAGCAAGGATTCTCGATAAGGAAGATTTCCCGCTTCCGTTTTCCCCGACGATCGCCACCCATTCCCCTTCATGAAAAGTGATATGGATGTTTCGCAAAATAGACTTCCAGTGCACATCCTCTGCTTTCAACAACACCTTCCCGGCAGATTTTGCAGGAGGATTCTCTGGGAAAGCAACGGCCGGCATTTCTCCGATGTGCAGCGGGTAGGGAGGCGTCCATTCCTGTTCCAGAGCTCTCCTTGTGGCGTAAGGGAGCTGGATCCCCATCTCATGAATGTCCAGGGCATAGGTTTTTAAATGATCGTGCAGTGGACCATCGTAGGCAAGTTCCCCATCTTCATGAATGATGAGGACTCGTTCCAACAAGTCCAGCCAGCCTTCCAACTTATGCTCAATGACAACCAAGGTGAAAGCCAATTCCTTTTTCAATCTCTTTAAAAGCTGTATGAATTCTTTTCGCGCCACCGGATCCAAATTCGCTGTCGGTTCATCGAGGATCAGCACCTCAGGCTCCATCGCGAGGATGCAGGCGAGGGCGACTTTCTGCTTCTGCCCGCCGGAAAGCTCGGAGATGTTCGCCGTTTTGTATGCTTCCATCCCGACGGAGCGTAAGGCCGTATCCACTTTTTCCACCATCAATTCATAAGGGGTATTCAAGTTCTCAAGCCCGAAGGCCACTTCATCCTCAACCGTGATCATGCAGAACTGCGTCTCCGGATCCTGGAAAACGACGCCGACGTTCTGTGCCATTTCACCCGCGGGATAGGAGTCCGTCCTCCGGCCTTTTACATAGACTTCTCCCTTCATGGAACCGTCCAGTTCCCTCGGGTAGAGGCCATTCAGGCAGTGGGTGAGGGAGCTTTTCCCCGACCCGCTTGGACCGAGGATCAGCACGTTTTCTCCTTCATCGATGGAAAAATTCAGATGGGACAGCACAGGCTTCTGTCTTTCCTCATAATGGAGGGTGAGGTCCTCGACGCGTATCACTTCCTGACTCATGCCGCATGCTTCCTTCGATGTTCTTTTCCGAGAGCGAAGCTTGACAGGACACCCGTCTTCGCCAAGGCGTCACTGAGCGCTTTTCCTGCGACACCTGAAATGATGGCACCGCTGATGATGCGGGCGATGAACATGGCTGCGACGTACCCGGTGCTGAGGGCTGCATATCCGGATAGGAAGTAGCCCCACACGAAGCTGAACACGGCAGCCATCACGCCGGCAAGCATGAGGGTGAACAGGTCATAACGCTTGTACCTCGTCATCGCGAAGGCGGATTCTGCGCCGAGCCCCTGGATCATCCCTGAAACGAGGAGCATGGGACCGACCGCATTGCCGAGCAGGACCTCAACCGCTGCGGCAATCGTTTCGGATAAAAACGCGGCGCCGGGTTTGCGGATGATGTAAGCCGCGATGATCGATACGATGAACCAGATGCCGAAGATGAGGTCATAGCCGATTGGTCCGAAAAAGCCGACGAGGATTTTTCCGACCGGAAGGAACGCCAGATACACGACCGCAAAAACGACAGAAAGGACGGACATGACGACGATTTCTTTCAGTTTCCAGCTGTTCATGAGCGATCATCCTTATGGGAAGGGCTGTTGGCGGAGACGGTCACGGTCATCACCGTATGAGAAGAGCCGCTTGCTTCCGTTTCACTGAAGACATCCTCAAGTCCTGTGAAAATGTCGCGTGTATCCCCGTCGAGACGGGTGGAGTAGTGGGCGGGCGTGACTTCGACGCCTTTTTCTTTCATCGCTTGTATTTGACGGTAGATCGTGTCCATATAATCCCCGCCACCCATCGGATACAGGGAGAACTTCGCCGCGATCCGCTGTTCGATGTTCTTGGAATGAGGCTTGTTCAACCGTTCCTCGGATTCATCCATATGGACATCCCCGGACGAATCTCCCGGGCAGCCGATGGAAAACGTCCCTTGAAAAGCGACATGGACGCCCGTTTTCGCGATATGTAATAGAATCGCTTCCATGACATCGAAGACGTGCTCCATCCGGCCACGCACGGTTGTCGTAACGTCATCCGTCTTCATCCACACTTTCGAACTGTCCACCTCACGTAAGCTCGCCTTGATATAATCCACGAAGTTGTCTGCCATCGGGTGCACCGAAAACGAGCACCCCGCGATTCTTGAAGTTCCACAGTTGTTTTTCATGTCTAATTCCTCCTTTTTTTGAGCACAAAAAAACTGCATCCCACGGGAATGCAGTCTACCAATCATAAAGGAAGAACCAGTCTGGTCCTTGTGAATGACGACCGCACTTCCCCACGCTAGTATTATCTAGTTCGGGTTCCAAGGGTCGGAAGGTCTCCTCTCAGCCGCTTCAAGCAGCTCCCCTAGTGCAAAACGCGTATGCAGTTCTTGTACGTTGCTCTTATCGTAGCGAAGAGTCATAGATTTGTAAACCATCTTTTTCTAGAAAATAAAAAGACCAGATTGCCCTGGGGGCGAATCCGATCCATGCCTTATGCTTTCGACAAGCGCAGCTTCATCACGTTCTGATCTATGAAACAATCGATATACGGTACGCGTTCATAAGGATAATAAGTGACAGAGGTCGGCGTCACATCCATGAGTCGATACAGGTCCTCGGTTGAAGCCACATCATTCAACACCAATTGGACATCTTCACCAGTCAAAGAGGAGAACTTGGCCGAAGTGTAACCTTCATTTTTCATAAATTGGAGTAAATCCATAGTAGTCTCCTTATAATATGACCTTGAACAGTAAATTTTCCCTGAATAACAAAATTTGAAACATCAATCGTTGAAATAACTTGGCGACTTTCTTCTAACTGTTATTCTACTATAATAAGAGTCAGAAAGGAAACAAAGAATTTCGAAAAAAAACAGGCGCATCGCCGCGCCTGGTCTTTCATCAATAATAAGGGGAAATCATCAAGTAGACGATGACTCCAGTGAGACTGACATACAGCCATAAAGGCATCGTCCACCGCGCAATTTTCCGGTGCTTATCCACCTTCATCGCAAGCCCGCGGAACAAAGTAAGCAGCGCGAGAGGCACAATCAGTGCAGCCAGTACGATATGGGTGATCAAAATGAAATAATAGATGCCGGCAACGATCCCTTCACCACCGAAAGACGTCGACTCCGCCATCGAATGGTACGTCAGGTACGAAACAAGGAAAAGCGCCGTCGACGTGAAAGCAGCGAAGATGAAGCGCTTGTGCCACTTGACGTTTTTCCTGATGATCATGAACAGCGCAGCCAGCAGGAAAACGAACGTAAAGGAATTCAAGACGGCATTCAGGAGGGGAAGGAGTTTGATGTTGAATCCGAGATCCCCGTCAACTTTCGGTAAAAACAATAAGGCCACAACGATGAGGTTGATGGCGATGGAAAGTCCCACGACCCATGGGACGTAATTGAATTTTTTCATGGTATCGATCCTTTCTCAAAGCTCTTTATATAGAATCCTAGTTAAGTATAAAGAATGTGAGGGAAGAATGCTATGACAGAAAACGCACAATTTGTCGAACGAGCATATTGGAATTGAAATCTAAGGGTAAACCCACATATAACCAAGACAATTATGAAAGGCATGGAAAAAGAGATGGGGCAAAAGCTCCATCTCTTTTTCGTCGTCCTGGGTGAATAGGCAAACCGATGACGACGAAAACCCATAGGATATTACACAGAAAGGAGGGACTTCGATGTCTGAAAGAAACTTGTTCCTCAGATTCATAGGCACAGGACTTGAACTCATCCTATCCGGATTCCTCGCCATCCTCTATACAGAAACACAGAACACAGGGCGCGGCTTCGATCCGAACCCCGTCTTTTGGAAATCCTTCATCATCATCCATGTCTCGCTGCTCATTCTCATCCCGCTGTTTGCGAAAGGGAGGACGCTCGGCATGCTGTTGACAAACCTCACCATCGAAACGAATGCAGGGAAGCCGCCGACCATCATGCAGATTTTCATCCGTGTCATCCTGGGGTTCGGCCCGGTCATCCTTACACAGGGAATGTGGTATTGGATTTCCTTCGTCACCGGTTTGATGGATTCGAAAGGGAGAGGGTGGAGTGAGATCGTCTCGTTTACGACGATTAAATGGAAAGAGCCTCCGTTGGAATAAGAGGCTCAGGCTATCACTGCTTTCCGGTATTGGAACAGGCTTGCCCCTATAGCAATGAATGTGATCAACACAAGAATCCACATCGCATCTCGGTAAGCAGAAAAGGATAGGGACTGGATCCAGTCATGATAAAGTTCGATGGCGAGCCAGCCGATCGGGAAGATGGGTGCCGCTTTTGCATAGGAAGCGTTCAGCACGGCCTTTCCTTCCTCCGTTTTTCCCTTCTTCCCCCAGGTAAAGCGTAATAGATAAACGAGCGCTACTAAAAAGATCGGGGTCAAAAAAAGTCCTACAAACATCATTTTTCTTCCCTCTTTTTTGTATGTTCGCTAATGGTTTGATCCAAGTACTCATCCATGGGATTTCTTTGTCCAAAATTTTTTAATCCGTTTCCGATGAAGTAGCCGGCTAAGGCGATTCCTGCAGCCGGGATGACGGCGTCCAGTGAAAAATCCATCTTTAACATCCTCCGATTCGTTTATTTTCTCTACTCTATACGTTTAAAAATGAGCAAGGTTTCAGCGTTAAGATCTCTTTTTCAGAATAAGACAGAAAATTCACTCACTTTATTTACGAAGCAACCTTGGAATGGTAAAATTTATCATTGTAATGAATAAAAGAATACAAAGGAGAGAGGACAATGGGGAACGATCTACTCTATGCTAAATCATATTTTGAGAGACTGCCGGAACTTGGGGATTTGGCACCAGATGCGTTCAAAGCTTTTGTAGCGTTCGATAAAAAAGCGCTTGAACCAGGAAAACTGGGGGGTAAATTAAAAGAATTGATCGCTGTAGCGGTTGCTCATGTGACGGGATGCCCATATTGTATCGATGTGCATGTGAAGAATGTGAAGAAGCAGGAAGCGACAAAAGAAGAGGTGTCAGAAGCGATCCTTGTGGCGACAGCGCTGAAAGCCGGTTCATCGATCGCACACAGTGTCAATGCATTGAATACATACGACGAAAAAGGCGACGATGCTTTATACAAAGCCTCTTACTTCAGCCGTCTTAAAGAACTTTCCAATCTTCATGAAGGTGCGTTTCATGCATTTGTCGATTTTGATCAACAATCGATGAAAGAGGGAGCGATTTCTGCTAAAGATAAAGAACTCATTGCCGTAGCGGTCGCCCATACCACAGGCTGTCCGTACTGCATCGATGTTCATACGAAAGGTGCGAAGAAGCAGGGAGCTTCGAAAGAGGAGGTAGCTGAAGCCATTTTTGTTGCTACGGCATTGAAAGCAGGTTCGGCTATTGCTCACAGTGTGAATGCTTTAAATGCATATGATGATGAATAAAGAGATTGTAAAAGTGCATAACCCCAACGACGCTTAAGTGTTAAGTAGATGTGTGCAGGCACTATAACTCCATTAACGTATAGAATGTTGGGTTCTTTTTTTAGTCAACCTTAGTAAGGCTAAATGGAGAAAGGCGAAAAGGTTTAACCCACTCTGGTCCATTTGAAATTTATAAATTATGAATGCCTTAAAATAACTGCTAAATATGTAACCGTTCTGTCAATATAATTGAAACTAATTCACTAATGAGTGTTCATAAAGAGCAATCCCCGCCTTACTTAAGGGTGGGGATTTTTTTATTCCATAAATCTTAGTGAATATTTTCCTCTTAAGCCATATTCATTTGAAGTGGATTTAATAAAAGAGTCCACGATTATTTTACCTTTAGAAAAGCAATTTATCATGGTTTATTTTATGGCTTTTAGTAAATATTAGGGGGTGAAACAGGAGGTGAATGCATGAAAATCAAAGGACCGATTTTATTAGGCATATTAATTGCAGCTGTTTTGAACGGTTGCGTAGCCAACGAACCAAATGAACCGGAAGATGTGAATTACCAACCCACCCGCTATGACCAGGACGATCAAAGAAACCGTTTGGATAGGGATAACGGCGAGGAAACGAGGCCTGACGTAGATTATCCAATCATCGATCATGAGGAACAGGAAATCGATTTTGGTAACCGGGAAATTGATCTTGAGGGACCTTTTGAAAAAAGGGGCAGTAATGACGATAACGGAGAAATGGATGAATAACTGATAAAAAGCACAGATCTGAAAAAGACCCTGGCTTTGCCAGGGCGTATATATCAAAGTATTAGCCCTCTTCACAGAACTCCACAGGTCATCACCTCAAATTTTGCGAATTCAGTTTAGGACCTGTTCACATTATCTGTCCCAGAAAATCTTATTTACAGCAGGAATACTCTAAAAGATGGCGATTTCTAACCCTTGGATGTTCTCACTTATAAGACCTTCATTTACCAGTTTACTTCTAAAACAGTTGTGGTAACATATACATAATTAGAACAAGTGTTCGCGTTTATGTTTAGGGAGTGATCATCAATGAATGGAGTATTGAGAAGGGCTTTAGAGGAGAAGCAACAACTGGAACTCATCTACATGGCTGACAAAGGGAAAATCTCGCAGAGGGTCATCCGCGTTGTGTCCATCAAAGAGGAGACCGTCCTTGCTTATTGCTATACTCGTAAGACTGTCCGCTCATTTAAACTTGCAAATATTTTGTCTGTAACCCCTTATAAAAAGAGGGGACAGTATAAAAAGACGCCTTGAAATCAAGTCATCGAAATATGGTGAATGTCCTTGTACTCTAATGAAAGGGTGAGAGGTATCTTTATAGAAAAAGAACCACAAGAATAGTGGTTCTTTAGTCTTTCATGGATCCCGCCTCACGCGAGGTCATTGCACCTATCCCTTCGCTTACATCCTTTTGGATTTCCTGCTTTACTTTATTGGGGTCTGTGCCGGAATGACCTGGCTCAACCATTGAATTCGGATTCTGCTCCATTCTTCCTTGTCCATCCCCAGTCCCTGCCTCTGTGCGGTTCTTTGCCATTAAAAATCACCTCCATACCTGTAGGTTTAGCCATAACTCAAATATTAAACGATTTTATAGCCTTGATAAAAGTGAGTCTTTTTTGAGGCTCTATTCGCCAGATAGAGGAAACAAACCGAATGTTTCAACGTTTGGTGTGTGTCCTTATTTCTACTTTAGGAAGGAATTGGTTTTGTTGTTATAGAATCGAACGAAAGAATAAAAATTAAACCCTTTTCAAAGGAAGTGAAAATCCAAGAAAAATAGAAGGAAATACAACATTATTAAAGAATTAGATGTAAAACCGGAAGTGATTTTTGAGGTAGAGGAGTTGCATGTTATGGAGAGGAACCAGGGTGAAAACCACAATCTCAAAGAACACATTAAAAACAAATATAGCCACCCCAAGAAAAAAGGATTCCCACAGATCGGACCTCCACCCAAATTGCGAAGGAGGGTTATTGATGAATTCAAGACAAGAACCCGAAGAGAAAATTATTGAAAGCCAGAAAGAAATCATAAAACAGCAGGAAAAAATTATTGAAGAACTAAAACACAAGAAACACGTCGTTACCGATGAAAACAGATATGTATTTGAAAAATATAATCTTGTAAAATCTAATAGACCGAAAAAAGAATATATCTCACCTTCAGAACGAATAAGACGAATGAAGAATCTTTAACTCTTTCATAAATAAATCTAGCATTTGCGTAATAAAGCAGCTCAAAGAAGAAGGAATAATTGAGGTTGAGACAACCAAAGGACATTATGGAGCAAGTACATTTGAGTTAGTATCAGCCGATTCTAACTCAAATGACAACACATCTGTATTATACCCACTTCAACTAACTCTAAATTGGGCTCAAAAAATTTAAATTCAATTCCTTTTTAAATGAAAAAATCCTTTCCAGTTCAACAACAAACCCTTGAAGAGACAAATCGTTCCAAAGAAATTAAAAAAACTTTCAAATTCATAGACACCAAACACACACTTCCTTCGATTATAGAATTGAGGAAGTGTTTTTCTATGCACAAATCCTCCATCTTTCCATAAGAATAGGAGAATCCAAATGAACTATATCAAAGCGATCAACGCCTTCTACGATCACCAGGAATTCAACCCTCTAACTTCTGCCGCCATCAACCTTTGGCACAGCCTCATGCATGTGAATAACAAATCCCGCTGGAAAAAAGAATTCACGGCTTCGATGACCGTCCTTTGTCTGAAATCCAACTTGAGCGAAAGCAGCATTCGGAAAGCACGCAAGGAACTCGTGGAGAAAGGGTATGTGACGTTCACTTCGAGACCAGGAAACCAGGCTCCCATCTATCGGATCCTCCCTCTTTATGAAGAAATGGACAATGAGAACGACAGGTTGGAGGAGAACAGTGACGGCAAGTCGAACGGCAGCGATAGCGGCAAGTCGAACACATTAAGTAAACAAAACGAAACGAAAGAAAAAGAAGAAGTAGTAGAAACGCCAGCTGTGAATCCCCATCACTTTTACGAAAACAACATCGGGACGTTGTCGCCGTTCATCGCAGAGAAAATAACCCTGTGGTGTGAAGAGTTGTCTGATGAACTTGTCATCCAATCGATGAAGCTTGCGGTCGAGAGCAACAAGCGTTTCTTCAGCTATTGTGAAGGCATTCTGAAACAGTGGCAGGAAGCGGGCGTCCGCACTCTGAAAGGAGCGGAACGAGCGCAGGAGAATCACAAGAAAAAGAGGACAGGTTCGAAGCAAGAGAAAAACAAATCAGTGTTCGATAAGTTGAGAGAGGAGTTGCAGGTATGAAGAGAGAAGAAGCCATCGAGGTGCTCGAGACGATCAGTGAATTATATCCGCAGAAATTCGATATCACCGAGCGTGTCGCTAATATGCTGATTCCGAAGCTTTTGGAAATGGATTATCAAGGGGTGATGGCCAAGCTTTCCGATTTCGCCGTCCGCAGTCCGTTCCCGCCGACCCTCGGGGAAATCGCAGTCTATGAACCTGAAGAAAATCTTCACTTGGAGCAGATGAAAGTGTGGGAGGCGGAAGCAGCGGAAGTTTCTGATGAGATCCGCCAGCGGTTCATGGACAAGCTCCGTTCACTGGCAGAGGATAAGTCCCATGAGTCATAATCTACAGACGGAACAGGCCGTGTTAGGAATCTTTCTTGTAGACGGGGAGAAAATCAAGCAGACGACGCTCGCCCCTGAGCATTTCTCCCGACACGACCTTCGCCGCATTTTCCTTGCGATACAGCAGGTGGACAACGACGGTACACCGGTGGATATGGTGACGGTCACAACGAGTCTTGGAGATGAGATCGCCCAGGTGGGGGGAGTGAGCTACTTGCTCGGGCTGGCCGAAGCCGTGCCGACGACTGAGAACTTCCACTTCTATGAAAAGCTCCTCATCGAATCCTACACGAACCAGCAAATGAGACAGTCGGCGATCAAGTACATCGAAAATCCGAGTGCTGATGCGCTGCTCAGCTTGAAGCAGCAGTTGCACCTGATGGATCAGGACCCGGAAGCGGATGAGCAGACGGTGAAAGAGCAGCTCAATGACATCGCCATGGAGATGATCTCCTCCCCCGTACAGACGGGTTTAGCCACAGGATTCGAAGACTATGACAAAATGACCGGAGGAGCGCAGCGTGGCGATTTGATCATCGTCGCTGCCAGGCCTTCGATGGGGAAGACCGCTTTCGCTTTGAATATAGCCATGAACCATTGCAAGAACGGAGGAGCCGTCGACCTGTTCAGTCTGGAAATGGGGTCCAAGCAATTGCTGCAGCGGATGATTTCTTCCGAAGCACGCATCGACGGACAGAAGTGGCGCTCGATGTGTTTCTCCGCCGAAGACTACAAACGTTCCTTCCACGCCATCGGGGAAATCGCCGAGTGGAACTTGTCCATCCATGAGCGCCAACAAACCGTCCAGAACATCACCTCAAAAATCAGAGCGTCCGTAGCTTCTGACCCGGACCATGATCACCTCATCATCATTGATTACTTGCAGTTGATTAACGTAAAAGGCCGCTATGAGCGCCGAGACCTCGAAGTCGGTGCCATCACCCGCGAACTGAAACTCCTCGCCCGTGAACTCAACATCCCGATCATCCTCCTCTCCCAACTCTCCCGAAGTGTTGAACAACGCCAGGACAAACGCCCGATGATGTCTGATTTGAGGGAATCTGGAAACATCGAACAGGACGCTGATGTCATCAGCTTTTTGTACCGCGATGATTACTATTCGCAGGAAGGCAGTGATGTGGTGGAGGTGATTTTGAGGAAGCAAAGGAATGGTCCGGTGGGGACAGTGATGTTGGGGTTTGAGAAACAGTTCGGACGTTTTGCCTGATTTGGATTCGGTGAGTTATAAAATGAAACGACTAACATGTACAAATGACCGGATGCACTGATCTTCGAGAGGAAATTCCATTTGTTGTATCCTCCGTTCAATCCTTCACTGTTCTATACATATCAAGAAAACTCCATTTATTCCGGCTGCTTCCTGTATTATACTAGAAGGAGATTCGAAATAGGGGAGGCCGTATCATGGAATTGAACAACAACACACGACTACTCAAACTGAGGGATATCCTTTTCGAAGAGACGGATGAACATCATGAACTGAGCATCCAGGAAATCTGTGAAAAACTGAAGCTCTACTTCGGACCGGAAGCGAAATTCGATGCCCGTACACTCAAGCGTGATATGGACGTGCTCGAAGATGCGGGGATCGAAATCATCCGAAATACCGGACGTTTCGGTAAAGTGTATTACAGTTATCAAGACCGCGTATTCGAGACTTATCAGTTGCGGCTCATCAATGACGCCATCCTATCCGCGAAATTCATCACCGAAAAAGAGAAGAAGGATCTGATCGAACGGAACAAGCAGCTGACGAGCAGACATATCGCAAAGACGCTTCCGGACCCGCTGCTGTACTCCCAGTCAGCGAATGACGATTATGAACTGGTCAAATTGAGCATCGACAATGTCCACAGGGCGATTTCAGAACAGAAGGTGCTCCGTTACCAGTACGGAAAATACAATATGGACAAGGAATACGAATACCACCGGAATGGGGATACATATCATGTCGAGCCCTATGCGCTCATCTGGCAGAACGATTTTTATTATCTGATCGGAAGGTTCCGCGGAAATGGGGAGATGCGTCACTACCGTTTAGACCGCATGCGGAACATCGAAATATCGGGAGAGCGTTTCAAACGGAAACAAGATTTCCTTGTCAAAGAATACGTCGACCAAAGCTTCCACATGTTCGCAGGGGAGGACGCCTGGATCAAAATCGAATTCGATGCAAGTCTCCTGAACGTCGTCCTCGACCGTTTCGGAAAAGACGCCTCCATAAATGCAATCAGTGACGACCGGTTCCTCCTATCAACGAAGGCAAAGATGAGTATCGGACTCATCGGTTGGATTCTCACCTGGGGTTACAAAGCGAAAGTCGTCTCGCCCGAATCCCTCGTGGCACAAGTGAAAGAAGAAGTGCAAAAGATGTCCAAGCAGTATGAATAGAGAACGTGTGTTGGGAGTGCAAATTTTTGATCACCCCACCCGTTATCCTTGAGTTAACACAAATCAAGGAGGAACAAACACATGGCAAAACAAAAGAAAAGCTTCATCAAAAAATGGTGGTTCTGGGGAGTCGTGATTCTCGTCGTTTTCGCTGCAGCTCAAGGCGGAGGAGAAGAACAGGACCAGGCAGAAGCAGAACCGGAAGAGACGCCGGTCGAGGAAGTGGAAGCGGCTAGCACAGAGACCGAAGAAATCTCAACAGAAGAAAGTGAAGCACCAGCTGAAGAGGAAGTTGAAGAACCGACCGTGGAAGAGAAGGAAGAAGAAGCACCTCCAGAAGATGATACCGTAAAAGTCTCTACAGGCATGCACGAAGTCGGAACGGACATCGAACCAGGCCTCTATAAATCAGAAGGATCCGTGTACTACTGGGAACGCCTTGCAGGATTCAGCGGTGAATTCGACGACATCATCGCGAACGGCAACCCACAAGGCCAGGAATACGTCGAAGTGAAAGAATCTGACACCGCCTTCAGCACTCAGGGTACAGGCAGCTGGACGTTGATTGATGACAGCTATGCTCCGGAAAAACAAACGAGTTTCGGTGATGGCACTTACCTGGTTGGAAAAGACATCGAACCAGGCACATACAAGAGTGAGAGTGGGGGAGGCTACTGGGCTCGTTTGAGCGGGTTCAGTGGAGAGCTTGATACCATCATCGCGAATGATAACCCTGGTGGTTCTTCGATTGTAGAGATACAAGAATCTGATCGTGGTTTCCAAACGTGGGGGAACGGTGAGTGGACAAAGGTGGAATAAAGAAAAGGAGGCGGTTGAGCCTCCTTTTTCCATTGGTCTATTGTAATATTTTTGATATATTTGAAGGTAGAGAAAAATAAAAGGGGTTAAATTATATGACTAAATTGACATTGCCACAATTAGAGTCCCACTTATGGGAATCTGCAAATATCCTACGAGGGAGCATTGACTCCTCTGATTATAAGAACTATATCTTCGGACTACTTTTCCTCAAACGATTGAACGATGTGTTCGTTGAAACAGCTGTAACTATAGAAAAAGAAGAAGGCGACGATTACGGCTGGTATGACCGCGATGAACACCAATTCTTCGTACCTGAACGAGCGCGTTGGGCACATGTCCAGGAACAAACGCAAGACATTGGTAATACGATCAACAAAGCGTTTGAAGCGTTAGAAGAAGAAAACAAAGCGTTGGAAGGTGTTCTTGCAAGTATTGACTTCAATGATAAAGAAAAGCTTCCTGACAAACTTCTCATTCAACTGATTCAACATTTCTCTTCATTAAATCTAGGAAACCAAAACCTTTCTGAACCTGACATGCTAGGTCGTGCTTACGAATACTTAATCAAGCAATTCGCCGATGATGCAGGTAAAAAAGGCGGCGAGTTTTATACACCAAGCAAAGTCGTAGAACTCATCGTTAAATTAATCAAGCCAGAAGAAGGGATGCGTGTTTGTGATCCGACCGTTGGATCCGGCGGGATGCTCGTTCAATCCGTCGACTATATTAAAGCCAATGGTGGAAACCCACGTAATCTATCCTTGCACGGACAGGAGCGTAACTTGAATACATGGGCGATTTGTAAAATGAACCTCTTGCTTCACGGGTTAAGTGACCACCGTATCGAGCGTGGAGATACGATTCGTGAACCGAAGCTGACAGAAGGTGGAGAACCACTTCGCTATGATCGTGTTATTGCTAATCCACCATTCTCCTTGAAAAACTGGGGACGGGAAGAAGCGGAAAGTGATGAATTCGGACGCTTCCGTTTTGGTCTCCCTCCAAAAAACGCAGGTGACTATGCTTTTGTACAGCATATGGTTGCTACACTGAACCATGAAGGGAAAGCAGGCGTCGTTATGCCTCACGGAGTACTTTTCCGAGGAGGGGCGGAAGGGAAAATTCGTCAAGGTCTATTAGAAGAAGACTTAGTAGAAGCAATTATTGGACTGCCTTCTAACCTTTTCTATGGAACAAGTATCCCGGCAGCCATTCTCATCTTAAACCGTAACAAAGATGAGTATAAAAAAGGTAAAGTACTTATCCTTGATGGATCGAAGGATTATCAAGAAGGTAAAAATCAGAATATTCTTCGAGAAGAGGATATTACAAAGATGGTTGAAACTTATGATCAATGGAAAGATCACGAGAAGTATTGTCGTTTGGTGGAGCTGGAGGAAATCGAAGAGAATGAGTACAACCTGAACATTGCGAGGTATATTGATACTACTGAAGAGGAAGAAGAAATAAATGTTCAATTTGAATTAGCCCAATTAAGAAAAATTGAATCTGAACGTAAAATTACCGAACAAAAGATGGACGGGTTTTTAAAGGAGTTAGGGTATTATGAGTGACTACAAAAGAACTGAGTATGGTAATATTCCAACTGATTGGAACTTGGAAACAATACTCGATATAGCTAGCAATGATGTAGAGAACTCTTTTGTGGACGGGGATTGGGTTGAATCCAAATATATTGAAAATCAAGGAATCCGTTTGATTCAAACTGGTAATATAGGACTAGGTTCATTTAAAGAAAAAAACATAAAAAAGTATGTCTCTGAAGAATCATTTGATTCTCTAAAATGTAAAGAAGTAGTAGAAGGAGATATTCTTATATGCAGGCTCGCTGATCCTATAGGGAGGTCTTGTATAGTACCGAATTTAGGTACTAAGAACATAACTTCTGTCGATGTAGCAATTTTTCGACCGGAAGAAGCTAAGTATGATAAAAGATTTATTAATTATTTATTAAACTCATACAAGGTATTATCGAAGGTTCAAGCTTTTGCGTCAGGTACAACCAGGCAGAGAGTTAGTAGAAAGAACCTAGGCACTGTAAGACTTCCTATTCCCCCGATTAAAAAACAACAGAAAATCACAGCAATCATCTCCTCCGTCGATGAAGCGATCGAGAAGACCGAACAAATCATCACCCAGACCGAGAAAGTGAAAAAAGGGTTGATGCAACAGCTGTTGACCAAAGGTATCGGGCATAAGAAATTTAAGAAGACGGCTGTTGGGGAAATTCCTGAAAGTTGGGAAATAACAGATTTGACAGATATAGCCAAGGGAGATAAATACTCATTTACAGGTGGACCTTTCGGATCTGATTTGACATCGAAAGAATACCAGAGTGAAGGAGTTAGAATAATTCAACTTCAGAATATTGGTGAGGGAGATTTTTTTAACAGTTATAAAATATATACAAGCGAAGAGAAGGCTGATCAACTCTATAAGTGCAATATATATCCTGGAGATATAATTATTGCTAAAATGGCAGAACCGGTAGCTAGAGCTTGTTTAATTCCTGATTTTAATGAGAGATATTTAATGGCTTCAGACGGAATACGACTAGCTGTAGATGAGAAGAAATATGATAAATATTTCATTATGAATGCAATTAATTCACCATATTTCCGTAAACAGGCAGAGAATAATAGTACAGGTACGACTAGATTGCGTATAGGTCTAAAAACTCTCCGCAAATTAAAGTTAGCAATTCCTTCTTTTGAAGAACAACAAGAAATAGCAAAAATATTAATTAGTTTTAATGAAAAAATTAAACTTGAAGAAAATCAACTGCAAGCATTACAAAAACTTAAAAAAGGTCTTATGCAACAACTTCTCACAGGTAAAGTACGTGTACCTGTTGACGATGAAGAGGTGATCACATCTTGAACATTACTCAAGACTGGAATGAGAAAAAGCTAGTCGAAGATCGTGCCATCAATCAGTTGAAGTCGCTCGGATACACCCATGTAATAGGAACCAAGCTAGATCAGGAAAGAGATACCCAAGCAGAAGTTACTCTGAAGACCCGGTTGTCAAAAGTCATTCAAAGGCTGAATCCCTGGATCAATGAAAACAATCTGAATAAAGTTGTTCGTCACATTACGCATTTAGATTTCACAAACCTCATGGAAGCAAATCAATACTTTCATGAGGTTTTGATTAACCAAATGTCTGTCAATCAGGACCTGGGAAAAGGACGAAAAAATCAGACCGTTCAGCTCATCGACTTTGAAGATCTGGGAAACAACGAATTTCTCGTTGTTGATCAGTTTTCGATTACGAATGCAAAAGGTACCATTCGTCCTGACTTATTAATTTTTGTAAACGGTCTACCTCTAGTAGTCATTGAATGCAAAAGTCCGACACTCCCACCTGATGAACAGATCGGACAAGGGGTGAAACAGCTGATTCGCTATCAAAAGGATAGTGAAAATCTCTTTTATTACAACCAGTTCGTGATTTCCACAAGTAATGATCGTGCTAGAGTGGGAACAATTGGGGCGAAGGTGCAACATTATAGTTCATGGAAAGATCCCTATCCTCGTACAGTATCGGAAATTGGGCCGAATCCTTCGGCGCAGGATGTCCTCCTTACAGGTGTGTTAGTAAAAGAGCGCTTGATGGATCTGATACAGAACTTTATCGTTTATGAGCCTGAAGAGGGGAAAGTCATTAAGAAACTTGCTCGGTACCAGCAACATCGGGCGGTCAATCGTGCAGTTAACCGTATCCTTCATGAAAACACTCCCCAAGATCGCGGAGGTGTCGTCTGGGCGACCCAAGGTTCTGGAAAATCATTATCGATGGTTTTCCTTGCGACGAAGTTACGCCGAATCTCCGAATTGAAAAACCCGACTATTGTGATCGTGACAGACCGTCAAGATTTGGACCAGCAGATTACGAACACGTTCCGGCGCTGTGAGTTTCCGAACCCGCAACAGGCAGGTTCCGTTTCTGAATTGAGGGACTATTTAAGGCAGGGGCCTGGATCGACGATTATGACACTCGTCCAAAAGTTTCAGGAAGCTGAAGGAGAAGACAGTTTTCCGGAAATGACAAAGTCGGAAAATGTTATCGTAATGGTTGATGAAAGTCACCGCAGTCAGTACAGTTCTTTAGCGTTAAACATGCGGATGGCACTACCGAATGCCACGTATATAGGTTTTACCGGCACACCTATTGATAAAAAAGATAAAAGCACAAGACGTACGTTTGGAAACTATATTGATAAATACACCATTGAACAGGCGGTAGAAGATGGCGCAACGGTGCCGATTTTCTATGAATCTCGTCTTGTTGACCTTCATGTCCAAGGAGAAAGTGTTGATCAATTGTTCGATCGATTTTTCCGAGATTACTCAGAGAAAGATCGGGAACGGATCAAGAAGAAATTTGCGACAGAAGAAGCGATTACAGCTTCACCGAAACGGGTCCGGCAAATTGTGCTTGATATCATTCAACATTTTGAAGATCATATTAAACCGAATGGTTTCAAAGCCCAAATTGTTGCAATATCAAGGGAAGCTGCCGTTCTTTACAAAAACATCCTGGATGAATTGAGTGATTACGAGTCAAAAGTAATTATATCAGCTGGTCATAATGATAAAGAAGAAATGCAAAAACATTACCTCTCTAGACAAGAGGAAAAAGACGTCATTCAGCGCTTTAAAAAGCCGATGGAAGAAGACTCACTAAGCTTCCTGATCGTTTGTGATAAATTGCTGACAGGCTTTGATGCACCAATAGAGCAGGTGATGTACTTGGACAAACCATTAAAGGAGCATAACCTACTGCAGGCCATCGCCCGTACAAACCGGACGTATGATAAAAAAACATATGGTCTAATTGTCGACTATTTTGGGGTATCACGTTTCCTTGAAGAAGCGCTAGGTATATTCCATGAAGAGGATATTAAAGGGGCTATGAGTGACGTAGACGCTGAAATTCCGCGCTTGCAAACACGGCATCGAAAAGCCATGCGATTTTTTGACTATAAAAGTAAAGAAGATCTGGATGGTTGTTTAGCTGTTCTCGAACAGGAAGATATCCGTAATGAGTTCGATACGGCGTTCAAACATTTTTCCGAAAGTATGGACATGATTATGCCGAGTCCAAAAGCGAAGCCTTACTTGGACGATTTGAAATGGTTAGGGAAAATACGTGTCTTAGCAAAGTCCCGTTATCATGATGAAGATGGCGCGGATATCTCCGATTGTGGTGAAAAAGTCCGTCAGATAATTGAGGAATATGTCTATGCTTCCACACCACACATCTTGTTTGAACCAATAGATATTTTATCGAACCGTTTTGAGGATAAAATAGATGAAATCAAAACACCTGAAGCGAAAGCGGCAGAAATGGAACACGCCATTAAGCATGAAATACGTATCAAATTGGAAGAAAACCCTGTGCTCTACACTTCCCTAAAAGAGCGATTGGAAGACTTGATCGAACGCCGCAAAGAAAGACAAATGACGATTGAAGAGTTGCTAGAAGAGTATCGGGAAATGATTCATGAGATGAGAAACAACGCAGAGGAAAGTAAAGATCATGGATTTGAACCGGAACAATACCCTTTCTTCCAATTGCTTAGTAGAGAACTGGAAGACCATGAAGAAGAAAATCTCAAAGCTTTAACCCATTTGATTACAGGAGTGGTTCAAGAGCATGCGGTCATCGACTGGACAGAAAAAGAAGATGTCCAACGCCAGATGAGAAGAAGTATAAAAAATCAATTACGAGCAAGTAACTGTCCAAAGGATCGAGTAGAAAACGTTGCCCACCAAATGATGAAGCTTGCAGAAGTCCATTATAAACAAATCGCTTACTAATAACAAAAGGCAAGGTCCCAAGTTTGGGTACCTTGCCTTTTTATGAACCTATTGTGTGTAGTTCCATTCCTTGAACTCGTAACCACTCTTTGCTTTTTTCATAATCAAAAAGAACCGACTGGACGACATTCCAAAACTTTTCATTATGCTCGGGAACAATCAAATGAGCAAGTTCATGGACGATCACGTAGTCGATGACGGAAACAGGAGCCATGACAATTCGCCAGTTCAAGTAAATATCCCCGTTAGGTGTACATGTTCCCCAACGTTTATGTTGCGTACGTAATTGTAGAGAGTTCGGGGATACACCGAGAATTTCTTTATAAATCTCCGCGCGTTCTTTTACTTTTACTATGCCATGATCGCGATACCATTGAATGAGCTTTGCTTCGAGAACCTTTTCCACTTGTTCGTATTCCCAATCGCGTGGAACAATTGCAATAAACTTCCCCTGGTGAAACTTCAATACTGGTGTAGGAACAGCCTCTTTATGAACTTTCAACCGATAGTGACGACCTAGATAGGGAAACTTCTCCCCACTCACATATTCCTTCTTAAAAGAAGGGGTGTGGACTTGCTCAATCTCCCGCAATTTACTTGTAATCCAGGAAGCTCTTTGTTTGATGGCTTTTTCTATCGTTTCCAAACTGGTCTCTTCTGGAGCTGCTACTTGCACGCCGTTCACTAGATCCACAGTGATTTTCAAGTCTTTTCGTTTCATGTTTAGTAATTCATAGTCTATGGTGGTTGTGCCGTATTGGACTTGGGGCATCTAGATCACATACCTTTATGTTTTTTCTTTAGATAGGATAACACGTAACGAACGAAAAAAGAATATAAACCAGAACATTTGTTGGGTATGAATTCTTTTTACTTAATGATTAATGTGATATGAAGATTTTTGGAAACTTATTACATGTGACTCCCCGTACGTGGTGGTCTTCTTCATTCAATTAGAAGATTTCACTATGGGAAAAGATTATGATGTTAAAGTACGAAAAGCTGTCGGGAAACAAATTAAGCACTTGCGAGAAGGAAGAGGAATATCACAGGAAGAGTTCGCTTATTTAGTTGGTATTGATCGGACATATATCAGTTTTATCGAGCGAGGTCTCAGAGCCCCGAGACTACCTATGCTATATAGGATTGCTTATGTCCTTGAGGTACCCGCTAGTTCATTGGTCGTAGAAGTCAATGATACACCGGATAATAATCGTTAGGAGGGAACATACATATTTTATAAAGAGTATTTGTACCTTGAAGTTAAGCGTGTTCCGTTATTTATTGAGATTTATCAAGCGGATCAATGTATTGCTATGACCAAATTTTACAACCGTCACTACAAAGTGGAGGCTGCAAATAAGGTTGAAGCAGTTCAGGGTATACTAACATCAATTAAGGAATGTGATTTAAACGAATATTAGGATGTAGACCTATATGAAAGAAGTCAATTACAACTTCTTTCATATAGGTCTTATTTTTTTGACTTTTTCTTTAACTATTAAGCAAAACCACAGAAGGGAACAAACAAAAAAGCAGACCCAGCCCTTACATATCTCGTTCGGTAAAGTCTCGAACGTTTGTTGGGTATGCATATTTTTGTATTCCCACATCGTTATACTAAAAATATAAAAATTGCCAAAAGAAATGTAAACGATCCCCTAAATCTAACGAGTTTTCTATGATAAAATAAATGAAGAATTTGTAACAACTTTGTAATACTGTGTAAAAAAGGAGTAAATAAAATGAATTCTATCTTTTCATTTATGAAAGATGTGGCTCCAGAATTTGTGGAAATCGGAGAAAAAGTTGAAGCTTTATTATATGAACAACCGAATAGTGCGCTCGTTCAGGCACGCTTATATGGCGAACACCTAGGGAAGTTAGTAGCCAAACAAGAAGGAACCGAACAGGTGTATGAAACGAAACATGTCGATCGTTTACATAAGCTTCTGCGAAAAGAAGCGATTGAAGTAGATATCTTCAAGAAGTTTGATTGGTTACGTAAGTCAGGAAACAAAGCGGCCCATGAACCAAACTTTGGAGATGTCGAACATGCGATTCGTGCTCATAGACATATGTATGATCTCTCTGTGTGGTATGTCCAGCTTTACGTGAGTTTTGACTATCAAACTCCTATCTATGAACTGCCCAAACCAAAAAAAGACGCATCATTAGATAAAGAGGAATTGACTAATGTACTTCAGCCTTTGCTAAATGAATCCCTGGAATCTGTCGTGGGTAAGCAGTGGCAAGAAATGAAAAAGGAAATTGAAGAGCTGAAAAAAATAAAGGACCATGTGCCTGCACCTCAAGAACCGAACGAGGGTAAGATGGATTCCGAACCTAAATTAGAAAAGCAAGAGAACGGGGAATCAAATGTCCCTTATGCCTTATTTCAATACTTAGAAGAGGAACATGGGCTTGAGGTATTAGACAAACGGCCAAATAACGGAGCCATATGGGTGATTGGCGGATGGGAATTGAAGGATGTTCTCTTTCAATTAAAGAAATATAACGTTTATTTCCGTTTTGCGAAACGGGGATCTAAATCTACAAACAAGAAGCCGGCATGGTTCATGTTAAATAAATGGCCTGAGAATAAGGAAGAGGAAAGAGAACGGCTGAAAAAGCAGCCTGATACAAATCAGGAACCTCAAAGTCCAAAAGCAACTTCAGATACAGATGAAAAAGTAATTGAGCAACCTGAAACGGAAGTAACACCTGAACAAGAGAAAGATAAAGCGGAACAAGAAGAAAAGACAGTGGAGAAGGTTCTCTCCGTTGAATTCTTTTGTAAAAATAACATGACCTTTGAAGAAAATGGTCAGCTGTACTATCCAGAGAATATAAAGGCTGTAGATCTAGCAACCTTTGAAAATACACCGCTAGAGCAGTTGAAAACACAAAAAGAAGTGCAAAGAGTTTCAGATTTGTCTGATCAACTTCTTCGAGATATCTATATGAATGATCGCGAATGGTTTTATCAACTTGTACATCAGCTCTACCTGATAGGTGTACGTTTCACGGGGAGATTGAACCAGTTTCAGCCAGTTAATGAAATTGATGAAGAGTATTGGTTAAACCTGTCTCATTTAAAAGACAGACCGTTAAAGGCATGGTTGCCACAAACGTACGCGCAACGTTTGGAAGAAGCAGGGGTTATAACGATGCACCAACTAAATGGTCTTTCTTTATCTTCTCTCCAATGGTTGTTTAAAGATTTATATAAGGATCTGTTGACATTCCTACAAACCTATGAGGAAACAGAAGTAAAGAAGGGCGATTTCTCAGGAGAAAAGGTTGTCACGAATAAACTAAATTTTAGCAAAGAGACCATTCAATTAAGCGAGAAGACAGCTAACCTCGAACTGAATCATGAGAACTTTTTAGGTGTAAACAATCTTTTGAGTCAAATGCAAAGTCAAGGGTTGGAGCAAGTCGGTGATTTACCATCTTCTATGGATGGTCTCCATCTAAACTACAAGCATGTAGGTCCTGGAGCCATTAAGAAATTGTGGCAGCAAATTGTAGAAAAAGAAGATCAAACTCCAGTTAAAGAGGATTCCATCTCCTATGAAAAGCAAGGAGAAGTGATCATCTTTGATAAAGAAAGTATAGATATTCCAGGAGTATTACGCGATGTCCCAATTGACAAATCTAAATTTTCAGCAGTCAATCCAATTATCAATCAACTTTCTGATAATGGCGTGAATACGTATGGAGATTTGCCTGTGGACTTCCTTAGTATTGTTCAATGGAAAGGTGCAGGGAGAGGAAAAGTTAAAAAGTTCTTCCAGCAGTTGGCACAGGTATTTAAAGAGTTGGAAAATGAATTACAACAGCAAGCGCTACTCAGCCAGATGGATGAGGAAGAACGCTTGCAGTATTTCTTTCAACAATCAGAACGTTTGTTAGAAGATCTTTTCCACTCGGATACTCTGCAGAAAGAATATAAAATTCAACCGAGATATATTGAGTTAATGAAGAAGAAACATGAAAGTTTCCAACTCGGGGAGCATCTAACTTTAGAAAGAATGGGTTCTGAAGTAGGGGTGACAAGGGAACGTATCCGTCAGGTCTTACAAAAGAACAACGAACGACTCCTTCAACTACTCAACGATTGGCTCAGCCGCTTTAAAGAGAAGTTCAAAAGCGAACCAATCATAAATAATCAGTGGTTTTATCTTGAGAGGTTGTCCCATTATGTCATGACAGAAATTTTAGAGTTGGAAGATATTACTCTACGTATGGATGAACTCTATCTGACGCTATATAAGTCTGAGCCTTTCTTGAAGATAGTGGACAACGTGGTTAAAGAATTCAAGCAATCTTTTTATGCGAAGTTATTTTCCAAAGAAGATCTGAAGCAATGGTCTGAGAAACAAGCAGATGTACAAACTCTTCCAATAGGGTTTGTTGAGGATTGTATCAAAGAGGAAATACAATGGGTGAATCAGGGAAGTGCCCTACTAAGATCTATTGGAAAGAAAGAAATTGTTCAATTGGTCATGCGTGAATATCCCGAAGGTGTGGAGATTTTCAAAAAGGAAGAAGAGCTTATCCAAAAAGCTAATCAGTATCTACAAAATAGCTTTCGCGGAGAACGATCCTTTACTTCGATCGTGGGCCGAGAAGATCTAATGGATACTCACCTCTTGTGGGGAAGAGGGACCTACATTCATAGAGACCATGTAAACGAAGATATTGCTTGGCTTAAAGAAGTCCAAAACCAGTCACTTCAATGGCTTGAGCATACGAACACCATAAATATTCAAAAGATCTATCAGTCTGTAAAAGAAGTGGCTCATGAAAAAGGGATTCCGAACGAGTATGCGTTATACTCTCTCCTTAGAAAGCACCCAATCGAAGAACTCTCCTATCAGAAATTCCCTAAAGTATCCCTGCAGGGTGTTGATATAGGACAGAACAAGGATTGGATTCGTAAACTATTAACTGAGCATAAAGATCCTGTTCCATACGGTGAGCTACGTGAGGAATTTGTTCATAAAAGAGGGTGGAAGGAATTCACCCTGCAATATAACTTATCTAGTGATGATGAGGTTATTCAATATAAACACGGGTTCTATACGCTGCTTTCCTACTATGATCACATTACAAAGGAAACATACCAACCAGTCATTGATCGTGTAGAAGAGTTGCTGGAGGATCAGCCAATTATACAGATTGGGAGGATCTTCGAGGAATTACAGACCTTCCTTGCGGGATATGGAGTCCATTCTTCTTACCTTCTTTATCACACGTTGAAGCGAGTGTATAAAGATGTCAGATATCCAAGGCACCCTTATATAACGAAAGAAGATATCAATAAAGACGAGTTGTCCATGGTTTCCCTTGTTGAAGAGTATGTGAAGTCGTGGGAAAGCGAAGTCCCTCGAGAAGAGTTACATGATTGGATTACAAGTGAATTAGGTGGACATGGCCGGCTTTTAGATAACGTCTTGCAAAGATCAGAAAACATCTTTTATTACACAAGCGGACGATCCGGTGAATACATTCATCGTGACGTCATTGGTTGGAATGAAGAGAAGAAAGAAGAACTTCATCGCTATTGTCTTCAGCGAGTAAAAGATTTAATGGAAGTAAGGGAAATGCTAGTCTTCACCATTGATGATTTGTTCTCACCTACAGACCTTCCAATTCTAAAGGACGACATGATCTGGACAGAAGACCTTTTGATTGATTGTTTAAAGAAAGATGAGCGCTGGTCATTGCTTGGTTCTTACAACTGTCTAGTCGTCAGTGATGATTTGTCATTGCCTTATGCTACAAATGTACAATTCATCACCTATATTCTTGATGCAAGGTTTGATAAAGCGGCAAAACTCTCAGACTTTAACAAAGAGTTGCGCAATCTATCTTACTCCCAAGATGGCGACATCTTGCAGGAGGTAGAAGAAGCAATGACCAGAGGGGAAACAGACTTCCTCATAGAGGGAGACGAAATTTTGATGAAAAGTTTAAAGGAGTTTACGTATGAGTCATGAAAATGAATTAACTCTAAAATTAAAACAACTGGTCGAGGGGGAGGATCCCCTCGTTCAGCAAGTGGTGTCCATCACTTTAGATGAAGTGAATCAACGTTCTTTATCCATTGAAGCAACGGGTAAACGAGTGGAACGAAAAATTGACCAATTGTTAAAGAAAGAAGGTGACCGCTTATGATGATCAAGGAATTAACAATGCATCATTTTCGTCAATTTTATGGAACGCAGACGATTAATTTTGCATACGAAAACGATCAGATGGTCACCGTTATTCTAGGTGAAAATGGCCGAGGGAAAACGGGACTTTATAGAGCTGTCCTATACGCCATGTTCGGAGATCGTTTTTTGGAACAAGATGACCAAGGCAAAGGATTGCTTCTTGCAAACAGTAAAGCTTTACAGGAAGATGCTGAGAGCGAACATAAAGGCGTAGAAACTTACGTTCAAATCACCTTTAGTCATGAAGGGAAAACGTACACCCTTTATCGAAGTCAGATTGCTCGGAAGAAAGCTAACAAAGTAGACGAAGCTGCTTTTGACTTACACCTCTATGATTATGCTAGTGGAGTGAAAATCACAAAGAAAGAAGAGATTGATGCTTTTATCTACGGCATACTGGATGAACGGGTGAAGCACTACTTCTTCTTTGACGGTGAAAGGATTGAAAGGCTTACAAGAACCAATCAAGAACAAAAGCTAGAGATCTCTCAGGGCATTAGAAACCTTTTGAAAATTGATCAAGCCATTAAATCTAGAGATGTGTTAAAGCACCTATTGAAGAAAACAACGAAGGAATTACAAAAGAACTCAACAGGAGAATATAAGAAAGCCCTCAAGCAAAGAGATGAAATTTCAAAGGAAGAGGAAAAGGTAAAAGAAGAGATCGCTTCGTTGGTAAACCTCATAGATCATTCCACTTCCAGGTTAGAAGAAATCGACTTTACTCTTCAACGTTTTGAAAAAGAGAAGGAATTGATTCAAAGACGCAGCCAGTTGGAGAGTCAAATGAGTCAAATACAGGAACGAGTGCAAGAAGCCAAAGAAGCATTTACTTCTTTTCACTCCACTATGTCTCTTCTCCTTGCCAAAGATGTCTTATTAGAAGTGAAAAAGCAGCTGGATCTTTACCTGGGAGAAGATCGTCAAGAAGATACCATGAGTTCAAAAGGGATAGAGGAGCTGTTGCATGACTTAACCTGTATTTGTGGACGAGATTTCCAAGAGAATTCACCTGAATATGTAAGACTTCAGGCGTTGTATAACGCCGTGCAAAATCAGGAAGCCAATCAGAATTACCATCATCTAAGAGCGGAAATCATGCAACTAAATGGGTTTCTTCAGGAAAAGGAGACTGAATTACAGCAACATCTAAACACCGTGAAAAAGGAAGAGCAGAAGTTAGAGGAAGTCACTCATCAACTGGAAAGATTAAATCAACAGTTAAGCGGTTCAAGTGAGTCCAAGCTGATGGATTTAAATAAGGAGAGAGAGAAATTAACAGAGGAAAAATCTACAGCTCAGTATCAATTGCAACAATGGAGAGATAAACTCTCTGAGTTAGACGCTGAAAGCAAGAAGTTGGACCTCAAAATTCGTGATCTAAAAGTGAAAAGCGGTGTCCATCAGCAGCTGATCAAAAAAGAAGAAACTCTTTCATCATCCATCGGAGCGATGAATAAAATGATCGACACGTTTGAAAAGGATGTTATTGAAGACTTAGAAATGGCTTCCACCCAGAACCTGGAATATTTGTTAGATGAAAGTGGTCAGGCCATGTTAAAAGAAGTAAAAGTCAATGAGGATTATTCCTTGGAAGTTCTCAATTGTTTTGGCCAAGCATTTCTTGCTAACATCTCCCAAGGGCAAAGACAAGTGCTGTCTCTAAGCTTTATTACAGCCTTAGCCCAAGTAGCAGGTGGTACGAGAACACTTGAAATGCCATTGTTTATGGATACACCCTTTGGACGTCTTTCTTCCAAACACCAAGAGAATCTAATGAGCTTTATTCCTCAAATTACATCCCAGTGGGTGCTACTTGTAACAGATCGGGAGTATGACGAAGAGGCTAAGAGGAAATTTGAACAATTAGGATACATCGGGCGCTACTATCGCTTGGAAAGTACCGAAGCAGGCGTCACACAAATTCGAGAACAGCAGTTAGAAAGAGGTGGGAGAATATGATTGGAGATATTGGACCTCTAAGGGCAAGAGTTCGCCCCTCTTATTTACCTATCTACAAGCAATTACTCAAAGGGAATTATATCGGGCAACATAGTGAACTATTTACCTTATGTTGTTTTATCCCTTCCAATAACGTAATGGAAGATTCGGTTAAGCTTGTTGAATTATGTCAAGCAAGCTCATTCACTCAATATCAACTGACCTCATTATCAGCCCAGGTATATAAAAACAACCAGAAGTTTATCAGTTATAAAGACCTTTTCGCTGAGATGGAGCAGTCCGCAGATAAAGGAATGAGCTTTCTTATCGAAAATGTTTGGAATGATGTCACTACGGAGAGCGAGGCTGGTGATATGACGATTATTCCAGGACGTGAATTTGAGGCGCAATACTTGTTAGCTTCATATATAAATGAAAAATTAACGGAAGTGCCTTTTTAATATAGCTGTTCATTAACCTTGAGATGGAGTGATTGGATGCCAGTTTATAATAAATTAGTACGTGATCTTATACCAAAAATTATTGAAGATCAAGGCAAGTTTCTTAAAACTAAAATTCTTTCAGATGAAGCATTCCGTAAGGAGCTCAGAACAAAGTTAAAAGAAGAAATGAACGAATATTTAGAAGCAGACAATGATAAAGACGCAGTTGAAGAATTGGCCGATCTTTTAGAATTAATGAATGCTTTAGCCAAACAACACGGCTCATCCATACAAGAGGTGGAAGAGATTCGAAAGAGAAAAGCAGAGAAACGAGGAGCTTTTGAAGAGAAGGTGTTCCTAGTACATGTCGAAGAATAATCTTCAAGATACAAAGTTAATTACAAACCAATTGGTGGATGAAGTCCTTGACTACATTCACCAGTCCAATACGATCTACATCTTAAGTGCTTTCATTATGAAATCTGGAGTTCAAATGCTACTTCCGACTTTAAAGGAAGCAGCTTTCCGTGGAGCCGATATAAAAATTCTCACAGGAGATTATTTGTACGTGACGCAACCGGAAGCTCTGGATTTATTATCAGAACTTCCAGGGGAGACTGTAGAAATAAGACTTTGGCAAAGCCGTGGACGTTCATTTCATCCGAAAGCTTTTATGTTTAATGCAGAGGAGGATGGAGCGTTAATTGTTGGGTCCTCCAACTTATCAAATTCCGCGTTGACAAACGGAGTAGAATGGAACCTTTACATGCAAAGTTTCGTCTCTGAGGATACATATGAAGACGCTAGGAATCACTTCATTAAACTATTTAGTGATGATACGACAATGAAAGTTAACAAGGAAACGATAAAAAAATACGAAGAGAAGCATACAGAGTTTCATAGAAATCATCCCGAGCTTGTTCATCATTGGACCAAGCAAGAAGAAGTAGAGATGACCATTGGAAGGGATGAATCTAGCACAATTAACGAAAAAGAAGAAGAATACCAGGCTTCCAATGAGAAACCGGAGCCAAGGTTTGCTCAGCCAGCGGCACTGGATGCTCTCCTGACCACACGTGAGGAAGGTTATGATAAAGCGATGGTCGTTATGGCTACTGGTCTCGGTAAAACATACCTCGCCGCTTTTTTAGCTGAGCATTTTGAGCGGGTTCTTTTCGTAGCTCACCGTGAAGAAATACTCTACCAAGCAAAAGCATCGTTCGAACATGTGCAGCCTGACAAAACAGGAGGCATTTATAACGGAAAAGTAAAAGATATGGATCATCCTATGATCTTTGCATCTATCTTCACACTAAGTATCAATGATCACTTGAAAAAATTTGATCCATCGCATTTTGATTTGATAGTGATTGATGAATTCCATCATGCTTCAAGTAAATCGTATCAAAATATACTGCGCTATTTTGCGCCACAGTTTCTAATGGGGATTACCGCCACTCCTGAGCGGACGGATGGGCAAGATATATTTGCTTTGTGTGACGGAAACGTTGCCTATGAAATGAACTTTATTCAGGCTATTCAAAAAGACTGGCTTTCTCCTTTCCATTACTATGGAGTTTATGATGACATTGATTATTCTCAAATCACCTGGTTAGGGAACCGGTACGATGAAGAAGAACTCATTCAAGCTCAATTACAAGAGTCTACAGCAAAAAACATTATACAAAATTGGAAAAAGCATAAGCAGACACGGACATTATGCTTTTGTTCCAACATTAAGCAAGCAGAATTTCTCTCTAATTATTTTCAAACGAATGGTTACCAGACCATTGCTTTACATTCAAAGACAACGAATATAAGTAGGAAAGGCGCTATTGAAAAGCTTGAAAATGGAGAGATCGATGCGATTTTCACTGTGGATTTATTTAATGAAGGAACAGATATTCCTTCTGTAGATACGATATTGTTTGTGCGCCCGACAGAATCTTTGGTTGTGTTCACCCAACAGATTGGGCGGGGCTTGCGAAAACACCATCAAAAATCGCACTGTACAATTATTGATATGATCGGGAATTACCGAAATGCTGATGTGAAATTGAAGCTATTTGATACAAGGGATAAGGAAGAAACGAAAAAAGGCAAACACATTAAGCCTATCGTACCAGCGGGTTGTCAAGTTGAGATTGATACAAAAGCCGTACAACTCCTTAAAGAACTTTTAAGAAAGCGCAGTCCAAGGAAAGAACGAGTGAAGACATCTTATGACAAAGTGAAGGAAGAATTAGGAAGAAGGCCGACTTATGAAGAAATGCACCTAAGAGGTTCAGTGAACAGTAAAGAATTCAAGCAAATATGGAAAAGTTATGTAGGCTTTTTGTCAGCTTTCGATGAGCTTTCTCATGAAGAAGAGAACGTTTATTCATTATATAGGGATTGGATTGAAGAAGTCGAACTTACATCGATGACAAAAAGCTACAAAATGGTCGTTCTCCAATACATGTTAAGTCGAGGCGAGTTAAAGTGGACGGAAACTATAACTCCAGAGGAAGTCGCGCCTTATTTTCATGGGTTCTTTATGGAATATAAATACCGTAGGGACACGGACTTTAGTAGCAAGAATACTAAAGCCCTTTGGAAATATGACAAGCAAAAAGTAGCGAAGCTCATAGCAGATATGCCTCTAACGAAGTGGTCAGGGTCCAGCAAAGGCTTAGTTCAATTCGATAATGGTTTTTTCTCTTTATCCTTTAACGTTTCAACTGAACATAAAGCCTTATTATATAAAATGACGGAAGGAATTTGTAACTATAGATTACATAGTTACTTTGAGAAAAAGCAAGAAACATTGAACTAGAAAAAACGGGTATGTTTTCCTTTTTTCCCTTTTCCTCCTAACCATACTATGCTACTTAACCTCAAATTCATGGGAGGTTTGGTAGATAATGTGTACAAAGGAAAAGGAGAATCGATTTGAAAAGTTCATTTTATCTATACATGGAAAGCGTGAGTGAAGTGAGCCAAAACTACATTTGGAATACTTTGCCAATGGGAGCGTTTATCTATAAAATGAGAAATATGTAAAACCAGGAAGAATTATAGCGAGGTGTTCGTTGTGCAGACTGTACAAAATGATAAAGGTGCACGCTTTTTTAAGTATTTGTTAGAACTGAATAACTTAGTTGGAAAAGTGGATAGAGATTATAAAAAATTTGAAAAATCGTGGGAGCTCGACGCGTTGAATAACTTGGAAGGATGTCGAGTCTTAGAAGATTGTGAAGAGGAGAAGAACTTTCTGGAGATAAAAAAGCCGCAGATAACAGATCAAGATAAAAGGCCACCTCAACCTCCGGAAGAAATCAGGGAATGGATCAATGGTTCCTACAAAAATGAGAATAAAGAACCGGTCCACTATATGGAACGTAGCATCAAAAATGAGGAAGGCGATGAAGAAACCATTTCTTTTAATGCAGAAGCTGATCGGGTCAAGCGTTTCACGGCATGGAAGGAAGAGTGGAAAGCATGGGCGGAACAACTGAAAGAAAAGAAAGTTGTATCGGAAATATATAATGATTTCTTTCACTTAATCTCCCGCTTCGAACGTGAAGGTGACACGATTGAATTCATTTATGGACGAGGTATATTGACTTGGCAACATAGTGATCAGAAAATCGGTACGATCCGTCACCCGTTAATTACGAGTAAACTAGAGCTCAATCTTATTGCAGAAAAGAGCTTGATCGTCGCAGAAGTGGTCAATGATAACGTTAAGATAGAAAGAGATATGCTTTCAAGTATCAGTTTACCAAATCTTCAGCAGTTAGATCATGTCATTGATGAGATGAAGGAAAGGGAAATACGCGATGATTTCTCTGATTTGTTCCATAATTATATGTCTTTGATTCACCCTGACGGTAGTTACGAGGGGAATTCTGAGGCAACCTTGGACATTAAACCCACCCCTGTCCTATATGAACAAGAAATCTTTTCTCTAAGAGGTAAAAAGGTGCGCGTTCTGCGTGAAGATTTAGAGCAAATCATCAGCGGGATTGAGAATGGTTCGATTGAGATGACAGAGGCTGTGACTTCTATCTTTGAAGGGGAATCAGAAGAAAAAGAAGAACAGTCGATATCACCAGGAGATGAATCGACTCCTTTACCGAAGGATCATCTTTATTTCCCTCTTCCTGCGAATGAACAGCAAAAAGATATTGTGAACCGTATTGACCGTAACTTTGGGGTTACCGTACAGGGGCCTCCAGGGACGGGGAAGACGCATACAATTGCAAACTTAGTGTCCCATTTCTTGGCGCAAGGAAAGCGTATACTTATCACTTCTCAAAAGGAAAACGCTTTGAAGGTACTTAAGGATAAAATTCCTGAATCCATCCGCGATTTATGTGTACCTGTCCTGGGCGGAGGTAGAGAATCAATGGAGGGAATCGAACGATCCATCCGAACCTTAAGTGAAAAATTGGGCGAATTAGACACCGATTCCTTAGAAAAAACAATAAAACGTAATTTGGAATCCCTCGACCAGAGCAACCGTGAAGAAGCTCGTTTGACCAATGAATTGAAAACATATGCCAAAGAAGAAGGGACACCTCTAACGTACAACGGTGAAAAACTCTATAAATATGATGTAGCTAAGAAACTTTCAAAGACTGATACAAATTATAAATGGATTAAAGATGACGTGAAATTGAATACTAGCTTTCCATTGCAACAGGAAGATTGGACAGAGCTTTGGAAATTGCGAGGACGCTTAGCTCTCGATGATTTGCCTCTGTATGGAAAGAGATTACCGAAATTGGAAAAAGAGATCATGAGTGTTCCGACCTTTGACGAATTGGTTCAAGAAGGAGATTTCTTGAACGATTACGAGGTGGAAGGAAAGTCGATCCTTGAAACTTATCAACTGAATAAGAATAAAGAAACGATACTTGAAATGAAAGGGCAGTTGCAAGAGATTCTTAACCTCCAAGCGACGATGGAAAAAGAGTCATCCGAGATGATTACAGAAGATCTCAAAGCAGGAGGAGTCCGAGAAGAACGTTGGAAGAAGTTGCTTTCAGAACAACAGGATAGCATTCAGCAGCTTTTTGCTATGTATAATGATCTCATCACTCATGAAATTAACCTTCCAAAAACAGACCTTCAGGAAATTGAGTCAGATGCAGAGACAGCTAGAGAACATTTAGCGGCAGGTAAGAAAGCATCGATGTTCTTTTTCATGTTCAAGGGAAAGAATACCAAATACCTATTTGAAGAAAAAGTGTTGAATGGTAAGCCAGTCGATCGGCTGGAAGATTTGGAGATCATTAATAAATACACAAAATATGAAAAAATGAAAGATGAAACAACGAGAATCTTAAACGGCAATATGCAGGAAGTGAACGGAAAGACAGTCGACAGAAGTTCTAGTCGATTTCCTCATGAAGCTGAAGAAGTGCTGAAAGAGGTCAACGATATCATCCGTTTTGCTGATGAAGTCAAAAAAGGCGAAAGTTATTTCCCTGCAGAGGCAGAAATCGATTTCTATTCCTTTGATCAAGTCGAAAGGGTAAAAGAAGAACTGACCATCGCTGAAAAATACATGAGTCTCAATCATTGGAAAATCAAGCAGGAAGAAGAAGTGTCTAAGCTCCGAGAAATAAGCAATGAAAAAGAGATGCATCCCGTCATTTTCGACTTTATCCAAGCGATGGAAACAAACGATAAAGAAAAATGGTCGGAAACCACAGAAAAGCTGCTAGCATTTGGTGAAAAGAAGAAACTTGTTCATCAATTTTATGATCTTCTCCATAAGCTGAAAGATGTGCTTCCAGCAACAGCCGCCTCCATCGAATCATCCGTAGGCAGAGAGTGGACCTATATTGATGATTACAAAGAAGCCTTGGAGTTAAGGAAACTTCAGACTTGGTTGGATGAAACCAAAGACATGAACGTAGCTAGGCTCAAAGATAAATTAGAAGAAGAACATAAAGTGCAGAAAAGATTAATTAGTGAAGTTGTCACAGCTTCCACATGGAAATCACAGTTGGAAAGAATCACTCAATCAGAAAAACGAGCCCTATCTTCATGGAAGTCTTATATTAAACGATATGGGAAGGGAAGCGGCAAATCTGCACAGACGAACTTGAAAGGTGCAAGAGAGTCTATGAAGACGGCGCAAGGAGCAATCCCAGTGTGGGTCATGCCAATCAACCAAGTTCTTGAAAATTTCCCTGTAACCAATGATAAATTCGACGTCATCATATTTGATGAAAGCAGCCAGTGTGACCTCTTTTCTGCCAATGTCTTACTTCGTGGTAAGAAAATGATTGTCGTCGGAGACGAAGAACAAATCAGTCCACAATCAATCGGAATCAAACACGATGAAGTCAATGAGCTTGTCCGTCGCTATTTACAAGATGTCCCTAACGCTAATTTGTTTGACGGGAACATCTCCTTGTATGAAATCGCTGAACAAACGTTTCCGAAAGAGGGCAAGTTGATGTTAAGAGAACACTTCAGGTGTGTACCAGAAATTATTCAATTTTCTAACGATTTGAGTTACGGTGGGGAGATGATCCCTCTTCGTCTACCTGTGGAGGAGGAAAAGTTGGACCCGCCGGTAACCGCTATTAAAGTCGAAGACGGGTACAACAATGAGAGGGAAAAGGATCTCAACGTTCCTGAAGCAGAAAAGATTGTATCAGACATCGAACAAATGATTGATGATCCAAGATACAATGACCAGACCTTCGGCGTCATTGCTTTACAAGGGAAGAAACAATCCTCCTTAATTGAAACGAAAATCAGAGAAGCCATCGGAGACGAAGAGTTTGTTCGAAGGAAAGTAATCTGTGGAGACGCTTATACTTTGCAAGGGGACGAAAGAGATGTCATCTTCCTATCCATGGTCGTTGCTCCAGAGCGCAACTTCAGGGCGTTGACCAAAAATAGTGAGAAACAGCGAATCAACGTGGCGGCCAGCCGTGCCAAAAACCAAATGAGACTCTACCACTCCGTTGATTCACAAGACTTGAAAACTGATGATTTGCGCTATCGCCTACTAAGTTATTGTAAAGAACCGAACAGAGTAAATAACGAAGTGGAGGATTTGGAAAAGTTATGTGATTCACCGTTTGAAGTGGATGTATTGCGTATGATTTTAGCTCAAGGATATAAAGTGACCCCTCAAGTAAAAGTTGGTCGCTATCGAATCGACCTAGTTGTTGAAGGTATGCGAAACCGACTAGCGGTCGAATGCGACGGCGAAGCTTGGCACGGTCCAGAAAAATTTGAAGAAGACATGATTCGTCAGGAATCTCTCGAAAGAGCTGGCTGGGAGTTCTGGCGTGTACGTGGGAGAGACTTTTATCTGGACCGCAAAAATGCACTTGAGAGTTTGTGGGAGAAGTTGGACCGCATGGGAATTGAACCAAGTAGGGAAAGTGCAGAAGTATAGTGAAGTGATAAGGTAAGAGTTTTAGAAAATTTAAAGGAGTTAAATACTAAACGAATGAAAAATTAACCACGGTGATGAGTTCGGGCCAGCGCAAGGAATCTGATATGGTTTTAAATGTAAGATTTTCTTTTATCTATCCTGGGGAAAACATAGAGGGATAGATAAAAGGTCAGAGGAACTTGCAGATTTATTTATCTATCTTATTAATATCACTTAAACATTCTCTTCCAACACATTCAAAGAATCCTAAGATACAGTTAAACAAAACCCAGCCTAAATTTCGAATATCTGAAGTTTAGGCTGGGTTTTAAAGTAGTACTATTACTATGAGTTAACTTAACCTCTATGAATACGAAAAAGGATATAAGGTTTTCCAAATAAATAATGTATAATATGGTAAAATAGACTTAGGAAGTATCGAAGTAATTCCAATTAATATTTCTGTTCGTTCCATGGTTGAGAGTTGAGATATTATTGCTAGTCGTGGAACAGCTCACAAATGGCAATCATTCTCGAACATTTTGAACCTCGAATACTATCAAATATGTTTTTAGCCCTACTGTTTACTAGAACGATAATTTTAATTAAAACTTCCTTGTTAACGATAATAATTCCATTTCGGTTAAATATAAATTTTTCTACAAAGTTAATTGTAAGCGGTTAAAGATTACAAGCTTACTAAAAAACAAGTTTAGTAAGTAAAGGATTGATGTAAATGGATAAAATGCTAGATGATCTACTTTCTCATATTAATGATAATTTTCGTTTTGGTAGTAAAATAAAGCAGAATATTATTGACCAGTGGTTTAATGATTATACCCTGGATATCGAAGAAAGGTTTATCGTTTATGATGAACTAGATTCTTTGCAAATAGAAATCATTGATTACCCCAAAACTGTATTAAAGGCAAAATTACTGAAGTTTTTTAAATGTATTGAGCGAGAAAATGAAATTAATAAAAGTATTCTTATAAAATGGTTCAATCAAAATAATATAGATGAAAGTATCAAAGAGAATATTCTAAGCGATCTAACGAGAGAAAAATATATTATTATTGACGATACACTCCAAGATGAAAATGAAATTGACTTTGATTTTGATATACCTGATGATTTACTAGAGAATGATTTAGATACTTTATTGAATGACGACAGCTTCACTGATCATGTTGATTCACTCGAAGATGTTATAGATAAGTCCTGGAATATTCAATATTTAAATCAAATACATTTAGGTGATGAATTAAAACGAAATAAGTCACTTAGCAATCTAGTTGAAGCGAATAGAAAATTAGTTTGGAAGGTTGTAAAACGGTATTCAGGCATAGCTACAGTGGGGTTCGATGAGAATGATATGTATCAAGTTGGCGTTATTGGACTACTGAAGGCTGCAAAGAAATTTGATGTTTCCTTGGGCTACCAGTTTTCAACTTATGCAACTTGGTGGATAAGACAAGCAATTACTAGAGGGATTGCGGATTATTCAACATTAATACGAATCCCTGTTCATTATCGAGAGAAAATGAATAAATTCATAAGAATTGAGAATGAATTGTGGAATGAATTGGCTAGACCTGCCACAACATTTGAGATATCCAAAGCAATGGAAGAACCAATTGAAGTTATAGAAGAATTACGTTTTTATATTTCACAAAGTAACTTGGACAGTCTTGACCGCCTTGTTGGAGGGGATGAAACCACACCATTAGGAGAACTTGTGTTTGATGAGAATACAGATATGCCTGATGAGGAATATTTTAAAATTGAATTAAAGAATATTATTCGTGAGATCCTTCAATCGAATTTATCGAAGAGAGAAGTGCAAGTTTTATATTATCGTTTTGGATGTAAAAACGAAAAACCAAAGACATTGGAGGATATTGGACAAATATTTAATGTTACAAGAGAAAGAATTCGGCAAATAGAAGCAAAAGCACTTTTAAAACTTCAAAAACCAAAAACTACTACAGTGTTAAAGGAGTATTTGTATGAGTGTTGAAAAAAGAATTGAGGAAATCGTAGAACAAAATGGACCTTCAATTGTTGTTTTAAAGGGTTTTGACACAATCGAATTAAAAAGAGAGAAAAAGTACTTTTCGTTTAATATAGACTACTTCGATACAGTAGATTTGTCAACGTTAAAAGAACTGGTAATAGAGGATATTATCAAACATCGTACTTTTACAGATGCTTACTTATGGATGACAATTGAGGAGTATCAATTATTTAAGGATCAAGAAGCTATTAATAAAATGCCTGTATTGGTAATTGAAAATAATTTGTTTAATAAACAGTATCCATACAGAGGTTCACTGTCAAATGTTGATAGCATTTATCATTATTTATATTATCAGGAAGATAATGAATTAGAAAATGATCAGTTAAAAATATTAGAAAGAGTCTCGAAATTTTATGGGCAAATAGATTATTCGAAGTACAGCGGAAATTATTATGTGACGTATCCAGAATTTGATGAAAAACCATTGACGTTCAAATATTATGATGAGAAAGATTATGACTTTAAATTTAGCGAAGATTACCCAACCGAAAACATTTTGCAAATTGAATTATCGGATAATGAACTTCCATTTTTAGATCTTATTATGAACATTATAATAAAAGAAGATATCGATAATGTTTTATTTGTTTTATCAGGTACAAGGGATCTGCTACCTAATAACTATTTAGCACGTATTAATATTCTCGCTAATATATCTGATATAAATATCTATTTTACAACATTATCAATAAGAAGAAAGGTAATAGCTAATGAAGATGACTATGTAAAAATATTGAATGAAGTTTATGGGTACGATGATTACAAAGAAATTGAGTTTTATAAATATATAGAGAATCAATCTAAAGAGACGATAAATATTTCGCAAGCTCAAATTATTGATGATATAGTCATTCAGGCAGAAAAGGCAATGCATGGCGATGATTTTCGAGATATATATATAACTGCAGCAACTGGAGCGGGAAAATCAGTTATGTTCCAAATTCCGTCGTTATATTTAGCAGATAAATATACAGATGATAAGCCTTTAACTTTAGTAATCTCACCATTAATTGGTCTTATGAATGATCAAGTTGACAGTATGCAAAGAAAGGGAATTGAAAATTCGGCAACAATAAATGGAAATACACCACCTTATGAAAAGGAACGTATACTTAGAGAAATTATAAATCAGCAAGTTGATATACTATACTTATCTCCAGAAACGCTTCAAGCTCGATCCGATATTAAAATGCTGATTGGTAATAGAAATATTGGTGTGGTAATTATCGATGAGGCTCATATTGTAACTACTTGGGGAAAATCATTTCGCTCTGACTATTGGTATTTAGGTATCTACCTAGCTAAATTAAGAAAGGAGTATAAATTCCCAATTGTTACATTTACTGCAACTGCTATATATGGTGGACGTGAAGATATGTATTTAGATACGAGAAATAGTCTTAATATGATTAGTCCTATTTCATACTTTGGAAAAGTTCGTCGTGATGAATTAATTATGGTTGTTCAAAGTAGTGAAAAAGATTTAGAAAAAGAAGGGAGAGATTATCGAAAAACGAAGCACGCTTTAGCGTTGAAACATTTAAAAAGTGCTCGTAAAAATAAACAAAAATCATTAGTTTATTTCCCGACAGTAAAATTGTTAACAGATTTCAATAACTTTTTAACGCAAAATGCACCAGACTTTGCTGAAGCGACAGGAAAATATCATGGAAGCCTTACTAAAGAGGAAAAAGATGAGGTCTTAGAACAGTATGTAAGTGGAGATTTACAATTTGTTTTAGCAACAAAAGCCTTTGGAATGGGAATAGATATCCCGGATATTACAAATGTTTATCATTATGCTCCTACTGGTAATGTGGTTGATTATATTCAAGAAATAGGAAGGGCAGCTCGAGATAAAAATAAAGTTGCTAATGGATTTGGTTTAATTGATTTTTTAAACCGTGACATGAATGAGGTTAAACAGCTATATGGGATGTCAGCGATTAGAAAAAGTCAAATAATAGAGGTTATGAAAAAGGTTTTATCGGTATATAAAGAAAAGAACTATAACCGTAATTTAATTATTAGTCCAGAGGATTTTAAATATATCTTTGTTCAGACTAAACGCGATGAAGATTCATTAGACAATAAAGTGAAAACAGTTTTATTAATGATAGAGAAAGATTTTTCTTCACCAAATAAGTTAGGATATTCGCCATTTGTCGCAAGACCAAGAAGCCTATTTGGAAATGATTTAATATTCGTGACCCCTGAATTAGAAAAAACATTTATTCGTTCGAATTTAGGAGGATATTTTAGCAAGCAATACGAAATACAGAGTGAAAGTTTTTCTGCTATATATCAGGTCAACTTGAGTGGAATATGGGAGAAGTATTATAGAAGTATGTCTTTTCCTAGTTTCAAGTTTGCATTGTACTCAGCGGAAGAAAGAGGGAAACTAAAGCATAAATCTATTTTTGAAAAGTTTATATATGTATCAGGTGTAGAAGTAGGGTTGAATAACAATGAATCAGTTGAGTCAATCGTATCCCAGTATAACTTAATCTTACAGGCATTTGAAACATTCGTTAATAGTTATAAAATGTCTGGAAAACACTTTTCGGTTGATGATCTTGGACACCATTTTATGAAAGCATTAAAAATATCTGATAAGTTCGAATCAATGACGTTTGCACAAACAGTTATTAATGCAGCATTTGAATATTCAAAGATAAAAGAGATTAAATTCATATCCGAACGTCAGAACAGTAGAGATTCTAAACCAAAGTATATCATTCACAATGATGGAGATTTATTCACGACATTCATTAAGAGAGGTTTGTTAGCAACATTGAAGCCGAGTGATAACTTCGTTGAGAATGATGGAAATATACTTACATTTTGCATGAGGGCAAATAGTGTAGAATTAGATGCGAAAATAGCAGCACTTGGAATTGGGGAAAGTCGAAAGTTACTAAATTATCAAGTGGTGGGTGGAAACAACCCACAAATATATTTAAGAATGAACTCTATTTATCCATTAGAGAAAGCAATTAAACAAGGTGACTTTTATCAAAATAGCATTTTGAAAGATGTACAAGATAAACATTATACAAGCGTTGAAATGTTGAAATATCTTTTTACAAAAGAACAAAAAGGAAACTCACAAAAAGAGAAAATTCTAAATTACTCCAAATGGTTTTGGGATAATATAGAAGACTATTTTATGGGAATTCTACCGAGCGAAGTAAAGAACGCTTTAAGTAAACCGAAAAAATAAAGTCTATCATCTTTAAAAGCTAAGCGTTAAACTATTTACACTTTCTAAGAAACAGGAATTGTAAATTCAACAGGTGTAACTTGGAGAAAGCCAAATGCGTCTGCAGCACTGTTGATTATCAATCTCCAATTTAATCATCTCTTCTTTTGATGGCAGTGTACTAGTGTACCTTGTAAAAAGATCCACTGAATTTCTTAGACGAATTTTCGTGTGAATGCAAAAAAGTTTAGTGAAGCAAACAGGCACCACTTGCTTTCTGTGGCGTTATAGAGCCAACATAAAATCATATAGGCAATTAAGGTGCCGAAGACTTGTTTATAATTGAAAGTGCCTGATCCTCCCTGCACAAAAGTGTTAACGTGGTGGTGTCAGGCACTGACAGAAGGAACGATTCCGCTTCAACGGATATGTTCTTACGTTTATGAGAAAATATCAGCGGCTGCTGGTGGATCTCGTCAACTACAATATGGCGAAAATGATCGAGCAGCTAAATGCAGTGCCCGATATCAACTATCTCTGGGAAAAATCGAAAGCATCGCAAAGCGCTCCACCTTGAAACCGTTCGAGCGGGTGCTGATGCAGTATTTTAAGAAGAGATGTTTCTAATGCAAAAAGTCTCTGGACAAGGAGAACGTGCAGACCCATTACGAGCACTTCATCTCTTAGTCGTTCGTACAGTCCGATCACCTGTGGAACGTCTTCTTATCCTGTAGCGCATGTAATACGTCGAAGAACGACAAGCTGCCGGTCCGAGAATTCCTGGATGATGTGGTTGTGAGGAATTAAAAGCTGCTCGATTACGAGGAACTCATCCTACAATGGAAGATACTCAGAAACCAACCACGTAAAAATTACGGCATTTCTCAATCAGACATGTATCAAATGTACGCTTATTCAAAAAAATATAATACTCCAGAGATATGGTTGCTTTATCCATTAACAGATGAAATGGATAGTGGTTATATCAGTTTTTATTCTAATAAAAATGAGGACATCGAAACTATAGTCCGAGTATTTTTTGTAGATGTAAGTAATATTGAGGAAAGCCTTGAAGTTTTGAAAGAAAAGTTGATATTAGGAAAATAATCATTATATGAGCTTAGATATAGTGCCATATAGTGCCTGACCCCCACTGCGAGTGGTAACTTGGTAGGGGATAGGCACTTTTTTTATAACTCTTGTAATGTTATGTGAAAGAGGAGAAGGGTTGGGGCTGCCAGAGAACTTCTAAGGGAGCTTCCATAGTTACATCATATCAGTTGTCCAAAAACTTTCACTTCAACTTTTCACCTGACGAATGAGAAAAGTCGTGAGTAGGAATACCTGGCATGTAAGTTATATATTGTAAATTAAGGATTTGAGGTGAGACAAATGTTTCCGAATGAGGGAGGTCCTTTCTTGTTTCTCGGTTTATCTATTGCTTGTGCTCTTATCATAGCTATGATCCCTACAACACTACCAGAGGAAGAAGATGGAGAAGGAGAAAGGGAAGATACACTATTACTAAAGAAAACGATGCACCACGCTAAAAGTTTCGTACTAGCTATATATTTGCTGGCCATATTAGTTTGCTTGCTGGAAATTACAGGTTTTTTGCAATACATAGTCGGCGGAGAATTCAGAAAATTGTTGGGGTTCTTATAATATTAAGAATGGGGCAGATATAGCAGCCGCTCTTTTGACCCACGTTATAATTTAATTGCATTAACTTCCTTTAATAGGTAATCATGTTAAATATTCTCTATATTTTGTTACCTTAATTATAAATGAACTAAAGGAGGATTTTATGAATTATGAAAGTACTTATAGGAGCAAAGAAGAATTGATTGAGCAGTTAAGGAACAAGAAGGAAACGTTTTGGTTTAATGAAACACTTAAACCTTATCACACGCTGAATAAAAATCTGCCTATCCCTACCAAAGACCTTCATGAAGCGGAAATGCTCCTTCAAAGGTTTGCTCCATATTTAGCTAAAGTATTTCCAGAAACCAACAAGATGAACGGAATCATTGAATCTCCCATTCGTAGCATACCTTCTATGCAGCAGGAATTGGAAAAGCGGTTCCAACAATCCATTCCCGGCCATTTGTATGTAAAATGTGATCATGATCTTCCGATAGCTGGGTCCATAAAAGCGCGTGGAGGTATTTATGAAGTATTAAAATACGCGGAAGGGCTGGCCATAAAACATGGAAAGCTTACAAAAGATGACGACTATTCCAAGTTAGCTAATCCCGAATTCAAGCAGTTCTTTTCCAACTTTTCGATCGCTGTAGGATCCACAGGGAATCTGGCTCTAAGTATAGGCATCATGAGTGCTGTTTTAGGTTTTCAGGTAACGGTTCATATGTCCGTGGACGCGAAAGAATGGAAGAAAGAGTTACTCAGAGATAAAGGTGTAGTGGTGGTGGAGCATGATGAGGATTTTTCTTTTGCCGTAAATGAAGGACGGAGACAATGTCAGGAGCAAAAGAACTGTTATTTTATTGATGACGAAAATTCCAAGGATTTATTTTTAGGCTATGCCGTGGCGGCTTTGCGACTTAAAGAGCAATTGAAACAGGAGAATATAACGGTTGATGCGGACAATCCTCTGGTGGTTTATTTACCTTGCGGTGTAGGAGGGGGTCCTGCGGGGATCACTTATGGACTGAAGTATGTTTTCGGGGATCATGTGCACTGTTATTTTGCAGAGCCGACCAGCTCTCCTTGCATGATGCTTGGACTTGCCACAGGAAAACATGAGGACATTTCTGTTCAGGATATTGGGCTTGATAATAAGACGGAAGCTGATGGATTAGCTGTTGGACGACCATCAGCTTTGGCTGGCCGGCTGGTAGAAAATATGGTGAACGGCATTTATACGGTCAACGACGAAAACTTGTACAAGCTATTAGCCCTTTTGCATGAATCAGAAGGTATTTCCCTCGAGCCATCGGCACTTGCAGGCATGTACGGTCCTTCTTTCGTTGACATCCAACAACAGTTAAACCCCATGTATGGCTCCCATTTAAGTCATGCGACTCATTTAGTCTGGGCAACTGGTGGAAGTTTGGTGCCAAAAGATATTATGGAAGGCTTTGTTTCTAAAGGCACATCATTTCTTCGTAAGGAGGGATAGAAGAAACGAACCTGTTGGAGTGATCCTGTGAATTCAGATAGAGGGAATTTTGCCCCATGGTTCTAGGGTGGGGTGCGAATATACAAGTTATTAAAAGACTTAGAATCTCATGGGGAGCTCCTGACGAACATAATTAAATGCATATAAAGCTACAGGTCTGGGATCAAACTCAGTCTATGAAACCAAGAAGAACCCTACGAACCAAGATAGTTTGTAGGGTTCTTCTGTTTTTTCATTATAAGGAGGGAATTGATTTTGGCTTTGGCGTATTAGCTACAATTAAGATTATTTTTAAAGAGGTGAAAAAGTGTCTTTACCATCAAAGTGTAGATATTGGCATGCTCATGAAAATATAAATGCAGGCTTGGGATGCAAGTAAAGAGTATAGCGAAAGACCCAGAGTGTCTAAAATAGCACCCTAATCCAAATGTAGGCGAAAAAGACCGTTATATATTGGATGTTGTGAATGATTCGGACTTACTTTTATACGCATCGGGAGAATGACATAGCTCTATTAAAAAAAAGAAATAAGGAAGTTCAATCCATTTTATCTCCGTGTTAACCTTATTGCTCAAAAAAACAACTACAGGAAACCACCTAAGACATCCTTTGTATCTGAAAAAGAATTTAAAACTGATTTCTTACTAAACGAGTAATTCGGTTGTGTAATGATAAAACATATGAGCCATAGACGAGATGATAGTATGCCAAAACTTTTCCTCCATTTAGATGGCACGGTTATTTTTATCACAAGTTTGTATTTCTATCAGCAAAACAATTTCAGCTGGATCGCCCTCATTTTTCTATTGTTCGTTTTCGATGTGTCCATGGTCGGCTAGGTCATCAATGAAAGAGTGGGGGCCATTGTTTACAATATCTTTCATAGTTACATCCTTCCGGTCATGCTCATACTTGTTTCTACCATTATAACGGTAGATTCGTTATTGATGGTCAGCCTTATTTGGACGGCTCATATCTGGATGGATAGGATGTTTGGTTACGGTTTGAAGTATCATAGTGGCTTCAGAGATACACATTTTCAAAAGGTTTAGGAGGAAGGAGAGGTGATCGAATCTTTTCTCGAAGAATGTAACAAACAAATCCGTGAAATCATAGGAGATCATTTGGTTGGCGTATTTCTGCATGGTTCCCTTGTATTTGGGGCGTCCCTCAAAATAGAGGTGTGACCTTATCGTCGTGACTGAAAAGCACATGACAAGGGAACAAGCAGAGTAACTCACAGCTTTTTAACTCCATAAATAAAAATCTCCATTTTTGATGGAGTTATCAATCCTGTGTCGGAATCAATTGAACCAATGACAGCATCCCTGTCTCTATGACCATATTTTTTATAATAACCTATTGCATCATTTCGAATCGCATGATATATTATTACTTGTCGCTTTAAGAGAGGGGCTAACCGCAAACGGCTTAACAAAATAAATCATAAAAAAGTTGTTGACGAAAACAGCAGGAAATGATACATTTATTAAGTCGCTTTTTTGAAGCAGCAAACAAAACATTTGATCTTTGAAAACTGAACGAACCAACCAGTACGTCAAAACATTTCTTCTTTATAGAAGAGATTTAAAACAAGCACATTCGGTGTGCAAATGAGCAAGTCAAACTTAACTTTTATGGAGA